>JAAEPZ010000325.1 GCA_024231955.1 bacterium | reverse complement strand
CGGTGATTCCAAACCCGGCGTCTCGTCATCTGAAGACGACGATTCGTTTGCCTGCTTGACTACGAAGGCTGGCGGCGACAACGACGTCTCTTTTTCTTCTTCTCCATCAGATATCATCTCTGGGAACACTACTGGGCGACAGTTCAATGCGGCCTTGCCCAGATGGGCCATGCTGATCGGCAGCAGGCCAGAGTGATGCAACAACAGTACTGGCTTGCTGTCTCTATATGGCGTCAGCTCTTCTCCCTCAGTGATCAGCGTCACCGGTACTATTTTTCGGGCCGATTCGTCGGCCAAGAAACAATTCGGTATCCGCTCCAAACCTGGTGGCTCATCGTCCGAGGACGACAGCTCATGCGCTGGCTGTCGCCATTCGTGTGCCTGCTCAGCCCTGAAGGCCGGCGGCGGCGACAATGACTCCTGTTCGCTAGGAAACGGGTCAGGTGGCTGAAACTCATCTTCGCCAGCTCCATCATCAGTGGTGGGCGGCGTTACCGGTAGGGGAGGGTGGGATGGCATCGATGCCAATACCCGCTCCATACCCTCATCGCCCTTGGAGTCATAATCGGTGCTATATCCATCATCCGAACGGCTGGGTATTTCACCGGTCGGCCCACGGTTGACCTCCTCCAGCTGATTTTT
>JAAEPZ010000324.1 GCA_024231955.1 bacterium | reverse complement strand
CCTTGCCGATATAGCCGCCCGCCCGGTCGAGGTCGACCAGGCCCTGCACGTATTCCTCCGCCATCTTGGGCGTGATCTCGCGCAGGTAACTGACGCCGTAGGCCAGCTTGCACCATCTGGCAAAGCGACAGCAGTCGGCGACATAATCCTGCATCGTGCGGTGGCTGACGATGCGCTGCCCGGCCAGCCCCCGTCTTTTGAGTTCGGCACGGGAGACACCGTCCGTAAAGATCGACTTGAGCGCCATCTCTACCTGGCGCACGACACTACCGCTTTTGCTCACGCTGCGCTCTCATCAACTATCGGCTTGTACGCCAGCGGCTCTGCATCCTCCACCGACCATTCGATGGAGAAACGCCCGCAATACGATACTTCACGAGTGGTTGTCTCATCATCCTCATCCCACTTTTCCACAATCAGAATCGAAAGCATCTGTGGAGCATCTACCCGGATGAAGAGGTCTGCGACGTAGCCGTCGAAATCGGTCCCATAATTGTTAGTTTGCCGGTCAATGTGGAAAACCTCGTTCTCCAACGCTATACGTTTGCCTCCTAGAGTATATACGTGCGATTCAAGTCCAAACGCTCCAGCTATCAGGCGGATG
>JAAEPZ010000323.1 GCA_024231955.1 bacterium | reverse complement strand
TACACGGTCACCGACAGGGACTACGGTATGAGGATCGTTTCGTTGAGCGACCAGATCTTCGGGCACCTGCGGCCGGTGCTCTTGACACTCTGGGCCGCGACAAGTTTCGTACTCATCATCGCCTGCGCGAACCTCGCAACGTTCCTCATGGCCCGGGGACAGACGAGCCATCGCGATATCGCGGTTCGCCTCGCTCTGGGAGCGAGCCGTTCGCGGATAACCTGGGCTTCGCTGCGCGAGAGCATTTTGGTTTCAATGGCGGGCGGATTGCTCGCCCTGCCGGTCGCCTATGCGACGACTCGGCTGTTCACGGCACTGAACCCAGTCAACGTGTTTTACAGCTATCCGCCACAGATGGACCTGCGAGTACTCGGTTTCACGATCGGCAGCTCTCTGGTTGCTGCGCTTCTCTTCGGTGCGATTCCGGCATTTCTGGCGAGTCGGATCAACCCGGCGGCAGGATTGAGTGATGGGAGCAACAAGCTTACGATTAGCAGCGGTTCACGACTTACGTTCTCGGTTCTCGTGGTCGCGCAGATTGCGCTGTCGACGACACTGTTGATCGGCACCGGCCTGTCGGTCAGGAGCTTCCTTGGACTCCTGCGGGCCGACCTTGGCGTCAACCTGGAGAAAGTTGTGACCTTGGAGCTCTTCCTTCCCCTTTCCAAGTACCGGGACACCTCCCGAAAACTCGATTTTTTACGGGAGTTGCTCGAGCGTACCAAGGCTTTGCCCGGCGTCGAATCGGTGGGCATGAACTATGCGCTTCCTTTTAGCGGTGTGGATCCGTCGAACCAGTTCGAGATCGAGGGGCGGCCACCGCTCGAAGAGGGTGATATCCAGTCGGCCAATCTCGGGCTCGTCAACCCCGACTATTTCAAGACGCTTAGGATCCCCCTGCGGCGGGGGCGCTTCTTCAGGGACTCCGATACCCAAGATGCACCACTGGTGGCGATCATCGACGAACGCATGGCCGCGCAGTACTTCAGTCGCGAAGAACCGCTCGGCCGGCGGATCAGCATCGCTAGCGCCGACAAGATGACGATTGTTGGCGTCGTGGGGGCGGTGAAGCACGATGCTTTCCAAGAGGACGTCCGGCCTTACGTCTACATTCCCTATCAGCAGCGGTGCTACATGTTCACCAGGCTCGCCGTCAAAACGCGGCGTGAGGAACCGCTCAACCTCGTTCCGGCGGTGCGCCGAGTGGTCAGAGATCTCGACAAGGAACTGCCGATCTCGAACGTCTCCACTTTGGAGGACGAATATCGGAGCGCGATAGCGCCCCAGCGATTCAGCTTGCTGCTCATAAGCGTCTTTGCGGGGGTGGCACTCTTCCTGGCGCAGGTCGGGACCTACGGCGTG
>JAAEPZ010000322.1 GCA_024231955.1 bacterium | reverse complement strand
TCGGGTCCTTCGTTTGCGACGGACTCTCGGGCGGCACGGGGACATCCGGCGACCCCTACCTCACGTACTATTCGGGCGGCGACATGGATCTGCGGACCGGGGAGAGCACCCTCTGGGGAGACGGTCTGCATATCGACGGATTGACCGCCCTCAACCAGGCCTGGTATTCCACGCCGGGCGGACCGGGTGTAGGTGTCCTGAACTGGGACTTCACGTTCCAGGCGGTTGACAATGGCGTTCTCTGGTCGGTGCATGCCACATGGTCCGGTGTGGTGCCCAACCAATTCGGCGCCTACCCACCCTTCTGTCTGTATGGCGGCCAGACCAATGCCGATGCGGCTACTCTGGCGGCAGTCGTCAGCCAGGACCCTGTTTTCAGCAGCCCCGTCTACCTGCCGGGGATGGATGTCACCGTAACCGCCACGGACCTGTCCGAGGTCTGGATAGACGATGACTACACGGCCGGTGGCGCGAACGACGGTCACATCTGGGGCTACACGGCCTTCGACAACATTCAGGCCGGTATCGATGCCGTTGTCGGCAGCACGGTCAACGTCGCTCCCGGCACCTACGGCCCGTTCTTCCTGAACAAAAGCGTCAATCTGCTTGGCGCGCAGGTGGGCACAACCGCGGTTGGCCGCGTGATCGGCGCTCCCAATCCGACCATCGAATCGATAATCACTGCAGGCGGCGGTATCCTGTGCGACCTGCAGACCGGTTGCGCCGGCTCCGTCATCGATGGTTTTGCTTTTGTCGCGGGATTGAATGCGATCAAAGCGACCAGCGGACCCCTCGACAATCTGGTATTGCAGAACAACCATGTCGAGGGCACGACCGATCCCAGCATATTACTGGATCGGCATCTCAGCGGTGATGACATCACCGTTCATCAGAACTCACTCGATGGAGCGAGTCTGAGTCCCGGGGGGCCCGCGTCCACGGACGCTCTCTTCCTGATGGATCTCTGGAGCAACTGGGACGGCTTCCGTTTCACCTCGAATCATCTGAAGAACGCGCCCAGCCATGCCGCAGGTTTCTATGTGGACGCATGCGTCGTGGGGACGAGCGGCACCAGGGATATACTCTTCGAGGGCAATCTCTTTCAGAATATCGGAGCATCCGGAATAGTCGCAGGCTCCTATTCGTTGTATGGCGGTGAGATTCGGGACAACACGTTCGACAACGTGGCCTACGGAATCCTCGGTGGACCGCAGGGTGTATTGATCAAGCAGAACACATTCATGGGTTGCAGCGGGGGCGGCCTCGTCTACTTCAGCGCGCATCCAAGTGGCCCGACCAGGGGAGCACAGAACAGCACGGCCACGGAGAATGTATTCTTCGGCAATGCCATCGACGTGTGGCTGTTCAATACACAGGTGTCCGGAACCATGGCGACGAACGTGTTCGTCGACAACTCCTTCGGCAGCACCGTTGCCGTGGACTGGGCCGGTGACGGTTCGGCAGCGGTCCTCGATTTCAGCGGCAACTGGTGGGGCAGCAACACCGGACCGACCATCGCCAGCCACCCCGCAGGCACGGGCGGTGCGATCAACGGCGGTGGTGCCAACCTGATCGATTTCTCGCCCTGGTTGGCCAGCGGCACGGACACTGCTCCGGGCACGCCCGGTTTCCAGGGTGACTTCTCCACGCTCAACGTGGACGACGACAGCCCGCAGGCGGGAGCGTCCGGTCTGATCCAGGAGGGCATCAACCTGGTCTCCGGCAGCACCATCAACGTTGCCCCGGGCACCTACGTCGAGGTCGGCCAGGTCGTGATCAACAAGAGCGTCACGATCATCGGCGATGCGGGCAACAACCCGATCGTCATGACCGATCAAAGCACCGGCGGTACCGGTGACAGCCGAGGCTGGTTCCTGGTGCAGGCGGGTAACACGGTCGACATCTCGAACATAATCTTCGACGGCAGCGGTTACCAGATCTTCCAGGGCTTCCGTCACAAGGGGAACGGCAGCTTCACCGACTGCACATTCCGTCACATCAAGTACCATGAATCAACCCAATACAAGGGGTATGCGGTTGCGGCCCAGGCTGACGGGCCCGTCGATTTCACGGGTTGCGTTTTCTCTGATATCGGTAGAGTTGGTGTCGCCTACTACCTTTCGGGTTGCTCAGGCTCGGTCTATGACGGCAACACCTACACCGGCAAGGGGGTCGGCAACTGGCTCGACTATGGCGTCGAGATAACCAGCGGCGCTTCGGTTACGATCCAGAACAGCACGATCACCTCTTGCAAGGGTGTCGCCACCCCTGGCGGCTGGACATCCGCGGCAGTCAACATCAACAACCACTATGCACCAGGTGCCCACGGGATTGTCACCAGGAATAACCTGAGCGGCAACGCCTCGGGGATCGGTATCGGTATCGACGCCTCGGACACCTCAACCTTGCTGGCACGCTACAACGACCTTTCCAACAACTCTGACTATGGTGTCGAGAAGCAAGGTCCCAACGTTGTGGATGCTCTTCATAACTGGTGGGGCGCAGTTGACGGTCCCAGCAGCGTTGGAACCGGTTCCGGTGTCAACGTAACGGCCAATGTCCTCTTCGACCCCTGGCTGACCGGCAATGTGTTCATGACCCCGGACCCGCAGACCATCAGCCTGGCTGACAGTCCCGGGTATGCGAAAGAGATCGTCTGCGAGTATCAGGGCGGCGGCTCCGGCGGCATCTACGGCTACTCGATCGACCTCATCTGGGATCTCGATGTGGTCACCGCCAGTTTCGCGAAACCGGATAACGGTCCCTTCGCGTCACCGACACTGTTCTACGTCACGAACCTCTCCAGCGGTTCGGTCGGTCATGTGAAGATCGACGCGACGCTTCCCGGTGCCACACCCGGCATCACGAGCGGCGAGTTGTTCAAGGGCACCTTCACCGCGGTCGGCACCGTCGACTACGACACCTCCAGTCTGGGCCTGACTTTCATCTCCGTACGGGATGAGTTCAACGCCCCGGTGACCGGACTCGTAGCCGACAATGGCCTGGTGATCGTTGACCTCGGAGCTCCGGTGGTTTCCGGCGTGGCGATCGCCAACTCCACACTCGGCCACACGGACGAGTACCTGAAGAACGGCGACAACATCACCGTTACGGCGACCGTCACCGACAGCGATCCCGGCTTCGGCGCCGCGAACATCACGGCCGATCTCGGCGGCTTCGGTTTGGGTGCGACAGTCACGCCCGACACCTATGCCGCCCCCACAGCCACCTGGAACGTGGGTGCGGTGGGGACCACGACTCCGGCCGATGGTCTGATCACGGTTCAGGTGACCGCAACCGACCTGTTGCTCAACACGAGCAACGGCAACGACACGATCACTGCGGACAACACCATCCCGACGGCGGTCAGCGGTTTCGCCTGCGCTCCGGCGCACAACGAGATCGACTGCACCTGGGACGATGCATCCGGCAACGACACGAACTACTATCAGATGATCGTCATGGATGCCGCCTGGGGCGACTATCCCAACTACACCGGCAGTGCGGCGGGTTGGCCCGCGGCCGTTCTCGGTTCCGCCAAATGGACGGGCACCGGCACGGCCACCACGCTGATCTACAACGGCGCAGGCGGTGAGCGGGACATCATGTCTCTCCAGGCCTTCGTGGTTGATCAGGTGCTGCACGTCGGTCCGGCCGACGCCGGTGCGCAGGGACGCGCCACGAACTACTGGCTCGGCGATGTGAGCGATCAGGGTAGCGGTACCTATGGCATCTTTGACGGCCTCGTCTCCGGCGCCGACATCACGCAACTCGGCACCTACTACGGTACCAGTACCGTCGTTGTCGCCGGTGAACCGATCGATGTCGGTCCGACCGTTGGCGGCAGCCGTACCGGTCTCCCGCTGCCCGACGACTATGTGAACTTCGAGGATCTGATGATCTTCTCGATGAACTACGGCGTCGTCGCTCCCCTGCCCATCTTCCAGGAGAACGCCACCGAGCTGGCGCAGATCACCTGGCGGCGGGTCGAGGAGAACGTCTGGTCGCTGGTTCTCGATCAACCCTGCCTCGACCTCAAGGGGCTGAACATCAGCTCCAGAATGATCGCCGGATCCGTGATCTCGGTTCAGCCCGGCGCACTCTGCGGTCAGCAGGCGGGACAGGTCTTCCTGCGCAACATCGACGCCAATGGCCTCGATGCGGGTCTCGCGCTGATGGGCACCGATCTTGCCCTCATCGGCAGTGGCGAACTGATGCGCGTCACCTTCGCCCAGGGGATCACCCCCGACGACATCACCCTCGCGCTGCGCAACTCGCTCAACGCGCCGGTTGGTGTCGAGATGGAGATGACGGGCGTGGCGGATGACCTGCCCGCGGCCTACATGATGACCCAGAACTTCCCGAACCCCTTCAACCCGAAGACGCGGATCAGCTTCGATCTGCCCGAAGCGCAGAACGTGCGTTTGAGCGTCTTCGCCCCCGACGGGCGCTGCATCATCACTCTGGTGAATGAGGCCGTGGCCGCCGGACATCACTCGGTGACCTGGAACGGGCGCGACAGCGCCGGTCAGTCGGTCGCCAGTGGAGTCTACTTCTACAGTATCGACGCCGGTCCTCTGCAGAAGACCAGCAAGATGCTGCTGCTTAAGTAGCGAGTTCAAACGGGCTCCACCGGTGGGTGGAGCCCGTGTTTGTCCCCGTGCTGAATTTCAGTCACACGACAATTGGCCCGGAAAAACGACTCTACTCTGACCGGGCCACAACACAGGATGGGATACATGATGAGACACCTACCCAGTATATCCTTGTTCATATTGCTGACATGTCTGCTGTTGAGCTCTTTGCCGGCAGCTGCAGCTACACTCAATGTCGGTTCTGGAGAAACGTACACGACGATCCAGTCCGCCATCGATGCGGCGTCACCCGGCGACATCATCAACGTCGCCGCGGGAACGTACGTTGAGCAAGTAAGTGTTTCCAAAACCTTGACATTTAGTGGCAATAATCAAGGCATCTCGGCCGGTGTCACACCGGGAAGCAGAGTCGCCGAGACCATTGTTGAAGGTGGTTTTTATATACATATCGGTTCGAATTTTACCGTTATCGATGGCTTTACCATTGAGATGGGTTATGACAATGGAAGCCACAAAACCGGTGTGGTGGTTGGTACTGCCACGGATGTTATTGTCCAGAACAATATCATCACAGATTGTGGCATGGTACCGGCTGTTGTCGTCCAGAGCGATGGCATTGAAGTGGGCTACGGCTCGGACAATCTCACCATTGCTGACAATGAGATATTCGGCAACTGGCGTGGTGTTTACCTGAATCCTTCCGACGGGATTTCGATCACCGGGAATGCGATCCATGCCAATAGTGGCGTCGGTGTCGGTATCGGTTCCAGTGGGCAGAGCAATCTGAGCATTACTGGTAACAATATATACGACCACACAGTCGAAGGGTGGGGTATTGACACTGTCGGCTCGAACGTTGTTGCGGAAAACAACACCTTCCTCAACTCCGGTGCTGACATTGCCCATTATGGCGGCTTGACCATAGATGCTTCCCCCAACTGGTGGGGCGACACAAACCCGAGCGATGATGTCGTCGGCGATGTGACGGTTTACCCATGTTATACCGACGCCTCGATGACAACTTTGTATGCTCCTGTTCATAACGTGACACAGAGCACTTATTTCGGCACTATCCAGGCCGCGATAGATGCGGCGATCGCTGGCGATGAGATCCAGTTGATCGCAGGAACCTACACAGAAAACATCGATGTCAACAAACGCGTTGAAATTATCGGCGTCGGCAGCGGCGATGATCCGCTCACAAACACCATCATCACCCAAACAGCCGCCGGAGCCGGAGACCCCAAGGTTGGCGTTGTCCAGCTTACCGCCTCAGGCATTTCAGGCGATCCGATCCTGTTCAAGGACCTGCGGATCAAACCGGTGGGTCTCGCTGGTTTCAGCGTCGGGCGCTTCTGCGAATCAACCGGCCAGAGTGTAGAATATATCAAGCTGGATAATGTCGATGTTATCGGCACAAACGTCAATCCCAGCACTGAACAGGAACGCGGCCTTTATGTCGATCGGACATCAACCCTGCGTTATCTGGACATCGACTACTCCGCCTTCGACAATCTGACCTATGGCTGGTATCTCCACAAAGAGGTCAGCGCCGATGCAAGCACGGTTCAATATGTTACCGTGGATAACACCACTTTCACCCACAACAACCACAAGGGCATTTACGTCGAAAAACTCTCTGACGCCACTTTCACTGGTTGTACAACTCATGACAACGGTTTTGATTCATCCTTGCTGCCGAGTTACTTCCAGGCTTGGAGCTGCGGGTTTGATGCCAACCTGAAAGCCGGCACTTACGCCAACATTGCTTTGGACAGTTGCATCATTACAAGCAACGCCATCGACGAAGCGAAAGAGGGCGTTGGCCTGACCGTGAAGGCTCGCGATGATGGTGGCACTTATGGACCTTTCCCCGCAACCGTCACCAATGTCGATGTGATTGATTGCACAATCACCGGCAACGAACGCGGACTGCGCTTCGGCGAACCCGGCAAGAACAATGCATCGCCAACCGACATCACTGTCGAAGGCTGCACATTGATGAACAATACGCAGCACTACAGTGGCAGCGATGGCTCTGTTTATGGCGAATTGATTAATATGGTCGCAACAGGCACAGAGGTCGATGCCAGCCCGAACTGGTGGGGTGATCTGAATCCCACTGATCAGGTTTCCGGCGAAGTGGCGGTTTACCCGTGTTATACCGACGCCTCGAAGACGACCATGTATGCCCCGGTTCACAACGTGACCCAGGACACCTGGTTCGGCTCGATCCAACCGGCAATTGATGCGGCCAATTTCGGTGATGATATTCAGGTGGCGGCCGGCACCTACACGCCTGCGGCCACCATCAACATCCCTGTCGGCAACCTGAGCCTCATCGGGGCCGGTGAAGACCTGACCTTCATCAAATCATCGGCGACGCCGTTGATCACGATAGCCGCCGATGGCGTGACCATCCAGGCTCTCGAATTGACCGATGACGTCCAACTGGTGGAGGGCGTTCGTGTCGTCACGGGCGCAGCGGCCGATTTGACGATAGCCAATGTCGACTTCACGAACGTCGGCATTTCCGGGGGCGGAAACGCCTACGGCATCAACATCCCACAGACCTTTACGGGGCTGACGGTAACCGAGTGTGATTTCCAGGCCATGGCGCACACCGTTTATACCAGGTCAATCGGCATCTTTGCCGGCGACAGTTCAAACCTCGGTGATTTCGATGTCATCAACACCGACTTCGAAAACATCTGGACGGGAGTTTACCTGCGATCGGCCATCGATGGCCTGGATATGACAGGCAACACTTTCACATTCCAGGCATGTGACGGCCGCGCCTGCAGCGCCGGTCTGTATATCGGCGACGGCGACGACGACAACTTCGATATCGAAAACATCATGGTTTCCGGCAACGTTTTCTCCGACTACACGCGCGGCGTGTATGTGTGGAACTACGGTGCCAATTCGACCATCGACAATTTCGAGATCACCGGCAACACATTCACCAACTCGATCTACAGCTCGGCGGTCCGTTTCATCGTTGGACTCGACGGGTTCGAGGACTACAGCATCGTCGGCATCAGCATCGACGACAATGTATTCACCCAGAATTCTGACATCGGCGCCAATGTCGGGCTGGTCGACTTGCGGACTTACGACGCTACGCTCCTGACCTGCAACATTGCCGTCACCGACAATCAGATGACCTTCACGGGGGGGCCCTACGTCGATGCCATGTACGGCGTGAAGCTCCTTGCCGGGGGTCATCCGTTTGCCGGATCAACCGTCGTCAGTGGGAACGCCATTGACGGCGGCAACACGGGCGGCACAGGATCCCCCGCCTCATCGGGCATCTGCCTGACCCATTACGGCAACGATTACACCTGGGCTGACGATCTGGATGTGGAGTTTGCCGACAACGCCATCACCGGCTTTGAATATGGTCTCAGTGTCTACGATTCGGGCGGCTCCGTGTACGGCGGCCTCCCGGCCGGCTCCACAGTCGAGGTTCTGGGCAACAGTCTCAGCGGCAACACTTACGGAGTGTTTAACGACGCCGGCACGCTGATCGACGCCTCCGGCAACTGGTGGGGCGACCTCGACCCCACGGACAACCTGTCCGGCAACGTGGACTACAGCCCCTGGCTGGCCGTCGGAACCGATACAAGTGCCGATCCCGGCTTCCAGGGAGATTTCGCCACGTTGCATGTGGATGATGACAGCCCCGGCACCGGACACATTCAGGAGGGGGTCGATCTGGTCTCCGGCAGCACGGTGAACGTGGCTCCCGGCACCTACGCCGGCAACCTGACACTCTCAGGCAACCTCAACCTGCTTGGAACGGGGGGCGCGTTGGTTACGACCATCGCGGGCACCGGCGGCATCGCCGTCTCGGTGAACGGTGACGACGTCACGATCGACGGGTTCACCATCACGAACCCCACCGGTCACTACGCCATCTCCTCGTCGGACAACGGCAACATTACGATCAGCAACAACATCGTCACCGATGTCGGGACGTCGGCGGCCGACGGTAGTGTGCACGCGATCAACATGGTCTGCAATGACGTCAACATCGACGGCATTACGATCATCGACAACGTGTTGCACGCGATCACTGGCACGCCGAACTACAGCATCAGTGCGATTACCATCGGTCACTCCACCGGCACCGGTTACGTGACCAACGCCCTGATTCAGGGGAACTCGATCTACGACGTCGACGCAGACACCAGCCCCTGGTCGGTTGGTCACGGAGCATACGGGATCCTGCTGAGTCATGGCACCGGAACCACCGGGCGGATAATCGATGCCCAGGTTCTTGACAATGTCATCGATGATCTCGAAGGTCTCTGGGCGCATGCCATCGGCCTGGAGGGCTACACCCCGGGAGCGGTTCTCACCGGGAACGTGATCAGCAATCTGGTCGATCACAAGACTCCAAGTGATGCGGTAGCCGTGATGGTCGAGAGCAATGCCGGCGCAGGCACGGTGGCGATCAACGGCAACAGCTTCACGAATCTGGCAGTCGGTGTGGTCAGCACCAACACGGGCGAAATCGTCGACGCCACCTACAACTGGTGGGACGCTGCCGATGGTCCGAGCGGTGAAGGCCCCGGCAGCGGTTGTGCGGTCGGTCCCTATATCGATTTCACACCCTATTCCACAGGCAACGTGATCTTCGATCCCGACCCGCAGACCATCAGCCTGGCTGACAGTCCCGGGTATGCGAAAGAGATCGTCTGCGAGTATCAGGGCGGCGGCTCCGGCGGCATCTACGGGTACTCGATCGACCTCATCTGGGATCTCGATGTGGTCACCGCCAGTTTCGCGAAACCGGATAACGGTCCCTTCGCGTCACCGACACTGTTCTACGTCACGAACCTCTCCAGCGGTTCGGTCGGTCATGT
>JAAEPZ010000321.1 GCA_024231955.1 bacterium | reverse complement strand
TCGACTCGACGCCAAGAACATAATGCACGATCGTGCTGGGAGCGCCGGCTTCCAGCCGGCCCGTGGGCAAAGCCCACGTATGCCTCGATCGTATTGCTATCCAGGATTTGCGCAGAGGAGGGGGCTGGGAGGTGGCAAGCCGAACGGCCAAGAGGCCCTCAAAGGGGATCGAGACCTCCTCTGCTCTCCTAGGCTTGGCCTTAAGGGGCTGAAAATAGGCGTGTTGTAATTTTTATATGCTTTCGCGATGAATCGAGCCGTACAGATCAAATTAAGCTCTTAGCTCACTGAAAAGCCGCTGCTTAAAAATGTACCTGTCAGTCGAACCATTGGTGACTCTCAGAAGGTTGTCAACTTATCTAACCACCTGAATCTACTCGACTTGAGAAACGTCGGGCACCATAGAGGGGGGGGCATGTCAGGTTCGATGCCGGGGCCGATCTTCGCGGTTGAGGATACCGTGTGGCTTCGGCTCGGAGGTCGCCGGAAGGGGATTCACAGCGGACCAAAATGAAAGCTGTTGGCACGTGGGTTCACCGCGAAGCACATTCGGTCGAGCACGCCGGAATATCCGATGAAGCACGGTCCCTCCCAGTCGGGAGGCACAAAAAGCGTTGATTCAACTTGGAGGCTTTCTCCAACTTCCGCGATGATTGTAATGGTGTGCCGGTAGAGCTCTCCAACAAGTCGACCATGCGCTGTTTGAATGGTAAACAATCCCATACTATCGGCCAGATGATCACTCAATAGAGCGCTGGTCAGCCGGTTCAGGATGCAAAAGTGCCCTCCGGTATCAAGCAAAGCCACGAACGAGCCCTCGACACCTGCGGGGCGAAACTTGACGTAGACTCGCGGCTGCGCTTCTTTTAAACCCGGGTAGGAATCCAGATACCTCAAAGCACCCGTGGTGAGCGGCGCCGTCGGGCTGATCAAGACAACGGCCTCATGATTCGAGATGATGAAGCAGGGGTTTCTGCGGAAAGCTCCTGGCCTTGACTGCCGCGATCAGCTCTTCCATCGTATCGGCCATCACCACGACCTGGCGGCCGACGAGTCCGATCCACTTGCCGCGAGCCCAGGCAGGTGGATTACTGAGCCATTCGAACTCCTCGCGGGTCCTCGGCTCCACCTCCGCACAAGAAGTGGATCTGCCGTCGTTGAGGACCCGCTTCGCTTTCCGGATCTCCGGGTCCTCGGGAAAGCGGCGGGCGGCCTCCGCGACCGCGCGGCGGGCGGTGGCCACCTGATCGTCTTCGATGAGCCGGCGAATGGTGTCGAGGACGGCTTCCGGCTCGACGTTGGAAGGGAGCACTTGGCACACACCCGGGGGCGTCGCCGACGATCTCGGCTGGCCTCGCCGGTGTCCCGACTCAGCGGGACTTTGCTTTGCGGTGTGACTCATCGTCCTTGCCTCCGGGGGGGGTGTGCCGGACAGGGCGTCTGTGACGATCGGACTTCCTGGGCCGTCACTCGCCTCCCACGGCAGCCCATTCTACCAGATAGACCAGCTGGCCGGGCTGCGCCACCAGCAGGGCTACCAGGACCGGTAGCGTCTGCGAGACCCCGAAGCCCACGCCGGCGACGTTGACCAGGTCCCGCCGAGACGCAGCGGGCGCCGCCTTCGGCCGGCGGCCGACCGGCAGCCGCCCCACCCGGACCTCAACCTGGGCCGCGTCGATGCGCTTGGTGGCGATCCGGTCGCTCAGGCCCAGGGGCAGGAGATCCCGGCTCTGCTGTTCCAGCCGCGGGTCTGCCCGCTCCTGCCAGCTGTGAATCATGCTCGCCGTGTAGGTCTCGAAGGTCCCGGGAAAGACCTCTCCGACCGCCGTGGCGGGATAGGAGCGGGCGGGATTGCCCCGCAGCCCGGGGACGTGGACGATCCCGGTGTTCGCCCGGCCGAGGGTCTCGGATCCCAGCCAGTCCGGCCCCAATGCGGGCCGAGCCGCTTCGTAGGCGGGCCGGTTGACGACACGGCAGAGATCGAAGTGCACGGACCGCGGAACCTGCCGACCCTCCGCCGGATGCCACGTTGGCGTAGAATTGGGCGCGTCGCCCGTCACACGAACAGCTTCCTGGGATCCACCGCCGTGCTGAGTCGTCTCTCCGAAGCCCAGACCCGCCACCTCATCATCCTCGGCATGCCCTTGGTAATCACCGCCGCGGGCCTGAGCACCTACGCGACGGGCGGCTACCGGCTGGCGCTCGCCGTCACCGCGGTGGTGACTGTGGCGCTGCTCGCCCTGGCCTGGATGTTCCGTCCCAAATGGTGGGGCAATACCCGCGTCCAGGCGCTCAGCCTGATCCTGCTCTCGGGGCTGGCGTCCGGGATCCTCGCCGACGCCCTGTGGCTGCCGCTCCTCGCCAGGGCCTATGAGCAGCTGCGGCAGTCCTTTCCCGACCTGCCTCAGCTCGTCTTCCCCGACGCCCTCGCCACCGGTCACAAGATCGCCATCCTGATCTTCGTCGGGCTGGTTTTCATCGTCCTCAACTACATCTGGTCGCGTTATCAGATCCTGCCGCCGTCCGACGTCGTCCCCGCCCGGGTCGCCGGCGATTTTCCGACCCGCGGCTACGGCGAGCTGCGCGACGAGTTCTGCGAGTACATGCTGCGCCAGCTCGACAGCTACGACGTCGACCTGAACTGGAGCGACAGCGATTACGCGACGCTCGAAGCCGAGGTGGAGATGGACCGGCGCGGCGCCCGCCGGCCGCGCGTGGTCCGCGACCTGGTGGCCGCGATCCGCATGGATCAGTCGACTCGCGCCTTCCTTGTGCTCGGCGACCCGGGCTCGGGCAAGAGCGTCTCCCTGCGCCGGCTCTGCCGCGAGCTCTACGGCGTGGTCGGGGAGACCGGCATCGTCCCGGTGTACGTGAACCTGCGGGAGTGGGACGGTCCGCCGCAGCCGTCCGACGAGGACATTGCCGCTTTCATCAAGAAGTACCTGAAAGGCTGGGCCGGACGCGCCGGCACCCGATTCCTCAATGAATGGTACGACCGCATGCTCGATCACGGGCGGTTCTTCTTTCTGCTGGACTCGTTCGACGAGATGCCGAGCGTGCTTGACTGCGACGACACCAGCCCCCGACTGAAGGAGATCTCCCGGGCCTTCGACCGTTTCTTCCACGACATCCACAGCTGTCGCGGGGTGCTGGCGTCGCGCCGCTTCCGTCAGCCCCGGGGCTTCCGCGGCCGGCGGCTGATCGTCCGTCCGTTCAGCGAGACGCAGATCCGCAAGGCCATGGCGCGGTGGTTGCTCGGCCATCCGTTCGACGCCGACGCGATCGTCCGCGAGCTCTTTGCCAACCGTCCCGAGCTGGTGCCGGCGATTCGCAACCCGTTCCTCGCGGATCTGACCACGCAGTACGTAATCCATCATCACGGGGAGCTGCCGCCTAGCCATTTCGCGATCTACCAGGACCACGTCGATCAGCGGCTGGCGGAGGATGCCGCGGAGCTGGAGGAGCTCGGGCTGGAGCCGGAGCAGGTGCTGACGGCGGCCACCGAGATCGCCTGGGCTATGTACCAGGAGCCCACCGTCGGCCTGGACGTGGAGGTGACCCGCCTCGGCGGTCTCGTGGAGATCGAGCAGCCGAACCGCTACGTCCAGGCGCTGCGGTTGACGCGCATCGCCCGCCTGGGCGGACGCAAGACGCAGCAATTCTCGTTTGTTCATCGTCGATTTGCGGAGTTCTTTGTGGTTCGTTCGATCATCGAGAACAAACGGGAGGTACCGTTCCAGTCGATCCCCGAGGACTCCCGGTGGCGGGATTGCCTGGTGGTCTACTGCGGCGTCGCTCCGGAGGAGGAGGCGAAGCGAATTGCTGCATACTGTTGGAAAGTGATCAAGGAAAACGAGGCATCGCTGGACGATCTGGACGTTCGTCAGACGCGGCCTGTGGTTCATTGTTTGCGGTTCCTTCGCGATGCGTTTTTGTCGCGAGCTGAATGCATAGACGATTTCCGGGGGGACTTGTCACGCAGAATTCTTGACTGGCTAGGAAACAATAATATTCTCGTTGCAAAAATCGCCGCCGAAGCCATGGGGCTACTTAAGGATGTAACCAGAAGTAATGGAATTCAAATCGCGTTTCAAAGGAATGTACCCTGGCTTTCAGAGACGACGCTTCGCGCCTGTCGGCATCTTGACACGATAGGGCCCGAAGCGAGGATGGAAATTCGGCGCTATGTTCGCACGCTTCCGACTTCAAGATTATTTACCTCCTCAAGAAGTCTACTATTTAGTCTTAGCTTATCGGAAGGACTGAAGGGTCAACGCTTAGGCGTTGCCCTTGACGTAGCTTGGGTATGCACCTTGTGGCTTATTTCCGTTGGCATTGTTGCAATATCGATAATTAATACCGAGATTTCGTTGTCTCAATTTGTCAGAACCTCAGTTACGGTACTCAGCATTGAGCTGATAATATGGAGCATTTCATATATGCTGCCAATTGATCTCGAAAAAGAAAGTCGCAGAAGCAAGCTAGATGCGCTCTTAGTAAAAAGCTCTACCCGAATTGGGCGGTGGTTTGCCCGATACCTAAGCCGATACCCATTGCTCGTGTCGTACCTGGAAGCCGTGCGCGAGTTAAGCAGACCCGGAAAGAGGGATACTGTTTGCCGTCGAGGCTTTGATACGTCACTGCGGGTCTCCATTATCATCTTGATAACTTCGCTGCGAGTGAAAGGGTCGACCTCGTTGGCCTTCGAGACTTACTGCCTCTTATTGGTTATCCTTCTCCCATGGGAGTTCTGGCTTGTTCCGTTTCGACTGAACTTTCTGGCAATAAAGAGATTCGTCCGCTCTGCCTGCCTGGCCGCTCCGCCTGCCGTGTTATTTGTTGTTATTCTATACTTAACCCTTTTGGTCGTCGATTCTTTTAAGCGCGGCTTGACGGGCATGATCGATATTATTCAAACGCTTAGACCTGGAGCAATATTGGCTCTCCCCCTATTTCTTGGCTCGATTTTCGCTCTTTTTGTTATAGGATACACCTGCTTCCTGGTGATAGTCCTACTTCGAGATATCGGCAGGATTAACAGGGCCAGCGATGCTACTGGTCAATTGAGTCGAAAATCGGTACATCAGACGTGTCGACAGCTTCACACGGAGTGGGCAAGACATCGCTTTCTGCACATGCTGCGATTGGCAAACGTCGAAGCAACCGACGACCCCATCCCCCTCCCGGACGAACCCTGGGTCGACGCCCGCGTCCGCATGGAGATGGCCAAATTGGAGTCCATGTGGAACGGCCTCGACGAGTAGGCCTGGAGGGCTGCGTTGGCATGCATCCCATGGAATGTCCTCCCAGGGAACAGAATGCTATCCAAGCCGAATGAACTGTCGACTTGGGCCATGGATTGGCGACAATACCGAGCCGATGACCACGCCCGGGAGAGTGCGCACTCTGCTTATTTCTTTCTCGCGTCTTTCTGCCGCTGCAGCTCGGCTTCCAGCTCCGCGATCCGGCGTTCGGCCTCCCGGCGGGCTGCCCCTTCCCGCGACGCCACGAGCTCCGCCGCCTGGCGCGCCGCCCACGTCGGCGACGTTGACCAGGTCCCGACGAGCCGTAGCGGGCGCCGCCTTCGGCCGGCGGCCGACCGGCAGCCGCCCCACCCGAACCTCAACCTGGGCCAGTCCTTTCCCGAGCTGCCGCAGCTCGCATTGCAGATCGTTCGGCTTCGGTTATTCAAGCTGACGGCATAAAAGGTGCTCTTTACCCCCTGGTTGCATTGGAAAATCCTTGCTTCACCGGCTGACCCCTTGGTTCCGGGGGTTGACTGATGATTCCATGGTGTCTCCAAGATTCACCGAAAGTGGTATCTACAACTTTCAAGAAGAAGAATTGGGTGCGGTTCTTTTGGGACGACGACGGTCGGAGACCAGAGGCCGGGTACCCACAGCGAAGGCTCGTGCCGTTCCAAAAGAACCGCATTCATATCCCATTTGGGGATCCTTATGCAACGCTAGGGTTTACTTGGTGTCTGCTCAGCGCTCGGCCATCACCGACAGCTCGACCCGTGCCTGGGGGACTCCCGCCGTGCCGGAGTCGATCACGAGAACGGCGGAGCGAATCGGCTCGGGTCCGGGCTTGGGGCTGCACATCAGGATGACGTCGATCGAGCT
>JAAEPZ010000320.1 GCA_024231955.1 bacterium | reverse complement strand
TGCCTCAAGGGTCGCCGATCTCGCGGGATTTCTGGGGATCGCTGGCCATCGACGAATTGGCGCAATCGCAGAACGTAAAGCCCATGGTGGATGTGGGAGCTTTATTCGGCACTTGGCCTGGCGAAGAAGATGATGGCTTCGAGGAGGCGATTGATGAATTGCGGCATGGAAACACGGCCGGAGGCGCGATGTCATGAGCGCCGTCAGGATCATTCTTGATACTTGTATCGTTTCCTACTTGATGAGGGGAGGCCCGCTGGCTGAAGCGTACGCTCCGCACACCCAGGGCCGACTGCTTGCTATCTCCTTTGTGACGGTGGGCGAGATGTATTTTGGAGCGGAAAACAGGAATTGGGGCAGCAAGAAACGCCGTGAACTCGAAACAACGCTGCGCAACTTTGTAGTGATTCCCTATGACCATGAGATCGCCCGTTGCTATGGACGACTTGTTGCCGAACGTAAACGCAGCGGAAAACCGATTGCACCCAATGACGCGTGGATTGCCGCGTGCGCTGCTCGTCATGCCGTACCGCTGCTCACCCACAACGCCAAGGACTTCATGGGGATCACAGCTCTTGATGTCATTACAGAAAAGGAGTGACCTGCCAAGGTGTTGCGTTGCGCCTCCCCGGAGCGGGTCGTTGGAGCAGGTTTGGCAGTAGAGGAACAAGGGCTCGCCGAAGCGCGCTCCTGGCGAGTCAGATCGGTTGACGCTGGGGAAGTTAGCGAAGAGGCGATCCTGGTAACCGGGCTAGCCTTTCGAACCTCGTTGGGACCAACATCCTGGTCGGTTGAAGCAAGAACGTTGGACGGGTTAGAAAGGAAGAGGCTGGGTCTGAGAGAGGATATCAAGCAGAGCTTCGTCTGTGAGGTCGTCGGGGTCCAGGCCCTCAGGCAAGTCGACGGGTAAGGTATTTGGCAACTGAGCACTGATGGAAGCGGTGGCCCGCCTTCCGGCCGGGTCCCCATCTAAAAGGAGGACGACCTTCGGCAGTTTGAGGAGAAGCAGTCGCTGCCTTGGCGAAAGGGACGTGCCGAGGAGCGCTACAGCTGGGATTCCGAGCTGGGTGACGCGGAGTACGCCCCAGGGACACTCGACGACAACAACGCCATGATGACGGAGATGCCGAGCCTGGAAATACCCGTAGAGCAGCGTGTTCTTTGGGAGCCTTGGAGGGAAGACCCACTTGCCACGGGTATTTACCTCGACGGGATCGAGCCGTCGGCCAGCATAGCCGAGCGGCTTGCCGTCAGGATCGAGGAGGCGTAGACCGATACAGCCTGAGAGCATGCCTGATCCGTTGTAAGCACCGACCTGGAAGAGCCGTGCAGTCTGCTGGGTAATGCCCTTGCGGACGAGGAAGGGAGCGGTAGGGTCCAGAGGCAACCGCCGGGTGAACGGTAGGAAACGCTGAGGACTTTGGCGACGGTCGGCAGGGGCTCGGACGACCGGGGTGCTACCCGCCAGCCGTGCCAGGTAGCGCGCAGCACTGGCGAAGGTGCCGTCAGTAAGTCGCCGCGCCATCTCGACGACATCGCCGCCAGCGCACCCGGTGAAGCAATGCCAGATATTCTTGGTGCCATAAACGACGAAGGCGGTTGGGTTGTCGCCACCGTGAAGCGGGCAGGGCCCGACGAGTCTGGCCCCCTGCCTGCGCAGATGGCCGAGCAGGCCCCTGTCAGCAAGGACCTGCTCGACCGTGACTGCCTGTTTGAGGCGCTTGAAATCAAGATGAGACGGGATCATGCGACGTTTGAGTGTTCCGTTCCCTTTACATCCCAT
>JAAEPZ010000319.1 GCA_024231955.1 bacterium | reverse complement strand
TGTCCGTCGTCGAATGATTTGGAACAGGCGGCCTGAGTTTGGTCTGGAGGGCTCTGGCTCTGTAGGTTGAGGTTATGCTGCCTGGCGCTGATGGATCAAGCGCCGGCTTTGGATGGTCAGTTTCTTGATCTTCTCCCTTTCTGCCAGAATGGCCGGCCCGCGCCCGAAGTAGACGTCAGCGGGTGTGAGGTTGCCGAGGCTCTCGTGATAGCGGTGGTTGTTGTAATGCTCGACAAAGGCCGCGATGGCCGCCTCGAGTTCACTTTGCAGGTAGTAGTTTTCCAGAAGGATGCGGTTCTTGAGGGTCTGGTGCCAGCGCTCGATCTTGCCCTGCGTCTGAGGGTGATTGGGGGCGCCGCGGACATGGTCCATGCCATTTTCTTCGAGGTATTCGGCCAGGTCACCGGCGATGTAACAGGGGCCATTGTCGCTGAGCAGCCGGGGCTTGTGCAGCACGGTGACGCTGTCACATCCGGATGCAGCAAGGGCGATATCAAGCGTCGCGCTGACATCGTCCGCCGCCATGCTGGTGCACAGCTTCCAGCCAACGATGTAGCGGGAGAAGTCATCGAGCACAGTGGACAGATAGAACCATCCCCAGCCTGTCACCTTGAGATAGGTGAAGTCGGTCTGCCACATCTGGTTTGGCCGGGTGGTCTTGTCCTTGAACTCGTCCCCGGCCTTGACCACCACATAAGCTGGACTGGTGATCAGGTCATAGGACTTCAGCAGCCGATACACGGAAGCTTCTGACACGAAATACTTTTCTGTATCCGTGAAGCGAACAGCCAGTTCCCGCGGCGACAGGTCCGGCTCGCTGAGCGCCAATTCCACGATCTGCTCACGCACAGCGTCGGGGATGCGGTTCCAGACCCTGGACGGCCGTGAGAGACGGTCTTCCAGCCCCTCCGGGCCGTGCTCGACATATCGATCATACCACCGGTAAAAGGTTGTCGGCGGGACCCCGATCTGCACCAAAGTCCGGCGGACCGGCAGGTGGGATTGCTCGACGAGACGGATGATCTCGAGCTTCTCGGACGCTGGATATCTCATGCGTGCTCGCCCCCAGCCCCGCTCGTGTTTTTTTTGAGCAGGCGGTTCTCAAGGGTGAGGTCGGCCACAACCTCCTTGAGCGCCAGTGCCTCGGCGCGCAGGTCCTTGACCTCGCCACTGGTCGCCTGTCGGGCAGTGTCGCCGGCGAGGCGCTTCTTGCCGGCCTCGAGGAATTCCTTCGACCAGCTGTAATACAGGCTTTGGGCGATCCCTTCGCGACGGCACAGCTCCGCAATGCTGTCCTCGCCCCGAAGACCGGTCAAGACAATCCTGATCTTCTCTTCGGCGTTGTGGATCTTGCGCGTCGCCCGGCGGATATCTTTGACCGCCTTCTCCGCCTCGGCTTTCGTCGTCATGGGCTTCTTGCTCATCTTCGCTCCATAAGGGCTACGATGAGCCAAAAACCCTCCATCCCGCAATCTGCCTAGTCTGTCCCATGGGCGCTGATGTCAGACAGTCGGAGTCCTCTGGTATGCTGGACCGACTTCAGGCGGCTCCGCCCTTCGCGTCGCC
>JAAEPZ010000318.1 GCA_024231955.1 bacterium | reverse complement strand
GCGCTGGTTGCTATCAATTGGTAGACATTGGGGCCTTCGTCGTCGATCTGCAGGATTTTGAAGAAATCCCGGCCCAGGAGCTCCACGGGCTCGCCGGCGACGGTCAGCGTCTCGGTGGCGCTGCTGGTCCGGCCCACCAGAGCCACGGCCGTTGCGGAGACCACGGCACCGTTCGGCGGCCAGGAGACCACAAGAATCGACTCCTCGCTCTGCTTCGCGCCGCCGGGCGGCGTCGTCTCCGGCAATCCCGGATCCGAGGCCAGGGTCAGGGAGCCGGCCAGCAGGAGCGCCGGCAGCGTCCCCGCAGTTCGGACGTTGCGGGGTCTCAGGCGAATTCGGTTTGCAGCCATCTTCAGCTCCTCTAACGATCGGCCAAGGCTCGGCCGGATGCGGTTCCCGGGTCGGTGTCCCTCGTGATCCGATTCCATGGTCGTCATCGACGAGCGATCCCCCTATGCCCAGTATAGAGCACCGGAGCCGGTGATTTGTTTAGCGCTTGTTTTGGGGAATTTTCCCCATCCGCAGGCCCTTGCGGGAAGGATCTGAGTCCCTTCACTATAGATCTCTGGGAAACTGGCAATTCCCGGATTGAAATACTTTATTACAGAGATTTCTCTTGCCATAGGCACGCGTCCGCCCGGGACGGCGGTCGTCGGGACGAGCAGGGGGTCCCCGTCGGTTTTGACACCACTCCATACCGTAAAACGACAATTAGATAACTTAAAACAGCATATCATTCATCTAAAGCGACATCCCATGGGATGCCGTTTACTGGCAGGACCATAACTTGATCCTAGCGTTGCATAAGGATCCCCAAATGGATAGGGTGCGGCTCTTTTGGATCGGCGCGGAGGGCGCCCAGGGGCCGGGCACCCACAACGAAGGCTGGAGCCTTCGTTGTGGCTTGAAATCCATTCGTTGACTTCAGAAGTCACGATACTCGCATGGCAAATGCCAACTAAAAAGTGTAGACTAAGTTATGGCCCAGTCAGTAACATGCTTGAAACCGATCGAATCGTGCAGTCCATTGCAGGCCACGTCGTGGCTCATGCTACTTGAGAGGCACTCGGTTGGCAATGCCGAGACTTGAGGACAAAGGCTCAGGGCTCCGTCTGAAAAACGAAATCCGCCACCAGCGGCAGGTGGTCCGAGGCCGCGGACGAGTCCGCCCGACGCAGCCGGCGACGCTTGAGCTCGGCGGCCGGCAGGGTGGCGGTGTCGAGAACGAAGCTCTTGCGCAGCCGGGCCACATCGCTCGTGAAAAAGATGAAATCGAGCTTCCCCGGAGCAAACGGCGAGTCGTCGTTGCGCCAG
>JAAEPZ010000317.1 GCA_024231955.1 bacterium | reverse complement strand
CGCGCGGGACGCCAAGCCCGATTATTTATAACGGAGGGGGGCTTTAGCAGCTGGCGAACCCGCCTGACCCGGACGGCGCCGCGTCTACCGCGATTGCCCCCGCCTGCCTTTTCCCCGGGACCGCTGGTTCGCGGCCCTGGCCATGCCGGGATGAAATCCAACACTTCGACCAAGGCGGCAATGGAGTGAACCACCGCCATCGGCGGGATTCCACAACACGCCTACCGCTGACGCGCGGCTTCGGCTCAGGCAAGCCGCGGCACTGAAGATGTTGCCGCCCCTCGAAAAACGGCCCCGGCCGGAAGCGGAATGGTCGGCGGCCCGGACCAGCGACAAACCGGACCACTGGCATCGCCCCTCCCAATTGCGGCTCCATGCCGTAAATCCTGACAAAGCCCTACCGCTGCTTCAAAAGTTGCTTACCACCCCGATCCAGAGGTGTCAGGTTGGCGACCCTGTCCAGCGCGCCGGATGCTCGACGATATCCTCAAGGCAGCGGCGGCCGCGGAGGCGCCCGCCGGCCTCGATCCGCCCAACGGCGGTCTCTCTGTAAAGCTGACACGCCTGTATCGCGCGGCCCTTGTAGAAGCGGCTCGAGTTTTCCGGAAACCCCAGGGCTCCCTAATCGCCCCACCGCCTTAGTTCTCGAATTTCAGACCTCAGATCTCGCGTCTCAGACCTCACATCTCGGCTCTCAGACCTCAGATCTCGGCTCTTAGATCTCAGATCTCCGTCCTCATACCTCCGATCTCCAGCCCTCCGCCCTTCGCCTTAGGCCCTACCAATTAACGATTCAACGATTTAACGATTAACGGCCCTCCGCCCTTCGCCCTAAGCCCTTCCCAATTAACGATTCAACGATTAACGCCCTTTGTCATTGCCTCCGGTCACCAGCCCTTCCCAGCCCCCTGATCCCCGACCTCAGACATCCGAACTCCAGCCTTTCGCCCCGCCCACTGCCCTCCCTGGGACCGCTGAGCGCCTGCTCGGCATCGCGACCTCGGACCCTATAGCGTTTCCAAAGTCTGACGTTCCCAAGCAGCTACTTCCCACGGCAGAATGCCCTCGTTTTGAAAATTCCAAATTTTGTGGCCGTTGCGGATATAAACTCCCGACTTCGTATCACGATCATCTTGGATATAATGAGCACAAAATGCCTATGTCGATCATTCGCGCTCATTAACAGGCATTGTAACGTGTCGCAGCACTTGAAGGCGGTCCTCTATCCCCTCCGACCTCAGACCTCGGATCTCTGACCTCGGATTTCGGACCTCCGATCTCCGGCCCTTCGGCCAGCCGGGCGAGCGCGGGGATTGTGGGGAGCGCCATGCAAACGAAGGCAATTCACCATCATTAAGTTAATAAGTTAAGGGCGTCCCCAAAATTCACTTTCGGATTTCTTAATCCGGTCAATCCTGAGACAATTTGAACGGGAT
>JAAEPZ010000316.1 GCA_024231955.1 bacterium | reverse complement strand
GCCGCACCCAATTCATTTTCTTGAGAGCTGTAGAGACCACTTCTGGTGAATCTTGGAGAAACCACGGAATCGTCAGCCAACCCCCAGGACTGAGGGGCCAACCTATGAAGCAAGGATTTTCCAATGCAACCTGGGGGTCTAATTAGCGAACCCTTTCTCACTGGCAACGCGGGAGTTAAAAAGAGAATCTATTAGTAAAATAATGAATAGCTTCCAAAGTAGTTTTTGGCCGCCTAACCAGCTGAATTTACTTGATTTGTGACACGTCGGGCACCATATAGTTGGCTGCACCATATAGTCGAGGGAGTGAGGTGTTAAGTCAGAGGGGGGCGCTCCGAGACTACGCATCTCTGGGAGATAAGGGCACCAGGGACGTCACCCAGGCGAAGACATGGAGGGAAGCTTGGCCGCGAGCCGGATGGATGACCAAAGGACCGAGCGACGCCTGCTGTCCCCCCCTACGCGCGACATCGCGAGCCTTCTGGTCGCTGGCGCTCCACTGGGCGTCGATGCTGACATCGGTGGCAGCACCAAGACTTGCACCAGAACCCAAGAACCAAATTGGCGAGAGGCCGCGCCTCTCACCAATTGGTTCTGAGCCCGGTGGAGGCCCAACCGTCCAACGTCGAGGAATAAAGCTCAACCTCGAGCTAAGTAGCGAATTGCATCCATGATGTGACGGATTTCACGGTAGCGTCGGTCCATTCTTCTACGGCAGAGTAAGCCTGCTTGATCCAGTCGATGAGGTCCCAAAACCACTTCGCTATTCTCTTGATTAGGTCCACTACCCAGTCCCTAATTGCCGCAAAGACTTTCGCGAAGAAAGCTGCGACGGCGTCCCAGGCGTTCAAGATCAGTGGTTGAAATTTTGGATATTTGTTCCCAAATTCGATCAATCTGTCGGAGCCTGCCGTTACGACCTTGATGGAATCCGCGATGAGTTTATCCTGTCGTGAACGGATCTGTAGTTCAAAAGAAGTCTGCGCCTGTTCTTTGACTTGTTGGCTTTTCCCGACGGCTGCATCTAGTATTTTCAATTCTTCGACCGAATCTGTCCGCATCTGTTCCACGACGGTGGGACCATTCCGTTCCATGTCGCCAAGATGCTTTTTGATCTCGTCCGGCATAGTATCACTGAGGTTCGATGAATCAGCAATTTCAGCGAGCCGTTGTGGAGATGGTGGGGGGACAGGGAACCGTACAAACGACTGGGCAGTGCCGGAATGGCAGCCGGAGTGGCAGTGGCGAGTTATGCAATGCATTTCGTGTTCAAAAGCGTTGGTCGGGGCTGCAGGTGTTGCTGTTGCTGCCATGGTAGGATCCTTTTCGTGAGCTGTCGGTGTAGGTCGCCGAACGTTCGTTCAGTTTGGATCTGACGTCCAAGAGTTGGTAGCAAGAGTTGGTGAGGGTTTTGAGCTGGTGTTTCGGTGACTCCTTTCTTGGTTGGATCTTCTGGGTAAGCGCTTCGTCTGGGTCAAAGCCGCCGCCAGCAGGCGACCGGGGCCTTCCGGGCTGCACGCCAGCCCTACTCCTATGCCGCTCAGGCCGCTCTACCTCTTGAGCCGCAATCCATCCCGATAACGGCTCAAGAATCTTCAAATTTTTTCTGCCCCAATCACCAGTTCACCGGGCCCTCCCCCGCCTCCCGCACTCGCACCGACCGCGGGAACGCCTCCCGCAAAGCCTCCCGGCGCAGCCGGGGATCCCAGGGGCGCCCCGCAGCAGCGTCCGATTCCACCGCTGCCGTTCACGGGCAGGGCTCCCCGCCAGACGCCGAATCCGTCCCAGATTCCCAGGATCGACCAAGCCGATGGCCTTCGCGATGCCGAAGTCCAGGATCTTGGGCTGGCCGCTCTCCTCCACCAGGATGTTCGCGGGTTTCAGATCCCGGTGGAGGACGCCCTGGCGGTGGGCGTGGTCGACGGCGTCGCAGATCTAGGCGAAAAGCCGCAGGGTCTGACCAGGGGCGAGCTGCGCGACCCGGGCCCGGGCGAGACGGCGTAGCTCGTCGTAGACCACGGGTAGGAGCGTCTTGCGGCCTGGGAGTCGCCGCGGGCGGCGGCGTCAAGGACCTGGGTGATCTCCGTCAACTTCGCACTCTCCCGAGGTTATGGACCTTCTCCGTCGTCTCCGAGTCCAGCCCCGGCACCATCCGGGATGCGGTCCGGGGCTCCGGACTCGGTAGGACGGCCTCTCCGGCCCTGGCAGGGCGAGCGCGAGGCCGATCCACTCGGTATCGGGCGAGAGGGTGAGGAGATGGGGCGGAGGGGTGCCGAGGTCCGGGCTCCGGAAGGAGGAGAGCTCGAAGATCGGGGTGTTGACCTGGGGCCGCTGCGCGGCTTCGAGGCTCTCTTCCAGGTGATCGACACGCCGCATCTGGAACGTCAGCGGGAGGATCGCCACTAAAGAGGCGCGGGAGAGGGGAGTCACGCGCCTCGTCGGTGAGGCGGTCGACGACGACTGACCCCTGGCAGCCCGGTTCCCATTCCTGAGCTCAGTTCCTCGCGCAAGGCCTCGGACCCTCTGTTGTAATAATCAATCCTCTGCCGATCCGTCTTGTTCTTCAGCTCTTCATAGTGGGCGTCGCGAATCCTGCGCGTCATTTCAATCGCGTTGACATCAAGCTGAGTCGTCTCTCGTTCGCTTCTCATGGCTGGCCACCTCGCGGGGTGAGTAAATCTGAAGCTGCTTATAGCCATGCTCCAGGTTTACTGCGTTGAAGAGTTTAATTTTCTGAAACCGGACAATGTGTTTGAAGTTCCAGCTGACCATCACGTCTACCTCTGCCTCCGTTGCCAGAGCGATATGCAGGCCATCGTCGTAGTACTTGGGAGTCAGGATTTTGCGGTCTTGATATGCTCTGGCCAGTGCAAGTGCACTTTCTGTAACTTCGAGCAGTTCATGACGATGGCTCAAGAGCTCGGCGTACTGTTTTTTAACATTGTTCGGCGCTTCAAGAAGCTCTCTTTCAACGACCCTGGAGACAACAGGGAATAGTTCGTCACCGAGAAACTCCTCCATCAGGGCAGCAGACCATGGCGCGAATTCGGGATCGAAGCAACCGCCTATGACAGAGGTGTCAATATAGACTCGCTGTATCTTCATCAGGGCAGCACCTTCGGTAGCTCTTCGTATCCTTGACGGCCACGTCGGTCCCGGCCGGCCGGGTGGCACCGGTGCCGGGTCGCCGGAAGAGGTCCGGATCCAGGGGGATCCAAGGTGGAGTCGGCACGGATCTTGGCTGAGCTGATCCGGCCGGGAGTCCCCTCCGGCTCGACCACGCGACGCCGAGCAGTCACCGGCAAGCTTCCGGTGAGCGTTGTCGTGTCGGTCTCGGCATGGCGGTCGATGAGGTCAGGCACGCTTCATCCTCCCCGGAGACATTCTCGCACGCCCTGGTGCCGGGTACAAGGCCCCCAGGGCGAGAAGAGGGCGGCCCAGAGGGCCTGGCGCAGGGTGGCGTCGGGCATCTCCATCTCCAGGCGGGTGAAGGGGACCTCGCCCAGGGCGCGACCAGGCTCCCAGACGGCCTCGCCGGTGAGCAGGCGGGCCGGCGACCGCCGGGGAGAGGCCGTCACCCTGCGCAACCCCGGATGCGTGGCGGCGCGGCAGGGGCATCTCGCCGAGGCAGCCGGGGCGCACCGGGAGACCCTGGTCGTCGACGGCGCCGCGGACGCCTCGACGAGGCCCGTCGCCACCTCGAATCGGCGCTCGCGATCGTCGAGTCGCTCCGCATCCGCATCACCGACCCGTCGCAACGAGCCTCGTTTCTGGGAGCCAAACGCGGCCCTTCGAGCTCTTGATCGACGTGCTCATGGATCTCCACCACGCCGATCCCGCCGCGGGCGGTCAGAAGCGGCCAGCTCCTTGAGCTCGCCCAGCGGGAGGACCTGCCTCGGCGCCTCGACTTGTATCCGCCCAACCCTACGTTCCAGCGGACTGCCTTCGGCGGCCCGCTGAACTCCGTTATTACGGCACGGAGCACTCTACGGGGCACTTCACGGGGCACTCCTCAAAGGAGAAGGGTTCTGCAGGTCGGAATTTTTTGGTAACGTCCCCGAATAAATTGCGTATTTCTTTGCCGGTCAGCTTGAGCTTCGTCGGCTTCTCCGCAGCGAAATCAATGTGGTTCAAGTCCACCCAGATCACGTTTGGATCGCGCGTTGATTCAAAGTAGTAGACCTTGTTCTTTTGATCCGACACCGTGATCCAGTATGTCGATGAAAACTCTCCTCCTTCCGGCTTGAGCCTGCGCGGCTTCGCCACGTTCCGAATCACCGAGAAGGCAATAGCGACCGCCTCCTGCTTGTCCAATACCTTCGGAACCGTATCCATGTAGTGCGACGCCCGCACAAGCCGATCCTCCGGGCGACCGGTTCCGGGCAGCATTGCGTCACCACCGATCGAGTCCCAATAGGCCTTGATGGTAAGTTGCTGCTCATAGGGCGGTGAGTTGGTCATCACTCGATAGCCGCGATGAATCTCGAGCTTTCCCTCAACATACTCGAAGATCGCTGAGTCACCTGTTGGGTCGGAAATCGCCAGATGTAGCTTACCCGGTCTTTCGCCAGGCCCAGGTACCGTCGTCGTGATTACGTCGCACGGTGGTTTTTCTTTCCACTTCTCCGCCGCATCTTCAACCGTGGCGTAGTTGTCGAGGAAGTACTGAGCCCACAGCGACATACACAACAATTTCTTGGTTCCGTCCTGCGGAAACTTCGATTCCGCAAGATAGAGAAGGCTGGCCACCAGACCCTCCTCGTTCATGCCGTCAGCCGTAGCCACGTTGAACCCCGCGGTTACAACGCTGCCATACTCCGACTCCCAGGTAATGGACTTGGGTCCAGCAGCGCCGTTACGTTGCATGCGCCTCGGGAAAACCCAGAGATCCGACTCGACATCGTTCGCCCAGTCCATGGTGCGCGCGGTGATGACCATATCCCGTTCGCCGTTATAGATCGCCCACGAGCAGGCATTTGCCGCTTGCATGGGCATGAGCGCAACGGCCAGGGAGAGGAGAACGCCCCTGAGGGTTTGGTGGAGTCTGCCTTTTCTCATGATCTGTCTTCCTTTAAGATGAGTGACCCTTTCGAGGACTCTGGTGTTCGT
>JAAEPZ010000315.1 GCA_024231955.1 bacterium | reverse complement strand
GGAGTGGATGCTGACGGTGTGCATATCTTGCTCAATGGGTTCAAGCGCTATCGGTGTGCATGCAAGCTGGGGATGCATACCGCACCGTACACGTCGTTGGGCCAGGAGGCGGCCGCGGGGATCATGGCGTTGTTGCGTGTGTCGAACAACAAGGCGCTGTCGATCATGGAGCAGGCCGCGTTCATTGAGGAGCTGAAGCACTCGCATAGCATGAGCGTTGCAGACATCGCCGAAGCGCTATCGAGGAGCAAGTCGTGGGTGAGCATGCGACTGGGGCTGATGTCGGAGATGAGCGAGGTGGTACGCAAGAAGCTGTTGACGGGATCCTTTCCTGTATATCCGTACATGTACACGCTGCGGCAGTTCATGCGTATGAACGGGGTTAAGAAGGGTGAGATCGAGCAGTTCGTCGTGGCGGTGAGCGGCAAGGGGTTGAGCGTGCGTGAGATTGAGCAGCTGTCGCACGGCTATTTCCGCGGACCGGATTCGTTTGCCGAACAGATCCGCAACGGCAACATCGCCCTTCCACTGGAGCAGATGCGGCAAATCCCGCCGTCGGCCGATGGGTGCAGCGAGTTCGAGCGTGTGCTGCTCAAGGATTTGGAACTGGTCGGCAAATACATGCAACGGGTGATGGGCAAGAGTACGGACCGGCGTTTGAGGAATCGGCCGTTTCATGCCCAAGCCCATCTGTTGAGCGCCGGGCTGCTGAGCCGGGCCGGCGCGTTCTTTCAAACCATGAGGCAATTACATGATCGATGTGGACAAGCGTAAAGCAGTTTTCGTGTTACATGAACAGGGCATGGGGGTGCGGGAGATTTCACGGCGCCTGCAAATGGGGCGCAACACAGTGCGCAGGATTATCGCCGCGGGGGGAGAGATGCCGCGGGCTACCCGCAGCGACAAACAGCGGATTGACGCTGAACTGCTCAAAGAAGTCTATGAGCAATGCGACGGTCGGGCACAGCGTGTGCACGAGAAGTTGGTGGAAGAACGCGGCATCGAAGTGACCTACTCCACGTTGACCCGGATGCTGCGCGAAGAGGGCATCAGCACCCCGCCCACGAGCCGATGCGACCAGAAGCCCGATGAACCCGGCGCCGAGATGCAGCATGATACCACCGTGTACCAGGTCGAACTGGGCGGTACGCTCACCCGTTTGGTCGCCAGCGTGTTGTACATGCGATACTCGAAGCGGCGCTATCTGAAGTTCTCTCGCTTTTTCACCCGCTTCAAAATGAAATGCTTCCTGCATGAAGCGCTGACCTTCTGGGGGTACACTGCGCCCTTGTGCATTATCGACAACACCAATCTGGCGCGCCTGAGGGGTAGCGGCGCCAATGCCGTGATAGTCCCGGAGATGGCGGCCTTCAGCAAGCAGTACGGTTTCGATTTCCTCTGCCACGCCCTGAACCATCCCAATCGAAAGGCCGGAAACGAGCGCAGCTTCTACACTGTTGAGACCAACTTCCTGCCCGGTCGCACGTTTCAGAGTCTGGAGGACATCAACGCCCAGGCATTCGACTGGGCCACCGTACGGATGGAGAACAAAGCCCAGAGCAAAGCCAGGATCATTCCGGCCAAGGCATTTGAGCACGAGTGCGCCTATCTGATCGAATTGCCGCCCCATTTGCCTGCACCCTATCGGCCCCATCGGCGCGGCACCGACCAGTACGGCTACGCATCCTTTGAGGCCAACTACTACTGGGTGCCGGGCACCAAGCGCGAAGATGTAACCATCTTGGAGTATAGCGATAAACTCAAAATCTACCTGGCAAGACAGTGCCTGGCCGAGTACCCCCTGCCTCCCGACGGGGTCAAGAACGAGAAGTTCGCGCCTCCAGGCGAACCCAAGCCACCCCATAACCCCAACAACCGCAAGAAACCCACGAAACAGGAGGAAAAGCGTCTTCGAGACATAGACCCGATCGTCAGCAGCTACTTGGACTTCGCCCTCAAGCCCAAGGGCATTCAGCGCCACCAATTCCTGCGCCGTCTACTCGCGCTGAGTCGGCAGATGACCCCCGCGTTGTTCATCAAGACCATCGAGCGGGCTCTGCGCTATCGTGTCGACAGCCTCGATACGCTTAGGAACATCGCACGGATCTCTCTCACCGAGTCAGATCTCATACTGCCAGTCGCGGACATAGACGAGACCTTCCGTGCCAGGGACACCTATCTTGAGGGCCGACTGACCGACCCGCCGGACTTTTCGGCCTACGACCAAATGCTCAATGAACAACAGGACACAGAAGAAAGGGACTCGACCGATGAATGAAGAACGCAGCACGATGCTCAAATACCTACGGCTCGGAGGACTGCAGGCCAACTGGGATCAGACCCTGAAACTGGCCAGCAAACGCCGCATGTCTCATGCCGCACTGCTCACCTATGTCATCAAGCAGGAGTACAAGATCAAACGGGAGAATGCGCGTCTCTGCAGGCTCCAGCGCGCTCATATCCCTGAGCTGCTCCTCATGGAAACCTACCCGTTCGATCAACAGCCCAAGCTGGACAGAAAGGCGCTACTGTCCATCTACGATGCCTTCGACTATATGCCCCGCAGTCAGAACATCATCTGGCTCGGACGCACGGGTTGCGGCAAGAGCGGACTGGCTACCGGCTTCCTGATCGACGCCATCAATCGCGGCCATACCGGCCGATTCATCCCATTCCACCAGCTCATCGACGAGCTGCGCGCCGCCGCCGCGGACTTCTCAGAGGCCAAGGCACTCAAAAAGTTCATGGCCTACGACTGCCTTCTGATCGACGAACTGGGATACATCGAAGTTGAACCGGCTCAGGTCGGGCTGTTCTTCACTCTCATGCAGAAACGACACGGCAAGAAGCCCACCTTTATCACGTCCAACCTCGGCTTCGACGACTGGCGATCCTTCCTCAAAAACGACTACCTCGCCGCCGCCCTCACCGATCGGCTCACCGACAACAGCCACGTCATCAACATGAAGGGTTGCCGCAGCCTACGGTGTAAACTCGGGCCTACCGATGAACCTCAATAAGCTCCAACACAGGACCGATCGCCTCCGGGCCATTCCCTTGAAGGATGTCCTGCTCGCGGCCGGTGCTCACCCCGACCCAATTGATCGAGCCAAGTGGCACACCGCCCCCGGCCTCATCTCGATCAACGGCCAGAAGTTCTTCAACTGGAATCGACATACCGGCGGGGGCGGTGCTATCGATTTGGCCATGCATCTCAACGCACTGGGCTTCCAGGATGCACGCCACTGGCTTGTCAGTCACTTCCCTTCTTCGGATATGCCCGCAGCCGTTCAACCGCCTACCTCCACCATCTTGCGCCTGCCGGCCTCTGCTCCCCGCAACCTGGCGGATGTCAGCCGTTATCTCGCCCGCCGACGCCTTCTGCCATCTGGTCTCCTGCGCACCCTTATCAACGCCGGTCACCTCTATGCCGACCCATATGCCAATGCCGTCTTCCTGCTACTTGGAAAGAAAAGAAACCCAGTCGGCGCTGAACTGCGCGGGACCAGTACCCGATCATGGCGTGGCATGGCACCAGGATCCAGCAAGGACCGCGGCTACTTCCGCATCGGACCCCAATCATACACCGGCATCGTCCTCTGTGAGTCGGCCATCGACGCCATTAGTTGCCTGGTGCTACATCCCGGCCACCTGTGTATTTCCACCTCCGGCGCCAGGCCAAACCCCGCTTGGCTCCCGGATCTCATCCTCCCTGGTCTGCCCCTCTACTGCGGCTTCGACGCTGACCAAACAGGCGAGCGCATGGCCCACGCCATGACAGCACGGCACCCGGACGTCCAGCGTCTCCGCCCCCCTCAGCACGACTGGAACGACTCCCTTCTAGCGCGCCTCTAGAACCCAGCACACATGCCCTCCTCGGCAAAAACACCTACTTGGAAAGAAAGAATCCTACCCCACTTGCTCGCAATCAATGGGACCGCTTACCTCGGCACCGGTGGGTCCACCTATCTAAGCGCTATAGAGCCGGTCGAATGAATCACAGCTCGCCTGGAATCCCGGGTGTCAGGCCGCGGATTTCTGCTTTCTGACGCGTTTCGGCTGTCTACAGCAGCAGCCCCCTGGGGCCGGCTCCCTTCTCATCCCACCACGACGGTTTGCTGATC
>JAAEPZ010000314.1 GCA_024231955.1 bacterium | reverse complement strand
CGATGACTTCGACGACATTCATCCCTGGGCTGCCGTCAGCCTCGCAAACCACCTGCGAGTGCTGTTTGAGGAGCACAAAGAACACTTCTCCTTTGTCCTTACGGCCGAGAGCGACCTTCACGAGTTGCGCGACACCGACCATGTGTACTCGCCTCTGCCCAACGTGTCCATCTCCTACCACTTGCTGGATCTCGACGAGGACCAGCTCCGCAGATACGCGCTGAAGCGCTCCGAGGGCTGGGACCGGCACCTCTCAGAGGACGATCTCGATTCGCTCTGGCAACAGACACAGGGTTATCCGGCCCTGGTCGACGCGATCCTCGGATCGCTTCAAAGGGGGCGGCTCGCCGGGTCGGACTACTCCGTGGCCGACGCAGTCAAGTCCTGTATGCGAGCCCGGAGGGAACCCGAGCCGATCGGCACCGCAGTCCGGCGAGTTGAGGAATTGACCAACCTCAATGTGCGCGACTGTCACCCCGCACGAGTGCTCCATCAGCTCACCCTCGGCACAAGCCCCACGGTCAACGATCGGGGAGCACGGGTGCTCCTGGCCATGGGTGTGCTCGGTTGGCGCAGCGGGCGTCACATCACCTGGCGCAATCCGTTGATACAGACCTTTTGGGAGGACAGCGAACACGGCCAGCGGCTGATCAAGGGTTGGATTCAGCGGCCGATCTCGACCCAACAAGGGGTGCTGAGGGCGGAAGGTGCCGTCCTCGTCAGCCTCTT
>JAAEPZ010000313.1 GCA_024231955.1 bacterium | reverse complement strand
CCGGTGACTATAAGTGGAGAGGACATCAAAATGGTCAGGGGGACCCGGGAATACCGGGTGCGCGGTCTGAACCGGAACCTCAGTTTCGAGTTGATGCGGGTGAACGTTCGGGTCTCCGTGGGGGAGCGATATCATATCGATACGCTGGACCTCTATAGTGCCCGTCACCGGACCCTGTTCATCAATACCGTCGCAGAGGAACTGGGGGAGACGCGTGATGTAATCAAACGGGATGTGGGACAGTTGTTACTGAAGCTGGAGGAGTTGCAGGAGGCGACAATCGGCACGGTACTCCATCCGAGGGAATCCAAAATAAGTCTGACCGACCGGGAACGGGAAGAGGCCTTGGACCTACTGTACGATCCGTTCTTAATGGATCGTATTCGAGCCGACTTCGAGAAATGCGGACTGGTGGGGGAGACCACCAATGCGCTGGTGGGCTACCTGGCAACGGTATCCCGAAAACTCGACGATCCCCTGGCGCTGATCATCCAGAGCTCGTCAGCGGCTGGGAAGAGCTCCCTCATGGAGGCCGTACTGGCATTTGTTCCGGAGGAGGACCAAATGCAATACACTGCCATGACCGGGCAGAGCCTGTTCTATATGGGAGAAACCGAGTTGGCCCATAAGATCCTGGCCATCTCCGAGGAGGTCGGTGTGGAACGGGCCGGCTATGCCATCCGGACCATTCAAAGTGAGAAACACCTGCGCATTGCCTCTACGGGCAAGGACCCGAAAACCGGTCGTCTGACGACCCACCAGTATCAGGTAAACGGCCCCGTCCAGATCATACTCACCACCACGGCGGTGGAGGTGAATGAGGAATTGCAGAACCGGAGTCTGGTGCTGACCGTGGATGAAGCGAGGGATCAGACCCAGGCAATTCACCGGCACCAGCGGGCAGCGGAGACCCTCGATGGGCTGCTGGGAAAGCGGGAGCGCGACCGCTTGGTCAGGGTGCATCAGAATGCCCAGCGGCTGCTGCAGCCCCTGGACGTGGTCAACCCGTACGCCACCCAGCTCACGTTCCTGGATAACCGGCTGCGGACGCGGCGGGACCATTTGAAGTACCTGACCCTCATCCGCAGCACATCGCTGCTGCATCAGTTCCAACGGCCCCTTCAGTCGGTTACCCATCATGACCAGCCGGTGCAGTATATTGAGGTAACCCTGGAGGACATCGAAGCGGCCAATCGCCTGGCCCGG
>JAAEPZ010000312.1 GCA_024231955.1 bacterium | reverse complement strand
GGTCGGCTCCTGGTCCGGTGCCGGGCAGCCGCTGAGGGCGACGGCGAGGACGCAGGCCAACGGGAATCGGCGAACGAGAGGTCTTGGAATTAGCACAACTGTTGCAAACAAAGGACTTACAGCTTGGGTGGCAAGGCCGCTCGCCCCGGGGCAAACGAGGCTGGTGATGGCGCGTACCAACAGTCGTTCATTCAGGTGTCCGGGGCTTGGAGCGTACCACCGTTTGCCCTTGCTTGCCCGGGCAGCCAGCAAGGGCAAGGTGTGCGATTCCCAGCATCCGTTCCAGAACCTTGGCGTGGGCCTCCCAGGCCGGTCACGCTGGCGACGGCCGGACCCTCGGCGATCGTGGCCGCAAGGATCTTGCGGTCGGCCTGGAACTCCACGGTCAGGGGGGGCCGCCACCCAGGAACAGGAGTGCCATTACGGTATCGAGATATCGGTGCAGCCTGATACGATAGAATCCATGAACTGGAAACCGCTACTCGACGGAGAGCTTGCTGAGAGGGCGAGACAATGACGAACGTGCTGAAAGACTTCCGTTTCGGGGTTCGGCTACTGCTCAAACGGCCCGGGGAGACGGCGATCGCCGTCGTTGCCCTGGGCGTGGGCATCGGCCTGACTGCTACCATGTTCTCCGTTGTACACGGAATCTACTTCCGAGATCTTCCCTTTGCCGCGGCGCGGCAACTCATCCATTTCGAACGTAACAACCTCGCAGCGGGCATTCAGCGGATGCCCGCGACATTTCCTGACTACTTGTACTGGCGAGAAGAGCAAAGCTCGTTCCAAGACATCGCCGCCTGGTATGGAACCAGCATCGTGGTGAGCGGCATGGGTGGCCATGCCCAGCACCGCAACGGTGCCTATATCTCATCCAACGTGTTCCCTCTG
>JAAEPZ010000311.1 GCA_024231955.1 bacterium | reverse complement strand
GTGCTGCCGAGGTCAGTCAGAGGCTGCGGGAACAAAGCCCCAGTCCGGGAGCTGATGACCGACAGCGACATGGGCACAAGAGCCACGCCATGCAGAAGAAGATGATGCCGAGTGAAGGGAGTAGCACTGACAAGCAGACCGCTGTCCCGACTAAAAAGAAGGGCAAAGGCGGGTTCGATGAGCATCCAGCACCTGCTGAAGCTGGACTGAGCCACGGAGGCTTCCAGCAGCCCTCGACGCCACAGGCGGGCCACAAACATGCTGCAGTGTCGTCGTCTCGATCGCCGATGAAGACGCCGACCAAAATGTCACGTCAGATTCAGATCCAGTACCAGCTCAGTCAGCAAGACTTACAGCCGATGCCGGCATGCGTTTTCTTGCCATCGGCGCCGATGGGCGCACCGAGGGCGTTCCAGACTGGTACAAAGAGTCTGGCCCTGGGCGCAGCCGAATGGGAGCACCTCGACAGAGAAGCCAGAGCCGGTACCGACTGGTACACGCAGCAAGGCGAAATTGCGGGCACGGTGCGAGCGGTGCTGCAGCAGCCGGTGCAGCCGACCGGGAGAACCGACGAGCCGATGGTGCCGCGTATCCGGCCAGATCAACTCCGCGTGCGCAATGCTGGAGTCCATCTGCGAGAGCAAGCCCGCGTCCAGAATCTCGAATTCTTCAGAGACAGAGAGCAGGAAAGAAAACAGCAATGATCCGTGGACATTCTGGACGTCGCTGTGGATGAACTGGCGGACTCGATGGCCAGGCAGCAGCCAGGGCAGTTGCCTGACGTGGCGCAACCGCAGGACCCGACGCCCTCGCTCGCCGCCAATCCAGTCGAGGAGACCGAAATGGACATGGGTGCGACGGAGGCAGAGAAGAACCAAGATGAGATTTTGATGGACGACGGCAACGGAGCGCAAGCCAAAGACTTGGAGACTGGGAAGACCGAGTAGACCTTGCCGCCAAAGCCATTTGGTTTTGTTACATTTTGGGAGTTGTACCCTTCATCATGTTCTTACTGGCCTGTGTACGAGTACTGCTGGGGCATGGGTAGGGACAACCCCTCGTTTGTGCAGAGTCCAATGCAGGTGGTTGCCCTCCATGCCAGGGTTCGACCCTCTCTTATGCGACCATCCGGTGGTCAGCACTAGAAGGAGGGGGTAGTGCAAGGG
>JAAEPZ010000310.1 GCA_024231955.1 bacterium | reverse complement strand
TTCATCAAATCGTTCCTCATACAGTCCAAACGGATCAATAAACGAAACCGGTTTTCCATTCACATAAGCAAACCGATTCAAACTCTGCCCGTCAACAACACTGCCGATTAAAATATCCTGATTCACAAACCGCCGGATCTCCGGGTTGTAATATCTGGCGCGCATGTAATAAAGGCCATTGGCATCGGTCATGACTCCGTAGCGCCCTGCATAGAGGAACGGCGTTCTGCTCGCGTCTCCGCCGGTCAGAACCCCGAAAGGCGAATACTCGAAGCGCTGCGTGACCTGTCCGGCTTCATCACTCAAAGCAACGGTGCTGCCCCGGAGGTCAAAATGATAAGCAGTGTATTCGCCGCCGGTCTGCTCGCCGATCAATCCCAGGCCGTAGACATAATAAGTCCGCGTCCCGTCCGGGGCGGTTTTGATTAAAACCTGACTGAGTACGGCTTCGGGGTTAATCACATAAGCAGCAGTTTCGTTGTTTTCCGTCACGCCGATGCGGTGATTTTCCGCATCATAGGCGTATTGCACGTCCCCCGCCTGAATCAGGCGGTTCCTGGAATCGAAGATAAAATCCGCCGGTGCGCCGTTCAGCGGCCCGCGGATCATGTTGCCGTCCATGTCAAAGGCGACGGTTTCGTCACGCCAGGTCTCCAGGCGGTTGAAATCCGTGTAAGTCATGGAGAGCGGCAGGTTCATCGCCCATGGCAGAGGCTCCGGGGTGATTTGCTCGCGAATGATTTCACCGGCGGCGTTGTAGCTGTAGTCATATTGGACGATCAGGCCGCCCTGCGCGTCCAGCTCCCTGTGCTGCAGCAGTTGTCCGGCAGCGTCATAGACACGGCGGGCGCTGGTGCCGTTGGGCCGGGCGGTCAGGACGGGGCGGCCGTTGGGATCGTATTGGTACACGGTTTGCCGTTGCGCCCAGTCAGTGACTTTGCGCAATCGGCGGGCGGCATCGTATTCGTAACGGACTTTCCTCCCGTCCGGATAAACGAGGGTTTTGAGGTTGCCCGCCGCGTCGTATTCGTAGCCTAACATATTGCCGCGGCTGTCGGTGTAAGAGGTGACGCGGCTGAGTTTGTCATAAGTGCGGCTGATGCGGCTGTTATCGGCGCTGTTGCGCACCTCGCGCAGGTTGCCGTTGGCATCCAGAGTGTAACTGATCGCGCCGTCGGGGTCGGTGAAGCCGGTGAGGCGTCCGGCTGCGTCGTATTCGTGCCGGCGCGACTGGCCGCGGCCGTTTCGGCTGTTACTGAGCAGGCCGCGGTCATCATAGGCGCGGCTGCGTGTGCCGCCGCCGGCGGTGGAGGCTTTGATGAGGCGTCCGCGTTTGTCATGGTCAAAGCCGGCAGCGTTTTGATCGGGGTCAGCGAGTTGCGTGCGGTTGCCGTCCGCATCAAATTCCTGGCCGCTTTCGCCGCCAAGCGCATCCAGACTTGAGACGAGGCGGTCAAGGTCGTCATAGCCGAAGGTCACAGGGCGTTCCAGGGCATCGGTCAGCTTGTGCAGGCGGCTGAGTTCGTCGTATTCAAAGGAGTCGCCGCGGCCGAGGGCGTCGGTGATGCCGCGGACATTGTCGCGCGCGTCGTACTCGATATTTTGAATCCGTTTGTTCAGGGCGTCGAAAACCCCGGTGAGCTTGTCGTCCGGGTCGTAGCGCAGTTCAAGAGTTTCCTGCAGGGGATTGACGAGTTTTTGCAGCCGCCCTTTGGCGTCGCGTTCCAGCCGGGCGGTGTGTCCGCCGGTGTCGACAACGGCAATGAGGCGATCCGCGCCGTCGTATTCGTAGCCGGTTTTCTGCCTGAGCGCGTTGATCAGGCGAATGAGATTGCCGTTGTCGTCGTAACGGAAACGGGTGATGTTATAGTTGGGATCGATGAGTCGGGTGAGCCGGTCGCGGCTGTTGTAAGCGAAACGCATGCTGTGGCCGAGGGCGTCGGTCAGCGCGATGATGCGGTCGATGCCGTCGTATTTGAGGGTTATCGGGTTGTCCCGGGCGTCGCGGATTTCGGTCAGGCGGCCGGCGGCGTCATAGGAGAGGATATAACGGACGTTTTCCGGGCCGGTGATGCGCCGGGGCCGGGCGTATTGCGCCGTTTGCCCGCCGGACGGGGCGGTTTCCGTGTATTCGTAACGGGTGACCCCCTGGCGCGGCCGGGTGACGGTCTCCAACCGGCCATGCGCGTCATAGGTGTACACGGTCTGGTTTTGCAAGGGGTCAGTGATTTTGCTCAGATGGTTATCTGCGTTATATTCCAGTTTCAGGAGCTTGTGCAGGGCGTTTTCCACTTCGACGAGGTTGCCTTCAATGTCATAACGCATCCGGGTCTGCTGTCCGGCTTCGTCGGTGATTCTGGCCAGATTGCCTTGCGGGTCATATTCAAAAGAGCGGCTGTGGCCGTTGGCGTCGGTGAGGCGCGCGCGTCTGCCTGCCGCATTGTAAACATGGCTGATTTTGCCGCCGAGTTCATCTTCGGAACTGAGCAGGCGGAACTGCGCGTCATGCACATAGGTTCTGGTTTCGCCGGTGCGTGTGGTGACTGTGGCGGTCAGTTCGCCGCTGCTTTCATTCCCGCTGTAGGCGAAGCGCAGCGGCAGATTGTCGTCCCGGGCGTCGTCCTGGCTGATGACGCGGTGTTCGTCATCGTAGTACATCTGTCCATAAATTCGCAACCCCCGCATGCCACGGATTTCGTAGATTAAATGTAACTGCACAGCCCCGAAG
>JAAEPZ010000309.1 GCA_024231955.1 bacterium | reverse complement strand
GGCCACGACGACGTTGGCGGCGCAACTGGGCAGGTAACTGGCCGCGTCGGCCTCGACCGTGTAGGTGTGGGCCTTTAGTTGGCCGAGCGCGAAGGCCCCGGCGCTGTCCGTCGTGTCTGTGCTGGTAACGATGCCCGTAGCCGCGACTGCGATGCCCGCGTGGTCGAGACGGCCCTGGTAGGTGGCCGTGCCGCTGATGGTGCCGAAGGGCAGCACGGTGACGCTGGCTCCGGTGAAGGTGACAGTCTGCGTAAAGCCGTCACGGTCGGAGAAGAGCGGGTCGCAGGTGATGGCGGTGATGCCGGGGATCAAGGCTTCGTAGGTGATTGTGGCAAAGAGGCCATTACCGGAGAGCGGCCCTGCCGGGTTCTGCTGGCTGATGGCGCCGAACCAGGTGCCGGCGACAGCGTCCACTTCGTTGGCGGCGACGATCCGGTTGATGGGGTCGAAGAAACCGCCAAAGACACCGCTTTGTGGCTCAAGGATGGCCGGGTCAACGGTGCAGGTGGCCTGGGCTGCGTAGAGGTCGTTGGCTCCCTGGATGTCCAGGTCTACGGAGACGGGGTCTCCAGGGTAGACTTCGGGGCTGCCTGGGCTCGCGGTGAGATTGGTGATGAGAGCAAGCGTGGCTTTGAGGGCCAGATTGTGATAGCCACCCGCTGCAATCGCGATGACTCCGGTAAGGCCACTCACCTGCGCAGGGAGGGACCGGTCGGTCGTCGTGCCATCGCCTAGCTGGCCATACCCGTTCTTACCCCAAGCCCAAACCGTGCCGTCGGATTTGAGTGCCAGACTGTGGACGCTACCCCCTGCAATCACGGTGACCCCGGTGAGACCACTCACCTGAACAGGGCTGGACCGACTGGTTGTTGTGCCATCGCCTAGCTGGCCATATGCGTTGTAGCCCCAAGCCCAAACTGTGCCGTCGGACTTGAGTGCCAGACCGTGATGATTGCTGCCTCCTGCAATCGCGATTACCCCGGTGAGACTACTCACCTGAACAGGGGTGAGCCGAATGGTTGTCGTGCCATCTCCTAGCTCGCCATTGTCGTTATCACCCCAAGCCCAAACCGTGCCGTCGGACTTGAGCGCCAGACTATGGAAGTAGCCTCCTGCAATCGCGGTGACCCCGGTGAGACCACTCACCTGAACGGGGGTGTACCGATCGGTTGTCGTGCCATCTCCTAGCTGACCAGTGTAGTTATTGCCCCAAGCCCAAACCGTGCCGTCGGACTTGAGCGCCAGACTGTGGTACTGACCTCCTGCAATCGCAGTGACCCCGGTGAGACCACTCACCTGAACAGGGATGTGCCGATTGGTCGTCGTGCCATCGCCTAGCTCGCCATGCGCGTTATTGCCCCAAGCCCAAACCGTGCCGTCAGACTTGAGCGCCAGACTATGGAAGTAGCCTCCTGCAATCGCGGTGATCCCGGCGAGACCACTCACCTGAACGGGGGTGTGCCGATCGGTTGTCGTGCCATCGCCTAGTTGGCCAAATGCGTTATTGCCCCAGGCCCAAACCGTGCCGTCGGATTTGAGCGCCAGACTATGTGCCTGGCCCGCTGCCATCGCGGTGACCTCCATAAGACCACTCACCTGTACAGGGACGTGCTGCTCGGTTGTCGTGCCATCGCCTAGCTTGCCATAAATGACTCCCCTGAAAAAAGGTGGGACTTTACGCACACATGCGAGTACGGTATAATAAGGCTATCCCACAGGCCGAGGTGAGGCAATGTT
>JAAEPZ010000308.1 GCA_024231955.1 bacterium | reverse complement strand
GCTGGTGCCGATCACGGTACATCAGCCGATTCAGGATGGCCGGCAGGCGCGTCGGCGGTTGATCATCACCGCGACCGATCCTCCGGCTCCGGGTACCGAGGTCCAGCTTACTCTGAGTCCGCCTGCGGTGCGTGATCTCTCTCTGAACGAGCTTCCCGAGGCGTTTAAGCAGACGTTTACCTGGCCGGAAGAGGGTGCGGCCCGGGTCATTCTAGTGGACGAGGCCGCGCCTGCGGTCGATGAAGTCGTCCTGCGGGATGGGCACCTGGAAGTAACGCTTTCCGAAGAGCCCGATATGGCGCTGGTCGGGGCGGCTTTCCTGGTCGACGGTGGTATAATCAGCTGGACGCTCGAGGATGATACCTACACCGTCCGTTCGGAAGTGCCGTTGCCGACGGGCGAGCATACATTGCGGATTGATGGGGGGGCGCCTTTCGACCTTGCGGGTAAAGGGTTGGAGGAACCGTTCGAGCCGGCGGTCAGCGTCGAGGAGGGAATAGATAACACGGAGATCTACTCTCGTCCGGATCCCCGCCTCGTAGATCTCGAATCCTTGGTCAATCGTTTTACTTTTCACGGTCGGCCCTTCGACCTGGAAACCGGTTTCTACTACTTCCGTAACCGCTACTTTGATCCGGAGCTTGGGAGGCTCATTACGGCGGATCCATTAGGATACGCCGATGGGCCGTCGATGTATCAATTCGCCGGATACAGCCCATTCACCAACGCGGACCCACTCGGACTTCACGAAGGCCCACGGGTGGATCGGAGCGCAGAGTCCGCCATGGAGATCGGCCGCCACCTTGCCGGTAGCCGGCTGACCCCGGAAGAACGGGCAGCGCTGACCGCGGAGTTGAAGCGTACCCTGAAGAGCTTCGGTATGGGCGTTCTCAAGTTCTTTCCGACGTTCTTCGCCACATTGGGCGGCCTGGCGTCCGGAAAGAACCCTGCGGTTCACGATTTCAGGGCTTTCGGTGCGCTTGAGCCAGCGAATCGAGAAGAGCTAGGCGGCATGGTGGTAACGGGTCTGAGCATTGGCCTCATACCTGGTCGATTCGCGAAGTCTAATCCGCCAGTGGTAGAAACGGAGCTGATCACAACTGGCGGGCAGACTCCAATCCCAAACACTGCACCAAGAGCCCTCATCGGCCCGGCGGGTGACCCTGGTGGCAGCAACATCATTGGGGGACAAATAGTCCCACGAGGAGGCCCAAGGGCGCTCATTGGTCCGGTGGGAGATCCAGGTGGTAGGAGCGTCATTGGGGGCCAACTTTTCCCAAGGGCTGGGACGAATCCAACACGGTTCCTTACGAACTCTGCGGGTACAGTGCTTGACCTGCGTGCTTTCCAGGGGCTAAGAAGGAATCCAGGGACGGTTGCGACCGGCCGAAGCGGTGCAGGACGGTCGCTGACCGGCCCGGCGAACAGTTACACACTCACGGAAGGGGGCCATGCGCTCGTCTATGGGCCAGAAGGCAGGCTTTTGTACGACATCTCAGCGAGCCGTATCAAGGTGTTTCAGTGGAATCGGGCGCCAAGCGGCCAATGGTTTCCGCGAACCGGGTCAGAGCTCAAATTCACGGAGGTGCCTCAAGCTGTGCTCGATGGAGTAGGGTTATGATGAGGACGTATCACGGAAATGTCAAGGTGGACGTTATGCTGAAGTTCCCTTCGGGGACGGCGGCGGCTACGTTTCCCGAGTGGGTGGCCAATCATGTCGGACTTGAGCAGATTCTGGGACTCGCCGGATACCTCGATCCCGAGTTTTATGAAGTAGGGGGCCACTTGTTTTGGGACCGCTATGTTGCCGAGCGCCTGCAGGAAGTTTCTCTGAGCACACCGTTTGGAGACGATCCAGTAACGGTAGAGCGGTACTTCAATACGATCAATCTCGCTGAGTTCTTTCTTTGCGCAGCCGACGAAGCGGTTCACCACGAGGAGCTTATCAAAGCCTTCGGGCAAGTACTCGAGCACTTCTGGGGTACAGCCTTACGGGCGAGATTTCCAGAACGAAGCTACCGTTTCGAGATCGCACCTGACCTATTTAAGGAGGAAGGCCTCTGCCTCACGTTTTGGCAGGACAGAGACCGCTCTTGAAGGCTGTCGACCCGATTCAAATCGACGATCTAGACGAGCACCGGAATATGGTATCCAAGAACAGTTCGACGGCGCACATCCCTTTAGATGAGCTCCTCTATTTCGAGCTCCTCTATTTCGAATGACGCGGGAGGCAAAAGGGTGAGTAAAACTGCGCACCAGCAAGCGCTGCGGGATAGATGCCCTGGAGCCTTTCAGTTAATAGGCTTTAAGAGTGAAGGGGGAGTGCATCTCGACATGCCTAACAAAGCGCCGACAGCTGCGCGGCGAGTAAAAGGAGGCGCAATATAAGGATGTGCCACTTACTGGTAGCGCTGTGCTCCGCAAAATCTTCTTCCAGAGCATTTGTGTCCGCCATTACGGCCGATCACAGCCTACGATATGGCCGCTGGGGCGTCAACCAGAGGCAGGAACATGACGTTTCCCCGTCGCCAAGGCCGGCGATTTAGCTCGGATGGGCGTTGGCGATAAACCTGGACCTGGGCTGAGACAGCCCCGCTTGTGAGCGATCGGCGACAGGCAACTCAGGCAGCCAGATCGAGCCGGTACTCGTGGTGAAGACCACCGAGTACCGGCTTCCGATCGACGCGCGCACCGTCTGGCAGCCGGTGTCGTTCTGGCTGCAGTGGTACCGGTAGCTCAGCCGACGGCTCGGGCAGGCCCGGCCCGAGGCTCGAGTGAGGCCGGCCGCGATTGTAATGCTCGACCCATTCGTTGAGAATCCGGCGCAGGTGCCTTTCACCCAATGGAATCACGTGGTCGAGACATTCCCGGCGGATGGTTCCATTCACCCTCTCGCAGAAGGCATTGGGCGCAACCGGTCGCCCGCGCCCTCGAAACGCGCTGGGAGCGCCGGCTTCCAGCCGGCTCGTGGGTGAAGCGTAGTGCGTACCAACGTCCTCGCTCGCGCTGGGAGCGCCGGCTTCCAGCCGGCTCCTCGCCGAAGCGT
>JAAEPZ010000307.1 GCA_024231955.1 bacterium | reverse complement strand
TAGCCTGGGGTGAGTCTGCGAACCCCAGGAATGAAGCCACACACCCCCCCCGGAACTTCAAAGCCCCGAGAGGGGCGGTATACGGCAGGGCGAGGACGTTCGGGAATGATGTCGCCCCTCCGGGGCTTGAGGTCTTGGGGAGCCGGCTTTCCTGGGGTTCGCAGACTCACCCCAGGCTATCTCATGCCGCCCGCAGACGGGCTCAAATCACGCTGATGGAACGGCTCCAGCCTTCGTTATCCGTGCCCGGACCCCGCTCACCCACCTCTCACCGGCGTCGTTCCAAGAGAGCCACACCCGATGTTCTCGTCTGCTTGCCCTTGCACCACATCAATTTCCCTCCACCTCTCATTACGTAGTCACCTCATGTCGGGGCAACCAAAAGCAGGCGTCGCCCAGTTTAGTTTCCGTCATTGGATGGCGTGTATCTCAACCGACTCCGGCCAGGGGTACTCGACGTCGACCGCCTGAGAATCCAGCCTACCCGCGTACGCCTCATCCCTCATGCGGAGCTCCCAGGCAAGAACAGCCACCGTGTCACGCGGTAGGTTTGTGACCGTCCAGAAACCGTTTCGATCCGCCCTACCGGGTGCTCCCGTCAGCCATGCGAGCGTGCGTCCCGACAAGCGCCAGCCGTCGACCCAGAGCGCCAGTTCAGCGTTCGGTACGGCGTCCTCTCCCCAAGCGTCCTTGACGTGAATCAACAGCGGACGGTCCGAAGCAGCCGGAAGATCCCAGCTCAGCTCGGATTCCCCGACGCGAGGCAGCCACTCCCGAATGAGAAACGCCGCAGCCGGGTGCTTGACAAGGAGGTACCCGCCGGCTGCCGAGCGTGGAGGCTCTACGCATCCCTCTCCATTGGCTCGCGAGAAGAAGAGGTCTTTACCCTCTACCAGGGAATTCACCAGAAACACTTCCGCACCTGATGCCGGTACTCCGTTCGGCAGATTCAACCGGAGCTT
>JAAEPZ010000306.1 GCA_024231955.1 bacterium | reverse complement strand
TTGGCGAAAGGTACAGTCTCTAGTACTACAACGAGACTTTGGAACACTCGTCATTCCGAGCGGAGCGCAGCAGAGTCGAGGAATCTCTTCTACGCTCAACAGCAAGAGATTCCTCGACTCCCTTCGGTCGCTCGGAATGACGTGAACGACGAAATAGCTTCCGAGCGGCGGATGGATTACCTCGGATGGAGAAATACACGATGGGATTCAAGCCCACCCATCGTGTATTTCTTTATCCGTGGTCCTCTTTTGCACACCCAGGCCAAGATAGCCGCGCTCAAGTCTAGCTTGAACTCGCGCTGCCCCAAGCGCATCTGTGCCGCTGCCACTGGCGATTTGGCGGGTATGTGGCCTTTTGTTCGCGCAAAAAGACCTCGGAGGTTTTCCGAAACCTCCGAGGTCTGGCGGGAGCGAATGGATACTACTCTTTGCCCAATCCCCCTTGCATCGCATAAGCGATGGCCTGGGCGCGACTTTTGAGTTGCAGGCGTTTCAGGATTTGGCCCATGTGATACTTTACCGTGCGCTCGCTGATGTACAGGACTGCGCCGACCTCTTTGTAGGTGATGCCCTGCGCGATCAAGCGTAACACCTCGATCTGGCGCGGGGTCAATGGTTGGGATGAATCTGCGGCGGGCGGTGCATCGTCCGTTGCGTCAATATCCTTTCCCTCGGACAGGGCGGGCGCTTTGGGAGAGGAGCCGCCCGCAAACTCGGCCAGTACGCGGGCAGCCAGGCCCGGCGCGAGCACGACCTGCTCGCGCATCAACTCGGCCAGCATATTGAACAGCGCCGCGATGTCCAGACCTTTGAGCATATAGCCGGACGCACCGGCTTTGAGCGCGGCGAACAGAGTGTCGTCGTCCGCGGCTACTGTTAGCATGACGATTTTCACGTCGGGGAGCTGGGCCAATATCTGGCGCGTCGCCTTTACACCGTCGCAGCGCGGCATCTGGACGTCCATCAGGATCACGTCGGGGCGCAGTTGCAGGGCCAACACCTGGGCTTGTAGGCCATCGCGCGCGGTCCCCACGACTTGGACGTCGCGCGCGCTCAACATGGTGCTCAATCCTTCCAGGAACAAGGGGTGGTCGTCTACCAACAGGACGCGCAGCCCGCGTGTTTCGGCCCAGTCTCCTTCCGCCTGTGGGAACAAAGGCCGGAGCGGCACGCGGACGGTGACGCGCGTGCCGCGTTCGAGATCGGA
>JAAEPZ010000305.1 GCA_024231955.1 bacterium | reverse complement strand
CTTTGGCCACGTGGCGGTTGGCAGCCGGCGCTGCCAGCGCGATTGTGCTGCAGGTACAAGTCGTGGTAAGAAATACGCTGGAGGCATACGTTCAGTTTGCTGACGTTCCGGCTGGAAGCCGGCGCTCCCAGCGCGATCGCCTCCCTCGATCAACAGCCCTCCACCGGCTACGCCTTCTTCGACCGGCCGCGTAGCCGCCGCGCCAGCAGGGCCCGCCGGGGCTTCCGAAAGGCCCTCCTGCCGGCTGGTGAACTCCGAGCGCAGCTCGTCGGCCGCCGTCAGCTCGGCCCCCTTTAAGGTGCCCTTTAAGGTGCCCTTTAAGGTGCCTGACGTTTCGCAAACCAAGTTATCACAGGTAGTTATATAAGTTGACAATGGGTCATGGGGCCGCCTGGCTGCCTCTGGCAATAAAATATCTAACTCACGCGTTTCTAGCGCCTTATATATGCTATTAAAACGCTCCACGATCATCTTGCGCCACCCTGGCGATAATTGTGTCAACTCTCCTGAGAACAGTGAGTTAGATACCTCATGCCGGGGCCAAAGGGGATCTCAACCCCCTGGAAAAGCCCTCTGAGCCGAACGGACGAGGGCAAGAGCGGCGAAATCCGGAAAACAAGGGCCGCGGTGGGGGCCTGGAGCGGTAAAAGCGGCCTGTTGGTCCTTCGAGCAGGCACAAATCACCCACGGGCGCTTCGTCGAGCGCCTCGAG
>JAAEPZ010000304.1 GCA_024231955.1 bacterium | reverse complement strand
CCCGCTGCCGGTGATGGCGTTCTTCAAGCGCGACGCGGCCCATGACGTGCAGTTGCGCAACCTGCTGCAGCGCAAAGGCTTCGAGAACCTGGAAGCCGTCCTCGAGGCCGGACTCGAGGCGGGCAGGGTGGACGGCATGGCGTTGTCGGTCGTCACCGTGCTCGAGGGACGCAACCTCGACGTCCCGGACGAGGTCCGTGAACGCATCCTCACGTGCAAGGACGCGGACGTCCTGCGGCGATGGCTGACGCGGGCGGGCAACGTCGCGACGGCCGAAGAGATCTTCCGCGAGCCAACTTGAGATCGCAAATTGCGATCTCAAGTTGGGGCGGCCGCCGCCACGCACCGCGGGCCTTCACCGAGCAGGGCGTGGCCATGCTCTCCTCTGTCCTACGCTCCAAGCAGGCGGTGCAGGTGAAGGTGGCGATCATGCGCACCTTCGTGCGCCTTCGCCAAGTCCTGGCTACCAACGAAGAGCTGGCCCGCAAAGTGGCGCAGCATGACCGGGAAATCGAGGCGTACCCCATGATTCCTCAGCCAGTCGTTAATTTACTGGAAATAGGCTAGTTGTCATGCGCAACGCTTCCTCGAAGAGGGGCGAGTGGACGGCAAATTTCAATGCGTATCTAGCTGAGACTGCGTGAGATATAAATGTAAATGCCCCCCCCAGTCAATAGACCTCGCCGTGCGCCCCGATTTCGATCAAGAGAATCTCATCCTCTCCCGGCGGCGTATTCTTGACAAAATCGAAAATGATTCGCATGTCGTAGCCCACACTGCAAGCCCAGGAACCCGCCAACTTTCCCTTGAGCTTATGGGTCTCCAAACGAGGGTCGAACGGATCCTCGGCCAGCAGCTCGAGGGTTTCTTTGATGGCGTCTCTCAAGGCAGGATTCTTCTTGACGGTCCGCCTGAAAGATCTGGCCGCGGGCTTGTCCCAGACGATCGTTCTCATTCTGGGATGCCGCGCATGAAGTCCTGGACGGTTCCCCGGCTGACCTCGCCACGGGCATACGCCTGTTTTGCCTCGCTGATCCGAGTTGCGATCGAGTCCCTTCTCTGCTCACGTCTGCGGCGCCGGATGATCTCCATGAGGTCATCTTGCTGATAGCCTGGCAGAGCCTCGATGGTCTCGAGGGCCTGCTGAAAGGTGACGGTCTGCTCCGGCATGGCATCTCTCCGCTGTTGGCTCAGGCAATCGGAGTGACGGTTGATCCGAACCTGCCAACGGTTAGGGGTCCTTGGAGGATAGCGCGAGCCTCTTGCGCCGACGCGTGATCGTGACGGCGAGTGCGGGCACGCAGGCTGGCGGCGGCAGTATCGTTACGGTCCAGGGTGGGGCTCGGCATCGGTGTCTCCTCGTGCTCCGCCATTGTACCGCAGGAGGCACCGTGGTGGGCTGCACTCCGGCTGCAGCGGCGCCACCTGCCAGCCCGACGCCAGCGAGGGCATGTTCGGCTACCTGAACCGGCCGACTCCGGCGGTCGGTGAGGTAGGATCCGTCCTATGATCCAACCCCAGACCACGTCCCGGCGCAGGCTGCCCCCGGCAGCCCCGGCCGGCGCTCTCTGCGGCCGGCCGCGCTTTGTGCTATACTACCAAAAGAGATCGCAGTTGAAGACCGGAGAAGATGACTGCCAGACGAGCAACATCGATATCGCCCACTGCACCATCGCCGCCGGGCCGCCAAGCTGAGCCGCGGCTCCGAGGCAAGGAAGAGGAGGAAGCCATGCCCGAGAAGAAGCGTGTGGTCTTATTGCCGATACTCTGCCTGCTGATCCCTGCCCTGTGGTTTGCTGTCGCCTGCACCAGCAATACCCCCCCTGAGCCCACTGAATCCCTCACTGCTGCAGAAGATGGGGAGCACGACTCCGGTACAGCCAAGCTCGAGACGAGTGACGGATCCGCCCAGGTTATGCAGCTCTACATCGACAACCAGATCACCAAGAGCAGCGCCCCGACCTGTACCTACGCGACGAGTACCGTGACGATCTTCAACCCGGACAAGAAAGATCTTCCCGACGGCAAGAGCGGGCCCTACTCTCTTGACCTGGGAAACCCGGCCGGTCTCGGTATCCAGGTCAACTTCTGGTACTGGTCCCAACAGCCCGACCTGCCGGTTGGCAAGGACATCGGCAAGCCCGGGAACAACAACCCGGACAACTCCGGGGCTCAGGTCCACATCAACGAGTCCTGCTGCATCACCGGCTGGGGGCCGGCCTGGTACGGTATCGGCATCGAGACATACCGGATAGCAAGCATCACGGCGGCCGAGCAGAACGGGGAGTGCGTGCTCACCTTAGCACCCAACAGCTACACGGGCTGTGTTACGCCGGGCTGCTGCGACTTCGATGGCTCGAGGAAGTGCCAGGACGTCAAGCCGAGAAAGACCGAGTGCGGCCGCCTTCCACCGCCGGCCGGCGCTCCACCTCCGTGTTAGGGAGGGCAATAGGCACCATATAGGGCAGGGTCTACCGGGCACCATATAGGGCAGGGTCTACGAGCGCCGGCTTCCAGCACGATCGAGGTCGTTCCCATTCGTAGAAATATGGCCCATCGCTATCGTTACTTCGTTGTTACCGCCATGGTTCCTGCTATTCGTTCGCGGCTTCGAAGGCGCCCCGACGCCCGAGGTGACGGTCGCACCGGTCACGAACCGCTGGAGCAGGCGGGAGATTAGCAGTCGCGAGTGTTTACGGCCGTAAACACTCAGGAGCCGGGTCAGGGTGCCTTTGCGCCTCTTCCATGGTCGGGATACGTCTTATTACCGCCATACCAACTGTCCGACATCCTCTCCGTAGCCACCGCCACACCGCCAAACGACACGGCGAGACAGCTCGTCAGGAGTCTCCCGGCACGCCACCGGCCCGGTTCTGGG
>JAAEPZ010000303.1 GCA_024231955.1 bacterium | reverse complement strand
GTCGGCCGATCATGTCGTTGCATTGCCGAGTGGTGTCGTCTCTGTGCATTGCGGTATTCTGAAGCTGTGGCAATCGCTTGAGGGACACTCTAAGCCAGTTGCTATCGTCACCGCCGAGACCTGCGTACAACCGATTGCTCTCTGGGGTCACTCGGTCACATTCCTACAGCCAGAGCGGCATCAGACGTTTGATCTCATCGCCTACGAAGAAAGACTGCTGAAGCGAACTCATGGGTATGAATCCTACTCTGAGCGTGCTCAGCCGCGAAGTGGATTGGTCAGAGTCGGACCCTTTGAAACCAGATCGCAATTTGAGTTTTTTGATGACTTCTCGGGAAAAACCTTCAAAATGCAAGCCCCGTCCCCAGCGTGCCTGAGTATGCGGGACTATCCGTTGCCAATCAAGGAGGAGCTTGTCCTCTGGCAGAAATGTGGTCGGATTCTCGCGGTTAGCAGGGCTACTGCTGATACTCTCTGGTCCTTGACGCCATGTGGGAAAGGCCGTGACTCGATCCTGGTTCCTTCGAGTGATTTTTCTTTAGTCCTAATCGTCTGTATCCGTAGTGGGCTAAGAGTTCTCGATCCTCTCGCCCCGAGCCGCAAATATAGGATGATTTACGGCGCCAATAACCTCCAAGTGCTTTTGGAAGCCTCCCGCTTTGCTCTGAGCAGAGCATGGATAATGAAAAATGGTTGGCTAGTTACGGGCGACTCATCAGGTGGCCCTCTTTCCGTTCTTGTTCGATGCCACGATTTGGAGTGTAGGATTGAGAGATTTACAAATCCGCTCAAAGACGATCGGCTGAGATTCTACGGCGAACGGCTCGAACCGGGTTCCGTTCTCCTAAGAGATGGTGAACACTTTCTTGAAAGCGACGGCAAACGTTGGCACTTTCGCTAATCAATCTGTTGTGCGCCTCGAATTGTCGCTCGGGGTCTGCGGCTGTGATCCGTAAAAATCTCGTACGGGCCCTTCTGGGCGCCGCCGTGCCCGCTCAGAGCGTCCGCCGTGGGCACGCGTCGAGACCGGGCTTCGCTCGCGGTATGGTATCCCGGCCGAAAATATCCAGAATCGCGACTGCGGTCGAATGGGCAAGTCTGAAACCGGGGACGCCATTTGTGACACGCCAAGCGCCAGGGATTGGTACAAACGTCAGCGGTGGAAGCGAGGTGGTGGTGCCGCCGGGCGGGGTTACGCTCCGCAGCTTGTCCCACTTGGGTAACGGGAGTGGGTGACGATGGCGGGTCGGGACTACTACGAGGAAGCGCACCAGCTGTCCCGCCTTCTGGCAGATGAAGGCTTAGAAGATTGGGCGAGAAGGATCGAGGAGGCAATCGCAGGAGGCTTCACTGCTTCGGAGATCCTGATGGCCTTACGCTGGCAGTCACAGCAGCTTCAAGGCGCCAGACCGTCGCTCAGCCGCGAGGTAAGGCACCGACTGCGCACATTTCTGGCCGGTCTCGAACAGGCACTCAGCTAGCTACGTAGGTGTTGTGATTCACAAGAACATCATCCTGTGCTCCGCAAACGTCGTCCGGGGCGTGCAGCCTGCGCGCGCTGCCCGCGGGGCGCTATTTCGTTCAGGATGACAACGCGGCGGCGGTGGCCATGCTATACTACTAGGCAATGGAGGTGACTGCAATGATCCCAATTCTAAAGGATTTGATCGAATTCGTGGTTCAAGGGAAGGTGTCAACCTCACTTCGCGAGGCTGAAGGGGGGCTAATAGGAGAAGAAACGATGCCAGAGCGACTGCTTCAGCGCGTAAGAAACGCCAACCAGGGAAATCATGCCTTTATTTCGAGCTGTTGGCTAATGTCGATATGTTTGTTTTCTCTTGTTGCGTCATCGTCTGGTGAGTGCGAGGTCATAGAAGAGTATTGCCTGCAAGAATTCTACGAACTTCGATTCTGCGTGCGAACGCCGAAACGGTTGTCGGATACCGCGGCTGAGGTAAGGGTGACAGTAGAGGTAGTCAATCTGAGTTTGACCTCAATCTGTGTTATGGACTACTCACGAGTTCCCGAATCAACTATCCACTTATTCGCACGAGGTCGAACCGGAGATGGCATTTTTTGCGGAATGGACTCCCCTTATCAGTCACCATCTCCTCTCACAAGGATGGAGTGGTTTGTTTCTCTTGAGCCTAACGCCACGCTTGAATACACCATCCGATTAAGGTGTAAGCTTCATGCGGGCGCTAATCGTTTCTATCTTCCAATTCCCCATCGCACTTTACACACAAGCGAGAACTATGACGCAGATTCATGTCTGGCGCAGTCATGTGACGAATGGAGGCCGGTGCAAAAAGTATTCCCTCTATTGGGACCTCTCGTCATTGAAGTGGATACGAAAGACGAAATATTGGAAGAACATTAGCAACAGCTGTTGTGCTCCGCAAAAATGCCATCCGGGCACTTCTGGGGGCGTCCGGGCCCTGTGCTCCGCAAAAATGTCGTTCCGGGGGTTTTGGACGTCGAGACGCCCTTACTAAGGGGAACAAAATGCACCCGACATAAACGAAAGTAAATCGCGCTGGGAGCGCCGGCTTCCAGCCGGCTCGTGGGCCAAGCGTAGCGCGTACCAACGACCTCGCTCGCGCTGGGAGCGCCGGCTTCCAGCCGGCTCGTGGGCGAGGCCCACGCAGCGACGCTTCGCGTCGTGAGGGGAACTTCGTCCCCCCCCCGGGCCGGCTGGAAGCCGGCGCTCCCAGCGCGATCGAGGGACTTCTTGACGCTCAACGCTTTGGCCACGAGCCGGCTGGAAGCCGGCGCTCCCAGCGCGATCGAGGACTTTCTTGACGCGCAAGGCTTCGGCGACGAGCCGGCTGGAAGCCGGCGCTCCCAGTGCGATTTATGTCGGGTGCGTTTTGTTCCCCTTAGTAACTAAGCAACTCCTTCGACGACCATGACCACGGCGGTGGTGGGCTCCGGGGCGGGCCTGAAATAGCTGTTGAGCCAGTTTTCCTTG
>JAAEPZ010000302.1 GCA_024231955.1 bacterium | reverse complement strand
CCCGGTTTGCCAATCCGCAGGCCGCATGACCACATGCACGAATGCGCCTTCGTGATAATGGTTTGTCTCATCGACGAACGGATAGAACCAGACGCGGGCCAGTATCTCCGGACGACGGACACGGATGGCCGGAGCGGGTGGTCCATCTACGGTTAGCGGCGGTGAAGCAATTTCTTCCTGCGCGTCATCGCCGGTTTGCGGCAAAAGGACCGCTTCTTCCACGACCGGGCTTGCGGGTGCGCCGCCGGGGGAACCCGTGTTATTGCCGGAAAGCGTATCGGCCTCGTCAATGGTTACGCATAACCGCCCGAACTGTGCCGGGCATTTCCATTCGTCCAACACGTTGGCGTTCAGGAAAGAGCAGCCGGAAAGGATCAGAATGGACAGGGCGGCGGAAAGTCGGAGGATCAATGCTTTGCCTTCTTCAGCCAGTCGAGAAGAAACGCCCTGCTGCGGACCCCGGACAGTGTCCTGCCGTCGGAGCGAACCAGAAAGGGTGTTCCTGTAAACTCATGGAACAAGGCGAAGGCGTTGTTCCTGTCAAGGGCCCCGCTTGCACAGCTTGCGGCGGTATTGGGCGGGGTTTTGCCGAATGCGGCGTGCAACGCCGCCACCTTGTCTTGTGCACAAAGAACCGCTTTTGAGGGAGCGACGGATTGCGGCCATAATGAAACCAGATATGTGTGAACTTCCACATCGGGCATTTGCGCGAGTAATTTGCCAAGCCGCTTGCAATGCGGACAGTTGATATCGGTAAAGATTGCAAGCCTGTACTTGCCGCCGGCATTTTCTACGATTGCCGCGCCCCTGGGAAGTGAACCCCAGGGGATAAAATATGTCGGAATATCGACCGTCTTCTCTTCCCTGTGTGCCTGGTCCAGCTCGGCAAGCCGCTCGGCTGACAGGTCTTTGTATGTGCTCAGATCGTAAATGGGGCCGAAAATCAGATGATTGCCGTCCCGGTCCACATACATGAGGTTTTCGTTCGCCAGCATTTCGAATAATCCCGGAACAGGCGATTCACGCAGGTGCCTGATTTCCGTATTGGGCAGACTAGTCTTGAGAATTTCGCGGAGGGTTTCGATATCCCCGGCAAGAACCGGCGACGATGCCAACAAAAAGAGACCGTAAATAAAGAGGGACGTGAGGAACCCTGTTTGTCGGCGAGTGCCGGTAAGGACGAGCCGCTTAATATTAAGAGCATGGTTTTTCAATTTATTCATCGCTTCCTACCCGTATGGTTGCTTTGATCGCATTATCGGGCTCAAGCGACACCCCGGCAATAAAGACTAGCTCGACGCGGGTACCCGCCTGCATGACAACAACGGGCTGGTATTGTTCGGCGCGCTTTATCAGGTAGTCGGAGATCTTACCCCCTGCACTATCCAGCCCCTTGCCGAGGCTGCCTGTGAAAATGTCCGACATTTGTTTTTTGCCGGTAGTT
>JAAEPZ010000301.1 GCA_024231955.1 bacterium | reverse complement strand
TCGATCGGGGACTTGCTCTTCGCCATGGCTCCGACTCTGCTACGTCGTTCCGCGGGCGGCCACCACCGCCGGCCCGGAGGAACAGCTTACCACAGATCGAACACGGTCCTCTTTATTCCCTCCCGCCCCCGGCTCCCTCTGCCCTTTAAGGTGCTGCCTTTAAGGTGCCAGACGCTAATCAACTGACGCTAATCAACTCAAATGAAAGCAGTAAGTTAAGGAATCGAATAATCATTATTAAGACCATCGATGGCATGCCGAAGAATTCATTCGTAACTCGCGCGTTACCAGCTAGATAGGAATTACTAATTGGCGTTGCGACGCCCTGCTCTCCAGGAGAGATTTCTCATTACAACTCTCCTATTTCCAGTAGGTTAGGCCGCAGACTGAGGAATCAGGGGATCCTCACGCCCCCTGAGAGGGCCTTTGGACCGGCCGGACGTTCCAAATCGCGGCGCGAACCGGGAAAGAGGGGTCGTGGAGGGGGGCTGAAGCGGGAAGAGCCACCTGCCAAGCCTTCGAGCAGACACAAATCTCCCAGGGGCGCTTCGTCGAGCGCCGCGAGGGCGATTTCCTTCTGTTACCGAGCCCT
>JAAEPZ010000300.1 GCA_024231955.1 bacterium | reverse complement strand
TCTCAAATTCGATATTCTGCTGCCGTGGAAGAACCTCGAAGCCACGATGGGGCCGGAGTATACCGAGGCCTGGGGGCATACCGGCTCGTACACCTACTTGAGAGTCGTCAGCGGCACCGACCCGACCGCCTTTGAGGCGACACTGCTCGGTTTGGTCGAGGCGGAGTGTCCCTGGCTCGAAGAATATGAGATGACCATAGATCTGAAAATGCAGCCCCTGGCTGACATTCATCTGACGTCACACTACATGCAAGAGTACGAGCCGAATGGCAACCGCGACACGGTCGAGGTTCTGTTTGTGATAGCGATATTTATCGCCATCATGGCCTGGGTGAACTTCATCAACCTGTCAACGGCGGGCGCTATCAACCGTGCCCGGGAGGTCGGACTGCGCAAGGTCGTGGGTGCTACGCGCGGGCAATTGGCGGTCCAGTTCTTTTTTGAGATTATGGTCGTGAATATCGTAGCTGTCGCGGCGGCGCTGGTGCTCATAGCCCTGGCCCTGCCGTCGTTTAACCAACTGACAGGTCTATCGGCGGGCCATACGATGCTCACGCAGGACTGGCTCTGGCTCACGCTGGGAGCCATGCTTGTCGCCGGAGTGTTCCTGTCTGGTATCTATCCGGTGATAGTGCTGTCGTCGTTCCGCCCCGCGACAATGCTTCGTGGACGCGGTGGCAACAATCTGTTTGGGGCGGCGCTGCGACGGGCGTTGATTGTGTTTCAGTTTGCCGTCGGATTGGTGTTAGTAATCGCAACCCTGACCGTCTATCGCCAGGTTGCTTATATGCAGAACCAGTCTACCGGGTTTGCGATGGATCAAACGCTGGTAGTGCGTGCCCCCCGGGTGCGTGACGACGACTACGCGACCAAATTTGAGACCTACAAAGAGACGCTTCTGGCCCGAGCCGATATTGAGCGGATCTCGCATGTAACTGAAGTGCCCGGTCGACAAATCTATTGGGATGCGGGCGGTATCATGAGAGCCGGCGATGACATCAACCAGAGCAAGAACTACCAGATTGTTGGTGTTGACTACGACTTTGCCGAACTGTTTGAGGTCGAGTTTGTGGCGGGTCGCAACTTCTCAAGAGAATATCCTACCGACGAGACGGGACTGCTGTTCAACGAAACGGCCGCCGAGGCGATCGGTTTCGAGAGCGCTGCAAGTGCGATTGGACAACAGGTCGATTACTGGGGAGAAATCTTCACGGTCATTGGCGTCTTGAAAGACTATCACCAGCAATCGCCGCGGGAAGCGTTCGAACCTCATATCTTCCGGTTTGCACCGCACGGTCGAGGCTCGATGGGCATGATCACGATACGTGTCAACGGTGCCGATGTGCGCACCACAATCGACGGGGTGCGCGCTCAATACGATCTGTTTTTTCCCGGTAACTCATTTGACTATTTCTTCCTCGACGACTACTACCAGCAGCAGTATGAGTCGGACCAGCTGTTCGGAACCGTAACCGGTTTGTTTGCGGCCCTGGCCCTGGTGATAATTGGACTCGGGATCTACGGCTTGTCGTTGTACAGCGTCAATCGGGCGACCAAAGAGATTGGCATAAGAAAAGTGCTGGGGGCGTCGACCGGCAGTATATTCGGATTGCTGACCCGTGAATTCGTGGTGCTCATAATTGTGGCCAATGTCATTGCTATTCCGACCGCCTATTTTGCTCTCAGTCGA
>JAAEPZ010000299.1 GCA_024231955.1 bacterium | reverse complement strand
TTTCAACCGGTTAGGGAAACCGAACCGGGAAGTGGCTTGGAGGGTGTAAGTCCTTCCAGAGGCCGTGATGACCGGAACTCTTAGCTGAACAGCAAGGGCGTCACCGCGAGGTGGGGTCTGAAGGAAGCTGTAGGCAAAGTCCCGGCCCGAGGTACACGAACCGCATATGAGGCAGCCAGTCGAGGGTGAGGAGGCCAAGTGATCCGAAGCCCAATAGTCATCCGGATCGGCTGGAAGTATATGCGGCGGGTATATGGGACGAAAGCCACGCGTCTTACCCTGGGAGATCTGCCGACCTGCCATCGGCTACGGCCGTCGAGAGGCGGTCGGAGGGGTCGGCAGAAGTCAGCCGAGGCCATAGTAGCCGTCCTGCACCAGGCGGTGAAGGGCCGAACACAGGACGTCGTTTCTGGACCTGAGACGCTCGCTCTGCCAGCAACAGCGTAGACCCGCAGGCTGAGATGCCTGGACGGCCCCGAAGGTAGGCGGCGGAACCGCCGAGGATAGGGATGCCGGGCGCTGAACGTAGACGGCGCGCCTGAGACCCCCAGGACCGAGGAGTGTATCTCTCCTCGTGCACGATCTGTGAACCGCCGTGTACGGAACCGTACGCACGGTGGTGTGGGGGGAGGGGAGCCGCAAGGCCCCCTCCTACCCGCTGTGCGCCAGGCATGGCGCGAAGGCCCGGAGATGAATCCGGACCTTTCAACCGGTTAGGGAAACCGAACCGGGAAGTGGCTTGGAGGGTGTAAGTCCTTCCAGAGGCCGTGATGACCGGAACTCTTAGCTGAACAGCAAGGGCGTCACCGCGAGGTGGGGTCTGAAGGAAGCTGTAGGCAAAGTC
>JAAEPZ010000298.1 GCA_024231955.1 bacterium | reverse complement strand
GCCGGCTTTGATTCGAGTGATTATGGTGCAATTTCTCATTTGGCTGTCAACGAGTTGCCAGGCTCTATTATGTTGTTGAGCTGTTCGATTAATTCGACAGCTACAGCAAGAGTGTCTAATGAATTGTCTATTTGTTCCAGGAAATGAAAGATGTCGGACAATGCTGACGGAAAGGAAAGTCCGCCGCCATCGCCACCCCGACAGGAGGGAGAGGCGGCGATGCAGGCCCGAGCTCAGAGCATGGATGAAGATGCGATTCCGCAGGGTGGGGTTATCCCGCCGTGGACCGGCTATGGCCGTTTCAGTATGGTCATGGGTCGACGTACCAAAGCCGAGTTTCACGAGGAATTCTACAAAAGAAATGCCTACGTTCGGAGCTTCTTTGTAGCGAGGGACCATCTGAGGGCGTATCAGGAATGCCATGCCGCGCATCAGCGCAGATGCTTTGCTCGAATTGTTGCATACAAACAGGACCGAACGGTGGCCGCGGGAAGTATCGCACACTCGCTGAGTAAAAATCAGTTGGAGGAGGCCAACCGTGGACCGACTGGTGAAATACCCGGCCATTCGGATGATGGATACAGCACCGACTATGACTCGGAGGGCGATGAGGGTATGGAGCGGATACTGGCATCGATGCCATCTCAGCCGCTCCGACCGGTGATGCCGCCCACCTCCGATGGTGGAGCTGGCGAAGACGAGTGTCAACCGCCTGATCCATTTCCTAGTACAAGAGAGACATCGCGGT
>JAAEPZ010000297.1 GCA_024231955.1 bacterium | reverse complement strand
TCCCGGGAATATTCACCACCTCGATATGGACGCCCGGCTTGATCTCGAAGTTCTCCACGTTCGACGAGACCGCCGCGAGCCGGTTGAGCCCCGCCACCCTGGCCAGCCGCCCGGTGTAGCCGGGCAGTTTTTCCGGCAGGGGGGAGCCGTCATGATCGAACCACTCGGTGGTCACCTGGATGAAATAGTCGCTGGTCAGGCCCGCGCCCTCGTAGCCGATGATATTTTCCCGGGATTCACCGGCGGTGAGACCTTTCTCCACCTTCCATTTGCGCTCGGTTTTGATCTTCAGGTTGGGCGGCCGGAGTTGGATGGGCGGGATCAGAACACTGATCTGGTCGTTCCGGACCTCCTTTTCAGCCTCGCCCAAATTCATTTGCATGAAACCGACCACCCCCTTGCCCGATCCCATGTACCCGGTGGCCCGGTTGATTATGATCACCTTGACCTTCTCGCCGATGCGAAGATGGTCCGCCTTCACGCCAAGCAGCTCTTCATTGACCTTGGTGGCGTTCTGGAACTCCTTGAAATTCCATTTTGGTCTCCATTGAAGCTCCCCGTACAGGCTGAGGCCGCCGCGAATGAGCATATGGTACGAAATGAGGCCTTTCTCCTGGTTCGTGGCGAACTCGGGGATCACCTCGTGCCCGCTCAACTTCTCGCGCGAGGTGATCAATTGATCGTTGGAATCCCGGAAGATATA
>JAAEPZ010000296.1 GCA_024231955.1 bacterium | reverse complement strand
CACGCGTAACGATCATCGGTCAATAGATATGGACGCCGGAATAGTATTCCGTCCCAACCGGGAATGGCTGGTCACGTGGGAGCCCAGTCTGGGAATCGGCCGAGTGTACGATCACAACGGCACGTTGGATCTGAACCCGGCCAAATTCGATGAAGGCACGATTGATGAATGGCTGCGGCCCAACCTGTATTTTCAGTTGAAGGCGCAGACCAACGTGTCGTTCTGGTACCTTACCAGTCGGGAGCGTTTTGGCGGTTATCTGTTTACCGGCATAAGCCGGACGGGCTTCAATATCAACACCAGACCTTCGGGAAGCGTCAGCGGCGGTTGCTCCCTGAACTATGGGCGGTCGATCTATCGGCGGCGGGCCAGGCTCTATGAGGAAATCATTCCCGAGGCGGAGCGCCAGACCCCGGACGATTCGATACGGGTGGTGAATATCCGGCCGGTGATGGGGATTGCGACCAACTTCTCAGCCTGGCTGGACCTGAAACTCACCAACCGGCTTCTGGTCGAACCGAATGTAGATTTCTTCAAGCTCAATCATCGCGACGGTTATCTCGAAGCTAACCCCGATGAAGACCGTGAGATCTATTCCGGCTACATCTTCCGCACCCGGTTTAATTACCAGTTCACCCGGGAGTGGTTCCTGAGGCTGGTGGTTCAGTACGATGAGTTCGATGACTATGTGACGCTGGAACCGCTGGTAACCTACAGGGTCAACCCGTTTACGGTGTTTTATGTCGGAATGGGGACGGGACATCAGAATTTCAATGCTTCGGATCATGAGGACCTGTCCGAGTCGCGCTGGAAACTGACGCAGCGACAGTTTTTTGCCAAATTTCAGTATCTGTTCAGAATATAGGGTACGGCCGT
>JAAEPZ010000295.1 GCA_024231955.1 bacterium | reverse complement strand
CGCAGGTCGTCGACATGGGGATCGCCGGAGAGAATGCGTGTCTCGTCGGCAGTCATGGCAGGCATTGTACCCGGATCGTGACGCAAACAGGTATGACGCGCCATTACCGCCTTCGACGGTTGATTTTCCATCCCCCCCACTCGGCCCCACCCGCGCGGGGTTGGACGCCACGGCTTGGTGGTGGACGCCGGCTTCAACACGGTCCAGCGGGAAAGGGATCCGCTGTCGATCCCGCGGGGTGTCGCCAGCGGCAGGTCGGCTCTGGTCCCCGGGTTCATGGCCGGGGTCGAAGCCGCCCACCGCCGCTTCGGCAAGCTCCCCTGGGCGTCTGTGTTCGAGCCCGCCATCTACTTCGCGGAAGAGGGTTTCCCGATCGAGCCCGATCTGGGCCGGGCGATCGAGATGCGCGCCGACGTCCTCAACCGCTCGCCGGCGACGCGTGCCATCTTCACCAGCCCGGACGGCGATCTCTACCGGACCGGCGAGCACTTGACGCAACCGCAGCTCACCGCGACGTTGAGACGGGTGGCGCAACGCGGCGCCGAGGACATGGTGCGGGGCGTCTGGGCCAAAAGGTTCGTCAAGGCGGTGCGGGCCGAAGGCGGCAACATGGCCATGTCCGACATGCGCGACTACGAGGTCATCTGGAAGCCGCCGGTGCGCACCGGATACCGGGACTACCGGGTCTTCGGCCCCAACAAGCCGTCGTACGGCGGCACCTTCATCATCGAGGCCCTGGAACGGATCGAGCCCAACGATCTCGTCGCCCTGGGCCACTACACGGAGTCGGCCGAGGCATTCTACCGGCTGCTTCAGGCCACCCGCGTGCACTATCTCGAACCCGTCGACCTGGCCGCCGGCGGCCATTCCGAAGCGGTGATCGCCATCGACGAAGCGGGCAACGTCGCGGCGGTCCTTCACTCCACAAAAATTCCCCCTTGACGCTGGTCGTACGAGGCTGTAGGATCAATCCATGTTTCGCTCGAAGTACGTGGTTCAGTACAGCCTTGCTGTTCTGCTTCCCACCAGCGCCTGCAACCTTGCGTCCGCCCCAGAAGCCAGTCGGCCTTGGTCGAACATTCTCTCTGCCCCGAAGTATTCCGGACCAAGTTGCCGTGCCCGGAAGTGGAGTACAGGCATTGGAATAGGAGTTAAGTCATGCGTAGAGTTGCCCTCGTCTTTCTGGGAATAATCGGCATTACCGCCAGTACGATGCCAACCGTCGTTGCGTCCGAGCCAACAGGACTCAAGATCGTCAACAAGTCATACGATTCAGAGTCCGGTAAGCTCACCTTGGAGCTTCTGAATACCTCCTCCCTCGTGGTCACGGCCTGGCACTTGAGCATCGTGGAGGGCGATGCCATGGGCCATGAGGTGCGGACAGGTAGTGGGTCTGATAGTTATTACCGTATTGTCCATGAAGAGGCCGGCCTCTTCGAAACGACCGAGTGGGAGCCGGGGTTGATCCGCTCTGGCCCGCTATTCCCAGGCCAGAGCCGCCGGATCGAGCTGGATGCCAGTCCGACGGATGATGAGCTCGGTTACTCAGTCATTTCGGTCGTCGTAGGGGCTGTGGTCTATGACGATGGCACCTATGAAGGCGATGCCGACAACGCCAAGGCGATTCTCGCCCACCGGGCAGCGGAAGTGGCGGGGACAGCCAAGCTTGTCTCGTTCCTGCAATCGGAAACGCTGAGGCAGCTTTCGCCTGCCGAGCTGGCCGAGGAGTTGATGAAGCGGTCAGGAGCTCTACGGATAGAAATTTCGACTCCATCACCTGAAGAACTGGCTCAAGGAGGGGCCCCGTACTCTGTCGGACCCAGGACGGATCTTGCGGACCAACTCGTTGAACTGGCTCGTGCTGTTCTTCGTAACCCGGGAAAGGCAGGAGAGCGGCTCAAACGATTCGCCGACGATCTTCAGCTGATCTGCGACTTGAGCCAAAGGCACCTCGGTGATATCGCCGTTGTGGAACATGCCGACCGCGGTGGCCGTTAGGAGGATCTGGAATGAACAAGGTCGCTTTATCTATTGTTGCAGTATTGGCTGGGTTTCAGTGTTACCGGAACGGTTGGAGTACTCATTCTGAGCGGGGAGCGTGGCCTTGCCACCCTCGTCCATACTTTGTTTGCAACAGTTGTGTAATTTTCGAGACGTCTGGTTAGAGGGCGCGTCGCGAATCAGCGTTCGCCGCGAGGTGGAAAGACACAGCTGCTCGTGGGTTTTGAGGGAAGCGCAGCGAGAATCTGCCGTATCTCGCCCGGGACTTCGTTGCCGCTCTCTCGGTAGACATCCTGAACCATGAATAGAGCCGTCTGTGTCCACTTGGCATCGTTGAACTCGCGGTCAAGCGCAAGAACGTACTGCGGCAGGGAGTCAACGATTCGCGCGGCCAGTTGCGATGAACGGCCGGCGTAGATCTCCCGGGCCACATTGGCTTGATCCGCAACGCCGAGGGCGTACGAATCTGCAAACTGGCCTTCCCAGTGGGACCCCACGAGAAGACCGGAAGCCACTGCGCCCAGGACAGCGCCCGCGCCAAAGGTCACCAGGAGTTTGAACCATGCTCTCATATCATGCTCCTAACGCGCCGCAGCGTCCGACGGGTCTCGCCGCGAATATGCGGCGCGGTCTTGCTGTTTCGGGGGCCAGGG
>JAAEPZ010000294.1 GCA_024231955.1 bacterium | reverse complement strand
TCTTCAGCGATGGTTGGAACAGGCTATCGAATTGCACCGTACTCTGAGCGGAACAGCGGAACTCGGCTGCATCGAGCCGTATCTAAAGGCGAGGATTGAACTGGAGGACGGAGCGGGAAACCTCGTGGTCGAGATCACGCCGGACTATCTGATGCAGCAGCACCGGTTCACGTTTGAGGTCGACCAGTCTTACCTACCCGAACTAATCAGGGGGCTTGAGAGACTCCTACAGCAATATCCTATTCGGGGCAAGCCGGGGGTCGTGGAGTAAAGGCTCTGGCGCGGTGTTATGCTTGTTCCTGTTTTTCGATCTCGGCCAGACACTCGTTCAGTATCTTTTGGTCGCGCCGGTTCTTGTAGCTCTTAGCCCGCATTTCTCACGGTTAGGGGTAGAAAAGGGCTGCGATCTGTGCGAAAAGGCTTGTGTTATCGCAAGTTTTTCGACACGGAGTTCGCAGCCCGATGAGGACAGAGTGTAACCCACAGTCGTTTGCATTTCACGCCTTTGGCCGCAAGGAAATCGTGGCCCGGTTTGACGGTGGGCGGATCACGTCGGACGCCGGGGGGCTTCTGCTTCGGGAGACCGAACGCGTCACCGGCATCGTCCGTCAATTCGCGGCCTGCTTCACCGATCATCGCAATCCGGGCCTGATCGAACACACCGTCGAGGAACTGATAGCCCAACGGGTTTACGCCTTGGCGTTGGGTTACGAGGACCTGAACGACCACGATGATCTGCGTCACGATCCGCTGTTGGCCGTTCTGGTAGGCAAGCAGGATCCGCTCGGTCGAACACGGAGTCGTCAGCGAGATCGTGGCAAGGCCTTGGCAGGCAAGAGCACCCTCAACCGTTTGGAGCTGACGCCGGTCCGGGCCGACGCCAAGAGTCGGTACAAGAAGATCACCGTGAACCAGCGCGCCGTTCGGCAGTTGTTCACCGAGGTTTTTCTGCAAACGCACGACACGCCGCCCGAACGAATCGTGTTGGACCTGGACGCGACGGACGATCTGATCCACGGCCATCAGGCTGGCCGATTCTTCCACGGTTACTACAAGAACTATTGTTACCTGCCGCTGTACATCTTTTGTGGAGAGCATCTGCTGTGTGCCAGGTTGCGACCGTCGGACATCGACGGCGCGGCCGGCAGCGTGAAGGAACTGCAACGCATCGTCGGCCAGATTCGGGAGCGGTGGCCGCACGTCGAAATCGTGATTCGTGGTGATTCAGGATTTTGCCGCGAGCCGATCATGCATTGGTGCGAAGCGAACGATGTCGGTTTTGTGTTGGGATTGGCGAAGAACAAACGTTTGATCCAAGAGATCGCCGTCGAGCTTCAGCAGGCGAAAGCACAATTCGAAAGTACGAACCAACCGGCTCGGGTCTTCGGCGACTTCGACTATCAGACGCTCAAGAGTTGGTCGCGATCGCGTCGGGTCATCGGCAAGGCCGAGCACCTCGCCAAGGGCGCCAATCCGCGCTTCGTGGTCACGTCGTTGTCCGCGGAAGCCTTCGACGCTCGGTCCTTGTATGAAGAGGAATACTGCGCTCGCGGCGACATGGAGAACCGGATCAAGGAGCAGCAGCTTTACTTGTTCGCCGATCGCACCTCCGCCGCCACGATGCGTGCGAATCAGCAACGCCTGTGGTCCTCCTCGGTGGCCTACACCTTGATGGCCGCCCTGCGTCGCCTGGGTTTGAAGAACACGAAGATGGCCCGTGCTCAGTGCGACACGATTCGATTGAAGCTGCTCAAGATCGGAGCCCGCATCCGTGTCACGGTCCGAAAGGTGTGGGCCTCGATGACCGAGAGTCACCCGTATCAACGCCTGTTCGAGCAGGTACACCGTCGGCTTGTTCAATTGCGTCCGATCAGGATGCGTTGTTGACCGCGCCGGCCGGCTCGGGAACCACACTTGTGCACACTCCGAAAAACCCCACGCCACCGGTCCGCGCTGGCCCGCGTTGTTGGCCCCACAAACGACCCTGCCACCGCATCCCAATGACCCCTAACACACCGTCGGCCACAAGCCACGAAGCCATCCCCCCCCGAGCAAACGCAGAGACGCCTCGAAACACCCGAAGCCTCACACTGGTGAGAAATGCGGGTTAAGGGCTTTGTTTAGCACATCCACTGCCTCTTCACGTTGTCCTCGTGCGGCGAGAATGCGGGCGAGGGTGTCGGCGACGGCGGCCCTTTCTCTACTGTGCGACTTCTTGTAGGCCTCGCGTGCCTGCCGGAGATTCTCTTCGGTGGGGTGGCCTGTCAGGTAGCCGGCCCAGGCGAGGGCGTTCAGCGAGCGACCGCCGGGCTCGACCTCCAGCAGGCGCGCCGCCACGCGATCCGCCTTCTTTTCACGTTTCAATCCAATGAGCACCTGATAGTATTGCGCGACCTCGAATATGAGGCGTTTCTTGTACATATCCGCAGCCTGAGCGAATGTGACCATGTCTGGGATGTCTTCTCTGCTCGGTTTTTTCGCTTCCGCTTCCTTGAAGATACGATCGACCGCCTTCTCGATGTCGATGGCAGCACCGATGTCTTCGTAGCGATTGGCGTCCAGGAGGGCATCCAGGACTTCCTCCGTCCATACGGCCCACTGGTCTGTGTCCGAGTAGACGCCTTTCAGCTTGTCGTACAGAGACAGGGTGAGGGGAAGCTTGTCACGGAATCGGTAGACGGCACTCACGAGCATCAGATCGTTGGTGCCGCCGGACCCGGACAACAATCGCTTGCGCGCATCTTTGGCTCGACTTCGCAACGCCTTTCCCGCTTTAGCGTATGTGTCTCCCAATATATACATATCCCGAACCACATAAGCGGCCAAGTCGTCAAACGGTTCGGTCGATTCAATGGCGGCATCCAGCACCCTCAGGTATTCCTTGACTGCCTTCTTGAATTCACCTTTCCCAGCGAACGCCGAAGCCAAGTGATATTGGGAGCGTGCCACGTCCCGCTGAGCAACCGCCACGCGATCTCTGCCTGCCGCGAAATCGGCCGCCAGGGTGAGGAACGTCTCATGCGGCACGGCTCCGACGATGCGGTCAATCTCCTTTCCGCTGGGCTTAAGAAACAGCAAGGTCGGTACGCCGCTGATTCTGTGCAACATCGCAAACAGTTGGTTCTTTTGGCTGTCGATCTTGATAGGCACGGTGTGTTCTTTCAGGAAGGCTCGCACTTCCTCCTTGGCGAACACCTCCCTTTCCACTTGGAGGCAAGCGGGACAGGAGCGTGACACGACGGCGACGAACACCGTCTTGCCTTCTGATTTCGCCTTTCTTTTTGCCTGATCAATCGAAAGATCCTCATGCCAGGGTGACGGGCTCGGTGCTTTCGTCGTGGGAGTGGCGGTCTGAGTGGATTCTCTCTGATCCCTTTCGGCCTCAGCAGGGGATTTCTGGTCGCATGCCCCCAGCACTGCGAACAAGACGACCGCCAGCAATAGCTCTGTGTTCCGAATCATGGAATCCTCCTTATCACGCGCACTTTCCCGTTGGCCTGCCCGCCGAGCCGGGGATCTGAATGGTGTTTGGCCTCGGGCAATCTATGTAAGTATCCGACGGACTCAGGATATGTCAAGTATTGAAATGCGGCTAGGCAAGGTGGAAGAACAACGCGGTGTGCCGCGCTCCCAGGGGCACGTCCATATTGGCAGTGAGGACGGGATACACTATCGCATTGGCAGGCGTGAGCCAGTTGGTTTCTGGATGTTTGGCACAAGGGATATTCTCTGAAGCCGTGGCCTCGCCTGTTTCACAATCAATGGCCCAGCCGTGAGACCGAGCTGATGCGAGAATACGATTTGGCGACGGTTTGTCGGTGGACTGGCAACTACTGACGTGGGGGCCGACTGGGCGTTACAGGACTTGAACACTTCCCCTGAAACCGCAGAAAAACAGCAACTTCCCACACTAGGCGCAGCAAAAAGCGCAGCAGGTTCGGCAGATTCGACTCGGCAAACGCAGTCCGACGCCACGCCGAGGTCCGAGGCCGCAGGCATGACGAGCGAGTATTTCGCCGAAGCTGTCGCCATGCTCGCCCGATTGTCGCTGACCGACGCCGAACGGGCCGAAGCCGTGCGGCGGTTGCTCGTCGGGACGGACGCTACGGCCGCGCAGGGCGCGCCACGTTCGCCGTCAGGCGACGCAACTGGGGGCCGGCGATGACAGGAACCGACGAAACGCGGGGCGGCGATGAGGCTCGTGGGTCCTTCCGGAGGGGGAGCCGGGATGGCGGAGCCATGGTGATCGAACGGCCTTTTTGCGCGCGTAGTGATGAAAACACGGCATGTATGAAGCAAGACGGCGACGGGCGGGGTGGAATCTCTACGGACGCCCGCTGTGGACCGTAGCGGCTGGCGGGATTAGCGCGATCGGACAGCGGGGTTTGCGTAAGTGCTACTTCTTTGAGGTCCGGCCCTTGTCAAGATCCTCCTCGATGTTGCGGAGGTGGGCGCGGACTTGGTAGATGCCCGCGTGGATACAACAGAGGATCACGACTCCGAGCCAAAGCAATGCGATTGTGCCGCCCCCGGGCGTGTCGAGTGTATCGCACGAGCCGAGGGCAATTGCCGTTGCCAGAGCCGCAATGAGAACCTCTGCGGTCGGTGGGTGCCAGTGGCGGTGCCGCTTCGGCGGCGGCGTTGACGGCTTGGTCTTCAGCCGCTCCGGCTTCGGCGGAGGCTCGCCCGGCACGCGGAGGCGATCACCGCAGCTCGGGCAGACCACGACCGAGCCGGCTTGGGCTGCTGGGACCTCAGACTTGTGCAGGCACTTCGGGCATGTGAGCGCGATGGACATCAAGACTAACCTCCTTTTCAAGACGTGCATTGTGTCACGCGGCGACGTCAGTGTCGAGTAACCCGCGTCGTACCATCCTGAGCTGAGGTAGGGGGCGAGTTTCACAACGCAGGCTGCGAGGGTACGATAACGGCTTGACCGGGACGGCACACGACGGTGTGCCAAGCGGGCCGGGCGGTGTGTTGGCAGCACCTACGCAGTGCATCGCGCGGTTCGGCCCGGCTTGTAGGTGCGAAC
>JAAEPZ010000293.1 GCA_024231955.1 bacterium | reverse complement strand
GGAGCCGGTAGCCATGGGACTGGATCCTTCTCCTCAAAAGGTCTAGGACCCGAGTAGATCCCCCTTCCCAGATCCTTCCTCCCTCCGGATCGGCTCCGGTGGTGGGTCGGAGGTGCTCTCCGGTTGCTCCGGTGATGGCTCTGGAGTGCTCTCCGCCCTCTCCGATGACGACGCTGGAGTGATCTCCGTCCGCTCCTGTGGCGGCTCTGGGCTGATCTCCGGCTGCTCCGGTGGAGCCCTTCTCCCTCATAGCTCGCCACCATACACAGGCCAGATGAGGCGGGGTAGATCTAGATCTTTCTCCCCCTCGGGGAGTACCTACCTACCGGTCGGTCTTTTCCGACATCGGCAGATGTCGCGGTAAGGTGGGTAGTACCTCGGGTACGTGTCGGCGCTGGTGCGGATGCGGGTACCGAGGATGGAGGACAGCGACGATGGCCACCAGAGAAGAGACCAGAGTGGGCCCCCTGATCGAGCCCATCGGCTACGGCCCGCTGATTGAGCCCATCGGCTACGGCTCACTCATCTGGCCAGATGGCTAGCCACCAGCGTGACTTCGGGGCGGTGCAACTCTTGCACCGCCCCCCTTCTCCCTGCTATGGTCTTCACTCTTGAATCAACAGAGAGGAGTTGCCATGGGGAGAGTCGAGTTACCAGAGAATCCAAGTGACCTGCTTGAAGACGTCGAGTGCCCGCCTGATGAGATTCTGGCCGCGATCCGGGAGCACGGCGCTTGTCTCGCTATGGAAGACGTCGGGGCGGTTCTGGAATGGGCCGATGTCGGGATCGAACTCGCCAGGAAAACCGGCGCCATCAGATTGGCTCGCATGCTCGGCTATCGCGGCTCTGTCCTCAGAATGGCGGGTCACTATGAGGAGGCAGAGAGTCATTTCCACGAGGCCCTCTCTGTCTTGGGTGATCAGAGTCCGGCTGATAGAGCCGATATTCTTTTGAGAATGGTTTGGCTCCGATCCGATCAGTACCAACTAGATGAAGCTTCAGAACTTGCTGACAGAGCGATATATCTTAGCAAGAGATTCGGCTCAAAACATCAGCTAGGGAAAGCTCTGGCTGCGGTGGCAGGAATCTACTACGCCAAGGATGAATTCGATGAAGCCGTTCAGTACTTTGCAGATTCTCAGCAGCACCTTGACTACAAAGCCTCACCATCCTCATACTATGCGGTCTCCCACAACCTCGCCGCGTCATTGGTGAAGGCACGCAACGTGAAGCGTTTCGGTAGGGTCTTCGCTGCCCTAAAAGAAGCTCGAAGAACCCTACCCCCAAGAGCCAAAGGAGCGCGAGCCAAGCTCAAATGGGTTGAAGGATTGCTCTACCTGCGCTTAGGGAACAATAATCGAGCAGTGGAAATCTTGTCGCGCTTATTCAAGCGCTTTGAAGGAAGCCCGGAGGAATGCGCTACTCTCGCTGTTGACCTGGCCAAGGCATACTTCGAGATGCCGAACCTGGCTGAGACCTGCGCGACTCTCGAGCAAGCCCTGGAGCTCTACCGCTCCATTGAGGGGGTGAATCCTGACTTTGTGGCGTCCATTGCCGAGTGCCTGGATGGGTTGCGGGAGCGCACTGGGGAGTATGACCCGTGGGATGTGCGGGATTGCGTTGCCGGTGAACGACTGGCTGCCTGACTCCGGCCTTCGGCTCGGACACACTCTTCGTCACGTCGCGACTCTCTGGTCGGGGTCGCCGGTGGCGCTG
>JAAEPZ010000292.1 GCA_024231955.1 bacterium | reverse complement strand
TTTCGGTACTTTCTTCATCCAGCTTCTCGGAAAATCCAACCTCACCCGGGGGGGGCCGAAGCCCACCCCTCGGGGCGGGTGAAAAACTACCCGTGAGACTACCCGTCGGGATGGCGTTTTCCGGTGTCCGCCTCGTGTATCATCGGCCGTTGAAGCCCTCGGCAGCCGGAGGTTATGCAGATTTTCGTGCATTGCCCGTTCCTGCGGCAGTGCGATCGCTACTTGGTTGGGCAACCATGCCCACAATGGAGGTGCATTGTCATGTCTAAGCCCCTTTCAGAGAAACAACTGAGAACGTTGAAACCCCACGCCTTGCGACTCATCGCCCAACGCGAGAGTGAGAAGGTAAAGGACTTGGTCGTCGTACACGCGGCCAGGGAGGTCGTACCCTCGTCCAAATCCAATATTTTCCAATTCATAGTCACAAAACGGGACGATCCCAACGGACCGCATTATACGGTTGTGATTGATGAAAAACGGGAAGTCGTGGATCTGGCCGAGCTCGCCGAGCGCGAAGGAGTCGAGTTTTTCGCGGAACCCACGCTCGAGGTGGGGCCGGAAGAGAAGCTCGCGGAGTGGCCCGACGCGGACGCCTCGATCACTCCCCCGACCAACGACCTGATTCTCGAGCTGAGTGAGAGCGTCGAGGAGACCGTCACCGTCAGATTGACGGGTATCGACAAGTTTGACGTCTATTTCCTGGCCGATACGACGGGAAGCATGACTTCCGCGATCAACGCCGTGAAAACGGGTTCCACCATCATCCTGAATGAGCTCAAAGATCTGGAGGCCGACATCGCCTTCGGCGTCGGCAACTACCGAGATCTGCCGCACACGGACCCGCCGTTCCAGCATCAACTCAACCCGACGGGCGATGCCGATGCGGTGAAGAACGCGATCGATTCCTGGACGGCCGGTGGTGGCGGTGATGGTTCGGAGGCCCAGCTCTATGCGTTGGATTCTCTGGCCCAGGCCCCCGGCGGAGATGTTGGCTGGCGGCCCAACGCCAAACGGATCATCGTCTGGTTCGGTGATTATCCGGGACACGATCCGATCTGCAAAAAGATCTCCAACCTGGATCATGACGTCACCGAAGCTTCTGTGACCACGAAGCTGGTAGCGCAAACCATCGCCGTGCTCGCCATCAGTACGCCTCCGGGCCCCCCCGACTTATTGGATGACGATCCGAAAGCGAGTGCTCGCGACTACGAAGGAACGTGCCCCATTGGGGGTACGCGGGGTCAGGCCACCCGCATTACCACGGCGACCGGCGGCGAGTATCGGAGCGGCACCGATCCAGCCGAGCTCGTGGCGACCACCCTCGAGGTGCTCAACAGTGCCTTCTGGAGGATCAACAAGCTCAAGTTGGTTGCCGGCGGCCCCACCGCGCAGTTCGTCGACGCCATCTCCCCTGCGGGAGGTTACGGTCCGCTGACGGTCAAGAAGGAGCAGGTGCTGCCGTTCAAGGTGCGCTTTACGGGCACCGTGCCCTGTGACGAAAAGGACCGCGTCTTCAAGGGCGTGATTCGCGCCGTCGCCGATGGCGTCGTGGTGGCCAAGAAACGGGTGCGCGTCACCGTTCCGCAGTGCGGGGACATGTACAGCTACAGCGTCAAGTTCGTCTGTGGCGTTGAGGACGGGGACGGCGGGGAGGAGACCTCGGTAAGGCCAGGCGTCTATGCGACCGAGATCAACATCCACAACTACCATGACGTTCCGGTGCGCCTCAAGAAGTACGTCCTGCCATTGGTGTTGAGGAAAGATCGCATCTATCGTGAGCCCGAATTCACGAGGCGTAAAGGCCGGGATTACATCGTCCTGCCACCCAATACGGCGACCCTGGACGATTGCCATCGCATCAGCGAGATCCTGTACGACAGACCTCTGCGGGCTCCGATGCCGCTGATGATCGGCATCCTGGAGATCGTCAGCAACGAAGAGCTCAGCGTGACTGCGGTCTATACCGCTACCGGCTTGAAGGGAGCTCGTCCGGTGAGCATCGAAGTCAGGAACGTGGAAGGGAAACTCAAGAAGAGACCCGAGGAAGTCGAGAGCTAAGCATTCGTTTCCAGTCAGTCTACAGGACCAAGCGGGCACGGGCGTGGACGACCGATCAGGATCGTTCAGCGCCCGTGTTTCTTTCATCTCCGTCGCTTTGCTCCTCCGCCCGCCACCGGCGTGAAACCGGCGCTTCCCCTCGATGCGGCAGGTCTCGAAGTCGTCATTGTCGACCATGAAGACCGGCACCAGACTCTCGCGGGGCGCCAAGTGCACGAGCGTTGCGTCGCGCGTCCCCCACCCATGCCGGCTGCTGGGAGTGTCCGGGCAGCGGAGCCGACACACTCGATGCCGGATTATACAACGATTGTATTTGTGTTGATATCGGCAACGATTCGCTTGGCGGCAAGGCCGGGAATGACTGCATTGACGGTGTATCGGACACGAATGCGCTTGGTGGCGATTCCGGGAGGAGGCCACTTGGCACCCGAACATCGGGGATTGGGCTTCCTGAATCTTCACAGATTGACGAGGACAATTGAGCCCGCACCGAGGGCCAGGGCTACCAGCATCCACCGGTGGAGATGTTCA
>JAAEPZ010000291.1 GCA_024231955.1 bacterium | reverse complement strand
TTGAGGATCATTTGGTGTATCGTGGGCGGCGAGGTTCGGAAGAAAGTCTCAAGATCTCGCTCCGCTGGTGCCCTCCCAAACATCACAGTGTAGTTATAGATAAATGCGAGGTATTGGCCCTGTTTTGCTGTGCATCGATCTCCCATCTCAGTCATCCTTTTCTGTGGCCTCTGTGATTAGAGCTAGCCATGCAAGAAACCCTTGTTGCGCTTTCTTTATGATCTTATGCGCCTCACACGTCCTCATCGACGCCATCAAGGAACCGGCCGATGTCATCAGCAGCCTTGACGATGTCGAGCAGGAAGAGATGCTCACGCTGCATAGACCCTCTGGGCGGAGTCGAGAACCTGATCGCGGATGGCCGGCTTGAGGCCCCGCTTCGGCACCATATCCACGGGACGGCCGACGATCTCCCGGAGTTCCCGCTGCATCCTGGAGAGCGCCAGGAAGCCCACACGGGCCTCCGGCAGGAAGCTGACCAGGAAGTCCAGGTCGCTCGTGTCAGCGAAGTCGTCGCGGAGTGCCGAGCCGAAGACGGCGAGATCCCGGATCCGGT
>JAAEPZ010000290.1 GCA_024231955.1 bacterium | reverse complement strand
TGCGGCCGCCTCGGGTGCCTGCTCTGCCACGCTCCCGTGCGCGACGGCGCGGCAAAGGGCAAGGTCGAGCGCTTCTTTCGCACCGTGCGCCAGAGCTTCCTCTCCCGCGAGCTCGACCTCTCCAGCTTGGACGCCCTCAACCGCGCCTTCATCGCCTGGGCCGAGGACGAATACAACGCCAAGAGACACTCCGTGCTCGGCATGCGTCCAATAGACCGCTTCGGATTGGATCTCTCGCGCATCCGCTTCCTACCACCGGGCGAAGCCAATGATGAATTGTTCTTTGTCGAAGAAGACCGCACCGTCCTCGCCGACAATACTTTCTCCTTCAAGAAAATCCGCTTCGAGGCACCCCACGATTTGAGGTCGCGCAAGATACAAGTCCGCTACAATCGCATCTCATTCGATCGCGCAATCGTCTATTACAAAGGTCAGCGCATGGGACAGGCACACCCCGTCGACTTCACCGCCAATGACCGCCCTCCTTCGCCCTCGCGTCGCAAGGGCTTCGAAGGATGCTCGAAATACAAGAAAGGAAGCTCATCATGATCCGATCATACTTCGGCCTCGACCACAATCCATTCAGCCGCGAGGACATCCAACTCCTGCCCCAGCAAAAGGAGATCTTCGACACCCTCAAGGTCCACGCACAACAAGGCGGCCTCTGCCTCCTCATCGGCGAGCCCGGCACTGGAAAGAGCGTCATTAAAGAAGCCATCTGCAGATATGATCCCAAGCGAGTCATCACCCCCGTCGTCAACCGCACCCT
>JAAEPZ010000289.1 GCA_024231955.1 bacterium | reverse complement strand
TGCGATTGCGTCGTTGGTTGTGGTCGGAGTTCCGTGTCCTGCTGGGTGGTTTGCGCGGCCTGTATCTTCGCGGCCGTCCCTTCTTGCGACTCCTCTACATAGATTGGCAACTTCTCAAGACCTTCCGTTGGCTGCATTCTTTGTGACCCGTCGTCCGCGGTTTTGAAGGCCGCTCCGGTGGGAAAGGACGCCGCGCCGACACGCGGCCTTAAGGAGATTTGCGCCTTGAACGAGACGAAACCGGACGGAATCCTTGAGCTGGAGCACCACCAGTTGGAGCTGAGCTACGCGGACCTGCGTCTGCGCAGGACGGACGTAGAAGGTCGCCTGCTGGCGAGCCTGGAGCAGGACGGCCAGCAACTCCCGATCGTGACGACACCGACTTCGTCGGGACGCTACCGGGTGATCGACGGCTACAAACGGGTCCGCGCGCTACGTCGCTTGGGGAGCGACCTGGTCCGTGTGGTGGTGTGGGAGATGAGTGACGGCGAAGCGCTGCTTTTGGCGCACGGCCTGCGCACGGCGCCTGCGGAGACGGCGTTGGAGCAAGGGTGGCTGCTGTCTCAACTGCGTCGTCTCGGCCTCTCCGCCGCCGAGTTGGCCCGGCGTCTGAGCCGCACTGCGAGTTGGGTCTCCCGCCGCTTGGCGCTCGTCGACGAGCTGCCGGCCGAGATCCTGGATCTGCTGCGTAGCGGGAAGATTCCGGCGACCGCTGCGATGAAGGATCTGGTTCCACTGGTGCGCCGTGACCGGGATGCGGGTCTTCGCTTGGCCCGGGCCTCGGCCGAGCACGGGCTCACCAGCCGTGAGATCTCCCGGCTTCGCGTCGCCTGGCAAAGGAAGCGGGGTGCGGCTCGCCAGCGGATGCTGGAGGATCCGCTGCTCTTTCTCAAGAGCCTCGAAGCGCAGCGTCAAGCTCCGCCGCCGATGAGCTCGGCGGAATCTCTGGCCGGGGATCTCGCACAGATCACCCGGCTGACGCAACGCGCCTCGGCGAGCCTGCGCGAAATCAAGACGACGCTCGCCCCCGACGAGCGTCAGTGCATCTTACGGGACCTGCGACAAGCCCGAAGTGACCTCGGCGAGCTGAGCAGGCAGCTCGATCCAAGCACCGGGGCGTCGGCAACCGAGACCGACGGCCCAGACATGGAGACACCTGATGCTGACAATTCCTCAGCGCACGTCGATCCTGGCACTGTACAAGGAAGGGATCAGCAAGCGCGAAATCTCGAGCCTTCTGAATGTCTCGCGGGGTGCGATCCGTCGAGTGATCCGCTCTCAGAGCACCGTACCGGAGAAGATCAAGAGACCTCAGAAAGCCGAGGAGCATCTCTCGACGATTCACCAGCTCTACGACGAGTGCAAGGGCAATTGGGTCCGGGTCCACGAGGAGCTGTGCAAGACGGAAGAGGTGGAGATTTCCTACCCGACCCTGACCGCCCTCGGGCGCCGTCATGGGATCGGGGTGAAGCCGAAACGCAGCGCGGGAAGCTACTCGTTCCAGCCCGGCCAGGAGATCCAGCACGACACGTCGCCGCACTACGCGACGATCGGCGGGAAGAGACGCAAAATCCAGACTGCGGGAGCGGTTCTGTGCCACTCGACGATGCGCTTCGCTCAGTGCTACCCGAGATTCCGACGCTTCGAGTGCAAGGTCTTTCTGACCGAGACGGTGAAGTACTTCCAGGGAGCTTGCGTGACGATGATGATCGACAACACCCACGTCGTGGTGTTGTGCGGCACGGGAGCGACGATGATTCCGGTCCCGGAGATGGAGGCTTTCGCCCAACGCCTGGGCTTTCGCTTTCAAGCCCATGCGGTGGGCCACGCGAACCGCTCGGCCCACGTGGAGAGGTTCTTCCACCACTTCGAGACGAACTTCCTGGCCGGGCGCACCTTCAAGGATTGGGAGGACCTGAATCGACAAGCCCGGGAGTGGTGCGAGAAGGTGAACGCGAGCTACAAACTTCGACGCTCGGCAAAACGGACCCACTTCTGCTCGGGAAAACGGACCCACTCTCAGACCAGACGTCGTCACCGTGATCCAAATCCCATCAGAGTCCGGTCTTCGTCAATCTGCTGCGGTTCATCTTGGCGGGGGGCTCGCTCGTCGGGATTTGAGTCGGGACGGGATCCCACGCAACGACAGACTGCGTATTCCGAGGCAAGCCGGTCACCGCGTTCTCAACCACCACGCCCCGCACGGCGGGGAGAGACGCAGAGCCGCTCCCAGAGCGGCCCTCGCGGGCGGGCATGAGACCGGAGGTGGTCGGTTTGCCTCGGAATGGTGGTCGGAATACGCAGAAAGACCCCTCCTCGCCAAGGCGTGGAGGGGTCTCGAGCAGTGCCTCAGGCCAGAATCACCAGGCGATGGCTTCTGCGCATTCGAGTTTGGGCGGCTCGACGTTTCGGAGCTTCCACTCGAGGAAGCCGATCTCCCCCGGATCGACTGGTGTGTCGAGGATCTCGCGGATGATCGGGAGGAAGTACTTCAGAGAGCGGATCGGAGGGAGTGGATCCAGGCGGGGGTCTCGATAGACGCGACGCGCCGCAGCCAGGAGAAAGGCCGCTTCGACGGCGGTGAAGGGAACGCCTCGTCGGAAGAGATGCTCGAGGAGCTGACGGTCCCGGGGATGCACCGTACCGCATGTCGTGGGGGTTTCTCGGTAGAGATCGAGTAACCGCCGGACGTAGCGTTCGCGGTCCATCGCGGGGTCGACGACCCACCAGGTGTCTGCGTCGGGTGGGAGTCTCATCCCTGGGGCTCCCTCAGGGACGGCCCGTCGATTTTCACAGTGTGGCACCGGTGGCGCAGACGTGAGAGCAAAGCCTCGACCATCGGTTGGTTCCCCAGAAACTGCTTCCACTCGTCGTAATCGAGATTCGTCGTGATCAGAGTCGCTCGACGGTTGTAACGCTCCTCCATGAGTTTGAAGAAGATGTTGGATTGCTCAGGGCGCAGGTTGAGGTATCCCATCTCGTCGATGAGAAGCAGGTCCAGCTTGGCGAGACGGTCGACGAGCTTTCTGGAGGAGCGATCGGCCAGAGACGCGTACATGTCGTCGAAGAGATCCTGGGCACGAACGAATTGGCAACGGTAGCCGTTCTGGAGAGCCTTGAGCAGCAGAGCGCAGGCCAGTCCGGTCTTTCCCACGCCGGTGGGCCCGATGAAGACGACGTTCTGGGCTCTGGGGATGAAGTCGAGCTCGGCGAGGGTCTTGATCTCTCGTGGGTTGACTCCGGTTTGCAGCTTGAACGGGAAACCCTCGAGGGTCCAGCGTTCCGGAAGCTTGGCTCGTCGGATACGCCATTCCAGAGCCTGCTCGTTCTTGACATGCCACTGCGGGCGTAGGAGGCGGAGTAGGAATTCCTGGTACGTGGGCTGCTCCTGTTCGGCTTTTTGCAACTCTTCGCAGAGGACGTCTGCGACGTAGGGCAGTCGCAGGTTCTTGAGGAGTTGCTGAATCTCTTCAATCATCTTCGTTCTCCTTGTCGGGGTCGAGGAGGAAATAGTCCGAGGCGATGTTCCTCAGGACGATGGTCTCGACGCGGTCGAGATCGTAGAGCCCGTAGCGGGCGGCGGTATGCAGGGCCTGCATCATCGGCTCGCGGGGATACTCCTGGGCCATGCGTAAGAGTTGGCGCAGGGCAAGAGTACTCTGCTTACGTCCGTGCTTTTTGAGCGCCTGGACGTAGTCGTTCATCTCCGGAGCGATCTTGTTCAAAGTCGTTTCCTCGGGGCTCGGATCCTTGGGTTTGCGCTTCGAATGCTTCCTCTGATGCTCGGGAAGGGTCGAGCGCCGGTTCATCGGCTCGGGAATCCGCGGGTGACGTACCGTCTTGCGCAGTCCCAGGTCGATGTCGACGTGGCGGAAGCTCTCGCGGACCTGGACCTTGCGTCCGATCCAGCTCTCCGGGACCGAGTAGCGGTTGGTGTCCAGGTTCACGTAGCGCTCCGTGTCGACGGTGCGTTGATGGATCTGGGTCGGTTCCGGGATCCACGCCGGCAGAGGACGCAGGTGGGTGCGCTCCGTCGCGTAGAGATCGATCGGTTTGGCTCGGAGGTGGCGTTTGTAGCCTTCAACGCTTGCGAGAATGGACCCGGGTTTGCTCGGCAAAAGTGACCCACCCGGATTCCTGGCCCTAGAGCGGTAACGGAGCGAATTTGCCGCGGGGCAACGTGTCGCTCGGCAAAAGTGACCCACCGCTTGAGCACTCCTCCGCCGACCCGCCGATGATGCGGTGCTTGATGAGAGCGCTCCCTCAAGGGACGAGAGCATGGCGTGGCGTCGTCGTCATCACTTAGCGAACGTCTTCTCGTCGTTGGGCGTTGTCAGTTCCATCCAGATCGGAGAGAATCCGCGGTTCACGGGGGAGGGGGGGACAACAAAGCCCGCCGAATCTCTCTTCGTTCTCCAGCGACGTGAGACTCGACGGGCTCTGACTAAGGAGCCCTCATGATACTGCTGTCGACTCTCGATGCCAAGAGCTACTCGGAAGATCTCGTCGTCGAGATCCCGGAAATCTCCTGTCCCGATCCTTCCTGTTCGGGCTGTTTGCTGCGTAGCCATGGTTGGTACCGACGTTACCTCGGTGGCGTTCGTGTCCGAATCCGGCGCGCTCGCTGTCCCTGCTGTAGTGTGACCCATGCGTTGCTGCCAAAAGACGTTTGCGCCTACCAGGATCTGACGCTCTCCACTCTGGAGCTGGCCTTGCAGGCAGGCTGGGAGCCCGGCGGCCGCCGCTCAGGCCGTGGACGGCGTGGGCGTGGCTGCGGTGCGTCGTGCTCGTCGCTGGCTGCGAAGCGAGGTCCGGCCGGCTCTTGCCGAGCCACTGCCAGGCGTTCCGCAGGACCTCCTCGACCGG
>JAAEPZ010000288.1 GCA_024231955.1 bacterium | reverse complement strand
GGGACTCTCGCGCTCGGTGGACCCGCCGGAGCTCGATTCCGAGATCAAGGCCAAGGTGACCGATCATGCCTGCCGGGCGTTCAGCATCCTCGGCTGCTCGGGACTGGCGCGGATTGATTTTATCTTCGATCTTGAGTCCGGAGATATTTTCCTCAATGAGCTCAACACCCTGCCGGGCTCCATGGCCTATTACCTCTGGAGCGAAAGTCGGCCTCCGGTCCAGTACACGGAGCTTCTCGACAAGATGATCGACAGGGCTTTGGAACGTCGGGGCCTTGTGGAGGGATTGAAGCGCGAATTCGGCTTCCGGGCGCTCAAATGAGAAGCGATTCACGCCGCGTGGCCGGAAGGTGGATGGGCCCCGCCCCACCCTTCCGCGGCGGAAGTGGTAGGGCGAGGCGCAGCTATTCGCGCGGGCAGCTCCTTGATGCGGCCGGCGGCGAACAGAGGGCTTCGATATCACTCTGGGCCGTATGACACACAGTCAGGCATGAGAAATTCGGAAGCGCTGGCTGACAGCGAGCCCGAGGTCACGGTGACGCGCACAAGGATCTTCTTGTAGGAGATCGTACTGGTGGCATCGTTGGGATTCGCGGTCGGAGGGGAGATGGGGGTGGCGTTGGCCCAACTGAAAGAGTAACACCCATAGCCACCGGAGGCGGTGGCTATCAGGTCGTAGACTGAAGTGCTTCCTTGGATCACGCAACCGGGAATGGTCAGGTCCACTGTTAGTGCCGACCCCGTCGGGCAGTAGGTGGAAACGCCGTCGCACTCGACGTAACCCTCGGGATCGTCCTTGGCGCTGCAGTTGCTATCGCCAGAGCACTCGACGGTCGCGCCGCAGAAGCAGTCGGCATGGGCGTTGCAACCGCTGAATGGGCACAAGGTGCGCTGGCCGTCGCACTCGACGTAACCGCCGGGATCGTTCTGGGAGCTGCAGTTGAGCTCGCCTTCGCACGCGATGATGGACGGATCACCAAAACAGTGCGCCTCAGCGTAGCAGTAGGACTGAATGCCGAACTGCGCGGCGCTCTCGTCCGCCCGCGCCCACGAGCCGGGAGTCAGCAGGGCCACAACTACCGCGGCCGTCAACGACAAGATCAAGGTCTGACGAATTTTCAAAACGAATCTCCTTCTGTTTATAG
>JAAEPZ010000287.1 GCA_024231955.1 bacterium | reverse complement strand
GCGAACATACGTCTTAATACCGCCATATCAACTGTCCGACATCCCCGCCAAACGACACGGCGAGAAAGCTCGTCAGGAGCCTCCCGGCACGCCACCGGGTTCCGGGACGCCAAGGACAAGATCCGCTCGCCCGTGATCTCTCGTCGGCGCGGGGTGATCGTGGTAGGATACGCCCATCGGGGGAACCCCGCCATGACCATGAACCTCAAAACGACCACCACTGCGATCTGGGGTTATCCCGGTCCGCTGAGCTCCCGGATCTTGCCCGGATCCGGGCATCAGTCGAGAAGCCTCCCCCGCCCAGCCATGACTCACGATCCCGCAGGAAACGGTGCACCATGAACTCACCAGCGATTTCAACCGTAGCCAGAATGTTGGAAGCCTTGCCTGAAGCCGCGCAGAACCAGATCGTAGAACATCTGCGCGAATACATCGCGGCGATGCAGGATGAGATTCAATGGGACTCTTCCTTTAAGAAAACACAAAGGCACCTGGCCGCCGCCGCCCGCCGCGCGAAAGAGGAGATCGCTGCCGGTCATGCAACTCCCATGGACTATGATCGGCTATGAAATCGGCAACGTTGCCTTCCTTTTGGAGGGCGTACGACAATCTCGATGCATCCATCCGGCGCCGGGCAAAAAAAGTATTCCGGCTATGGAACCAGAACCCTTTTCACCCCTCACTCCACTTCAAGTGCATCAATGCGGAGGAAGACGTCTGGTCCGTGAGAGTCACCCTGGCCTGCCGTGCCCTCGGTACGTTCGAGGGAGATACGGTCACCTGGTTCTGGATTGGCAGGCACGACGACTACGAGCGCTATTTCTCCTGAGCTGTAACGGCCCGACCTTCCGTTGTCTGCATGGTGTGCTGCTCTCCCTCGGTCTGTCTACCGGTTCAGGGGGAAAAGGGGCCACCCTCGCCCCCAAGGCGGGCAATAGCCTACGCAGGAGCAGGCGCGAGTGTTTACGGCCGTAAACACTCAGGAACCAGGTCACGGTGCCTTTGTGCCTCTTCCATAGCGGCGCAACCGGTCGCCCGCGCCTTCGGAAAACGCTGGGAGCGCCGGCTTCCAGCCGGCTC
>JAAEPZ010000286.1 GCA_024231955.1 bacterium | reverse complement strand
GTGAGGCGAGCAGTGAAACTTGTTTCTCCGGATCGGCTGAGAGAGCAGACGATGCAGGGCCGGCAGCGGAGCCGAAGGCCTGCTCTTCAGGCTTGAATCACTCTGGTGTTGCCATTTCGCTTCCGTACATCTCCGCGTCGTATCCGCCACCACCGTATCCGCCTGCCTCCATCCCGTACTCCTCTCCCATCTCCATGCCCATTCCAAAGCCTCCGCCGTATCCATTATCGATGGATCTTGGCGCCGGTTTGCTGAAGAGCCCCAGGCCTTCCGATTCATTGACTGTCATCTTGAGCTGAAGCTCGACGATCTCTTTCTTGGCAGCCTGACGCTTCTCAAACAGTGCTTCCAGTCTGGCTACCTGCTGCTTCACTTGATTCAACTCCGCCTGCCGACGTCTCATGTCGTTGTCGAAGTAGTCACTAAACAGAGTCTCCAGGGCTTTTTTGGAGCGTTCTTTGGCTTCGACGGTCTTGGCCTGTCTGAGTCGCGATGCTTCGCGGCGAAGTTGCATTTGGATGGGAACTGCGCCTCCCGGGTAGCCGCCCATGCCTTCACCGCCCATCATCATGCCGTAGTCGCCCATCTCTTCGTGTTGGCTTGATTCCATCCCATACCCACCTCCCATCATGCCGTCCATTCCATGTCCTTCGCCGCCCATCTCGTAGCCGCCTGAGGATTCCCGTGTCGGTTGACTGAAGAACCCCAAACCTTCCGATTCGTTCACCGTCATCTTGAGCTGCAGCTCGATGATCTCGTCCTTGGCGGCCGGACGTTTCTTGAACAGTGCCTCCAGCTTGGCCACGCGCTGCTTCACCGCATCGAGTTCTGCCTGGCGGCGTTTCATGTCGCTGTCAAAACAGTTGCCGAGCAGAGCCTCGAGGGCTTTCTTGGACCGCTCCTTGGCCTCGACGGTCTTGGCCTGTCTGAGACGCGATGCCTCGCGACGGAGTCGCAACTGAATAGGGCCTGCATCTCCTGGGTAGCCGTCCATCATCCCGCCGTATCCGCCCATGCCACCTTCCATCATGTCGTCGTCCCCCATTCCACCGCCCATCATCATTTCACCGGCCATGGCTCCCATCATCCCGCCCATTTTTGCCGCCGTGCCTGCCGTACCCGTGGATGGTGAGCGAGTTGTTGTGTCCCCTTGTTTAGCATCTGCAGGTTGCGCAGTCGATCCTGCCGGAGGGTTCACACCAAACGGGTTCCCGGACGTCGGAGGCGGGGTAGGATACGTCACCCGATACGTTCTGCTTTCCGAGCGGACCGCCTGAGCCCAACTGGAACGGCTGCTCTGCGCCAGGATGGTCGCGGCGATAGCAAGCAACAGGATCGCTGTGATGATCGTGAATGAACGTGACATGATTCATCTCCTTCTCTGTAGGTGAAACAGAAGCCACACGGTG
>JAAEPZ010000285.1 GCA_024231955.1 bacterium | reverse complement strand
AGGCGATCGCCGTCATGAGCCGCTACGGCCTGGCCGCGGAGGTCGATCAGCTCCGGCAATATCGCCGGATGGTCGTCGGCCGGCATTCGCAATAGGTGCGGTTCTTTGGAAACGGCCGCGGCCGTGAAACCACTTTTCGTTGAGCCCTTTCAGGCTCCCGCCGAACTCCGTGAGCACCTCGGCGTCCGCATCGGGCTCGCCCCGGTGGATGGCCTCGAAAAGTGGAGGATCGCCTCAAGGCACCTCTGCCTCGTCCGGAAGCCCCGCTTCAGGGCACTGCGCAGCTCGTCGGCGCTGAAGTGGGGGCCGTCGGTCGAGGTTTCGGCCTGACGGGAATCCTGATTCGTCTCTGCCATACAAAGATTCTATCCCGAACGTACCAGGAAGATACCCATAATACAGAGATTTCTCTCGTTTACCAGCACGAGGTCGACAAAGGCCGCCGACCCTCCGGTCGACCTCGATCGTGCTGGAAGCCGGCGCTCCCAGCGCTTTCCGAGGGCGCGGGCGACCGGTTGCGCCCGTTCTCGTCGACGGCCGGCCAGAGATACGGAACGGCCCTCATTCGTGGGCGTCCACGGCGGCGCCAAGACCATGAAGCTCTCGGTCAATCTCGGCGAGGACCGCTCGAGCCTCCTTCAGGACCGACAGAGTAAGCTCCCCCGCCTCGATCGCATCCCGGAGGACCCTGATCGCAGCCACGGCCTCCCGCCCCAACCGCAGCGCATCGAGAAGCGGTAGCGCCTCGATCGCCGGATCCGCGGCTTGCGACGAGCGCCCCTGTTCTGCATACAGGATCGCAAGATCCAGCAGGACTATCGCCGTGTAGCCCATCTCACCCATCTCGGCCAGCCCTGACCGGGCCTCTTCGAGGTAGTGCTCGGCGAGCTCGAAATCCCCACGTCCCTGCTTGACCAGCCCGGCTATCCATCGGACCTGGTAGCCGCCAACCTTGAAATCGAGGACCTCGCAGAGCCCCTCGGCTTCGGCGAGTGCCTCTTCGGCCTCACCATATTCCCCAAGCAGCCTGTGAGCACATGCCAGACCGGTTTGGGCGGAAAGACACAAATAGGGTTGATCCTTCTTCGTGATGAAAGAAAGGGATTCCCGGAAACTAGGAATCGCTGCCTTGGGGTTACCCGAATCACGAAGAATGCAAGATTTCACAATAAGCGATTGTGCATAAGCCACGTGTTGATCGGCTCCTCGGAAAACGGAAATGGCCCGATCAACAAGCTCAAGCGCCACTTTATAGCGACGCTGATACCAACGCATCTTCGCTTTCTTGACATGAAGATCGGCCTCCACCAGAGGATCTCGACGGGGTCCAGCACGTTGAAGCTCAGACTCTGCTAGGCTGAATCCCTGCTCAGCTCTGCTAAGCTCAGCCGCAAGGCAGTGAGCGTTGCCCAGGCAGATCCAGGCTTGAGCCAGACGGTTGGGAAGATCCTCGGCGAGAGCTTCGGCACAGGTATCGAGGCTCGCAAGCGCGAGCTGCGCAAGCTGCACGCCGCGCTGCCGGTTTCCTCGCCCCTCCTCGAGGCTCTTCTCTCGAAGAAAATCGAAGAGTGCGGGTGTTTCGAAATGGAGTTGGTGGGCGACCAGAAGCCGCTGCACGGAAAAATCCCGATTCTTGATCTTCTCCCACAGCTTCTCAGTCGAGTGCAGTTCGATCTCTCGTTCATCGGAGTCAGCCAAACCGTTTGAATGCGCCGTATTTTCCCTCTCTGTTATTGCATAGATTGTCCGCAAACGGTCGAAGAGTTCTTCTGCCTGGCTCGGCTCCAACTTCCCGTCGATCATTCTCTTCAGGAATCCAGTGCTGCAGTAATCCTCAGATGGTGGTCCAATGTCGGTAAAGGTTTTCCGAATCTTCTTTCGATATTCCACCGGTCGTAATCCCGACCATCGCTTGAATGCCCCTCCGAAGCTTTTGGCACCCGAAAAACCAAGGAGAAGAGCTACCAGTTCTACCGAGACATCTGTGCCTTGGAGAAGTCTCGCTGCAATCTCCATCCGGCTATCCCATAGGTAGAAACCAGGAGGAAAGCCGACCTCTGCATGAAATACTACCTGAGTAGTCTTCGTTGTCCCGCATTCCTTCAGCCAGTCACCAGTGGTGAACTCAGGGTCCAAGAGCCGCTCCTCGAGGTGAGCAAGCATATCCCTGACACCTTCGGAAGAAGCGGTAGCGCGGTCTTCCCTGATGCGTTTGAATGACTCCGCCGCTGCGTTGCTGAGGACGGCCTGTTCCTCTTTCCATGTCAATTCTCAATCTCCTCTGATCTGGCTGGGCACCTCGGAAGCCAGCGGCGACGCTTTGCTGCTAGTGAGCCAACCAGCTCGGTCGTCCGTCCGCAAGCCGCCATAGGCGCCCGCGTCACATCGAGCTCGGCAATCGTATCGTGCCCGACACTACAAAGCAACCACCGAATCAGCGGTTCTGGTGCCCGCACCATCCCAAATGGCCCCAAAATGTTCCCTCAAGATCTCCCACTCCCGGTCAAGGGACGCAGAAGTTCTGGCCATCTTGCCCACTTGGCGCTAGGGTTCGGACAGGAAGGCGGGCACGGCCGCCGCGGTGGCAGGCCGCTGACCCGCTGGGAAGGAGCTATGCCATGTCGCCTCGAAGCCTGAAGACAACCATCCCACCCCTGTTCACGGTCTGCGCCATGATATTGACAACACCCGCAGGCGGTATTCCTGAGTTCGCTTCAGCGGTGCTGCCTGGCCAAGGAGAGGTTGGCTGCCACTTCCTGCCGCGTCTGGGAGACTCACCGAGTCGAGTTGAGGACATCGTTCAACCCAGTGCCAGCCAGACCGCCGAGAGCCAAGAGCCCGAGCTTGTGCCCGCCAGCACCAAGTGGGGGCCAAGCGTCGATCCGACCGGCTAAGGGCAGGTCCCTTTGCTCAAAGGGTCGGGCTATCCCCGGCCCTGATCTTGTCGATCGTGTGAAGGGGGGACACCCTGGCTTTCGGCAAGCGATTCCCGAACCTCCTTCAAGAGGGTTATCGTCAATTCTTTCTTCGCGACCGCATCGCGGAGCAACTCAAAGGTCGCCAGCGCTTCACCGCTGAGTTTCAGGGCCTCAAGCATCGGCAGTGCCTCCACCGCGATCTCCATCGCTTCCGTTGCCCGACCTGCTTCGGAATACAAGATGGCGAAATCGAGCGAGACCACCGCAGTGTAGCCCAGCTCACCCAACTTGATCAATCCGGAGCGCGCCTGTTGAACCAACTGCTGTGCCGTTGCCAGATCTCCTTTTGCCTGTGCCAGGAGGCCGGCTGTCCACTGCACCTGGTGCGATGCAAGGATATTTCCGAGAATCGTGCATAGTGCTTCGGCTCTGGTGAGTGCATTCTCAGCTTCTTCATACTCCCCAGCCAAGCTGTACGCAAATGCGATACCGGTTTGGGCGGAAAGACACAAATAGGCTTGATCCTTCTCGTTGATGTTGCTTAGGGCTTTGCGAAAATCCTCGATGGCCGCCCCTGGATCACCTGCATCACGCTTAATGAATGCTCTCACCATCAGCCCTTGGGCGTAGTCGACGCGGCGGTTAGCCCGACGAAGAATCGGAATGGCCTGATTCACAAGCTTTAGCGCTTCCTCGTAGCGCCGTTGATACCAGAACATCTTCGCCTTCTTAACGTCAAGCTCGGCCTCCACCAACGGATCTCGATAAGTGCCTGCTCGCTCCAGTTCGAACTCCCCCCGCGCAAACGCCTGCTCCGCCCTAGCCGGCTCAGTTGCCAGAAAGTAAGCGTTGCCGAGACAGGTCCAACCTTGTGCCAACCGGTTGGGGAGGTCGTCGCCAAGAGCCTCGGTGCACGCATCGAGGCTCGCCAGCGCCAGCTCTGCAAGCTGCACGCCGCGATGCCGATTCACCCGACCGGCGTTGAGGCTCTTCTCCCGCAGGAGATCGAACAGTGCGGTTGTTTGAAAGGTGATCTGGAGCCGAACCAGGAGCTGTTGATCGTAAAACCTCAAACCCCGGAGTTTCTTCCACACCTTTTCGGCGTTGTGTTGTTCAACGAGCTTGCGGACACCGGCGAGGCCCTCGTCGGCCTTTGCGTCGGTTCGGAGGAGCTCACTGAATAAAGAATAGTCTTTCAAATTCTTCTCCGCCATCTCCATTAGAAATTCGCGGGTTTCCGCCGAGATCAGGATCCTGCGCCAATCCCGCAAGGGCGCCAGCGTTTCGTCATGCCTTCTCGGCGCCCTGTTCTCCGTTCCCTGGTTCTTCTGGCGAAAGGCGGTTGGGGTGGCACCCGTTGACCGCCGGAAGACTCGGTCAAAGCTCTCCAGACGCGAGTATCCTACAAGTTGGGAGACACGCCAGATCTCCAGAGGTGTATCCTTCAGCAGATTCTTCGCCACCCCCACTCGCAGCTTGTTGAAGTAGGCATGCGGGGTGGTTTTAAGCTGCTCGCGAAACGAAGCGCGGACACGATGAGACCGTATGTTGCAGGCGCGAAACCAAGTGTCGGCATTCAGGCCCTGCTCGAACAGATGCCCTTCCAGGTAGCGAAGAAGCTCCTTCAAACGAGGCGACGACGCCTGGTCCTGGCTGCTCGCGATGGAGCTGAGAGCCTCAGAGGCTGCTTGTTCCAGAAGAGCTCTCTCATGTGGACTAGCTTCCATGGGAACCCCCTTCCCCTGTCTCGGTCTGGGCCAAACACGGTTGCGTCCGGCCTGAACCCGAGAGTATCGCATGCAGCGCTGTCCGGCAAGCCCCCAAAGCCATGGTGGCTCGGTTTCCGGCCTGAACTCGCCATTCCGTCTGCGGTAGCCAGGGTCAGCGCGCCGGTCGGCCGGCTCATCCGGCCTTGATTCTGAGATGGCTTGCCGGTGGCCCGGCTCCCGCTCAGGCGTCCGCCACCGTTCGAGATCGTGCCCCTCGGCTTCTTGCCGGCAGGCCGATGGCCCTGAAGGACCGGCAGCACGAATCTCGGACCATGCCGCCTCGAATGAAATCCTCAAGCTGGTTGAAATGGTCAGACCGTTCAGTGATTCTCAGCGGTCAATTTCCTTCAAGGGGCAATATCGGCAAAATGAAGGTCCTTTTCTTGATCACCGAGGAATGGCAGACTGACGGGCCAATGACGGCCAGAGGCTTTGACGCCCAGGCAAATCGGCCGACGAACAGAAGAGACGAACCCCCACGGGGAACAGCTGATGAGAGCCCCGGCGCGATCGTTGAACGGCGCTGATGTGCCAACTTTCTTCGACAGAGGCCGTTATGAGATGGCTTCAGCGAAAAGGCAAGTGACCAACCTCCTCTTTGCACCGCTCCCCGAGCTCAACCCGCCAGGCTTCGACCCGAGTCGGCTCGCCGGCCTGCGGGCGCTCCCGGGTTCCTGCAACGAGCTCAAGCTGATCTACGGTCTCAGAGCGCTGGAACCTCTCGCCGAGCGCCCGGCAACGGCACACGTCGAGGCGCTGCTCCTCGCAGTCCGGATCCTGTCGGCGGTCGGTGTTGTGGTGTCCCGCATTCCCACCTTGACGCTGACCGACTGTCGCTTCGCCGCGTCCCTCGCCTTGAACCGACTCCGGCCTGGGAACGAGGAGACGCCGACCGTCCAAGCCGACCTTCTCCGGAATCCGGGCGTTCTCCAACTCCTATCGGCGGAGATGATCTGGATTCATGATGCGGAGATTGTCGGCCAAAGTGAGGAAATCGTCCGCTGCGCCGCCGGCATGGTCCTCGAGCTCTGGGAGTTTGCCGACCAGCTCCGGAGGTGCCCCGGGAAGTGCGCCGGGGAGATGATCCACGAGAGCGGTTGGGCGAACGCGGCGACGGCGAAGATCCTCCGCAAGCTGGCGCTCGGCAGCGCCGTCGTGGGGGTGGTTCAGCGCAACACGGCCGGGGCGCCAGCGCGACCGGCAACGCCGGGGTAGGAGTCATGAGAAGGAACTCGAACCGCGAGCCGTCCGGGGCTGTCCGCGCCGTCAGCGCGGATCCTGACTCGATCAAGAGGACATCGATCTCTCGGAACCGCGAAAAAACCTCACGCTCGACTGCTGATCGGCGCGCGACCGTCAGCTACTGAAAACTACACGGAGAAAGGCTTGACCGATCAGAAGGAAGAATTCCGATGTTTGCGCACGACAGCTCTCATTTCACAACCAAAGAGCTCGATCGGGGCAATTGGCCCTCTGGGATCCTGGTTTTGCCAGGGCTGAACATTTCTAATCCGCTGGAATCTGGTGCTCCCTGGTTGACAACCGGGCCGGGTCCGGCATACCAAGTACTGGCCCCACAGGTGGGCGGTCCTGAAGGGACCCCTTTACCGAGAACCAGCATGTCAGATCACGACTCAATGTCGAGCCCTTGGACCAGGTGTTTTCAGTATCGAAGGAAGTCCCGCGGCCCTTCACTTACGGGGTTTTCCTATCAGCCGTCTCATCTTGCTTCTGGGCATTTTCGCGTTCCCGATCGGTTCGTATGTCGATCCGTCGGTTACCGGGGAGCAAAATGCTTTCCAAACCCATACAACCGGCTCACGGGAGCCAACCAGCCAAGCAGAGGAGGAGAAGTGTCTATGCCTGACCACCCAGATTCAACCGT
>JAAEPZ010000284.1 GCA_024231955.1 bacterium | reverse complement strand
GCCCCCCTGCTTGTACGTTCCCCCGCCGCCGAAGTTGAGGCCGCGCCCGAGGGCGGCCGACCCTCCGTTCGCCCCGCCCCCGCTCCCCACCTTCGGGCCCGGGCCGGACGGCGCCGAGGACCCCGCCCGCTTCCCGATCCGCGCTCCTGAGCGCTTGCATCGAGCGTCCCAACCGTGTACAGTCCCCCCCAAGATCCAAGGTCCCACGCGCCGCCGGTGCCGGAGGAGGCGAAAGACCGCCGTTGCCCGGCATCGACGAGCTGAGCCCAACGAGGTCCGAGTCTCAGGCGAACGGCATCATCAACCCCTGACCAGGAGGATTCCATGGACATCGAATTCCACTACTACATGACCTACCTCATCGCGGCCAAGGCAGGCTTTGGCCCGGATGACGCCCAGATCATCGCGCAGGCATCGCAGTACACCGACGACAACGACACGATCTTCGAAGTCGACAAAGGCAAGGCGACCGCCTATCGGAACTTCATCAGTCAAACGATGAATATCACCAAGCCCAAAGCCAAGCTGTTTCGCATCTACCCGATTTTTCATTTTATTCCCGGCGACCCGAAAAGCAAAACGGCGTGGCGCTGTGACGGAGCGATGCATTGGTTGAACACCACGCCGAACAGCAAGAATGCCAATCGGATCATGGATACCGCCCTGGCTCAAAAAGATCTCTATCGGACCGGCCTCGCTTGCCACGGCTATGTCGACACCTGGGCGCACCAGAATTTCGTCGGCTACTTCTCTCATTACAACGCCATCGCCGGAGCCCTGGGCACCATCACGCCCAACATCGGCCATGCCGATGCCGGACACAACCCCGATTGGCCCGCGCTCATCTGGAGAGACAAGAGGCTGATGCAGGAGCGTGTCGACAACCAATCCCGCTTCCTGGAAGCGGCCAGGAATGCGCTTCACAAGTTGGCGAAATACGTGGACCCCAATATCAAACCAAAAGACTTGGGAGCGATGGCCGCCGCCCTGCGCAAAGATCTCAAGTGGGCCATCGGAGAGAAGGATCAGAAGAACGATTATAAAGAAGAAAGGATCGCCCGCTACCAGGAGCTCAGCGCCAGGCCAGCCTACGGCAACCGAGAGGTGGAGACCTACGACGAGGACAAATGGCTCGAAGAATGTACCAACGAAGAGGTCCGCGGGCTTCGCGACCGGTCGGACAATTCCTTCACCCGCTGGGATCCCCTGACCGATATCTACACCTGGAAAGATCCCAAGACCTACAAGCAGAGCCACTGGTACCGCTTTCAGGAGGCGGTCAAGCGCCACCAGG
>JAAEPZ010000283.1 GCA_024231955.1 bacterium | reverse complement strand
CGCATGGGAACCAGCCGGGCGGCACGGAAATTTCCGCTCCCGTGTGCCAGCCTCTCTGGTTCCCATGCGGTGCATGGGAACCAGTCGGGCGGCACGGAAACTTCCGCTCCCGTGTGCCGGCCTTTCTGGTTCCCATGCGGCGCATGGGAGCCAGCCGGGCGGCACGGAAACTCCCGCTCCCGTGTGCCAGCCTCTCTGGTTCCCATGCGCCGCATGGGAACCAGCCGGGCGGCACGGAAATTTCCGCTCCCGTGTGCCAGCCTCTCTGGTTCCCATGCGGTGCATGGGAACCAGTCGGGCGGCACGGAAACTTCCGCTCCCGTGTGCCGGCCTTTCTGGTTCCCATGCGCCGCATGGGAACCAGTTGGGAAGAACAATGTTCGTAAACAACTGTTATGGTTCTCACAGCAAGATGAACCGTCCCAACTTTACCGCACTCCCGTGTTTCGGGAATTCCCTGCGCTTTTCCAAAAGTCATTCCCGAAACAAAAAGTCCGGCTCTTACTCACGCGAAGTATAGCTATTTGCGAACATTTTCGGGGCTAATAAAATTTGGAGTTTTGCTTCCACAGACCCAACAATAAGGCTGGAAACCGTAATTTATCTTCAATGCTTATCGAAGCCCCGGCAAAACGCCAAATTTTATCATGGATGCGCTGAAAAAACATTTTCCTTTTGCCAAGCCCGGCGACGAGGTGTGGCGGCGGGCTGCTGAAGGATTCGAGCGGGCGGAACTTTGGCTGGACGCGGCGGAAAGCCGGGAGCAATTGGGCCAAATGGAGCGGGCCGGGGAGTTGTACCGGCGCGGCGGGGATCTGATGCGGGCGGCTGAAGTGTTGCTGGATGGAGGGCTGTACGAGGCGGCCTTGGAACTGTTTCAGCAGCGGGAGAAAGAAACGGCGGACCCGACGGATAAGTTCGGCGCTCTGCTGGGCTGCGCCGCCTGCCATTACCGGGGATGCGGCAGTTCGTCCGTGGGTGCGGGGCGGGCGTTCTACCGGCGGGCGCGGGCGCTGCTGGAGGGGATGCATGAGCGTCGCATGCGCTTTCGCTGCTTTTTGCTGCTGGGCCGTTACGGCGCCAGGCTGAAGCGTCAGGATCTGCTGGAGGAGGGTTATGAACGGGCGCTGGAGGCCGGGGAAAATGCGGGCAGTGAAAGGCGCGAGGCATTGGTGCAATATCTGGCCGCCGTGCGCGCAATTCCCGATTATACCCTGATCCGGGATCTGGAACAGCGTTTGGCCGCCTGCCCTGAACCGGACGAGCCGCAGAAACCGGTCTGGGCGGAAGCGGCCGGGCAGGATGAATATGGCCGCTACGCGGATTTCAGTTTCCAAGGCGTGCGGCAGCGCATGCGCTGGATAGAAAAGGGGCGGTTTATGATGGGTTCGCCGGAGAGCGAGGCGGAAAGGTGGGACGATGAGGGGCCGCAGCATGAGGTTACTTTGAGCCGGGGTTTCTGGCTGGCGGACACGGCCTGCACCCAGGCGCTGTGGCAGGCGGTGACCGAGGAAGATCCCAGCCATTTTAAGGGGCCGGAGAGGCCGGTGGAGCAGGTCAGTTGGGAGGATGTGCAGGGCTTTTTGCGGCAATTGAACGAAAAAATACCGGGGCTGGAGTTGCGGCTGCCCACGGAAGCGGAATGGGAGTACGCCTGTCGAGCGGGCACACGGACGCCGTTCTGGTTCGGGGGGAATATCACCCCGGAGCAGGTTAATTATCAGGGGAATCGTCCCTATGCCGGGGGGGAAAAAGGATTGCGTAACGAGACCGTGGAAGTGAAAGCCCTGCCCTGCAACACCTGGGGCCTGTACCAGATGCACGGCAATGTGCGGGAATGGTGTGCGGACTGGTTTGGCAACTATGCGGATGGGTCTGTGACCGACCCTATGGGGCCTGATAGCGGTGCTTCGCGGGCCTGTCGCGGCGGTTCTTGGGACGACTTCGCGCGTCTCGTGCGAGCTGCGTTCCGCTACGAGTACGACCCCGGCTACCGCTACGTACTCCTGGGTTTCCGTTGTGCCCGAGTTCAGTGAATTCAGGCGCGGCGAGCGACCGACCGGGAGAGGTCCGGGGAAACGGGGGTTAATTTGTTCGCGTAGCGAACAGATTATCGAGCGAAGCGAGATCGCGATTTTTTCGAGGATAATATTCTCTGGTTCCCATGCGCCGCATCACTGCCATTAAGTTAAGGATTGGACTTTGGATAAAACTAACAATATAAACGGTATGTATCGAATTTCAGCCGTCTGGGAGCCATGAGGCTCCAGGAAGCATAAAACTCTTTAAAAAACAAAAATATTTTAATTATTCCGGGGTCTGGGCGATATGCCGTTTCGCTCAAGCCCCGGAATAATTCAACATCCGGCAGGTTTTCATGCGCGATCCCCGGCCCAAACCTGCCAGGTCTTCAAAGCCCGGCCTAATTAAGACCTGGCAGGTTTTCATGCGCGATCCCGGCCCAAACCTGCCAGGTCTTCAAAGCCCGGCCTAATTAAGACCTGGCAGGTTTTCATGCGCGATCCCGGCCCAAACCTGCCAGGTCTTCAAAGCCCGGCCT
>JAAEPZ010000282.1 GCA_024231955.1 bacterium | reverse complement strand
CGCGCTTCAGCGACGTCTGCGAGAAGCAGTTTTCCAGCCTGACGGCCAATCGCGAACGGATCACGCGCTTTCTGAAGGAGAGCATCTCGGAATGACGGATCACAACCCAGCCTTTTTCTGCCCTATATGGTGCTGCCCTATATGGTGCCAGGCGCTTCTCAAATCAAGTGAAATCAGCCGGTTAAGCTGCCCGGAAACCATTTCAAAGCTCATCGGTCGCACTGCTGGAAGATTCTTTTTTAAGTCTCGTATTTTCAGTCAGATAGACATTGTTAATTGACATTGCGACGTTCTGACTTCGCGAAAGTGTGATCACTGCCAACTCTCCTGTTTCCAGTAACTTAAGCCACCAGATGAGGCATCGAAGGGTACATCGACCCCCCTGAGAGGGCCTTTGGACCGGCCGGACGGTCCAAATAGCGGCGCGAACCGGGAAAGAGGGATCGCGGTGGGGGCTGAAGCGGGAAGAGCCACCTGCCAAGCCTTCGAGCAGACACAAATCACCCACGGGTGCTTCGTCGAGCGCCACGAGGGCGAGTTCCTTCTGCGACCGAGCCCTGCTCGGTTATTCAGCTCCACGTCGACCTTGGCCGGGACCGACACGGAGCACGTCCAACCCCGAAATCTCAGGGAGGCTGGCCGCGTGCCCGCAGCTCATCCTGAGCCCGCGGCTCCTCCCGAGCCT
>JAAEPZ010000281.1 GCA_024231955.1 bacterium | reverse complement strand
GTGTCTGATGATGGCCTACAAAGTCCGCTACCCGGAGAACTTCTTCCTGCTGCGTGGCAACCACGAGTGCACGGCCATCAATCGAGTCTACGGCTTCTACGACGAGTGCCGACGTCGCTACAGTCTCCGCTTGTGGAAAGTCTTCCAAGACCTTTTCAACTGCCTGCCTTTCTCGGCTCTGATCGAAAACAAGATCTTCTGCATGCATGGCGGCCTCTCTCCGGACATCCAGAACTGGGACCAGCTGCGCCAGATCCAGCGCCCCGTGGATCCGCCCGATCGCAGAATGCTCATCGACCTGCTGTGGTTCGATCATGACACGTGGGTCCGCGGAAGGCAGGCCAACACCCGAGGAGTCTCCTACGTGTTTGGCGCTGACGTCGTCGCAGGATTCTGCCAGCAAATGGACATTGACCTGGTCGCGCGTGCACATCAAGTCGTCCAAGACGGTACGTGAAGCGCCCTGCACTCGAGCGCAGTCGGCATCGGCAGTCGTCAGTCGAAGCTCGTTGCAACTCAGATGTGCTCTTTTCACATGAGCTGCTCTTTCAGGCTACGAGTTCTTCGCAGGCCGACGACTGGTGACCATCTTCTCTGCGCCGCACTACTGTGGAGAGTTCGACAACGCC
>JAAEPZ010000280.1 GCA_024231955.1 bacterium | reverse complement strand
CTCGGGCTACGAACTGGCGATCCGTTTCGAGCAGGACACCTCGGGGGGCGATACGGCGCAGACCTGGGACCTCGCGGCCAACGATGACGAGTTCAGCCTCACCGACGTCACCAACAGCTCCGCGGTGCCGCTTTTGATCGAATCCGGAGCGCCGACCGATACCATCTATGTCGACTCCACCGGCTACATCGGTCTCGCCACCAACAGCCCGGACGAGATGATCCATATCAAGGGAGATGCGAACCCGGCCATTCAGCTCGAAAATACCGACGCCTGGCCCAATGGCGACGAGTGGGTGATGCGGGTCGTGGACGAGGGCAGTCTTCGCATCTCGGAGGTCGGCTCCGGCATAGCCGAGTTCAAGATCTTGAACGACGGTACCGTCTACTTGGCGGATGATGCCTTCGAACTCCAGCCCGACGGCGACCTCATCATTGAGGGGTCGCTGACGACCGCCGGCGACACCTATCCCGACTACGTCTTCGAGGACGACTACCCGCTGATGCCACTCCCCGATCTGGCCGGCTACATCGCCGAGCACCGCCACCTGCCCGACGTGCCCACGGTGGAGGAGGTGGACGGGGGTGCGCGGGTCAACATGTCCGAGCTCCAGATCAGTCTGCTGCGAAAGGTTGAAGAGCTGACCCTCTACACGCTCTCCCAGAATGACACCATGGAGAACCAGCAGCGCACCATTGAGAACCAGCAGGAGGTCATCCGCGCATTGCAGGCGCACCTTCTCGCCCTGGAGGAGCGAGTACGGTCCCTCGAGTAAAGAGCCCCGCGCTTGGGCCGCCACGGTGGGATAGGCCGTCAGGAAAAACGCCGAGGCGGAGCAAGGAGCTCGTCTCGGCGTGGCCGGCCCCCCCTCCCTCCCTACCAGGGTGGCAAGGACAAGGGCTCGGGGGAGCTCATCAGGGCGATGCCGGTGGCTTGAAGTCCCATCATCGGT
>JAAEPZ010000279.1 GCA_024231955.1 bacterium | reverse complement strand
TTCTTCGTCGTAAGAGCCGATTTTGCCAAATGCTACCGGGTTAGTACCGCTGCTGGCCAGTCCTGAGTCGGTGAAGAAAAGAGTCGCAATAGGACCGTTGCCGGCCGCCAGGTACGGAGCTGAGCCATCGTCAGAGGAGATCAGTTTGATAGCCGCCCTCTTGCCCCCGGCGTCGTAGGCCGGAATCGAAGGGACTTCAAAATAAGCGGTCCTCAGGCCGGCTGTGGAAACCGAATCAAAACGCAGGGGAATAGGGCCTACCCAGGTTATCGAAAAGGTTATCTCGCTAACCGGAAGGTAATTGCGCGCGAAAACCTGAAGCTGCGAAATGGGGCTTTGCAGAGAGGCTTGCTCAATTCTCAGGGTATCGGCATAGGCGGAGATGAGCCCCGGATATGACTCCGGGAAAGTCTCGGAAGGTGTGGTCATTTCAGTGACGACAGTGTGATATCCCGGCTGATGGTACGTGTACAGGAGCGCGCTGTCGCTGGACGTTCCTCCTTCACCGAAGTCCCAGTCCCACCCGCTGACCGTCTTGTGGGTGTGTCCTTCGAAATCTACGTCGAGCGGAGCCGGTCCGAAAGTGTTGGCGGTCGTGATGTAGAACGGAAGGATCCAGCTGTCAATTCGGTCGATACCCCAGCAGCGCATC
>JAAEPZ010000278.1 GCA_024231955.1 bacterium | reverse complement strand
CGATGAGGCCGCCGCGGAACTGCGTATTTCGATTGATTCCATGCCCGAGGAACTGGACGCGGTGGAAAAGCGCATCCGCCAGTTGGAGATAGAGAAAGAAGGCGTCAAGCGTGAGAAGGATGCCTCCGAGCGGTTGAAGCCCATCGAGGAGGAACTGTCGGATCTCTATGCCCAGCGCGAGGACCTTAAAACCCAATGGGACAAAGAGAAAAGCACGGTGGATACGATCCGTTCGATTAAGGCAGAGATCGAAGACAAGAAGCATCGCATCGATGAAGCGGAGCGCAATGCTGATTTTGAAACGGCAGCCAAACTCAAATACGGCGATATTGCCGATGCGGAGAAGGAACTTGAACTGCTGACTCACTCGCTGACCGTCATTCAAGAAAGGCGACAGCTTCTCAAGGAAGTCGTCGATGCTGAAGAGATTGCGGAGATAGTCTCCAAGTGGACCGGTATCCCGGTCACCCGGTTATCCGAATCGGAATCGGAAAAGCTGTTGCGGCTTGAGCAGGAGTTGCATCGCCGGGTGATCGGCCAGGATGAAGCGGTATGCGCCGTGGCCGATGCTGTCCGTCAGTCGCGAGCGGGGTTGTCTGATCCCAATCGACCGATCGGGTCGTTCATATTCCTTGGCCCGACCGGAGTGGGGAAGACCGAGCTGGCCCGCACCCTGGCCGAGTTCCTCTACGGCAGTGAGGAGGCGATTGTGCGTATCGACATGTCTGAGTACATGGAGAAACACGCCGTGTCGCGTCTGATCGGCGCGCCGCCGGGGTATGTGGGCTACGATGAGGGGGGGCAGTTG
>JAAEPZ010000277.1 GCA_024231955.1 bacterium | reverse complement strand
GGAACAAGACAGGAGACAGCAACAGCCCGTGGCTTCTATGCCCGCCGGTGTGGCCCAGCTGATGAGCTTGATGGCCGGACAGGAGCAGACGCCGCCGCCTGATGCAGTGCAGCCACAGGGAGTGCCGCCGCTGCCTGCCGCCGACCTGACCGGGGATACTCGCATGGATACGGGCGCGACAGAGATGGACCAGAACCAAGGTGACATTTTGATGGGCGATGGCAGCGGAGCACACGCAGACGACACGGAGATCGAGGGGACCAAGGAGGCCTAGCCGCCGGAGCCGTCTGGTTTTGTTACGTTCTGGGAGTTGTATCCTTTGTCGTGTTCTTACTGGCATGTTATGAGTACTGCTGGGGCACGGGTAGGGTCAACTCCTCGTTTGTGCAGAGTCCAATGCAGGTAGTTGCCCTCCGTGCCAGGGTTCGGCCCTCTCTTGTGCGACCGTCCGGTGGTCGGCACTAGAAGGAGGGGGTAGTGCAAGGGCAGTTTTCTCATTATCCAGTTCTCTAATTAAATGCCTTGCCCGAATCCTGTGGTGCCGTAACGTTAAACCAGGTGCAGAGC
>JAAEPZ010000276.1 GCA_024231955.1 bacterium | reverse complement strand
TTTCGGTTGGGTCCTGGCTCTGGCCACCGATGCCGGTCTGGTGAAGGGCGAACGGATCGGCGTTGACGGCTCGACGATGGAAGCCAACGCCGCTCTTCGAACCATCGTGCGGCGCGGGACCGGCGAGACCTATCGCCAGATGTTGACCAAGATGGCGCAGGAGAGCGGGGTGGCAACACCGAGGCTCGACGATCTCGTCCGGCTTGATCGTACCCGTAAGGGCAAAAAGCTGTCGAACCAGGCCTGGACAAGCCCGACCGATGCGGATGCGAAGATCGCGCGGATGAAGGATGGGACGACGCACCTGGCCTACAAGCCCGAGCACGCGGTTGACCTCGATACCGGCGTCATCGTGGCGGCGCCGATCCACTCGTCCGATGAAGGCGACACGAGGACGCTCAAGCCGACACTGGACGAGGTGGAGAAGAACCTGTCTGCCATAGACCTGGCTCCGAGGCGAGAAGACCCGTGCGAGTTGATCGCCGACAAGGGCTATCATTCACGTGCTGTCCTGAAAGGTCTAGACAAGGGTCCATGGAAGACGCGCATCGCAGAGCCCACACCCGCCAACGGCTTTCTGCGCTGGCACGGCGATGTGGAGGCACGCGCCGCAGTGTATGGAAACCGCAACCGGTTAGGATCGGGCGTCGGCAAGCAGGCCATGCGCAAGCGCGGCGAACTCGTCGAACGTAGCTTCGCCCATATCCTGGATCGTGGAGGCATGCGCCGCACGTGGCTGCGCGGTCGCCAAAACGTCCACAAGCGATACCTGCTCCATGTCGCCGGCTTCAATCTTGGCATTCTGATGCGCGCGCGGTTCGGGCGCGGAACTCCCAGGGAAGCTGCAAACGCCAACAGCGCCCTTTTGTTCGTTATTCAGGCCGATGTTGCCCTGGCCGTCGCAATCGTAACGCTAATCGAAGGCAAAGCGGCGATCCTTGTCATTACCCTCGCCCCCCAGACAGATTGAGCAAAGAGCCACTTCATCATCGGGCTGCTAAAAGAAAAACCAAAATGGCCAAGTTTGGACTTGCGACAGCGGCCATCCGGGGAATGTCGGAATGCATCTCTCTCAGTTTCTGAGGCTGACGCTAACGCTGCCACCTCCGATCAGCAATCCTCATAGTGGAAGCAACCAGCCGAGATCGGGGTTGGGTCCTTTCAGCGTTCCCCGTCCTTTGCGGGCACGCTGCTCCCGGAAACGCGTTAGTAATTCACCCAATTTCTTCGGTATAATTTAGCCGTTTGAGCCTATAAAACAAGGAAGGGCTGAGTTCCAGCGTGAAGTGCAACACGACCGCCCGATACCGAG
>JAAEPZ010000275.1 GCA_024231955.1 bacterium | reverse complement strand
GGAGATCCTGAAGATCGAGCACCCTGACCTGACACAGGCACAACGGGACGCTGCTCTTGAGCTGTTGCTCAAGAACAACAACTGCGTCTCTTTGGATCACGGCGAGCTGGGAACGACTAAGGGAATTGAAGTGGAGATCGACACCGAGGGTGCGCGGCCTATTCGACAGGCCCTGCGCCAGTTGGCGTATGTGCTCAGGGACGAAGTGAAGGAAGAAGTGGACAAATTGTTGCGGCTCCGCGTCGTGCAGGAATCTAACTCGCCGTGGAGCTCGCCGATCGTCGCCGTGTGCAAGAAAGATGGTACTCTACGATTGTGTGTTGACTATCGCAAACTGAACGTTGTCACACGCAAGGACGCCTTTCCGTTGCCGCGCTGCGATGACTTGCTCAATGCAGCGGGCCAGGGAACGCCGCAAGTCATCACTAAGTTGGACATGATGCAGGGGTATCACCAGGTGCCATTGAGTGCAGACGCTAGTCAAAAGACTGCGTTTGTCACGCCGGAAGGCCACTACCAGTACCGAACGATGCCCTACAGGCTCGCTTGTGTGCCGGCCATCTTCCAGCGACTGATGAGCAGAGTCTACGTGGACTGCCGCTCAAGTACGTCTACTGGTACATCGATGACATCCTCATCATCACGCCGACATTTGAACTGCACCT
>JAAEPZ010000274.1 GCA_024231955.1 bacterium | reverse complement strand
TCAAGCGCCAGTACGATGTCCTCGGCCGTCTGAGGTTCGTCGACTACCCCGAAAGGGACCTGGATACCATGTACGACTGCGACGACAAGGCGGTCCCCTTCTCCAAGGGGCGTATGACGGCGATCCGACGCAACCGCGAGTCGGTGGACTACCGGTACGACCGCTTCGGTCGTATGACCCAAGACGGAGCTCTTACCTACGGCTACGACAAGAACGGCAACCGGACGACGATCGGCTACCCCGGTGGAGTCACCGCGACGTACACCCACGACTACGCGGACCGGCAGGCGACGCTCAGTTTTCAGGACGGCGAGCATCCCCCGCAGATGCTCGTATCGTCGGCGTCGTACAAGCCCTTCGGACCGCTGACGAGCATGACTCTCGGAAACGGTCTCACTGAAACTCGCACTTACACGAGCCGTTACTTCCCGTGGACAATCGAGGTGTCGGATCGATTGAGCTGGTCCTACCAAACCGATGCATTGGGAAAGATCAGGGCAATTGTTGATAGCCTAGAGCCCAGCGCCAGTCGGACCTTCTCATACCAAGGATTTTACCATGAAACTCTCCGGCTGTTTTCCTAGTATAACCCTGCCCTTTGCGAATGAGGCAACCTCGACCTCCCATGAATTTACCATGATGCGGAGTTGTCTACGCTATTCGCGGCGATCCCTTCTGCCGGCAGCCATTATTACGTTATGCATCGCAATGATTGGATCTCACCTCGGTGCTACTGTGCTCATCAAGAAGGAAAGGATAAAAGAGAGGGTTAAGCGAGCCGCCATTGATCTGACCGATCCAGATTCGGATAAAAGGTTCAAAGCTACAGAAACATTGCGCATATGGGCTGCTTATGCGACTGATGCGATTCCTGTGATTTCTACAGCACTAACTACTGATGAGAATGACAACGTTCGCGCGAATGCGGCAGCAATCTTGGAGGAGATGGGTAGCGCTGCGAAAAACGCGACTTGTTCGTTGACAAAGGCACTTTCCGACTCCTCTCAATCTGTCAGGAGCGCGGCGGCATTTGCCTTGGGCAACATAGGATCCGCACCTGTCGAGGCAAGGCACGCACTACTGAGTCTACTTAGGGAACAGGAACCACGAACCCAAGTTGCTGCGGCATTCGCACTAAGGCTCCTTTTCCCAGAGATGAAATTTAATTTTGATGAGCAGGCACGACTTTCAGAGGCTTTGCTTCTAGACTCATTATCAAAAAATGAAGGCTCGGAAACGGTTCGACTTGCTTGCGCTTTGGGATCACTGGATCGTCAACGCGCACTGAGCGCAGTTCCAGAACTCGCGCAATTAGCCGGCAGTCCGAATCGGAGTTTGGCTGCAAACGCGCGGTACGCACTGAAAGAACTGGGGCGTCATTTAGCCGAATTCGTCCCAGAAATACTCTTAGAAGCTAGCGAGGGGCTACTTGGCGACAGAATACTTGCAATTGATGCTATCGGATGGCTGCAGATAGATTCCACTGAAATATTGTCTTTCTTAGTGGAGAATCTCGGGGCTGCGGATGGCGAGGTGCGAATTGCGTGTTGTAGAGCACTCGGTCGTATGCAATCGCAAGCATCCTCGGCACTGCCGGCACTTAACGAGTTCATCCGTGGTACTAACGAGGCGGAAGAACGCAGGGTCGCGGCCTATGCTATCCTCGATATTTCACCAAAAACGATAGGTGATCTTGTTGAGTACCTAAAGAATATCGATCCCGATTTGGCCATGGATTTGAGAGTAGCGCAAATAGAGTCGCAGCTCTGATTCAGGCATTGGTAATGATCGACCTACGCCATTGTAAATGGTTTCCTCGCTCATCCTCGGGCCACCCAGGGGCTTATGTCATTTTCGTCGGATTGCCGTCGACTGGGGGTGTCTCGTTTTTCGATGAAGCTTTTCAGTAGATTGAAGGTCATTTTTCGACTACAGGCATATCGCCGCTTGAATTCCGCATCGAGAGGGGGAAAGCTGGCTGTTCACTGATATGAACCTACGACCGCCCCGATTTCGTTCGATACTGGGGTCAACACACTCTTGATTGCCTTTAGGAGTAGAGCAATGGTTCACACGTTGATCAATCTGTCGATGCTTGCCGTCGTCGCCATGCTAGGCGACACTACTATCGAGAAATTCGTTTCGACTGTGGGCTGCGGCTGTGTGGCTCGAGTTGAGGAGGTGGTGGAGCTTAGTGAATCCACAGCAAGATCCCGACATCGCCTCGGCGCGGAGTATTTTGATTTCGTGACTCTCGCCACATTCTCAGTTCTCGATACCTTTGGATCAGAGGAGTGCAAAGACATTCCAATGCGATTAGAGATGTTTTTTTCGACAGAGGTACATTCGTCTCACCCAATAAAAAATCAGACTGTGGTGCTGTTTCCACGTCGAGAGGGTGAAGAATGGATGGAGGCGGTCTATGGTAGAAGCTATTGGATACTCAGCAAGGGGGAGCAAGGCTGGGATGTTGAAGTGAACTGGCGAAATGAGTTTCTCGTTGAACCGCTGCATCTGCAGGCCATGGAGACGGCTACTGTTCCTCTATCTGCTGTGATCAGAGTATTTGAGGAATCGGAATAGGATCTTCGTCACCGTCCCGCTGGCAACGAAACGACCTTCAACTTCGAGCGCGACCCGGGCAGCAACAAGGCGCTTCTCACCCACTCCGGGAGTGCGCAGGACCTCCTGGATCTACGACACCCGGGGCCGGCCGACCGCGCAGACCATCGAAGGGCTCGAGAACGGGGCCCCGTTCAGCTACACCACCGAGACGATCTACAATGGGCCGGGGATGGTGCTGGGCCTCAACCCGCCCGGGAACGGGTACCGCGACATGACCGTCTTCGAGTACGACACCGAGCGTGGTGAACTGATTCTCTCGTCCAGGATCGATCCCCTGGTGGGCACCACCTGGTTCGGGCACGACGGCTTCAACCGGCGGTTGGGCTATCGGAGCCCCGGAGGGGTCGCGGATCCAGCCGCCCCGAACGCGAGTCGGTGCGTGCTGAGGTGACTCCGGAGTCCCTGGTCGGCTGAGCGTACGCAGGCTTGCCCTTGCGCAGAAGCGTGATCGCCCGGGAAACAAGGACAAGCCATTGCCGCTGGAGAGCTCCTCGGGAGGGGGCCACCACCGTGGCTCCGGCCACGCTCCTCTCGGCTTGTCCTTGCCACCCTGATGAAATGATGGAGGTAATAAGACGTAACTGTCCTCTACAAGGTACAGTTACTTGGAAGTAGGATAGACTACAACCGCCGGTGGTGGCCCCGGGGGGCTCCGCGATCACCAACGGTGCAACCCCGAGCCCGCAGCGGAAAGGAGCACGCGATGCCGATACCGGTTCAAGTCGAGATAGAACCTCTCCCCACCATCTGACGTTTTGCCATTGATTTTGCTCGCGGGATGCCTATGTCGTTTTAGAGCATGAGCTGTCGATTCAGGGCATGAATCGGCGCTTTTTGGGTCGGAGACCCCCTGCCCTTGCTCTTTGCTCGGCTAAATAAGGACAAGGGTGTCGACCTCGATCGTGCTGGGAGCGCCGGCTTCCAGCCGGCCCGGGGGGACGAAGTCCCCCTAAGACGCGAAGCGTCCATCCGTGGGCTGCGCCCACGAGCCGGCTGGAAGCCGGCGCTCCACGCTCCCAGCGCTTGCTTCTGCCTGCCAGTCCGTCTACCATCACGATTGGGCGCCCCCCCATCCGGGAAGGGCGCAAGT
>JAAEPZ010000273.1 GCA_024231955.1 bacterium | reverse complement strand
CTGGCGCTGATTGCGTCGCGTGCTGACGCGTATCCGCCAGAAGCCGTGAAGGAAATGGAACGAATCCTGAAGGAGCGAGCGAAGGATGAGCAGAGGGTCTATTTTACTCTGCGCCAGCCAGACGAGGAAGCAGACCGAGTGCGAGTGAAGGCGGCGATGCAAGCCATGATCTCGACACTGAACTTGCAGCCCGTCTGTCCCAGACTGAAGCGCGGCCACATCGAGGTGCACGCAGCAGCACCCAAACTGCTGTTGGAGGAAGCTGCGGAACAACCGACAGCTCCTGTCTACAGGAAGAATGACATCTTGCTGTATGATCAGTGGTCGCCCCGGAACATGGACCGGACCACCAAGGTGATGTACCAGCAGACAGTGGAGATAACCGAGCCCCAGTTGCACCAGCTACGCACCTGGATCTACCGGCAGTATGGGCAGAACGTGACTCCGCTGCAGATCTGTGTAATCATGATCTGCTGGCAGATAGCCAAGACGGCGGACGAAGCTTTCTTCATGATGAGATGGATTTCTGCCTGGAGTGAGCTGTCATGGATGAATCTGCGATCGAACCTGCGGTCGGTGCCCATGCCACCTAGGTTGGCGGGGGTCGACGCGCAGCCATTGGTGATCCCGTTCGAAGTGCCCCTGAAGCTTCGCGATGCATCGGGCAAATTAATGGGCGAGTATACGATGCAAGAATCTGGGGACCCGCAGCTGTATCCGGGGACATTTGCAGTGGCCGCGGAGTGTCAGACAATGGTACCGGTGGTGCTCACCCGACAATAGTGGGAGAGCTTGTTGATACTCCAGGACGAGCCAGAGGGGGCATCAATCAGCATCGCTGAAATGATGCCAGAAAGGTCGGAACACTTGGAGCCGGGTGAACTGGCTGCCGATGTGCCTGATGACGCATCAGTTGCTGCGGGATCGGTGGCTTCACAGAAGCAGGAGGAAGTGGTGGTCGACCAAGTCGGGAAAACGAGGTCCAGGAATCTGATGGTCGATTTTCAGCTGCTCGACTACAAATGCAGACACGAACCATGCCAGAAGGACCCGACTT
>JAAEPZ010000272.1 GCA_024231955.1 bacterium | reverse complement strand
GCCGGCACCCGGCTGGTGGCAGACCTCAGACCGGGTGAGGCCGATACCCATCCCTCCCCCATGTTGGTCTTTAACGGCACGCTTTTTTTCAGAGACTACTCATACGGCAATGATCGCGGGGCGCTCTGGCGCACCGACGGCACTACGGCGGGGACCCAGGGCGTTCGGGCTTTCGGAGCGGGCGAAGGTGTCTCGGGGTTGGCGGATCTCGGTGGAACCCTTGTTATCGTGGTGGGCTGGGGATACCAGGAGAGTCTGTGGCGTAGCGACGGCACTACGCAGGGCACGGTAATGATCTACGACTTCGGATGGGGCCATTCTGTGTGGGTGCTCGAGGTCGTCGGAGACCTCCTGTTCTTCCAGGTCAACTGGTCGTGGCATGAATCGGTTCTCTGGAGAAGCGATGGAACCCCTGAAGGAACCTTTTCGCTTGCCGGTCCGATCCTCAGGTGGCCACGGCCAATCCCCCTGGGCGATCAATTCCTCTTTGTGAAAGAGGCGGTCGAGAACCGGGGCGAGCTCTGGATCACCGACGGCACCCAGGTGACGCTTCTTCTGGCTGCCTTCGAGCCCGGCCCCCGAGACTGGGACATGTTTGAGTTCCTGCCGGTGGGCGATGAGGTGTGGTTCACGGCCGACGACGG
>JAAEPZ010000271.1 GCA_024231955.1 bacterium | reverse complement strand
CTCGGACGATACGCTTATCGTCTGAGCGACGGACGAAAATGGAACGCCTGCCGCCTGAAGCGGTACCTGCCCAGCCCTCTGGAGTTGACTGAGCTGGCGCTTCAATCGCCCAGTCAATGGGAGGGAGGGATAGAGACCGCTGATGAAGATGGCGCCAGGATCGCGGATGTTGCCGAGGATGTTGCCGATGCGGTCGAGGTCGCGGGTGCATCCGAAGGCGTTGCCGGGGTCAACGACGTCGCGAAGGTCACAGCCGCCGTCAAGGATGTCGCTGGAGTTGCCGATGCGGTCGATGATGTCGATGGGATCGCTGGCGCACGCGAAGATGCCGTGAAGGTCGCGGGCGCAGTCAATGATGTCCCCGAGATCGCAGTCACTCAGGACGACGTCGCTGACGCGGTCGAGGACGTTGCCGCGATGTTTGATACCGTCGGGGTCAATGACATCCCTGGGGTCATGGCTGCTCAGGACAAGCGCCGACGCAAAGATGACCGCTGGTCAACAGGCGTGCGCCTCCCTCGGAAGAGAGGGAGGAAGAAATGATGTATTCATGTCCACGAGTGCGATACATCTATGTGCACGTGCATTGCTGACATGTCTAATATGCTGATTTCCGGGAACTGTGTTTTCCTACTGTGCTACTGGGAGCTCAGACAAAAGAGAGCTCATTGTTCATTGTTCAATCTTGCTTCTGCCCCGACCCACCCGCTTATATAATTGCTCTGCCTTTGCATTACTATTTGGTTGTAAAGTAAATCTATTCGGCCGTTTGCCTGCGCCATGCAAGGAATATATTAATTGGCGACGCTTTCTATTATTCAAATTATTCCTTG
>JAAEPZ010000270.1 GCA_024231955.1 bacterium | reverse complement strand
TTGGGTCCTCTTCCGGGTGGTCAGAGAAGAAGAGTACCAAGCAAAGATGTGCGGGAGCGCCAGCCTTTTCCGGGGGCGCACATGCGGCAGCAGTCGAGTTTCCGACGACAGCATGATGAAGACGTGCCTACTTATCAGAGTGCTGCTAGCAGTATCACGCATGGCCCAGTTCGAAGGGGTGCGCTGACTATTTTCGGAGGTCGAGGGCGAATGCCCCAACGCGACGCTTCGCCGCAGCTGTCAGGGGACATGCCGCCGCCGAGTCAGTTGCCATCCCGTCTCCGAGCACGAGGGTCGAGTCAACCGCCCAGATCGAGCAGGTCAGCAGGACATTTGGCTCAAGCAATGTCCTTCGACAAGGTTTCACCCGGCCCACAGACGTCGCCTCCAGTCTTGAAGCAGAGCCCGCCTGCCGCACATGGTTGGGCCGCTCAAGGACCGAGAGTGCTGGCTCCACCAGTGTCGGATGCTGAATCAATGGCTGGATCAGCTGGAAGTGACAGCCGCAAAGCGA
>JAAEPZ010000269.1 GCA_024231955.1 bacterium | reverse complement strand
GGGGGGGGGGGATTCTGCTACATCCCCCAAGCGATTTCCCGACACCACTTGGCCAAATCCCATCCACATCTCCTTAGCCTGGTTAAGAATATAGATAGGCTCATCCGCCACCGAACGTGCTGTCACTGAGTGGCAAGTGGAGCCCGAAAAGAGGAACCTCAACGGAGTGGCGTGTTTTACACACTTCGCCTTTCATTCATTGGTCTGATGGTCCTAAAGTTTCCTGCGAGCCTTGCACGTGGTGATCGATGTCCCAGTTCTCCTCGAGTAACCGTTCTGAAGGAAAGTCATCTGCGATGGACATTATCAGCATGTTTCCTCGAAGATCTGACACCCGGATGGCTTTCGTCCAGTGAGTCTCGGCCCAAACAAGATAAAGCTGTTCCGTGATCATGCCGTTCCTTGCCTGGATGATTATGTTGTAGCGATGACTATCTCTGTCTGGCAGTTTGAAAGGCGGGCCTTCAGTATCTCCCGGATTTAGATTTCCAACAGACAAGTTGATTGTGTGGTCAGGATCCCTTGCGTCAAACTTGTCCAAGTCAACAATCCGAACCACAACGTCGTACATCGGATAACTTCCTTGGGTCCAATAGAAGATCTTGGCATCAGTCTTCTTTGCACCGAACCCCATCTGTAGGAAGGTGAAGGAATTACCACCTGTCACCAGATTTGCCAGTCTCGCGCTCATGGCAGCAAGTTCATCTGTTTTGTGGCGAAGTTCCTCGTTCTTTTTTGCGAGTTCTCCTTCAAAGCGTTTTTGGTCGGCTGCCTGTTGGACCGAAGCCCAAAAGGCTCCGATCATTGCGATGATCGCGGAGACGAGGATAAGACCCGCTGGTCCTTTGAGGTGCGACAGAAGGGGTGCCTGTTGGACCGAAGCCAAAAAGGCTCCGATCGTTGCGATGATCGCGGAGACGAGGATAAGACCCGCTGGTCCTTTGAGGTGCGACAGAAGGGAATCCATTTCTATTCTCTCCGGCGGTTATCGCTGTAAATGGTGCACTTTGAAAGCACAAAATCGGGCATAAGGGGGGTGCGGCGGATGCAGTAAAACCGCCACTGGCAGAATTCTGTGTAGATGCCGCAAAGCTTCCGTCCCCCCTCGATCTGGCCCCGGCGAGGAGGGTTGGCCCCCGGGGTCTCCCGAGTGGAGCATACGTCCCGGTGACGGTAGCGGCAGCGGAACGGTGCCCGCGAATCGCTTTTCTCACGCCTGCCGGGTCTGCTGGACCTGACAGGGATTCGGGTCTCTGTGGTCTTGACGCCCCCGCGTGCGAGCAGCTCCTGTACGGTAGGGCGGTCGTTGCCGGCCGCGGGCAGCTCAATCGGGTAACGGCAGGTCGCCATGACGTGACCATACCACATGACCTCAGTCCTCCGTCGCCTCCGATCGTTGTGATCTCCCCGGGGTCCGACAGGAACCCCGGCGCGGCCGCACTAGCAAGGCGGTATCGAGGCGAAGTACAACCCGGGGACCTACGCAGGGCGACTCAACCACTCAGCCCGGGACGGGAGCCGACGCCTTCTCAGCGAGCACCGCCAGCCGCCGCATTGGGTGGGCGGGTCCGGGGATCGGTCGGTTGTGGTCACTTCCTGGAAGGTACATTCTAGGAGGGACGTGCGCCCGCCGCCCCCTGCTTCGACGAGTGTTTACGGCCGTAAACACTCAGCCCGCAGGTTCACGGTACCTTCTGCGCCTCTTCCAGGGCATGCCTGAGCGCACTCGCACCTTCCGGTTTCCCGGCTTGGCGCCGGGCCTCCGCCCCTTGGTCGGGTTCACCAGCTCGAGGCCGGACAGGCCCGCCAGAAACCGGGCGGAGATCCGAGGACGTCTGGCCTGACGCACACGGTGAGCCCGGTGGCAGTGAAATCGTCGAGCGTCATGGCGACGAGCTCTTCGGCGGTCGGCACTGGGGCCGGAGCCGTCGGCCGAGAAATTCCCCCAGAACGCGCCGGCACGCTACTGACAGAACTGACAAAAGCCCTTTTGTCGGTTTTGTCAGTGGACTGGCAGTGCGTCTCCGGCTCAACCTCTGACCAGTTGTTGTCTGTCTCGGCTGCGGGCTGGCTAGCCGTCGGAGCCGCAGCGGCCCCAACGGCGCGGGGGTCTCGCCGGTCGCCGCCCCAACCTTGGTCGGGTTCACCGGTTCACCAGCGCGAGGCGCTCGCCCGCCGGCGATCTTGCGCCCGATGACGCACTGAGTGCGTGAGCGGGAAGGCCGCGGCCACGGGGAGAGGGGCGCCCCCGTTTCGCCCTACGCTCCTTGGTCGGGTTCACCAGCACGAGGGGGACCGCCCGACCCAGCATCCGCCAGGAGTGCCGCAACAGTGAGTGCGACAAAAGCGACATAAGCGACAAAAGGTCCCCGGGCGGTCACGCACGGTGGCGCAGTCGCGCGCCCGGCCCCCGATTGCGCAAGCCGGCCCTTGGTCGGTTTGACCAGGGCTGGATCGCCGTGCCACAGGGCTTGGAAGGGCCGTGGAAGGGATTCAGATCGAAGGTGCGGGGTCTCCAACCGGGGAGGATGTGGC
>JAAEPZ010000268.1 GCA_024231955.1 bacterium | reverse complement strand
GCCGCGGCCCCGGTCTACCGTATCAGCACAAAAGCGTTTGGGGGAACGCTTCCTTTCTGGGAGATGTAGCGGCATCAGGGTTCACTGCAGTTCATCCAGTCCATTGTCATCATTCCGAAGGCACAGGTGGGGTAGTGGGTGAGGCCCTTTGCGAGTGCGATACCGATACCTCGCGACAGGGAGGGAAACACGGCCACTGTGCCTGTGTCAGAGAGGTCACCCGTTGACACGATCTCAGGGTATAATGACCTCTCTAACACCCCGGGGTTTGCCGGCAACCCAGGTGCACCGTTTAAGCCAGGAAATGTGCTGGGTTTGCGGGGCGCCCAGCTCTCGCCCAGTCGGACTCAAAGACACCGTGACTGCCGGGATTCACAGGCAACCCGGCCGCACCTTTCAGGCTCTGAGAAGGGGTGACTACTGCCTGCATGGGGCAGTTTCTCATGGGCGTCACTCGCTGTCCTCACGGGGTCAGCGCCCCAGTGAGAGAACCCGGGGATGTAGCATTTGCAGGCTGCTACCCCACCTCAGACTCTGTGAATGATCCTGCTGCAGGTTCACCTACAGCAACCTTGTTACGACTTTTGCTTCCTACAAAAATCGAATATTGACAGAGTTCGGCAACAGCACCAAGGCCGGAGCCATGTGCCGTCGCCTCCCAATGTCTCTATTCGATCTCCAATCGGTGGTGACGACGGGCGGTGTGTACGAATGGCAGGGGCACAGTCAACGCAAGCTGATGACTTGCGCTTGCTAGGCATTCCTCGTTCAAGGCAAACAGTTGCAATCATCTATCCCAATCACAAAGCGGGTTCAAAAGATTTCCCAACCACTTCTGGTCAGGACTCTGAACGAGTCGCAACTCGTTGGCTGCTTTGGTGTAGTGCGCGTGCAGCCCAGGACATTTAGGAGCATCACAGACCTGCTGTTAACTCCACTTCCGCATACTAGCGGTCGTACACGGTCGCTCTGAGAAGCAATCGGGCCGCTCGGGAAACTGTGAGCCGTACCGGAGTACGGCCACATCGCCCTACCAATACGCGGCCAGCGCCTACTGAGAGCCGGAGGTCTCGTCCGTTATCGCAGTTGGGCAGACAGATCAGTCCACGAACCAGGGACGGCCGTGCACCGCCGTTCTCCAAATCAAGAAAGAGCTCTCAATCTGTCAATCCGAATGGAGTGCTGACCCGGTAAGCTTTCCCGTGTTGAGTCAAATTAGGCCGCACACTCCACGCCTTGTGGTGTCATTCCGTCGATTCCTTTGGGTTTCAGCCTTGCGGAATGTACTCCCCCCTGAACCCAAAGACTTGGATTTCTCGTTAGCGAAGGAGGTGCCGAGAAAGTCGGCTAAGGAGAACAAACTCCCGATGCCGAGTCGGCATCGTTTACGGTAGTGGACTACGACGGTATCTGATCATCTTCGATCCCCACACGTGCGTTCTTTATCGACGAAAACGTTCTTGAGAAGTGCTTTCGCCGATGTCTGTCTTCCAACGATCTAAGAATTTCACCTCTGACGTCGGAATACATATCCCCCCGACTGTGCCCATCAATCCCGAACGGCCGGAGAGGCGCGACGGGGCCGTCAGCCCCTTCGGGTGAAGGAATCTGACGGCCAGGTTGCGGAGCTCGCCTGCCAGGTTGCCCATGTGGGCCTCGAAAAACAACAAAAGGCGACTGAACGGTCGATCCCTTGTGATTCCATACTTGGACATTCAACCGAACATGGTCGGTTGCTTGGAACGCGCTGTTTTGTTTACAGTAACGGCCACGGTCGCCCCGTATGCCTGTGTTGTAGGCGAGAGCGCTTCCACCACCAGTTAAGGAGGCTTCCGCGGGGAATCGGCACCGTGTATACAGAGCGATGGTTCGAACGGAAAGGGTTGTCTCCACACACAATCAAGTTCCCGGCTCGGAGATCCGAGACCGGGTGACCCGACAGATGGGCCACTTTCCAAACCCCACTCTGAATCGGACTACGAGCTTTTTGACAGCAGCAACAATAGCATATGCTCTTGGAGCTGGAATTACCGCGGCTGCTGGCACCAGACTTGCCCTCCAATCGATACTCTCAGGGTGGTTTGAATACCCACCATGACAATCTCTGCTCAGCCATGTGGCAAGCAGGGTTGTTGTTTTTCGTCGCTGCCTCACCAGTGTTGGTATTGGGCGGTTTGCGTGCCTGCTGCCGTCCTTGGATGTGGTCGCCATCTCTCAGGCGCCCTCTCCGGAATCAAACCCCAATTCTCCGTTACCCGTAACAGCCATGGTAGGCCACTGCCCTACCATCGAAAGCTGATAGGGCAGAGAGTCGTCCGTTCATGCGCCTGCCGTGAGGCAAGTGCGCTAACACGACTCGGTTGACCTGCGTCGTCAGTGTGCACTCCCTTGCGGGGTTGTCTTTCATGCCGGTCAACTGCTCTCCTTCGCCCCCCTTCGGGTTTCCCGTCAGGGGTGAAACGACAAAGGAAGACTCCATACACGTGTTAGCCATCCATTTTGGACGGTTGTCCGAATGGCGCGGGAAGAGCCCGCACCTCAACGGGTAGATGCTCGCTGATTTAATGAGCTTTTCGCAGTTCCACTGACAATCCATTTACACTGAGACTTGCATGGCTTAATCCTTGAAACAAGCGTATGGCTACTGGCAGGATCGACCAGTTTCAAAGTTTCACGAATGCCCCTGCCTACCTGCAGCGGGCACCGTTTGACTGCTGGGCTTTCCCGGGCTCCCAGCTCCACCCGTTGGCGTGCCTCCTTATGGCCGGCACCAGCCCTTGCTCTCAGGCACATCTTCGTTCCAACAGGTTTGCACACGACAGACCAGATGTTTCGTAACCGTGGTCCCAACTCGGAGTCTTCATCGGTTTTCGGCGCCCACTCCGTTTGTCTGTCTGGCGCGGTTCACGCCAAGACACCGTCCCGATCAGATCGTACGATTTTACCCTGCCGCGTAGGGTAGTAAGCTTGCGACTGCCCCCGGCGACTCCCTTGGCTCCTTGTGGAGCCAAGGCGGGGACAGCTGACGGGTTGTGCAATAGAAGGCAGTTACCCTGCCGCGTAGGGTAGTCAAATGGCGACTGTCCCCCGGCGACTCCCTTCGCTGCTTGTGCAGCTAAGGCAGGGGACAGCTGACGGTTCAGCTTGACAACTCCATCTCAGTCGTACTGGGATTTGCCGGCGACCCAGTCCACCATGCTTCAATCCCTTCTCAACGCTGGCATTCATAGGCTAGCCAGCCCACCTTGTTATCAGACAATCGATGCGGCCTGGTTCTGCCCAGTCCGTCTCGGGTTCCGGTGAGAAATTTTTCTCACCATCCCCCTATATATAACACATTAGGTCACCTGGGGGGGGGGCCGGTGTGTGTGGGGGGGGGTGTATGCGGAGCCTACCGATCGCCGACCGATAGGCCTACCGATAGGCCTACCGGTAGGCCTACCGATAGGCCTACCGATAGGCCTACCGTCCACCATGCTTCAATCCCCGCTCAGCCGGAGTTTAAGGACTTCAGCCATGTCAGTCCATCAGGCGCTTCGGCTGGCGTTTGTAGCCAGTAGACGGTTCACAGTCGTACTGGGATTTGCCGGCGACCCAGTCCACCATGCTTCTATCCCTTCTCAGCCAGAGTTTAAGGACTTCAGCCGTGTCAGTCCATCAGGCGCTTAG
>JAAEPZ010000267.1 GCA_024231955.1 bacterium | reverse complement strand
TGAGTCGCATCGGGATAGCGGAAATCATAATAGCTCACCTCGGGCAGGATGATTCCATCACTGGCGGCCAGGTTCGTGAGCACCGTCTCCAGGTTCGTGGGACTGATGCAACGGTTGCGCCAATCCACGATCTTGCTCGCCGGGTCGTCGGGCAGGTAGTAGGCCACCATCCACCCGCTTTGGTGGACGTAGACGTGCACGTCGTATTCAATATCATACTCTGGCACGGGGACGGAACCGATGATATAGTCCTCGGTCTGGTCCTCGATGATGCGAAACTCATCCTGGACGTACTCCAGGCGGATGGTCTGGGAGAGGTGGACGTAGGCTGTGATACCGGCCTCGTCGAGCAGAAAGGAGGCGGAGGGCAGGGTTGTCGTTTGCCCGGCATCGGCAAACGGGGGAGCGTGCAGGGTGATGTCGGCGCTGGCCTGTCGTGGGGAGCGGAGCAGCCAGATCAATGCCAGGAGCGAGACGGTCACGCCCAGGGTGACGGCCAGGAATCGTTTTCGATTGTTCATTTACACCCTC
>JAAEPZ010000266.1 GCA_024231955.1 bacterium | reverse complement strand
CGGGATCGTGCGTGCCTCCAACGGCTTCGGTCTGCGGCAGTCGCGGGTAACGGCAGACACGCTTCAGACAGCCGATCTTTCCGGCGAAAGCGGTCGCTATGCCACCGTGTTGCCTGCAGGCAGTGGCAGGAGTCTTTTCGCCGTTCACCCAAGCATGGACGAGCTAGGCACGGCCATCATTGCCAACTTGAACCCCGGAGAGATCACTTCGATCGACATCACGGTCGAGCCGACGCGACCCACCGTTACCGGGTTGACGCCTTCCGATGGCGCTACCGATCAGCTGGTCGGCACAAACGTGGTCGTGCATTTCAGCGAGCCTCTGGGGATCTCCTCGGTCAGCTCGTCGTCATTGCGCCTCGAGCTCGGCAACGCCTATGGCGAGCCCACAGGAGTATTGGTCACCGGAGGCGTCGTGCTGGCAAACAGCGGCGATCTGGTGTTTGTCCCAGCCCGTCCACTGCCACCGGGACGTCTCTTTGTCGCAAGCTTCTCCGGCGAAGTCTGCGACCTCGGTGGTGTCTTGTACCGAGGAGGACCCTTCAGCTGGACCTTCTCGACTGCAGCGGACATATCCTCCGGCGATATCGATCCCGACAAGATTCATCTCGAGATTCCGGTGGACGGTGTATCCGAGATTCTCGGCCAACCCGGTGCTCTTCCAGCCGTAGCTCCGGGCGCCACCCCATGGGCTGTATCGCCATCTGTAGAAGGCTCTCAAGACCCGACCAGCTCAACTTGTACTGCCACCGTCGGGGGTGGTTTCACCTGCTCCGTTGGCCACCCTCCTGAATACCCGGTCGGCATCGGGGATACCGTATGGTTGAAGGTCTTTGATCCTGCTGGCAATGAGGCCGCCCACTTCCGCATCGGGCCGTTCGTAACCCAGGATGGCAAGGGTTTTGTCGCCCGGGTTGGCGAGCCCACTGTCTTTACCAGCAGCGATGACATAACAGTGGATGTCCCGCCCAGCGCCTTTTCCGTGCCGACGTTGGTCACCGTGAGCACCCTTGACCCGTCGACCGCCGGAGTGAGTCAACCGGCTGGGATGGGTCTTGGTGCCTATGTCAGGGTCACATTCGAGGGCCAGGCCAGCGAGACCCTGCGGCTCAGGGTCCCGGCCCCGGTCGATGCGCCAATCGGGGCCGATGTTTTCATCGGCGACGCCGCGAACCTCCCGTGGGGCCGGAAGGTGCGGTTAAGAAGCGTGGGTGGGGTTATCGAGGGGTCCGGTCAACGCTACTTCTCCAACCATGCCTCTCTCCAGCCCGCCATTCCTCCCGGAGCCACTTCGGACAAGGTGCTGGATAACGATGAATGGACCTGCGAAAATGTCAGGGAAACCGGGCTTCTGACCGGGTGCCTGATCGAGCAGTTGCTCCTCGAGCTCAAGCTGGAAGGGGACATGATCTTCTTCTACGAGCTGTCAAACGAATTTGCCATCGGCCACGGATATGCAAACGCTGTCACCGGCCATTTCCAGGCGATCTACAACCTCTACGCTGATGCCATCTTCTTCCAGCCTCCACCCTGGGACTGGGATGGTGGCTATCTGCTGCCCCTGCCAGTCGGCGACCCCCTGCACATCATCCGTCGCGACCGGGCCACGGGATGGATTCTGGGCGAGGAGGAGTACGATCCGATCCAGGATGCCGGCAGTCAATTTGAAGAACTCGGGAACCTCTATGAAGACCGCACCGAACCGCCAGTCCTGGTCGGGGCCCGGCCCTTTGATGTGATCCGCTTCATGGTGCCGGCACCCCCCTCGGGCCAGCCCTGGGAGCCCCGGGAGCCGGAGCACCTGAGACTTGAAATTACAGCCAAGATCAACGCTAACGGCACTGTCGACATCGCCAGTGTCAGCGAGTTTCCCCTTGCCGATGGCACTGCCATCAGCGTGTTCAACATTGATGAGCCTTCCGAGCCCAAGGATCTGCTGGACGACCCTCTTCGCCTCTGTAACCAAGGCGGAACCTCATGGAACAAGAGCGTGAATCCCGGCCAGAACGGACCCGATGGCGAGGCCCCTGAACAGCGGCGCAAGCACGAACTGCTGCTGATAGTCACTCCTGGCGATCTCGATCCGCTCGGGTTCGAGGAGTTTGAATTCCAGTTCGACCGGCCCTTGGCCAAGGATATGGAGGACCTGGAGCCTGAAGAGCTGGCCGAGTTTTTTGATCTCGGTATCAAAAGGGACTGTGGAGGCGGCCCTGGTACCAAGGAGGAGCCGATACCGATCTCCTTCGACCTGTCCGAGGACCGCAGCCGGCTCGTAATCACTCCGCAAACCACCCTGCTGAGTGGGCACATCTTCAAGCTGAAGCTCAAGCCGGAGATGATCACCGTTTCAGGCGAATCGGATCAGGCCGAGCCGATTCACTACCATGGGGACGCGCCGACCCGCGTCCACTTTGGCACCCAGGAAGTCCGGGGTGAGTCGATCGCTGACAT
>JAAEPZ010000265.1 GCA_024231955.1 bacterium | reverse complement strand
TGTCGCCCAAACGCAGTAAATCGGGATAGGTGAACTTACCGGCGACCTTGGCCGGTGCCGGCTGGGCCAGGCTGGTGGCGGCGGCCTCAAGACTGGCCAGAGACAGTGGGGCCGGTGGTGGAGCGACCACCGAAGTGACCGCCGGAATAGTCGGCGGCAACGGAGGCGCAGGGACGAGCGACTGACGACACTGCTTAATGACGAGTAGCAAGGCGCAGCGAGCGCCAGCGGGACGAACGGCCTCGGCATCGGCGAAGGAGGCCAACAGTTCAGGCAACGACTCTGGCAGCTGGGCCAGCAGGTCGCGGGTGGTCATTTGCTGGACGACCAGAAACTCGGCCAATTCAGGGGTCAACAGACGAGTGTCGACAAAATTTTGGAGCACTTCGGGCAAAACGGGAGCGGGAGCGGCTCTCTTGCGCTTAATAGAAGCCATGGCGGAAAGACAATGAGAACGTACCAAATGAACAAAATGAGTTCGAAGCTCAGACGAGAGAAAATAAATTTCCGCCGCCGCCAGCTGCGACTGACGGCAAAGCAATGAGTAAACAGCACTTGCGGTGTCTGGAAGAGATAAGCTAACAGCCGGCGCCGATGTGTCGGCGTTGGTGGGCGCGTGAGAACGTATAGCTACACACGATTATTACTACTATAAACAGATATTTATATATCACAATAATCTGTTGTTGTAGTGTGATGCATGCTTCTCGAAGAGACTTGGCCGTGGGCATCTTTATTGGGCTATGCAATAGCCAAAACTGCCAAGGCCCCGGCCAAGGAAGGAGAGAAAC
>JAAEPZ010000264.1 GCA_024231955.1 bacterium | reverse complement strand
GGGGCTTTATGCCGTTCTGGTTCTCTCAGTCCGATCCCGACGTGGCGGTCGAGTCGGGCGGCGATTTCAGCGTCGTGTGGCAGAGCTTCGGTTCCGGAGGCTCGGACAGCTTCGGCACCAGCATCCAGGGTCAACGCTACGGCCTCGATAGCGACGACGACGGGGTTGCAGACGCGGTGGACAACTGTCCGGAGGACGCCAACGCGGACCAGGCGGACAGCGATCAGGACGGCATCGGGGACGTCTGCGACAGCTGAGCTCCACCGCCGATCGGAAACCAGGGGCCGGGCACCCACAGCGAAGGCCGGAGCCGTTCCACCAGCGTGATTTGAGCCCGTCTGCGGGCGGTTCCCCTCGCCTCAAAGCCCTCCGGAGCGGCATTTTTTGTCCACGGCATTTGCATGGGCAACCAATGTCGCTCTGGAGGTTCGCAGACTCGACCCAGGCTGCCATATGCCACCCTGGATGCCTCGAATCTTGGGCTTACCAGCACCATGTCCGACTCCTCGATCCGCGAGAATCCCTGGATCGAGGAACCGTCGAACAGGATCTGACCGTCGAGCCCCTTCTCGAACTGGCTGCGCGGGATCTCGACGTTCTTGATGATGCCCATGATGTCCGTGAACTGGAGGCG
>JAAEPZ010000263.1 GCA_024231955.1 bacterium | reverse complement strand
GACACTCTGTACACGATCCCAGGGGGCACACCGGGTGAAGAGCGGGCAGTGCTGCAACAACTGGTGCAGCCGACCAGACGGACTGATGAACCATTGGTGCCGCGCATCCGACAGGACAAATTTGGTGTTCGCCAGGCCGGAATCCGTTTTCGGGACCAGGCGAAAGTCCAGAACATGAAGCTGTTCATGGAATGGGAAGAGGCGCGCCAGAAGCAGGCGAAGCCGATTGTGTCTGTCGTGGACCAACTTGCGGGGACAATCGCCGGGCAGCAGCTGCCGCCGCAGCTGCTGCTGCAACTGCCGCCACCGCAACCGCTGCCGCAGCTGCAGCCGCAGAATGCCGCAGCCGTGCAGCAGGTTACGCCACCACCTGACGTCGCGCTGACCGCTGTTGTCGCCATGAACATGCAACAAGCGGAGACAGAGAAAGACACGGGCGACGATTTGATGGGCGACGGGGACGGAGCGCAGGGCCAAGCCAACAAAGCGGACGTAGAGCTCGAGCAGGCCTAGCTGTCGGAATTGTCTAGTTTTGTTCTTTTTTGTACTGGAGTTGGTATCCTTCAGCGGTTCTTCCTGGCGGCGAGTACGAGTACTGCTGGGGCGCGGGAGGAAGCAACTCCTCGTTTGTGCAGAGTCCAGCATAGCGAGTCGCCCTCCGTGCCGGGGTTCGACCCTCTCTTGTGCGGCCATCCGGTGGTCAGCACTAGAAGGAGGGGGTAGTGCAAGGGCAGTTTCTTCTGGTACCTGTTTGCTAATTAAATGCCTGCCTTGCCTGAATCCTGTGGTTCCGTGCCATAAAAACCAGGTTCAGAGCCGTTTGAAGCTCTGTTTCTCTAGTACGGTATTCCCGGCGCATAACGCAGGGAGTGGCGGCTGCTCGATGCAATACGAAATGAAGCTCCAAGACTCGTCGCTCACGTGGTCGAACGCTGCCCTGTGATTGGTTACGATTCG
>JAAEPZ010000262.1 GCA_024231955.1 bacterium | reverse complement strand
TCTCGGACTTCCGGATTCCGCCCTTTCAGGGCGGGGGATTTGGGGGGGCGCCTGACCCGGGGCTCGCGCCGCGTCGCTTAGGCTCCGCGTTGCCAGCCCCGGGCTTTACTCTCAGACCCCTCCGGGGTCGCGGATCCAGCCGCCCCGAACGCGATGGTGCTGCCTGGTGTATCACGGTGAACCTCTGCTCTTCCGCCGCAGAATGGTGCTGTTAAACGGCGGCGTCCTCGCCGTCCGTTTGAACGGCGGGTTCGCGATCCCTCTCCTCTGCAATGGCAACCAATATCCGCAGCATTAACTCCATGCCCGAGGCATGAATCAGCGTTTCCTCCATGAGTGTCTGCCCCTGAATCTCCCGACAGATCGCATCGTATGCGGGGTACTGTCGCCGAATCTTTGCGAACTTGACATTGAGATGTTGGTCGGAGTAGTTGTTGTCTCCAACGATCCGTCGCCCCATGGCAGTGAGTTCCGGGCCGCTGACCGACATGAGTGCTTTCTTCAGTTCGTTCATCTCTGGTTTCTCGCCCGCGAACATTTAGGGTTCTATCTGACATCCGTGTGCAAGATCTCCTCAAATGTCCCTGCCATGTCGACGGATGTCAGATAGAACCAAGTTGAACGAAACCGCCGTGGAGAGAGCTGGGTCTCGAACGGAGGCTCGCGTCTTCTCTGGCGGT
>JAAEPZ010000261.1 GCA_024231955.1 bacterium | reverse complement strand
GCGGGATCATGGACGAGGCGCGATGCTCGGTGATTGAGCGACCGGCGTGCTCAAACTCCGTTTCGCAGCGCTATCTGAACGCCGTCCCACATTCGGTAATGGAGGAAGACGACTCTTTCAATGAAGACCTTCACCCTGGCGATCAATCTGGTTGCTTGCTTTGGGCGGGTGAGCAGCCAGAGGGCCTGAATGCCGTAGGCGAGCATGGAGAAGAAGGTCAGTCGGCGAATCGAGTCCCAATTTCTGACGCGGAAATCCTCGACTCCGGTTTTCTGTTTCCAGCATCTTATTCCTTCTTCGATGCCCCAGCGCCGCATGTAGGCCAGGACGATCCGCCCGGCTTGTTTGATGCTCCCGATGTCTTCGTTGGTGAGCAGGATCATGTCTTCGGCACGCAGTCCGGTGATGACGACCATCCAATAGCGGCCGGACTTTCCGGGCAACCGCACCGGCGCGTAACCGAAGTGGACAGGACAGGCTTTGACTTCGTGGGAATTTTTGTCGATGTACGGCACCTCGACCTCGTGGGGTTTGTCGAGGCTCGCGGCCAGGTTGCTCATGAGGATGGTCTGGTCATTGCCGATGACGACGTTGCGGGTTCCAAGCTGTCTGACGACCCAGTTGATGCCGAGCCCGCCGAGGATCGTGTAGAAGTCGCCGCCGTCGAAGCCTCGGTCGAAGAGCCAGGTGGCGTTCAGGCCGACGCGCGAGAGCACCTTCAGCATGGCACGCCCGACGAAGTCGTAGAGGTTGCGGTACTCGGGGATCTTGGTGGAGTAGGTCTCCTGCCACAGTGGGAGGTTCTGATGGTCGTGATTCGTGGCCTCGATTTGAAGGGTTTGGAAACCTTTTCCGATGCGCTTGTCCGGATCGCTGCCGTCGCGGATGGTGTCGAGGTTGTCGAAGTCCTTGCCGTGGAGCTTGAGGATGTCCGACGGGTCGACGGCGATGAAGGGCATCTTGCCTACAGTCGGTGCG
>JAAEPZ010000260.1 GCA_024231955.1 bacterium | reverse complement strand
CGGTGCCAAGCACGACACCGCAGAGGAATCCCCTGACGGCCAAGCGCCTGTACCCGAACGCACGGACATCTACGGCCTTTTCAACACGGCATGGCTCAACAGCTGTTCCGTCGGAGACGGGAACACCGACACCTATTCGTTGTGGCTGCTGGATCTCCACTACGGGACCTCTGAGCAAGTTGATCTCCCGAGTGGTTGGGGAGTGCGCACCTCGCAGAGCGAGGTTACCAACAAAGCCCTGATTCTTCAAGGTGAATCCCCAACCAGCCTTCAGTTCGGCCTCATGTACATCGGCACGGCCTCATTGTATATGACTAAACATTGTGGTGGAATCTATCCGCCGGTGACCACGTGCCCGTTGGGAAACCAGCGCGCCTCCATGAAGGCCGGCAAACTCCATTGGCTCAACTCTGGTGATACCGAATACACGGCCGACACGATTTTTCTCTACATCGGCTACACGTTCGAATCGATCGAGCGTACGCTCAGCCATATCTACTGCGACAGAACCGGCGACTGTGCCGATAACATATTGCTGATGAGCGCCGTGTTCGCAGACGACTTTGAGTCCGGAGACACGTCTCGATGGTCGGGGACCATTGTGGAATGAACCAAACCAACCAGGGAAGAGGCGACGCCATGAAACGACTTACTCTCCTCACGTTGCTGTTGATCTTGATGTCGGCACTGCCGGCAGCCACCCGCACGATCTACAAAGGCCCCATGCTGCCCCCGTGCAACGACACAGCGCAGAACCTATGCCTAAACGAGGGCCGCTTTGGCGTGGCAGTGGATTGGTATGACTTCCACGGCAATTCAGGTGTCGGCCGGGCATTGGAATATCGCGCGGCCGACTCCGGAATTTTCTGGTTTTTCAACGACGACAACTGGGAGATGCTCGTCAAGGTCCTCGACGGCTGTGCGATCAACGGCCACTACTGGGTTTTCAGTGCCGCGACCACCAACGTTGGCTACACGCTGTACGTCAGCGACACACTGACCGGCGTCAGGTTGCAATACACCAACCCCCTGGGCGTGTCCTCACCGGCGATCACGGATACGTTTGCATTCGACACCTGTCTCGGGGCGGCCACGGGGGACCAGTGCTTATCAGGAGAAACCTGCTTCGAAGGCTCAGGCATTTTCCACGTCCCGACCGTGGAGTACCCCCTTCACGAGATCGAGACCACGGCCAAGAATCCGGCCGAAACGCCGGTTCCGGCGCCTTAATAATTGCATCATAGCCAAGGTTGAAGCCAATCCGGCCTGTTGGAGGTCGGCCGGGCTGCCGACCGGGACCCGGCCTGATTCGGTGAAGTGCGTGCCGGGGCCAGTCTATGCTCTGATCCCATGAACGGCGCCATCCATACCCCGGGCACTGCTGTGAGAATCCCGTCCTGCTCTTGCTCGCCGGGTTTGACCCTCGTCCGATCTCCACCCGCTCAGACGGAGCGGAGTCCTCGCCAGGTCCGGGCGGATCTGCTAGGCTCGGACCCCGTCGGCCAAGCGGCCTCAGGCCCGCCGGCGACGAAGTTGAGGAGGCAAATCCAGCGAGGGGGACGCCATGCTCAGGACCAAGCCGATCATGAGGCTCTTCGAACGCGCGCAAGCGGCGGTGGCCCGCCGCATCCGGCGGGATCGCGGGCGCGCCTCCGAGGAGCTCCGGCCCGTGTTCGACCACATCGAAGAGCGCTTCTACGACGTCGATCTCACCCTCGCCGACATGGTGCGCAAGGGCGTGGTCGACTGGCAGCTGCGCGAGCGGTTCCGCGCCGAGATGGGGATGGGGATCAAGGCGTACCTGCTGCGGCTCAAGGCGG
>JAAEPZ010000259.1 GCA_024231955.1 bacterium | reverse complement strand
CGGTGCCAATGAGGGCTTCCAAGTCCAGTTTCTTCCCGGCGATACCAGCCTGACGGTCACCGATCCGGATTACGGAGATTCTCCCTATCGAGTCACGCTCGAAGTCACCGGCACAGCCTCTGATCCTTCCGACGCGCGACGTGTGAGTCAGCACACCATCCGCGCCGTGGCCCGGCTCATCGCTCGGGCCCTGCCCAACGAGCCCTCGGATTGGTCCAGTATGGAGGGCTACACATTCTATCAGACCGAGGAAAACGACACGACGCTGGATATCCCTTGCCGGATTGAAGGCAATGTCCGACTCCAAGGCAAATTGCATCTCGGACGTCACTACCCCGACGACTGGGACGCTTGGCTCAACTACTTCTATCACCTGAACCAGATGCGTCAGAACGGATTAGGCGACTATCGTACGCTGACAGGACGCGTGGACTACGACTACTGGGCCCAGGACGCGTATGTCCGCGACATGCTCGTGAACTACATGGCCGTATCAACGAGCCATCAGGTGAAGGACACGGCGAACGCCGATTGGGTGAAACCTACGTGCCTCACTTCCTACCGTCTGTTTCCTGGCGGCCCTGAATATCAGGTCCCCGCCTTGCCGGGCACGCTCCAGAACCAGACTCTCTCTAACTCGGTGACCGACAACCCGCTCGGCCTGTACTATGCCAATTCCGACGTTACAATTGGCGACAACGTCACCGTTCGCGGAACGCTGATCTGCCGGAAGGAGATCCGAATCGACGGGGCCAACATCCATATGGAGCCCGTTGCCATACCACCACTCTACGGCGAGTCCTTGGACATCCAACTGCCGGTCGCCACCTGCTCGAAT
>JAAEPZ010000258.1 GCA_024231955.1 bacterium | reverse complement strand
TGTCACTGTCACGAACCTCCCTGTCCAGCAGTTCTCATTCAGCGCGGGCCTGGGCTAGGCTTCGCTGACTGGTCTCGGGTGCCCTCGGCGCGCCCATCGGTGCTGATGGCAGGAAGAGCTGCATTGGTTGCGGTTGCAGATCCTCCTGACTGATCTGGTACTGGACGGCTTGCTGTCGCTGAATTTTGGGTGACACCTTCATCGGCGATTGGGATGTCTGCGCCGGACGCTTCTGCGGCAGCCGGAACCCCCCATGGCTCAGCCCCGCCTCGTCGGTTCCCGGCCACGGATGCGCGTCGAATCCGCCTCTGCCCATCTTTTTGACCGGGGGAGTGGCGATCGTTCTCGGCCAGTTGACATCACCTTTGAAACTTGCCGGCGAGATTCCTCTGCCCACAGCCCTCGAGGCCGGGGTCATTTTCCTCATCTTGTCTCTGCTCTCATGCTGCTCCCGTGGCTCGCTCATGACTCCGGGACTGAGGCTCTCGGTTCTCGCTCTCTTAGTGACGTCGGCAGCGGTTTCTCCTGCTTGCACTGAGGATGCAGCAGAACCAGCCGGCGACACGCCTCTCGACTGTCGCGGCATCGGTTTAGTCAGAGGTTCGGGCACCGGTCGATCGATATAGAATCGATTCACTGGCGGTAGCGGTCGCTTGAAGAACCCATCTTTGAAGGTGGTCGCCACCATCGGT
>JAAEPZ010000257.1 GCA_024231955.1 bacterium | reverse complement strand
TCAGCGCAGACGCTTTGCTCAAATCGTCGCATACAAACAGGACCGAATGGTGTCCATGGGGAGTATCGCACAGTCGTCGAGTAAAAATCGGCTGGAGGAGGTCAACCATGGGCCGATTGGTGAAATACCCAGCCGTTCGAATGACGGATATAGCACTGATTATGACTCCGAGGGCGATGAGGGTATGGAGCGAGTATTGGCATCGATGCCATCTCACCCTCCCCTACCAGTAACGCCGCCCACCACGGATGATGGAGCTGGCGAAGACGAGTTTCTGCCGCCCGATCCGTTTCCTAGCAAAAAGGAGGCATCTTTGTCGCCGCAGGCCTTTGAGGCTGAGCAGGCACACGAATGGCGACAGCCGGCATATGAGCTATCATCCTCGGATGATGAGCCGCCGGGTCTCTTGGCCGACAAATGGGCCCGACAACTAATGCCGGTGACGCTGATCACCGAAGGAGAAGAGCTGACGCCATACAGATATGGCAGGCAGCAGATGTTGTTGTATCGCTCTGGCCTGTTGCCGATCGGCACGGCCTGGATGGGCAAGGCAGTGTTGGATCTTCGCCCAGTGATGATATCCGCAGACTCGGATGAAGAAAAGGAGAAGAAAGAAGAGGAGAAGAAAGAAGAAGAGGAGGATGAATG
>JAAEPZ010000256.1 GCA_024231955.1 bacterium | reverse complement strand
TTGCAGAGCCCTTTCCAACTCCTCCCGACGACGTGCGAGTTGATCTACCTCAAACGCTGCACGTAGTCGCTCGTCGCGCTGATCCTTGATATCGTCCAATTCCCTCAAAAGGTCATCGCGCCGACGACCTAGTGTTGCGATTCCAAGGCTTGTTTCCCACGGTTGACCTTTTCGATGATGGAGCTGGCGGACGCGGCCCAGACGAAGGGCTTGGGGTCGGCATTGTGTTGTTCGAGGTAGTCGTTGATGGCCATTTGCAGTTCGACAACGGAGTGGAATACATCACGACGGATGCGCTTTCGAGTGATCTCGGCGAAGAAGCGTTCGACCAGATTGAGCCAGGACGCCGAGGTCGGCGTGAAATGCATGTGGAAGCGGGGGTGCCGGGTCAGCCACGCCTTGACCTTGGGATGCTTGTGGGTGGCGTAGTTGTCGGCGATCAGATGGACATCGAGGTCCGGCGCGACCTCCCGGTTGATCCTGTTGAGGAAGCGGATGTATTCCTGGTGCCGGTGCTTCCGCATGCATTGGCCGATCACCCTGCCGTCGAGCACGTCAAGTGCGGCAAACAAAGTGGTGGTGCCGTGGCGCTTGTAGTCGTGGGTCATGGTTCCGGCTCGGCCTCTCTTCATGGGCAGGCCGGGCTGGGTACGGTCGAGTGCTTGGATCTGGGACTTCTCGTCCACGGAGAGCACGATGGCGCGCTCCGGCGGGTTGAGATACAGCCCGACCACGTCCTCGACCTTCTCGGCAAATCGTGGGTCGTTCGACAGCTTGAAAGTCGCCACCAAGTGCGGCTTCAAGCCATGCGCCTTCCAGATCGCCTGAACGCTCGACGGCGCGATGCCCACCGCCTTGGCCATCGTACGCAGGCTCCAATGGGTGGCGTCCGACGGCACCTCCGTCAGTGTCTTCTCAAGCACCCGATTGATCACCTCCACCCCCAGCGGCGCCTTGCCGGGCGGGCGCGTCTTGTCGCGGCACAAGCCGTCCACGCCGGCCTCGACATAGCGCGTCCGCCAACGCCGAATGGTTGGCTTGCTCACCCGCAATCGACGATGAATCTCGTCAGTTCCGATACCGTCGCCGGCCAGCAGCACGATCCGGGCGCGCCGGACATGCTTCTGCGCCGTGTTGCCATTGCCGACCAACGCCTCCAGCCGATCCCTATCCTCGGACGCAAGCTGGATCCTTACTTTCTTGCCCATACCGACAGAATCGCATCAAATCCGCCTGTTGGGAATCCTTTGTTTCGAGCGGAACACTAGGTTGTTGAGGATCTGGGCCACGTCGGGATGCTGCGGCCCCAGGGCCTTCTCTCTCATAGCCAGCGCCCGCTTGTAGAGCGGCTCGGCGTTCGCGTACTTGCCCTGGGTGTGGAAAAGCATCGCCAGGCTGTTGAGCAGAACTACCGTCGCCTCGTGGTGCGGGCCGAACTCCCTCTCGCCAAGCTCCAGGG
>JAAEPZ010000255.1 GCA_024231955.1 bacterium | reverse complement strand
TCTTCAGAAGATCGGGATTCCTCTTGACCAAGTACGATGCTTGAGCATATCCGTCCCAATTGGCGGCATATGTCAATTCTCCGTCATAAATCGCCGCGACATCGGCAATGACGTTTCGCCAATAGTCGATAAACTCGCTGTCACTCAGGCTCTCGAACTCTGTTCCGACACAGAATAGTTCCACGTTCAACTCGGCAGCCATTTCAGCGTAATGGGTGATGAAGGCCGTGTAGGCGTCGAACCATTGGTCAACGTCTCCGGGTTGAATGAGGCCTCGCCAGGTATCGTCGTCGTCATCATCATCGTCGTCGAGGACGTTTACATGGGGTTTCAGCATCACGTTGATGCCCAGCCCGTGGAGCATGTCGATCAATTCGCGAATTTCTTCGTCGGAATGAGTGCGATTGGGATGAGGAGCTATTTCATTAGAAGTAAGGGTCTCCATGTACCAGGTAACCAGAACCGAGGCATCGTTGGCATTGGCGGCGACCAAGGTCGCCAAGGAGTCGTCGACGTTCTCGAATCCGTATTCCGGATCGACGCCGCCAGGCCAATCGAGGTCGTCGATGAAGAAGCTGCCGCTGTTGTTGAAATTCGATTCGTCACCGGTTCCGAACTTCACCCCGACCGATACGATTCGTTTGGGATCGAACTGAGGATGTATATATCCCCCGGGTGGCTTCGTGGTGCTCGGCGTGGCGCTGATTTCTTTCCATGTGCCGACATCTGCGATCGTGATGTTATGCCACGCACCGTAGAAACTCCCCCAATTATTATCATCGTCATCGGCGGACTTGAAGAATATCTGCACACCGTTGGGATGTTCGATGTCGTCATTTAACATCTCGGAAGTAATGTAGGCCATTACGGTCACCCTCTGCTGCAAAAGATCAAACGGTGCGTACCAGCAAGAGGAGGGCGAAAAGAGAGGTGGCTTGTCCCTCATGTCGACGTATACCTCTCCCTTGCTCCTATCGGGATGTTGTGCATTGATGTCAAAGTCTATCCTCAGGGATCCACGCCCGCGGTGTGAGTTCTCGGTAGTGACGGTTGTCGCCGTCAGTCCCTGCGAATCCCCCGAGTTTTCCGGTATCCAGCTGGTGGTGACGGGATATTCGCCCGTCTGGTAGGAGGTATAGGCGATACCTCGGAATGGAAGTTCCGTCGCCAAGAGCCAATTGGCGGCAAGCAAGGAAATGAAGAGTGTAACGAGTACGGGGTGTCGTGTCCATCTCATGGTCTGTATCTCCCGATTTCAAAGACGGTTGGTCAGGCTGCATTCTCCCTCGCTGCATCGGCCCCGGTTCAAGCGACGGCTGCTGGGCGGCTTGGCCTGCCGCGGCCGGCGGCCTGGGCGAGGGATGAACGGCTGAAGCATACCACAGAACAGGTCCGGCGGGTACTGGCGGCGTGCCGGCGTGCCCGGCTGCGGGGTACGGGGTTCATCGCATGAGCAAGGGAAGGGTCTTCCGGAAGGCCCGGACCAACCACGGAGGCTGGCAACCCGCCGGTCGACCGGGGAAATCCCAATCTGGGTGCGCAGGTTGAGATCTCCCTCCCGCCTCAAGAGCGCCTCACGGTAGAGCCTGGCCCAACGCTTGAGCTCCGTGAGAAGAGCTCTCTGCTTGATCGGCTCACAGGACGACCTGGCTCCGCTGTCCCTTCGATCTGGAGCCGATCTCGACCTGCCGTCGCCTTCGGCTCCGGGTCCGATGCCCGGATGGTAACCACCAGCGCGGCCTCCCAGCTCTTCGCACGTCGGAGGATCGAGGCCATATCTTCGGGACATGGAAATCCAGGACGGGTCGACCCTTGGCAAGAGCAATAGGAGCGGGTGCTTCCTGTCCGTTTTCATGCCACTCCATGCTCTGAATCGACATCTCATCAGCATAGAACAGCACGTCATTCTATGAAATGGCAGTGCATGGGCTGCAAGCTCCGCGAGGCCGGAGGGCCTCCCGGACCTCTGGCCACCCTTGCACCGGCCCTGCCACCCTGGCACACATGGGGTTTCGACCACCTCTCTACTCTCGGACGAGCCTCAACGTCGCCTCGGCCGCGGCTTCCACGGCCTCGCGGGTGGAAAGCAGCGGGTGGTAATCCACCCGGCTCCATAGCGCGATCTGGTCTTCCCGGTGACGGTGAAAGGCGTGGGCACACTGCCCGGTGCTGTTGACCGCCAGCGAACGGCTGAGGTCGTCCAGGTCCACGATCAGCCGCTGCGATACCC
>JAAEPZ010000254.1 GCA_024231955.1 bacterium | reverse complement strand
ACATCGGGGTGACGGTTACGTTCGACGGCACCCGCTACGCCCAGGGCAGCTACACCGACTCGGGCGTCACCGTGACCTTTACCATCGATCTTTTGACCGGGGAGGTCATCGGGTTGTAGAGGGCTCCAGCCTGCGCCGGGGGCCCGGCCCGGGCACAGGTAAGGGTGGCAAGGGCAAGCGGCAGCGATGATGGCGCGTGCAGCCAGTCTTCAAGGCGCGGAGGCGCCCCGGCCGCCGGCTAATACCAGGCACCGTAGGGCCGTATCAGGCTCAAGCCGGGGAGCCAGGCGCCGATGTGGCCGCGACACGTGCTATCGCGAAATCATCGGCGCCTCGTAGGATTTTTCTCGAATTCAGAGCCCGATCACATCGGGTTTTCCGGACCTCCAGGCGGTTGGTCGATGATACAACAGCACGTGCCACAGCCTCCGCATTGCAGGCACTCACCAGTTCTCGGACAGCAACTCAGGGCGCCGCAATAGCAGCAACCACAGTCCGACTTGAGGAACTGCGGAAATGTT
>JAAEPZ010000253.1 GCA_024231955.1 bacterium | reverse complement strand
GGACGCCTCTCTGACCATCAGGCCGGGTATCACGGTGGTTGCTCTTTACAGTAGCTCTTTGTATTTGATCGTGGAATCGGGTGGGGCTTTGAGTGCTGATGGAGTCACCTGGACTGAGGGCAATGGTTATCTGTGGGTGAAGGATGGTGGAGAGGCAGTCATCGCGAACTCCACAATCTATCGAGCCGATTACCACGATGGCAGCTCTGGATCAGTGACAAACGGTACGGTGACTGGCTACATCTCTGTTGGTGCGTCCTCTCTGACAATCCAAGGGAATGCGTTTACACGGACAACCGGAACATCAATCACTATCAACGAGAATTCGAATTCCACTATTTCATCATGCAACTTTATGCACGTTCCAACGACTGCGATTCAAAATAACGGAACAGGCTTGATAAACGCCCAAGGCAATTGGTGGGGAGATCCAAGTGGTCCACGAGGTGATTGCCCACAGGGTTGCGATCCAAGTCACTCCGGAGCCTATATCTATGGAAATGTCGATGCATCGAACTGGGCAGCATCGATTATAGCTCCTCTCCCTGTCGTATCTTCGTCACCAGGAGAAATTGATGCTGCTGCGGAGGTCGTGTTTGATATTCCGATGAATGTTCTTGCCAACGACTACTCCACACCTCGAGGTTACCTGAGTATGAGTGCGGGGCCTCATGTCGAGTTCGTGGAAGTCGACGGATGGACAATCGATCCGGATCTAGCAGGTTCTACGACGGTTGGTGATGTTCATTATGACTACTATCCGATTGGCAGTACGATCGAGGCTGTTGATGGGCCCATAACATCTACTGAGCCGCTCCTCGACATATTCGCTCCATATAGTGCGAATCAAAGCAGGGACTTTCAGGTCCGATGCAAGATCGCTCCAGAGTTCAGCTGTGAAGGTGATATGAGAATACTGTACCGCTCAGCATTTGCAGCAGATCCGAACTTCTTGCAGTGGTATCGTGATCCACAAACATCGGGCGACGAGGATGACCAGCAAAGCTATCCGGCATATGCAATTCCAGTGAGTGAATCTAGCTGCGAAGTAACTGTCGAGATCGACTCTCTTGTCATCGGGGACATCGTGATCACTGGGGATTCTTTTTCCAGCGGTGCTGGTGAGACGTACACGGTTACAGGGAATATCGCCCTGAACCACTTCCTCAAATTAACAGACACACTTCACGTGGATATGGCCAATGGTTCGATCTCTGGGGATGGACTGCTGTACACCGATGAGCTACCACAGGATTTCAATGGTGGAACCTTCCCATTCTATTCCGGTCATTTCGATGCATTCATCGTTGGCAGCAGGTTCTTTGGGTTCAACGAATTGCTGAGCTCGGGGTCTTTGGCTGGCTTCACTCTTCGGCTGGAAGAATTCGAGTTCGTCAATGAGCCGGACCTGGGCAACGGTGTAATGCTATCGGCCACGATCAATCTACCAAGTTCATTCGGTGATATCGCCACGGAACTTTACTTCACCGAAAACATCGGCGTGCAACTCGCAGCAAGCATCGAGATCGATCATATCTATCTGCCTGGAGGAGTGAAGCTAAAGGACCTCTACCTGGATCTGGACTTTGTGGAAAATGCGTTTTGTGGGGGTGGAATGGTCAGGACGCCATTACTTGGAATTGGTGGGGGACTGTGTCTGGTCGATGGATGTCTTGACTCATTTGAAGCGGAAGTTGAAGTGAACGCTGGAATCCCGCTAGGGCCAACTTCCCTATTCTTGATCGGAGGCAATGTTGGTTTGAGCAACCTCTGCGACTCCTCGGTCCCCGTTGGGATCGTCGCTGGGGTTGACATTTCAGTCGCAAGTCCTGGTACATATCATGTTGTGAAGTTTGACAACATGCAACTTGAGATTCAACCAGCATCCTATCTTGGTGGCAGTGGAACAGTTGTTGTTTTTGGTAAGGACTATGCCTATGGCAGCCTCGGATACTCTTTTCAGGATGGCGTAGTTATCGCCGGTCTATGGAACTTGAACTTCTTGAAGATCGACTTAGAAGCAAACATAAACTGGCCCAATTTCAACGGCCGTGCAACAGCAGCGGTATCTCTCACCGCGGATGTATTTCCTGCGGAGCTTAAGTGGTTAAAGACATCGATCAGCCACTTGCTAGGGTTACCCTATGAGCTTGCTAACGCAGAAGTTGTGGTGGATAATACAGTGATCTTGGGCGAGCTAACATTGAACTTAGGAGCATTTACACAAAGCTTTGCTGCGAGGGCAGAATACATTGATCAATCCCTGCATTTCGCGGTCGGAGCAGATTTCGCACACTTAGTACCAATTGGAAGGCAGTTCTCGCATTCGAGCACTCCAAACTCGGGCGATTTGTGGCTGTCTGAGAGAGGATTGCATTGCAGGGCGAGCACGGTCGCTCCCACACCGACGCTTGTTTTTGTGCTAGAGGGAAGTGAGACAGCCGTCCCCTTCAACCTACGTGCTCCTAACGGGGATCTCATCAGACCCACTGACGGCGAGGATCCCGATGCATCGGTTTACTTCCTCCTCGATTCCGAATCGAAGACTTCGATCTTTTACGTCAAGAATCCAGTTCCAGGTGAATGGGAAGTCGAAATCGAGAATCCGGGAGATCAACTATATACCCTGGATCGGTTTGCTCAGGGATTCGCACCTAGCATTGTATTAAGCCAGCCCGCAAGCACCACCACGCAAACGACCATTGAGTGGAATGCCATCGATGAGGATAGCGATGCAGAGATCTCGCTCTACTACGATGCGGATGGCCAAGACTTCAATGGTGTGCTAATCGAGCGAGGTATCAGTGAAGATCAATCGAACGGATCATTCACATGGGACGTGCCTGACTCGCTGGTACAGGGAACATATCACGTGTATGCAATCATCTCCGATGGGCTCTCGGCCCCAAGCATGTCCTATGCACCTGGTGCGATATTGGTTGAGAGAGACAACCTCATTCCTGCACCTGGCACATTCAATGTGTCGGAAACGGATACGTCGCTCAGCCTGGCGTGGGACTATGTAGTCGATCCTCGAGTTGAAGGCTACATCGTCCACGGGATCGAGGCTAACAGCGGTGAGAGTTTTACCCAGGCAGCTGGTGATTCCAACAGGCTCGAACTGTCCGAGATTCAGGCTGGCAGAACGTACGAGTTTACGGTTGCCGCCTATGATACTCTAGGCATTGAGGGTGCCAGTACCGATTTCTTGCTCTACGAGTACATCAGTGAGGTTGAGAACAACCATCCACAGATCTCATCGGAACCGACAACAATTACTACCGCTGGTGCTCATTACAGCTACGAGGTCACGGTGAGCGATGAGGATGATGACGAGGTTGAGTACCGGTTCGATGATGCCACTGTTGTTCCAGCAGGACTCGAGTGGCAAGGTGATACAATAGTCTGGCAGGTGCCAGCCGATTCCATCGGACTCTATGTCATCGGGATTGAGATAGACGACGGAAATGGCGGATACGACGCGCAGTCGTACACATTGCAGGTGGTGAGCCCTGAGGAACATGCGGCGATGCTCAATGTGCCAGCAGCGAATTGGATTGGGATCGAAGATGAACTGTTGATTACGGTGAGAGATCTAGACCTGGATGTGGATGCTACACAGATCGACAGCCTCGAGCTGCAGGTGACCTCACCAACAGATCCTGCCGGGACAATATTGGTTTGCCGAGAGAGAGATCCTTCGGCTGGATTGTTCATAGGATCCTTGCAGTTTTCGAGCGGGTCATCCAGCGAGCAGGGAGTAATACAGGTATCCGACCAAGATACAGTAGTGATTCAGTATCAGGAATATATGCCTTTGCGTGTTCATGAGGCGGAAGTTATCTGGTTTGCTGAAGAGGTTGCTGATGTCATCCCACCTCAATTTGACATCGTGTTGCTGCAAGGCAGTGTGCTTCAGGGGCAACTACATGCGTACATTTATGCGTCTGAACCCCTGGTGTCAGAGCCAACAGTTTTAGCGTGCGACGAGGAGCTGGCAGTAAGCTCGATCGAGATAGCTGGTGAAACCGTCTACTATGCCTCCACGTTGTTCTCCGAGTCGGCAGTGTGCGAAATCGCGGTAGCGGGGATAGACCAGAGTGGGAACGCCGGAAGCGAAGCCAGAGGTTTCAGTATAGGTGTTGGAGACGAAAGATTCTATACGAGCCTCGACAGCCTATGTGTACTCGACTTAGAGGATGGGAGTCGTGAGAATAGAGCCATCCTGATCCAGGCCCTGCAAGCACTAGAGGAGATTGAACCCGATACCGACCTGAAGCAGAGAGCGGGTTCAGAACAACATGTGGCGGTTAAAGCTGAAGATACCTATTGCGCTTCAATTCCATACAAGATCAGTTGTTTCGAGGAGAGTGTTGGGAGTGCTGGGATACTGAGGCTCAAGTACCAGGGTGATCTCTCCTCGATACCGGATGGTTTCCAGCCGTCGATTGCAGCAGTGTTTGCAAGCCAAGCGGTTGTTCTCCCATCTTGGATTGAAGGCGATGGCTGGATTTGTGCAGAGATCGGTGCTCTCGGAACTTATCAAGTGGTAGTTGGGAGAGCTGAGGGACCGGTGCCCCCCCCTCCACTTGGTGCATATCTTGAGCCTATCTACCCAAATCCGTTCAACCCTCAGACGAATGTCACATTCGTCGTTGGATTCAAGCAGAAGATCACGGTCCGGGTTTTCGATGTGCTCGGACGCCACGTGAAAACACTGAATGACTCCGTTTGCGAACCGGGTGTATTCAATATCAGTTGGGATGGGATGGATGAATCCGGTCGGCCGGCTCCTTCCGGTGTGTACTTGGTATCGCTATTTGGCGAAGGTGAGGCCTCTTCCAAAAAGGCTGTGCTAATAAGGTAGGTCGGGATGCTTAGAAGATTACTACTTGTCACATGTCTAGGCGTGTTAGTGCTGTCTTGTAGCAGTGGTGAGACAGGGCCAGATTCTGAAGAAATATCGGTTCAGGAACTCGTCACTGCTGGATGGAGCCTGTTCGAACTAGGGGAGTATTCTCAAGCGAAAGGGAAGTTCAGGGAGGCTCTCGAGATCGAGACAGGGTATACCGAAGCCCGGGTCGGGCTGGGTTGGAGCTTGATCAGGACAGACTCCCTACAATCGGCCAAGATCAATTTTGAAGATGCATTGAGTAGCCAACCAGAGAGTCCTGAGTCAGCTCAATGTGGCCTCGCCATTGTGGCCTTGGCTGACAGCGAATTTGAATTGGCAATGACAAGTTCCAATGATGTGCTCGAATCGGAGCCAGCATACGAGTTCTCTCACGATTCATCAATCGACTACATCGATATGCATGCCATTCGTGCTGAATCAGGTTTTCATCTTGAACAATTCATTCTGGCTCAGCAGTCACTTGATATGCTTTACCCTGAGAACGGCTTAGATCCGCAAGATCCAAGCACATGGGTAATAGCAGGCGAGTCCTACTCAAGCTATAGCCATGCCTTCTTGGTGGCGCTTGAATTTGCATTAGCCAATGGGCTTGATTCGGGCATTGCAATAGTTCGAGTGTCCGCAGTAGCCGAAGGGTCTGGCTCTCCGATCAAAGGCGCGAGGATCCTGCTCAATGGTGAATTGCAATGGGAAACGACACCTTGAACCGCCCCGGCTTTTTCGGAGACCTGATTACGTGAGTCCGGCCACCGAGGCCGGAGCCTCCTGATTTATATAGTATAACTCCTCAAGCTCAACAGGTGGGATGTTTCCGATCGGCTCTAGCAACCGACGATTGTTGAGCCAGGCCAGTGCTCTACTCCGATCCTATCAACACTTGAGTTTAGTCAGTGACCTCTCGGCCAGCCGGGTTGGGCACGATTTCGAGGTACACAATTCAAAGTGTTCGTTGGCGGGGGAGCTTACGGATGAAGCCAAAAAAAAGAGCCCGGATCGCTCCGGGCTCATTCGTGTGATCCGCTTCATTGACCTCAGTAGAGCGACTTCAGCTCGCTCCAGCTTGTCGCAGTCGTGGCCGTGGTGACCAGGGAGATGGAGATCTCCGTGAACCACAGCGCCGCGGCCTCCATCCCGCCGTCCAGGATGGCGTGATAGTAGTTCGTCAAGCCGTCATAGTCGTAGATGCCGACGGCATCGACGATGTCGAGAGAGCCCAGGGTTTCCCCCGAGTATCCCACCTCGAACGCGCAGGCGAGATTGTCCAGCATGCCGACCTGGTCGAGCAGGGGCGGGATCGGCCAGTCGATGTCGCCCATGGTGAGACAGAAACCGTCCGCCACCGGATCGCCGTCGCGCACGACGAAGTAGGGCGTGTCCGTGAGCGGATCCATCAGGCCCGCCGTGGCGGGACCGAAGGCGAGTTCGAAGGAGGTTCGCTCGATCTCGTAAGCGCGGAGATTGTAGCTCGAGCTGTCGATGAAGTTGTCCGAATCGATCAGAAACGTGACCGTGGTGAGATCCTCCGCCTGCGCCTCGCTGAAGGGGCCGTTGGGGATCTGGTTGTATTCGATCCACGCGTCGATCTCCACCTTGACCTGCACGGCCGTGGCCGGCGCGGCGATAGTCATGGCGATCAGGAGCGATGTGATGAGGAGTCGTTGCATCTCGTTCTCCGATTGTCCGGGTGAGGATGGGATCGTGATCCCTATCTGAAGCCCCGAGCCGCACGGCGACTCGGGGCAGGTTTGCTCATCAAACAACACATGTCGTGCATGCTACTTCAGCAACGTGAGTTTCTCCCGTTGCATCACACCGGAGCCGGTCATCTGCACGAAGTAGATACCCGACGCCAGCGCGCGCCCGTCATCAGAGGTGCCGTTCCACTGAATCGTGTGCTCGCCGTTCGCCAAGAAGCCGTCGGTCAGCGTGGTGACGTGACGCCCCTTGATATCCACGATCTGCAGACGGATCTGCTGAGGTGTATCCAGTTCGAAGGTGATGTTGGTCACGGGGTTGAAGGGGTTCGGGTATGAACTGATTCTCCTCGTGGCCTGGGGCACGCCGCTCACCTGAACGTTCTCGCTGAGCAGCAGTATCCGGGCGTTCCCCTCCTGGAAGTAAAGATTGTAGGTCACTTCGCCGCCCTCGCGCAGAGTCGGATTCTCGTCACGGGCGCTGAAGTTGCTTTCGACGTTCTCGACCTCCACCTGCCAGTCGATCTGATCCTTGGAGGCGATGAGGCTGAGCTGTTCGCTCTGGAAATCACCCGAGATGCGGAACGTGAAATCCACGCACCCCGCGGTGGGGGTGACCTCATAGCCGCCCAGGAACGCCGGCGTCACGTCGCCGATGTTGACCATGAAGGGGAGGAACATGCCGGCGGCATCATCCACGTACACGCCGACGATCGTCTTGCCGTCGTCCGAGATGTCGGTGGCGCGGTACAGATATTCGCCGTTGTAGCCGGCCACACCCATGGCGGTCAGGTAGTCGCCGAGATAGGTGATCCCCATGTCGGCCGTCCAGATGAAGGCATAGGGTGTGCTGAACCAGGGGTTGCCGCTCTCCCCGACGACCGTGCCGTCGAGAGAGACGCCAAAGGCGTTGCTGCCCCAGAAATCGTCGTAGAGGGAGCCGATATCGGTGAACTCGCCGGAGGCGACGTCATAGTGAAAGGCGAAGGCGCTCGAAACGCCGACCACGGAGGTGGCGTCGGCGTTGATGTCGAAGACCTCGCCGTCGTTCACTTCACCGAGGAACAGTTGAGGACCCTCGACGTCCGAGGTCCAGATCGCCGGGCGACGGTAGCCGCCGTCATCCAGTTCGGCCCAGCCGCCGATCATCTCGCCGTTGTCGGACACGACGCTGGCGCGGCTGCTTCTGGGGGCAAACTGTCCGAGTCCGGTGGGGGTGTTGTCGACCCACTTGGTGGCTTGGGCGGTGCCGGACGGCATCCAACTCATGCCGCAGACGATGCTGGCGTCGTAGTTGGCCGACCAGGCGCTGTTGAATCCGAGATCCATGCCGGTGCCGCCGGGCAGATCGGCCAGGAAGGTGACATCCTGCGTCGCGACGTCCATCAGCGCCGCGTGGCCCAGCCCGTCATCCGGATGGGTCAGCTGAGTGACGATCGTGTTGCCGTCGCCCGAGATGTTGAACGCTGGTGGTTGTGCGTCGCCCGTGGGGATGAGCCAGGGATCGTTCCCTTCGCTCCAATACCAACCGACCATATCCCAGTATCCCACAATGGCGGAACCGTCGGCCGAGAGGTGGAAAGCGCCTGGGTAGTAGGAGCCCGGGAATGGCAGTGTTTCGAAGTTGCCGCCGGCGAAAGCCACGGCGGGTAGGGTGAGCAGGATGCACAGTCCCAAGATGATTGCGGTTTTGAACATGAGATCCTCCAGAATTCTGGGATTCGAGTTCGAGGGCTCTGTTTCTCATCAGGCCCGTGGCGTCAGCCGGACGTATCCGGCTTTATAGGGAACATGAAGGAGTATATACGCTCCATTTGTCATTTACAAGAGATCTCTGAGAGAAATCATTGAAACTTGGAGGGGGAATACTTACAATGGAGAGGTGGATGGCGGAGGAATATTGTCTGGTTCAATCAATGGGGTGAGGTTAAAGTACCATGCCTATGGCTAAATCAAAACGCAACGAAGAGAGCAACGGCGGCTTCGAGAGGAGGCTGCGTCCCGTGGCGCGCGCCCTGCGGGCGGCGTTATCGCATCTCGTGGAAGAGGTTACGGGCGGCACATTCCGCTCGGGACGTCTCGTCGAGCTGCTTGCCGTGGACAAATCCCTCGCCAGCCGAATCATCCAGGCCCTCCGTGAGGAGGATGATCTGGATCTCCTGCACAGACTGCCCGCCCCGACGGGGTTGAGGATCCTCGTTAAAACTTGTCAGGCGAAAGGGGTGCCCGGAGGGCTTTGCGCCGCCTGCGAGGAGCCCATCGTCGGTTTCCAGACCCTGATCGATTCCATACCGGGGGGGCGGGGCAGCATCGACGGCTGGATCTCCTCCCGCTCCGCCGCGGCCCGCGAGCGGAACGAGCACCGCTCCAAGCAGGCCATCTACAAGGCCATGTCCTACGTGATCGGCGCCCACTGCGACACGCTGGCGACGACCCTGGTGCTGCAACCCGCGCAAGACTCTGGGCATGTCGACGGCTTCGAGGTCCATCAGCGATACGGTTTGCGTCGTCTGCGCCCGAGCGCTCCCATCGCTCTATTCAGTGTCTGCTACGATCAGCCCGGCGAGGACGGCCGGGATTGGCCCTGGATCGAAACGTTGGAGGAGGGGCTGGACGGCGGCGATCCCGGCAATTTCCTGATCGACGATTACTGCACCATGCCGCTGCCGGGCATCGATACGGTCGAGCACGGCAAGCATCACATCTTCATGCTCACGGAGGAGGAGGTTTCGCTGGAGGAGCCGCTGAACATCTGCTCCGGCTACGTTCTCCGTCACGGCTGGCAACGGTACGCCAGCGACACGAAGAGGGACGAGTGCCGCGCCTACCTCCTCAACTTCCCCTGCAAGACGCTGGTCCGGGAGGTCTTCATCCATCGCGACCTGTGGCGGGGCTGCAACCCGGAACTGAACTTGAGATTGCCGAACCCCTCCGGCGTCGATCCCAATCGTTACGACGGCTTGATGGGACGCCTCAATACCGTCGACATGCATCTGCCCATCGAACAGCTTGGTCGCGGACTTGACAAGGTGGCGCTCAAACCGCTGCCGAAGCACAAGCAGCTTCTGACGGAAAGTTTCGAACGCTCGGGGTGGGACCCGGATGCGTTTCACGGTTTCCGGACTCAGGTGCGCTACCCAGTTCCATTGATCACCATGACCTGGTGGTTCTCACTGCCGAACAAAGAGAAGTAGCCAACGCCAAGGGGGCCTCCGCTTCCCCGGTGACATCCCGTCGCCGCCAGCCTTCTGCGGCATCAGCCCCGATGCGTTTGAACGCGTTTATAGCCACGGTCTATAGGTGTCTGTGAAACTGTGGCAATACTGGAGGGCAATGGGATCTTGCTTTGATGAAGCTCATGCTCTTAATAGAACGGTCTTTCCTAACTTTGAAAGAGATTCCATATTCTGAAGGGTGTGATATCCTGGACCCTCCCGGACAGATTCGCTTCTGTTTTTAGCATAGTTCTCAGGACCTCACAGGGAGTTTACTGTCATGTGCTCCATGCGGCCGATTATTATTGTAGACTCCTCCCACTGCACCAGGCTCTTGTTGAGATCAACATCGTCAGTATAGGTCAGAAACTGGTAAAAACTCCTCTTGATCTGACCTGTGAGATCTCTCGACTTTGCCATTTAGTTGAGGAGATCTCGGCTTGATGTAGACGTGCCTGATCCCCTTATCCTCGACATCCAATGGAACTGGGCCTGCCACTCGTGACCGCGATCCGGGCGAATTGCATGGATACGGAAAGGGAAGTTGTCGACGATGTAGTCGATAAAATCGCTCAAGCACTAGGTCTTGAATCCATGGTAGCGTTCTATGTGCCAGGCGATTCTCTGAGGCCCGAGGTGGTACTTGGTCCACAGGTGTAGGATCTTCTCAATATATTCAGGTGGGATTTGCCGGGGATGACTTCTGGCGATAGGTTTCTTGCGGATCAAGCCCCTCTTCCCGCCTTGGCATAGGCCTTCTTCCATTCCTAGAAAGCTGATCGCGGTACGCCAAACTACCGGCATACTCTCGCGTTGCTCCCGCCCCCTTTGGCGAACTCCAGAATAACCCATTTCCGATGGGCTGCTGGTGCATCTTTGACTTCAGTATTCATTGCTCTGCCCTCCTTTAGTGTACTCTATGTCTAACAGCTGAAGAGTCAGACAGGGTCTGGTATTCCTACAATTACCGAGGAATAACCCGGATTGGGAAATGAAGTTGAGTACCATTGAGTACTACTGATTCCGACTGAATACGACCCGCTAGGGACTGAAACGGGACCGAGATTGAAAGGGTATGACATACGGGTTTAGTTAGTGGGGCAACATTGTGTTTCGAAAATGACGAGAGCGCCTCAAACTTGGGGGCTGGGCAACCCGTTGCCATTGCTCAAGTAACGTCGGGACAGTCGTGACACCCGGAGATCTTCCGCTCACTGTGCGGCAGAGGCTATGTCGCAAGATCGCTGGCAATAAGAATGAACTCGCCCACACTTACTTGCCGGGGATGGATGGCGTTCAACACTCGTTGGATTAGCACGAGTAGATGCCGATAGAGTGAATACGCCAAAGCCGGTTGTACTGGATCCGTTAGCCAATCCCGCCATATTTACAGGCAAATCAACAGACGCCCTCTTGACCCCGGGATTTCGCGGAATCATATTAGCGGCATCTGTCCCAGATGCAGACAGACGCCAAATTACAAGCAAGGCCCTGAAGTCCAAAAGGGGGAACCCCATGGCTGCCAATAATTCTTACAATCCTTTCGAGATGGCTCGCAGACAATTTGATAAAATTGCTGATATGATCAATCTTGACAATTCTACTCGTGAGCTTCTACGATCCCCTCTACGGGAATACCATTTTAGTATTCCCGTCATGATGGATGACGGTAAAGTTCAAGTCTTTCGTGGATTTCGCGTTCAGCACAATGATGCGAAGGGACCCTGCAAGGGCGGCATCAGATTTCACCCACAGGAGACCATCGATACCGTACGCGCCCTGTCCATGTGGATGACTTGGAAATGCGCTGCAGTGGATATCCCCCTGGGCGGCGGCAAGGGCGGCGTGATCTGTGATCCGCACAACCTGAGTCCCCGCGAGCAGGAGGGCATCTGCCGCGGGTGGATCCGTCAGCTGGCCCGCGATGTCGGCCCCGAGCGCGATGTGCCGGCCCCGGACGTCATGACCAATGCCCAGCACATGCTCTGGATGCTGGATGAATACGAAACAATCCATGGCATCCGCCAGCCCGGTATGATTACCGGCAAACCCGTTGGCATGGGCGGTTCGCTGGGCCGCACCCAGGCGACAGGTTACGGCGTCATCTATACGTTGAGAGAAGCTCTGAAGGAATTGACCCTGAGCCCCGATGCCACCCTCGCCAGCGTGCAGGGCTTCGGCAACGTTGCCCAGTACGCCATTGAGCTCTACACCCAGATGGGCGGCACAGTTGTCTGCGTCTCCAGTTGGGACCAGGCCGACCAGACCTCATACTCATTCGTCAAGAAAGATGGAATCAATCTGCAGGAGCTGAGGGACATCACCAATCGCTTCGGCGGCATCGACAAGGACAAGGCCCGGGACCTGGGTTATGAAGTTCACGATGGCGATGTCTGGCTGGTTCAGGATGTGGACATCCTGATCCCCTCCGCCCTGGAGAATCAGATCTCCGCAGAAAACGTTGGGTCCATCAGCAAGCGCGTGAAAATTATCGCCGAGGGGGCCAACGGTCCTACAACACCCGAGGCGGATGCGGTTCTGCATGAGCGCGGCGTATTCATGATCCCCGATTTCCTGGCCAATGCCGGTGGTGTGACCTGCAGCTATTTCGAGCAGGTTCAGAGTAACATGAATTACTTCTGGGAAATGGACGAAGTACTGGGCAAGCTGGACACCAAGATGACCAGTGCCTATATCGCGGTCAGTGATATGGCACGCAGCAATAAGCTGTACATGCGTGATGCAGCTTATATACTATCGATCAACTCAGTCGCTCAGGCCTGCCGCAATCGGGGTTGGGTCTAAAGGCCTTTCGCCGCGACCCCAAACGGGGTCGCGGCTCTCCTCCTTTCCGGGAGGCACATATGAGTGCTTCGAACGACAGCAGCCTGCCGCATTTTAATCGCGAATTCTTCAAGGGGGAACATGACTTCACCTGCCTTGGCACCGGGAAGATTGGCGGAAAAGCGGCTGGACTAGACAAGGTTCGAAGACAGATAGTCAAGAAGATCGACCTCTCCGATTTCCCCGATCTCGAGATCAATGTCCCCACCATGACCGTGCTGAGCACGACCCTTTTCGACCTGTTCATGGAGCGCAACGAGCTTTACGAACTCGCCCTCTCCGACCTGCCCGACGACCGTATCGCCCACGCTTTCCAGAAGGGCAGCTTCCCGGCCGAATTTGTCGGCGACATCTACGCCCTTATCGCCGAGGTCACCACGCCCTTGGCCGTGCGGTCTTCCAGTTTGCTGGAGGACGCACTAAATCATCCCTTCGCCGGCGTTTACGGCACCAAGATGACACCCAACAACCAGCCCGATACGGAGAAGCGCTTTCGCAAACTCATCGAGGCGATCAAGTTCGTCTATGCCTCCACATTCTTCCGAGGTGCCAAGAACTACTTGCGCTCCGTCGGTCAGGATCATTCGCAGGAGAAAATGGCCGTCATCATCCAGGAGGTCGTGGGGAGCCGTCATGACGACCGCTTCTACCCCTGCATCTCCGGTGTTGCGCGCTCCTACAACTACTACGCGACGGGACATGCGAAACCGGAGGATGGCGTCATCAACCTGGCCCTGGGCCTTGGGCGGCAGATCGTGGACGGGGGCCTCTCGTGGACCTACACCCCCACCTATCCCAAGAGCCCGGCACCGTTCAGCAATATCGGTGACATTCTGAAGAACACCCAGACAACCTTCTGGGCGGTCAACATGGGCAAGCCGCCATTGCTCGACCCCGTCAAGGAGACGGAATACCTGCTGAATCCGGATATCCCCACGGCGGAGATGGATGGAGTGTTGACCCAACTCGTATCGACATATGACTATCAATCCGATCGCATGCGTCAGGGCATGGCCAGCGAGGGCCCCAGGGTGCTGGATTTCGCCCCCATCCTGCGCAGTGGCGTAGTGTCTCTCAACAACGCCCTGCGCAATTTGCTGGCGATGACGGAAGCCATGGAGAAGGTTGCCGTCGAAATCGAGTTCGCCGTTAATCTCACCGGTCTGCCCGATAAACCCGCCCGCTTCGGCTTCCTGCAGGCCCGACCGATGATGGTTTCCGACGACACGATCGACCTCGCCGAGGAGGAGTTGTGCGGCGATAATGTTCTGGTGGCATCGGAACAGGTGCTGGGCAATGGAGCTGATACGAACCTGTGCGATGTCGTCTACCTCAAACCCGATCTGTTCGAGGCCTGCCATACGCCCGTCATCGCCAGGGAGCTGGAGCAGGTCAACAAGGCGCTCGTTGACTCGGGAAGAGAGTGCCTGCTCATCGGCTTCGGACGCTGGGGCAGCTCCGACCCCTGGCTGGGTGTTCCCGTGGACTGGGCGCAGATCAGTCAGGCACGCACGATTGTCGAAGCGACGCTGCCCGACATGATTACCGATATGAGTCAGGGTTCCCACTTCTTTCACAACATGCTCAGCTTCAAGGTCAAGTACATGTCGGTCAAATACTCTGGTCCCTATCACATTAACTGGGATTGGCTGACACGTCAGACGATCGTGAACGAGACGAACTTTGTTTGTCATGTCAGACTCGCATCTCCCCTGGAGATCAAGGTCGACGGAAGAAGCGGCAAGGGAGTAATACGTCATGCCTGAAAAACCGGTGGAAGCCCACAGCAAACTGATTTCCTCCCTGCACGAGCGCGCCAAGGAGTTGCAGTGTCTGTACGAGGTTGAGGAGTTGCTGAACAATTCGGACCAGAGTCTGGCGGTTGCCTTCAATGCCGTTGTCAAGGTGATCGCCTCCGGGATGCAATACCCGGACATCACACGAGCACTGATTACCTACGAACAGTGCTCGTTCAAATCCATGGAGTTCGAAGCCACGCCCTGGGGGCTCTGCACGGAGATCAATGTGCAGGGGGAAACCGTCGGCACCTTGTGCACCTACTATGCGGAGGACCGGCCAGATGAGGATGAAGGGGCATTCCTGAGCGAGGAGGTGCGGCTGCTCAAATCCATCGCCGAACGTTTGGGATACTTCATCCTTTTCAAGCGACTCAAATCCTTGCGCGCAACCCAGGAGATCGCCGAAGGTGAACTGAAAAAACCCGAAATGGACGGCTGGCGGGGCACGATCCAGATGCTGCGCGTATCCGATCGCGCTCTCTATCTTCGCATCGCCCGCAAGATGCTGAACTACCTTTGCAGCATCGGAGTCGACGAGGCCAGTTCCCTGCTGCAGGATGCGGATATCATGAGCAATCTAGAGGAGGTGAGTGGCGAACTCAATGTTCCCGGATACAGGAAATCGACAAAAACGGACCTGCTCCTGAGCGACAGACCATTTGAGATCGCCGCCGACAACCTGAATTCAGAAACATTCTTCGACCTCATGCAGAAATGGATGCAGGAGGACAAAGCCGCCTTCTTCATCAAGATCCTCGCCAACCCCCGCTCTTCGATCAACGAGATCTCCGACGCCATCCGCCGCTACCGGCACATCATCAGGGATAGCGCCGGTCTACCGGCGCCGATCATCCGCGGGCTGCGCGTGAACTTGATCAAACGTTTCCTGAACGAGCAGCTCGACTTCCTGAAGATCGCCAAGAACTACATCCGGATCATCGACGTCGAGGAGATGCTGTCGCAGATGGTGCTGGCCCCGAGCAGCTATGGCAAACTCGGCGGCAAGAGCGCAGGCCTGATCCTGGCCACGCGCATCCTGCAGGAGAACAGCGGACCCGACTGTCCGATCGATGAGGTCAGGATTCCCAAAACCTGGTACGTGATCTCCGATGGCATGCTGGATTTCATCGCCGACAACAATCTCGAGGATGTCATCGAGCAGAAGTTCCGGGATGTGGACGAGATCCGGCAGGACTATCCGAATATTGTTCAGCTCTTCAAGAGCTCGTCCTTTCCGCCGGATTTCATCAAGGGCCTATCTGTCGCTCTCGATGATTTCGGTGAAGTGCCGCTGATTGTCCGCAGTTCGAGTCTGCTCGAGGACCGTCTGGGCACCGCCTTCTCCGGGAAGTACAAGAGCCTTTTCCTGGCCAACCAGGGCAGCAAGCAGAAACGTCTGGAAGCTATCCTGGATGCAATCGCGGAGGTTTATGCGTCAACCTTCGGCCCCGATCCGCTGGAATACCGACACGAACATGAGCTTCTGGAGTTCAGCGAGGAGATGGGCATCCTCATCCAGGAGGTTGTGGGGAAACAGGCCGGCAAGTACTTCCTGCCCGCCTTTGCCGGAGTCGCTTTTAGCAACAACGAGTTCCGGTGGTCGCCGCGGATCAAGCGTGAAGACGGTATTATTCGCCTGGTCCCCGGACTGGGCACCAGGGCGGTCGACAGAATCAGCGATGACTACCCGATCCTGCTCGTACCCGGCAAGCCATACTTGCGCGCCAATGTAGCCCTGGATGAAATCATCCGCTACTCGCCCAGGATGGCAGATGTAATCAACCTCGAAACCGAGACTTTCGAAACCATAGAGCTGGAAGAACTCCTGCGGGAGACTGGCGCAGACTATCCCGGCTTCAATGCTGTTTTCTCCAAGGAGGAGGAGGGCATACTAAACAGGGTCTCGCCCCTTTTGACCGACTTCGACAAGGATCACCTCATCCCTACGCTGGAGGGTCAACTCGCGGACAACAAGTTCCTCGCCTCCATGGGCAATATCCTGAAGTTGCTCCGCGAAACCCTCAACACACCGGTGGATATCGAGTTTGCCCACGATGGCGAGCACTTTTACCTCCTGCAGTGCCGCCCACAGAGCTCGGCTGCAGAGGATGCGGCGGCCCCCATACCCAAGGATATCAGCAAGCAGGACACGATCTTCTGCGCCAAGCGTTTCGTGTCCAACGGCTGGATGCCCGACATCACGCACATCGTTTATGTGGATCCCCAACGCTATGACGAGCTCAGGAGCCGCAATGAAATGATGGCTGTCAGCAGAGCCGTCAGCCGTCTGAACAAGCTGCTGCCGAAACGGAAGTTCATACTGATGGGGCCCGGGCGCTGGGGCAGCAGGGGGGATATCAAACTTGGTGTGAGCGTGACCTATGCCGGTATCAACAATACGGCGATGCTGATCGAGATCGCCAAGGAGAAGGGGGGCTATGTGCCCGACCTCTCCTTCGGCACCCATTTCTTCCAGGATCTGGTCGAGGCCAGAATCCGCTATCTGCCCCTCTACCCCGATAACGAGGACATCGACTTCAACGAACGCTTTCTGCTCGGCAAACCCAATCTGCTGGAGGAAATCCTGCCGGACAGCGCCGAACTGAGTGACGTGCTGCGGGTGATCGATGTGCCCGCCGCCACCGGTGGTCGCGTTCTGCGCGTCCTTATGAACGCAGATCTTGATGAGGCCATCGGTTACGTGGGTGAGCCCAGCACCGATGTGCAGCAACCGGTCTATACGGAGACCAGCGACCATTCACCCAACGTTCAGTATTGGCAGTGGCGTATGCAGATGTCCGAGCATATCGCCCAGCGACTTGACGGTGAGCAACTCGGCGTGGTCGCACTCTATGTCTTTGGCAGCACCAAGAACGCCTCGGCGGGACCGGGGAGCGATATCGATCTGCTTATCCATTTCAGGGGGAGCAGGAAGCAGGAGAGGGACCTCAAGCTCTGGCTGGATGGCTGGAGTCAATCCCTGGCGGAGATCAACTACTTGCGCACGGGTTACAAATGTAAGGGCCTTCTGGACATACATCTTGTCACTGATCGCGACATCGCTAACAGAACCAGTTTTGCAATCAAAATCGGAGCAGTAACCGACGCCGCCCGGGAGCTGCCGCTGATGAGTTCCGTGAAGCCCAAGAGCGACTAAGCGGATGAGCCGGCGGCACGCACCTCAGAGAAGAGTACGGGTCGCGTGTCGCAGTTTGTCGGGGTCAAATCTGATGATCGACAACTCTGGCCCGTCATGAGCCGCCTGGAAAGCATGGCTCTTGCCGATCAGATCCCGCCAGGAGCCCGTGATCCGGGTGGATTCATGAACATGCCCGTGGAGGGTCAGCAGAGGCTGTCTGGCCGCAATGAAACGCTGGATCGCGATACTGCCCACATTTAAATCTAACGGCACATGATCAACTGACTTGCCATCCAGCGCAGCCCTGTCCAGAAGCGTCTTGTAGGGTGGTGAATGGAAAAGAAAGATCGACCGCGACAGATCATCGTCCCCCGTCAGCTCCCGCAGATCCTTCAGTATGCTGGTATAACGCAATTGAGCAGTCGACACGTCCACCGAGTGCCAGCCCTCCTCCGGCGATACACAACCGGGATCGACGTAGCGAGAGACATCATAACGTTCCCAGTCCTTTAGACGGAATGGGGTCGGGGGCACGTAGGAGTATCCGTAGATACTCAAATCGCCCAGTTGCAGATGACGACCATGTGCGTATCGCCAGATACCGCGCCGTTCGCCCTCCAGCAAACCGACCTCATCCGCGCGCAGATCATCGTTACCGAGGATCAGGAATACCTGGGGGAAATTGTCGCCCAGAATCGTGCGCAACCGCGCAAAGCCCGGTTCGAGATAATCGAGGATGAAATCCTGCCGGTCACTCCCCTTGTTCCAGTCCGTGATATAGAACATGGGCAGCAGGTCACCACCGAGAAGGACGGCTTCCGGTCTCTCCTCTTCGATCAGGGCAAAGAGTTTGTTGTAGCGTTCAAGGGATCCGTGCAGATCGGACACAAAGAAAAACAATCGCGAATCAGTCTTCATTCGAATCCATCCTGTCACCTGTTATACTCATCGCCATCACATCCGATCAGTACACTATACTGAATCTATACACCCAGTATAATACTCCAGGCAGTTGGTGCTGTCGATAGCATGTGGGGCGATCGGCTCCGGAATCAGGGCTTGTACGCAGTCGGCCCCCTCTCCGAAGCCACAGAAGTCTGTCCGATTAGCCCGCGGATGACAACATGGCATTCAATGATGAAATCATAGAAGCCGTCCTGCCGCAGCCCGAAAATCACGGTAACTTGGGTTCGGTTGGGAACTCTGTTGTGAATGCGCATCCGCCGGCGGTTTGGTCGTTGCCGTCGTCGATCCCGTCGATCATGAGCTTGATCATGGCTAACTGGGAACGGTGTTATGTTGTCTGACTCATACACTCCATTGGCTAAATGCCTGCGAGAGGACATGTCGCCAGCATGCACTGGACCCGGCCGATCTCAGTATCGCCACCCATGAAATAGCCCCTCCGGACATTGTCCTGAGGGGCTTTCCCATGCGGATGTTCGGGTACTTCGTGATTGCCGATTGAGCGACTTCCCGCCAATAGTCGAACCGGACATAAACAAGGAAGTGCTCATGCAGACACAATCCAGGGTGGCCTGGGTTTCGCCACATCGGGCGACACGGTTCTGGTCGCCAGCGGAACCTATACGGAGACGAACATCAATATGGTTGACGGCGTCGTGTTGCGCGGCGAGACGGGACAACCCGACGGCGTCACACTCGACGCCCAGCAGGCCGAACGCGTTCTCACTTGCGTCAATATCGGCAGCACGAGCCGGGTCGAAGGCTTCACATTCGCGAATGGTTTCGTCGTCGTCGTCGGCGGTCCTGAAGGCAACGGTGCTGCCGTGTAAATCTGGTTCGCGGATACGGTCTTCGCGAATTGCCGCTTCCTGGATTGCGACGCGACGCTTGGCGGTGCTGTGGGGTGCTGGGGTGGACAGGCCAGTTTCATGGGTTGTGAGTTCAATGGCAATCATGCTTCGGAGGGCGGCGGAACACTCTTCACCAGCAACGCAACTCCCTCTTTCAGCGATTGTATCTTCGCAGGTAATTCCACTGGAGTGTGACAGATATGGTTGATGCTGTACTTCCTGATCTTTTCCGGAGGACCGCTTCATGGCGAATATACAGAAGCTTCGACACCCTCGATTCACTAAAATGGACTTTTCAGAATGATCTGGCTTATCCATAGAGTTATTTGCCGAAATGGTTGTTTACGCTGCCCTCAATCCAGTCTAATTGCAAACCATAGCAAAATCGCCGGCATTGCCTGCTGAACTCCTCCCAAACTGGTGACACCCGAAACTGGAATCACCAGGCCTTCAGAAATACATTTCTGAGCTCCTCGGGAATCCGGTCATCGAGCGAACTATGGGGCCGACAGCGGTTCCCGGCTATTTCAGCATAAGCATCTTGCGTGTCTCGGTTTTGCCGGCCGCACGCAGCCGGTAGAGGAACAGACCGGAACCGACGGCCTGACCGTTGTCGTCGCAACCATTCCAGATCGCCGTGTGCGATCCGGCGGCACATACCTCATCCCGCAGCGTCGCTATCCGGCGACCCATCACGTCGAAAACTTCTAGCAGCACGTCACCCCGGCGCGGAATCTCGAAGTCGATCGTCGTGGTGGGGTTGAAGGGGTTGGGGCTGTTCTGATTCAACGCGAAAATCCCCGGAGCGTAATCGTCGACGCCGGTCACTTCACCGGGCGTCGCAGGGTCGCTCTCGTTGCCGGCATGATCCAATGCGGTGAGCTTGTAGAAATAACCCGGTCCGCTCTCGCTGTCGCTCCAACCTATCTCCACCGTCTCGTGGACCAGCGTCTCCGCTCCGATCTCGAAATCCTCGCTGTCGCCCCGGTAAACGCGGAAGTACTCGAAGTCGCTGTCCAACGACGACTCCCAGGCGAGCTCGTTCCCATCCTGGTAACTGTAATCGACACGGAAACCGGTGGGAACCGCAGGGGGGATGTTGTCCACCGAGTAGCCGCTGTCGGGGTAGCTGGCGAACCAGATCGACGGTGTGGCGGTGTGGACGGCGGTCAGGAAGACCGACCAGTGCATCCCGGCCACCGACGAATCGACCATCGTATTGACCAGCGTCGTGTACTCGTCGCTCCGGGTCGGCAATACCCAACCGACACCCTCCCACACGCCCGGGGGCAGACCGGCGCGGCCGGACACCGTTTGGTTCCCACCCAGCACGAATTCACAATCATCGAGGAGACGCACCCGGTCCGCACCATAGGCGGCCAGAGGGGGACCGTCCCGCTCCTCCCGGCTGGGCATGACGCCGTCCTGGAGGACCCGCAGCGCCTTTGCCGCGTCATCGACGCGGCGGTAGATCGCGTAGCCCACAACGGGGAGGATGGTCTCATCGGCGAAATCGTAGCCCGAGCGTCCGAAGCTGAGCTCTACCTGTCTGCCCTGGTCGGCGGGCACATCGTCGATAGTGAGGAGCGGGCCGAACTCGTTCAACCAGTCTACGGTCAGATTCGAGACCGTGGGGTTGCCGCCGCCGGCGAAGGTATGGGTCGAACGCCAAACGAGCTCGTCGCTGGGATCGAGAATACGTCCCCAGGCTCCGTCGGCGATAAAGGAGGTCCAGTTCACGCCCGCATCCGAGCTCAACTCCCAGGTCACCCCGGCGGTCTCCGTGGTCGTCAGCCGCGCGCGCGGCATGCCGTCGGTGATGCCGTCCACGGGGAGCGATTGACCGTTGGCGCTGGCGGCCATGCCGATGTGATCGAAGGTCTTGAGGACCAGCAGGCCGTTGACCTCATCCGTGACGTAGGCGTAGTCTCCGGCCAGCGCCACGCTCCAGGCCGTCGTTGGCGTATCGTAGCTCTCGACGAGCACCGGATTGGTCGGATCGCTGATGTCGAGGACCAGCAGGCCGCCCGTCCAGTCCACCACGAATGCGAAATCGCCCTCGACCGTCACATCTTCGGCGGCATTCGGCGTGTCGTAACTGCCTGCGAACACCGGGTTGCCGGGATCGGTGATGTCGATCACCTGCAGCCCGCCGTAGTAATCCGCCACGAAGGCGTGGTCCCCCTCGACCGTAACGCCCAGGGCCCGATCCGGCGTATCGTAAGCGCCGACGATCACGGGGTTGTCGGGATCGCCGATGTCGATCACCTGCAGCCCACCCGTCCAGTCGGCCACATAGGCGTGGCTCCCCGCGACCTCGATGGCGTAGGCGTTGCCCGGCGTGTCCAGGGTGGCGATGAGGTCGGGAAGATAGGGATTGCTGATGTCGATCACCTGCAGGCCGTAGTCGTAATCCGCCAGGAGGGCATGATCACCGGCGATGTCGAGGCCGAACGTGAGCCCCAGCGTATTGTAGTTGCCGATGAAAGTGGGACTGCCGGTATCCGTGATGTCGATCACCCGCAGGCCGGTCGAGCCATCCGCCACGAAGGCGAGATCGCCGGCAACCTTGACGTCGGAGGCCCTGTACGGCGTGTCTATGAATCCGTCGAGAACCGGATTGTCGGGATCGCTGATGTCGATCAGGAGCAGGCCGGTAGCTCCGTCCGCGACGAAGGCGAGGTCTCCGGCGATCGAGATGTCGAAGGGGATGCCCGGCGTGTCGTAGCTGCCGACAAGCTGGGGAGCCTCGAGGTTGCGGACCCGGAGGATCTGTAATCCCTCTCCGCCGTCCGCAACGAAGGCGTGTTCACCTGCGATCACAACACTCCAGGCGGCGCCCGGGGTCGCGAAGCTGTCGATCAGCACGAGATCACCCGGTTCACTGATGTCGATCACCTGGAGGCCGCCGTAGTAGTCGGCCGCGACGAAGGCGAGATCCCCCGAGACCGCGACATGCCTGGCGAGTCCAGGAGTGACGTATCTGTCGAGAAGAGAGGGGGCGGCCGGATTCGTGATGTCGACCACCTCCAGGCCGCCGTCGTAGGCAGCCAGAAGGGCGAGGTTCCCCTCGATCGTGACATCATGGACACCGCTCGTCACACTGTAGCTGGTGACGAACACGGGCGTCGTCGGATCGCTGATGTCGATCACCTGGAGAGTAGGACCGTCCGCCACATAGAGCATATCGCCCGCCACGTCGACGCCGGTGGGGTAGCTCGGGGTCGCATAGCTGGCGGCGAAGGTCGGATTCGTGGGATCACTGACGTCGATTATCTGCAGGCCGCCGGCCATATCGGCCACATAGGCGTGATGTCCGGCAAGCGCGACGTCCGTGGCCTGGTAGGGGGTGTCGTAGCTCCCCTCGAGCCCGAGGTGAGCGGGATCGCCGATGTCGAATATCATCAGCCCGTGACCATTGAAGGCCACGTAGGCCAGATCACCGGCGATCACGATACCTTTGGCGTAATCCTGAATTGCATAGTAATCGACGAAGACCGGATTGTTGGGATCGCTGATGTCGATCACCTGCAAACCCCCGCTATGACTGGCCACGAAAGCGAGATCCCCCGCCACCGCGACGTCGATGGCGGAACCCGGCGTGGCGTAACTGCCGACAAAAGAGGGGAGGGTCGGGAGCTTGAGTTCGCCGGCCGTGATGTCCCAGTCGGCTGAGGTGTGGATCTCGTCCTTGTAGGTCGTGGTGGTGAAGTCTTCGGAATAGGATCGCTGGGCTTCAGCGGTGTTCGGAATGATGAGAACCATCAGGATTGTCAGACACGATAACAAACCAGCATAATGGCGCTTCATAGTCTACTCCTTCACGTTCGCTACTGCATCTGCAGCAAGATGATTGGATAGTTCTCCTCTCGGGAATTCAGGCGAATCGGATCGACCATGGCGGGGAGTCGGTCGCTGGATCGTCATGATCCAATCGGTTGCCCCACATCTGCTGATCCTGGTCGGCCCGGGCACTTGGGTGTCGTGAACTGGATTGTGAAAGCACTTTCTGTGACTATCGCCCCATTCCACTAATCCTAAAGCCTAGCATCCAATTCCGGGTGCGTCAATCTGACGGACCTCTCTCTCATCGCGGAGTTTCATTTGAGAAGCACCAGTTTCCCGGTTCTGGTGAAGCCTCTCGATTCGACGCGGATAAGGTAGATGCCGTCGGCCATTGCGCGTCACAAAACGCCCTCCCGTGATCCGGGAGGGCGTCGCTCGGTCGTGATGGCCGTATGGACCGGCCCGGCCATCTTCCTCATTCAGCCCAGTCCTCTATGACCCGATCTCCAGCGCGAAAGCCGCCTGATCGTATCGATCGTACTCATGGATCCTGCGGCTGCCGTTGGTGTGTTTCGCCCGCGTCCGCAGGTTGAGGGCGAAGGTGCACTTGGTGTGAGCGTTCAACATCGAGGCGAAGGTCTGGGGCGTCGACAAAGCCGGCGAACCCGCCGCCAGGGTGGCCGGCACGTTGTTCCCCGCCATCTCGATGGTGCGGTTGGGGCCGTTCAGGCCGCGGTGGTACCACAGTTGCCTGTACCACATGAACGTCTCCCCTGGAGGACCGTTCACGTGGAAGGCGCGATATCCGGCCGAGAAATTGCTGCCGGCCGTGCCCATCATGAATTGACACTCCTCGGTGCTGGCCAGTCCATTCATCCGCAGATCCTCGATGTCGGCGTAGCACGCCTGCTTGTCGACCCAGAACACGTGCTGCAGCGTGGCGAAGGGTGTCTGAACGGTGTTCACGGGATCGATCCAGTGGAGGAAGTGGAAGTCGGTGTCCACACCGGCGCCGGACGCTCCTATGGGACGCAACCTGTTGCCCGCGGCATCGAAGATCTCAACGCTGAGCAGGTAACGGCCATTGGCCTCGGTCAGCGTGTTCCAGCGATGGTGGAACTGACCGTACTGCCACTGGTGGCCGGAGTCCCAGTAGGGGATGCGATACAGGCCGGACTGCACCTCGCCGTCCGAATCAACGTGGGAATCAGGCCCGAGACCCTCGCCGTGAACCTGCACCTGGTCGCCCACATACACATACTTCGACCAGGTGACGCCGCCGTTCAAGGGCTGGGGCACGGCGCCGCCGACCGGATTGCCCATGCCGTCGGCCTCCACGACGCTGAAGCGATAGTACTCCGCCCCCAGATCCTGCATCGCCGGGTGGACATAGAGCCTGAGCGGCAGGGTCATGCTCCAGGGCCGGTTGCGCAGGCGTTGCTCCGCCGTCTCTCCCGGTCCGGGCGGATACACCAGACCGCCGTTGGCCGGCAGCACGGAGTTCAGACCGTCGGCCGCCGTCTGGATCGGGCTGACCAGATTGTGCGAGCGGGTCGAACCTATATCCTCGAGCAGCACGAAGGGGCGCCCCTCGCCGGGAACCGGCGGCGGGTTGGTCTCGCAGGTGCGGGCCCGCGGGTCGTAACTGCGCAGGACGATCGTGTCCTCCTCATCGAAGAACTCGTTCTGACCCACACCGCAGTAGATGTAGATCCACTGATTGCCCTGCCATTGCTTGATGTTGAAGCCGTAGGTGGTCGTGCACCGCGTGCCCAACCGGTGGATGATGAGCGGACGCCGGTAACACATGGTGAAGGAGCCGTCCGGGTTGATTATCGCCTCCCCGACTTTGCGGGTGTTGCAGTTGCAGAAACAGTGCAGCAGGTAGGAGCGGGCCATGATGTAGCTGTCCGCGGACGCCCGGTCGGACGCGGCGTAGGCGGAGATGGTCTGGTAGTCCTGCAGCAGCCGCAGCGGCGGCAGTGGCGCGGCTGCGGGGTCGAAGGTGGCCGCCATCCGCTTCACGCGTCTTCGCGAGATGCGGTTGCCGAGGCCGATGTCCGGCTCGGGCGGCCAGGGACCCGCCGCGAATGGCCCGGGATCGGGCTCGGGCGGGAATGGTCCCGGCTCAGGGTCGGGTGACCGGAGTTCCGGGGGCCACGGCTCGGGCGGCCAGGGGATCCTCTCGTAGATATCCTTGCGCAACCGCTCCAGGAGCTCGTCCAGCCGGGGATCGAGCACAACCCAGGGGCGACAACAGCAGACGCGCTCGTAGATCTCCACGACGCCGTGGCACAGTGGACGGCAAATGTCGCGTGCCGCCAGTTCGTCGATCCGCGCAGAGGTCGGTTGGCCGGCCCGCGAGCTCGCGACGGATAGTCGTCTCAGCGGGACATCTGTCCGCGACTCCTCCAACCGGGGCCGACCGGGTTCGGGGACGGCTCGTGTCAGATCGAGAGTCGGCGTCACGGCGCTCCCGGTCAGTCGCAGTTGATCGTTGGCGTCCAGTTGCCAGCGGCGGCACCAACGCGCACTGCCCGATATGCAGATCCGCCGGCTCAGCCACCCCTCCCAGAGGGGGCGCGGTATCAGGATCGCATTTCGTTCGGCCCACTCATCCCAGACCTGCGCGAGGCGGAACTGCTGCAGGCTGTCCGTCTTCAGATCCTGCGGATCCTCAATGTCGGGGCCCAGCGCGATGAAGCCGCCCAGCTTCAGCCATTCGCGACGGATCTGAATCTTGTCTTTTTCCGCCTGTCCCAGCTTCCTGTCGATATCCCCGCCGGGGGTGATGCGGTAAACTGCCACATCCGGCGTCGGTTCATCCGGCTGACGATTGGTCAGGACCAGATTCACGATCAATGGTTTTCGTCCACTGCCTTCCGTCTCCTTCTTTGACATGATTTCCCTCCTTGGCCGTCGCTCTGATATGACGACACATTTGTCCCGCTCTCCCCAGGGGGAGTGAGAATGGTTGGATCATGGGTTGTTCCGGAGATCTGCGGCTCGATGTAGGACGTGAAGAGGAAAACCGGATGGGTTAATCCAAGGTGCGTAGATCTCCCTCCGGGAGATGAGATTATGTTGCTGGTTTATTGGTTCGTCAAGGGGGGGCGCCTTCACCATAAATGGTTCAGTGATTATTCGGGATATTTCGGAATCCAGGAGGATCGTTTGCCCCTTTATCCTCCGGGATGACCCACTGGCGTACCGGTCGAACTGCTTGGCCGTTTGCGGTCCGTCAGTCCCCGGCCAGGAAATCCTCCACCAGGTGACGCTCCCGCGTCTGCTCCTCTTCGTCGATCAACAGCTCGAACCTGCCCAGTGTCCGTTCGATGCGCAGATAATCGTTGAGGAAGTCGTAAACGGCGCTGGCGGCCATCTGATCGGTCACCAGGGCTGCATTCTGGGCATCGAGCAGACTGAGCAGATCGGCCGCTCCCTGCGCATACGCATCCTGAACCACCGCCATCGTCCGGGCGGCCGCATCGGCGGCGTCGCGACTGTGCCGGAGATTGGCATGTGATGCCCCAGCTGTATGAGTCGCCGCGTAGGCGGATTGCGCGATGTACTTGCTCAACGCCGCATGCTGAGCCTGAAGCCGAGCCAGTTCGCGTCGAGCCTTGAGCTGCCGCGCTCGCTGGGATCCGCCCTCGAACAACGGCAGCGAAAGCGACAGGCTGACACTCCAGTTGTTGTCGTCCGGACTGTCGCCGAATGCGGTTGAGAAGAACTGGGCGGCGGCAATCTGTTCGGACGGGATTGTCGCCGGGTCGATACTCATACCCTCGCTGCCGGCGCCGGATCTGTCGAGGATGTGATCGAAGCTGCCCTGCAGGGCGAACGTCGGCAAGTAATGTGCTCTGTTGGCCGAACTCAGTACTCGCTCCTGGGCGGCGATTCCGGCAGCCAGCGCCTGCAGCTCCGGAGAGTTCCCGACTGCGCAGTTGGCCACCCACTCCCGGGTCTTTCTGAATCGACCAGGTTCGGTGAAGCTGAGGTAGATCCAACTCTCCTCGAACCCGATATCCTTGAGGTCCAGATCGACGGGTTCGATCACCAACTCCCCCTCCAGCGGTCGATTCAGGATCCGATTGAGTTCAATCTCGGCCAGGTTGCGCCGGCTGTTGGCCTGAATCAGGTGGTTGCGGTCCTGGGCGATCTTGGTCTCCCAACGATAGACCTCCGCCGGGCCGGCGGCACCGATCTTCTCCCGAAACCGGGCTTGCTGCAGGTTGGATTGGGACAACTGCAGATTATCCCTCTGGATATCCTCGAGCGTTTGAGCGCGCAGGAGATTCAGGTAGGCCTCTGCGGTTCCCAATATGAGATCCAGTCTGAACTGCTCATACTGCTGCTCGCGCTGATCTTGAAGATACCCGGCGATGGCGTGATTCGCCCAGACCTGATCGTCATACAGAAGCTGGGATACGCTTGCCGAGGCCGTAACGGTCCGTTCGGCGCTTTGCCCCATGCTGGACGCGGCACGATCCTCATCGATGATCAATCCCTGCGCGCCGATCCTCAACTGAGGCAGCTTGCCTGCGCGCGCCAGTTTCACCGACTGTCTGCCGGCGGCGATCACCTCGAGCCGAGTCTTGAGATCCAGATTCGCCTGCAGCGTTTCGTGCAGTACCTCGCTGAGACCGATTGTCGGTGTGTCGGCGGAGGGGGCCTCTTCGATCAGCAGCGCCTCCAGCCGCAATTCCCAGGGCAGGTCGATACCGATGGCGCGAGCAGTAGCTTTGTTGATGATCAGACGCGAATCGAGTGAAAAGGAGACCGGCAATTCCGACGGCTCCGCGCCAAACAGGATTCGCCGCACGTTCATCGCAACCCGACGGGAGAAACGATCGCTCTCTCTGTTGGTGCGCAGACACGCCAGAATGCCACGCTCCACATCCGGCAGCCCGACAAAGGAGAAGCTGGGCAAACGTCGGCCCTTCAACCCCTCCGCCAGCTCCTCGATCTGGGTGTAATTCAGCGAGGAGGTCAGCACGGAGACGGCTTCGATATCCATCGGGATGGCGGCCACGCTTGCTGCGATATCGGGCATCAGGGGGATGAACGTGATCTCCAGTTCGGAGTCGACGTGATACTGTCGCATATCCGCGCGCCAGTCGGGATTGAGGTCGAGCATCGTCGGCGGACCCATTACCGCCAGTTTATTGAACGGCAGAATTCTGTACAGAACGTCAATGTGTGTGGAGATGATCTCCGGAGCGGAGAGATAGCTGAGATTCCTGATCCCGCTTGAGCCCGTCAGCGTCGGTTTCATCCCCTGCATTTGAGCGTCCAGGGCGAAGGGGGCTATCGTCGGTTTCGACAGGTGACCATGATGAAGCGCAGCGGTTGACGAGATGTAGCCGACAGTCAGGATCAGATCCACTGCGGGATCGGCCATCAACTCATCCAGTTTCACCTTGGCGGCGGCGAATGTCGCGTTTTCGCCCATGGATATTCTGCGCGCGAACACGGGCACGTACTCCCCGGCCAGGAGTTCGGTGATCTGCAATTCCATGGAGTTGAATGAGCCCGCCAGGAGACCGGTGGCATCATCGAACAGAACACCGAACCGGACGGTGGACCCCTCCGGGATCTTTTCGCCCGCCAGAGCAGGGAGCAGCCAGCCGCATGCGAGGACACAGGGGAAAATCAATAAACAAACGAGTCTCCTGATCATGATCCATCTCCTGGTGAAACGCGGTTACTCGGTTCGGTGATAGATGAACTGCTTGAATGAAACCCTGTGGAAAAGAGAGTAGAGAATCGGAACCACGCCAAGCGTCAGGATCGTGGCGAAGGCCAATCCGCACATGATGGCCAGAGACATCGATTCCCACATCGGACCGCCACCCAGATACAGCGGCAATAATCCGCCGATCGTCGTCCCCGTGGTCAGCAGGATCGGCCGCAGGCGCGTTTGCGCCGATTCGATCACCGCCTGTTGAGGGGGCAGACCGTTCTCGACAATCTCCATCTGGATACGATCAAGCAGGACAATGGCGTTGTTGATGACTATGCCGGCCAGCGAAATGATGCCGAGGAAGGTCATGAATCCCATGGCGCCCTTGAACAGCACCAGCCCCGTGAAGACGCCGATCAACGCGAGGGGGATGGTGCTGATGATGATCAGCGGCCCCTTCACATGATTGAACTGCGCCACCAGGAGCAGAACGATGAACATGAGGGCGATGGGCATCTTGACGGCGATCGAGTCGTTGGCTTTCTGCGACGATTCCACTTCGCCGCCATAGGCGTAGGTGGTGCCGAGCGGCCACGCGGCGCTCGATTCGGCAAGCTGCGCCTCGATGCGGTTGACGACATCGGCCGCGGTATAACCCTCATTCAGGTGGGCCGATATGGTGATGGTCCTGAAGCGATTGCGCCGCAGGATATTGGACGGTTCCCACTGCACCTCGATATCGGCAACCTGTTTGAGCGGTACGGTGATGCCGCTGGCCTGCGCAAAGACATCCATCGTTTCGAGCTTGCCGATATCCTCGCGATCGGCCTGCAGCGAACGCATCACCACAGGTATGACGTCCTCGTCTTCGCGGAATTCCGTAACGGTAATGCCGCTGAGCAGAGTTTGCAGACTGATGGCGATATCCTTGCTGCTGACCCCCGCACGGCGGGCGCGCGGCTGATCCACATTGACCTGGAGCTTCTTCACCCAGCGTCCCCAGTCGTCCACGACGTTCTTGGTGCCCGCCAGAGCCGCGAGCTGAATCTTGACCTCGTCGACTATGGCGAACAGCACGTCGGGATCCTTGCCCGAGATCCGCACCTCAACGGGGGCGGTGACCGGCGGACCGTAATCGACCGGGATGACCACCGCGTCGAGATCCGGGTAGCGGTCCCAGAGCCATTGTTCGATCAGAGGCCTGATCCTGTCCGCCGTCGGCCGATCGGCCGTGTTGATCAGCAGCTTGGCCAACTCCTCTTTCTGGGGCTCGATGATGGCGCTGAGAATGTAGCGTGGCGATCCCACGCCGACGAAACTGATCCAGTTGACGATCCCGGCATCCCGGTCCGGTCCCGCAAGGAAGTTCTCCCTCAGGTAGGCTTCGAGATCCGTGACCATGGCCTCGGTTACGTTGAGCGGCGTACCGACCGGAAACTTCAGCGTGGCCCGGATCAGGGGCCTCTCCGAAGCGGGGAAGAAGACGACCGGCACCAGTCCCGCCAGCTGCATACCGCCCACGAAAATGACGACAACAACGGCCAGGCTCACCCAGCGGGCTCGCAGTATGCGGATCAGGCTGTCGCGATACCAACAATAGAAACGTGAGTCGAAACCGGCGCCCCGTCTCTTGCCCTTGACCTTGATGAAGATCACGCAGAGCATCGGAATCATCGTCAGGGAGAGCACCCAGGAGCACAACAGGGTGATGGACACGACCATGAACAGGTCTGCTGTGTACTCACCTGTGGCCGATTCGGCCAGGTAGATGGGCAGGAAGGCGGCGATGGTCGTCAGTGATGAGGTCAGCAGAGGGATCCGCAATTCGCGGGCGGATGCGATTGCCGCAGTGACCGGCGGCTGCCCGCTCTGCATGGCGACCAGAATCGATTCGGACATCACCACCGCATTGTCGACCAGCAGGCCCAGTGCGATGATCAGCGCGGCGATGGATATCGTGTTCAGACTGATCCCCAGAACCTGCATCAAGGCCAGCGCCGCCAGAATCGCCACCGGGATCAATGAGCCTATCACCAGCCCGGTGCGCAGGCCGAGGAAGAGCAGCATTAGAATGAAGACGACCGCTACCGCCTGCATCAGACTGGTGAACAGGTTGTCTACACTCTGTCTGACCTCAGTGGGTTGAAAGCAGACCGTGTCGAACTCGATACCGATGGGGTAGAGCAGCTGCATCCGCTCGATCAGTTCGCCGGTCTGTTGACCGAGCGTGATGATATTGCCGCCATCGCGCATGGCGATGCCGATACCCAAACCCGGTATCCCGGTTGAATGGATCAGCGATTTTCGCGGTTCGACATAGCCGCGCCGCACCGTGGCGATATCTTCCAGGTAGAGCAATTCCCTCCGCCCCGGAACCGTGATCACGGTTTTCCTGAGTTCGGCTACGCTCTCGAAATCGCCCGAAGGCTCCAGTGAGATCCTCTCCCGGCCCGTATTGACATTGCCGCCGGGGAAAATGATGTTGCGGCTGGCCAGGATCTGCTGCAGCTGGCCGGGCGAGAGGCCAAGCTGCGCCAGACGCGCGTTGTCGAATTCGATGAAAATGCGCTCATCCTGGGTTCCGTAGATGTCGACCTTGGCCACATCGGGGATTCGCAGCAGTTCATCGCGCACCTGATCCGCGACCTCACGCAACTCGGCCGAGGCGAACCCCTCGCCCGTCACTGTGTAGATGATCCCGAAGACATCGCCGAATTCGTCATTGACGAAGGGGCCGACCACGCCGTCGGGGAGATTGCGGGCCGCACCGGATATCTTGCGGCGCAGATTGTCGAAGATCGGCTGCATCACCCGGTAGCTCTCCTTGAAATTGACATAGATGATGGAGAGCCCGGTTTGCGATTCGCTGGTGGTGAAGTCGAGTTCCGGGATCTGCTGTATTGCGGCTTCGAGCGGATCGGTGATCAGGTCCTCGATCCGTTCCGGGCTGGCGCCGGGCAGCATCGTCTGGACCAGGGCGGTGCGTATGATGAATCCCGGATCCTCCGCCTGGGGCATAGTCCTGTAGGCGGACACTCCGGCAAAAATGACGACGATCAGAGCCGTGAACGTAACGTACCTTTTCCTCAGGGTCATGCTGGTCATGGATTGGGCCTCCCCGGTAACGTCGCGTGACGGTTATAGGAGTTTCACTTTTTGACCATCGATAATTCGACTCACACCCGCAGTGATCACCAGGTCACCCTCCTGCAGCCCGTTGATGATCTCCAGGCCTTCGGACGTCAGTTCGCCGATGTGAACCTTTCGACGTCGGGCAATACCATAACCCTCTTCGGCCAGTTCGATGATGAACACGAACCGTCCATGGTGATCCTCGCCGACCGCTATCGGCGGTACGATCAAAGCCTCTGTGGGGCTGGCGGTCTCAAAGCGGAATGCAACCTCCGCAGCCATGCCCGGTCGGATCTCGGCCAAAACATCGTTGAGCCGGACCGTGACCGGGAATGTGGTGGCGAATCCGGTGGAGGTGACGCCCACCTCGGTGACGACCGACGGCAGTTCGCGTCCCGGAAGGGCGCCGAAGGTTACCGTTGCGGGGCTGCCCGTACGTATCTGGGTAATGAGCAGTTCGGGGACAGCGACCTTGACCTCGCGCTGACTGTCTCCGGTCAGAATGATGACCGGACTTCCGGCCCTGATGTTCTCATTCTCGTCGGCAAACACTTCGGCCACAGCCCCCGTGAAAGGAGCCGTCAGCGTGGTGTACCCAACCTGAAGGCGAGCCAACTCGAGTCGTTTCTCGATGGAGTGGACCTGCGCCACAGCCGATTCATATGCCGCCTGGGCGCTCTCCAGGTCCTGCTTCGACGCACTGGCGTTCTCCCACAGCGCCTGGACCCGCTGGTAACTGCTCTCCGCATTGCGCTGTTGGGCCTGGGTCTGGGCGAGCGCGGCTTCGGCCTCGTTCACCCTGAGTCGATAGTCGCTGTCATCCAGCACGGCGATCACATCCCGCCTGGCGACCCGATCGCCGACCTTGACCGCTACCCGCTCTACGGTGCCGGCCACCTTGAAGCTCAGTTGCGATTCCAGACCTGCCTGCGCAGCGCCCGAGAAGGTCCGCACACGTGTGCCGCCGGTCGGGAACACCCGCTCGAAGCGCACGGGGCGTATCGTCGGCTCCGCCGGCGGCGTTTTCTCGCCGCAACTCGTCAGGCAGATTGTTGATGATGTGGAGATCAGAATCGCGAGGAGAATTCGCCAACCGGAAAGCAGCTTGTAGTGCAAGGACATGGTCACCTCTCCGGTCAACCCGGATTGTTATGTAGACACCGATTCGTGTGAGCAGAGCAGGGATTGCCCGCTTGTGATATCGGTATCTCCAATAAATAACGATGTCTCGATTACGGAAACGTAAGATATCAAAAGCGAATTATCGATTCAAGCAAATAGAAATGACCATGTCGTTATCACTCAATTCGTCGGCAATCCTTGCTGGTCGTGATTCCGGTTCATTCCCGAATCTGATCAATCTGGTTGACCTCAACGTGTGGAACAGCCAACCTGTTGTCTCCGGCGTCCTTTTTGGATATGACTCGACAACTTTGCTTGAGCGGTATTTCATCACCAACCCCGGAGGATCATTTGGACACCTCAACAGGGGACAGGACCAGGCACAATTTGCGATCCCACCTCTCGTGCTGGATCGGCAAATGCGCTGGAGTATCGGTTGACCGGGAATCCGCCAAGAGGTTGGGCGGGTTTGCCCTGATTTATGCGGTGACCTACACGCTGGCCTTCAGTTTCGGCTACATCACCCAGGCCCGTGGCAGCGGGAATGATCATCTCCCTTTGTTCCTCTTGGTTGCGGCGATCCTGTCCGTCAGTTTCGGTTTCGTGGTCTACTTTCTCTGTCGCCGCAGAATCCTGCCCCGCTCAATCTCGGTCCAGGGACTCGCGGGGATATTCGAAGTCATCGCCGCCTTCGGCATCATGGCCATGGCCTGGGGCTGGGAGCAACATGCCGCTCAGAGCGCACTTCGCTTCGCCCGGGCGCTGGGCATCGACCAGGTCGACTACCAGGCCCAGTTCCTGACGCCGCTTAGCGAAAACAACGTGCGCATGTTCGAGGTCGGTGGCGTCGCCTGGCTCGGCGTATTCATCCTCACCTTCCCGATGCTGATACCCTCATCGCCCAGGCGAACACTGGCGGTCTCCCTGTGTGCGTTTGCCACGGCGCCGCTGGTGCTGTTGGGTTCACTTGCCGCACACGGCGTTCCGGAGGAGGTCAAACCCTGGCTGGGCGCCTATTTGGGCGAGATGTTGATCCCCGTGGGGATCTGCGTTCTGATTGCGGTCTACGGCTCATCCCTGCTCTATCGACTCAGTCGGGATCTCACCAAGGCGCAGGAGATGGGGAGCTATCGCCTGACCGAGCAAATCGGCGCGGGCGGCATGGGTGAGGTCTGGCGGGCCAAGCACAACATGCTGGCACGTCCCGCGGCGATCAAGATCATCCGCACCGGCATGCTCGGCCCTGTCGATACGCATGGCGTGGACCGGCTCATCTCCCGTTTCGAGAGGGAGGCGCAGGCCACTGCGGCCCTGAACTCGCCCCATACCATTCAGCTCTATGATTTCGGACGGACCGGAGACGACACCTTCTACTATGTCATGGAGCTGCTCGAGGGATACGATCTCCGCAGTCTGGTCAAGAGGCAGGGACCTCTGCCGGCGGCACGCGTGATACCGCTGCTCAGGCAGGTCTGCCATTCGCTTTACGACGCGCATCAGAACGGCCTCACGCATCGGGACATCAAACCGGCGAACATCTTCATCTCCCGCCGCGGGCAGGATGCCGACTTCGTCAAGGTGCTCGATTTCGGTCTGGTCAAGAGCAGCGGCAATGCGAATGTCTCCAATGAGACGCAGCTGACGACCGAGGGGATCGGCAGCGGCACGCCGGCGTTCATGGCGCCCGAGATGGTCACCGACCAGAGCCTGGTGGACCATCGCGTCGACATCTACGCGCTGGGTTGTGTCGCCTACTGGCTGCTTGTCGGCGCTCCCGTTTTCGAGGACGACAATGCTCTCAACGTCATCGTGCAACACGTCAAGGAGCCGCCGCCGACGCCGTCGAGCCGCTCCGAGCTGAACATCCCCGCGGAGCTGGACAGGATTGTGCTCGACTGCCTCGCCAAGGCGCCGGCCGAGCGTCCCCAAACGGCTCGGGAGCTCAGTGAGCGACTGGCCGCCTGCAAGGTCCCCGATACCGGCTGGACGGAGGCGGCGGCGCAGGAATGGTGGGAGAACAATCCCCAAAGCTGAATGCTGATGCGCAAGTAGGGGATCTGTTCGTAATTCCCTCTGCTTCCCCGTCGCTCCCCATGTGTCTCCGATTGAAACGGCATATCGACGAAAATCGAACCGGATCAAATTCCCCTTTGCATATCCGCTCGAAATGCGCCATCATATAGGACAAGAATCACTCGCGTTATGACGCGACGGTTTCCAAGGCTCGGGCGGCTTGGGAGACCGGGTGAGTTGGGTCTCACCGCATGCGGATCGCCCGGAAAGGAGGTGACTATTGAGTTCAGACAGACCTAGCTTTGCGGAGGTGATGTCCCCGCGCTAGCGGACCTCCTTGGCGTTTTACGCTGACTTGGTGACCCCTCGCGGGGGTACCCAACGTCACCGTCGCTGAGCATAGTGGGCTCCACCTTTTCGGTGGAGCCCTTTTCATATGCATCTTGATTGCTGATGATATGCGATCCGCCGCACCTATTTTGTCCATGCCCGACGATCCCGCCGGGGAGGGGCTTGCATCGGAACGCAGAGAGTCTATTCTCTCAATGAACCACTAACGGGAGACCGCAATGGAGCGCCGACCACCGCCATACAATACCGATCCCGAGGTGCTCGAGCAGGAGATCGAGATCTCGGTCTACCGTTCGTCCGGTCCCGGTGGGCAGCACAAGAACAAGACGGAGAGCGCCGTCCGCATTCATCATCCACCAAGTGGCGTGACGGTGGTGGCCACGGAGAACCGTTCTCAGTTGCGTAACCGCAAGGTGGCCATGGAGCGATTGATCGAGCGGTTGGAAAAGCTCAATGTGAAGCGGAAGCCGCGCCACAAGACCAAGATCCCGTTCGGGGTCAGGGAGAGGCGGCTGCAGGCGAAGAAGCGACGCAGCGACACCAAGCGGCTGCGTGGCCGTCCCGATGACGAGTGATCGCCATTGTCTTTTACGCGGGTAACAAAGCCCGCCGTCGACCGAAGTGAATGCCGACCCCCGGCCCGAACCTCCATACGCACATTGATCCGATAAAAAACCTGCTCGGGGGCGAGGCATCGTGTTAATCTCGGAGTGAGTCGAATTGCAGCCCACCGACCGCCGCTTGTCTGACGGGAGAAAACTTGCAACGCCGCCTGTTCATCCTCTTTCTGCTGCTCTCCTTCGTGCCGGCAGCGACCATCCTGCTGGTCAACTGGAGCATGAGCCAGCGCCATCTCGGTTTCCTCGACAGCCCCGGACTTCGGCATACGTTCGAAAGCTCGCTCGATCTCGCTCGACGCACGGTGGAGCGGGAGAAGAGCATCACGCATGAACTGGCGCTCGACCTTGCCGATGAGATAACCGCTGATGATACCGACCTCCCCTCGGCTGCGGAGAATTGCTCCTACCGTTTTCGCGATCCGGTCAATCATGGTTCAATTCTGGGCCGAGGTGAAGTCGATCCCTTTGCGGACTTTGCCCATCTCGATCCCGATACCGTCTCCACGCCTCTGCTGCGCGATGTCGGGTCCGGTTCGGCGGTGCTGATCACGGTACCCCTGGTCTGGCGTGGGGGGGCGACCAGACTCGTCTTCACCCGCACACTGGATCCCCGACTCGTCGCCGAACTCGATGCCGTCGCTGCGGGCGGCAGCCGCTATCGTCAGCTCCGTCTCTATTACGGCGATCTGGTCCGCGGCGACACGCTGGTCACCCTGGGACTCATGGGGCTCGTGATCCTGGCCCTTGCCCTATGGTTCTCCCGGCGTCTGGCGCGACAGATCAGCGGACCTTTGCAGGAGATCGTCCGCGGGACCGAACTGGTGGCGCAGGGCGACCTCAACCATCGCGTGGATACGCTCGCTCACGATGAGGTGGCCGATCTGATGCACGCCTTCAATGACATGACCGAGCGGTTGCGTCGCGGCCAGATCGAATTGCTCAGGGCGGAGCGGGTGGCGGCCTGGCAGGGGATCGCCCGTCGCCTGGCGCACGAGATCAAGAATCCGCTGACGCCAATCAATCTGGCCATGCATCGCATCGGCCGGAAAAGTGATGATCCCGTCGTGACCGAGTGTGTCGGGGCGGTGCTCGAGGAGACGGCCAACCTGCAGCGTCTTGCGGACGAATTCTCCCTCTTCGCGCGGTTGCCCGCACCCGTACCGGCGAACCTGGATCTCGTTGAGCTGCTGCACGGAGTCGTGGAGCTGTATATCGAGCGCAGCAGGGTTGAGGTCACCTGGCGGGATATCCCCGAATCGCTGCCGCTGTCCGGCGATCAGGGGCAACTGCGCCAGGTGTTCTCCAACCTGGTCAAGAACGCATCCGAGGCCATGGCCGGGCGGGGGCATTTGACGATCAGTTGCATGGAGAATGTGGATGGTCTGATCGCCATCCGTCTACAGGACAGCGGACCCGGACTGGACCGTCCGGCTGCCGAGCTGTTCGAACCCTACGTTACCGGCAAGGAGACCGGCACGGGGTTGGGGCTGGCTATTGCGCGCAAAGTTGTCGAAGATCACGGCGGCAAACTGATGGCCGACAACGCCCCCGAGGGGGGCGCCAGGTTCACCGTTCTGCTGCCTGGGAACCGGAAACAAGAGAGGTGATGACGTGAGCGTCGTCCAGGGACAGATCCTGATTGTCGATGATGAACCGAACATCCGTTTGATGTTGGCCGGTGTGCTGGAGGACGAGGGCTACGCCGTCAACTCGGCGGGGGATGTCGCCGCCGCTCGCGCGGTGCTGGAGGAGGAGCGGATAGACCTCATGTTGCTGGACGTCAAGCTGCCCGATGTGGACGGCATCAGTTTTCTGCGTGAACTGCGCGATGGCGACGCCCCGCCGATCATCATGATGAGCGGGCACGGCACGGTCACCATGGCCATGGAGGCCGTGCAGCTGGGGGCGCTCGATTTCGTCGAGAAGCCGATCAAGCCGGAGCGTCTGCTGGTCTCGGTGCAGAACGGCGTCCGTCTGCGTCGTCTGGCCGCCGAGAACATCGATCTGAAGCAGGCGTTGGCGATAACGGGTGAGATGATCGGTTCGGGGGAGATCATGACCGGGCTGCGCGAGGAGATCGCCCGCACTGCGCCCACCGACGCCCGGGTATTGATCACCGGTGAGAACGGTACCGGCAAGGAGCTGGTCGCCCGGGCGCTGCATGCGGCGTCACGCCGCAGCGAGCAGCCATTCGTCAAGATCAACTGCGCGGCCATCCCCTCGGAGTTGCTGGAGAGCGAGCTGTTCGGTCACGAGAAAGGCGCCTTCACCGGCGCGCTGAATCGGCGTCGCGGCAAGTTCGAGCTGGCTCAGAACGGCACTATCCTGCTCGATGAGATCGGCGACATGAACCCGACTACCCAGGCCAAGCTGCTGCGCGTTCTGGAGGAGGGGGAGATGGAGCGTGTGGGGAGCGAAACGGCCATCAAGCTCGATGTGCGCGTGTTCGCGTCCACGAACCAGGACCTGGATCGACTGATGATGGAGGGGGAGTTTCGGCGTGACCTGTACCACCGGATCAAGGTGGTTCCGATTCACATCCCGCCGCTCAGGGAGCGGCGATCCGATATCGATGAGCTTGTCGCGCACTACCTGGCCCACTTCTGCGCGGCCAACGGTCGCCGCTGCAGGCAACTCGACAAGGGGGCGCTGGGTCTGCTCAACCGCTATTCCTGGCCCGGCAATGTGCGTGAACTGAAGAACATGATGGAGCGGGTCGTCATCATGACCGATGACGACAGCGTACCGGCCACGGTAATCAGCAAGATGACCGGGGATGCGGGCAGCGATGATCCCCGGGAGACCGGTTCCCTGGCCGAACGTCTGGCGGCTCATGAGCTGCGGATCGTGAAGGGCGCCATGGCCTCCGCCGACGGCAACAAGGCCGCCGCCGCCCGTGAACTGGGGCTCGACCCCGCCAATCTGCACCGACGGATGCAACGTCTGGGCTTGAAGGGGTAGCCGCCGCCTGCCCTTGTCGCGGGGACAATGCCCCATTGACCAAGCGACAACGAATTAGGGGCGTTTCGAAAACGCGGGCTTGCGTGAGAGCATCACCTGATACTCGTAACCGGCTGAAAATGCATGCGATACAGGGTAGGGAGTTGATGGCGATGGCGGTGGAACAGCCATTGCGATAGAGGGGGAGAAGGCCGCGGATCGTGGCCGGTCCCCAACCCAGCAAGTGGAGAGATGATCATGTTGCGTTCAATCATCAAAATCGCAGGACCCATTCTTCTGCTCACCCTATTGATTACCTTCGGTCTCCCGGTCGATGCTGCAGGTGCTAAAACTGCTCAAGACGACCTGAACCTGTCCGCAGAACCGACTTTCGCAGCTGCGACCGTTGATCGTGCGGGTGACGACGGTGATGATGATGACGACGACGATGACTGGCGCGACTGGGATCGCGATGATAAGGATGATGACGACAACGATGATCGGGACAAGGACGACGACGATTGGGACGACTGGGATCGCGGCGATCGCGGCGATCGCGCCGATCGTGACGACGATGATTCATCCATCTATGATGATGACGATGATGACTGGGACGACGACTGGCGTTACGACGACGATGATGATGAGGACTGGGGCGACAGCTGGCGCGGCAGCTGGCGCGGCAGGTGGAACTTCTCCTGGAACAATGACGACGACTGGGATTACGGCTCGAACAACTTCCCCCACAGGCGCAAGGGGCGTGTGGAATTCCGCTACCATGATGATGGGTATGACCACGTCTACATCTGTGGTGATTTCACGGACTGGCACCGCCGCCCCATGCGCCTGGATCGAGCTGAGGGGGATTGGGTGATCCGCCTGCCGCTGGACTACGGCCGCTATTTCTACCGCTTCGAGGCGGAGGAGGACGGCGATTCCTGGCGTGTCATCGATCCCAGCAATTCGAGTCAGAAGAAGCTGGGTGGCCGCGGCTGGGTCTCCATCCTCGATCTTGAGGAGAGCGGTCGGGTCCGCAACGGCCACTATTCGAGTCGCCGCCATGTCCGCAACGAGTTCGAGAGGGAGGCCTCGTTCCTCCGGATCGATGATGAGGAGGTCATCGGCGCTGTCGGGTATCAGCGCGTTGACGGTTTGATCCTGGGCATCGCCCCCGAGTATATCTCCACCTACGGTTTCGAGCCCTCGGCCAAGGGGCATCTCTCCTACGGTTTCCGCAGCAAAAAATGGAGCGGCAGTCTCACGGTGCTGCAGCCGCTGGCCACGCGCAATCGCGTCTGGCTCAAGCTCAACGGATTCGCGGGCACCGACTACAACAATCAGACCGGTATCGCCAGTATGGAGAACACCCTGGCCGCCGCCTGCTTCCGGCTGGACTTCCGCGACTACTTCCAGCGTGAGGGTGGTTCCGCCAGCATCGTTTTCGCCGGTTTGCCCTGGCTCCGGATCGAAGGCGGGGTTCATGCCAACGATTACTCGTCGTTGGAAAACCATGCCCGCTGGTCCCTGACCAGCGGCGAGTTCAAACCCAATCCCGCCATTGATGAGGGGACGATGCGCAGCGTCTTCGGCGCCGTGCGCATCGGGAAGAGGTACAACTATCTGGATCTTCAGTATGAAGCCAGCGGTGATGAGATCATGGGCGGCGACTACCACTTCGAGCAGGCCGTGGCCACCTGCCGTTCACGCGTCAGACTCGGCCGCGACCAGCATGTCGATTTCCGCCTCGTCGGCGGTGCGAATTTCGATGGCTACCTGCCTGTTCAGAAGCGGTTCGTCATGGGGGGACTCGGCACCGTACGCGGCTACAAATATCAATCGCTGTTGATCCCCTCGGAATCAGCGCCCATCACGGATGTCTACGGCGGGGAGTTGATGGCCCTGGGCAATGTTGAATATACTTTCAAACTCGACAGTGATCTGGATCTCATCCTGCTTTATGATATCGGCATGGTCTGGGAAGATCGCGATGCCGAGATCGATGCCGAGGAGTTCATGGACAGCATCGGCGTCGGCTTCCTGCTGGATGATGGCGACCTGCGTGTCAATGTCGTCAAGCCGCTTGACGAGAAGGACAGCGATCCGATCGTGCAGGTGCGAATGACAAGGACCTTCTGACCTGTGAGGATGTAACTGTAAACATGAACGGCAAATTCTACCGTCTGTCAGGTCAGTTGACCAGGACGCTCCTGTGGAGTGTCCTGGTTTTGTGGGCGCTACCCGCCCTGGGTCAGGACGGGCTCCTGCTCCTTCACGGCTGGGAGCGGGACGAGGGCCGTTTGCGGGTCGAATATTCGCTCGAGAGGCTTTTCGACAACGAGATCCGCGACGCCATCGATTCGGGTTTGCCCGCGACGCTGGTCCTCCGCTGGCACCTGTGGCAACACCGCGAGATCTGGCCCGACAAGCGCATGACGGAGGATCGCATCTATTACCGCATCATCTACGATGTCCTCGAGGACAAGTACGACATCTTCGATCACCGCGGGCGCCAGGTCATCCACACCCAGGACCTGCTCGAGGTGGAGGAGACGCTCTGCGGCCGGCAGACCCTGATCGTCCCTTTGCCGTCCGGCCTGAAGCGCAAGCATCTCTACTTCGTTAAACTTGAGGTGAGCCTGGAGCCTCTCCCCTCCGATCAGATCCGCAACCTCGAGGGGTGGCTCAGCGGCGACCGCGACACCAGCGACGAGGGCTCGCTGCTGTCGGGGGCTTCCCGATTCACCGAGAAGATGCTGAAGAGGATGGCGGGCATGGAGAGCCGCAAGGCGCTGGCGCGAACCCAGCTGTTTCAGGGTGATCGATAGGTTCGGCACGACATCCGCGCCCGCCGGCTAAACCTTCTTCAGCATCCAGGTGCCGCGCCTGAAGTAGGTGAAGAAGATCGAACAGCCGATGATCCCCGAAATGAAGAACGCCCACCAGACCATGTGCGCCTGCCAGTGCATCAACTTCGTCACGACAAAGACCATGGGTACCTGCAGACACCAGGCGCCGATTATGGAGAAGACCATCGGCATCGTGTTCTCACCGGCGCCCGAACAGCACATCTCCAGCGTGATATGGATGCCGATCAGCGGCAACCCCAGCGAGAGTATCCGCAGCGCCACGATGCTGTGCTCCATCAGCTCCGGCTCCTCAAAGAAGATTCCGGCGATGGGGCGGGCGCATAGGATCGTGATCAGTCCGAACAAGCTCATCACCGCCGTACTGAAGATGACCGAGATGTTGGAGATCTTGCGGACCCGTTCCGGTTTGCCCGCGCCGAGGTTCTGACCGATCAGCGCCGATATCCCCAGGCCCAGACCGACGATGATCAGAATGCCCAGCGCCGTCACCCTTTGCGCCATGCCGAAGGCCGCCACGACATTGGTGCCGTACATGGCGATCATGGGCATGACCACCAGCCGGGAGACTGAGAACGAGATCGAGTTGATCCCCGAGGGGAAACCGATCCGCATGATCTTCCACATGTTCGCCAGTTGGACAGGCGCTCTCCCCTTCACGTACAGACGCAGCGTCGTGAAGCCGCCGTAGAATATGCCGAGCCCGATGAGGAACGTGATCCCGTAGGCGATGATGGATGCCCAGGCCGCGCCCGCGATCCCCAGCTCCGGGAATATCCCCCAGCCGAAGATCAGCAGCGGATCAAGCGCCATGTTGAGCACGACACCGGCGATCTGAAGCGTCATCGCCTTGTTGGGATCGCCGACGCCGCGCAGCGCCGTATAGATGGTGAAGCTGGCGAAATTGACGCCGAGACCCAGCAGCAGAATACGGCCGTAGGTTTCGGCGAGGTCCCAGACCTCACCTTCGGCACCGATCATCCCCAGCACCGGCCGCAGGATGAGCAGACCGGGAATGCCGAAGAGCAGGGCCAGGAGCAGCTTGAGGAGGATCGCCTCCTTGATCGCCGCGGCGGTGGCGGGCATGTCCTTCTCGCCGAAACGGCGGGAGATGATCGCCACCGAGCCGGAGCCCGCGATCTGGTTGGCCGATGAGATGACCCAATAGAACGCGAAGAAGATCGTCACGGCCGCCACGCTGTTCTTGCCCAGCTTGGCGAGCCAGAACATGTCGACGAGATCGTAGGCATAGGCTGCGCCGAAACCGAGCATCGTCGGCAGACCCATACGGAGGATTGAGCTGACGACGCTCCCCTCGGTGTGATCGTAATGTTTGCGGTTATTGGTCTCCGGTGTCTTGGTCTCAGCCTCCGCCATCAAGCCTCCAGGGGTTAGATTGTCGTCGCCCGCGCCGCGTCGCGCACGGCTTCGGACAGGGTCGGATGCGCATGGCAGGTTGCGCACAGCTGCGCGCAGGTCAGATCATGCTCCATCGCCAGCGCCACCTCCGCGATCAGTTCGCTGGCGTTGGCGCCCGTGATGTGCGCGCCCAGAATCAGACCGCTCTCCGCGTGGGCCAGTATCTTCACCCGGCCATCGATGTGCCCCCCCGCCTTGGCGCGGCTGTTGGCGCGCATGAAGACCTGCCCCTTTTTGTAGGGGATCGCCTCCGCCTTCAGCGCCTCTTCGGTTTTCCCGACCGCCGCCACTTCGGGCTCGGTATAGACCACGCCGGGGATGACGTCGTAGTTCACGTGTCCCGGCTTGCCGGCCATCTTGAGGGTGCAGGCCACAGCCTCCTCCTCGGCCCGGTGGGCCAGCATCGGACCGTCGATGACATCGCCGATGGCGAATACACCCGCAACCGCGGTTTCGTAGTTGTCGTCGACGGTCAGCCGTCCGCGTTCATCGGTCGCCAGGCCGATAGCCTCCAGGTTCAATCCGGTGGTGTAGGGGACACGACCGGTGGCCAGCAGCACCCGATCGCACTTGATCGGATCTTCGCCCTCCACCTCGACGACCGGCATCCCCTCCACCAGTCCGGCGGCGGTCACCCGCGCGCCCAGCTTGATGGTCAGCCCCTGCCGCTTCAGCAGCCGCTGCATCTCACGGACGATGTCGCCGTCCATGCCTGGCAGGATAGTATCCATGTACTCGAGCACCGTCACCCGGCTGCCCAGGCGACGCCAGACGGTACCGAGTTCGAGGCCGATCACGCCGGCGCCGATCACAACCAGGTGCTCCGGCGCTTCGCGCCAGGAGAGCGCCTCGGTGCTGGTGGCGATGCGATCATGGTCCAACTCGACACCCGGGAGTGTGGCGGTTTGGCTGCCTGTGGCGATGAGCACCTTGTCGGCCTCGACCTCGCAGGTCACCTCGCCCTCGATCCTGATCACTCCGGCTGCCGCGAAACTGGCCGTCCCCTCGTATCTGGTCACCCGGGCCCGTTTGAAGAGCGAGGCGATGCCGCCGGTCAATTCGGCGACCACCTTCCCCTTGCGCGCCATCAGAACTTCGAGATCGCACTCCACGGCGGCGGCGCTGATTCCGTGTTCGCCGAGACCGCTGAGGGTCTGCTCGAAGATATGGCTGGACTGGAGTAGCGCCTTGCTCGGGACGCAGCCGATCCGCAGGCAGGTGCCGCCCAGGGCGGACTCCCTCTCCACACAGGCGACATTCATACCGAGCTCCGCTGCGCGCAGGGCGGCGACATAGCCGCCGGGGCCGGCGCCGATGACGAGCAGATCGTGCTTCATACGGTCCATTGCATTATCTCCGGGCATTGTAGGGTGGGGTGCGCAGGTGCGAGGTAACCACCATCGAAGCGCATCTCACGTTGTTAGTCAACATAGAACACACGGTAAGCGTTGATCAGCAATCGTGAAGCGTGAAGCCCAGCCGCTTGGCGGTCAGACTCTCCACGTCGCCGCCGAGTTGCTCGACCAACTCCGCCGCTTTGATCGCGGGCCCGATCAGACCCAGTTCCACGATCACCGCCGCAGTACGACCCTGTCGCGGCTCCGCGGGATCCAGGGCGAAAAGGTTGGGACGCATGTCATGAACCAGCGGCTTCCCCTTTCTGATCCTGGTCAACGGCAGCGTCTCGCGCGCCATCAGTTCGGTGCAGGTGGGGGCGATGTCGTAGCCCTCCGGCGCGTCGAACGAGATGTGCATCCTCAGACTGCGCAGCCGCTTGGCGAGGGGCTTCTCCTCGCCGACGGCCCCGTTGAGCAGTTGCAGCCCCTCGGGCAGAGTGGGTTGCAGCCTCTCGCTCACCTCAGCGGGGGGCAGATCGGAATAGAGGATGATCTCCACCTGCTCGCCGTCGCTCTCCATCCCCATGGGCAGCGCGGGCGAGAAGCTGAGGCGCGGGTGGGGGTGGAATCCCTGCGAATAGGCGATCCGCAGACCGGCGCGCCGCAGAGAGCGGGGCCAGCCGCGAACCAGATCGAGGTGACTCATCGTCGCCGCGTTGCCCGTGCGGGAGAAGGTGAATCGATAGCGTCTGGCGTCGGCGCTTGCGACCGGGGGACGCTCCTCAGCGAGTGCGCTCAGCTGATCCAGGAAATCGCGCCGCCGCCGTTTCGTTTCGCTGAGGTCGCACTCGAGGCCGCAGTTGTAGCAGATCAGCGGTTCATCGTCGGTGGGCGGCTCCAGACGCGTGTCGGCGCCCTTGACCTTGGTGCAGGGGGGGGTGATGCGACCCTCAAGGCTGCGCCGATATTCCGCCTGGAGGAACTTGAGGTCGACGCCGGTGGAGATATGGTTCCACGGCAGCTGCGTCTCGGGGTCGAGCTCCTGCAGGAAGCGCTGCTTGTCGAGACCGAGCTCCACGATGGCCTCCTCCCAGTAGTCGAAACGGAAGTGTTCGTCCCAGCCATCGAAGCGGCAGCCCTTCTCGTAGGCGCGCTCGATCAGATCGGCGATACTGCGGTCGCCGCGGCAGATGATCCCCTCGAGGTGACTGATCTCGGCCGCATGCCACTTGAGCCCCAGCTTCATCCGCTTGGAGCGGGCGTAGAGATCCTTCTGCTTGTTGGTCAGGGTCTCCATGTCATCCATGGCCACCCACTGAAACGGTGTGTGCGGCTTGGGCACGAAACCGCTGATGGCGCAGGTGACCTGTGCCGGGCGGCCACCACTCCCCATGGCGCGGTTGGGCAGGCTGTTGCCCAGCTTCTTGCAGCGCAGGGCGGTGGTGAGAATGCCCTCAAGATCGACCCGGGTCTCACCGGGCAGACCGATCATGAAGTAGAGTTTGATGCTGTTCCACTTGCGGCTGAAAACCCGCCGCGCGCTCTCGAGGATCTGCTCCTCGGTGATGTTCTTGTTGATGATATCCCTCAGCCGCTGGGTGCCGGCCTCCGGAGCGAAAGTGAGGCTGGTGGCGCGAACGCGGGCGATCTCGTCGAGCAGCTCCTCGGCCAGACCGTAGGCGCGGAGACTGGAGACCGACAGGCTCACCTGCTCGTTTTCGAGACGGGCCATCAACTCGCGTACCAGCGGCGTGAGGGCGCTGTAGTCGGCGGTGGAGAGGCTGGTGAGGCTGACCTCGTCGTATCCGGCCTCCCTGATGCCGCAGATGATGGTGTCGATCACCTGATCCGGGCTCCGCTCCCGCACGGGGCGGTAGAGCATGCCGGCCTGGCAGAAGCGGCATCCCTCGGTGCAGCCGCGCGCCAGTTCGATGGCGTGGCGGTCGAAGATGGCGCGGGTCTCGGCCACCGGCGTGTCGGTGGGGAAGGGGAAGCGACCCAGATCGGCGACATGGGCCCGCTCGATCGGATAGGGCAACTCCGGATCATCCGGCTTCCGCACGATGAGCAGCCCGGTGTCGGGTGAGGGGGCGACTTCGTAGAGCGCGGGGATGTAGCGCCCCGGCTTGCCGGCCAACCGTCGCAGGGCCTCGCTGCGGGGGACGCCGGCGGCCTTGAGGTCGAGCCAGTCATCCATCAGCTCGGTCAGGGACTCCTCGCCGTCGCCGACGATGAAGCAATCGAAGAAGGGGGCCAGGGCCTCCGGCTGAAAGGTCAGCGGGCCGCCGGCAACGACCAGGGGCTCATCCTCGGCGCGGTCGGCGCTCCGACGGCTGACGCCGCCCAACTCCAGCATCGTCAGGATGTTGGTGTAGGTCAGCTCGTACTGGAGCGAGAAGCCGAGCAGGTCGAACTCACGCAGTGGGGTGGCCGTCTCCAGGCTGACCAGCGGCAGGTTCTCCCGCCGCAGCTCGGCCTCCATGTCCACCCAGGGCGCATAGGCCCGCTCGGCCGCCAGATCCTCCCGGGCGTTGATGGTCGAGTAGAGAATCTTCAGCCCCATGTGACTCATGCCGATCTCGTAGACATCGGGGTAGGCCAGGGCGATGCGCCCCTTCAGGATCGCCGGATCCTTGAGGGATTGATTGAATTCTCCGCCCGTGTAGCGCCCGGGTTTGAGGACCCGATCGATGATATTGCTGTAGGGATGGTCGGCCGGTAACATAGAGTTCTTTCCTTTGAAGGGAACAGCGCCTAATATAGACGTGTATGGCTCTGCATCCAACCTGGAGCGGCAATAATGGAGAAGTTTTCTGTCAACGGCGGACGCCAGTGGCCCTGGCTGATATTCCTCTGCCTCATCCTGTCGTGCCTCGGCAATGATGAGTCTGGGTATGAACAGGCGCCGACCGGCTATGTTCTCGTACCCGCCTGCACCTTCCGGATGGGCCCCGTCAGCCCTTTCGGCGGGGTTGACGACTCACGTCTGGTAACGCTCACGCGCTCCTATATCATCGCCGAATACGAACTCACGGTGGCCGAGTACGTCACCACCCTCAACCGCGCGCTGCGGCGGTACGAGGTCGCGCTCGATGGCGACTTCGTGATCGATTCCATGACCCAGAATGACCTCCTCCAGTTGGTCGCCGGTGGCGAGATCTTTTTCGACGAGATGGCCGACAGTTTCGATGTGGCGTCGGGCGTGAACCCCTGGCTGCCGGTGCGGCGACTCACCTGGTACGGCGCGGCCGCCTTCTGCGACTGGAAGAATATCGACGACGGTTTGCCCGAGAGCTACGTCAAGGGCCATACGGGCTGGACCTGCGGCCCGAACGGCGATCCCTATCGAGCCGAGGGGTGGCGCCTGCCCACCGAAGCCGAGTGGGAGAACGCGGCCCGTTATCCCGCCTACCTGACCTACCCGTGGGGCGAGGCCGATCCCGATTGCAGCCGCGTCAACGGCCGGACCGGCGCGGGGGGGCCCCCTTGCGAGGGTGAACCTCTGGCGGTGGGGACCGTCGGGCGGCCGGGCGACAGCTGGCTGGGGCTGCACGACATGGCGGGCAACGTGGCCGAGTGGTGCCAGGACTGGTATGCCCCGTGGGAGTTTTACGATCATCTGATCGATCCCGTGGATGTCAACAGCGACGCCGTCGGGGGCGAGATCTACAAGTGCTTGCGGGGCGGCAGTTATGAGAGTTTCTTCAATGAGCTGGCCGCGACGACGCGGAGTTATCTGGATCCCGATCTGGTTCCGGCCGACGGCAACGCGGATACGGGCGTGCGCATAGTCCGCACCTGGTATTACTGACAACTTCACCGAAACGAGGATCCCGATATGCCGGGCCGCAGTTTGTTGGCCACGCCCAAGGGGCGTCTGACCGTTTTCTCCCTGCTCTATCTGTCCGAGGGGATCCCTTTCGGGTTCACGGCGATCGCGTTCGTCACCTTCATGCGCCAGCAGGGGCTGGGGCTCGATGTGATCAGCGCCTTCACCGCTTCACTGTATGCGCCCTGGGCCTTCAAACCGCTCTGGGGTCCGCTGGTGGATCTGATCAAGATCAAGCGTTTCGGACACTACCGCTTCTGGATCGCCGCCGCGCAGATGATGATGATCGTGACGCTGGGCGTGGTGATGGTCGTCAAGCCGGGGGAGAACCTGCAGCTGCTCACGCTGCTGGTGATTATCCACAACATATTCGCCTGTTGCCAGGATGTGGCCATCGACGCGCTGGCCGTGACCGTGCTGCCCGAGAAGGAGCGGGGCGTAGCCAACGGCTTCATGTTCGGCGCATCCTATCTCGGTCAGGCGGTCGGTGGCAGCGGCGCCCTGTTTATCGCGGGCAGAGTGGGTTACGAGGCCACCTTCCCCTATGTCTGCGGATTGCTGCTGCTGATCCTCCTCACCGTGACGCTCCGCCTGCAGGAGCCGGTCGTGCAGGTGAGCGCGGCCATCGGCGCAGCGGGGAGAAAGACCGGCAGCCTCGTGGGGCAGATTATCGGTGAGGCCGTTCAGTACGGCAAGGATCTCTATACCGGCTTCTTCCGCTCCGGTCCCGGACCGCTGGTGGGTGTGCTGTTCTGCATCGCGCCCGCGGGTGCGCTGGCGATGGGGCTCGCCCTGGGCAGCACCATGATGGTGGATCTGGGGATGAGCGAGGAGGAGATCGCGAAGGTGGATATCTACTTCACCGTCGTGGCCGCGCTGGGTTGCGTGGCCGGCGGTTGGATCTCCGACCGGCTCGGGCACAGGAAGATGCTCGCGGTGTGGTATATCCTCACCGCCGTGCCGACGCTGTGGCTGGCGCAGCAGTTCACCAGCGGTCAGGGGATGGAGGGTGTGACGGTGAACATCTACACCATCGCCGGACTGGGTTACAGCTTCGCATCCGGTTTGCTGTCGGGGACCTCGATGGCCGTGTTCATGGGGCTCAGTTCGCCGCTGGTGGCGGCGACCCAGTTCTCGGGCTACATGGCGCTCAAGAACCTGATGTACACCTACTCGGCGCGCTGGCAGGGCTGGTACGCCGCCGATCACGGCTACGCTGCGACCATGCACCTGGATGTCGTCCTGGCGATCATTCCGCTGATTGCGCTCCCCTTCCTCAAACCCTCGACGCGGAGTAGGGGAGTCAAGCCCGCGGAGGTCGAACCGGAAGCGGTCGAGAGGGATGAACCGATTGCCGATTAGGGACGGGGTTCATATTCAAAAGAGTAGAGGCCGACCGCTCCGTTAGCGGAGCGGTCGCTACGGCGCCGGGCTGCAACCGTCAGCTCCCCCCGGCCTGCCCGTCCGGTTCAGCGCCCGGCAGCATCCGGTCAAGCCTGCGCATGATCTCCTCCATGTCGGGGAAGCAAGAGATCCGGCGCGAACCGGTTTGAAAAATCGAAAACACGGGCTTGACTTTCAGGGGGCTGCGGCCGATACTATAAAGCATAGACGATCATCTATGTTTGAGGAGATGTCTCGTGGACGACGATTGCTGTCAGGTGTTCCTCGCTCTGGGGGACAGGAGCAGGCTCAGGATTCTCGAACTCCTGCGGGAGGGCGAGCTGTGCGTCTGTGAAATCTGCGAGCACTTCGAGATGACCCAGCCCTCGGTTTCGCATCATCTGGATATCCTGAAGCGGGCGGGGCTGGTGACAAGAGACAAGCGCGGCCGCCAGGTCTACTATCGGTTCAACGGTGATGCGATCATCACCTGTTGCTGCAAGCAGATGCGGCTGCTGGACATCGATCTGAAGAGATGTTGATTTTTTTTGACTAAAACCATAGATAACAACCTATGGGTCTATGAAAGGAAATGTGAAATGAGCAAGGACATGAACTGCTGCGATGGGGTCAAGATCTGCAAGGATGGCGAGAACATCACCATCACAATCAAACCCGAGTCGATGCAGAACTGCAAGCCGAACAAAGTCGAGATCAATTGCTGCGAGACCGAGAGCAGCAAGAGCGGCAGTGACTGCTGCAGGTCGGAAGAGGACTAGTCCTCCCCCCCGTATCGAAGACACCCGGTGGGGCATCCCCGCCGGGTTTTCGCCTTAAACGGAAAGGATATTCTAACCGAATAGCCTATTCCCATTGCCCTGTTAAGTATATCCCCTCAATGGCCGATTAATCGGTTGACCATTAGTCCGGGCAGTGGAAGTCTGCCTGTTGCGGGTCGCATAATTCCCACTTCAAAAAGAGAGGTCAAGGATGGGGAAGGTCCTGACGGCGGTGGCCAGGGAGCAGTGCATCGGTTGTCTCTCTTGCATGTTTGCCTGCTCACGCACCTGGCATAAAGCTTTGACGGAGACGAAATCAGCGATGAGGGTGCGGAGCTACACAGGCAACGATGGCGCGTTTTCGCTTCGCATTTGCCGCGCCTGCGAGAATCCGGACTGCGTGGCGGCATGCAAGACAGGCGCATTGACTCAAAACAAAAGTGGCGTACTCAAGCTCGATTCCGAGAAGTGCACATTCTGCAAGGAGTGTGTCGAAGCCTGTCTGATCAACGCACTGCAATGGGATTCGGAGAAACAGCTCCCCCTGCCCTGTTCGCACTGCGGCATCTGCGCGCGCTATTGTCCGAACGAGGTTCTCACACTGCTCGAACGCAAGGAGGTGGCGCATGTGGATGAAGATTCTGGAGATTGATCTCACTGCCGGTGAGCACAAGGTGATCGAGGATGAGGATCTCTTTCACATGGCGATGGGCGGCACGGCCGTGGCCACCCACCTGATGGAGCGGTATTGCGATCCCCAGGCCGACCCGCTGGGCGCGGACAATGTCATCGTGCTGGCGACCGGCCCCTTCAGCAACATCCTGCCGGTGGCTACCAAGACCGTGGCCATGTTCAAATCTCCCCACACCGGGGAGCTCGGCGAATCCCACGCTGGCGGACGTCTGGCGATGTCGATGTACAACGCCGGGTTCAGCGCAATCGTGATCAAGGGTGCGGCCACCGAACCGCTATTGCTGGACATCGATGAGGATACCGTGACGTTCCTCCCCGCGGGCAGCATCTGGGGTTACTCGACTACAGCCACCGATCGCGTGCTGCGCAGCGGGCGCATGGGTCAGCGCGGCAAACGGAGCATTATGCGGATCGGTCCGGCGGGTGAAAGAATGTCCACCTATGCCTGCGCCACCGTCGATACGCAGCGGCACTTCGGCCGTCTCGGTCTGGGCGCGGTGATGGGTTCGAAGAACCTCAAGGCTCTGATGATCGGCGGCGGGCGCTACCTTCCGCAGCCGGACAGGAAGCGTTTCCGCGCGCTCTATGACACCGTTTACGAGTCTGTGGTCAAGTCGGGCGAAATGCGCAAGTATCACGACCTGGGCACGGCCGTGAACATCAGGAATCTCAATCATCTGCAGGGCTTGCCGACCCGCAATTTCAGTCAGTCCTGGTTCGAGAGTGCGGAGAAGATCTCGGGCGAGGTGTTCGGCGACACTTATCTGGCCAATCAGATTGCGTGCGCACATTGCCCCTGCGGCTGCATTCACCTGGCGGCTCTGCGCGAACAATTCCATGAGGAGCACGGCTTCAAGACGGCGCAGGTCTCCTATGACTTCGAACTGATCTATGCGCTGGGGAGCAATCTCTCCATCGATGATCCGCGCGCCATTCTCCGCTTGCTGCACAAAGTCGAGAAAGAGGGCTGGGATGCCATGTCGCTCGGGGTGACGTTGTCCTGGGCCACGGATGCGTTCCTGGGCGGGTATATCGGAACGGAGGAGACCGGTGGACTTGTCCTCCGTTTCGGTGATGCCGATACCTACCTCGAAATTCTGAACCGGATGGGCGAGGGGACGCCAGGGTTCTTCAGCAATCTGGAGCGGGGGGCTCAGGTGTGCGGCGAGCTCTATGACTGCAGACATCTGGCGATGACCTTCGGCAAAAACGAGGCGGCCGGATACATGACGGGGCCCAACGCCTTCACCGACTTCATCGTGGGAGTGCGGCATTCCCATCTGGACTGCGCGGGGTACGCCCTCGACCAGGCCATGGTCAAGATGGAGATCAGCGTTGAGGATCAGGTCAAGAAGATGGCCGACGAGGCCAAATTCCGTATGCTGCTCAACTCGTTGGTGATCTGTCTGTTCGCGCGAAACGTCTACACGAAGGATATCATCTCCGAGGGGCTCAACCTGCTCTGGCGCGAATGCACAACGGATGAACTCGAAACCTTCAACGCGGACATTCTCCGCCGCAAGTATGAATTCAAGTTGAAGTGCGGTTGGCAGCCGACCGATCTTGAACTGCCGGGCAAGTTGACCGAGGTGATCACGGGCGCGGGGAGGGTTACCCAGGAGGATATCGATATCCGGGCCGACATCTACTGGCGGGAGGTCGGTATCCCCGCGGACTGTCATGTGGAATAGCGACGGCGATCTTTGTCTGGCGGCGCGGGTGGGCAATCACCCGCGCCGTTTCAATTAACGGATCACGGTAAAACGGCCGGTTGTCTTGGGGAAACCTGAGGCCTCGACGACGAATAGATAGACGCCGCTGCAGACATCCTGCTTGTTGCGACTGACCAGGTCCCAGGCCATGCTGCCGGAGGATTCCAGATCGCCAGCGGCGATAGCCTCGGTGGGATCGTGATGAAGTGTGCGGATGTGATCTCCCGCGAGCGTGAAGATCCGAATCGTACATGGAGCCGCGGGCAGATGGCGGAACTCGACTTTCAGCCCCGTCGGATCCGACATGTTCGGGCCGAGCGCCCATGGCGCCATCGACTCAGGCGTCGCGGGATTGGGTACTACGTAAACCCTGCTCCGGTCGAATTCCCAGGTCTCCTGACTCGCGGTCTGGGGGACTGCATAGAGGAATCCGTTGGAGGGGTCTCCGGACAGACCCTGGCGGAAACGGAGAAGGACGCCCCCCACACCCTGCTCCAGTTTATGATCCATTGCGGTCACATTGTAGAAGTAGGGCAGGCCGGAACGGACATAGATATCCTCGTACCTGTAGTAACTCTTGCCGCCGGGCAGCCCCAGTGTCTTGCGTGCAAGGCATATCGCAGTGTCCGCCACAGCTCTGGTGTAGCCGATCGGCGGCAGATGATCGGCGGCGGTCATGATTCTCTGATCCTGGAGCAGCTTTTCGGTATAGTAGGTGACGAGGTTGGCGTCGATGTTGGGCTGATAACGGATGCCTGAAAAACCGGCGTCAGGCAGCAGGCCGTTGATGGCGTCATACTCCGCAAGGAGCATCCAATTGCTGCTGCTGGGACCATTGGCAATCGTCGTGCCCGACGGCCGATTCCAGTTGTCCGCCCGCCAGACCCGATAGCCCTCGAAATCGTAAAGGTCGGACATCATATCTGGGACGCTCTCGCTGAAACTGTCCCAAAAAAGGACGTTCTTGTTTTCGGTCGCCCAGATACGCAGGTTGGGCGGCGGCGGCGGCGCTTCGGTCAGCCAGGTGAGTTGCGCTTCACGCCCGCCGATTCCCGTACAGGGCTCAACCAGACGCGTGCAATTCACCCTCGCCAGGCCCTCCTCCCTGCAGTCGTCATTGACCCAGATATTCGTCCGTTTGGGGATGATGATGGGGACTGCCAGGTCAACGCAGGGGAAAACCCACTGCATCTCCTTGTAGTGATCGTAAAGATGATGCTCCGCGCAGTACCATCCGGTCCAGTATTTGTTGTCCTTGTTGAAGTATGTGCCCTCGTAGGCGTTGGCGGCTTCGATGGCGTTCTCAAGCAGGCCCTCGGCATCCGGTCCTGCGACGAAAGCGATCTGAACCGTCACGCTGTCGCCGGGCTCGAGATAGAAGGGGCCTGCGGAGACAAGCATCCGGTAATCTCCGGGAAGTACGGGGGTGGGATCGATCCCCTCGCGGCTGAGCGCATCGTAACGCTGTGCGTCGTTGGTGGGCTCACCACCCTCGACATAAGGTTTGATGCTGGAGAAAACCTGCCAGGCCCGGACCGATACTTCACCCGGCGCCTTGAACAGGTAGCCCTCGTTGAGATGCTCAATGGCCAGCATACCCGCGGATGAGATGCTGTGGTCGAGCAGCATGACACCGAAGTGGCTGGACGCGGGCACGGAGCTGTCGACGTCACCATCACCATCCCACGCGGAAGCCAGGCGGACGGTGACGTACTTCTGGCCGGCTTGACGCTGATAGCAGGCGCCCTGCTCGGTGTAGCCGACGACATCGTCATTGTAGTTGCCGGCAGTACTCCGACTGCCGACGTCAGGATCCATATAGAAGCCGTAGAACAGGTCTTCAAGATCGTTGTTGCTGCGGTTGAAGATGGTGAATTCCACACCGATGAAATCATCGGCCTGGGCGTTGTCCCACTGGTGGCTTTGCTGGATTATCTCGACGCCCAGGGGATTGTGATCCGGTTCGTCGCGCAAGATCTCCGGGAGGTCGTCGCGGTAGGAGCAACGGAAGACCTGTGAGCCGACAGCGGCGAAATCCTCATCGATGGCGCCGTCGCCGTCATCATCCCGTCCGTTGAGAGGATCTTCATCGACGAGTCCATCCTCATCGTCGTCGGCCAGACCCGATGGGTAGCGACGGCCACGGTCGTCCCCCTCGAAACTTCTGTAGACTGTGTTGATCGGATTCCGATATGAAGCGAATTCGGAGTTGACCACCGCCGTACTGACGCGCGGGATCCCGGAGACCTTGGCGCCGATCCAGACCTCCCCGAAGAACATGTGCTCGATCCCGCTGCCGGCCGGCCACTGGGCCGATGCCGCGTCGGACATCTCGAGAGCCAGACCGGGAAAGGAGCCGAACATCCCCCAGTTGGTGATGTTCATCTGCAACTCCCCGACGTTGTGAACCACGCTGCCGTCGAAGATCTTCGTGGTGTTGATTCCGGATCCATCCAGATCGGGAAGTATTAGTGGCGTGAATGCGTGTCCGGGAAGAGAGGAGCATAGTAGTGACATTGCCAGTACTACCAGTACTGACGCTCTAATTGGCATAGGCACAGCTGTCCCATTTCGTCGGCAGGAAACGTGGATAGGGCATCAGGTGGGGTAATGGTGAAATATTTGTGAATCCCCATCGAGTGTCAAATTAAAATGACATATGCGCGGCTTTTCTGCTCAGTTTTACAGATGTATTCGGCTGGGGAGAGGAAAGAACAGTTTTGCCCTTTCGGGGAATGCTGTAGAGTATGTTCGTCCTACATGAAATGCGTAATTGCACTATGATTTTACGATTATCTGTCGGGTGAGGCCATATGTGATTCCCCGCCATAGTGACTCCGGAAATCCTGATAAGGAGATGATGAGAGTTGCTCACCCTTGTTGAATGTGAGAGGGAATGAAGTTCAGTGTTTTCGTCCAGCCTCTGATCGTGATCTCCCTGTTAGGCCTGGTTCTCCTCTCATGTTCGCAACCTGAAGGGGAGATGGCTCTTCTTGAATTGGTGCCGGAATTCGATCAGGATTGTGCTCACCATATTTTTCACGACAGTGAGAGCGAATTTCGTGATTATTGCGAGGAGATGGGCGCCACATTCCTGCTGGAGCGATCCTATCAGCTGCATAGCGCCATCAGCGATTCGACCGTGGCGGAGTATGTCCGCACCGAGGAGATCGTCTACCTGCCCCTTCTCCGAATCAGAACCCAACTGAGTGAGCTTTACTTCCTGAAGAGCGAAATATCCAGTCTGGAATTCTTCCATGCTCTTCCCCCCGAAGAGGCAATTCTGCTGCTGAGGCAAGTGAGCAGAATGCATATGGATTTCATCAGCACAGAGTTGACCGATGAGGAAAAATACGAGCGATTGCAGGAATCCCTGCAGGTATTCACAGCGCATAACATGACGGTGGCGGAGGTGGTGACGGAATCCCAAATATGCCGTGTTCTCGGTAATCTGGGCAGGAGGGAGGAGAGCAAGGCTCTCATTCAACGCAATCTCCACCATGCTCAACAAGCGGGAATGCGTGGGATGGAGTGCCAGATCTGGGGTAATCTGGCCATGAATTTTCCTCGAGGATCCGATCCCGATTCTCTCCAGATATGTCTGGATGAGGGGCTCGCGGTTGCGATGATGTGCCGTTTACCTCAGGCGTCTGTGCGTTTGTTGTCCTTCAAGAGCATCAACTACTTCAACAATCATCAGGATGGACTGGCGCTGGAGTATTTTGATCTGGGACGTCAACTCTGCAGAGAATACAAGATTGGTCTGTTCGAGATCTATTTCATCCGACAGTATCTGCTCTGTTTTGCGGAACGCAGTACCAATGAGCATGTGCGGGAGCATCTTGAACGGGCGAACTTCCTTCTCAATCAGATGGAGGATGGCGGTCGCGAATTTGATATATCGTTCAACCGAATGTATGTCGATCAGATCGAGGCCTACTGCCTCATGGTCGACGGGAAGCCCGCGCAAGCCGCCGAGATATTCGCGAGGATCGTATCCGATCCGGATAATCGAATCAATCATGCCGGTGAAGTGATCGATGCCTATGATCGGTGGGTAACAGGGCTCCGCAATAATCATCTGGATGAGAGGGCGCTCTCCGTACTTGTCGATGCGATCGGATTCTGCGCCGAAACCGCCTATCTCCGTGACGGTCTGCGCAACAAGATCATCAAGGCCGAATTGACCTGCAACGCCGGTCGGCTGCAGGAGGCCCAGGAGATTCTGGATGATCTGATGGCGGCATATCCCGAAGAGATCATGGGGGATGCGGATATCGCAGGACAATTCCATCTGCGGCAAGCGGAGGTGTTTCTGGCCAGCGGTGAAAGGGAACTGGCGTTGGCGGCCATGCGCAAAGTGGTATCCCTTTTCGAGGAGATATTTTGGGGGCAACCCAACATCAGCTCCGGCTACCTCTTTGACCCCGAACAGCGAGGGATCAGGGAGGGATTGCACATGCTTTGTGTCGATGATCCCGAAGAGAGTTATGCCCTGGAGATGGCCTGGCGCGGCCTGATGCGCAAATCAGTCGCAATGAAAAACTCGCCGTCCCGCAATGAAGAGGGCACCAATCTGATAGCGGCGGCGGAGATGCCTGTGGTGAATCCGGGGAGTGACCCCGGTCACTCCCGGATACTTCGGAACTGGCTGAATCAAACCGGCAGTCGGCACCTTGTCTACCTGTCCGCGAGCGATCGTCTGGTGTGCTGGTATGCGGATGGCGCGACGGTTGTGCGCCACGAATTCCCGATATCGAAAAAGACGCTGGAGACCAAGATCAAGGAGCTGCAGCAGGACCTTGTCGACGATGCGGAGGTCGATAGCGGCAGTCTATCGCCAGACCTCAAGGCAAGGTTGTCCGAGTGGGCCCGTATGCTGCTGCCGCCCGACCTGTTAAATCTCGGGTCGGATGATACCGCTCCATCCACCCTGTTGATCAGCGGGGATGGTGTCCTCAGCGATTTCCCCTTCGGGATTCTGAACCTGGGGGACACCACCGATTATCGACCCCTCCTCGTCGATTACAGCCCGGCTGTGCTCCATTCCATGCGGACTCCGGGTCAGAGGACGATCAATACAAGTGAACTGATTGTCGGCGCTCCGGATATCTCCCCGGCCCTTAAGCGCAGATTTCCGAGTCTGGTGAATTCGGTGGGGGCGGTTGAGGCCCACATCGCAGCCGAGTTGTTTCCCTCATCCGAGTTGCTCGAGGGGCGAGATGCTTTCAAGAGCGCCATCAAAGCCAGATGGGGAGACGTCGCCATCCTCTATATCGCGGGCCATCTGATGCGTGATCCCAATCTGCCCATACGGACAATCCTGCCGTTGGCCGAAGATCCAAACGACAGCTCGCAACTGCAGGACAGAATCCTGATCGCCGATGTTCTCGAAACGGATTTTTCCGGATGCGGATTGGTTGTCCTGTCCGGATGCGACAGCGGCTCCCGGCATGTGGCGGGGCAGTTCGAGGCACCCAGCCTGGCCGAAGGATTCATGAACGCCGGAGCCGGATCGGTGGTCTACACGAGTTGGCCTGTACGGGACAGTCAGGCCAGTAATCTGATGAGTCGGTTTTGCGATACCCTGGTGCTAAAGGATCGGAATGCCCTGGAATCCCTGATCGGCGCCCAGAGGATGATGCTTGAGGAGGATGGCGACCACAGCCATCCCGCCGTCTGGGGGGCCTATTCGATCATGCTGGGAGACTTGAGCGGCTACCCCTGACGAGTCATGACTTCCGGTTCCCCGGTAGTCAAAAAAAAAGGGTCGGCACCATTCGGCGCCGACCCTGTTTCCTTTTGATCCCGGGACGTGTCAGACCTCCGCCTCAGGCGAGGAGCCGGTCATCATGAAGTGATGCATCCCCTTGGCCGCGAGGCGTCCGGCACCCATGGCCAGGATGACCGTAGCGCCGCCGGTTACGATATCGCCACCGGCGAAAACGCCGGGAATGGAGGTCTCCATGGTGACCTCATTGACGACGATCGTCTCTCTGCGACTGACCTCGAGGTCGGGCTCCACTTTTGTCATCAACGGGTTCGGGCTACACCCCAGTGCTACGACAACGCTGTCGCACTCCAGTGTGAACTCACTGCCTTCGACAGGCAACGGCCGCCTGCGCCCGCTGGCATCGGGTTCGCCCAGCTCCATCTTCTGCAGCACAACGCCGGTCACGTTCCCCTTGTCATTGCCCACAATCTCGATCGGAGTGTGGAGCAGCTTGAACTGGATCCCCTCCTCCTCGGCGTGATGGATCTCCTCAACTCGCGCGGGCATCTCCGCACGGCTGCGGCGATAGACCAGCGTCACCTGCTCGGGATTCAGACGCTGGGATATCCGTGCCGAATCCATGGCCGTATTGCCCGCTCCGACCACGACTATCCGCTGTCCCGGCTTGACCGGCGTGTCGTATTCCGGGAAATTGAACGCACCCATCAGGTTGAGTCGAGTGAGATACTCATTCGAGCTGTAGACGCCATTGAGATTCTCCCCCGGGATGCCCAGGAACCAGGGCAGACCGGCGCCCACGCCGATGAAGATCGAATCGAAACGGTCGCGCAGTTCGGTCAGGGTTTCGGTGGCGCCGACAACGTAATTCATGTGGAACTTGACGCCGACTTTGGCCAGACCCTCGATCTCCCTGACCAGGATCTTCTTGGGCAGACGGAACTCGGGGATGCCGTAGAAAAGCACGCCGCCGGGTTTGTGCAGCGCTTCGAACACATGCACCTCGTGACCCATTTGCACCAGATCACTGGCTGCCGTCAATCCGGCCGGGCCGCTGCCGACGATCGCCACCTTCTTACCCGTAGAGGGGGCGGAGGTCGACGAAACCTCCTCCGTCGCGGCGTTCAGATCCCAGTCGGCGATATAGCGTTCCAGACGACCGATTCCGACCGATTCGCCCTTCTTGCCCAGGATGCAATGCTTCTCGCACTGATCCTCCTGCGGACAGACGCGGCCGCAGATTGCCGGCAGGAAATTGGTCTCCTTCACCTTGCTGTAGGCGCCAGGCAGGTCACCGTCGGCGATGAGTTCCAGCATCTCGGGGATCTTGACGTCCACCGGGCAACCGGTCACGCAGGGGCGGGTCTTGCAGCCGAGGCAGCGTTGGGCTTCGCTGATCGCCATCTCATCGGTATAACCCAGGGGGACCTCCAGGAAATTGCGGATCCGATCCTCGGGTTTCTGCTCGGGCATGGCTGTTTTTGTCTTCTGGCGATTGAACACCCTCTTCTTCTTCTCGGCCATTACTCCACCTCCTCCGCCTGCTGCATAAGTCTGCACTTTTCGTTTCGCGCCCGTTCGTAGCTTTCCGTTTCCATGTCCTTGTAGAAAACGAGTCGGCTCATGAGTTCATCGAAGTCCACCTTGTGGGCATCGAACTCGGGACCGTCGACACAGGCGAACTTGATCTTGCCTCCGACCGTCACGCGGCAGGCTCCACACATCCCGGTGCCGTCCACCATGATGGGGTTGAGGCTGGCCTGGGTCGGGACACCGTAGGGTTCAGTCGTCTTGGCCACGAATTTCATCATGATCACCGGACCGATGGTGACCACCTCGCTCACCTTTTCATCCTCACGATCGAGGACCTCCTTGAGCGCTTCGGTGACCAAACCCTTGCGACCGTAAGAGCCGTCATCGGTGGTTACGATCAACTCGTCGCTGATGGCGCCGATCTCATCCTCCAGAATCAGCAGCTCCTTTTCCCGAGCGCCGATAATCGAGATGAGCTTGTTGCCCGCGGCCTTGAAGCCCTGGACCATCGCCCAGACGACGGCGTTGCCGACGCCGCCGCCGACGCAGACCACTGTGCCCACGTTGGAGATTTCGGTGGGTTTGCCCAGGGGGCCGACGAAGTCAAGGATCTCCTCACCCTCGTTCAGACGACAGAGATCGAATGTCGTTTTCCCCAACTCCTGAACCACAATCGTCACTACATTGTCTGCGGGACGCGTTTGCGCGATGGTCAGCGGAATTCGCTCACCATTGTCACAGACCCTCAGGATGATGAACTGACCGGCTTTGGCCTTGGCTGCGATTTGAGGCGCTTCCACATCGAACAGAACGGTATTAGGCGCCAGAACTTGTTTCTTGAGGATCTTGAAACCCAAGCTCGACCTCCCGGGGAGGAGTTGAATTGGTTCGTAGATTGAAATTTGCGCATGTCTGATAGTGTCCTTGACCAGCGCAGTGTAGCGCAGCTGGAACCGGATGAAAAGGGGGGGATGGACTTTCCTGGTATTTTGCGTTGCAACCAGGTCCTCATCCAGGTCGATTCGGGGCAGGGAGCATGAGAACGCTTGCCTCGGATTCTCGATCATCGCGATGGTTTTGGATTACTGCAAACGGAAGCGGCGGAACAAGATTTTCGGGTACGCAACACTAGCGCCCCTCTAGGAGCCGGAGCTGGACGGAGGATCGCGGATAGAGGTGTCTACTTGCCGTTCTCTTCCAGCTTGAGAAGATCCTGAAGGACCTCTTCAACCGCGTGGCAGGCCACCAGCAGTTTCTTGACGCGCAGGTTGTAGTAGACCTTCTGACCATCGCGGCGCGCTTCAACCAGATGACGGTCGCGCATCAAACCCAGATTCTGACTCACTGCGGCCTTGCGGAGCCCGGTCAACTCGACGAGTTCACCGACGCTCTTCTCGCCGTGTTCGAGCAGACGGAGTATCTTCACCCGGCGCGGGTTGCTCATGATTTTACAGATGGAGGCCTGTATCTGCAGGATCCGGGGATCTACTTCCAGATCCACCCCTTCGATGCCATCAGCCGGTACGAGTTTGCTCTCGTCGTTATCCCATCCCTTATCATCAGCCATACAATTCTCCCGATCGTGACAGAGTCAACTTTCAGAGTTCAATGTGAAGTAAACTTACAAACAGATCAAGTATCACGCAATCAGTTCCGTATTGCTGATACTTATTTCGGACCAAATCACAATCCTGAAATCATATACGCAGGGAAATTGCAGCCGGACGCGAGATTGCGGCTTGTTCTTTGGGTCGCCAGGGGCTACACTCCTCACGTTCAAACATACAGGCTGTGGTGACTCCGAGACATTCGTCTCCGAGTATAATAGGGAAGAGCGGTGAAAATCCGCCACGGTCCCGCCACTGTAATCGGGAGATCGCCAACTCGCCACTGGATTCAATCCGGGAAGGCGGCGATTAGGAGCCCCGTAAGTCAGGAGACCTGCCCGGCCTTTTCTCATGCACATCCTTCGTTGGAAAGGGGTGGTGAGCGCGTGAAGAGGCGCACTCGTCTAATAATCCATGAAAGTGAAACCAATTCTGTACGGCACGGTGTTGCTACCGGTGCTGCTGACTTTGTGTCTGCCGTTGCCCGGCGTATCTCAGGCGGCATCTCCGCCCGGGGAGCAACCGCCACCGGCTGATCTTGCCGACAGCCTCCAGGCATGGTCACCCCTGGACACCATCTTCGCGCTGCCGCCGATGGTGATCGAGGGGCAGCAGCCCGCGCAGGTCGAGATCGAGGAACTGGTCAGCCTGGCGACCAGCATCATCATCCCGTCCGAGCACGCCAAACGGACGGCAACCACCAATGAGCTTCTGCATGAGTTGCCGGGGCTGGAGGTGCGTCAGTACGGCGGACTCGGCGCCTTCAGCACCGCCAGCCTGCGCGGATCCGGCGGCCAGGAGGTGGCCGTCTACCTCGACGGCGTCGATCTCCGCAATCCGTTTACCGGCATGGCGCTGCTCGATGAACTGCCGCTCGTCGGCGCGGACAGGATCGAGGTCTACCGCGGCGGGGTCCCGGGGGAGCTGGGCGGAGGGGCCCTCTCCGGTGCGATTCAGGTCGTCACCGGGGGGGACAGGTATCGTCGGTTGAGTCTCCGCTCGGGACGCTATGGCCAGTGGCGCACGGCGCTGGAGCTGAACGGTCGCGGCCCCTGGGGGACCAACCTGTTCATCAGTGCGGCTCTGCAGGGTAGCGAAAACGACTTCAAGTACCTCGATCTGGCAGACGCCACCCCCTACAACACGGACGACGACTCCCTGAAAGTGCAGCAAAACGCTCACTATCGGGCGCGTGATCTGCTGGCGACCATGAACTGGGAGCCGTCCGAGCGGGGTTTCCCTGGGCAACTGTCGCTGTTCTACCGCTACCTGTTCAGGGAGAACGGCATCCCGGGGACATCCACCTTGCCCGTCAAGCACGCCTTTTCGCGACGCGACTGCCACGACACCCGCCTCACCTGGCGCAGTCCGTTGCTGGCGAGTCGGCTGCGTGTGCGCGCCAGGGGGTATCTCCGTGCGGGGTGGAACCGCTTCTTCAATCCGGAAAATGAATTGCTCGTGGCCATGTCCGGTGACGAAACCCGGGATCGGCTGCACACTCACGGTCTTCAACTCCACTCCGATCTCTACCTGTTGCCGTTGCATATTCTGGTGCGGGGGGAGCGAAGGAGCGATTTCATCCTGCCCGACAATCTCAATCCGCGTAAGCCGGAGGAGTTCGAGCGGAGTCGGAAGACGCGGCGAGTGGAGACCGAAACCCGGTTGATGCTTTTTGACGACAGACTGCTGCTGCAGGCCGGGTACGGCGAGGAGTGGTTGGAGGATAACTACCACAATTACGTGAATCCCCTCATCCCCTGGACGGAGCACGATACCCATGCGGTCTTCAGAAACATGGGCTTCAACAGCCGTCTCCTCGATCGCCTGCTGCCGCCGGGGCGATGTGTCCTGAATCTCCGCGCCAAGACGGACGACGGCTATCGCGCACCAAGTCTGCTTGAGCTGTTCGGTCAGGATGTCAGCATTATCGGCAATCCGCAACTTGTGCCCGAGAGGGGGCGTCAGTGGGATATCGGTCTGGGGCTGCGCTGCGAGCGTCCCGGCTTCTCGCTGCGCCTCGAGGTCACTCACTTCGATCGTGATCTGGATCATCAGATCATCTTCATCCGCAATTCACAGCACCGGGTCAATGCGCTGAATGTGGCCGCCAGCGAGATCACGGGCAACGAGATCTCGCTCAAGGCCGGGCTCGAACTCGGGCGAATGGACTGGTGGTTGTCCTGGGCCGATACGCGGCAGGAGGCCATCGATCACAGCGGCCGCAGCGCCTACGACGGCAAGACGCTTCCGTATTGCACGCCGCACGCATCCTTCGCCCGGCTGGGCTGCGACCTGTCCCGCTTCTCGTTTCATGTGGACGTCAATGCCAGGGCGCGAACCTATGCCGAACCCTACAACATGGATGAGCGGGCGCTCCCCGCATCGACTCTGTGGGGCGCAGGGGTGGCCTGGCGATCAAACAGATACTTCGAACTGTCCATCGAGGGGCTCAACCTCAACAACGATGGCACACAGGATATACTCGGCTACCCCCTGCCCGGCAGAACCTGGCGGATTGGCCTGAACTGGACCGACCGCGCGTCGGAAGACAACTAGGGAGACATCATGAACAACCCGATCAAAGTTATCGCGACACTCTGCCTGCTGACTTTAGCCGGTCTGCAGGCGCTGGCCGACGAACCGTTCATCGCCATCAGCTGCACCGACTACCAGACCGCCGGCAAGCTGAGTATCTGCGAACCCGACAACCCCTGGACAGCCACCAACGATGTGGCCACCGTGCACAGCGACGCCGTGCTCGGCTGGAGCGGCGGACTGCTGTATGTCGTCAACCGCCTCGGAGCGGACAATGTGCAGGTGCTGGACCCTGACCAGGAGTTCGCCACCATCCTCCAGTACTCGGTGGTTACGGCCTCCGGCCCGCAGTGTATCCTCTTCAACGGATCGGGCACCAAGGCGCTGCTGCCGCGTCAGGAGCGGAACGATGTCCTGATCATCGATCCGCAGACCGGCACCGAGTTGGCGGTGATCGACCTCTCCGGTTGGGCGGATGCCGACGGCAACGCCGAGGTGGGGCAGGGCGTGGTGATCGGCGACTATGCCTACGTGGCGATCGGACGTCTGAACAGGGACTACTACTGGAGCCCTGTGGGGGACAGCTATCTTGCCGTCATCGATCTTGACGACAACACTCTGGTGGATGTCGATCCCAGACAGGCCGGCGTGCAGGCGATCCCGCTGCAGGCGACCAATCCCGCCTGGGAGATCATCGCGGGACCCGACGGCATGATCTACTGCTCATGCGTCGGCAACTATGGTCTGAACGACGGCGGCATCGAGCGTGTGAATCCGCATACGTGGCGGAGCGAGGGGCTGGTGATCGATGAGGCCGCATTGGGCGGCGACGTGAACGACTTCAGGATCGTCGATGCCGGTTCCGCTTTCGTGGTGGTCAGCGACTCCGGTTACAACACCCACTTCAAGCATTTCAACCTGGCCACCGGCGGGCAGGTCACAACGGTCGAGGCCGGCGTGGGTTATGCCTTCACCGATATGGAGATCGACGGCAGCGGCGACCTCTATCTCTGTGACCGCTCCTACGGCAACGAGGGTTTGCGCGTCTACGACGCGGCGACCGGCGATCTGCTCAAGGCCGCCTTCTCCCTCGGCCTGCCGCCCTACGATATCTTCATCCCCGGCTCCACGACCGGTGTTGATGAACCCGTCCCCTTTGCCACGAACAAGCTCGCCGTCTGGCCGAATCCCTTCAATCCCGCGACGACCATCGCCTGGAGCGGGCTCCCCGACGGCCCGGCCCGGCTGGAGATCTTCGACGTTGCCGGTCGGCTGATCTTTGCTCATGAGCTCGGGACGCAGGAGGGTGCCGGGCAGACGCCCTGGGCCGGGATCGGCGACGATGGCCTGGAGCTGGCGGGGGGCGTCTATCTCGCCCGTGTCCGCTGCGGCAACGAAGCGCAGATGGCCCGGCTGGTGTTGTTGAAGTAGACGGAATTCCCGCTGCCGGATAGGATCGAATCCAGACCCCGAGTCGCTTTGGCGGCTCGGGATTTTTATGCGGATAGGGCTAGACGTCGAGGTGGTCGGCGGCCCTGTAGCTCGAACGGACGAAGGGGCCGGCCTCGACATGCCGGAAGCCCATCTCCTCACCGATGGCCTTCAACTCGTCGAACTCCTCGGGCGTCACGTAGCGCTCCACAGGCATGTGCCCCTTGCCCGGCGGCAGATACTGCCCCAGGGTCAGGATCTCGCAACCGTGCTCGAGTAGGCGCTCCATGACCGCGAGCAGCTGTTCACGCGTCTCGCCCAGCCCCAGCATCATGCCGCTCTTGACCCTGATGCCATATTTGTTGCGATGATCGGCGGCATGGCGCAGGACGGCAAGGGAGCGCTGGAAGTCGGAATCCCGCCGGGCCCGATCGTAGAGCTCGGGCACGGTCTCCACATTGTGGGCCAGCACCGCAGGTCGGGCCTCCAGCACCCGGATCAGCGCGGCATGTTCGCCCAGGAGATCGGGGATCAATGCTTCGCACGTCGTCTGAGGATTGAGGCGGCGGATCTCGCGGATCGTCTCGGCCCAGATGCCGGATCCCAGATCGGGAAGATCGTCCCGGGTCACACTCGTCAAGACCGCGTGCCGACATTTGAGCGCTCGTACGGCCTTGGCCACCCGAAGGGGCTCGGCCTCGTCAGCCGCCCCGGGACGCCCCTTGGTGATGCCGCAGAAGCCGCAATTGCGCGTGCAGATATCCCCTAGGATCAGAAAAGTGGCTGTGCCCGCGTTCCAGCACTCGTGCAGGTTCGGGCAGTTGGCCTCCTGGCAGACGGTATTCAGCGCGTGGTCGCCGAGCAGTTGCTTCATCTCGCGATATTCTCCACCCGTGCTCAATCGAACTTTGAGCCAGTCCGGGCGACGTTGCTCCTTGCGCTTCGCACTCATTTCGCCATCCTTTTCATCTGGAGTATTGACAATAAAGCTCCACACCTCATACCTGCAAGTGGCGGCGGGAGTGATTGACCTTCGCGCCGTGGCGGGGTTATCTTCGTGGCCAACGCGCCTGGGCGATCCGGGCATTCAGTATCTCGATGTCTTATGTCTGGAGCAGGGGCAAACCCGGGTGCGGTTACATGGATGAACAGAAGAGGAAACAATTGACTGGCCGGCTGAAAACGATCATGGCCGCCGAGGATGTCATCGATTCTCCGGCCCTGATGAGTCTTTACGATGCCGACAGTCAACGGGTTTATCAAAGGTCGCCCGACCTGCTGCTTCTGCCGCGCAACGGGAAAGAGGTTGCGGGCATAGTGCGGCTGGCCGCCGACGAGGGGGTGCCGCTGACGGCCCGCGGCGCGGGTACCGGCCTGTCGGGGGGCGCCGTGCCGCTCGAGGGCGGCTGGTTGATCGCCTTCACCCGCATGCGCGGGATCATCTCCATCGACGCGGATGACCGCACCGCCTGGGTGCGCCCCGGACTGGTCAACGGCGAATTTCAGGCGGAGCTGCAACCGCTTGGCCTCCACTTCGCTCCCGATCCCAGCAGCCAGAATGCCTCAACGATCGGCGGCAACGTGGCGGAGAACGCCGGGGGGCCGCACTGCTTCAAGATCGGGGTCACGACGCAACATGTGCTGGGCCTGGAGATCGTCGATGATCGTGGTGAGATCCACCGCATCGGCACCGGTTCGCCGGGGGGCGATCCTCTCGATGCCTGCGGGCTGATCACGGGGAGTGAGGGTACGCTGGCGCTGGTGACGGCCATACAGGTGCGACTGTCCCCTTTGCCCGAGGGCCTGGCGACGATCCTCGCCCCCTTCGCTTCGCTGGAGGCCGCCTGCGCCTCGGTGACGGAGTTCCTCGGCCGCGGGTCGTTGCCCGCAGCGGTGGAGATACTGGACCGCGAGACGATCCGCGCGGTTGAGGGTTCGGTATTCAGGGCCGGGTATCCCGCGGAGGCCGAAGCGGTGCTGCTGGTGGAGGTCGATGGCCTGCCCGAGCAGGTGGAGCGCGACCGTCGGGAGGTGATCGCCCTGCTCGAGGCGAGCGGCGCTCTCTGGGTGCAGCATACGGACGATCCCGTGCAACGCCTCAAACTCTGGCGCGGCCGCAAGGGGGCCTTCGGCGCCTCAGGCAGGCTCTACCGGGATATTTGCGTGCAGGATATCTGCGTGCCCATCAGCCGTCTGCCCGAAGCGATATCCGAGGTGAATCGACTTGCCGCGAAACACGAACTGCCGGTGGCCAATGTCTTCCATGCCGGTGACGGCAACATGCATCCCAACATTGGTTTCGACCGCGAGGACGCCGCCCAGGTGGAACGTCTGCACGCTCTGTTCGGCGATCTGATGGAGCTCTCGTTGCGCCTGGGGGGCACGTTGAGCGGCGAGCATGGCATCGGGATCGAGAAATCGACATACCTGCCGCTGGCCCTGACCGCCGCCGATCTGCGTCCCCTGCGCCAGCTCAAGGCCGCGCTGGATCCTGCGGGCCTGTTCAATCCCGGCAAGATCTTCCCCGCCGCAAGCGGCGGGACCCGCGCCGGCGGTCCGCAGGGTGTGGTTACGCCGGGAGCCGCAGGCGTGATCCGGGATGAGGCATCCACTTTCCAACGCCCCGGTGACGAGGCCGAACTCGTAGCCATCCTGAAGGGGCGGGAGGGGCTGGGCAAACTGCTTCTCCCCACCGGTGCCCGCCGACTCGCCGAGTTGCCCCGCTTGCCGGGACCGGTGCAATGGCTCATCTCCACTGCATCCCTTCATGGTGTCAACGATATCTCCCGACAGGATTTTCACGTGTCGGTGAGTGCCGGCACACCCTGGTCGGAACTGACCTCGATACTGGCGACCGAGGGGCTGGAGCTGGATTGGGATATCCCCCGTCCGAACACCAGGAGCATCGGCGGGGTGGCGGCCTGCGACGAATCCTGGCCGTGGCGCGCGGGGTTGCGCAATCCGCGAGACAGGATATTGGGACTCGATGGTGTCCTTGCCGACGGCAGCACTTTCGCCGCCGGGGGCAAGGTGTTCAAGAATGTGACCGGATACGATCTGCCCCGTCTGCTGACCGGCAGCCGCGGCGCGCTGGGGATCATCACCAGTCTCTGCTTCCGCACCCGCCCACTGCCCGCACGACGACGACTTCTGGTTCTGGCCTACGCCGAACGGGAGCGTGTTCTGTCCGCGCTCAGGTTGCTGACTCGCACCCTGGATTATCCTGAGGGGATGCTCCTGACGCCGCCCGGACTGGACCTCGTGGGGCTGCCCTCCGCGTGGCATCTGGCGATCGGACTGGTCGGCGAAAGCGATATGGTGGAGAGGCAGGAGATGCATCTTCTGAATCTGCTGGGCGGCCGCAAACTGTCGCCGCTTGAGCGGAGCGGTGAGGAGGGTCGAGAGGGACCTCTGTATCGGATGCTGCGGGATTTCCCCACCATGTCCGACAGATCGCCGCAGAATAACGCTGGCTTGACCTGCCGTCTCTGCGAGCTGCGTGTCCCCCTTTCCGCCCTGGTCGGGATCCTGCCCTATCTGGGCAAGCGCTGGATATATGATTGTCATGGCTGTCGGTTGCGTACCGAACTGGTGGGAGATGACGCCAGGGTCCTTCTGCCGCCCGACGCCGATGCCCTATTCCAACGTATGGCCGCAATCGATGGCGATGTTGAGGGGGGCAGCACTTTCATGAACCTGACCGGACAGCTGTTCCTGGAGAGGATCGCTCGCGCCCTGGATCCTGCCGGACGGTTCGCGTCGGGGAGGTGGCTCTTTGGCTGATGGACCCCTTTTCGAGCGCGGCTTCAACCTGTTGGAGTGTGTAGCCTGCGGGCTTTGCCTTGAGGTCTGCCCGACCTATAATCTGCGGCGGGACGAGAGCGCCAATCCCCGCGGACGGATCCGACTCATGCATCTGCTCGAACGGAAGCAAGCGGGGGATACCGCTTTCGCCGCCGACTTCCAGGTGTGGCGCACTGGTCTGGATGACTGTATCGGCTGCCTGGCCTGTCAATCACGCTGCCCGGCCGGTGTTCCTTACGGCGCCATGCTTGATCGTGCGCACGAGCGTCTGGCGCAGGAGTCGCCAGCCTGCGCTGGGGGGCGTCTCGCGGAGTTCGCGCTCGAGCACCTGGTGCCCAAGCCGGATCGTCTTCGACGTTTGCGCCTGCCCCTGAAGCTCTTTGTCGCCTCCCGTCTCCCCAGCCTGATTCTCAAGCTGCGTCTTGACCGTTTGCCCGGGCTGGGTTTCCTGGCCGGACTTCGCTGGCTGCCCCGCCGCATCGAATCCGGGAGGGCCGTGCCCCAGCGGAGCAGCGGTGCACCCTACCTGTTCTTTCGCGGCTGTGTCGGCGGACTCCTCTACTCCGGTGAGGAGAGCGCGGCCATGGCGCTGCTCGGCGCGACAGGCGGTTACGATCTGGCGGACAACACCTGCTGCGGTGCGGTGCATCGCCATCTGGGACGTCTGGAGAGAGCCTGTGAATTGGCCCGGCGGAATATCGCTGCGTTCGAGAACAAAGAGGGGCTCATTGTGACGCAGGCCGCCGGTTGCGGGGCGGCGCTGAAGGAATATGGCGAGTGGTTGGGCGAGGATCCGGAGTGGAGGGAGCGCGCCGAGCGTTTCAGCGCCCGGGTTCGGGATCTCAGCGAGGTTCTCAATCCCGAAGATTTCGTCGGCGGTTGCGTCGATTCCGCCTCACGGCGCGTAACGTACGATGATCCCTGTCACGCCCTGCACGCTCAGGGGATCGGAGAGCGTCCCCGAGCTCTGATCGATGTCTTGCCCGGCATCGAGAGGGTGGAGATGCGGCACTGCGACAAGTGTTGTGGGTCTGGCGGGAGCTACTTCCTGCGCCGGCCGGAGATGTCCCGCGCCCTTATCGCCGAAAAGATGACCTTCTTCGAGCAGACCGGTGTCGATATGCTGCTCACCTCCAATCCCGGTTGCCGTCTGCAGTGGGAGACCGCCCTGCGGGAGGCCGGTGAGGAGGTCGAGGTCAGGCATCCCGCCGAGCTGTGGGTGGAGGGGTTGAAGAGCCGCAAGGATGACGGGAACCGTCAGGCTCATCGGGAGTAGGAGCCGCGTCCAACCTTGCCACTACATTGTCCAAACGCTCTTTTCGGAGGTCCCTTTGCTCCCAGTGAATCCGCGTGCGGGCCGGTGTGGCATTTTGTCGCTGGCTGCCGTTCTGCTGTCCCTTGCCATTTCGCCTACATCCTCTTGCGCTGAACCCGCGACTGAAATCCGCGACGGCGTAACTCATGTGCTCAACACCTCCACTTCACCGGGGGGGCTGCAGACCCTGGAGCCGAGGCGGTTGTGGGAGATCGGTGGTGAGAGTGAGGAGGATGAGGAGATGTTCGGCATCGTTCAGACCGCCATGGCCGATGCCGACGGCAACTCATATTTCCTCGATACCATGCTCCATGAAGTGCGGATGTTCTCCCCCGAGGGGGAATATGTCCGCAGCCTCAGCCGAATGGGGGAGGGGCCGGGGGAGTTCTACAACGCCATGTCCGCATTTCTGCTAGCAGACGGCCGGGTGGCCATCGTGCAGATCATGCCCTCGAATGCCGTTACGGTTGATATCGCCACAGGTGATGCGGGGGAGAATATCCCGTTGCCGAAAGCCGGAATGCTGTTTCCCCATCAGATGGCCCCTTTGGGCGATAACTTCGTGATCAGTTATGTTCAGGCCTTGAACCGTGACGGCGAGGGGGTGAATGATCAGATCCTGGCCGTGACCGATGCCCGGGGGAACGAGGTTGCTCAACTGTGCCTTGAGACGATCAAGCTGAACGAAGCTCGGGCCTTCACACCTACCGACCGCCCTCGCGACTTCATGGAGAACTGGCGTGTGGGCGCCGACGGCCTGATCTATCTGGCAGCCGATTACCTCGATTATCACATCGATTGTTTCGCTGCCGATGGGCGCAAGGTGCGGGTGATCGAGCGGGAGTACGAAGACCTGGCGAAAACCGATGAGGAGTTGAGAAAGATCAACGCAGGCTATCGGCACATGGGACGGGACAGCGCGCCGGCGCGGGACATGGATCCGCTGTTCAGGTGTATTGAGACGATGGTGACCCGGGAGAGCGGAGAGCTCTGGGTGCTGACCGCGCGGGGGCGGAAAAGTCGCCGCGAGGGGATGCTGGGTGTCTTTGATGTCTTCGATGCCGCCGGGCACTACATCAGGCAGGTTGAGTTCCCCTGCGATTACAACCCCGACTTCGATCTGTGGTTCATCTCCCATGATCGGCTGTTCATCCTCAAGGAGGGGCGCAATACGCCCACCCAGACCAGTACCAATGGCGGTGTGACATTCATCCGCTCCGGCGGTCCTCAGATGGAGGATCTGAGAGATGATGTGCAGCCCTTCTCAATCGTCTGTTACGAATTGCCCTATTGACGATTACTGGTCAGATCCTGAGTCGGGCATATGCCTGCCGAGGCATTGGCCGCATGTGAAAAGGTCGACGGTACCCGCTGTACCGCCGACCATATGTGTCACTTTGTCCGTGAGGGGGATGATCGCCGGGGAGTTACCGGTAGAGGACCTTCTCCAACTCGAGGCGTGTTGACTTGATGTCCGTACCTCGGCAGATGGCGATCTCGCGGGCCAACAGGTTGATGCAGTCGCGGCAGATCGTCTCCTCCTCCATATTGAGATCCTGCTTCTTGGAGAGACGAGCCAGATCTCGGGCCACTTCGGCCAGATCGTTGGCGATGCCGGTATTGAATTTCTCCTGACAACCTGCCAGCCGCTCCTTGTGCGTCTCTTTGGGATTGAATCGGGCGCGCGATTTCATCGTCTCAAGCACCTTCTTGATTGCGGGTTTGGACATCAACTTCCGCAATTTAACCTTTTCGAGACGATGCACGGGGATGAACAGGGACAGGTTCTGATGTTCGAATTTGATCCCCAGACACTTTTCGTTCGTGCCTGCGAATTTCTTGTTGCTGACTCCCAATACCCGACCGACGCCATAGCGCGGATAGACAACGAATTCTTCATTTGTGAAATCCATGGACTCCTCCGCACCTTCTGAAAATGTCGCTACTATCTACCTTATTTATATGCAGGTACTATCTACCGGAATATTACACCATATGTCAAGTCACCTGAAGGACTTGATTTATGTAAGTGTCAGTAATGGTAACCTTGTGGTGACGAAGCACCTCCCCAGCATACATGAGATACTCCGTGTCGTTCCTGAATTACCTCCAGAATATGGAGACGTCTCCGGAATTAGGAGACCGCTTTGCGGAGATATGCTCTGGGGAAAATGGCCCAGCCTGTAACTTGAGAATAATCAACAGGTTGTAGTCGTAGTCTTGGGCTGCATCGAGGTATGCCAGTTGCAATGATCAACTCTGACGGCCAAACGGAAATTAAAAGGAAATCTGGAGCAGATTTCCCGGCTATTGGCCCCAAACGGAGGAAAGATCATGAGTGAAATTCACAACCATACCAGCTTCATCGGAGCCCTCTCGGTCAAACAGCGTCTGCAACTGAGTATGGAGGCCCCCCGACGCACCTGCACCCGAGGTGCCTATCTCTATCTGGAGGGGGCCGACTGCAGCGGACTCTTCATCCTCCAGAGGGGGCGGATCAAGCTCAGTCGCCTTCAGGATAGTGGTCGCGAGATCACCATCAGCATTATCGAGGAGGGGGACATCTTCGGATTGGAGTGTCTGGAGGGGAGCGAGTTTCGCGAAGCCAACGCCCAGGCGATGGAGGACTGCCAGATCGTGGCGATCTCTCATGAACGGATGCGGAATCTGCTGGATGATCAACCCCGTCTGGGCATGGTGCTTCTGCGGATCATGAGCGAGAAATTGCGCGATTCCAGGCAGGTGATTCAACGTCTGCTGCTCAAAGATGTGAAGGCCAGGCTGGCCTCGCTGCTTCTCGAGCTTGCTGAGCGGAGCGGGATTCCCGAAGAGGATGGGATCCGTCTCGGCGGTAAAATCACCCACCAGGATCTGGCCAATCTGATCGGCTCCACCCGCGAAACCACCACAGCCACGCTGAATCAGTTCAAACGTCATCAGCTTATCGACGTTCGTGAACGGCAAATCACTATCTCCGCCTGGGACGGATTGGCCAAACTGGCCTCCTGATCATCTCCTCTCCCGATCGCCTTTGCGACATGAGCGCCCCTGCCCCGGAGGGGCGCTCGTCATTACTGCTTTGCCTCCACCCACGCGATAGACTACTTTCCCCAGCGATCACCTGCTGCAACCTCTGTCCGGGATGCCAACATGTCGTTAGCCGACAAACTCAATGAGCTCGCACTGCTTCGAGCGGACTGGTCCCCGACCGGGGATCGGGAGATTCTGCAGCGGCGTCGCATCTGGGCAGCCTGGTCGAATGCGGGGATCGAGGGCAACACCCTGAGCTGGCCAGACGCTCTGGCTCTGATCGGCGCACCTGGTCGTGAGGGGGGGAGTTCGGCCGAACTGGAGATTCTCGGTTGTCATGCCGGCCTGGTTTTTATCGAGGATCTGCCGATTGACAACCTTAATCTTGCATTGCTGCGGCATCTGCATGCTTTACTGATGCGGAACCTGGGCAGGGATGTCGGTTCGTTTCGACAGGTTGAAGTGCGGATTGTGCGGGAGTCCGGCCCCGAGGCGGGGAATGTGGTTTTCCAACCGCCCCATCCGGCGCGCGTTCCGGAGCTCCTGGAAACTCTGCTTCTGAAAACCAATCGGGAACTTGTTGACGGTGAAGATGTCTTCCATATTGCCGGACGGTTCCACTACGAATTCCAGTCCATTCACCCCTTTGAGGACGGCAATGGCCGGATCGGTCGTCTTTTGACGACCTTGATCGCCAGACAGGGCTGGGCGTCACGGGGATTTTATACCGCACCGGCCGTGGCGCGCGCAAGGGGGGGGTACTATCTGGCCCTGCGAGCGGTGCGTCCCGATTACGAGAGTGCGGAAAAGGACGGGTTGCTCCCCTGGCTGCTCCCTTTCCTGAGTATGATGCACGATGCTTTGATCCACCCCGATCCGGAAAGGTGAACGACAATGTTCAGCCTCAATGTCCCCAACCGCCTTACCCTTTGGCTGCTCATCCTGACCGGATTGTTGTCCATACCACATGGACCCGTTGCCGCCGCCCTGGATTGGCACGATCAGACTCTGGCCTGTGGTGCGCATCTGACCATCGTGGACACGGCGCAGAAGGGCTATGCCGGGCTGGTCCTCTACTATCCCGCGGGAACGGTTTACGCTACGAATCAACCCGCCCTTGCTCTGATGGCTCCCTATCTGCTCCTTGAATCCGAAACCGGTGACGATTTCGTGGCCGGGCTTCAGGAGCTGGGCTGGAAACTCAATTTCCGCACGGATCTGCATGGCGCCGGAGTATTCCTGGCGGGACCTGTAGAGCATCTGGATGCCGTCTTCAATCATCTGGTTGAATGTCTGCGGACGCCGGCCGATTTCGACGAGGGGGATCTGAGGCAGGCCTGGCAGGCGATCGTAACCAGGTGGGAGCGGATGGGAAAACGTGAAGAGGTCGTAATGGGTGCCAGAGCCGAGGCGGCGTTCTACGGTCGGCATCCATATCATGTCGGACTCGGGCATGTCGCGCCGGATCCGCTGATCTCACCGCGCTCCGTGGAGGTGCGTCAGTTCATGATGCAACGCTACAGAGCCGGTGGAGCTTTCCTGATGGTCGCCGGAGATGTTGAGGTCGAGACCTTCCGCAACAGATGGGAAACTCATCTCAATGCGATTCCGGGCGTACCCGCTGTCTCCACCGCTGTGCCTGAATTGAATCCGTTGCCCGGTCGGATCGATCACGTGAATCCCACCGACAATACCTTGTTGATCGTGAAGTACCCGGGGCCGCTGGGTTCAAGCGCCAGCTCCGCACCCACTACACTCCTCGCGGGAGTGCTTGGACAACTCCTGGATCGGAACATAACGGGGGCGGGATTGGCTCGCTCCGCCAATGTCTGGTACGACTTCATGTCCCCTGGTCCGCGTCCACTTGAGATTCGGGTACGAAACTTCCATCCCGACGACGCTGGTAAAATTGAGGAGATCATCAAGCGACAATGCCAGAGCATAAAGGATGGCGGTTTCTCGAAATTCCTGGTCATATCAGCCAAGGACAATCTCTTCGAGATGCTCGACTCCGGAACTGCGAAAGGTAATGGTCCAAAACGCAATGGCGTTGGGGGACTTCTCGCATGGTGTCAGACGGTCGCCTGGCAAAATTTGCATTTCCAGGACTGGCGCTCCTCTTTCGAATCTCAATTGCTTGGCACCGGTCAGGAGCGAGTTCAGCTCGAAGCGCAAAAGCGTCTGGAGGGGGCTTCGGCTCTGTGGTCTTTCCTTCTGCCCGAAGTGAAGCTAGAATAAGTTACGAAAACGTGATTTGTTGAAGGAGGATATATGCCCGCCCTGCATATTCGTTTAACCCTGATGCTGACTCTCCCGGTTTTGATTCTCTGTGGGTGTAACCATTCTCTGAAGGCCCCAATCGATCTGGATCCCTCCCTTCAGGATGTCCAGAACGATTATGCTCGTATCCATCCCGACGATCCTTTCATCGAATCAATTCAGAAACAGGAACTGGTTTACGGCATGACGCCGACCCATGTATTCCTGGCCTGGGGGCGTCCCCTTCATCGTGAGAAAGATGGCGAGGAGCAGAAGTGGCTTTACAGGTTCGATGAAAATACACCGGAGCAACCCAAACAGGTGACCCACCTTAAATTTGAAGATGGCCTATTAACTGAATGGCATGTGAATCACGGGTTCGTCTACTTCCTGGAATCGGTAACGAACGACGGTGAACCGACCGATAATTTCGAGGATTTGCCGAATCTGACCCTCCGAAAGGGCGCAAATTACTAGGTTTCAGGAGCGATGCTGCAGAAAAGCCACATTTTCTGGGGAAATGCGAAGATTTTCCTTGTCAGTTTCAGGCTCTTGTCTTAAAAAAGCTGCGGGATGAATTCAAGCCCAATAAATAACCTGAGAGCCTCAGAAAGGTGGGTAGAGAAAATGACTAAAGCAGAACTCATTGATGCCGTGTGGAATCACAAGAGTGTGAAGGCCGATCTAACCAAGAAGGCCTGCAGCGAGATCATCGAAGCGACCTTCGAAGTTATGGGTAAAAACATCAAGAAAGAGAAGCGCTTCTCCTATCCCGGTTTTGGTACCTGGACCGTCCGTAAGCGCAAGGCGCGTACGGGTCGTAATCCTCAGACCGGCGAGCAGATCAAGATCAAGGCGAGCAAGACCGTTGGCTTCAAGCCTGCTACCGCGTTGAAGGAGATCCTCTAGGTTCACCGATCAGATTTCAATGGGGCAGATCGCTTGCGGGCGATCTGCCTTTTTTTGTATTCGGCCGAATGAAAACTGAAGCGCAAACTCTCTGTAAGTATGACCGAGGGAACTGCTGATCATCGTGACTGGGGCCGACAACGTGAGAAATGCTTGAGCTGGATAGCCAAAGCCGATAAGGGCCCGCTCGGATCCCGCCGCCGAGTGTGATCCACATTTGGAGACACTTGAACTTGAGATTGACTTCTATTGGGGGCAGACCCAGGAGGAATGTATCCCCGTGTCTGAAGCGGAATAACCCGTAACTCATTTGAAATCAGGACTTGTCGAGCATCAGCAGCTTGTAGGCGATTCTGGCACAGTGCTTGATATACAGGGGGCAGGAGAGATGCTTGACCCCCATTCTTACTTTAAGTGAGCCGTCATCGGCTCACTTTTTTTTTGCTTAATCCGGCAAAATCCATACAATACTGTCGAATTACGGCAGTGGAGGATTGTAGCCGATGAAGAACCCGGAGACTGTTTCGGAAAAAGTACTTATGAGGCGTGCCCGGGATGGCGACCGCGATGCATTTGCGCGCGTTGTTCGTCTGCATAGGGCTGAGGCCTATCGTGTCGCCATAGGTTACATGGGGAACGAGGATGACGCCCGGGAGATTGTCCAGGAGGCGTTTTTGAAGGCCCTGCGCTACATACATCGCTTTGATGTGGAGAGACCGTTCTTCCCCTGGTTCTATCGAATATTGCGGAATCTCAGTTTCAACCTGTTGGCAAAACGGAAGCGACATGGCGAATGCCCTTTGAAATGTGAGAGTGATGGCGGTATCGATCCCAGGAGTAGTGGCCGTAATCCATTTCAGGATCTGGTGGCCACCGAGCGAGTTGAAGTCCTCTGGGATGCCGTAAGGGATCTCAGTGAGGAGCACAGAGAGATCATTCTGCTGAGACATTTCCGCGATCGCAGCTATGATGAGATCGCAGAAATTCTGGACATCCCTAGAGGTACTGTCATGAGTCGTCTTTTTTACGCCAGAGCATCGCTGAAGCAGGCGATTGACAGAAGATTGGGTGCTGAGAGCAAGTCCTTAGGTACGAGTCCGGAGGAGAACTGAGATGGCGGACCGGGAACGCATTCGACAGTTGATGATGGCTCTTATCGATGATGAAATCACCGAGGAGGAGAATACCGAGCTCCAGATGGCGCTGGCCGATTCTCTGGAACTTCGTCGCGAATTGCAGGAGATGGAGCAATTCACCCGAAGTATCTCAACCATCAAGATCAAGGATCCCGCTGACGATGTACTGGCCGAATTCGAGAAGTCGATCACCAGGCAGGTCGCTATGCCGCTTGGCTGGCTGCTGTTGATCGGCGGCATCACCCTGTTCATGGGTTGGTGGGGGATAACCTGGATTATGGATCCGGGGCACTCTCCGGTTATCCGATTTGCAGGCGTTGTTATTTTCCTCGGGTTCCTGTTGATCTTCCTCGCAAAGGTGAAAGAGCGCCTTTTGGAGAGGCGTCACGATCCCTACAGACAGATCATTCGCTAAAAAGGAGCCCGCATGCTGCTGACTACTACGGAAAACATCCCCGGTCATAAAATACGCAAGGTCCTGGGTCTGGTTCAGGGGAGCACAGTCCGTACGCGTCACCTCGGCCACGATATTATGGCCCATATCAAGAATGTAGTTGGCGGGGAGGTAATGGAGTACACGAAGATGTTGGCCGAAAGCCGCGAGCAGGTGCTCGACCGCATGATCGGCGAGGCGATGGAGCAAGGCGCTACGGCCATTATCGGTATCCGCTTCGTCACGTCCGAAATCATGCAGGGGGCATCCGAACTGCTGGTCTACGGTACTGCAGTACTCTCCGAGAGGGAGGAGTAGTGGATCGCCAACTCTGGGCGACCCTCGGTTCTATCTGGCTTCTGGGCTTCGCCGGTGAGCGGGTTGAGGACGATTTCCTCCGTCTGCTCGACAAGTGTCAGGCCCGAAATCTCATCTTGTTCCGCGACAATTTACCCGGAGGGCTGAAGTCCCTGCCGGCCTTGCGCAAACGGCTGGAGGAGGCCGCAGGCGGCCCCCTGACGCTCTTCGTCGATGAGGAGGGGGGATGGGTTCAGCAACTGGAGCCGCGTTCCTGGCCCTCCCCGCGCTCCCTGGCTCTGAATGGCGTGGAGGCTGTAGACAGGTTTCACAGGGCTCTGGGAGCCCGAGCAGCCGCTCTGGGTGTCGATGTGGTCTGCGGCCCCGTTGCCGATCTTGATGACGGCTGGAGCAATCCGGTTATCGGCAGTCGCTCCTTTGGCGCGGACGAGATTGCCGAGGCCTCGGTCTCCGCAGCGGTGCGCGGACTTCTGGCCGGTGGCGTGCTGCCGGTTCTCAAGCATTTCCCGGGACATGGCGATTCCCTGGAGGACAGTCACCTGACTCTGCCCTCCGTCCCGGGTGATCGCAGCCACGCCCTGCCCCCTTTTCGCGCAGGTTTCGAAACTGGCGGAGAGGCTGTCGCCGTGATGACTGCCCACCTGCATGTTGATGATGGCATCGACGCATCCCCCGCCACATTCCGACGGGACCTGATCAGGGATTACCTGCCCCGCGAGACCGGCTTCTCCGGTCTGGTCATTACCGATGCGCTGGAGATGGGGGGGGCTGCGGTGATCCCGGAGGAGGACCGTGGGCGTCTCGCCTTTTTGGCCGGTTGTCATCTGTTGACCCTGGCGCGCTGGCAACCCGGAGCGGAACGGATGCTGGCGGGGATGCAAACTCCATTGATGCGGGGCGAGATATCCCGGACCATGATCGATGAGGCTCTGGAGCGACGCGCCGCATTCCTGGCTGCCCGACCCGAACCACCTGCGGATCCGATTGTCATCGCCGATTCGGAGTTCCAGGCCCTGGGTGGGAGTGCCATCATGACCGGAGGTGGGGGGGCGCAAACCTGGAGCGGCGAAACGTTCTCCATCGAATTCGGCGCGACGGGGTCCTGGCGGCGGGAGGAATTCACGGCTGCCCTTGATGGGTTGCCGTATCACGTAATTGCTGAGGGGGAATCCCTGGCCACCGATACATGGTTGTGGATCGGACGGGATCTTCCCCCACGGGCAAGGCGGGAGGAGCTCACAGCCCTCTCTACGGTGGACGCCCCGCCGCTGGTCCTGGTCTGTGGTCCGCGAGGTTGGTGCGGCGATCTTCCCCGGTACATGGTGACCTCTGATACCAGTCCGCGGGGATTACGAGTTTTTCTTGAGCACATCAGACGGCGTTGAAGCTGCGCTCACTGGCTCTGTTGTTGACATAACGTCAATAAAGGGTTAATTCGCTAGAGTGATTAAAGTCAGCAACCTACATAAGAGCTATGGCGCTACTCTGGCCCTGGACAATCTCGACTTCGAGATCGGCCATGGGCAAATACTGGGACTGCTTGGTCCCAACGGAGCCGGCAAGACCACCATTCTGCGTATCCTGACCGGTTTCATGCCTCCAGACGGGGGCACGGTTGAACTATCCGGACGCGATCTGTTTGCCCACGGTCGTGAGCTGAGGCGACGCACCGGCTATCTGCCGGAGCACAATCCCAACTATCCTGACCTCAGCGTGCGACACAACCTAGAATTTCAGGGCGGCCTGTACGGCCTGCATGGTCAAGTGCTCCGAACCGCTTGCGCCAGGGTCGTTGCCGAGTGTGGTTTGACAGGCATGGAGCAGCGGGCCGTACGTGAGCTCTCCAAGGGGTTCCGGCAACGACTGGGTCTGGCCCAGGCGCTATTGCACGATCCCGATATCATCTTTCTCGACGAACCCACCTCCGGCCTAGATCCCGTTAACGTCAAGGATCTCAGAGAGCTGATCCGGAGTTTCAGCGGGCGCAAAACCGTCGTGCTGTGCACCCATGTATTGTCCGAGGTCGAGAGCACCTGCGACAGGGTCATGATCCTCAATCGGGGGCGCTGCGTTCTGGAGGGGGACCTGGCCGAATTGAGTCGTCGGCATCAGCAGGGCTCAGCTCTCTACGGGGTGCGGGTGTCTCTTCCCGACGGAAGCGAGCCCGCCTGGAGTGAACTGACGAGCGTGCGCTCCGCCAGGCGCATCGACGAATCCCCCGTCTGCTGGCAGATCACCATGGATGACAATCCAGAGAGTCCGGCGCAACTTGCAGCCTGGATCCAGGAGCAAGGCGGCAGTCTCTATGAATTGCGCGAACAGCGAACGGGGCTGGAGGATGTATTCCTCGAGGTCATCCGTGGGGAGGAGCGGGTATGAACGTGTTTCTGACCATCTTCCGTCGTGAGACACGCGCGCTTTTCCTGTCACCGCTGGCGGGTGTGGTCGGAGGGTTTTTTCTGCTGCTCAACGGCGCGCTTTGCTGGTTCAACCTGATGGAGTATCAGCGTTTCAATATCCAACTGGCCCTGAGTTACCGTATGCAGGGCGTTGAACCCGTGTTTCTCGATTTCAACGAGGTTCTGATCCGGCAATCCCTGGAGGGGATCTCTCTGTTGATCCTGGGATTCCTCCCCCTGATCGGCATGAATCTCCTGGCGGAGGAGCGCCGTACCGGAACTCTGGAGCTGTTGATGACCAGCCCGGTCAACGAGGGACTCCTGGTCGTTGGCAAATGGTGCGCCGCCCAGTTCTATGTTCTTTGCCTGTTGGTTGCGGCTGCCCTGAGTCCGTTGTTCCTGGGACTTTACGGTCCCCTCCACTGGCCCACAATCCTGATCTCTTTATTGGGGATTCTGTTGACGAGTGGTGCATTTCTCGCCCTGATTCTGTTCCTCGGCAGCCTGACACACAGCTCGATCATCGCCGCCGCCGCCGGCTTTGCACTGATGCTCCTGCTCTGGATCGTGAGCGGTTTCGCCACGCCCGGCGCCCGCGGCTTCCCGGGCGGCTTCCTTAACGCCCTCTCCGCGATGAGGCACCTCGATCCGTTCCTCCGCGGGCTGATCGATACCGGCGACATCACCTATTTCCTGGTCGTCACCGTGCTGGGTCTGGATCTGACGCGCCGCTCTCTGGTTTCGCTGCGTGGGGGGGGCGGTTGATGAAACGGATCTCCAATAACCGTCTGCAAATCTGGTTGCGCGCCCTCGTCTGGGTATTGCTCGGCAGCATGCTCGTGTTCATGACGGGACGTTACTCGCTGCGGGGGGATTTCAGTCACGGTCGGATCAACTCACTCTCGGAGCAGACCGGACTGATCCTGGATGCTCTGGAAAAACCCCTTCAGATCACTCTCTACTTCCCCGACCGTGAACCGGAGCTGGAGCGGGTGAATACATTGCTGGAGGCATTCAAAGCCGGACACGGAGGTGTCGCCTGGGAGCTTGTGGATCCGGGACGTTATCCGCGTGCGGCGCTGGCGGACGGGGTCAGTGAACCGGGTGTGGTCGTGCTCCGTTACGGGGACAAACGGCAGCAATACCTGGCCGGGCATGCTCCCGATGGCAGTTATCTGCTGGACCAGGAGGAGCTGGCGGGGGCGATTCACGAGATCATCCTCGATCGCAAAGCTACGATCCGCGTCATGCAGGGGCCGGGCTTCCGCCCCTGGCACGCTATGCAGGGCTTTTCGTCCCTGAAGCAGATCCTGGACATGAATCACTACAACACACAGATCTGGGCGCCACTCAAATCCCCAATGGCATCCGTTCCGTCAGACACCGATCTGTTGATCATTCCAGGCCCACACATGACCCTGCCCGACATTCTGGTGGACGGCATTACGGATTTTCTGGCTGACGGAGGTCCGGTTCTGCTGCTGCTCGATCCCGCTGTCGAGATGGGGGACAGTTCCCTGGCCGCCGGCCTGGAGCCGCTACTCACCTCCAGGCATATCGGTTTGACTCGCGGTTTCGTCGTGGAGCTGGGGGAGGCAAACCGCAATCACGGCATCAGTCTCGAGATACCGGTGGTGGCTGGTTTTGGCCGTCACGAGGTATGTGAAGCCTGGCTCCGTCGATCTGATCAGATCTGCCTGCCGATGGTGCGCAGTCTGAGGTATACGGGTGAGGGGGAGCCCATACCCGAGCCGCTTGCGTTCAGTTCCGACAAGAGTTTCGTGGAGATGGGGGGGCTGAGCGGGCAAGTGAGCTTCGATCAGGGGCAGGATGTCCCCGGACCCCATGCGCTGGCGGTACTGTCGACCGATGATTCCGCGACGGGGGGACCGCTTCTGGTGATCGGGGACAGCAACTTCGCAACCAACGCCAATATCGACTGGGAGGGCAACGCCGACTTTGCCGTGGATGCGATTGCCTGGTTGATCCGGGACGGACGCCGGGTCCCCCCCTCCGTCTGGACTGGCCGCAATGAGCTGCTCGAAATCACCAGGACGGGACGCAGGCTGTATCTCCTTTTCAGTCTGGCTTTAATGCCGTTACTCACATTCCTGTGGCCATTGGGTCTCTGGCTGAATCGCCGCAGAAACAGTACGGGAGGGACCGGATGAGGTGGATCAGAACCGGCTTGCTGATCGCCGTGACGTGTGCCGTGTTGGGGACATTGTGGTACTTCGAGATTGCCGAAAAGGGGAGGACCGAAACGCAGCGTCTGCTCGACGGCCGCCTTTACCCCTGGCCAATCTCGGAGGTCGATCGGCTGGAGATCCACTATCCAGACTACAGCTTCGAACTGTCCAAAGTGGATGAGACCTGGTGCATGACCGCACCCGTCAAGGATATGCTCGATGAGGGGACGGTATCCCGGATGCTGGCGACGATCGACAGTCAGGATGTCACCCGCTGGTTGCCGCCCGCCTCTCCGGGCGACGACGAGGATACGGGCCTCGAGACCCCCTCCATGGAGTTGCGATTACATCGGGGAGGTCGGGTGGATACCCTGCTGATTGGCGATATAAACGAGGTCGAGAAACAGCTGTGGGTCGCCACGAGTTGGCGCGATTCGCTGGCCCTCGTCTCCAGTCTGCTGCGCACGAATGTCATGCAGGGTTACTATAACCTGCTCGATAAACGTCCCCTGGGCGATCTGCCTGTGTCTGAAGTGGAATTCATCACCGTTGAGAATGCCCGCGGCAATTTCAAATTCTCCCGCATCCCCTTCGGATGGGAGATTCTCCGTCCCGAACCCTATCTTGCCGATCAAGCGAGTGTCAGCAGGTTGGTTCAGGAATTATGGGCCCCCAATATCATCGAATTCATCAAGAATCCAGATGTCGATGACACCGCCTACGGCTTCGGCAATCCCGTCGCCACGTTGGAGATCAAGGTGAAGGGGGAGGAGCGTCTGCGGATATTCGAGGTGGGGTACTCACAGCACAATCTCCGTCATGCCCGCTATCGCGACCGTGATCAGGTCTTCATAATCAAGCCTTTTCTGAGTGAGATCCTCCAGGAATCATTCTCCAGCTACATGTCGGTGGTTCTCAGTGAATTCCATCCCAATGAGGTTGTGCGGATAGAGGACCTTCAGGGACGACAGCTGATTCGCGATATGAGCGTGAGCTGGGCCTGGCACGATGAGCAGGGGCGGTTGATGGCGGGTCAGGCTCTGACCACTCTGGTGATGAAACTGTCCAGGTTGCCCACTGAGCGGGTGGCCGCCCTTTTGCCGCGTGAGGATCAGTTGGCGCTATGGGGCCTGAACGAGCCGGAGAGCGGTTTCGTTCTCACCTTCAAGGGGAACAGGGAGGAGCTCCGGATTGAATTGGGGGCCGTTGTCGAGGGGCGCCGCTACTTCCGCCGTCTCGACTATCCCACCGTCTACAGTCTGCCTGCGGAGAATCTGGAGTTCATTTGGCCGCGTCCGGCCTCCGAGCAGGAGCCTCGTCCGGAGGAGTAGAGCCGTATCCCTGAGGGGGATATCGTCAGATCATGAAAGAATCGGGGTCGCCTGCGGGCAACCCCGATTCGCTTTTTAATGCAGTTTCCTGGCAGGGCGCCACGCTCACTTCAGCATGATGACACGTCCCGCGCAATAGCGATCACCGGCGCAGATGCGGAGGTTGTAGGAGCCGGACGGCAGGCCGTCGGCACGCCACCGCGCCTCATGAGCGCCACCGGGCTTGAACCCCTCCTCCAGCGTGGCGATCAACTGCCCTCGGGTGTTGAAGATGTCGATCCTGACCTCGGAGGCTGCGTCCAGGCTATAGCGGATCCTGGTCTGCGGATTGAACGGATTGGGATAGTTCCCTTCGAAACGGAGCCCCTGCGGCTGCGGCTGCTCCGGCGCGACCGGAGTCGAATCGGAGGACAGGTCCAGGTCGAAGCGGCTGATGAAGCAGTCGTTGCCCCCACCTGCATAGCCGTTTTGATAGGGGACGCCCGCCAACGGATAGTTGCTTGAGGTTGTTGTCCCGCAAATGTAAACACCGTTGCCGCCCAAGGCGATCCCCTGAGCCTTGTCATCGCCGCTGCCGCCGATCAGGGTGGAGGCGGGCATGCTCCTGAGGTCGACGGTCAACTTCGAGACGAAGCAGTCCTCGCCGCCGTTGGGTGTGTCGTCATAGCAGTTGTCGGCGTTCACGGGGTAGTGCACCGAGTGGTAGGTCGTCACGCCGGCCACATAGATATGCCCCTGGCCGTCCAGGATGATGTCCTCCGCCGTATCCTTGCCCATCCCGCCGATGAAGGTGCCGGCCAGCAGCTCGGTCAGGTCGGGGCTGAACTTCGCGATGACGACGTCCCGTTCGCCACCGCCGTAAGTAGTGAAGAGACCATCGGGGGGGACGGGACAGTCGCCCGAGGTCGTATAGCCGCCGATGAAGATGTCGCCGTTGCCGTCGATCCGCATCGCCAGGGGATTCTCCTTGTAATCGGAGCCGTAGAAGGTGGACGCGACCAGCGTGTTCAGATCGCTGTTGAACCTGGAGATGAACATGTCGACATCGAACTGGCCGATCGGGTTGCAGGTGGGGTCGAAGCACCCCGGTGTCGTCGGGAAGCCGGCACCCAGAGTGGTGCCGCAGACGAAGACGTTGTCCTCGTTGTCCAGAACCAGCGAGACCCGCCACTCGTCCTCCGAGCCGCCCAGGTAGGTCGAGGCCTTGAGGGTCGTCAACTCCGCATCGAAGCGGGCGATGAAGACGTCGCCGCCCTGCAGGGCCGTTCCCCCGCCGGCGTAGCTGGTGTCGTAGCCGTCGACGATGGGGAAGTCGGTGGACTTGGTCAGCCCCGTCACGTAGAGGTCGCCGTCGCCGCCGACCGCCAGGTCGATGCGGGGCCAGCGATAGCCCTCGTCGTTGGTGCCGCCGAAACGGGTGGCCGCCAGCAGGGTGGTCAGGTCGCTGTCCAGCTTGACGACGAAGGCATCGAGAGCCCCCGTACTCGAACTGATGTAGCCTCCGCTCACTGCGGGGAAGGTGGCCCCGGAGTTGGTGTAGCCGCCCAGGTAGACGTTGCCGTCTGCGTCGAAAGTGATCCCCATGCCGAACTCGTAACCATTGCCGCCGATGAAGGTGGCTGCGAGCAGCGTCTGCAGATCGGGGCTGAATTTGGCGACGAAACGATCCGTGGCGCCCGCCTTGAAGCGATCATAGCCGGTCGCATGTCGGGGGAAATCGGAGGAGGCGGTGAATCCGCTGAGGTAGACGTTCCCCTCGGCATCCACCGCAACCGAGGGCTCGTAGGTATCGTCGTCGGACGAGCCGCCCACGTAGGTTGAAGCCAGCAGCGGATCGATCACCAGCGGCAACTCGCGATCGTATTCGCCGACATCGAAACCGTAGCTCAACCCGTCGATGCGATAGGCGACCGGGACCAGCCGTCTCCCCCCCGCATGCTCCTGGTAGGCGATGGGGGTGGTGAAGGTGACCGGTCCCATCGCGGTCAGGGCCAGCAGTTGCCCCGTTTCGGTGACCTCCAGTTTGTCGGCTGTGGGCAGGTCAACGCGAATCCGCTCGGGATCGGCCCCGACAGCCACGGTGAAGAGCTTCTCCACATTGCTCCTCCGGGCGACGAGCGTGACGTCGATCCCCGCGTAGACTTCGCCCAGTGTCACGTGGTTGAAGGTGGCGATCTCGGAGCGCCAGGCTGAGGGGTCGGCGCCCTTGATCCAGTTCACGCGGGTCGTCGCCGGTGATCCGCCCCTGGGCCGGATGGCATTGCCGCCGTCAAAGCGCTCAAGCAGGGTGCCGTCGGCGAGGCTGTATACCAGATCACCGTTTTCGGTGACGAACAGCGGCCCCTCCGGGGTCATTGCCCGGAAACTGACCGATTTCCGCCACTGCCCCTCATTGGCAATGAAGGGCAACGTCGGGTTGTCCGCCCTGGGGGGGATGATCTCGGTTGGCGTGAAAGCCGCCAGTGGGCCGGGGTTGGTGAACATCGTCATCAGTATCAGAAAGCATAGCGTACAGAGTGATCGTGTCATGTGAGAACCTCACAGGCATGGGGACACAAGCATATGTAGCTGATGAGCGGAGGAAAGGGATCGCCGGGTTGCCAATAATGCTAAGTAGATGATCGTATGTCGATCGAATGTCGCCAAAGGACATCGTAGTAGTGTTGTAATCATAACATGCTCGGTCGCCGGGTCCAATAGGAATGACGGTATATTGCCTGAAAACGGGATATTCCGTCGCTCGCATTGCCCGTATTTTAATCATGTAAAATTATAGCATTTTAATACAACAACACCTATTTTTACTCGACGGTTTCGTAACGGAGGAGAATGTCCCATGGAGGATAGGCATAAGGATCGGGAGTGCCCGGATTTTGCGGCGATGGCGCAACGTGGCGAGATGGATGAATCTCTGCTTGAGCAGATCATCCATTGCTTCGGTCAGCGTCTGCAGCGTTTTGCCGCCTACAGGTGTGAGGATGGCACCCTGGCTGAGGATGCCCTGCAGGATGCCATGATCAACCTGATCGAGAATATAGACTCCTATCGCGGTGATGCCCCCATTGAACCCTGGCTTCGTCGGCTTGTGGTCAGCGCCTGCTCGCACATGCGGCGTGGACGCAAGAACGCCTCAGCCCTGCACAGGTCGCTTGATGAGGACCTGGCCAGGGAGATCGTCGATCCTGTGGCCGAGAAAGAGGTCGCCGTATCGTCTCTCTCCTCCGAATTGATACGGATCGAGGAGGCCATCCGTGGCCTGCCTGAGCCGAACCGCAGTCTGTTGCTCAAACATGAGGCCGAAGAGGTGCCGCTTGAGGAGCTGGCCGCGGAGTTCAATCTCAGCCTCGATGCCGTGAAATCGCGTCTGAAGCGGAGCCGTGCGAAACTTCGGGAGCAACTGGCCTGGCTGAAGGAGTAGGGTTGCCCGGATCCGATTTGCGGCCGGTGCACCTCGACGCAGGCGGACAAACTCGGTTTGCGTGGTGCTGAGGGGGGACACATCCCCTGTCGCCCCCTTTTCAGTCCAAGTACGGGGAAAGTGGTACTGTAATGCCGGTAACCTCGTCTGTTTGATTGACGACCTCTTGCCTTCGGACGTATCCTCTTGCACTCAACACAAATGAGCTGAGTACTTAACAGGAAGTTAGCAGTATGATCCCTGCGCAAAAAGATTCCAGATCTCAGACTTTCAATGTCGACGTGATGACCACAACGCTGGATAAGGCCATAAACTGGGCGCGCAAGAACTCCCTATGGCCCATGCCGATGGGTTTGTCGTGTTGCGCAATCGAGATGATGGCCGCTGTCGCCAGCCGCTACGATCAGGCTCGTTTCGGTGCGGAGGCACTCCGGTTCTCACCACGCCAGAGCGATGTGATGATTGTGGCCGGCACTCTGACCCATAAGATGGCTCCCGCCGTACGCCGCATTTACGATCAGATGCTGGAGCCCAAGTGGGTTATTGCGATGGGCACCTGTCTTTGCAGCGGCGGCATGTTCGACAGTTACTCAGTTGTGCAGGGGCTTGAGAAAATACTGCCGGTGGATATCTATATCCCCGGTTGCCCCCCGCGTCCCGAGGCGCTGCTTGATGCGCTTCTGAAGATTCGTGAAAAGGTCGATACCGAGAGCCTGCGCGATGCGCCGCGGGAGCACTACGAACCGCGGATTCCGGTCCTGGACAACGCCACGAACTTCGAGCCGAAGCATAATGATTCCATGGTCCTCAATATGGGACCCTGTCACCCCGCGACGCACGGTGTGTTGCGGCTGGTTCTGGAGATGGATGGCGAGACGGTCCTTCAGGCCGATCCGCACCTGGGTTATCTGCATCGCGCGATGGAGAAAATCGCCGAGACCCGCACGTATCACAACTTCCTCCCCTATACCGACCGGCTGGACTACATGAGTCCTCTGGCCAACAACACCGGTTACGCCATGGCGGTCGAGAAACTGGTGGGGATTGAGGCCCCGGTGAGGGCCAGACGCATACGGCTGCTGGTCTCCGAAATGGCCCGCATCAGCGCCCACCTGCTTGCGATCGGCACCAACGCTCTGGATCTGGGGGCAGCCTCCGTCTTCTTCCTCACCTTCCAGATACGCGAGGAGTTCTACAACCTCTTCGAGGAGTTGACCGGCGCGCGCCTGACGACCAGTTTCATGCGCATCGGCGGATTGGCTCGCGATCTGCCTCTCGGTTGGACGGACAAGGTTGAGGAGGCTCTGGTCCGGTGCGAGAAAGTTCTGGATGACGTGGAGGGGCTGCTGAGCAGCAACCGGATCTGGATAGATCGCAATGCCGACGTCGGTGTGATCAGTGATGAGGAGGCGATCAGCTTCGGCCTCTCCGGCCCCAACCTCCGCGCCGCGGGTGTCGAGCACGATCTGCGCAAGGCCGCACCCTACCTCGACTACGAGCTGTTCGATTTCGATCTCGTCACGGGTGAGCGGGGCGATTGCATGGATCGGTATCTGGTCCGGATGGGCGAGATGCGTCAGAGCATCAAGTTGGTGCGTCAGGCCGTCGTCGAGATGCCGGACGGTGAGATCACCCTCGACAACCGCGACTTCGTTTTACCGCGCAAGGATCTGGTCTACAGCTCGATGGAGGAGCTGATCCACCACTTCAAGCTGATCAGCGAGGGGATCACACCTCCTCCCGGTGAAATCTATTCGGCGATCGAAGCGCCAAAGGGTGAGCTGGGGTTCTACCTCGTCAGTGACGGCGATATGCATCCCTATCGATTGAAGATCCGTAGCCCATCTTTCAACAACCTGCAGGTACTCCGCAAGATTCTCGAGGGTTTGTCCATCTCGGATGTCGTTGCAACCGTTGCCAGCCTGGACCCGGTCATGGGGGAGTGTGATCGCTGATGGAATTAATCAAGATGACGTACAACGGTGTGGAGATCGAAACGGAAGCCGGGAAGCCTCTGATCGATCTGTCGCGGGAGCTGGGCGAGGAGATTCCGCACTTCTGCTACCATCCGGGTCTGGGACCGGAGGGGAGCTGCCGACTCTGCCTCGTGGAGGTCGCCAAGATCCCCAAGCTCGTTCCCGCCTGCACCCTGACCACCTCCGCTGGCATGGAGGTGATTGCCAACTCCGAGAAGGTGATCAAGGCCCGGAAGGGTGTCCTGGAGTTCCTCCTCATCAACCATCCTCTGGACTGTCCCATTTGCGACAAGGGCGGCGAGTGTCCGCTGCAGGACAACACGCGTCTGCACGGTCCCGGCCACAGTCGGATGGAGGATGACAAGAACCTCAATTTCAAGCACCGGATAATCGGCGAGCGGATCATCCATGACGCCGAGCGGTGTATCCTGTGCACCCGCTGCGTCCGCTTCCAGCGGGATGTGGTGGGCAATTGCGAACTGACGATCAAGAACCGGGGCGACAAGGCCACCGTTGACCTGTTCTCCGGCAGCCGTCTTACGGGTAACTTCACGGGCAATCTGGCCGATATCTGCCCGGTAGGGGCCCTGACCAGCAGGGATTTCCGTTTCAAGGCCCGCCCCTGGGAACTGGAACAGGTGGAGAGCGTCTGCGGCGTCTGCTCTATGGCCTGCAGCGCTTCGACCTGGTGGCTGGGAGACCAGTTGGCCCGTCTGACCGCCTCCCCCGATTCGGCCGTCAACTCCTGGTGGCTCTGCGATCGTGGACGTTACGGCAGACCGTCCGAGAATGGTTCGGCCGGCAATCTCGTTCGCCTGCAGGGTGAGCAGGTGCCGATGAGTCGTGAAGAGACCGCCGCCCGTGCGTTGGAGATCATCCGGCAAGGGGCTGGCTCTTGCGCCGTGCTCTGCGGCAGCCGGAGCACAAATGAGGAGTTGGCCTCCCTGACCGAATTGAACGGATTCCTGGATTCCCCCTTTTCCCCCTTTGCGGGCGCCTCCACGGAGCCGCGTAGGTTCCTGGCTGCCCTGGATGAGGAGAAACTGGAGTTGAATGACCTGGCCCGCCTGGGCGGCTTCGATCGCGCCATCATCCTGGGACGCGACCCGCTGGAGACACATCCGGTTCTGGCCCTCCGTCTCGGTGAAGCCGCTGCGAACGGACTCGCCGTCACGCTGGTCGGCGAGCAACCGGGTCCGGATCCCGAGGGGTTCACGCAGGAGTGGAGCCGCTCGTCGGAGACACCCGAATCCTGGCTTCAGGGGCAGGGGAGTTCGGCGATGACGGGATCCGATCGGCTGCTGCTGATCGTCGATGAGATGCTGCTCCGCTCCGGTCGACTCGACACCTCCATTCTGGATCTGTGTCGCGGGCGGGAGGGGGAGTTCAGTGTTGTCCTGCTCACCGATGGCTTCAACCGGCGGGGGCTGATGGCCGCAGCCGGCGACCGCGAGGATGACAACGATGCACTGCTCAAGGCGCTCGAGGAGGGGCGTATCGATCACCTCTTCCTGTTTGGTGTCGAGGCGCAGGTTGATTTCAAGGATCACGAACAGTGGGTGCGCGCTCTCAGCCAGAACGGCAGTCTGATTGTCCAATGCCGTGACATGAAGGAGCTGCACCGCGCCGCCGAGGTGGTTCTGGCCCGTCGTCCGACGCTGGCCCTGGCCGGGAGCATGATCAACACACTTGGGTTGACTCGTCGACTCACCGCACGCAGCGCTTTGCGATGCGAGGATTATCAGTGGTGGCTTCCGTTATTGAGTGGCGAAAGCGCCGGGAAGGCGGTCGGCAATGAAGGTTAAACGCAATGACAAGCTGAGTCTGCGGGAGAAACTCTATCTGCCCGCGATCTTCCAGGGACTCGGGATCACCTTTCGGAACATGTTCCGGAAGGACGTTGTGCTCTCCTATCCCGAGGAGCGTTGGGAATTGCCCGAGGGTTACCGCGGCATCCCTAGACTGGTAATGGGTGACGACAACATCGAAAAATGTGTCGCCTGCAAACTCTGTGAATCCGTTTGTCCGTCCAAGGCGATCAGCATCGTTATCGGTGAGTTCCGGGATCAGGACATGCGGGAACGGGTGCCGGCGGAGTTTCAGATCGATATCGGCCGCTGTATCAACTGCGGATATTGCATGGAGGCCTGCCCCAAAGAGGCGATCGTGATGAGTGACCTGTACGAGGTCGCGACCGTCCGTCGCGAGGATATGATTTTCGACAAGGAGAGATTGCTTGGCGATTACGAGCGTTACAGCGTCGATATGCGTTGCGCAGGCAAATAGTAACCGGTTGGCAATCATTCTGTTGGGACTTGACGATTCCAGCCCCGGTAGTGTTTCTTGGAACATGACCGGGGCGTTGGCTTGTGCCTAACGCCATGAAGAGATGTTAACGCCATTGAGGATACCATGACTCGCAATGCTTCTGCCCACCTGCCGCCGATCGTCTTCTTCCGTAACGATGATGTCAACGAACTGACCCCCGAATTGATCGAACTCACCGCCCTGCTGGTGGCTGAGAACGTCCCGATTATCCATACGGTCGAGCCGGGCAACGTCACTGAGGAGTGTGTCGCCTGGCTTCTTCGGCAAAAAGCCGAGCACGGGCGGCTGGTCGAGTTGATGCAGCACGGCTGGAATCACAGCTGGCATGGTGTGGGGGAGTTCGGCGGCGACCGGAGTTACGATGATCAGTATCGTGACCTGAGTCGCGGCAAGCAGATCATGGATGACAAGTTCGGCGACCAGTGGTTCCCCGCCGTGAACTTCCCCTTCGGCCCCTATAACCAGGATTCGATTCGCATCGTGGGGGAGCTGGGTTTCACCGTCTTCAACGGGCATTTCAATCCGCGTCTCTCCCGCAGGCTTTTCTACAAGGTCGGTCGTTTTCTGAAACGGGGCCAGATTCTGGGCAAGCATGTCAGTTACCATCTGGAGAACTACGCCCGCACCGATATCTTCACCATCGACGTCGTGCTCTCCTACATCAAAAAGTATCACGGCGAGCACGGCAGTATCGATTGCGACTTCCACGATCTCGAAACGCTCTTCGCCCGCTATGACAGTGCTCGCCGTTTCGTGAACATCATCGGCTGGCTTCTGCACCACCGCTTCCACCACACGCCCGCCAGCATGCGCCTTGTCGGTGACTCAATCACGGAATTGCGCAGCAGGGTACCCGATCTGGAGTTCTGGAATTTCGAGGAGATCTGTCGCGCGCACGGCAGAGTGAAGTGATACGCCACCCTGACTGCTGCAAAGTGAGACGGCAATCTTGAGCAAGTCCGATTTCGACATCATCTGTTTCGCCGAAGACTGGTACAAGACGAGTCACAGCAGTTCGATGCAGATCGTGGGACGTCTGGCTCGGGGGAGACGTTTGCTCTGGGTAAATCCGTTGCCGGTACGGCTCCCTTCACTCAAAGGGCAGAGCGAGCGCAGCGCTTTCAGGCGCAAGGTCCTGCACAAACTCAAGACCCATCTGAAACTGCTCCGCCGGGACGGGCCCGGCGTCTGGATCTATAGTCCGCTCTACTTGCCGCTATTCATGTCCCGGCGCGGGGATCGGATCAATGCCCTGCTGCTGGCCCTGCAGGTCGGCCTGGTGTCTCTGCTTCTGGGATTGCGTCGGCCGTTGATCTGGGGGAGCGCCACCTATCATCCCCTCCTGGCGGCCCGGAGGCTGCGCCATCGCCACTTCATCTATTACTTCGCCGACAAGACCAGCGCCTTCACCGATCTGCCGGAAGCCCGTCGCGAAGAGGTCAGTCGGCTGTATCGGGAGTATGACGAGGCGATTTGCCGGGAAGCGGATATGGTGTACTGCGCCTCACTGGCGATTTACGATGATCTCGTCGGCCGCATCGGCGCCAGTGATCGCATCGCCTATCTGCCGCACGGCGTGGATTTCGAACACTTCAGCTCCGCAGGCGGGGACAAGGTCGAATTGCCGTCTGAGTTGCGCGACCTGCCCCACCCCGTGGTGGGCTATTTCGGCAGCATGACCAACCACAACAACAAGTCGATTCTCAAGGGGATTCTGGAGAGGCATCCCGACTGGAGCGTCGTGCTGATCGGCAAACCGGTGGGGGATTACGGCGAACTGGCCGCTTTCCCCAACTGTTATCTGCCCGGTCCCGCAGCCTACGGGGAGCTGCCCGTCTGGGCCGGCGTCTTCGACATCGGCATCATGAACTGGATAGAGACCGAATGGATCTACAGCAGTTTCCCGATCAAGGCGCAGGAGTACCTGGCTCTGGGATTGCCGGTGGTGTCCGTACGGATCCGGGAGCTGGAGGAGAACTTCAGTGAATTCGTGAGGATCACCGGTGACGAGGAGGAGTTCATCCGTCTTGTGGAGGAGGAGCTGGCCGGGGACAGCGCGGAGAAGCGCCAGTTGCGCAGAGAACGGGTGCGCGCGTGCGACTGGTCCCTGACGGCGGAGCGGATTTTACGGGACCTGGGGGTGGCGGATGGGTAACGGCAAGCGGGTGATCTATATACTGGATCGTTTCCCCTCCGACACGTTGAACTTCATCTACAATGAGATCCGTGTATTGGAGGAGCAGGGATTTACGGTGGATATCTACTCGCTTCTTCCCGCGAACAACTGCCCGGTCGAAGCGGAGATCTATTTGGCCCGCACTAAGAACGTGCGTCCAGTGCCGTTGCTCCGGCTGATCGCCGCAATCGGCTTCTATCTGTTGCGCCACCCGTTACGTCTGCTCACACTTCTGGCCATCCCCTTCGATAATGATGCGCCGGGCAAGGTGATCCGGAGTTTCATGCACCTGGCACACGGGATCTGCTTTGCCCGCCTCGTGCGTGGCCGCCCCGAGCATCTGCATGCCCATTTTGCATTCAAAGCGGCCCTGGCCGCACTGGTCGCCGCCCGTCTCAACGGCAACAGTTTCAGTTTTACTGCCCATGGCAGCGCCTCGATTCACCCACCGGATCGCTATTGCCTGAAGTCCAAACTGATGAGAGCCAGTTTCGTGGTGGCCGTGTCGGCGTATAATCGCCGCAAATTGCGCGAAGTGTATCCGGGAATCCCGCGGGAGCGGATTCCGGTCAGTCACTGCGGCATCCTGCGTGAGCAGTTTGAGTTCATTCCTCGGGAATCGCGCACTCCCGGGCCGCTGAAACTGGTCTGTGTCGCCTCGCTGTATGCCATCAAGAATCATGAGGGGCTGCTCAAGGCCTGCGCTCTGATCAAGGCGCAAGGGTATCGATTCCACCTGGATCTGCTGGGCAAGGATGAGGATGGGCGTCGTCAATACCTGGAGAATCTGGCGGTCGAGTTGGGCATCGCCGCCGAGGTCGACTTCCATGGTGTTGTCGATCACGGTGAAGTGGCGCAACATCTCCGCACTGCGGATCTGTTCGTGCTGGCCAGTCACAGCGAAGGTATCCCGGTGTCGGTGATGGAGGCCATGGCCATGGGGACGCCGATTCTCGCTCCGCGAGTTACCGGGTTGCCTGAATTGGTGGAGGAGGGGATCAGCGGTTTGCTGGCCGCTCCGGATCGTCCCGAGGAGTTTGCGGAGGCGATGATCCGCGTTGCGGATGAGCCGGAGCTTGGGTTGGCGATGGCTCGCCGGGCGCGCGAACGGATCGAGTCCCGTTTTGATATGGAGATGAACTCCCGCAACGTTGCGCAATTGTTCGGTGATTTGATCCCCGACTAGACGAACTGCCGACCCGCTGCAATAAAAAAAGGCGACCTGAGGGTCGCCTTTGCTGTATCGCGCGGATGGCCCGGCTGCTAGTAGGGCGGAGCGGGCATGCCGAATTGATCCCACTCCTCTTTCGACGGACCCATCAACCCGGGAACCTGAAGTCCGGCCTGACGGAGCAGGACCGTCATCTGTCCGCGATGGTGCACCTCATGTTCGATCAGAATCCGCAGCGTCAGGCCGCGGGCCCATTTCTGACCGTAGAGGTCATCCTCCAGCAACAGCGTCTCATCGGTCCAGTTTGCCTTGATCGCAGCCTGTAATTCGGTTGCTACAGCCTGATAGGCTTTGAGATAATCCGCACCTGCCGGCGGGGGCATACTCTCGAAATTGATGCAGGAGAGCCCCAGACCCACCCGGTTCATCATCTCGGGTACAGTGGTGATGATGTGCCAGGCGACGTGGCTCAGGGTCCGGAATTCTTCAGCGACGGATTGCTCCAGATTGTCGTCGGTCAGGAGCGCCATGATCTTGGCCGTCCCTGTGCACAATCCTGCATAGGCCTTGTCGAAATCTTCCAGTTTTCTGAACATGATACCTCCAGTTTGCTGAGACGCCGCCAGGGAGAGGCGAGCGACGCCGGACGTATTGTACAGCAATGGATCAATAATATCGATCATAATTCCGGGAGCACAGTGATTGCTCTGGATCCGGTTCCGGGATAGTGCCGGAACGCCCCGGCAAGGCAAGGGGGAGTGTCGCAGGAGTTCTGGTGCCGGACCTGTCGCTGGTGTATACTGAGGGGGAGAAATAATCAATTCCCTCGACGGCATAGAGGTCGCGTATGTTGCGTAAACTGATTGTTATCGTCACTGTCCTCATTTGCGTTCAATCGATGCTGCAGCTCAATTCGGTCTTGGCTTTTGAATCCGGAACGCGCAGCTCCTGTCTGGTGCTCCCCGACGGCAATGGTGACTATCCCGATATTCAGTCTGCTCTGACGGCGGCAGAGGGCGGTGACAGCGTTTTGCTGGCTGATGGTCAGTTCAGCGGCGCGGGCAATCGTGACCTCAGTTATCTGGGCAAGGACCTGTATCTGGGTTCCGTGAGCGGTAATCCCCAGGCATGTGTCATCGCCTGCGACGGCTCCACCGGTGATCCGCATCGAGGTGTCATGTTTGACTCGAACGAGGGTGACGGGGCGATACTGGAGGGGATCACCATACAGGGCGGCTGGTCGGAAACGGGCGGCGCGATACACTGTGCAACCTCTTCCCCCGTGATTCGACGCTGCCTGCTCCGCAATAATGATTCGAACAAGGGTGGGGCGCTATACTGCACGGCGTCCGCCTCACCTCTGATTGTCGCTACCCGGATGGTGGCGAACAATCTGGTCATCCCCGTGTCATTGGGTGGGGCGATCTATTGCGAGTACTCTGATGTCACACTGGAGAACTGCACGATTAGCCACAACGGTTCGAACATGGGAGGATGTGCATTCGTCACCAATTCCGGCTTTACCGCCCACGCCTGCCTGTTCACCTTCAGCTACTCCTCAGCCGCCTGCTTCTGGATCAATCCCGTGATCGCCGTCTCCTGCTGCAATGTATTCGGCAATGCCGGTGGCGACTGGGTTGATTACATTACAGGACTCAATGGCGTAGACGGGAATATCTGTCTGGATCCACTATATTGTGATGCCGCAGCCGGGGATTATCGGCTGGTCGACGATTCCCCGTGTCTGCCGGACAACAATGATTGTGATGAAACGATCGGCGCTTTGGGCGGATGCGGAGTTACTGCCGTATCCCCCGATGAGGGAGATCCGGGTGCGGCGCGCTTGCACCGGAACTATCCGAATCCCTTCAACCCGGTAACCGAGTTTGAATTCACGCTAGTGCGGGACTGTCGCGTGGTCGTCTCCATACACGATCCGGCCGGGAGGTTGGTCACCGTGCTCAAATCGGATAATCTGCCGCGGGGACGCCATAGGGTCACCTGGAATGCCGACCGCTGCGGCGCGGGCGTTTACCTCTGTCGGTTGCAGGCGGGAGAGGATGAGGATATCCGCAAATGCATTCTGCTGAAGTAGATCCGGGTCGTACATCTGCCGGGTTCCTCTTCAATCAACTGCAAACTTGACGCAACGAGCTCGATCATCCGGGACGAACTGCTTGAAGTTCGTGGCCATAGATATGCTTCGCTCAAACGTCGAGATCTCCGATATCACCTCCGCTCACGACTCCCCCTTCTCACGCGGAAGAATCGCCTGGAGCGCCTCTCTGAGAGTTGTCAGGCTGAACGGCTTCTGGATGAAACCCGAGAGACCCTTGCCGGCGAAACGATGGGTTGCATCCTGCTCATTGTAGCCGCTGCACAGAATAACCGAGACCTGGGGGCAGATGCTTCGCATCTCGTGGAACGCCTCCTCGCCGCCCATATTGGGCATGGTCAGGTCGAGCAGGACGCAGACGATGCTGTCCATGTTGGTGCGGAACACCTCCAGTGCTTCGCGACCGTCCGGCGCAGTTATAACGTCGAAACCCAACAGCTCCAGCATCTGCCCACCCACGGAGCAGACCGTCTCCTCGTCATCGGCGATGAGGATAGTACCTCTGCCGCGCCACGGCTCAACCTCTCCGTGAGCTCTTCGCGCCAGGTCATCCTTGGTGTCGATATCCCCGCTCGCAGGGAACAGAACCTTGAATGTGGTACCCTTGTCGATCTCGCTGGAGATCTTGAGCGCGCCCTTGTGCCCACGGATGATACCCAGCACGGCGGACATGCCCAAACCGCGTCCAGTGAACTTGGTCGTGAAGAACGGATCGAAGATTCTGTCCATCGTCTCCGCAGTCATGCCGCTACCCGTATCCGTTACTTCGAAGTAGGTGTATCTGCCGGCAGGCAGCGGTTCATCGAGACCGGCCAGCAACACCTCATTTACGTGATCGAGATACGTACGATCACAGTCCATCACCCCCGTGGAGAGGGCGATAACACCGTCTTCATCGCCAATGGCCTCCGCAGCGTTGGTGATCAGATTCATGATGATCTGCCGGATCTGCGTCACATCGCCGTCGAAAGTGGGCGCATTGTCCGTAAAGTGGAATTTGAGCGCGGTCTTTTTGGAGATTGATACTTCGAGGAGGTGCGCTATCTCCTTGATAAGTTCTTGGGCGTTGATCGGCTCAACGACAAATTTGCCCCTGCCGGAATAGGCCAGCATCTGTTTGGCGAGATCGGCCGCGCGTTTGGATGCCCTCTCGATCTCTTCGATATTGTGGCGTGCAGGAGACATCGGGGGGAGATCGTATAGGGCCAGATCCGCATTGCCCAGGATAGCCATGAGCAGATTGTTGAAATCATGGGCTATGCCCCCGGCCAACACCCCCAGACTTTCCAGCTTCTGCGCATGCTGCACCTGTCGCTCAAGCGTCAGCCTCTCCTCCTCCGAACGGATTCTCTCCGTGATGTTCAGAGCAAGCACGAGCAGATAATCCGTGTTTCGGAGCAGTATCTTGCCAATGCGGATCTCCACCGGGTAGAGGGATCCATCCTTATGCCTGTGCTCTGCCTGGAAGAATTGATATTGGAAGGGCTCCAGCTGTTGCCACATCTCCGCCAGGTTGTCATAAGTGTGTAACCCGGGGTCGATATCGAAGATGCTCATCTTCATCAGTTCGCTATGGGAATACCCGGAATCTCTGATTGCGGTATCGTTCACCTCAATCAGGGTGCCGGTCATATTGTGAAGATAGAGAGCCTCAATGGATTGGCCGACGAACGTCCTGAGCATATTTTCATTTTCGATCAGCGACATCTCCGCCTGCTTGCGGTCCGTGATGTCGACAATCGTTCCCTGGACGAGTGCGGATTCGCCAGCCCGGATCATGCGGGCGATATCCCGGATCCAGCGGATATCGCCACTCTTGTGGATTATGCGGTACTCCAGATCCGCCACGTAATCGGCTGATGAGGTCAAGCGACTGTTCTGGGCCTTCACGGCGGTAAGATCCGCAGGATGAACAATGCTGACCCAGTTCATCTTGTTGGCCAGGAAATCAGCGGTAGGATAGCCTGTAATCTCCTCGATGGTCCCCTCAAACAGGTATGGTTGGAAAGTTATGGCATCAGCCTGGTAGGCGATCCCCTGGAAGCTCTCGACGAACAACCGATGCTTCTCCTCGCTCTCACGCAGATCCTTGGAGAACAGGGAGGCGCTCAGTGCATCGGAGAGACGGTTGCCGATCTCCTTGAAGAGGCGCTGCTCAAGATCGCTCCAGATGCGATCGTGGGAGCATTGATGCATGCCGAACAGCCAGGCTTCACCGATCTTGGGCTGAATGCTCATGAACATCTGCGATTGCACACCGAAATCCCTGTGCGTATCATCCGAGACGGGTTTGAGATGCCCGGGACCGCAGGTGACGGGGCCGGCGGCTGCGAGGGCGTCGGTCATATCTCCCCGCATGCTGGGGGATATGGGGATGGGCAGGTCTTGCGCTTTGCCGCCGGGATATTCGGGCTTATTGGCCTCGACCGGAATGCGAAAAACGGACCCCTCCGGGTCGCAGGGGTGAAGCAGCCAGGAGCGATCACATTCGAAGAGCTTGAACGTCGCCTTGATCACGTCATTGAGCAACATGTCCGGATTGCCCGCTTTGCGGATGACCTGATCGATCCTGCCCATACCCTCCAGGAATCGCACCTGCTCTTGCCGCGCCGCCTCCACCTGCATCCTGTCGGAGATGTCACGCACCGAACAGTGAATCTCCTCCAGAGTCCCGTCTGGTCCATATAATAGCCGACCAACTGACTCTACCCAGTTTTGGGTACCGTCCTTGCGGATGAAGATATGTTGTACGATACAGGTTTGATCGTGCCGGGCCGTCGCCTCTGCGATCGTTGATTGTACCTCTGAAACGTGGTCGGGATAGACGTAGTCGACGCCAGGAGTGCCGAGCAGCTCCTCCGGTCGGTATCCGGTCAGTTCGACGCAGGATGGACTGACGTAGGTGATGGTGCTGTCGGGCAAGTGGCGGGACACCATATCGCTCATGTTGCTCATCAGCAAGCTGAGTTGCCGCTCATTGCTGCGCAGCTCCTCCACGGCCTGTTTGCGCTCGGTGACGTCGCGATTCACGCCACGAAAACCCTGAAGCGCTCCGCTCTTGTCGAAAACCGGAATGCCGGTTGTCTCCAGAATGATTCGACGGCCATCCTTGTGGAGAACCACCTTCTCAAGCGCAACGGCGGACTGCCCGCTTTGTGCACTCTCTTTGAACACCTTTCCGATACGGGGTATCTCTTCGGGGGCCAGTAAGTCGAACAGGGATCTGCCGATCAGCTCCTCGGGTTTATAGCCGATAATTTCCTCGGTTTGAGGACTGGAATAGGCGTAGATCCCCTCCAGGGTCACCTCCCAGATCCAGTCGTTGGAGGATTCGACCAGTCCCCGATACCTCTCCTCGCTTTTCTCCAATTCCTGAAACAGGAGCAGACTGCTCAAGCCATCGGCAATACGTTTGCCGATCTCATTGAAGAAATTTCGTTCTCTGTCTGACCAGACTCGGGCATGGGAGCACTGGTGCAGACCGAACAACCAGGCGCTGCCGGTCTTGGGCCGGATACCCATGAACATCTGGGACAGCACATTGTAATCCTCCTCTTTATCTCCCAGGTCTTTGTCGTTGCCCGGACCGTAGGTGACGGGGCCGGTTGCGCCCAGCGCATCCTCCATGTCAACCTGCACGCTGGGAGATATAGGGAATGTGAGATCAAGGATCAGACCTCCAGGATACTCCGGTCGACAACGCTCCACGGGAACGTGGAAGGTGGGTGCCGCTGGATCGCAAGGATATATCAGCCAGGCCCGGTCGCTTTCAAACAGTTCGAAGACGGTGTCGATCACACTGGTCAGCATCGTGTTGAGGTCTAGGGAACTGTGCAGAGCACGGTCGATACTGCTCAGGCTCTCAAGAAAACGGACATGTTCCCGCTGCACATCCTCCGTCCGCTTGCGATCGGTGATATCCCAGAAGATCCCCTGGATGCCGATGATGTTGTCGTTTTCATCCCGTAGAGGGGCCTTCACGGTGTTGACGATGAGCTCCTTGCCGTCCACCAGGTAGCTCTCTTCAAGTTCGATGGTCTTGCCCGAATTGATGACCGATTGATCGTCAGCCCGGTACTTGTTCGCCAGCTCTTCGGGGAAGAAATCATAATCCGTCTTGCCGACTATCTCCTCCGGCTTGATCCCCAGATCGTCGGCATAGCTGGTATTGCAGGCCAGATATGCGGAGTTTCTGTCCTTGGCGATTATGTTCTGTGGTAGTTTTTCGAGCAGTGACCTGTATTTGACCTCACTCGTCCGTAGCGCCTTTTCGGCCTGTTTGCGCTCTTCGATATTGCGGCTGGACAGCACGAAACCGTTGAACTCTCCGCTGTCGTCGAATATCGGACTCCCGATGGTCTCGATCCAGATGTAATTCGCGTCTTTGCACTGGAGCCGTATCTCACATTTCCCGCTACTGACATTCCGGATGCTTTCGTTCATGGTGGCGCGGACACGCGGCACGTCATCAGGGTGGACGTGCTCCATCAACGACCTGTTGACAATCTCCTCCGCCGTATAACCCAGGACCTTTTCGTGGGAGGGGCTGGCGTAGGTAATCCGATACCCGGCGTTCAATACGACGATCAAGTCGGTCATGTTGTCGGTGACCTGACGCAGCTGGGTTTCGGTCAGGAGCAGCGCCTGTTCGAAATCCTTCTGGGCGGTGACATCGAAGAATACGACGATGACACTCCTCCCGTCGAGACTCCTGGAGAAGATGTTCTCCCGCCAGACCTCTCTCCCCTCCACCGTGTAGCTGACGATCGGAAAACGGTGGATCTCGCCTGTCCGATATGTGTCCTCGAAGGTTTCAAGGAAGTCGTGCTCCTCAAGAATCTTCGGAAAGACCTCCCGCAGACTCCGACCGATCAGATCCTCGCTACGGAGGTCGTCCAGTTTGCAGGCGAACTCGTTGTAATGGCGAATAATGAAGTCGAGTTGATCACCATCTTCGACAGCCTCGTAGACTGCGCAGGCGACGCCAAGGGAGTGAAATATCCCGCTGGCTCTCAATACCGGCTCTTTGACGGTTGTTTCTTGTATGGAGGGTTTCAAAAGCTGAGCCTCCAGAATGGCGATTCTGGAGATCAGATCTTCATAGCTTGGTCTCATTGCCATTTTCCCATCTAACAGAAATGATGCCGGTTTGCGGACATGTTTCGCGAACGGTCCATATTAAGCGCGAAGGAGATCATGTGTCCAGCAGGCTGTTGCGATATCGGCTCTTTGGTTCACATCTGTCGACCTGTCAACCGTTGATCCGCTTGACATTGTCCTCGACTACGCGATCGATGAGCAGATTCCTGGGATCCAGGCCTGCGCGCACCGGTTGCCCCTCCACGATGAGCTCGATTTCGCCATCACCGGAGCGCAGTTGATGTTTCTCCAGGTGCAGCGCAATCTCCACGCCATTGTCATCCAGACCGAAGACGCCAACCTCGATCCAGTCGTTGTGCTCTATCTCCGTCTCCAGGCCGCGGCCGTCCGCGCGGAACTTGCTGGTGTCATAGCCGATTCGCACTTTGAAGCGTCCGGCGGGGAGCGCTTCGCTCTCCGTCGTCAGCGTGCGATTGTCGTAAAGGGTGATCGTCTCGAACATGTCCTCAAGCAGGTAGGCATAGCGAGGGGGCGTAACCTCCCGGAGCCTGGCCATCAACTCCGGCCCGGCCGGGAATGGGGGACCGGCCGAGGCGTTGTCGGTGCAGAAACGACGCAATGCCAGATTCAGATTCTCCTCGCCGATGTAGTCGCGCAGGGCGTAAAAAACGAGACTCCCTTTCTGGTAGTAGACGTGACTCTGCTCCTCGACGTCCAGCAACGGCAATTCATCGGTGCGGCAGCTTCCCCGGCCGGCGAGGTAGTTGTTGAGTTCGTAGGCCATGAAGCGTTGCATCCGCTCACGTCCGAAGCTCTTCTCCATGACCATCAGGGCGGAGTACTGCGCCAGGCTTTCGCTGAGCATCTGCGCACCGCGGACATTGGCCGGCAGCACCTGATTGCCCCACCACTGATGAGCCAGCTCATGGGCCGTGATGTAATAGACCATGTCGATGTTGTCGTCATCGCGCAGATCCGTAATGAAGTGGGCCGCCTCGGAGAAAGGGACGGTGTTGGGGAATGATTGCGCAAAACGGCGATAGCGGGGGAACTCGATGATACGGAACTGCCGGTAGGGGTAGGGACCGAAATTGGCCGTGAAGTATTCCAGCCCGTCCTGCACCGCCTCGATCATCCGTCCCGTATTCCAAGCGTGATCGGGGTGATGGTAGATCTCGATCGCAACGTCGCGCCAGTTGCTCCGTTCGATCTTCCAGCTTCCCGAAATGAAGGCGTAGAAGTTGTCGATCGCCGAATCCATCTTGTAGTGGAAGTAGCGCCGCCCATCTTCCCGCCATTCCCTCTGCAGGTAGCCGGGCGCCAGGGCGACTTGATCCTCGCTGGTGCTGACGATGGTCTCGAACTGGATCCAGTCGCCGTCGGGGAAGAATCCATTCGCCAGACCGACCGGATCATCAGCCTCCCGGCACTGCCAGGCCTCCTCCAGATCGTATTTGCGGCGATCGGTCGGGTTGGTCAGCTCCCGGGACCGCAGGTAACCGATCCGCGGCATGTAAGCGAGGTTGTCGAAGAAAGTGCCGTTGGCCACCAGCCTGGAGTCGGCTCCGTGATTGACGAACCCCTGTGCCTCACAGGTGCTGGTGAATTCCAGCTCCATGCTCGCTCCGGGCAGCACCGCCTCAGGGAGCGTGAAGACCTGATAACCGACCTCATCATCCCTGAATTTCAGAGACGATTCAGGCAGGTCGATCGTGTGCCGAACGAGATCGGTGTTGAAGGTGAGGTGCAACTCCTCAACGGGTTCATCGCCGCGATTGGTGAGCTGGTATTTCCCCCGAATTTCCGCACGGCGTTTCCCGGGGTAGATATCCACCTCGGCATGGACGGCGGTTATCAGCGGCTGCGGATTGGCGTCGTACTGCCGATAACGCTGCTCGTAAACCGCCGACAGCCGTTGCCTCTCGTCGCTATCCTCATAACGGTTCAGGATGTTTGTGTTGTAGAAGATCAGGCCACCCATGACCAGGAAGCCGGCAAGGCAGAGGAGGAGAACTGCAGTATCGCGCATCCGCCAATCGCGCCGCATGGCGGCCAGGGCAACGCGCAGATTATTCTCGCTTCCCCGGGGCCAGAGCAGGGTGCCGAGATAGAGCATGCCGGCGGCCAGAAAGGCCCAGTAGATGTTGAAGTGAACCAGCGGCGTGACAAAATGGCCGTAGCCGTTCATGTCCGACTGGACAAACGTCGGCGTCGAACGGAAGAGATGGAGGTGGTGTTCGTAACCGAGATTGGGCAAATAGCTGTTGCCGAGGAAGTAGACCACCATCATCAGAAAACCGATATAGCGTGAGCGGCTTGCGATCTGACAGAAGAGGGCCAGGGCCATGAGCAGTACCCAGTTGCTGAACGCAATCAGGTAGAGCCCCTTGAAATAGAGAAGCGGCTCCAGCTTGAAGTAGCCGTTGGCCAGTTGATAACCGATTGTCGAGAACATGGCTATCGTTTGCGCCGCCAGGATGACTATGCCCAGGGCGATGAACTTCGAGGTGAGCAGCAAATGGTTGGAGAGCGGTAGGGCGCCGTGGATCTCATGGAAACGGGCCCCCCTTTCGCGCCAGATCAACTCGGCGCTGTAGAGAACGATGATGATGAGGAGGAAGAGGTCATACCCGCCCGAAATGCTGCGGAGCATGTTGCCCGTCACAGGATAGCTGCCTGTGCCGCCGAAATCGGATGTGAGATTGCCCAGAAGGTTGAAAACTCCGAACAGCAGCAGTATCAGAAACGGTACGCTGCGGAGGATGTTGACGGTCTCATCGCGCACAAGCAGTGACCATTGACGCCACCGGGCCCGGGTACTGAAGTGCTGTGCGGCCGCGGGGTAGGCCATATTCGTAGCGGGGGAGTATGCATCCGTACTCTCGGGGGCATCGGCGCCACGCGCGCCGCCCAATTCCAGGCGGAAGCGCCACAGCGTCAACCCGAGCAATCCCAGGCTCAGGGAGATCCAGATCACCCGGTTGAGCAGGAGGGGGCCGATCAGTGGCGGCAACATGGTGTTGCGCTCAGCGATGGTCCAGTAGCGTGAGCAGAGGTCGAAAGCCGATATCCCGAGAGGATCAATCAACACGGCCAGAGATTCGCTTTCCAGATCACCCAGGAACGACTGGGAAAAGCCCCAGAGCATGATGAAGGCGATCATCGTGACATAGGTGTACATGGCGCGACGTGTCAGGACGCCGATGGCAAAGAAGATTGAACCCGCCACCAGCAGATTGGGCAGGACAAAAACGGTGAACGTATACAGATAGGGGATGAGAGTAAAAGATTGCAGTTGCTCGGGATTCTGGTAGGGCATGAGCGTCGCGAGAAATATCCCCAGAGCTCCCGCCAGCGTGGCTAGTGCAACCAGGATGATTGCGGCAAAGAATCGGCCGGCGAGTAAGGCCGTTTTTTTGAGCGGAGTGGCGTAGAGAATCTCCACCATGCCGATCTCGCGATCCCGCGTGACGGCCGTGGCCATGAAGATGGCGAGTAGAATGACGCCGATGAACCCGACTACCGAGATGGTGCGGGCGATGATGAATGGGGCGTTCCGCGCAACATTGCCGATGCCGCTGCCGATCTGAAATGAGTCGGAGGATGTTGCCGAGAAGGTCATGAAGAGGAACAGTGCCGCGAAAACGTAGAGGATTGGCTGTCTGAGGCGATAGCCCAGCTCGAATCGGAAAATGCTGCCGAACATCATTTCACCATCCGGTTCAGGTTGCCGAGTATTGTGAAATAGACATCGCGCAGATCGGGTTCGCTGAGGGCGAAGCCGCACCCCGGGTTGTCCTCGTCAAAGACGTGGATGATCGTCCGTCCCGACGCCAGGCGGGTGGAGAGCACGTTGTGGCTCTTTCGATATTGCGCCAACTCGCTCCGATCTATCTCCCGCCGCCAGGTCTTGCCCCGGATCGATTCGAGGGCATCGGCAGGGACGCCCTCATGCAGAACGCGGCCATGGTCAATGATCGCCATGCGGCTGCATACTTCACTGACATCCTCAACAATGTGGGTCGAGAGGATGACTATGACGTGCTCGCCTATCTCGCTAAGCAGATTGAGGAACCGTCCCCGCTCCTCTGGATCGAGCCCCGCGGTGGGCTCGTCGACGATGATGAGTCTGGGGTCGCCGAGTAGGGCCTGAGCGATGCCGAAGCGTTGCCGCATGCCGCCCGAGAACCCGCCGAGTTTTTTCTTGCGCACCTCCCAGAGGTTGACGCGGTTCAGCAGCTCATCGACAACCTCTTTCCGCTCGCCGGCAGCCACGATCCCTTTCAACTCCGCCAGGTGACTGAGCAGAGTGACCGAATTGGTGTTGGGGTAGAGTCCGAAATCCTGGGGCAGATAGCCGAGGACCCGCCGCAGGGCATCGCGGTCGCGGGCGATATCGATATCACCCAGATGCATCGTTCCCTGATCGATCTCCTGCAGCGTGGCGATGGAACGCATGAGTGTGGATTTCCCCGCGCCGTTGGGGCCGAGCAGACCGTACATGCCGGTCGGGATCGTCAGCGACAACTGATCGAGTGCCTTGACGGCTCCGGGGTAGATCTTCGAAACATTCTTCAGGTTGAGTTCCATTGTGACTCCGCTTTTGGGGTTCGGGGATGTGAATCCCGCCGCCGTGTGTACAGGATACGATTGAGGTGAATGATCTAATTCGTCAGTAGGACGATGTTCTGACGCCCCGGGGTGGAGTGGTTGTTCCGCTATCTCGGACCTCCTGCAGGCGTCGATTGCCCGCGCTATATTGTCCACCACGGAGATGGGTCGCGCTCCATCGCTTGCAGCTCGATGACGACTGATGAGTCTTGTGGTAATCCGACAGATAAAAGAGCAGACGCCTTCAACGCTGGGAGAGTTCGGTCCGCTCCTCATCTTCGTGACAATTCCGGAGGTCGTTGCTGAAGGCGGACCGCACGATTGGATCGAGCCCGGGGGCTAGAACTGCTTGCACATTTCCGCAAATAGGGAGAAGATGCGACAAAGAGACCCGATTGGGCAATCCGGTTGCGGAGCGAGCATGGGTGGTAATCATGGCGATGACGACCGTCGAGTTGAAGCAGCACAGCTGCGTCCTGCGTCATAGTGAGATTCGCCACGGCAGGCGGTCCATTCTGCTGCTGCACGGCCTGGGTGATTCAAGTCTCGCCTTCGAGGAGATCTTCACCTTCGCTGGGTTCGAGTCCTTCAACCTGCTGGCCCCCGATCTGCCCGGCTTCGGCGAGAGCGCTCAGTTGGTGGGTAAAGCACCTACTTTCGATGAAATCGTCGCTATGCTGGGTGAGCTCCTCACCCGTTTTGGTGGCGACGAGGTGCTTCTGATCGGCCATTCCCTGGGAGGCGGACTTGGTTCGCTACTCTGCGCCGCCGATGGAGAAGAGCGGATCAAGGGGTACATCAACGTCGAGGGCAACCTGACTCACGCGGATCTCTTCCTCTCCGGGCAGGCCGTGGCCCATGACAAGATCGACGATTTCCACGACTGGTTCGACAGGGTGTTTCGCAGGGAGCGGAAGTGGCGCATACTCGGTCGCAACAGCCGCTCCACGCGCCGCTACTTCAAGTCGTTGGCCGGATGCAACCCGGATGTGTTTCTGGCGATGAGTCATGAGCTGGTTGAGCGGGGCGGCCCCTCGGAGGAGCACCCGGTGAGTGAACTGGCCGATCTCTATCTGTCGTTGACTCTACCCAGACTTTTCTGCTACGGCGGTCAGAGTTGCCCACAGGAGACCGAGCATTTCCTGAAGAGCAACAATCTGGATCGTCTCCTGTTCATCAAGGCCACGCACGGCTTGATGATTGATGAGACGGAGATGTTCTACACACGCGTTCTCGATTTCGCACGGGAGATATTCTAGCTGCATGATGAAGCCGGACGGATACCCGTCCGGCTGTAAGGCAACCGCCGGGGTCAGTACGACCCCGAGCGGCATGTCGGGCGGTTGGGGGATTACCGCCCGACACGGTAGCAGATGATCTCGATGGGAGCAGGTTCCTCGACATCGTCACCCTCGCCGATGCTGCCGCGGCCACCGCCGTACCAGTCGCGCAGGGCATCCACAAATCCCCTGACGACCAGTACGCGGTCACCACCCAGCAGGAAAACCCCATCGACGAGACCGTCTCCGGGGCAGGTGAATGTCACCTGACGATCGAAGTGCCCGGATCTGTCGAAGATGTCGAAGGTGAGAAGGTCACCCTCCGTCTGATTGCGCCCACTGCGCGCATGGCGCACCCAGAGCATACCGTCGTCATCAATTTGAAGGCCGCGGTGCACCCAGGAGACCACCGCTTCGGTCTCCTCGAACTCGTAGCTGAGGTCGAAGGGGAAAGTGCGGAAGCGACGCTCGGCCAGACGACGCATGCGGGCGGCGTCTTGGGGTGTTCGCCGCCAGGGTGCGAAACGTCTCTCGATAACGCGCAGCAGATCTCCTGCGGGACTGAAGACGCTGATGCCGTATTCATCCCGTTCGGGCAACGCGTAGACGCGGCCGTCGTCATCCACGGCATAACTCCACATGAAATCGGGGAAGCTCCCCCTCTCCCTGAAGGCATGATTGTTGTAGTCGTAATCGCGACTCGTGGAGAGATAGCGCGCTATCTCATTGCCTGCCGCATCAAGTGAAACCAGGATGCTGGTGCGCGTGCCCGTGCCGGGGGTGGCGCCTTCTCCGGCCTCCTCGACCGCCGCGACGGTATTGCTGCCGCCGGCGTTGATGCTGGTGGGCATAGCCCGCCCGCCGCCGTTGGTTTTCAAGCTGTACATGCCGGCTCCCGTGCCCTCGGTGTCCACCTTGACCAGACCGTTGGGACCCGGTTGGATGATGGTGATGTTGCCGTCCGGGGTCATGCACATATCGCGCGGGAAGCCGATCTCGCCCGGCCCCTGACCCTGCCGGAAGATGTCGCCAATGAAAGCACCATCACTCGAGTAGACGTGTACGGTCAGCATCTGGGGATCCAGGAGATAGATATTGCCCTGCTTGTCGGTATCGACCTTCGTGATCAGACCGAACATGCTCTCTTCATCATCCTCACCCCCGGCGCGCCACAGCTCGTCCAGGTGCAGAGTCTGCGCTCCGTTGGTGGGGCGGTCGCCGTTGCGAACGTGCTGAATACCATCCACATCAATCACTTGCCCGGCGCTTGCGATCTGAGGGCTCATTGGAATCGGAAGCAGAGTCAGCAGCAGGATAGGGCACAAGAGGGCCATTGAGGATTTCATCATCGATTATCCTTTCGAACGGGCTATTCGGTTAGTGGTCGTGTAAAGCCGGCTGTAGCATGCGGGCTCGGTTCACTGATCCTTCAGATCATCCCTCTCCGCCAACTGCTCCTCCAGTTGCTCGAGATCCTCGATGCTCAGAGCGTTCATGTCGGCGAGATGGCCGATCAACGGTTGAGCCGATCCGTCAAACAGCGTGTCGAGCAGGCGGCTGATCTCCTTGCGGATCATGGCAACGGGGGCAACCCGGGATTTGTAGATCCAGGCATTGTCCTCCTGGCGCAGCCGTTCGATCGCACCCTTGGTCTCCAGCCGTTCGAAGATCTTCCGCACGGTGGAGTAGGTGGGTGGATCGGGCAGATCATCATGGATGTTCCGCACCGACGCCTCACCCCGGCTCCAGAGCCTCCGCAGGCACTGAATCTCCAGGCGGGAGAGGTCCGGCAGATTCTTTTTCATCCATGCTCCTTGTTGGGGGCGGTAAAAAGGATACCTCTGCGACGTTTGTCGCAGAGGTATAATGCGACAAACGTCGCAGGGAGTCAAGCGGATTCCGAACTATTTCGGCAGCTGATAGCAGACGATCTCGAACGGCTCCGGTTCGCGATCATCGTCTTCGTTCTGGTCACCCATCATCAGCATGGTCGAGGTGCCGCCGGCACCGCTGGAGGTGACTGTCCGGGAGCCGTTGTTGACCTCTTTCATGAGGAAGAGGCGGTCGCCACGCAGGATGATCTCATCGTAGTCGGTGCTGTAGGGGACGTTGATGCTCAAAGTGCGCTCGAAGCGCCCCTTGGAGTCGAAGACGTCGAATCGACCGTACCAGTTGTCCTGACACTCGTCATTGCCCTCACTGGAGAGAATCCAGAGGTCGCCGTTGGGGCGCACGAGCAGTGAGGAGATGTCGCGTCGATCGGGTTCGATATCGATCTTCATGCTCTGCTCGCCGAAACTGATTCGGCTGTAGCGATCCTCGATCGCCTTGATCTGTTCGGCCGAACGCTTTCTGGATTTATACTCCTTGGTGATGATCCGCTCGACATCCCCTTTATCGTCGAGTACTTCGATCTTGTATTCATGGTACCAGGGGGCGAGGTAGGTCCGGTTGTCGGAGCTGAGATACCAGTGGTTCGAATAATCGATTTCGTCGTCGGGCGAGATTATGATCATGCCGCTGCTGGATTCCTCACTCTGCTCCTTGAACGGCTTGATCACCTCCCCTTCATGATCGCAGGCGAGCAGCCTCTGGCTGCTGACGTTGCTGCCATCCTCCTGAAAAGTAGTCGAGCTCATGCTGATCAACAGCAGCTCCGGGGAGATCTGAGCGCCCTGGATCATGGCCATCATGGCGCCATCCTGACCGCCGGGGAGCGGCATGTCGGCCAGGCCGTCGCCGTCCGTGGTCATCATCGAGATGCGGCCGGGCATGATCTGAATGACGCCGATCCGATCGTCGGGGGTGATGAAGAAATCCATGGCGTTGCGGAAATCGCCGGGGCCTTCACCCTCCTGGCCAATCGTACGGAGATATTCGCCGTCGGCGTTGAATATTCTGATCTCGTTGAGCTGGACATCCAGAATGTAGACGTTGCCTTTGGAATCGGTTCGAATCTGTCGGACCATGCCGAACATCTCCTCATCCGCTTCGCTTTCGCCACCGAGGCGCCAGAGTTCACGCGGCTTCAGAAACCGGTTCTTCTCCATCGGTTGCTCTGGATTGATGACATGGGTTATGCCGTCGATAACCTCTTCGCGACCCTCCCATCTGCCGGCTTGCGCGGCGGGCGTCAGGATGACGAATGTGAGGAGGAGCAGGACTGAATACAACAGGACTTTACTTGAACGGGGCATGAACGCCTCCCGGTTGCAGGTGCAGGTCTGCGGATCTCGCTTTGACTGTGAATACGCGACAGATGTTCAGCAAAGTGAGTATTCACATGTTGTGGGAGACCCGGCAAGGGATTTCAGGAGGAGTTAATTCATCCCGGCATTAAAAGTTCCGCGACTACCGGTGAATGGACATCAGGCATAAAAAAACAGGGCTCGCGGTTGCGAACCCTGTGTCCGGCCCGAATCTTGGGGGGACGGAGCCGGAATATCGTGAACTACTTGAACGTGATCTTCTCGATGTCATTCCAGGAGACATACTCGGGATCGCCGTTCCGGTCGGTGAAGATCAGCACGCCGTCGTTGTTTTCGCTGACATCCTGACTGTCCTCGAGCCGCAGGGTCTCGCCGCTCTTCAGCTCCACCTTGCAATCGTCGAAGCCGCGGGGCTCGATGCTCTTGACCAGCATGAAGGGGGTGTCGAATTCGATGTCGCGGAGAGAGCCGTTGAGGATCTCCCAGGTCCAGGCTTCATCGAGATCGAAGACGATGCGACCTTCATAGTCACGTCCATCCGTATCGGTGACGATACCCTCAAGTTTGTCGCCACCCTTGAAATCCCGGTAGCTGCGACCACTGTTGTCCCGCTTTTCGAAATCGACCCGTTCGAACTCATCCCAGAAGATAGTGACGCGTCCGTACCTGGGATCCTCCACCATGATGCCGCGGTTGTCGCTGTTGACGTCGTTGGTGCCGCGGAGACGGAAGGTGCGACCGTCGCCGAGAATCACTTCGCAGCCGCGACTGCCGTAGCGCTCGATCGATTCGATACGACCCATGGGGATGGCGATGTCGCCGTCTTCCGATTCGCCGTCGAGTTTGTCGGTGCTCAGGCACTCCTCTTTATCCCACTGAATCCAACCCTCGAACTCACCGCGTCGGGTGGCGACCTTGCCGTAGAGACGGAAGGCGTTGGGATCGGCATCGTCGGGAGCGGGCATGAAGCGGATCTCATCGATCCGGTTCCAGTGCAGGTTGATCTCGCCCAGGTCCTCGTCGTTGACGTAGATCACGCCGCCGACATCGTTGGCGTAGCCGCTCACGTCGAAGTGGGCACCGCTCTTCATGTAGATGCGGGCATCATCGCTCCCTGTGACCTGGATCTTCTCGATGTCGCCGAAGCGGGTGATGAAGATGCGGGAGTCGGAACCTTTCCACTCGTGGGAATCGATGTTGATGCTCCAGTTGAAGATCTTTACTTTGCGGTCCCGACGATCGCGGCGGTCCCGGTCATTATCATCATCGTCATAGAAGTCTTCATATTCATCGAGGTAGGGGAGATCCTCTTTGGATGAGTGAAAGAGATCATCCCAGAATGCTTCCTCGTCGTCCCAGCGGAGGAAACCCTTGTATTCCTTGCCCGATTCGGTAGTCACGACTCCGTATATGAAGCCGCCGTTGTCGACATCATCCCTTGCCTGGGCGCTATACGGGCAAAGCGGCAGTAATGCCATGATCAGGAGCGCGACCGCGATGGTGGTGGCGTTGATCTTCTTCATGCTCAGCTCCTTAACTTGTGTGAGGGGGCTTGTTGCTCCCCGTTCGCTAGAAGTGAATGGTCCGGTCTGTTTCACTTGTACTGTTCTCGGCACCACGTTTCTCTCCGTTGCCGACCACGCTGAATCCACCTTCATTGCGATTGAGCGCAGTGGAGGCCTCCCCCTCGACGGGAATCTGTCCAGCCTGGAGCTCCGCGAGGATCTCATACATCTTGCTGTGATAGCGTTGATCCCCACGCAGCAATTCGAGAGTCAATGCCACGAATCGCGAATCGTCCATCCGCCCGCTATCGGATGCGAGCAGGACGTCGATCGGTTCATCCTGGGACGGTGTTTCCGGCAGATCTGCATAGCGCCAACTATCATTTTGCAGAGTGTTACTGGACCAGATACCGATCAGGAATACCAGAACCGCAGCAGCGGCCCAGAGCCACCGTTGCGGAGTACTTGCAGGGAGGCGGAACCGCGAATGCTCCCGGGGAGTCTCTTCGCTGCTCTCCAGTTCGGAGGCATAGGCCAGGGCCTGGTCGGCCGTGGTCTCCGTCTCCTCGGAGAGCGTCATTGGCAACTCATCCACCAGATCCTGCAATTCTCTTGCTTTGTTGTAGAAGTCACGACACGAGGAGCAGGACAGAAGGTGGTCCGTCAGCATGATCTGCTCGTGGTAACTGATTTCGCCGTCCAGAAGGGCGGAGATTTGCATTTCGAAGGTCTCACACTGTGTCATGGTCAAACCTCTCCTCCATTGGCCAGGGCGCGGGATACTACCGCCGGTTGATATTCACTGAGTCCCGCGATCAGCCTCTTGCGGGCGCGGTAGACGTTGATCTTCACTTTGGCGACGCTCCAACCGGTCTCCTCGGCGATACTGGTATAGGGGCGTCGCTGCAGCACTCCCAGTTCGAACGCCTGACGTTGCTCGCTGGGCAACTCGGTGAGCTCACGGCTCAGGGCGTCGCAGAGCTCCCGCCAGTTCTGCCGTCGCTCGGGGCAATACGAGGCCGGCCCGGCCACGAGTTCGAGTGTCGGGGTATCGCCAAGCTCACTCTCGGTCCGCACCCTCTTGTGACGGCGGGCATGGTTGATCATGAGGTTGTTGGCGATGCGAAACAGATAGGGGCGCAGCTTGTCGGGATCTCGGAGCCTGTCCTGGGCCTTCATCGCCCGCATGAACGTCTCCTGGCAGATGTCCTCGGCTACTTCACGACTTTCAACCCGTCTCATCAGAAAGGCGAGGACCGAGCGCCCGTGTCTTTTATATGCGCTGGTCCATTGTATCATCGTGAAAGATCCGCTCTGTTCGTGTCCGGAAGCGTCTGATTGTTGTACAGACTGAACTTATGACTGATCTGCACCGGATTGGTTACAAGAAAACCGGCCGCTGAAAGGGCGGGGGGGCTGGAGGATCGATTCCGGAGCAACGGGGAACTTCGGGGAATCGATCAGGGGAGGTTCTCGATCAGCATCAGATCGACCTTGAGCGGGTTCATCTGCCCGTAGAGGTAGGTTTTGCCGTCCGCCGTCGCCGTCAGGCTGCCCATCGTGATGTTTGCCACCTTCATGATGATCGCCTCATTCTTGCCGTCGAAATCGCACCGGCCGATGACCGGTCCCCCCCGGACGTAGGAGGCAAAGTAGAGGCCGTCCCGCATCACGCCCCAATTGCTGCAATCACCGAGAGTATAATAGGTTGTGATGCACTCCTCTTCGCCGCCGGTCACTGGGAGCCGGAAGATCCCGCTCTGAAAATTCTTGGAGAAATAGACGTACTGGCCATCGTGAGACTCTTTGGCGCTCAGTCCACCGTTGGTGGTTACCTGCCGGACTTCGCCGCCCTCGATCTTGAGTTTCCAGATGTTCCAGGCCTTGTCGCGATATGAATCGAAGTAGATCCAGTCACCATCCCGCGACCAGCTGGAGGCGACATCCCGGAACTCACCCTTGCTGAGGGGGCGCGACAATCCGCCGCCGCTGTCCATGATGTGGATGATCGCATTATCCTCGCTGGAGAGCGTGAATCCTATATATCTGTCGCTGGGGGACCAGATCAGGTTTCGGATGTCCCCCTCGGTCTCGAAAGTGTACTGGATCGGGTTCGTCCCGTCACTGTTGCACACCCAGATCTCCCGGCCGCCCGAACGGGTGGAGATGAACGCCACCCGCTTGCCATCGGTGGAGTAGGCCGGGGAGGAGTCCCAACGGGTAGAGCTGATCAGCGGTGTGCTGGTCGGCACGGAATCCGGTGTCTCCGTGTAAACGGCCCAGATGTTCAGCTCCGCCTGCATGTCCTCGAACACCATGCAGTCCGCATTCGCGGCCAGGGACAATCCGGCAATCCCCTCACTCGTGCAGTGCAGCCGCTCCAGATCGGATGTCTGCACGTCTACTCGCCACAACAGGTTCTTCGCCAGCGGCCTGGAGCTGAAGGTGATGCTGCGACCATCCCGGCTCCAGTCCAGCCCGTAGATGAGGCGGTGGCCGCGAGTGATGCGGCTGGATTCGCCCCCCTCGGTCGGGATGACGAACAGGTCCTGCATCCCCAACCGGTTGCTGTGGACAAAGGCGATCTGCGTACCATCGGGGGAGAAATGGGGGGCTATATCGCCATTGCCGCATGTCTCGGGGGTCGTCAGCTCATTATACTCACCCGTCATCACATCAAGCAGGTAGATCGTGTCGGGGCAAGTATCGCTACGCATCGCCGCGAAAGCGATGTGACGCCCGTCGGGCGACCAGTCCAGCCCGATCGGCCAGGAGGGGATGCGGGTGATCTTCCGCGCCTCGCCGCCGATACTCGGGATGATCATTATGGCGGGTCCCGTTCTGGTCGAACGGGAGAAGGCGATGCGGGTACCGTCGGGCGACCAGGTGGGGAAGGCCTCTATGCCGCGATGGCTGGTCAGCCGGAGCGGTGTCTCGGTGTTCCGCTGCTTGATGTAGATGTCAAGATTCGAGGGGGTCAGAGCGGGATCGCGCCAGCAGAAGGCGACCTGCCCGCCATCTGGCGACATGGCGGGATAATGTTCCGTGCCGGGGAAGGTCGTAAAGGGTATCCCCTCCAGTATGGTGGAGTCCGGGGATTCATTCGGGTCGATGAACTTCACGCCCAGGTAGATGAGGATCGGGATCAGGATTACCAGCGCCAGTAGCAGATGCCCGACAGCCTGGGGCCGGACGGACTTCACCGCGCCTGAGGGCTGGGGGGAGAGGTCGGGGCCGGCGGGAGCAATCCCGTCGCTCCGGCCAGCGGCTGCTGCCGACCCGTTGAGCGGGGCTCCCTCTGTGGGTGGGGGATCGCCGCCGTTATTGTCCCGCCATTCGATCTCGGCGATCAGCCGGTAACCGCCCTTGCGGATCGTCTCTATATATTGAGGGGATCTGGAATCGTCGCCCAGAAGATTGCGCAGTTCCGAAATGGCCCTGGTCAGAGCGGCTTCGACGACGACCGTCTCGCCCCAGAGGGCATCCATGATCATCCGTCGGGATACGACCTGTCCGGAATGTCGGGCGAGGAAAACCAGCGTCTCCATGACGCGCGGCTCCACCTGATGCATCACGGCGGACCCGTTATCGGGATCGACAGCATCGATCTGGAGAATCAGACGGTTGAGATCAGGCTGAACCAGCCAATCCCCCAGCAGAAAACGACGATTATCTATGGCAGGGTTTTCGTCCAAGGTTTACTCATTCCGGTGATATTATACAACTTACGGAATATGACCTGCGTCATTACCAATTCATATGCTCATCATAAGCCGACCATCAGGCAAACCGCAAACCGAATCGTCATTATCCCTGCAGACATCATAGCATTGCTTCTGTCGGATTATCCTCCGAATAGCGGTGAAAATACCAGAACTCCCTGCTGATTCCTCAGTGCAGGATCGGCTTTGCTGCAAGAAAGCAGGTACAGTATGAATCGCATCAAGCTGATCGGATATGTCACCCTTGCTCTTCTGATTCAGGTGATTGCCGTTGGTTCGGCCATGGCTGCAGGAGACTATACCACGTTCCTGCTCAACCAGGGGCAGGTGGATACCGATATCGCCTACTACGCCGCAGGGTTGGGGGGGACTGTGTTCCTCACCACGGATGGTGAACTGGTCTATTCGCTCCCAGCGGGCAGTGGAATGGTGGCGCTCAGGGAGACGTTCATCGCGGCCGCACCGCTGGCACCGGGTGGCGGCACTCCTGCACAGGGTACGTTCAACAGCTTCAGGGGTGAGGATACCCGGCTCTGGCGGCGGGATATACCCGCCTGGCGCACACTGAGGTGTGGTGAGATCTATCCGGGTGTCGAGCTTGAACTGCACACGGGCTCCGGCAGCGTGGAGAAGGTGTTTGCCGTCTCCCCCGGCGCGGATGTGGCGTCGATCCGGCTGAAGCTGGAGGGCATGTCGTCACTCGCCCTTGCGGATGACGGCGCCCTGATCGTGGCGACTGAGCTGGGTGAGCTGACCTTCAGCTCCCCTGTGGCCTGGCAGGAGGGCGAACGGGGGCGCGAAGCTGTGGAGGTTGCCTATGTGCTTGCGGGCGGCAGCTATGGCTTCAGCGTGGGGGATTACGATCACAATACCACGCTGATGATCGATCCGCTTCTGGCCTCCACCCTCATCGGGGGTGGGGCCGAAGAGCAGGGGCTGTGCGGCGCCCTCGACGCCGAGGGCAACGTCTACACTGCCGGCTTCACCACCTCGGTCGATTTCCCGGCCTCTCCCGGTGTCGTCCAGGGTGCGACGGGCGGCAACAAGGATATCTTCATCGCCCGATTCACCGCCGATCTGACCGAGCGGCTGTCCTCCACCTATCTCGGCGGCAGTTCCGATGAGGAGGCGCGGGGACTGGCGGTGGATGCTCAGGGGCGCGTTTACGTCACCGGCAACACCATGTCGAACGATTTCCCGGTTCGTCCCGGAGCCTACAAGAGTACTCACGACGGCAATACGGCGAACACGCCATATAGAGCCGGAGGTGATATCTTCATCGGCAGGTTGACTCCTGATCTGGATGAGCTTCAGGTCTCGACCTATCTGGGTGGAGCGGAGCCCGACTGGTGCCGCGATCTGGCGATCGATGCCGACGGCGATGTCATCGTGGCCGGGTTCAGCCAATCCAGCGATTATCCCTGTGTCGACGGCTATGACCACGTGTTTCACGCCAGCGGAACCGCCACGATGAATGGCGTCATCTCCAAGCTGGATGGCGACCTCACAACATTGAAGAACAGCACCTATCTGGGTGGAACGAATAACGATTACATCGAGAGCCTGGCCCTGAACGGGGCGGGCGACGTATTCCTCACCGGCTGGATCGCCTCGACCGATTTCCCGACGACCCCGTCGGCATATCAAACCACGCACGGAGGCACCGGCTGGATGTTCGACGCTTTCGTCACCAAGCTGGACAACGATCTTGGCCTGCTGCTGGCCTCGACCTTCCTGGGCGGTTTCTCCTGGGACTTCGCCTACGCCGTTGCGGTCGATGCTGCCGGGGATGCGTATGTCACGGGGCATACCGCCTCCTATTCTTCGACTTTCCCGGTATCTCCCTCGGCCTGGGATACCACCTACAGCGGCGTCGGTGGGGCGAATGTCGGTGACGATGTGTTCGTGACCAAGTTCGAGGGCGAGGGGCTCACCGAGGTTCTCGCCTCGACCTACCTGGGTGACCGCAACTGGGAGAACGGCTGGGCGCTGGCCATCGACCAGGAGGCGGGTTCGATCTATGTCGGCGGCAGCACCAACACGCCCGAGTTCCCCATGAGCCCGGTCACGACGGCCTGGGACGATATCTGGGGCGGCGGAACCCGCTATTCGGGCGACGGCTTCGTGTCGAAGCTGGATCTGGATCTGACCACATTGCAGGCTTCGACATTCATCGGCGACTCGGAGGATGAGACGGTGGAGTACCTGCTGGCCGTCGACGGTGGCGTTTATGCCATGGGCTTCACCGAATCGAGCAGCTTCCCCTATCACCCGCACGGTTGGGAGACCGGTTACGCGGGTGGAGGCGACGCCTATGTCGTTTATCTCGACAGCGACCTCTCGGCCGATCTGACCGCCGTTCCCCAGGGGGGGGGAGCTCCCGGCGGGGCGAGAATCCTGGGCAACTGGCCCAACCCGTTCAACCCGCATACCACCATCTCCTTCAGTCTCGAGGCGCCTGCCCGCGTGCAGGTGAAGGTATATGCCAGCGACGGCAGTCTGGTGACCGTGCTGGTCGCCGACACCTTCCAGGCCGGCCACCATGACCTCACCTGGGATGGCCGCGATGCGCAGGGGCATGATGTCTCCTCGGGAACCTATCTGGTGAGGCTCGACACGGGAGCTTCAGCCGATTCCCGTAAACTGGTTTTGCTGCGCTGATGTCATTTCGCCTCCTGGTATGAGATGATATCCCGGTAGTGCGGCATTGGTGAGCGACGGCGTACCTGCATCGCCGTCGCTCGCTTTATCTCCGGGCGGGAGAGCGCGGCGGTTCGAAATACGCCGCCTCGTCCGGGTGAGATAGTCCTAACGATCCATCTGTGTAGTGAGGTCGGACTCCCCGGTCGGGAACCGATTGCGTCATGAGCTCCGGCAGTATTCCGTCCGCTCCATCCTCCAGCTTTATCGGAATTCTTATCCATGTCGAACGCACGGATTCACTTGCCATACTGCGCACTTTTGTTCTTTATTAGTGCCTTGAAATGATCCCAAGCACATGAAGGAAGGGGCACTGGAGCATGGAACTCATTCTCCTGGTAGTCAGCGCCATTTTCGTCAATAACTTCGTCCTGATGCAATTCCTCGGCATCTGCCCGTTCCTGGGCGTGTCGAAGAAGCTGTCTACGGCCGTTGGTATGACGGGGGCTGTTGTTTTCGTCATGACGATGGCCAGCGTGATCAGCTGGCTCGTTTATCACAAACTGCTCGTACCGAATGATCTCGTCTTCCTGAAGATCATCGCCTTCATTCTCATCATCGCCACGATGGTGCAGTTCGTCGAATTGGTGCTGCAGAAACTCAGCCCCAAGCTCTACGCCTCGCTTGGCATCTTCCTTCCGCTGATCACCACCAATTGTGCGGTACTCGGTGCGGCGACGCTGAATATCCAGAATGAGCACACTCTCGCGCAGGCGACCGTCTTCGGCGCCGCCGGCGGTCTGGGCTTTGGCCTGGCCATCCTGCTCTTCGCGGGGATCCGTGAGGTGCTCGAGCTCGCCGACACGCCCAAGGCCTTCAAGGGCACCGCCATTGCGCTGGTTACCGCCGGTATCCTCTCCATGGCCTTCATGGGCTTTACAGGTCTAGTCAAGTAGGGCCAGAAAAGGAGCATCCTCTTGATCGTTGCGACATGCGTACTTGCCGGTCTGGGACTCGTTGCCGGTTTGGGATTGGGCCTAGCGGCCAAGTTTTTCGCGGTTGAAGTTGATCCTCGCCAGGAGGAGATCGGTGATATCCTGCCCGGCGCCAACTGCGGCGGTTGTGGCTATGCCGGTTGCTCCGATTTCGCCAAGGGCGTTGTCGAGGGCAAGGCGGCCCCTGACGCCTGCCCCGTTGGCGGCGCGGAGACCGCCGCCGATATCGGCCGGATCATGGGGATCACAATTGAGGAGAAGGAGCGTTCGGTTGCGCTGGTTCTCTGTCAGGGCGACTCGACCGCAGCTCCGACCAAATTCCACTACAACGGCATGACCAGCTGCGCCAGCGCCGCCCTCGTGGGTGGAGGCGACAAGCTCTGCGGCGCCGGTTGCCTGGGCCTCGCGGATTGCCAGATGGTTTGCCCCTTCGGCGCCATCGAAATGACCGAGGGCGGCATCGCCCGGGTCATTTCGGAACGCTGCACGAGTTGCGGCAAATGTGTGACGGCCTGCCCCAAGAACATCATCCAGATCGTGCCGGCCAGTGCGCCGATTCATATCCTCTGTCGGAACACCGACAAGGGTGGCGTGGCCCGCAAGGCCTGCACCTACGCCTGTATCGGCTGCAAGAAGTGTGAGAAGTTCACGGGTGACGGCAGCATGGTCGTGACCAATGCGCTGGCGAGTACCGATTACACCAACCCGCCTCAGGACCCTGCCGTGATCGGCGAGTGTCCCAATGCGTGTATCAAGGAACTGGATCTGAGCAAAAAGGCTGTTCAGCACTAACCCGGTTTATCCGGCGGAGGTAAGCATGCGTTTCAAGGGCGGGATCCACCCCAAATACAACAAGAGCACTGCCGCATCGTCCGTGGAGAAGATGCCGTTGCTCGGTCGCTACGTGGTCCCCATTTCGCAGCATATCGGCGCTCCCGGCGAGGTGATCGTCAAGAAGGGGCAGGAGGTCGGCAGAGGCGAACCTCTGACCAAGGCCGGTGGCTTCGTGTCCGCTCCAGTCTTCGCGCCCACCAGCGGCAAGGTGAAGGCCATCAAGGAATTCCCCCACATGATGGGCAACATGCAGATGGCGATCGAGATCATCGCCGATGGCGAGGACACCTGCTGGGAGGGCGTCAAACCCCTGGGGCTCTGGCGCGAACAGACACCCGAGGACCTCAAGAGCGCCATCGCGGCGGCGGGTCTGGTCGGCATGGGCGGAGCCACTTTCCCGACCCACGTCAAACTCAGCCCTCCGGCCGACAAGCCCATCGACACCTTCATCCTCAACGGGGCCGAGTGCGAGCCCTACCTGACCAGTGACCACCGCGTCATGGTGGAGCAGGCTACCGAGGTGATGGAGGGTGTCGGCCTGATGATGCGGGTGCTGGGCGTTACGAAGGGTTATGTCGGCGTCGAGGCCAACAAGAAGGATGCCCTGGAGGCTCTGAGAAACGCCTGCCCCAAGGATCTGGATATCGAGTTCGCCCTGCTGGAGGTCAAGTACCCGCAGGGTTCTGAGAAGCATCTGATCTATGCCCTCACCGGCAAGACCGTGCCGGCCGGTGGCCTGCCGATGGAGGTGGGCTGTCTGGTGCAGAACGTCGGCACCGCCGTGGCGGCGCTGGAGGCCGTGGAGAAAGGGTGGTCTCTGATTGAACGGGTGACCACCGTCACGGGCAGCGGCATCAATGAGCCGAAGAACATCAGCGCCCGCGTGGGTACGCCGCTGCAGGATGTCATCGCGTTTTGCGGCGGGCTGACCTCCGCTGCGAGCAAGGTGATCTTCGGCGGGCCGATGATGGGCTTCAGCCAGTTCTCGCTGGATGTCTCCCTGATCAAGGGCACCAGCGGCATTCTGTGTCTGGACGCCGATGAGGTCACGCAGTTCACCGCCGGTCCCTGCATCCGTTGCGGGGCCTGTGTGGATGTCTGCCCCATGGGGCTCGTACCGAGCGCTCTGGGTCAATATGCCGAACGCGATCGCTACGCCGAACTCGGCGAGCTTTGTGTCAATGACTGTATCGAATGTGGAAGTTGTGCCTACGTCTGTCCCTCGCACCGTCCCCTGGTCCAGCTCTTCAAGCGCGGCAAGGCGGAACTGAGAAAACTGCAGCAGCAGGCCGGTTAGGCCGGGATAGCGGAGATATTTAACGGGAGCATGAGAGGTTAGCATGAGCGACGAGAAGGATCCCAAGACCAGCCCGACGCCCCCCGAGGGCGATAAAGCTGTCGAGGCCAAGCCGGCACCCAAAAAGGAGAAGCCTGCGGCTCCTCCGAAGCTGGTCATGAGCGCTTCGCCCCACGTACACAAGGGGCAGGATGTTACGGGCATCATGCGTGATGTCTTCTGGGCCCTGGTGCCAGCCGTTCTGGTCGGTATCTGGTTCTTCGGACTGCCTGCGCTGCGGGTTGTGGCCATCACGGTCGGCGGGTGTCTCCTCTTCGAATGGGGATACCTCAAGCTGTTGAAGCGCCCCGGCAGCATTACGGATTTCAGCGCGGCCGTCACCGGTCTCCTGTTGGCGATGAACCTCCCCTCGACCAGCCCCTGGTGGATGTGCCTCGTCGGCGCATTCGTGGCGATCATCATAGCCAAGCAGATCTACGGCGGGTTGGGGTACAACCCTTTCAACCCTGCGCTGGTTGCCAGGGTGCTGCTGCTGATCTCCTTCCCCGTGCAGATGACGACCTGGGCCAAGCCCTCGAGCATCATCGCCTTCGATGCCGCCACGGGTGCGACACCCTTGGGTGCGCTCAAGGAGTATCTGAGCATGGGCAATACGCTGCCTCTGCCGGCTGATCAGGGGGCGTCGATCCTGCAGCTCGTTATCGGGCTGCGCGGTGGCTGTCTCGGTGAGGTCAGTGTCGCCGCCCTGTTGCTCGGCGGGATCTTTCTGCTCTGGCGCGGTCATATCCGCTGGCAGATCCCCGTCGGTTTCATCGGAACGGTGGCATTGGTGACGGGCATCGCCTGGTTGGCCTCCCCCGGAAGTTACGCTTCACCGCTGCTCCACTGTCTCTCCGGTGGCCTGATTCTGGGTGCATTCTTCATGGCCACCGACATGGTGACCACACCCGTGACCCGCAAGGGGATGCTGGTCTTCGGCATCGGTTGCGGTCTGATCACGGCCGTCATCCGGTTGTGGGGCGGATATCCCGAGGGTGTCAGCTTCGCGATTCTGCTCATGAATGCGGCAACCCCGCTTATCGATCGTTTCACCAAGCCCCGGGTCTTCGGCGCTCGCAAGCTCTATCAGGAGGCGAAAACCGCATGAAGGAGATGTTGAATCTTTCGATCCGTCTAGCGCTCATCTGTGCCGTCGCGGCGATTCTGCTGAGTCAGATCGCCTCGTTGACGGCGGAGCCGATCAGGTTGGCCGAACTCCAGGTGGCCATGGAGGCGGTGCAGTCGGTATTGCCCGCCTTCGATAATGCTCCGGGCGATGATGCCGTGACGCTGGATATCGATGGCCGGTCGCGCAAGTTTTACGTCGGCAAATCGGGCGGCAAGGTTACGGGTGTGGCTTTCGAGGCCAACACCCAACTGGGCTATTCCGGTGAGATCATAGTGATGATGGGTGTGACCGCAGACGGCAAGGCCAATGGCGTTCGCATCCTCAAGCACGCCGAGACGCCGGGTCTGGGCGCCAACTATGATGACCCCCAATGGCTCGACGGCTCCTACAAGGGTCACAGCAGCAGCAATACGAACTGGAAGGTCAAGAAGGACGGGGGCGATCTCGATGCCCTCACCGGTGCGACCGTTACCGCGCGGGCCCTGGCCGACGCCGTGTCGAACGGCCTTATCACCTTCGAGCAAAACCGCGACAAGATCATCACCGGGGAGGTTCGCTAATGAGTCGAGCCAACACATTCACGCGGGGTTTCTGGAAAGAGAATCCCATCTTCAGACTTCTGCTGGGACTCTGCCCGACGCTGGCCGTGACGACCTCCGTCGAGAACAGTATCGGCATGGGGCTGGCCACAACCTTCGTGCTGGTTTGCAGCAACACGATCATCTCGCTGCTGCGTAATTTCATCCCCAAGAAGGTGCGTATCCCGGCCTTCATCGTGGTTATCGCCAGCTTCGTGACGATTGTCGATCTCGTCATGCACGGTTACTTCTTTGCTCTCCACAAGAGTCTGGGGTTGTTCATCCCCTTGATCGTGGTGAACTGCATCGTACTGGGGCGTGCCGAGGCGTTTGCCAGCCGCAACAAACTGATCGACTCCATCGTGGATGGAGTGGGCATGGGGCTGGGTTTCACCCTGGGGCTCATGGTGCTCGGAGCCGTGCGTGAGATCCTCGGCAGCGGCGAGTTGCTCGGTTTTCCGATTCTCGGATCCGGTTACACGCCGATCCTGGTCATGATCCTCCCGCCGGGGGCATTCCTGGCGCTGGGCGCACTACTGGCGGGGATGAATGCACTGGAGGAGAAACGGGCGATCCGGGCTGGCGAAGAGTACGTGCCGCCGCGGTCGCTCGAGTGCGGCAGCTGCGTGCTGTGTCATATAGTCGATCCCAATGCTGCGCCGGGTGAGAAAATCACCCAGGCCTGACCGGAGAGACTTGGCGATCCTGCAACAAAGCCCGCGTCGTCAGACGCGGGCTTTGTCGTAGCAGGCGGGGTGCAGCGACACGCGACTTAAAAGAATTCGAGTGTATAGCGTTTCCGGTATTGGGGGAGCAGGGTGAGGTTGTCCGTCAGGGATCGTGTCGCCAGCACCCGGGTTTTACCCCGACCCTCGGGGGTCAGAACCAGCACGGCCTGGATGTCTTGCATGACGGGGGTCGCCAGGAGGTCAAGCGCTGCGACCGGTCCCAGGACGAAGAGCGCGGTGGAGAGGGCGTCGCTGAGTACCGCCTCGGAGCTGATCACCGTGGCGCTGAGCAGCCCTGTCGCCGGACGGCCTGTGGCAGGGTTCATGATATGCCCGTATTGCCTGCCGTCGATAGTCACGAAGCGTTCATAGGAGCCGCTGGTTGCCACAGCACGCCCACTGATCGTGACACCCGCGAAGAACTGCTCTTTGTTTTCGGGATCGCGTATGCCCACGCGCCAACCGGTCTTGCCCCGGGCACTGCCCAGGCAGAACAGATTCCCGCCCAGATCGACAAGCGCACTGTCGCACCCCAGCGCTCTCAGCTCTGCGACGGCGCGGTCCACTGCGAATCCCTTGGCGATGCCCCCGAGATCGAACGCGGTTGTGGAGGTCCCCTTGGTCAGCAACCGAGTTGCAGGGTCGTGGGAGAAATGACCCATCTGAGCCAAGGCGGCATCGATCTCACTCTGGATCGGCAGATGACCCTCGCGGCGATAGAAGCCCCAGAGTCGCATCAGGGATTCGGCGGTGGGATCAAAGGCTCCACCGCTGATGGCGTACGCCTGTTCGGCGCGAGCCAGGCAGCGGCTCAGCCAGGGTGAGAGTGTAATCTCGGAATCGGCGGGGGCGCGATTCAGCCGGGAGATCTCGGAATCGGGACTCCAGGTGTTCATCAAAACGCTTACGGAATCGAAGACGGCGGCTACGGCCGTCCGGGCGGAGGTCCCCAGATCCTGTGTGGCCCCGGGATCATGGAGCTCGATGCGTGCAATCGTCCCCATAGTGCTGAACTCACGTTCAACGGGCGGCTCCACCCGAAGCGAGCAGGAGGTTGTCAGGCAGGTCAGGATGACCAGAGCGCTCAGCAACCGACGCAGTGGCGCGCGGCGGTCAGTCATTCCAGTCTCTGGCGTATGCACCGGTATTCCAGTAGAACGAGTACTCGGTATCAGCCAGACCAAAAATACTGTAATCATCACGTGTGTCTATTATCCCGTCCTGAGAGAAATCGTCCGTGTTGTAGACATAGAAATTGGATCCCTGCCAGTAGTTATGGGAGACATACACCGTATCCCCGACTGCGACATTGTGGAAGACAACGTGTCGGCTGTTCTGCGGATCGCCGTTTTTCAGGAAGTTGCATCCGGATATCCTGGCGGCTCCATCGTCATCATAGATGTCGCGGCTGTAGTGCCCACCCTGGCCGGGGCCGATGTCCCTGATCAGGACGCCGGTGCCGCAGCTGTCGAGATCGCAGTCATTGATGTGAACAGGCGAGAAGCCGGAGAGCGAGATACCTGCGCCGCCACAGCGCTGAAGCCAGCATTCCCGGATCCTGGCGCTGCTGTTGAGGACGGTGAGACCGTTGCCAGCGTCGTTTTCAATGTGGAAACCCTCGATGATGGTCCTCTCATCGGAATCGAAAACCGTTACCTCACCCTCGATCTTCGGATAGCCGGGGCGCATGCCGTTGGTATTGGTCCAGGCCTTCATGCTCACGCCCGGCGGCAGGGTGATATCCTCTTCATAACCACCGGTGATATATTTTACGACTATGCAGTCGCCTGCCTGCGCCTGAGCTGCCGCTGCGGAGATTGTCCCGTAATCATCGGGGACCTGTAGCGTGACACTCCCGGCCTCGGTGGGACTGTTCTTCTCGGAGCATGCAACTGTAACTAGAATAACAAGAAAGGCGAAACAGAGAAGTCGTGAAGACATTGGGGGCGTTCCTTCCACTGGGTTCCGTAACATGGTCTGAAAAGAAGAATAACCAGCTTAGTGGTCGAAAACCAGCAAAGATCCACTTTTCGGCCAGGAAGACTGGAAGTCGGAGTCATCATGCGGTAAAATCGTTGGACGTAAAGTATCTTTACCGGTTCAGGATCGGATTAGGAGCAATACCCCATGATTGGACAGATCTTCCTGTCTCGATATCACGTTGATGAAGCTCTGTATGAAACTTCATTGTACAGCGCCTGGCGGGTCAGCGATATACTGGTGGGACAGAGCGGAATCCTGTTCCTGTATCCTCCCGGGGATAAACTGCTTCTTGATCCCCACACCTTCAACTACCGGCAGGCACGGTTCCGCAAAGCGCTCGGGGATGCCATCCCCAGATGTCTGGTCGGGCATCATGACGATTCCCTCTATGTTCTGGCTCTGGTCGAGGCGAGCATGGCCCCTATCCGGTTGCCAATCGAGCAGGACGAGTTGGCCAACCTCCTGCAGGGGGTGATGATGGATCTGGACAGATGCAGAGATAAGGGGATCCGTCTCTTCCACCTGCCCCCGGAGTTGATTTGGCGGCGCACCGACGGCCGTCCCCTCTACCTGCCGCCAGTCTACCTCCACTATCCCAGTCTTCTGGAGGGGGGGGCGGACGCCGACGCATGTGCCCCCGAATTACGCTGGGGTAGCGGCAATACGGGAGCGGCGGATATCTATGGCCTTGGACGCCTGATTGAGAGGGTGACTGTCGGCCATCCGGAGTGGGAAACGTTCCGTGCGGATGTCCTCCCTTCGCTCCTTGATCGAGATCACAAACTGCGCCCAACACTGCAATCCGTTTGGGAGAGTTGCCCGATCTCCGGAGACGGTCGTGATGACGTCGGAGCCGGTGATCGGTTGAGCAGCGTTCCTGAGGCGGCAAACTTGACTCCGGAGATCGAAGAGCTGCTGGAGGATGCAGTGCGTGCCTGGCGGCAGGGGCGGAGCGTATTGCTGGGGGTGGATGTCGCTGGAGGCTCACTCAGCAACTGCTGCAGCAATCTCGAGGACTGGCTGGGGCTGAACGCCGAACAGGGGCTGGAGGGGATGGGGACGTTCTGGCTCAAAGGGCGAACCAAGGCCAACCGTATCAGGACCTTCTTCATGCTGGAGGAGATCTCAAGCCCAAGCCTCCTACTCAACCCTCTCTGGAAGCGGCTCGCAAACAGAGAGCCCCGCGAGCGCTTCTTCATCGTCTATGACGCCGGAAGACTTGTTGACGATCCCGGGTTGGAGAAGCAGTTTCTGGCGACTCTGCGGGATCTGCCGTTTCTGCATGAGGCCACAATTGAATTGGCTGTGTCGGAATCGCCGAATTACCCCGAAATTCTGGCTGGGGTGGATCGACAGTATATCCCCTTGCTGGAGATTCTGTCCCTCCAGGAGGAGCCCATCTCCCTGTCTCTTTTGGCCAGGATCTTCCCGGTGGAGGAGATGGAACTGTTCGACCTGATTGAGCACCTGGAGCTTGAATTGGGGTTGAGCTGGCGCACGGGGATTGATCCCGTTGAGGGTGGCTGGGGACAACGGGTAACTTTGAGCGATCCCCTCTGGCGGAAGCATATCAAATCGACCATTGCCCATGCACGGATAATGGAGCTGCATCGCCTTTGCATCAGCTTGTTCGAGAGCAATGCTCCTGTCGCCAAGAATCCGATCCGCTCTATACTCCACTTCAAGCATCTCTTGGGGGCGGAGATGTGGAAGCGGGCGGCGCGCGATGGGCTGGACCTGTTCAAATGGGCGATCAAGCAGGACTCCGAACCTTTGGTCGATGGGTTGGCGTCGGCTCTGGTTATCGAGAAGGTCGAAAGGGAGTTGAGTACCGTAGGCAAACGGATTGTCTTCCTCCATCTGGGACGACAGCATTTGCGGCAGGGGCGGGTGGATGAGGCCGAAAAGATACTGCAGCGAGGGCTGCAATCCCTGACCGGTAACCCTAAGTTTGTCGATGAACTGATGCTGGAGTCGGGCAAGAAGCCGGAATTGCCTCTGCTGGGGGAGGCCGTCACCCTGCCGGCGGTAAGTGAACTCGTGCGCTGTCTGGCCGATATCAGTGAGAATCGTGGCGAATTCGCCCTTGGAGTAAAATACCTTGGACGAATCCTCGATGCCTTTAGCGAAGATTTCTCCGCACGTGAACGGGGCGTTCTCTATAATGACCTGGCCTGGATGTACTATCGGTTGGGGCAGCACGATGCGGCAGTCGAGCGCTGCGAGGCTGCACTCAGGCTATTTGACCCTCAGAAGGATTACCTGGAGCTGGGACAGACATACAATACGCTTGGGGCCGCCCAATGGGCCCTGGCGAACTGGACCGAGGCCGAGACCTACTACAAACGAGCGCTGGCCTTGCGGGAACGGGCCGGGAACGAGAACAGTATCGCCGCCAGCCTCAATAATCTGGGCAATCTCTACCGCTGGACCGAGCGCTTGCCGCTCGCTATCGATTATTTCAAGCGCAGCATGGCCATCAAGAAGCGGCTCAAGAACTATCCCGGCTATCTGGTCAGTCTCTACAATGTCGCATTGATCAGCTTCGAGATGATGAACGATCTTGATACTGCGCGGGGGCAGTGTCTGGAGTGTCTGGAGCTAAACCGTACGGTCGGCAATGTCCAGATCGGCTCCGAAGTGACGGGGCTCCTCGGGGAGATCTCCCTGGAGCGGGAGGAATACGATGAGGCGCAGCGCTACCTGGATGAGGCGATCAAGACCTGTCGCGAGATCGAAGCGCATACCGGTTTGACGACAAACCTGCGCCGCTTGACGTCGGTGTTGCTGGCTCAGGGGAATCTGGGCAAAGCGCAGCAGACGATCAAGGAGGGGCTGGAGGTCAGTTGGAAGGTCGGTGATCGGTTTGAGGAGGCGAGAATCCGGATATTCGAAGGGGACTACTGGCTGGCTCTGAAGGATAAGGTCGCCGCGGTCAAATCCTTCGAAATGGCTGCGGATATCCTCTCGACTCTGGATAAGTACGAGTGGCTGGCGCGAGTATATTGCAGGATAGGTCTGCTGCAGCTGGATCATGGTCTGGAGGTTGAGGCGCGGGAGTGCCTGCGGCAGGCGACGGAGATCATCGAGCGTCGGAAGGTCACCGCCATGATATCCGAATGGGATTCGCTGCAGGTCCGATTGCAGCAGCATGTAGGTTATTTTACGGACAGGATCAAAGGTGAGGGGAAGGAGCGTCTGGCCAGTCTGTATCAGATCCTGAATCTGATAAGTGGACAGGGGGAGCTTGAGGAGTTGATACACAAGATCCTGGCATTGTTGCAGTCATCATTCAACTACCATCGCTTGGCCATCTGTCTGCTCAGACCGTTTCCCCAGCTGCCCGATGTCGAGATGATCTCCACGCAGAGCTTTCCCGATGAAGAGCAATGGCTCGAGAGTGCGAGGAGAGCGGGGGGGGGCGACGCTTCACCCACGGCCGAATCCGTGGAGATCGAGGGGGGCGTGCGTCAACGGTTACAGATACCGATATCCTCGGACGAAGTGATCTGTGCCGTACTGGCGCTGGAGAGGGATATGGGTGACTGCGATGCGGATGAACTGGATTTCCTGGCCAGCTTTGCCAGACTGGTCTCTTTGCGGATGTTCTCGCACGGTCTTCATAGTTATCGAATACAGGAATCGGACGCCGGAGAACCGCGAGGAGAATCCACCCCCAAGAGCTTCAATCTGATCGGCAAGGGGCGTGATATGCAGCGCCTGCGCAAACTGATAAGCCAGGTGAAGGATGTTGACGCAACAGTGCTGATTACCGGGGAATCGGGTACCGGCAAGGAGGAGGTTGCCCGGAGTATCCATTTCAGTGGCAGGATGGAGAAACCGTTCCTCCCCGTGAACTGTGCGTCTATCCCGGCAACTTTGCTGGAGAGTACCCTGTTCGGGCATGAGCGTGGATCGTTCACGGGAGCCAGTCACCGGCACATCGGTGTTTTCGAGGAGGCGGGTGACGGTACGGTTTTCCTGGATGAGATCGGTGAAATGGGGGTCGAAATGCAGGCCAAACTGCTGAGAATCCTCCAGAACAAGCAGTTCACCAGGGTCGGCGGGACGAGGAGCATCAGCTGCAAAGCGCGGGTGCTGGCGGCAACCAATCAGGACCTGGCGCTTGAGGTCAAGATGGGGCAGTTCCGGGAGGACCTGTTCTACAGGATCAATGTTTTACGCATCCAAACGGCCCCGATCAGGGAGAAGCGTGAGGATATCCCCCTCCTGATCGATCACTTCCTGCAGACGGTTTGTCGGGAGCAGGATATTACTCTGAAACGTCTGTCGCCTGATGTCCTGGAGTTGTTTCTCAAGCACTCCTGGCCGGGCAATGTAAGGCAGATGAAGAATGTGATTAACTCCGGTGTTATTCTGTCGCGGGGGTTGATAATTCAAATCGAGGATCTGCCGGAGGATTTCCTGGAGGAGGAGGTCGAAGCGCTGTCAAGCCGCAGCCTGGATGAGGTTGCCGAAATGGTGATTCAATCCAGCAACTTTACCGAAGAGCAACCGTTGGAGGAACCTCTTCTGGCTTTTTTGGCTCATAGTTTGGTCAAACATGTGGGGAGCAAAGCTCAGGCGGCCAGATTACTTGGAATTAGTAAACCTACGCTCTATCGAAGACTGAAGCAATGTGATATAATTCAGAAGAGGGAAGTTGACATTTAACCCATGACTGCGGATAGTGTATGAACGCACAGTGTCATATCCCAAGTGCACAAAACTATCAAGGATGGTTCCGGATGCGCAATATAATGAAACTCTCGCTTATGGTTCTCTTTCTTGTTGGAATCGTATCGGGTGTGTTTGCCAATGAGGGTGGAGGGGTCGATATAGTTCTGGATGAGGGTATGACCTTCTTCGAGGCTAATGGAGAGGAGTTTGTGGTTGTCACAACCCAGAAACTTACTATCCACTTTGCGGTCGTTAACGATGAAAACGTTTTTGGCCTGTTGACCCCCTCGGAAGCCATTATCCGGGATGAAGATCAGGTGAAATTCCTGTGGTTGATTGAAGGGGAGGATCCCATCACTCTCTTCTTCGGGCGGACTTACGGTAAGGCCGTGAACTTCGACAGTGATATCACCGGTCACAACGAAAAAGGCGAGTAAATTTCACGATTGTGAATATCCAGTATTGCCAGGGTGCGTAAAGAAATTTTACGCACCCTCTTCTATTTTACGCATTGCATATTTAGTTCTCTGATCCTGGAATTCAGCTGATTTTAATCCGTCTCCTATCTTGTTGGAAACACAGAGGATAGGGCAGGGGCGAATCGTGCTTGTGGATTATTGTCTGGCACAGGCTGTGCATAAGCCTATATGCCCGAGTATCCGGTATCATTCCAAAGGCTGTAGGGGGACAGGAGCATCATGGGGACTCCTTTCTCTCTTTAGAGGTTGTTTAAGCAATTTAAATGACCTCACGTCAGAAGGAGTGGTGGCTAGGCTCTATCGCTTGCGATAGAGCCTTTTTTTATGGCCCAGGGTAGAGCACAAAAAAAGCTCTTCCACTATGTGGAAGAGCTTTGCCACCACTCCTCTTGACGTGAGATCAAGCGCCTCAAGGTCTCTTGATCTCAGAAGAAGGAAGGATCCCCATGACGCCCTGCCTTCTTGAAGCCTTTGGAATGATACCGGATACTCGGGCAAACTACCTTTTGCACACTACATGCCAAGCCTTGACCCAGGCAAAATAACGCTGCATCTCTATCCTTATGGTATGCAATCAGTTATGGTTGGATGGAAATTATCCGCCAGCTGCAGCTGGGCAATCGGAGGGCTGGATGGGCAAATTATTTTTGCACCGGAAAGAATCTTTACTGGCGTCGATTGTCGCTCACAGCTTCCTGATTATGACCGGTTGATGACAGTCAGTTAACTGAACTGGCATTGCGCTCCTTCAAAGCGGCTTCGACGCGATTGAGATCGGACTGCAGGACTGTATAGAAATTCCTGTGGAACTTGGTCCCGCTGGTCTGGAAGGCGTGGTAGTTCAGATAAAGGGTCGGATTGAAGAATGCATCCCCGGGCGTGGTCCTGAAAAGGATCTCCTTATGGATCGAGCAACCAGGTTTCAAATCCCCGAGGGTCATTGTCCCCTCCTCGATCTTTGGATTCTCGGTTTTCAACTCAATGAAGATCAGGCTTTCCTCATTGGGATTGGTAATTGACAGTTTGAGAGCTACCAATCCTTTGGCTACATCGACGTGGCTGAAATCGATAGAGACGGCAATATGGGATTTGCTCGGCTCGATATAAACCCGTTCACCATCCTGCTTGGTGTACTCCAACCGGAATCGCGGCTGAAACAGACTCTTGCCCGGTTCTATCTTGAACGTGAAACGGCGGCTGACCCGTTGCTCTTTCCTGAGTTCATTGACCTCAAGAATCCCCTCTTCGCAGGCGGGGAGGGCTGTAAGCTCTATATCGCTGACTGGCAGTTGCTCCAGGTTTCTTAGCGTGATTTCATAGACAAGGATGTTTTGAGTCTGGTCGTATTCCAGGAAGCGGGACAGAGTCTCCACTCTCCCCGATGCCTGAACCTGAGAACCTGGCATAAACATGAACAGAGTGAAAAACAGTACGAGCGCCATCCTGAGGACGACTCTGGTTGGGGCGTCAGACGCGACCATTGATTACCTCCATATTATTTCGCAGAATAACGGTTAATGCAGGGTTGAGCAAGTAATTGTCTCTCTTTCGGGGGATACCTGCGATCGTGGCTTTACACCAGGACCGGAAAGGGTAATGATCATCCTCAGGAGGTGGAAAAATGGATTGCATTTTCTGTAAAATCGCCAGTGGCGACCTGCCTGCATTCAAGGTTTTCGAAGATGAACGGGTGCTGGCCTTCCTGGATATCAATCCCGGAACACGGGGGCATACCCTGATTATTCCAAGATTCCATTCGAAGGATCTTTTTGCCCTGACCGATGCGGATAGCGCCGCGATCATGGCTGCAGCTCAGAAAATTGCCCCGGTACTGATCAGGGAAACCGGGGCGGATGGTCTCAATCTCCACCAGTCCAACGGAGAGGCGGCCGGCCAGGTTATCTTCCATTATCACATGCATTTGCTACCCCGGTGGCATGGTGATTCGTTATGCTCTCCCTGGACGCCAGGGACATCGGACTCCAATGATCTGCAGCAGTTCGCGGAGCGAATTAGCCGCTGTATTACTGACTGATTGTTGACCCATATATACCAACGTGGTAGACTCATGTTTGTCCAAGATGACAGGTGAAAACCTGCCACTCTTCTTAGTTTTACATCTGGACAACCGCAATCCCCGGAGTCATTTTTGGCCCCGGGGTTTTCATTGTGCACCTCGATCTGAGCACGCACCTCCAGTTAAATTGACATACACCCACAAAAGTGATGCTCCTCTGCATTTTCATCTGGACGACTCTGCATATCGTGGTTTACAACTGGGCTATCCCCAAGATGTAGTGGGTGGCTTGAAATGATAACCACTGGAACATCAGTGGTTTAGGTGTTTTCGTCTGTCAAATCCATCAGAATTAGCACCCTCATTGTTCCATCGAGCCAGATTTCACACTCAGGGGTGTGTATTCCCGTTCATCGATGTGATACAAAGAGACCAACGGTCAGCGCAGCCTGATCAGAGAGCCCTACAGGATAATGTCCAGGAGAGGACCATGGAACCCAGCAACAGCCGCACAACTCATCAGTCCCAGGCCGATAAGAGGATCGACGCCGAAATCTCCGATGCCGCCACTGGCGAATTCCGGATTCAGCGCTATTTCTCCAAACCCGATAAGCACCCCTTTGATGAGATCAAGTGGGAACGTCGCCGGGCTGCGATCACGGATGAAAATGGTGAGGTGATCTTCGAGCAAAGCGATGTGGAGGTTCCCGCAAGCTGGACCATGCTGGCCACGAACGTCGTCGCCTCCAAGTATTTCTATGGTACCCAGGGAACACCGGAGCGGGAGTACTCCGTGCGTCAACTGGTGCATCGTGTTGCGCGCACCTTGGCGGACTGGGCCTTGGAGGACAGGTACATCCGGACGGCTGACGATGCCGAATGCATGTACTATGAGCTGTGCCATCTGCTCGTTAACCAGTACGTGGCGTTCAACAGCCCCGTCTGGTTCAATCTGGGGCTCTACCATGTGAACAAGGTCGCCGGCAGCGCCGGTGGCTACCGCTATCGTCCGGAGACGCGCACCGTCGACCGGGTTATCCGGAGTTACGAATTCCCCCAGTGTTCCGCGTGTTTCATTCAGTCCGTCGATGACAACATGGAGGACATCATGCGCCTGGCGACCGCCGAGGCGATGTTGTTCAAGTGGGGTTCCGGGACCGGAACCGACCTCTCGACGATCCGCAGCTCCAAGGAGAGACTGTCGGGTGGCGGCAGACCGAGCGGTCCACTCTCCTTCATGCGTGTCTACGATCAGATCGCAGCAGTGGTGAAGTCCGGCGGGAAAACGCGCCGGGCAGCCAAGATGCAGAGCCTGAAGATCTCGCACCCGGATATCGCCGAATTCATCAACGCCAAGCGTGAGGAGGAGGAGAAGGCCTGGGCGCTTATCGAGCAGGGTTATGATGGCAACTACAACGGCGACGCTTACGGGTCCGTCATGTTCCAGAACGCCAACTTCTCGGTCCGAGCGCACGATGAGTTCTTCGAAGCGACGGAGTCCGATGATGACATGGAGACCTTCGCGGTCACCTCTGGTGAGGTTGTCGATCGGTATAAGGCGCGTGACCTGCTGCGGATGATTGCCAATGGTACGCACATTTGCGGCGATCCCGGTATTCAGTATGAGAGTACCATCAACTCATGGCACACCTGCCCCAATTCGGGGGCGATCAATGCCAGCAATCCCTGCAGCGAGTACATGTTCCTGGACGATTCCGCCTGCAACCTGGCGAGTCTGAACCTGATGAAGTTCCGAACGCCGACCGGTGAATTCGAAGTCGAGAGTTTTCAGCGGGCGATTCGGGTGATCACACTGTGTCAGGAGATCATCGTCGATCGCGCGAGTTACCCGACCGAGTTGATTGCCAAGAACAGCCATTTCTATCGCCCTCTCGGATTGGGCTACGCCAATCTTGGCAGCCTGATCATGGCCTCCGGCATGCCCTACGACAGTGATATCGGTCGCAATTATGCAGCCGCCATTACAGCGATCATGGGGGGCGAGGCCTATGCCATCAGCGCCGAGATCGCCGGATTGAAAGCACCCTTCCGCGGGTACGACATCAACCGGGAGCCGATGTTGGCTGTGATCGCCCGTCATCGTGCGGCTGTCGATGGTATCGAGGCCGATCTTGTACCCGACCATTTGCTGACGACTGCCAGAAACAGCTGGGATCAGGCCCTGGAACTCGGTCGCGAGCATGGGTTCGCCAACGCTCAAGTTACGGTACTGGCGCCAACCGGTACAATCGGTTTCATGATGGACTGCGACACCACGGGCGTCGAACCCGACATTGCGCTGGTCAAGTACAAGCTACTCGCCGGCGGCGGCACGCTGAAGATCGTCAACCGCACGGTTCCGCAGGCGTTGCAGGTGTTGGGGTATGCCCCCTCCAACATCGAGGCTATTATCGATTATATCGACGCCAAGAACACGATCGAGGGCGCTCCATTCCTCAAAGATGAGGATCTGACGGTCTTTGACTGCGCCTTCAAGGCTACTGAGGGTGAACGGTTCATCCACTACTCGGCTCACCTCAAAATGATGGCTGCTGTGCAGCCGTATCTCAGCGGTGCGATCTCCAAGACCGTCAACGTTCCCCATGAGATTACGGTTGATGAACTCATGAACATCTATTCCGATGCATGGCGGATGGGGCTGAAGGCCGTAGCGATTTATCGCGATGGCTCCAAGCGCAGTCAACCTCTGAGCACCTCCAAGATCGAAGCGTCCAATGATATTGAGGAGGATGAAAGTCAGGCAGTCGCGCCCACGGTCACGCCTCAGCGCTGGAAGATGCCCGACACTCGGCATAGCCTGACCCACAAGTTCGACATCCAGGGGCACGAGGGTTACCTCACCGTCGGTCTCTACGATGACGGCAAACCCGGAGAGTTGTTCATCACGATGGCCAAGGAGGGCAGCACGATTGGCGGATTGATGGACGCCTTCGGCACAGCCGTCTCGATGGGACTCCAGTATGGAGTGCCGCTCAACGTGCTGGTCGACAAGTTCATCCATAGCCGTTTCGAGCCCAGCGGATTCACCCAGAATTCCGACATCCCTCTGGCCAAGAGCATCGTGGATTACATCTTCCGCTGGCTCGCGCTGAATTTCGTCGAGGGGTTCCGTGAAGGGCAGGCCGCATTGCAGAACTTCACGAACGATACCGGTGGGAATCTGGCTGACGACGGTGATGTCGAGACCGTCAAAACCGGTGCTGTGGCCAAGGTCGAGGAGATCGTTGGCAATGGTAATGGCGGAATCGAGGAGATGAAATCCTCCCCGGCGAGTGGCGCCACGCTGACAAACTCTCCGGGAGGCGATATCGACGGCAACAGGAAAGGTGAACGCTCTGATGGTTTCGATGAGCAATTCGCCCACTTCCAGGAGGATGCACCCAGTTGTGATGTCTGCGGGGCGATTACCGTCCGTAACGGCAACTGCTACCGCTGCTATAACTGCGGAAACTCGATGGGCTGCTCCTGAAGACAACCTCGCCGAAACTGAACGCGACGGTGACGATCACCGTCGCGTTTTTTTGTTGTCCAGATGCGCATACTCGCCTGTACTTGCAATCCCGATCGCATCATCGAAAACGGAGTCGGGTTAATCGAACAAAGTGATTTCGACTACCCTCCCATTTTCGGTTACGACCGCAGCATCCTCCTCATCGATGTCCTCCAGAGTCTTGTAGCCGGTCTGGTGGGAGGGGTCAAATTTCCAACCCAGCGTATAAGTGATCCGGGTCATATCGGCCGTAACGATTCGCGTTGTGTGCAATATGCCCACATCGCCCTTCAGCTGCGCCAGTTTGAAGAGAATCGGGATTGAGTCTGCCGGCATTCCGATATGCAAGGATGCCAACGCCGCATCGAACTCACGGATGTCCTGTCCGGATGGCGTGCCCACATTGCTGCTGGAAATGCCGCTGCATCCGATCAGCAGGCACAGGGCGAAAAGGAGAATACTGGCAGGGCATTTAAATCGATTATCTGAAATATTCATCATCTTGCCTCTTGGGTTTGCTTGCAGATGTGTGATTCTGGGAGTAGAATGCTCTTCTGGGGTCCTGACTGTAATCCTCCAGAATCCCTGAACTGAATACAATATAGCGGGAGGTGCTCCTTTGACCAAGCGGATTGGTATTCTGACCGGCGGTGGTGATGTTCCGGGCTTGAACCCTTGCATCAGAACTGCCGTCGAAAGGGCGATAGATGAGAACATCGAGATCGTCGGCATAAGACGCGGTTGGGGCGGATTGCTCAACCTGCAAATGGGGAATCCCGAATCTGAAGCTGAATATGTACTCCCGTTGAGTAAGGGTCTGGTTCGCAAAATTGGCCGTACGGGGGGGACCTTCCTCCATACGAGTCGCGTCAATCCTGCATCGGTTCGCTTCAGTGGCTTGCCCGTCCACCTCGTCTCCCGTTTCGAGGCCGACGATTCGGAGAAAATCGATACGACGTCGGTTATTCTGGAGAACTGCGAAAAGCTGGGTCTTGACGCTCTGATCACAATTGGTGGTGATGATACTCTGAGTTTCTCCGAGCGTCTTTCGCGCGAGGGATTCAAAGTCGTGGCCATCCCCAAAACCATGGACAACGATGTCTTCGGCACCGACTACTGCATCGGGTTCAGCACAGCGCTGTCTCGCAGCGTCGAGATGATCAACAACATGAGGACATCGGCGGGCAGTCACGAGAGGATACTCGTCGTCGAACTCTTCGGACGCAACAGTGGTGAGACCTCGTTGATCGCCGGTTGGCTGGCCGACGCCGATCGGGTCATAATCAGCGAATCACCTTTCGACCCCGCAACGCTGGCGGAGTACCTGGCCAAGGACAAACAGGACAATCCCAGCTCCTACGCAGTCGTGACCATCAGTGAGGGGGCGATGCTCAAGGGTGGCGATGTGATCGAACATGGTGCGCCCGATGCCTACGGTCACCGCAAACTAGGCGGTATCGGTCGTCACACTGCCGATTTTATCCGCGCCCACACCGGCGAGCATATCATCTATCAGCAGCTGGCCTACCTGATGCGGGGCGGCGCGCCCGACACCACGGACCAGATGGTCGGTCGCAACTTCGGCGCCCTGGCCATACAGCTGCTACTCGCCAAAGAGTATGGCAACATGGTGTGTCTGAAGGATGGCCGCTACAGCAAGATCCCCATCAAGGACACGATCACGGGTATCAAGCGGGTTGAAGTCGATAAATTTTACGATGTGGAGCAGTATCGTACAAGGGTCCTGGAAGCTCTGGGCTTACCTATGTTCCTCTACTGATCTGCAGCGGGGATTGTGTTGAGAATGAAATGTGCGTTAGAAAAAACTTTCATGCTCAAGGTTCGCACATGTGCGACCGATAGGAGACATGTCGGGAGTGACTCCCCGGCGATAGTCGCTGACATTCCCCGCTAGCGACCACCCTGAAGGCCCGGATATTCCGGGCCTTTTTTTTATCTCCTTAGGAGAAGAGATGAGCACTCCGATAGGGGTCGGCATTATCGGAAGCGGTCTGCATGGCGGTCGCTACGCGAATCATATCATCAATGATCTGCCGGGTCTGAAGCTGACGGCGATCAGTCGCCGTTCCGCTGTAGGTGAGGAGCAGGGGCGGAGGTGGGGATGTGTCTGGCACCGGGATTGGCGTGCCCTGGTGGCCGATGACCGGGTAGAGGCAGTAATCGTGGCGACGACCCCCAACCTGAATCCGGCTATCGCCCGCGCCTGCGGCAAAGCGGGCAAACCGTTGCTGCTGGAGAAACCTTTGGCCATTGATGTCCCTCGAGCCGAAGAGGCCATTGCCGCCCATCAGGGCGCTTGCGATTGCCCTTTCACCATAGCCCAGACTCTCCGATACAACAGTATCATCCTTGCCCTGCGCCGGGAGCTGCCCCGTGCCGGTCGTCTGCACTCTCTGATCGCATGTCAGCGTCTTGAGCGATCTCAGCACGCCTGGCTTGAGGACCCCTCGGTTGCCGGCGGCGGAGTGATCCTCCACACGGCGGTTCATATGTTCGATGCTCTCCGCTTCATTACCGGCCGCGAGGTGGTGGCCGTCAATGCCCACTCGTGGCGACGGTATAATCCGGGTGTCGAGGATCTGTTCACTGGGGCACTGCTTTTCGAGGGGGATTTGCCGGGATTGATCGATGGGTCAAAGGTCGGCCCTGCTCGCGCCGGTCGCTACGAGTTCACGGGTGACCAGGGGCAACTGCAGGGGGATCAGGTTCATGGTATTCTGCAATTCATAACGGGCATGGAGATCAGTGACCTGCCCGTCGAGCCGCCCGGGCCCGCGCTGGTCCCTTTGCTGGCCGATTGGGAGAGATGCCTCCGGGGTGAGGGGGAAAACCCCATACCCGTCGAGGAGGGGTTGGCCGCTCTGCGGATCTGTGACGCTGTCGCCCGCTCCGCCGTCGATGGCTGCGAGGTGTGTTTGTGAGTAGCCGTGGAGAGGCTGTACACCTTCGACGGGGGGGGACAGCCGGTGTGGACCTGCTCACGGAACCAATCCTCCCGACCATGCTGAAGCTCGCGGGACCGATGCTGATGGGCATCGTGGCGATTATGCTGTTCAACCTGACCGATACGTTTTTCGTATCCCGTTTGGGCAGTCAGGAGCTGGCAGCGATCAGCTTCACCTTCCCTATCGTCTTCCTGATCAATGGCATCACTCTGGGATTGGCGATCGGAATGACCGCCGTTCTTGCCCAGAAGATTGGCGCCGGTCGTCACAGGGAGGTGCTTTGCCTGACCCGTGACGGTCTGCTGCTTGCCCTCTTCATCGTCGCCCTGTTCACGAGCGTCGGACTGTTGACAATGGACCCCGTTTTCCGCCTGTTGGGCGCCGATGGGGAGATCCTGCAGTTGCTGAAGAGCTACATGCGGATCTGGTACCTGGGGATCATATTCATCGTCGTGCCCATGGTCGGCAACGGGGCCATACGCTCCACCGGCAACACACGTACACCGGCAGTGATCATGACCGCCTCGGCTCTGTTCAACATGGTACTGGATCCTATACTGATTTTCGGCCTAGGTCCCATCCCCGCGATGGGGATCAAGGGGGCTGCGATTGCAACGGTGATTGCCAGGGCCAGCGTGCTCATTCTGGCACTGCACGTATTGGTTAAGCACGAAAAACTGGTGGAATTCTCATTGCCCAGGCCACCTGAGATGTTGCGCAACTGGCGAACCGTTCTGCATATCGGGGCTCCAGCCGCTCTAAACAACGTCATGGTGCCGATCTCTCTGGGTTTATTGACACGTCTGATCGCGGAGCATGGGTATCAGGCTGTAGCGGCATTTGGCGCAGGTGGGCGAATTCAGCAAATCGCCATTGTGGGAGCGATTGCCTGGAGTTCCGGTTTGACACCCTTTATCGGGCAGAACTGGGGAGCGGGTAATCCGGAGAGAGTGACCCGGGTGCTTAACCTGTCCCGACGGGTCCTGATCCTGTTCGGCATCGGTGTTTTCATTGTAATCGGCCTGCTGGCGGAACCTCTCTCGAATCTCTTTGCGGCCGATCCCGAAACCAATTCGGGTGTCGTCAATTTCCTCCGGCTGGCCCTGATCGCCCTACCCTTTACCGGCATCATCATGATTGCCTCTTCAACCTTCAACGCCGTAAGACGACCCATGCGGGCGCTCTACCTCAACTTGTCCCGTTTCTTCCTGTTCCTGCTGCCTCTGGCCTGGCTGGGCTCGCGTCTCGCAGGTGTAGTGGGGATCTTCCTGAGCATTGCCGCGGCAGATATACTGACCAGCATCATTGCCTGGCGCTGGTTGCGGTCGATAGACATGGGGACCGAATCGGAATCCGGGCCTGGAGTCGTTCCCGAGGAGCAGTTTTGAAGAGGCAACAGAGATGGCGCTGGCTCTGGCGGGGGGATCTGCCGGCTGCGGGCGTTAGAGTGGAGTTCAATTCGGAGCCGCAGGTGCTGCCTGAGGGGTTGGAGACCGAGATCGAGGATGCATGGAGGAGGAGGTTGGCTGACGCGAAGGAGCAAGTCCTTTTCGATGGCCCGCTGACCCAGTATCTGGGGCACAGTTTCCAGGATGAAACGCTGCTGCTCAAGTTGGCCCGTACACGCTATGCCCACTGGAGCTTCAGCTCCGGCCGGCAGGCCGGGATCGAATCGCAATTTGGCGCCGGCACCGCCTCACGCCCCCTGGCGATGTGTGCGGCATTGTGGACGCCGGATGGAGGGCTGCTGATCCAACAGCGCAGCCAGCGAGTAGCCGAGGGGGCCGGGCAATTCCATGTCCCCGGGGGGCATCTGGATCCCGACACCCACCTGCTTGATGGCAAACCTGATCCGACAACTGCGATGCTGACCGAAATCTGGGAGGAACTGGGGTTGGAGCGAACCTGTCTGCGGTCCGGCAGGCTCCTGGGGTTGATCGAAAACCTGGAAAACGGAAAACCGGAACTGCTTTACACTTGGCGACTTGAAGCGAATTGGGATGAGATCACTGACCGTTGGCAAGGTGCGGAAGATAGATTCGAGTGCAGATCATTATCCAGATGGATGTCACCATTGAACGGTGAGGATCGTAACAATATTCACCGAGTCTCCGTACCTGCATTAGCTCTGCTGTCTGTTTTTAATTTGGGCCATGAGTTGCATTGAATAGCTGAACAGTGTCGGTGTATTTGCAGAGTCCCGGACATTTCCCCCCCCTCAGTCAGTTTCAGGAGGAGTCATGATTCAAAGAACAAGATCCCAGCTTACCTTGCTTTTACTGATATTGATAATCACCAGTCTGGTGAGCGGTTGTGGTACGAGTCGCAATTTCATCCAAAGAGATAGCCTCTACTCCATCGACAAGCAGATGTGCCCTCAGGATATTGTCAAAAAGGTCGAGCGTGAACCCATCTCCCAATACAGCTTTGATGACGCAGGCGTCACCTATCTGACCTATCGTTACAACATCAGAGTGGCTTCCGATAACAGCGATGCCAGCTCGGTGAGCGCGAATGTCTCTCAGTACAATGCCCGGATGGGGACCAACATGTCGGCTCCGTCGAGCGGCAATACCCAGACTGAGGCCTATTTCTTTGTTTTCAAGGATAATCGCCTCTGTTTCCACGGGCTGCTGGAGGAGATGAAGGAGACTCCCAACCGCGAGGTGCGTGACAAGAGTCGCATGATCGCTGCCTGGTTTGAGAGCAACGTCAGCGGCTGAGCCGTTAATAAAAAAAGCCCCCCCGGGACAACCGGGGGGGCTTTTTTCCATTCCTCACTACTCCATCGCCAGGGCCTTGGAGGCGATCTCGTAGACATTGGGTGAGAGTTCGGGCTCGGCGACGATCCTTTCCAGCTGTGTCTTCAGCAATTGACGACGATCCGCATCGAATTTCAACCACCTGTTGAAGGCGCCAACCATTTTGGCGGCCACCTGGGGGTTGATCTTGTTCAGCCGCAGAACCTGATCGGCCACGAACTCGTAGGCCGAACCGTCAGGGGCGTTGAATCGATACTGGTTGATGTGGGCGAACGAAGAGATGAGGGCTCGCACACGATTCGGATTCTTGATGTCGAAGGCCTCGTGCTCAAGCAGCGTTTTTACCGTGTCCAGTGTATCCGGCAGCGAACTGGTCGCCTGAAGCGTGAACCATTTGTCGAGAACCAGCGGATCGCTTTGCCAGCGCGTGTAGAAGTCATCCAGAACAACCGACCGCTCGGGGCAATCAGTGTTGCAGAGGATCGAAAGCGCGGCAGCGCTGTCGGTCATGTTGTTTGCTTCCCGATATTGCTTGAGCGCCAACGCTCGACTCGCCTCGTCGTTCTGCGTCAGAAGATAACTAAGGCAAAGGTTCTTGAGTGAGCGGCGTCCCATCGAAAGCGGAGCGATGTCGTATTCGCCCTCGATGTGGTTTGCATGGTAGGTCTCCAGGAAGAGATCCCTGAGCTCCCTGCCGATTGTCAACCGCAGGAAATCGCGAACTTCGTGAATTGCGACGGGATCGATCTGTTCGACGTGCTCGGCCAAAGTCTTCTCATTAGGCAAGACCATTGCCAGTGCCGCCAGTTCAGGGTCGAGATCACGATTCTCGAGAACGCTGCGGAATGCCGTAATCAATACGGGGTCGGCCTTCAGTTCCCGACCTGCCTGATGATCGGCAATGAGATTGAGCAGCAGGTCGGTGGCCAGCGCCTGACCGGCCTCCCAGCGGTTGAAGCTGTCGGTGTCGTTGGCCATGAGGAAACTGAGTTCGGCGTGCTCAAGGTCGGTGTGCAGATAGACAGGGGCTGAAAAACCGCGCAGCAGGGATGGAACCGGTTTCTCGGTTACGTTGACGAAGCGGAAAGTCTCCTCGGCCTGGGTGATATCCAGAACCCTGGATCCGCCGAGGGCCACCGATTCGCCCGCCAGCTGCAGGGGGATCTCGGTGCCATCGGCAGCGAGGAGCCCCATCGCCATGGGGATATGCATAGGTTGCTTGTCTTTTTGCCCCGGCGTATCGGGGATGCTCTGCTTCACCGTCATGGAGAAGACCTGTTCAGCTTCATCGAAGGAGCGGGTGACGGAGAGTCTGGGTGTGCCCGCCTGACTGTACCAGAGACGGAACTGCTCCAGATCGACTCCAGAGGCGTCGGCCATGGCGTCGACGAAATCGTCGGTAGTCACTGCACAGTTGTCGTGACGCTCGAAGTAGAGGTCCATCCCCCTGCGATAGGCGTCGGGACCCAGCAGGGTGTATATCATCCGGATGACTTCGGCGCCCTTCTCGTACACGGTGGTCGTATAGAAGTTGTTCATCTCGATATAGGAGTCGGGACGGATGGGGTGGGCCATGGGACCGGCATCCTCGGGGAACTGACTGGCGCGCAAGGTGGTGACGCTGTTGATCCGCTCCACTGCGGTCGAGTTCATGTCCGCGGTGAAGCATTGATCGCGAAACACCGTCAGGCCCTCTTTGAGACTCAGGTGGAACCAGCTGCTCAGAGTGACGCGGTTGCCCGTCCAGTTGTGGAAATATTCGTGGGCGATCACACCCTCGACGTTGACGTAATCGGTATCTGTTGCCGTCTCCGGTTTGGCGAGCACGTACTTGGAGTTGAATATGTTAAGGCTCTTGTTCTCCATGGCGCCCATGTTGAAATCATCCACCGCCACGATGTTGAAGATGTCGAGATCGTATTCCAGACCATAGACCTCCTCATCCCATTTCATCGATTTGATCAGCGAAGTCATGGCATGTGGCGTGCGATCAAGATCCGGTTCCCGCACCCAGATCCGCAGGGTGACGTCACGATCGTTCATAGTCCGGAAGGAATCCTCCAGACAGACCAGTTTGCCGGCCACCAGGGCGAACAGGTAGCTGGGCTTGGGGAAGGGATCCTCCCAACGCGCCCAATGGGTGCCATTGTCGTTCACACCCTCATCAACGAGGTTGCCGTTGGAGAGCAGCACCGGATATCTGTCGCGGTCGGCAGTAATGATGGTGGTATAGCGGACCATGACATCGGGGCGATCGAGGAAATAGGTGATCTTGCGGAAGCCCTCAGCCTCGCACTGGGTGCAGAAGTTGCCGCCGGATCGGTATAGACCCTCCAGACTCGTATTCCTCCCTGGATCGATCTTCGTGTCGATCACCAGAGTGAAGCTCGCAGGCAGGTCGGTGAGTGTGAGGTTCTCGTCGGTGACGATGAATCTGTCAGCGGCGAGGGGCTGGCCATCCTGACTGATCCCCAGCAATTCGAGATCGACACCCTCCAGAACCAGGGGGGCGTCGGCTGAGGTCTGATCCCCGTTGCGATGTATCGCCAGCGTGGATTTGACGGTCGTGAAATCCTCTCCGAGGTCGAATTGCAGTTCGACTGTGTCGATGATGTAATCGGAGGGTCGGTAATCCTTGAGATACTTTGCTTGCGGCTTGTTATCTGACATCTTGGACTTCACTTTGCTCGAGATCTGGAAAGACTATTTGTTTTAGAGATAGATTCGCTCTCAACCCTATTCTGGCGAGTCATATTGACAGATGAAAATAACCCATTCCCCTCCAAAGACAATAACTGAACTTTCCTTTTTAGCCCCCCCGAAAAGCCTCCCGGGCCACCGTTGGCGGCAATTACCCGATGACAGGGGATGAAGATCGGCAGCGGATTTCTGGACATCGCCGTGCCCACCGCCTGTGCCGCTCCCCATCTGCCCGCCAGCGCGGCCAGTTCGCCATAACTGAGTGTGGTCCCCCTGCGGGTCGTCAGCAGGGCATTATAGATCGTCAAGGCAAACTCACTCTGCACGTATCTTGCTAAGTCCAGTGTCGGTGGAGGTCCCGGATCGGCACTGTTGAAGAATACTGACAGCCACCTCTGTCCGCGTGCCAAATGGTCCTGGATCTCATCCTCTTTTTCGGGAGAGTCCTCACTCTGCTGCGACTCCTGGACCGATACCGGATCCCAGTTGAGAAAACAGATTCCCCTGCAGGTGGCGGACATTGTAAGCTCGCCGACAGGGCTGTTCAGAGTCAGTTGTCGCTCACGCATGACGAACTCCCGGAAAAGCGGAATTCTAGCTTGGTTGGATGGGGAGTTCAAGGGTAGAGAGCCGAAAGGACACAAAATGGATATAAGGGTCTTTGTTGATTTCGACGGCACCATCACCGAGGAGGATACGCTGTGTTTTCTCCTGGATCACTACGCCGGCCCCGGCTGGTTGGAGATCGAGAAGAAGGTGGAGGATGGTCGCTACTCCGAGGAGCGGGGCCTCCAGGAGGAGATCAGCATGATCCGGGCCTCGTGGGAGGAGGCCCGCGACCTGGTTCTGTCGAAAATCGCCGTGGATCCTGAGTTTGCCCCATTCGTCACCGCCTGTGCCGAGAGGAACTGGCCATTGGAGATTCTCTCAGGCGGCCTCTTTCCGCTCATCCGCGCTGTCCTGGAGCGGGAGGACATCTTTGGGCTGACTGTCCGGGCCAACGACCTGGATGTGAACTCGGCTTTGCGCTGGAGTGTCCAACCCGCCCTCAGTCCCAGGATCAAGAAGCAGTGCAACCACTGCAAGAGTCACTGGCTGGTGACCGCCAGGGAGAGCGGACAGCGGGTGATCTATATCGGCGATGGTACTACTGATCGCTGTCCCGCCACCCATGCCGATCTGGTTTTCGCCAAGGACGGTCTCAAAACCTGGTGCGGGGAGAACGGGATCGCCTGCATCGAATTCACCACATTCGGTGATATCCGCGACTGGTTGTCCAGCGAGGAGGGTTTGGCCTGGATCGAGATGTCGCCACCCGTCAAAAACGGGTAACCTTGATGCCGTAATACCGCTCTACCCTCTCCAGGTAAACCGACAGCGGGGCTGCGACCACACGTCCACCCGAATACCACCCCTCCAGGTCGCTGCTGGCCGCATGGACGAGCCAGGGGCGGTCCTCAATGATGACAACCAGTCCCAGATGTCCGATCATCAGGCCGTAGTCGTCGCGCAAGCGCCGGGCGGCTTTATGTGTCGGAGACAGAATCAGCCAGACCACATCCCCTTCGCGCAGTTCATCCTGCCGCAGTCGATCCTGCGGCACATACCAGACACTGTCGGCGGGATAACGGCTGGTGCCCTGCGCATCAGGTTTTGCTCCGGTGAGGGAGCGGGTGACATCCCGCCCCCAATGTCCCGAACGGATCATATCGATGCTGTAGTCCAGATGGGCAGGGTGGTCGTAGTCGAGACGCCCCGCGGGGTCGGACAGCGAATTGGGGTCGGCACCGGCGAAGCGGGTGGCCAGGGCCACCGCCAGCGCATGTCTGTGATCATGCGCCCGGGCCAGCTCCGTGCAGCGGTACATCAGGCTCACGCAATCGAGTTTATGATCCTGGACGATCAAACCTTCGGCGACATACCCCTCCGGTTTGACCCCGAACAGATAGGAGGCGTCGGGGGAGGCGAGAAAGCGGCGGGCCCAGAGTCCTATCCGTTTCGCTGTGGGTGTAGTCGTTTCCAGTGCGAGCAGCGAGTCGATGTGCGCTGCCGATTCTATCGCGGGCGACCTGAGATTGAGCTCGACCAGCTGCGGCGGCAGCGTGTCGGCGGCGCAGTGAGTATCCCGCAGCGCTTGTCCGCAACCGGCGAGCAGGAAAATCACCAGGAGCAGCGATGAAAGTGAAGAAGCGGTTGACTCCGACGTGTCGGGATACTTGGTTTCCATCAGGTACCATCCAGGTTAGTTGCCGTCGGGAGATTATGCTCTGTCGCCAGTACGGTCAAGGATGGTCGTTGGGGGGACAAGTCATTCCCGGACAGGTGTCGATGCCGTGCATCCGCCCGATCCGGACTTGAGCGCAGGAAAGAGGTGTGCGCTTGGTCGCCCTCCCTATTACTAAGAAATTGGCCGCAGGCGAGCGGTTGACCGCCAAGGACGCTCTGGCGCTGTACGACTGGGACGACCTGTTCGGCCTGGCCCGTCTGGCCGATCAGGCCAATCGCCGTCGGCATGGTCTGAAGGTCTATTTCAATTTCAATCGTCACCTCAACCCCAGCAATCTCTGCATCTATTCGGGCGACTGCAAACTGTGCTCGTTCGCCGCGCCGGTGCACGACCTGAATGGCTATACCCTGAGTCGGATGGAGATTCTACAGCTTGCAGCCGACATGATGGCGGACGGCGCAACCGAGATCCGGATCGTGGTCGGCATACATCCGGTCAAGGACTACGATTGGTATCTCGGGATCATCCAGGATCTGAAGGCCGCCCATCCGGATATTCATATCAAGGCCTGGAGCGCCGTGGAGATCGATCACTTCACCCGACTGACCGGCAAACCGATCGAGAGTGTTCTCCGCGAGATGCAGGAGGCCGGTGTGAGCTGTTTGCCCGGTGGCGGCGCGAAGCTGTTTCGCGAAATGATCGGTACTCAATCGGCAGCGGGACATCCCTGGCTCGAGCGCTGGCTTGAGATCCACTCCACCGCTCATGAACTCGGTCTGCCCAGTACGGCGACAATGCTGTTCGGCTATGGCGAGAACCGGGAGGATCGCATTGCCCACCTTGCGCGACTTCGTGACCAGCAGGATCGAACCGGTGGTTTTCTCTCCTTCGTCCCTTTGGCCTTTCGCTCCGTGGATGCCATCGTCGCCGAGGAGCCGACGGCCATCGATGAACTGCGCACGCTGGCCATCGCCAGACTTTTTCTCGACAACTTCGCCAACATCGGCACCAGCTGGCGCGATTGCGCCAGCCCGACCAGCCAGGTGGATCTGCACTTCGGCGTCAACGATCTCCAGTGCGCGGTGATCAAGGATCGGATGCGGCATCAGCCGCTGACCTCGTCACGGGGCTCCCTGTCGCGCGATGAACTCCTGCGACTCATACGCAAAGCGGGGCGCATCCCTGTTGAGAGAAACGCGTTTTACGAGGAGGTCCGGGTTTGGCACTGAATGAACCGGGCCCGGGGATTGCCGCGGGAGCCGCCGATTTGCTGGACGAAGTCCGGGAGGGGGGACGCCTGACACCCGCGAGGGGGTTGCGCCTGCTTCAATCCGCCGACCTGCTCGATCTGGGCAGTCTGGCCGATGAGCGGCGCCAGCAGCAGCATTCCGAGCGACTGGTGACCTATACCTGCGGAGGTGAAATCCACTACAACAACACCTGTATCATCGGGTGTCGTTTCTGTGCACGTCACCGTCTGCCGGGGCATCCGCAGGGGGGGAGGCTGTCGGAAACGGAGACCCTGGAGCAGGTTGGTATGATCGTGGCGGCCGGAGGGCGGTTTGTCCGCTTGCGCACCGGCATTGAGCCCGGTCTGGATCTGGCCCGGCATCTCAACCTGTTGACGGCCATCGGGAAACGGTATGACATCCATCTCCAGTCGTTCAGCCCGATTGAGATTCGTCACCTGGCGCTGGAGGCGAACCTCTCCTGCGCGGAAACCCTGCGCCGTCTGTGTGATGCGGGGCTGGGCAGCCTCTCTGTCGAGGGGGTCGAAATCCTGTCGGATCGCATACGTCGCAGGATTGCGCCCGACCGGGATACGGTCGATCAGTGGCTGGAGGTGACAGGGGCGGCTCATGATCTGGGGTTGGGCACAACGGCCTCCCTGCTGTTCGGTCACATCGAGAGTGACGAGGATATCATCGAACACCTTGATCAATTGCGGCGACTTCAGGATCGTACCGGCGGCTTCAGAGCGTTTTGTCCCATTGTCTGCCACCCGCAGAGCCGCGGACTTGGGGGGGAGGCCGTGACCAAGGTCGAATATCTGCGTATCCTGGCGATCTCCCGGCTTTACCTGGACAACTTCAGCAACATCCAGCTTTACTATCTCGCGCCGCACGATAGTATCAGCCAACCGGCGCTCCGTTTCGGCGCCAATGATCTCGAGGTGACTTTCGGATTCGATACGAGCGGCGGTTGCCCGGGATATGAGGTCGAAGCCGAAGCTGTACGTCAGATAAGCGATGCCGGGTTCTCGCCGGCGCTGCGCGGACCTGATTACAAGGTTGTGGAGGTGTTCTGAAAATGTGCGGGCGGTTCGATCAGGGGGGAGCGTGTGAACCTGGCGATATCGATCAACTGAGGGCGGCTATCCTGGCGGTTGGTTTCGACCGGGTCGGTTTCGCCTCTGCGGACGAATCCCCCGACTTTGAGCGCTATCTGGCCTGGCTGGCTGCCGGCAATGCCGCCGATATGACCTACCTGGCGGAGCATCGCAACGTGCGCCGCTCAGCCCGCGAGATCCTCCCCGAGGCGCAGAGTGTGATTCTGGTTTCGCTGGGCTACCACCATCCAGCCGACGATACGAACCCGACCCCCGGCACCGGTGTGGTCAGTCGCTATGCCCGCGGACGGGATTATCACAAGGTCCTGGGTGGCCGCTTGCGTCAAGCTGCGGTAATGCTGCGCGAACGATTCGGAGCGAAACACACCAGGATCTGCGTCGATACCGCTCCCCTGCTTGAGCGCTCCCTGGCCGCGCGAGCGGGTCTGGGCTGGATCGGTCGCAACAAGATGCTGATTGAGCGCGAACTGGGCTCATGGACCTTCCTGGGCGCGCTGCTGACCGATCTTCGCTTGCCCGAGGATGCTCCGGTCGCCAACCGGTGCGGCACCTGTCGCGCCTGCCTTGACGCCTGTCCATCCGGCGCCCTCACGGAGGATGCCGCAGGTGGGACCAATCTGGATGCTCGCAGCTGCTTCAGCTATCTCACTATTGAGTCAGACAATGAGATCGGTCCTGCGGAGAGTCGGCAGATGGAGGATCGGATTTTCGGTTGCGACCTGTGCCAGGAGGCCTGCCCCTGGAATCGGCAGGTACCTGCAACGGAGGTTGCGGACTTCAAACCGCGCCCCGGGCAAAGCAGGCCTGAGTTGAGTGGATTCTTGCGGGCCGATCGGGCGTGGTTTCTGAAACGTTTCGCAGGTACGCCGCTGATGCGGGCAGGTGTGGACAGAATGGCGCGCAATGCCCGGATCTGCCAAAAGAACTCTCCACCTTCCGCATCGGATTGTGATGCGGAAGGTGGAGAGTGAGATACGGGTAGACGCCTAAAGTAGTTGATCGGTGAAGTGCTCTACAGTGGATTGAATTGCCGTGGTCAGGTCGTCGGGTACCGCGTCGGACAGCGGATGTGTCGCCCCGAAAGTATGGGTGGCGCCGGGAACGATGATCACGTTCGAATTCTTCCCGATGGTCTGGCTGATGATGTTGCCCTCACTGAAGGGGACGGTTTCGTCCTTGCCCCCGTGAATGATCAGTGTGGGGATATCCATATTGGCGGCCGCAGACAGGATGTTCAGTTGATCGTACCGCTCCTCGACATCCTCCAGTATGGCGTGGGAGAGCTTGAATGTGTCGCCGGTCCGGGAATTGGTGATCCGGAGAAAACCATCCCGCCGCCAGTTTTGAATATCCTCCGCCGAGAAACGGTCCACCTTGGAGATCGGAGCCCAGAGCCCCATGGTCGAGATCAGCAACTCGGACTGGGCCGCCAGTATCGCCATGCCGCCGCCGCGGCTGTGCCCGAAGATGCCGACCTGTCCGGGCAATGTGTGTGCCCCGCGTATCTTGCCTTTGACCAGGTGGCCGACGATAACGGCGATCTCCTCCAGATCCTGGCTGTAGGTCGCGGTTTCGAAACGACGTTTTTCGGTGTAGGATTCACCGTCCTTGCCGATGCCGCTGCTGGACATGTTGAAACGACAGGTGGCGATGCCTGCTTCCACCAGACGTTCGGAAAGAAGCGGCATGAAGCCCCAATCCATGAATCCCTTGAATCCGTGGACCATCAGCACAACCGGAGCCGAGGCTCCATCGGGGAGATTCATCTTTCCGCGCAGAGGGAATCCATCGGGCGCCAGTACTTCAAAAGCTACTTCCTGCATATATGCTCCTTTTCTCGATATCTCCGTATCGGCGAATAGAAACTAGATCTTAACAGCTGAATTGACCAGCACTATTCCAAAGTTGATAAGATCCCCGGCTGTTCAGCGCTCAGAGAGTCAAGAATATCGCCCAGCACGATCCCGTCGCCGTGCGGGTGGGCAAGCAATGCACGCAAGAGAGCGCCGCGCAGACGGCGACTGTCGCCATGTCGTGAGGTGAACACACCTCTGATTCGCGCCCTGACCTCGCGGGCCGGACGATGGGGCAGGAGAGGGCACAGGTTGAGCAGTTTGTCGAGATTCGGGTCGGCGCAAGCATCGCGCCAGACGGACTTCAAGGCGCCGCCCCATCCCTCCCGCTCGCCGAGTGCGGTAGCCGCAACCCAGCGCGGTGCGTAGTGATCGGCAGTAGCCAGTTCGAGCAGCAGCCGGCTGCTGCCGATCGGCTGCCTCCGGAGCAGGAACGCCACCTCCTTGAGCACGAAGGGGTGACTGCCGGGCCGTGCGGCCAACTTCTCGCAGATCTCCTCCAGTTCGGCCAACTGCTCCTGCGACAGATCCTGCAGACGGGCCATGGCCGACAGCACCGCAACCTCGTCACGATAGTGGCGCGGGTTGTTCAGGATGCTCAACAGCTCCGGATAGGCCCGACCGTCACCGATATTCTCCAGGCACCAGACGGCCATGCCGCGGTGACTTTCGGGACCGCGGCGCAGCACCTCCCTGAGCGGCTCCACCGCAGGCTTGCCGATGGCCCGCATGATATCCTTGAGACGGTGACGCTGCCTGGCGCTGCGCGTGTCGAAGAAACCGATCAACTCCTCAATCGCACCGTCGGGGTTGGCCGAGAGCACCTCCATCCCCTTTTCCTGCCACTCCCGGAAGCGGGGCTCCCCCGAACCGGCCAGCAGGAAATACTCGGACCAGGTGTAGGTGCTGTCGCGGAAGGGGATGGCCGGACCGGGATCCCACACGGGACCCTCTTGCGGATAATCCATGTCCTTGAAAACGCCGAGGGTGGAGTAGATCCGCTCCCCGGTCGCAACGGGGCGCGACACCCAGTCCTCGCCGCTGCCGTCCACCAGCAGACCGACGCTGCCGAAGTTGCGGCGAGGGTTGCCGTAACCGGGAGCCTTGATCCCCTTGGTCAGATAGCCGTCCAGGCCGGAGCCGTCGAGAAGCACGCCGATACCGTTGGCGCTGCCGGCCCCCAGGGAGAGATCGGCGCAGGAGTACAGGTCGTTGCCGTCGCAGTCCCGCAGCAGGCCGAAGGCCAGATCGTGACCGCAGCCCTGGCCGACGCCGTGACCCGAGTAGCTGTCGTCCCCGCCATCGTCGAGGAGCATCCCCACGGCCAGATGGATCCCCGCGCCCTGGCTGTACTGGTAGGCCTCGTAGCGGTCGTTGCCCCCGTGGTCGCGCAGCAGGCCGAGAGAGTACCAGTAGGCGCTCCCCTGGCCGTAGATGTCGGCGAAGTAGGCGTCGTTGCCTGTTCCTCCGTCATCCAGGATGCCGATGCCGCCCGAGTAGTCGGGCCGTGCGCCGATTGCGAACCCCTGGGACAGGGTCAGCGAGTGATCCTCGTAGCGGAGGATGTCGGTGTACTTGGGGGTGACCGCGTAGAGGTCGTTGCCCCCCCGATCGAGCAGCAGGCCGCTGCCGCCGACATACCCGAATCCCTGGGAATAGAGGTGGGAGCGGTAGACGTCCATCCCCTCGTCATCAAGCAACAGCCCCACGCCGAGGCCGCCGGCGCCGATTACGGCCGTGTCGCCGTAGTAGTAGTCGTCGCCCGCCTGATCGGCCAGCACCCCCAGACCGAACCAGCCGCAACCCAGGTCGAAGGAGGTCGCGCGGTAGATGTCGTCACCCGTCCGGTCGACAAGCAGCGACGCCCCGAAGTAGGCGCCGGCCAGTCCGCCCGACTCCAGACCCTCGTAGAGATCATTGCCGGCGATATCGAGCAGGCAGCGGAAACCGCGGAGAGTGGTGGTCAGGTCGATGCCGGCATGGGGCCAGGGGGCTTTAAGGCTGTAGGTGTCGTCACCGGCAAGATCGAGGATGAAGGAGAAATCGCCGGTGTAGATGTTGTCGGCGGCTGCGCCGATGACCAGATTGCCGTAGTCGGAGGCGCGGGCGTAATACAGGGGGCCGCTGGCCGTGCTGCCGTCGGGGAAGGTGAAGCCGTCGGGATAGGTGAGCTCCGGGGGGGATTCGGCCTCAACGAAACCCTCGAGGTAGAGGATATGCGCATAGAACAGCAGGTCGCGCACATAGGTGTAGTTGGCGTGGTAGAGACTGGCCAGATTGACCTTCTCCCAGAGGGCCATGAGGGCCAGGGAGCGCTCCTCCGCCTCCATCTCGATTCGGCGCAGGGTCAGGGGATCATAGATCCGGCTGGTGTCCTCATCCTCCTCCAGTATCTTCGCACTCTCGGCAAGCAGCAGCTCAAGCTCCCCGGCGGTCAAGTCCCGCAACGCGGAAGCTCGCTGCCGGACGAGGGTGGGGATCAGATTATGGAGATACCGCTCCGGGAGGTCGGGTGCTTCCCCCAGCTCCTCCAGCAGACGGAATCGACTCTCTTCCCAATCCAGGGGTGCGGGGGGGGCGTCCGCGGAGTGGAGCCAGGTCGGGATGCGTGAGAGCAGCGACAGCTCCGGCGCGCCGAAGGGGTCGGTCTCTGGCGCCGGTTCGATCAGGTCGTCGAAGAGCGGCGCGAGGAGACGGTCGCTGTCGGCGGGGTGGGTCATGAGGCTGTCGACGATGGGGAGACGGAAGGTGTCCCGCTTGTTGGTTTCCGGGAAGCAGCTCAACTCCTCCGGTCGGAGACCGGCGGCCTCGAGGCCGGGGAGGAGCAGTGAATCGGGGAGAATCTCCTGCGCCTGGCCGGAATCGACGGCCAGCATGACAATAATCGATATGATGATACGGATGGAAATACGCATGAGCTCTCCTTGGAGTTGTGCAATTTCCCGCATCATACAAAAAGGCAGCTTCCAGGGGAAGCTGCCTTTCGGTGCCGAAGGGGAGACTCGAACTCCCACGAGGTTTCCCTCACTACGACCTGAACGTAGCGCGTCTACCAATTCCACCACTTCGGCGTTGCAGAGCAGGTTATTCAGGGAGGGGCGATCTGTCAAGAGCCTCCACTGCTCTTTGTCGCCCTGAAGGCCCGAAAGCATCCGTTTGCTGTATATGGAGGGCCTTTTACTTGAACCGATCCGGGGCCGGTGTTAGCTTGCGGCAGTTCGGGATGACTGTAAAAACGCCCCTGTGGGCGAGTAAGGTTCGGGATATGGCTGACGGCACCAAGACAATCTGCGTAAACCGGAAGGCCCGGTACGATTATCATCTCCTCGAACGGTTCGAGGCGGGGCTGGTGCTGACCGGTACCGAGGTGAAGAGCCTGCGGGCAGGACAGGCCAATATCAAGGATGCCTACGCCGGTATCGAGGAGGGCGAGATCTGGCTCATCGGGCTGCATATCAGCCCCTATGACCAGGGCTCGACTCATGCCCATGATCCGGAGCGCCGGCGCAAACTTCTCCTGAACGCCAGGGAGGTCAAGCGGCTGATCACAAAGATCAGGGACAAGGGGTGCACTCTGGTACCCACTAAAATGTACTTCAAGGGTGGTTGGGCCAAGATCGAGATCGCGCTGGCTCAGGGCAAACGCAAATACGACAAACGGCAGGCGATTGCGGAGCGCGACGCCGCCCGCTCTCTGGCCCGAGCTCGCAGGGGGGACAGGGAGTGATTGCGATCCGCTTGGCGCGCATCCTGGCCGTCCTGTCGTTGACGGCTCTCCTGCTGCTCCCGCCCACCGGCGGCGGCACACCGGGCACCCGGGCTCAGTCCGTGGGCAAAACCGGCGACACGGCCACCCCGGCGGAGCTCACACCGGCGCTGTCGGTCGAGGCGCTGGAGTTCCTGCCCGGTCAGGGTCGGGCCTCGCGCAGCTTTCTGCTCTATCGCTTCGGCGACAACAACGAGTCCTATCTCGATCTCTGGGACGCCACCCAGATCCTCAAGGCCAGCCGCTTCTTCGATCCCATCACCCGCAAGGTGGTGCTCGGGGTGGACGGCCATCGCGTGAAGCTGATCGACGGCTCCCACTGGGCTTTCTACGACGGGCGCGCCCGTCATCTCGGAGGTCGCTGCCGTATCGCCGGGGGACGTTTCTACCTCCCGCTGACCTTCTGGCCCGTGCTGCTGGACGAATTCCCCGAACTCCCGCTCAGACTCGACCCCAACGCGCTCCGCCTGGTAGGTGGGCTGCGGGCGGTGAACGTGCACAGTGTCGACTGGATCTTCCAGGGCGAGCTGTTGCGGGGCGTCTTCCAGCTCTCCGAGCCGCTGACGCCGACCGTGGAGCGGTTGTCCGATTCGGCCCTGCGTCTGAGTTTCGACGATGGCCGTTTTGCCGATTTCAACTGGCGCCGCGTGCCGGGGCGGGCTCCGCTCGATTCGTTGCGTCTGCTGCCCCGCAAGGACGGGGTGGATATCGAACTCTACTTCCATCGCGCTCTGGGACAGGTGCGCTCCGCCGGCGATGCGGAGGCGTTGACCTGGGCGCTGACCATGGAGCTGCCCGCAGATCCCGGTCTGGCCGAACCCGATTTCGAGCGGGAACTGGTCGAGCGTCTGCCCGGGGATATCCCCGAATCGGATCGGGTGCTGCGGCGGATAATCCTGGATCCGGGCCACGGTGGGGCGGACACGGGGGCCGTGGCCGGTCGTCAGATGGAGAAGGACTGGAATCTGCGCATCGCCAGCCGCCTGGAGTCGTTTTTGATCGAAGAGGGGTTCCAGGTGCTCTGGACCCGTCGTGAGGATCGGGAGCGGCGCGCATCGGATCGGGTGCAGGCGGCGAATGTCGCCAGGGGCGATCTGTACCTGTCGCTCCACTTTACACGACGGGGGGCGACAGGTGCGCCCGGTCTGGAGATCATGATCCAGGAGGCGGACCGTTCGCTGCGGGGCAAGGAGAGCCTGATTCCATGGGAGTCGGCGCAGGGGGAGCATCTGGAGAGCAGTCTCGAACTGGCCGTTGGGCTGCAGCGCGCGCTGGATGTCCTCACCGAGTGGCCGCAGCAGGGGATCCGACGGGAGAATACCGCTACTCTGGAGGGACTCGATATGCCCGCTCTGCTGCTTGAACTGGGCAACCTGGACAGCGCGTCGGACAGGGCGGCCTGGGATGATCGCATCGTTCGCGACAAGCGGCTGAAGATTCTCGCGCAGGCGCTGGCCTACCGCGCACGACAGTGGGGGGGCGAGCGATGAAACGCCTGCTGCCGCTTTTACCGTTGCTCCTCCTCCTCTCCTGCCTGCCGGTCGATGAGACCGAGTCGCCTGTGCCCGCAGAGACCGATACCTGGGAGGGGTACGGTTCGCAAACCGTAGTGCTGTTCTTCGCCGAGGGGGGGCTGGAACCCACCTGGCAGGAGGAGTTGCGGGTGATCGAGCTGCAGGAGGACCCGGCCGATCGCATAGCCCGCGTGCTGGAGGAGCTGCTGCACGGGCCTGAGCGGGGCCTGGGGCGCGCCTTCCCGCCTGGAGCGAGCCTGGAGCACATCTTCCTGGAGGAGCGGAGCGGCGTGCTGACGCTGGACTTCAACCCGGTCACGGTGCAGCTGCTGATCCGCGCCGGCAGTGTGGAGGAGCGGATCGCTCTGGAGGCGCTCAAACGGGTGCTGCGGGTCAATTTCCCCGCCGTGCGTCACCTGCGGATTCTTGTCGGTGGCGCGGCGACCGAGACGCTGGGCGGCCATCTCAACATAGCCCGTGCGCTGCCCCTGGGTGGCGACACGGAATAGGGGAGGGTTATGGACACGAGGGCCATTGGGATCTGGGATTCGGGGCTGGGCGGCCTGACCGTTGTGCGGGCCGTGGCCGAGCGTCTGCCGGGCGAGCGGCTTGTCTATTTCGGCGATTCGGCCAGGGTGCCCTACGGCACCAAGAGCGCGCAGACGGTGCGCCGTTTCGCGCGGCAGAACTCGGAGTTCCTGCTCACCAAGGGGCTCAAGCTGATGGTCGTGGCCTGCAACACCGCCTCCGCGCTGGCGCTCGAGGAGCTGCAGGAGCTGCTGGATATCCCCGTGATCGGTGTGATCGAACCGGGTGCGCGCGCTGCAGCCGCCGCCACCAGAACGGGCATCGTCGGTGTGATCGGTACGCCCGGGACGATACAGAGCGGGGCCTACAACGCCGCGTTGCGCGAGTGCAAGGGGGGGCTGTCGGTGGTGAGCCGGGAGTGCCCGCTGTTCGTGCCGCTGGCCGAGGAGGGCTGGCTCATGCACCCCGCCACCCGACTCACGGCCGAGGAGTACCTCAATCCGGTGAAGCAGGCCGGGGTGGATACCCTGGTGCTCGGTTGCACCCACTATCCGGTGTTGCGGCCGTTGATCGGCGAGGTGATGGGGCAGGATGTCCGCCTGGTGGATTCCGCGGAGGAGACCGCCAGGGAGGTCGAGGCCCGTCTCGATAAACTGAATCTGAAATCGGCGGATGAGTCCGCCGCCGAACTGGAATGCTACGTATCCGATATGCCCTCTCGATTCAGGCAGGCGGGGGAGTTGTTCCTCGGTCGCCGAATCGAGAATGTGGCGCTGGTTGAATATGACAAAGCAAAGGAGAACCCATGGCAGTGACACGTCACGATGGCCGGATGGCCGACAGGTTGCGTCCCCTGGAATTCGAACTCGGCTATCAAAGGGCGACGGCCGGCTCGGCCCTGATCAGCCTGGGCAATACGCGTGTGCTCTGTTCGGCGACGATCGAGGAGAACGTGCCGCACTGGATGCGCGACACGGGACGCGGTTGGGTCACGGCCGAGTACTCGATGCTGCCGGGGAGCAGCGGCGAGAGGATCCGGCGGGAGCGTCGGGGCGCCGGTGGACGGACGATGGAGATACAGCGGTTGATCGGCCGCAGCCTGCGGGCGGTGACGAAGCTCGACCTGCTGGGCGAGCGGAGCGTGACCGTGGACTGCGATGTCATCGACGCCGATGGCGGCACCCGCACCGCGTCGATTATCGGCGCGACAATGGCCCTGCATCAGGCGCTGACCACCCTGGATCTGCCGCAGCACCCGATGGAGTGTCTGCTCAGCGCTATCAGTGTGGGGATCGTGGATGACCACGCCGTGCTGGACCTGGATTACATTGAGGATTCCGGCGCCAGCGTGGACATGAATGTGGTCATGGATGAGCGCGGTTTCTTCGTGGAGCTGCAGGGGACGGGTGAGGAGTACAGCTTCAGCCCCGAGGAGCTGCAGGCGATGCTGGATCTGGCGGCGACGGGGAATGCGATCATCATCAATATGCAACGGGAGGCGTTGGGGCTGTGAAGAGGTTAAAGGTTGTTCTGGCCACGGGCAATGCCCACAAGCGTGATGAGATCGCCAGGATCGTGGCGGAGTTGAAACTGCCCCTGGAGATCGTGGATCCGCCCCAACCGCTGCCCGAGGTGGTGGAGGATGGCGCGACGCTGGAGATCAACGCGACCAAGAAGGCCGTGGAGGTCTGTCATGCCATGGGGATGCCCGCTCTGGCCGACGACACGGGGCTGGAGATCGACGCCCTCAACGGCGAGCCGGGGATCTACGCGGCGCGTTGGGCGGGCGAGGATTGCGATTTCAGGAAGAACATCGCCAAGGCTCTGCGGCTGCTCAGCGGCATGCCGCCCGAGCGGAGAACGGCCCGTTTCCGGACCGTCGTGGCGCTGTGCCATGATCCGGACGAGCCGGTGGATCTGGCCGAGGGCAAGGTTGAGGGGAGGATCTCCGACTGGCCGACCGGTGGCGGTGGCTTCGGGTATGATCCCATCTTCTACCTGCCTGAGATGGGGCGGAGCATGGCGGAGCTGGATGAATCCGAGAAGAACAGGATCAGTCACAGGTTCCGGGCCCTGTTGGCGCTGAAAGGTGTCCTGACGCGTTGACAGGACGGGGACCGCGACATATTGTGGTGGTAATCGGGGCGTGGCGCAGCTCGGTAGCGCACCTGCTTTGGGAGCAGGGGGCCGCTGGTTCGAATCCAGTCGCCCCGACCTTTTTTGGACATGTGAGCGCCCGTAGCTCAGTTGGATAGAGCAGCGGACTTCTAATCCGCAGGTCACAGGTTCGAATCCTGTCGGGCGTGCTTGCTAATATGTGACTTACGAGGTTGTCGGCAGCGGCAACCTTCGTCATTTCTGGATGTTTTGCCGGAGAGTCGCCAGTGTGGATGTATTTGCCGTCACTGTTGGGGAGTTGTCCCCGTTGCGTGGACACCCGCAGAACATGAGGGGAAATGGCCATCGCGTATTGATGGTGTCGGCAGGATCAGTCTGATCCGATTGGTTCGGCCTGGAGCTGATTGAGGAGCGTAGGTGGCGAGAACCTGCGGTTAGATGCGTGTCGTCTCACTGTCCAACACGCTTCTGAGCGTGTCGCCAAGTTTGCGCATGCCCGTGGGCTTCATCAAATAAGCACTGACTCCGATATTCTCGGCCGTCTCCGCATCCATCTCGGAGCTGTATCCCGAACAGATAACGGTTGGGATATCAGGCCTGATCTCCAGTATTTTCCGCACGAGCATGTCCCCGGTCATCCCCGGCATGGTTTGATCCGAGAGCACGATATCGAATGCATGCGGTTGCGACGTGAACAACTCGAGTGCCTCCAGGCTGCTGGTTATCGCCGTCACACTATATCCGAGATGCTCCAGCATTTTTTTGGTCAGGTCCGCCACAGCCTTCTCATCGTCAACCACCAGGACCTTTTCGCTGCCGGTGGGTATAGAGTCAATCGTCTTGCTCTTTTCCGGTGACGGTTCAGCAATCCTCGGGAAGAGGAGGTTGAATGTCGTCCCCCGGTCGGGACTGCTGTCCACCTTGATTGTGCCCTCATGACTGCTGACGATCCCATTGACCACCGCCAGCCCCATACCGGTGCCTTTGCCGATCTCCTTGGTGGTGAAGTAGGGATCAAAGATCCGATCGATATCCTTTGCCTCGATCCCCTTGCCATTATCGGATACCGACAGCTTGACATAGGACCTTGGGCTCATGGCCGATTCGCCGGCCGGATCGGCCAGATCCCGGTCGGTGATCTCGACCGAGGTCAAGTCGACCTTCAGTATTCCACCAGCAGCACTCATGGCTTGTGCGGCATTCGTACACAGGTTGATCACCACCTGATGGATCTGGGTCGGGTCGGCAAGGATGTTGCCGCTCTTTGGGTCTATGCTCTGTTTGATCTCAATCGTTGTCGGGATGGAAGCTCTGAGGAACTGCAGCGCTTCATTCACAACGAGATGAACCTGTATTGATGATCGCCCCTTGGCCTCCTTGCGACTGAAGGACAGAATCTGAGCAACCAGATCCTTGGCGCGGATCCCCGCTTTGACGATATTGCCGATGTTGCTCTTGACCGGCATGGAATCGGGGATCTCGGTCATGGCCAATTCGGAGTACCCGAGAATTGCAGTCAGAATATTGTTGAAGTCGTGGGCGATACCGCCCGCCAGGGTGCCGATCGCCTCCATCTTCTGGGATTGGCGCAGTTGATCCTCAATCTTCAACCTCTCAGTGATGTCGTGAGCGATTCCCTCAATCGCAACAACCTGTCCCGGTTCATCGCATACCGGTACTTCATGCATTTCGAATCTGTGAACGGTTCCATCCCTGTGGTGGATTTCCGCCTCATAAGATGATTGCGGCAGTTTCTCGGTGCTGACGTTAATGGTGCGGGCAACGCTCTCGTTGACGGGATGATCGGTGAGGTACTCCGCATAGTGCTTTGAGAAATCCTCCGGCTGATACCCGAGTATGTTCGTGATTGACGGACTGAGGTATCTGAACTTGCCCTCCAGGTCATGGGAGTAGAAGAAGTACTCCTCCTTGAGGTTCTCGCTGAACCGCCGGAACTTCTCCTCACTCTGGCGGACAGCATCCTCCGCCTGCTTGCGCTCGGTTATGTCTTCGGCGATGCCCGCCATCCTGTAAACGACACCCTGCTCATCAAGGATGGGGAAGATCCGTATCGAGATCCATCTGGTGTCCCCACCCGGTTGCTCGATGCGGAATGTCGGCCAGGCGATGACCTCCCGCGTCTGCGTCAAATCCTTGGCGACGAGGGCCGCTATTTCGCTTCGATCCTCCGCGACAATGCCGTCCAGCCAGGAGGAGGGATTGTCATAGAGGGACTGACATGATCTGCCCCAGATGCTTTCGTAGGCGGGGCTGATGTAGAGGATGTTCTCCCAGTCGGCCGAGCCGAGCCAGAAAAGTTCGGGGATATTCTCAACCAACTGATTGAAACGGGCCCGGGATGCAAGCAGATGCGCATCACGATATTCAATTTGGGTCAGCATGTCATTGAAAGCTTCGGTGAGCTGACCAAGCTCATCCATACTGCCGGTGATCGCCCGTACCGAGTAGTCGTTATCCTGGGATATCCGGCGAGTGACATCCACCAGATGTGAAACCGGCGTCGAGAATATCCGCTGCAATCTGTTGCTGAGCCAGTAAGCGACACCAAGAGTGAGCAGGAGTGAAAAGAGCAGAACGAATATACTCTGATTCAAGAAGGCGGACAGTTCGCTCAGCTCGGACCTCATGTATATCGAGCCGATCTCTCTCTCCGCCAGTCGAATCGAGCGCCAGACGTGCAGGCCGTCGCGGGTGAAGGCAAGACTGTCTCCATCCAAGCCGAAAGCCGCAATGCCCTGATCGGAATCATCCTGGTCACGGAAGTAGCTGGCGAAAACGGAACCGTCAGGGAGAAACACGATTGCCTGTTCGACAGATCCCTTGGCCTGCAGCGATTGCAGCACATCCCCGGCGTCCATTTGATCCTCGAAGACCAATGCCCCCTGGCAATTGTCGGCAACAATCTCCGTTAGGGTAGAGAGGTCGGTTGCCATTCGGCCGCGAAATCCGGCCAGTTTGTAGACGGTCAAAGATCCACCGACGACCAGGGATGCGGTCACGCTGATCAGCATGATGATTGCCACCAGTTTCCGCTTAATGGTCAACTGCTCAAACATACGGGCAGGTTGCATCTTATGTGTGAGTCCCTGTTTCATCGAATGTGTTTATCCTCCAGTAACAACATTGGACGCCAGTCTGAGCATCTTTGACCTGAGATGAAGACCTGAGCGGTTGGTTGCCGCTTTGTTGACCTCAAACCCCAATCTGTCCCCCTGGAAGATGAAGTTGATCATCCCACCCTTTTGGGTGAAATTCGGTACATCACTGACCGTCAGTACAGGATGCCCATTCACGGTAGTCAGCAGCTCCTCCAGTATGTCGTCGAGAGAAGCGCTGAAGAATAGGACATGACAATGGAGGATGGCTTCTGAAGGAGCGCTTGACGGCAGTGTTATGACCACCAGTCTGCGGCCATTGAGAACCTTTCCTTCGATCGGATTGAAAGCCTCATCGAATGGATTCCGACCGATGATGCCGATGACCAGGGAGTCGGTCGAACTGGCAAAAGCGTCATCCGGCCAGTCGATGAAATGGAGGAAACGGTAGATGTACCCGGCCTTGACTTCGTATTCGGGTAGCGCCTTGGACGGACTCGCCAGGGCTGTGTCCGGCAGGCAATGGATCAGGCTCCAGATCACAATCAGCAGCAGGAATACTCGTCCGCCGTATCCTGCCGGACGGACTCCACCGGAGCCGCCGATGCCGGAGGGTAGATTGGGATATTCATCCGGACCTATATCGGTTTTGGTGAATCTCCTTAAAATGGCAGCAATCCTCCCTGGAGATGCCTCAACAAGTCAGCGGATAATCAACCGGGATAGATCCATCGCGGGATTCCCGAGCATTGATTCCCAATACCTATGATCTTCCAGCTTCTGGGATTGCCGAGACTTTTCCTCGTGCAAGGCTGCAGGCACCAACACGACTGTCAGCTATCCCAATATCCATCTACCTAAAGAATCGACCGGAAGATAGATAATCTGCACCTATTCCGTGCTGACCCTACATCATCTCCTGAACTGCTCTCCGTTTCCGGCACGGCATCGGAATATAGTGAGACAATTTTATTCCCACCTGATGGAAACTGTCAAGTTATGCAAACCGGTTTTGCCCCCGGTTTGATAATATAGTGGACGATACCCGCCTGTCCCGATTGTCGCGGACCGGGGTGCATGCTGACGCAATATGTTCAGTTCTTGCATACCCAGGGAGTTATGCGTGAAATCGCGATGATGTGAACGTCAGGGCGTCGGTTGGATCTCCCCTTTCGCCCCGATGTGTGTCCATGTTCGACGGTTGCGGAGCGGGATGGACTCCATCATGGGAAAGGATAGACGCCGGAGAGGAAAATCTATCTTTCTTCAGTGAATGGTAGGTGCAATTTGTGTCGATCTGATAGTATGGCCCCGATCTGAACCGTGACATGGATAATCGGAGCTTATGAGCAGCGAGTGAATGCAAGCGAATGCTGCATAAGAAGATTCTTACGTAATGGGTCCGCTCCGCTCCCGGAGCAATCTTCTCCTCGTGCAGGGGCAATATTGTCATGGAGGAAATTGATTTGCTCCGGAGATATGGGCATCAGGGGTGCCCTCCGGGCATGGAGATGATTGAAGGGGAACACGACTGATCCACCACTTGCCGAATGAGATGAGGACAATGTCATGAAGAGCCATGGGGGAAAAGCAAAGACCTGCGGTGTGTATCTGATTGCGTTGATCGTCCTGTGCGGTGCGCTCCTGCTCATTACTGTGCCGGGCTGTGGGCAGGGTGATTCCGGAGATCGTTCCGCAATCGAGCAGCAGAGATCTCCTGTCCCTGCAACTGATTCTTCCCAGCGCAAAGAGGATGCGCCCTTTGTCATCGGCGTATTGTACTGGTCGATGAACATCCCGGGACAGGTGGCGATGCGTACCGGTCTCGAAGCTGTAGTCGAGAAGATCAATGCGGAAGCATCCGGTTCATCACTACCTGCTGTCGAACTTGTTCCCAATGTGGCCGGGGATGGCGAAGAGGGTAGTGAGCGTCAAATCGAGCAGATGAATGAGTTGGTGCGGCAGAAAGTCGATCTCATTATCGCGCAACCCACCGATATCGCCGCCCTCAGTCAGTCGCTCAAAATGGCCAATCAGGCCGGTATCCCCGTTGTCGCCTATGACCAACATATCCTGGGCGGACAGCTTGTCTGCTTCCTGACCTCGGATAACTATCGGGCCGGATTCCTGGGGGGGGAATATGTAGCTGCCAGTTTCCCGGCCGACCGGGATGTATGTGTAGTGCTTGTCGAATATCCCCATGTGTCGTCGACGGTAGCGCGTGTGAACGGGTTCATCGACGCTTTGGAAAGTTACCATCAGACCTATAATATCCTGAAGACATACATCGCCGTGGAGCCGATAGGTGGAGCGAAGGCCGGTGCCGAGATACTGCGTGACTACCCGCAGAGGGGGACCATCGATGTGATCTTCGCCGTCAATGACGGCGGCGGTCTGGCGGTGGTCAAGGCTCTCGAAGATGCCGGTCGAGACGAGATCTTCTTCGCCTGTATCGATGGTGATCCGCTCTCGGTCGAGAACATTCGGCGTGGGGGGATCATTCGCATCGATTGCGCACAGTTCTGTGGTGAACTCGGTGCGGAAACGATGCGCACGGCCTATCGCCTCCTGCTTGGTGAGGAGATCGGCGAGGAGATACTTATACCCGTATTCCCGATTACACGCGAAACAGTCGATATGTACCATGGGTGGACCGCGCCCATGCCCGAGCCTTTCCGGAAACCGTGGCAGAGCACATCCCCTCAGTGGACAGGTGAAGTCACAAATATCAAGAGACGTGAGCAATAGATCATATGAGCGACATCAAAAAGAAAATACGCGGCACGACCCCTGTCCTGTCTCGGATTGATAGAAATATGGCACTGGTTTTCAGTGCGGTCGTTCTGGCGATGATGCTGACTGTTGCGATCTCGGGGGCGATAATCTACTCGCACGTCTCCGATAGGAACGAGAGGGAGCTGCAGGAGACCATTGCCGGTCTTCTGGCTGATTCCATCAACCGTGTCAGCTTCTCGGGCAAGTATCACGCTCGTTTGCTCGTCGAGCAGATTGCCGCCTCCCAGCCGCGTATCGCCAGCATTGTCATCCTCGATACCGCCGGCGATGTCATCGCCAGCAGTGAGCCGGAAAGCGGAATTTCCGATCCCGTCGAACTGGATGCCGCCAGCCTGAACGCGGTGCTCACTGAAAAGAGGTCGGTGTTCAAGGAGATTGTTCGCGGCGGCACCTCTTTCAGGCAGGTGGCAATACCGTATCGATCCGGTTATCAGGATGGGGTGACCGGGGTCATCCTTTTGGAGATGTCGACCGAAGAGGCCAGGCGCGCGGAGGCGCATAACCGCATGTTGCTGACGATTCTCGTCCTGTCGCTGTCGTTGGTGTCGCTGGCGGCGACACTCGTACTCAGCAGGAAGATAGCCAGACCCGTCATCAACCTGGCCACCCGCTTCCGCACGATCCTGGATCGGGCACCGATGTTGATCCGGATATCGGATCGCGATGGGCATCTCCTGGAATGCAGCTCCTCACTCTCTGCGATGCCTGCAGAGGATGCAACACTGTTGAATTCGGAGATAGCCGAGGTGTTCGCGTCAAATCGAGAGGTGGAGCGAGAGGTGTCACTGGAGCGCGATGATAATCCGACCACGTTCCTGGCGACAAGTTTCCCGGTGCTAAACGACAAACACGGTGTGCCGACACTCGCCTGCTCCATCGGGCTGGATATCACCGAGCGCAAGGCGGCCGAAAAGGAGCAGCGAATACTGGAGACAAAGCTGCGGCAATCACAAAAAATGGAGGCTGTCGGACAACTGGCGGGAGGCGTGGCCCACGACTTCAACAACCTGTTGCAGGCTATCCTCGGTTACGGTGAGATCGCTCAGCTGAAGTGCGAGGAGGGGAGTTCCGTTTACGAGTCCCTCGATCAGGTAATGATCGCGGGGCAGCGGGCCAAAACCCTGGTCAGCCAGTTGCTGGCGTTCAGTCGACGGCAGGTGCTGCAGATGGAGGATCTTGACCTGACTGAAGTCATGGCGGATCTGATGAAGATGCTGCGCCGAGTAATCGGCGAGCACATTGTTCTCGACATCAAACCCGGCGATGCTCTCGGTTGGATCAGGGCCGATCGCGGCCAGATAGAGCAGATACTGATCAACTTGTGCATCAATGCACGCGATGCGATGCCGGCAGGCGGCGAGATCGTCATCGAGACCGAAAATGTGCAGATTGACGAGGAGTACTGTTCAACCCACGACTGGAGCAGGGCGGGCAGGTATGTGCGTCTGAGCGTAACCGATACCGGCTGCGGCATGAACAAGAGGACCCTTGCACGCGTGTTCGAACCCTTCTTCACGACCAAGAGCCTCGGCAAGGGGACCGGACTGGGATTGGCGACCGTCTACGGCCTGGTCAAGCAGCATGACAGCCAGATCGAGGTCTATAGCGAAGTCGATAAGGGTACGACATTCAAGATCTACTTCCCCCTGGTCGAAAGCGCCGCGTTGCCGATCAGCAATATTGATGAAGGAGCCGTGGCTGGCGGTACCGAGACGATACTACTGGCTGAAGACGATGAGATGGTGCGGGAGGTCTGCGTCAGTATTTTGGAGGATGCCGGGTATTCCATTCTGCTGGCCACGGATGGTGAGGAGGCTCTCCAGGTGTATGAGGAGCATGGCGACAAGATCGACCTGGCATTGCTGGATGTAGTAATGCCCAAGCTCGGAGGACGCGCCGTCTTTGAGAGGATTCGGGAGACGCGTCCGGAGTTGAGTGTTCTCTTCGCCTCCGGCTACAGCATGAATGCGATCCACACCAACTTCGTTCTGGAGGAGGGGCTGATGCTCATCCAGAAGCCGTATAAGCGTGCGGATCTGCTGCGCAAGGTGCGCGAGATGCTGGATAAGAGATGACGATCTCCACCTCGGCGACCGGTTCGACATCTCTCCGCTAACGCAATAGAAGCACCTTCCGCTGCGCGCGAGCATTCCCGGAAACGAAGCGCACAAGGTAGCAGCCGTTGGGCAACTCCCCGGGGCGCCAGACAACCTCTCTGCTGCCCGCGCGCTGGAATCCCGATGCGATCACCTCGATCTCGCGACCGCGGACATCGTGCACGCTGATGCGCAGTGACGTTGATTCCAGCAATGTGTAGCGCAAGTGCGTATCTATTCCGCTCATGACCGGATTGGGCCAGATGGGTTCCAATGCGAACGGCGTCGACGCGAGGGGGGCATCTTCCCCGCCGGGGAGGGAGGTCTGGCTGTCGAAGGCCTGCTCCAGGGCGGTCCAGAGTTCGGTGCGCGGGGCATCGTAACCCAGCGCCCAGATGCCGATGCCCGCCAACTGCTCGCCCTTCAGGTAATCGTACTTCAAGCCCAGACTGACATCGTCCTCGAACCAGACCTGATGCCAACTGTCCGTGAGGTAGCGGTACCAGGTGGTTTGCCCCTCATCGTCCCACAGCAAGCCATGGGACAGTCCCTCGGCGTAGGCGGCGGCGAAGGTGATTGCGGACGCGGTGGCGGTGGTGGCGTCGCCCGGGTTCGGACCCTCCGCCGGCCAGTCCCAGCCGTAGTAGGGCACACCCAGCAGCAGACTGCCGCGGGGCGCACCCCAGGTGATGTGATCCTGCACGCTCCAGGAGACGTTGTAGGTGCCCCAGCCGGTGAGCGGCGCCACGGGGCCCGTCGTCGCGCTTCCGGACCAGTGGTAGTTGTAGCCCATGATCATCAGGTGGTCGCAGCGCGCGGCGAGCGCCTCGTAGTAATAGCTGCCGACCCAATCCACGGCGGGTGTCGCGACGGACAGATAGGGGGTGGCGAGGGCAGTCAGCAGCGCCGCGTCAAGCTCTTCGATGAACGTCACGAAGTTCCAGCGCTGGCTGTAGGGGAGGCTCTCGAAATCCACATTGACGCCATCGGCGCCGCCGGCCTGGACGGCCGCGACAAGTTTGCTCACCGCCGAATCGCGGTGGGCGGGCGTGGAGAGCAGGGTGGTCAGTTCCGAGGTGGAGAAATTTGTCGCCGTTACGATGACCCGGCACCCTCCGGCATGGGCGGCGTTGACGAGTCCGGTCCAGGGCCAGCCGTGAGTGCCGCCGATGCTGCCGTCCGGTTCGAGCTCCAGCGCGAAGAAGGCGACCGTACTGAGCAGAGACCAGTCGAAATCCTGATAGGCCGAACCTTGCCAGTATGGGTAATAACCGTGAACTTCATGACTGAGTGCGCGTGAGCGGTGAGCGAGAGGGGCAACGGGCAGATCCTGCGGGTCGCGCCATGGCTGCCAGCCGGCCTGCTCGCGAGCGCGCCAGTACTCCAGTTCGGTTTCGTGAATCGATGAGGCGTCTGCACTGGAGGAGCAGTGAATCGCCGGAATGCACGACAGCATCAGAAGCAGCGCCAACTTGATCCGAATTCCATATGCCGACACGATGACTCCTCTCGGTCCGTTCGGGTGCGAAAGACCTCTCTACCTGAGCTCACATTGTGCCCGGCGTCGGAGGGCGTCTTCAAGTGTACTGGAATGGGCGCAGGGTCGCAATTGCATGTCACCTGAATGCGGGGCGCATCTGATTGGTGAGGGGAAATCCTTTTGTCCGTCCGCGACTTGACGGCTGTTTGGTTCGGGGACAGAATATTGATATTGGCCTATTGGAGCGTGGTATATCGTAATTAGCATCCAATCCACAGCGCACCGACTTCAGGCCGAATCCCATCATGCCAAGTCGCCCCATCGGGCCGACCCATCTTACTTCAGCACCCACTGCCGGATCGGTTTTCAGGGCGATATTATCAATGCTGTCAGCGAAAGGAAGATATTGCACATGAAAAAAGCTATCTCCACAGTTCTGTGGGGGCTCATGCTCATCTTGCTGCTGCCATGCGGGGAGATATTTGCAGATACCTCCAGCCGAGGGAGCTGTGTAGTCCTCAAACAGCGTTATGATAAGAAGAATAACGGAGAGTTGCTGATCTCACACCTGGATCCCGGGGCCGGCGGATTGGCGCAGACGTTCACGCCCCGCACCAGTTACGAGCTATGCAAGGTCAAGGTGCTGATCTCCACCAAGCCGGGTGGTTTCTCAACGACTGTTACAGTGGGAATAAGGAATGCCGACGGCACTCACCTATATGCCAATTCCTCTTTCACGACACAGTCCAACACCGGAGACCGCTGGTACACGGCTGAATTCTCCGATGTGAACGTGAGCGCCGGCGTCACCTACATGATCTCGGTGCAGGCGCCTTTCATGAAATTCAACCGTTGGCGTCTTCAGGTGGAGGTGAATGGCGATCCCTATTCCCGTGGGGAGGGGAAACCGTTGGGGAGCATGGGCAGCGGGAATTACGACTACAACTTCCGCACCTACAAGCCGAAGGACAACATCTACAAAATGAGGATCGGGGGCGGTCCAATCATCTTCAATCCGTACGGCACTGTGGCGCCCGGCGAACAGCTGGCCTTCCATACCGGCGAGGGGTGGTTGATTCTGGAGAAGGATGAGTTGTCCGCATCGGTCTACCTTAATGAGGCGACCGTCAATGTCGACATCGGCGATATGTTCGAGGAGGTGGTGCTCGGCGAGGGCGGTGCCGTGCTCGGACATCGCTACGCCTCTCCGTTCACGATTGTCGATGTCGCGGGGCAATTCCAACCCTACGGCTGGTTTGGCGAACCTGTCGGCTCATCCAGCATCGAGCTCTACGATATCACAAGGCTGCCGCAGACGGGTATGATCGTCTGGAGATACGTGCCGCTGGGTGGCGATCCCGAATGGTGGGGATTGGTGTTGACGCAGATGGACCTGAATGTGTCCGCGTCCACCTTCGAGGACATCCAGGCGACCGCAACCGGCATCGGCTTCATGGATGAGTCGACCAGCGCGATCACCCTGGCGGACGATGCGTTTGCCGCCGAAATGGATCTCGATTTGACGTCGACGCCGGAAAATCCGCCGTTGCCCACCCAGCTGCATCTGCTGGCGGCGATGCCGAATCCGTTCAACCCGGGCACAACCCTGCTCATGCAGATCACCGAGCCCACGGACGTCACCCTGCGGATCTACGATATCGCCGGGCGGATGGTGCGTGAGCTCAGGAACGACAACATGCAGGCCGGGCGGTACCGGATCTACTGGGATGGTCTGAATGATGCCGGGGAGGAGATCTCCACCGGCGTGTACACCGTCAGATTCACCGGGGACAACGTGAGCGAGTCGCTTAAAGTGACCTTGATCAAATAACTATCCGAAACCCTATCCAGCCCGCTCCGACAGTTTGCTGCCGGAGTGGGTTTTCGGCAATGTCTCCGAACCCTCATCCTTTTATTCAGTCGGATCACGGCCTGTTACGGTAGCCCCTGACGGCATGTGAGACGAATCGGAATCCCGGAGCGTGGCCGGCGGGACGGTGATCACCATCTCAAAGCGGGACGACCTTTGCACGACGTCTCAAGTCGGGATGGTGATCATCTGCGCGTGACTTCACTTATAACCACCGAACTCCCTGTCGTATCGGCACTAACGTGAATAACCGGGATGTGGTTCGTTTCTGGCTATAGGGCGGTAAGGGCTCGTGATCTCCTTCACCCTCGCATCGGAGACTCCGCGTCCGCATCACGTCAATCAGAGCCGTCTCTTCATCGGGCGCCACCCCTCGGGTGGCGCCCATTTGAGAAGCACATTCTGAATCTGAGATCGAGAGAGGACTCAATCATGACGACCAGAGGTTTCCTGACCCTGTTCCAGATTCCGTTGATCGCAGTCATCTTTTTGCCCGTCGCATGCTCACCGCTCAAAACGGAGGAGGGTGCTTCGCCACCGATTGAGATGAGCGACATACAGGTTCCCGCCGGATTCCATTTCGAAGTGCGAAGGGAACACGAGTTGACCGTGGCCATCTGCGATATCGATGGCGCGCCCTACACCACCCTCCCGGTACGGATCCACGACACCAATGAGCAGTTGCTGGTAGAGGGCGTCACCGATGATGAGGGCATGTTCACCACGACGCTGATCCTGGCCCTGGGACAGAATCAGGTCGTCGTGGAAGCCCCGGCCATCGGTATCGTGGAGTCGAAGAACGTTGTCGATCTAATCGGCGAAACCACTGAACTCAGGATCGAATAGGAGGAGGCTGATGCGACATCTCAACATCATCTCAACCGTTATCATCAGCCTGTTCATTTTCGGCGCCAGCCTTCCGGCGGCCGCGGCCATCGTCACAGGCTGGGACGCCCAGGGGGTACCCGACAATCTTGCGGATGACTATACGGTGACGGGGGACATGGTTCAGGCCATCAACCTGGCAATTCCGGAATACCAGGATATCCGGGAGTCTCACCCCGATTACATAGCGTCCGATGAGCGTTCCCGCGTCACATTGACCGCCGAGGCCGAGATCTGGGTGACCTTCCTCCACGAGGGGGCGGGGTTCCGCAACACGCTCGGCTGCTTCTTTTACGACGCGGCCGCTCCGCCGGCCTCTACAGCGGAGATCACCCACGAGATTCTATTCCCCAACGCCTCCTACCAGGGCTCGGGCGGCGGGCTTGAGAGCGGCGACACCATCTACCTCGGGACCCATGCGACGGGTACGAGCATCGGTTTCTGGTTGCGGGCCAATGCGTGGAACGGCACCGGCGTGAACGAGCATGGCTGGTCGCACTATTCCATCAGCGGGCTGAACGCGGAGACCGACGCGGACCTGAAGCCGCACATGGTGCTGCTCTGGCAGGAGGGGGATGAACATCTCGTTCTGAGTTTCGAGGATGTCCTCCGCACCGAGGCCTGGTGCGACCAGGATTTCAACGATGCCGTTTTCCTGGTGCACACCAATCCGCCCGACGTCGTGGACCTGACCGAGATCGTGGACCTGCCGGGTGAATCCGACAGCGATGGCGACGGCGTCGCCGACCACGCAGACGCTTATCCCGACGATTCCGAGCGCGCCACGGTCCAGTTCACGCCCAGCGTATCCGGCTACGAAGTCCTCGCGTTCGAGGATCAGTGGCCGCGCAAGGGCGATTACGATTTCAACGACCTCGTCGTCCGCTACCGCTTCCGTGAGATCCTGGACGCCGCCGGCGACATCAAGGAGTTCAGCGGCATCTTCGAGCCCCTGGCCCGCGGTGCGTCCTACCACAACGGACTGGCGGTGCAACTGCCCGTTCCGGAACTGGCGATCGAATCCGTGCAGCTCTGGCGGGACAATGTCGCGGTCGACGTGACAGGCTGCCTGGAGAGCGGAACGGGAGACACCGCGGTTCTGCGCATCTTCGCCGATGCCCATGACGAACTCCCCGGAACCGGCGACAGCGGCTTCGCCAATACCGTGGCCGGAGAGGGGACCGTCTCGGCGTCGGTGATCGAGATCCGTGTGATCTTCGCAACGGTGGTCGCGCGGGGAGACCTGGGCAGTCCGCCCTTCAATCCCTTCCTTCATCGCACCGGCAGCCGGGGACATGAGATCCATCTGGTGGACCGCGAACCCTCGCCCAGCGCCATTGACGGTTACTTCGGCAGCGGCGACGACACCAGTGACGTCGGGTCCGGCGCCTATTACCGGGACACCTCGGGCTTCCCCTGGGCGATGATCCTCCCTTCGGGATGGAATCACCCCCACGAGCGGGATCAGATCAGCTGGGGGTATACCCGTTTCGCCGAATGGGTCACATCGGGCGGAGAGACAAATCCGAACTGGTTCGAGGCCGATCTTGACTGGGATTACATCTGGAATGACTAGTCGTCGAGACGCGGGCGCGCTCCGCCCGATCTCGCATCCGTCAGCGGGAGGCGAGAAGTTGCTCGACAACCGCGAGGAGATCCGAATCGAAACGGAGCGGCGAGTGGATATCGCGCACCCGCTCCTCCCCCTTCGCAGCCAGCCGACGGCGCAGATCCGGGTTCGCAATGAGTCGGTCGATCGCTTCGGCCAACGCTTCCGGATTCTCCGGCGGCACGAGCAGGCCGGTCACACCGTCGATCACGATCTCGGGAATTCCGTCGACGGCAGAACCGATAACCGCGCAACCGGCCAGCATCCCTTCACCCGCCACCAGCCCCAGCCCCTCCCGCCGGGAGGGCATGACCTGGATATCCATCGCGGCCAGGTATGCGGCAGGATCATCCACGACGCCGGTGAATCGCAGAGAGTCGGCGAGACCAAGTTCGGCGGCCAGATCCTCCAGGGCAGCGCGAGTGGGCTCGCCGGATGCGGGATCACCACCGGACACGATCACCTTCAACGCCCGTCCGTCCGTCGACAGAAGCGACAGCGCCCTGAGCAGCAGGTCCACACCCTTGCGTGGAATCAACTGTCCGAGGTATCCTATGACCACCTGATCGGGGGCGAAACCCCATCTCTCACGCAGTGCACGACCTCGATCCGCGGCTTCGGGATCGGGGGCGTGGATAATTGGCGACAACACCCTTGGGCGACGCTTGAAATTGCTGCCTATGAGCTCGCGCAGGGGGCGGGCGCAGGCCTCGCTCACCGGCAGCAGCAGATCCGCCGCTCGACAAAAACTGCGGCGGAGAGTTTGCCGATCGTAGGGAGTCTGGGCCTGGGCGACGATGGGAATGCCGAGCAGGCGCGCCGCGGGTAGGAACGGCGCGAGGGGGGAGAGGCTGGTGCAATGCAGCAGCTCTATCCTGTCGCGTCGCAATCGGGCGAAGGCCCGCACCGGCGCCAGCCAGGTGCGGTTCGGACGCCGCAGTCGACCGAGCCTGAACGGAAGGATGACCGGTTCGACACCGGTCCCTCGAACCCGCTCCAGAAAGGGACCGGGTCCCGGCAGGTAGACCCGGACTTCATGGCCTGCCCCGCGCAGGGCCGACAGGGCATCCAGCATCACCCGCTCACTGCCGTAGAAGTGATCCGTCTCGGCGTGGGCGATCGCCACGCGCCGGGGATTGGCCGCAATGGAGTGTAGCCGGTCAGGTTCTTCAGGATTTCGCATGCGGGGAAAGTTACAGAGAGTTCAGAGCCTGTAAAGGGGATTCGGCGTATCGCAGGGAGGCAACGTATTGGTCAAGGAGATGGCCATGGCAGCCGATCACTTGAGGGCAACTGTTTCACAATCAGCGGAACGTCGGAGTTGATCACGATGAAGAGAACGATATTCATTATCGAGGACGACAAGAACACCTGCGAACTGTACGAGTACTGGCTCGCCAGGAGCGACTACTCCGTGCGTGTATTCAACCAGGCCGAACCGGCCCTGGCGGCGTTGGAATCGTTCGAACCGGCCGCGATCTGCCTGGATCTGGGCCTGCCCGGTATGTCGGGCGGAGAGGCGCTGGCGAAGATCCGCAAGCGTCGTCCCCAGGTGCCGGTGATGGTGATCACCGGTGACGACGACGCCAAAGCGGGTGTCGAGGCCATGAAGCTCGGCGCGCGCGATTACCTGGTGAAGCCGATCGATCAGGATGAGTTCGAGAACGTGATCCGTCTGGCGGTGCAGCAGTTCGAACTGGTTCTGGAGGTGCGCTCCCTGCGCCAGCAGATGACCTCGGAGCGGCGTCTGCACGAAATCGTCGGCCAGTCGACGGCGATCAACCGCGTACTGAGTCAGGTAGGGTTGCTGCTGGAAAACGACGTGCCGATCTTCATCTCGGGTGAAACGGGCACCGGCAAGGAACTCCTCGCAAGAACCATCCACGACAACTCCCGCAGAAACACGGGGCCCTTCGTGCCGGTGAATTGCGGCGCCATCCCCTCCGAACTCCAGGAGAGCCAGTTCTTCGGTCATGAGCGGGGAGCCTTTACGGGCGCGGCCAAGCGTCATCTCGGGTTCTTCGAATCCGCGCGGGGCGGCACCATTTTTCTCGACGAGGTCGGCGAACTGAGTTTGGATTCACAGGTCAAGCTCCTGCGGGTCCTGCAGGAGCACCGGGTGCGTCGGGTGGGGGGCGAGGAGGAGGTCGACGTGGATCTCCGTGTGATCTCCGCCACCAACCGGGACCTGAACGGTATGGTCAAGGAGGGGACCTTCCGGGAGGATCTCTTCTATCGCCTCGTGGTTTATCCCCTGGAGATCCCGCCGCTCCGCGAACGGAAGAGCGATATCCCCCTGCTGCTCGGACATTATCTCCGCAGGTACAGCGAGGAGATCGGCATACCGTTGCCCGAGATAACCGATGACGTTCTCCGCCGCCTCGTCGCGTACGAGTGGCCCGGCAACGTCCGCGAGATACAGAATGTGGTCCAGTTCGCCCTGCTGGCGAGCCAAGGTGAGCCGATCGAAACCATCCACATGCCTCCGACCATCCCGCAGGGGGCGATTTCCGATTCGGTGTCGGAGGACGGAGAGATGCTCAACCTCATCGATCCCCTGACGGGTCTCATGAAGTCTTTCGACCGGATCGAGATGGAGGTCTTCCTCCGTGCTCGTGAACTGGCGAACGGCAACATGACCCGCGCCGCCGAGATGCTCGGCGTGGGGCGCGCGACTCTCTATCGCCGGATGCAGACCGTTCAGAGCGTTTACGCGGACGATTGATCTTTCCCCTGTTTCAGCCTGAGATGGCACCGGCTCCACATCTCCGTGTGAGACGGTCCCGTTTCAGGTTGAAGCTGTAACTGCTGTATTATCAGCACGATAATCGTGGCACCTTTCTTGATTTAGACCGTCTCGACGAGGATGAACTCCCTCGCGGAAAGAGACGGCACCTTGACACGACATCCCCTGCATCCGGCACCGCTCCCGGTCTCGCTTCTGATCCTGCTCGGCATCTTCCTGCTCGGCATTACCCTCTCGGCCAACGCCGCCGAGGTTATCCGTCCCGGTGACGAACTGCTGATCGACTTCCCCGGACAACCCGAACTGAGCGGTGTCTACGGAGTCGATGTGCGTGGATTCCTGATCGTGGAACCCGCCGACCCCTGTCGCGTGACCAACCTCGCCACGGACTCAGCGGCCGATACCCTGGCCGGCGTCCTCGCCGATTACTATCGCGAATCGTCCGGACTGTCTATCCGGGTTCTCCGCCGCCGCCTGGCGGTGCGCGTGGAGGGTCGTGTACACGCATCCGGGGACTACTTCCTGCCCCATTTCGCCACGGTTGAGGATGCGCTCCTCGCGGCCGGGGGGATCAGGGAGGGGGGGCTGCTCACCCGGGTTCGCATTTTCCGCGACGGTGATTTCATGGAGCTGGACCTCCGTGAATTCCGGGTCAGCGGCGACCCGTCCCGCCTGCCCGCGCTGCGGACCGGCGACAGGATCTATGTGCCCGTCTCCAATCGCAACGCACCCGTGGAGGCCTCCCTCGCTCCGCTGGAGCTGGCCATCGACGATCCCAACATCATTCACGTGATCGGCGCCGTGCGCAACGCGGGCACGCATAGGATCCACGGCAGGGTCAGTCTACTCGAGGCCCTGGCGCTGGGGGGCGGACCCGATGAAACGGCCGACCTGAAGCGCGTTCAGATCGTCCCGGCCGCGGGGGATCCCTACCTTGCGGACGTAAAGGGCTTCGCCGCCGGTTCCGGCGGATCGCTGCCCGAGATCGCTGCCGGGGACACGATCCTCGTGCCGGTGCGGGAGCGCCACATGTTCTTCAAGGTCCTGCAGATCACCCGCGACCTCATTCCAGTGGTTCTGCTCGGGCTCGCGCTGGGGGGCGAGTGATGGACATCATCCAACACCTGCGCAATCGGCTGCCGGTCGACAACACGCGGCAACGGATCATCGCCCTGATCTCCGAACTTCGGCCCCGTTTCACGGCGGGCGGCTGTCTGCTTCTGACCGGCCCCGAGACGGCTGACGATACGGCGGCTCTCGCCGGCACCGTGGCCGAGGCGGCCGCAGCGCTGGGTTACCAGCGAATTACCATCGTCGATCTGCGCGGCGACGGTCGGGCCGGCGGATCCGACCCGCTCGTCGGCCGTTCCGCCGGCGAACGACCGGAGGAGACGGACTCCTCCATCGAGATCTTTCGCCCCGCCGACAACCCGACCGGCGACGGCAACCTGCCGCAGTTCATTCGCGAGCTCCGCAAGAGCCGCGACCTGATGATTCTGGTCACGGACGGAGTGCTCACGCCCACGAGCCGCTACGGCGATCCCCTGACCTGGACGGGGTTGGACGCGCACGTTCTGCTGGTCTGCTCCGAGGGAAGCTGCCTCCGGGATACGGTCCTGGCGGCAGCCCAGCGGCTGCGCAGGGGCGGCCTGCCCGCCTACGGGGGGATCTTCCTGAAGACGCCCGGCCTCCCGACGCTCCTCGGTCGCCTGCTGGGGCGGACGATCGATCGTACGCAGGTCTTCCCGTCGTCCATCGCGTCAGCCGGCGCGGAACCGGAAGAGCGACGGGATGAAAAGACCGGGAGGATGAACGCGTGAACGATGAACGTGGCACGGGTCTCGGCTATGGCCAGATCATGAGTTTCCTGAGGCGGCGCTGGCTGCTGCTGCTCATCCCGCCACTGTTGGCGGCGGGGCTGAGCATGCTCCGTGCGTCACGGGAGACCCCTGTCTTCCAGTCGGAGATCGAGATCCTGGCCAAGGAGGGGGATATGCAGTCCCCCCTGACGGACTGGTATTCGCTGCGCCTCGATCTGGAGTTGCAACTTGAGACCTTCGAAAAAGTGGCGGAGAGTCCGGAGCTTCTGCAGAGGCTTCATCTGGACGTGACCGGCGATTCCGCGAGCATTGCGAATCTCGAGGAGTTGGAGGACGCCGTCGAGGTGGAGGTTCTGCCGGGCAACATGGTGCGCCTGGCCTATAAAGACCGTGACCCGCTGGTCGCGCGGGACAGGACCAGCGCTCTCGGTCGACTTTTCGTTGAGGAGCTCAACCGGCCCCGCAAGGAGGCCGCCGAACAGATCGAGCGCTTCCTCGCCTCCGAACTCGATCGCTCCCGGGGCAATCTGGACGGCGCTCATCTCGCCCTGAACTCCTATCGCACCAGCCACGGCAAGGTTCTGCCGGAGCTGGAGGCGATCAGCTACAACCTGCTGCTCTCCCTTGAGGCGAAGCAGGTGGAGATGGAATCCCGACTCCACGCCATGGAAAACGAAAAGGTGATCCTGGAGAAGGATCCCGCCGTGCGCGGCCGCACAGTGGGCGGTCTTCGGGAACAGATCGAGCGGACGCGGGCGGATCTCGCCGCCGCCGAACGGCGGATGACCGAGCGGCACCCCGAGCTGCAGACGCTCCGCGCGCGTCTGGACAGGCTGCGTCTGGATCTCGCAAGCCGCGAGGCGGGGCTCACGCCCGTCGACGCGAAGGGTGAACCCGCTGCGGCGGCGGAGAAGTACCGCATGCTGCTCGTCGAGATCGAGACCATGCGGGAGCAGCTTCGACGTGTGGAGGAGCGGGTCGTCGAACTCCAGGCCAAGATCGCCGCCGCCGGCGGTCACGACGCGGAGTACGTCCGCCGTCTGCGGGATGTGGAAAGCCACACGGAGATCTACCTCGATCTCGTCCGGCGGCATGAACGGGCCCGGACCACACTGCACATGGTCTCCGTGCACCAGGGCGACCTCGTGCGGATCGTGCGCGCGCCCAAGCTGTCCGCTTTGCCTGTCAGCCCGCGCCCCCTCTTCGCCGCCCTGCTGGGGCTGACGATCGGTCTGGTGCTGGGCATCGGCCTGGCCGTGCTGGCCGAACTCGGCGATACCCGTATCACAAGCGCTTCCGAACTCACGGAGATTCTGGGCGCGCCTACCCTGCTGGAGCTGGAGAAGCTCCCCTGATCGGAGGAGATGATCATGTTCGAACTGTTGCGGCGAGTGCTGTCGCAAATCAAGAACCGTTGGGACAAGCTGCAATGCCGTACCGGACATCAGTACGCTTCGCTTCTCAATCGGCGCCGTTACTTCGCCGCGATGGGCGACGACTGCTACGTCGACTTCAGCGTCAACGTAGAGGAACCCTACCTGGTCAGCATGGGGGACAACGTCTGGTTGACGGACGATGTGCGGCTCCTGACTCACGACGGCTCCCTGAGCATGCTCTCCCGGGCGCGGGGATCGGTTCTCAGAAAATTCGGCGCTATCCGATTCGGCAGCAATGTCTTTGTCGGGATGAACGCCACGATCATGCCCGGCGTCAGGATCGGAGATGACAGCATCGTCGCCGCGGGTGCGGTCGTGACGCGGGACGTGGAGTCCGGCACGATCGTCGGCGGCAATCCCGCCCTCCCCATCGGGCAGGTGGACGATTTCTGGAACCGCTGGTCCTCCCGCCAGGCCCCTTTCGCCTATTCAGGCCGCCACGACAAGATCCGGATACTCACCAACGCCATGAAGGAGGAGCTGCTGTGAAGACGCTCTTACTCGCAGATCGCTATCTGCCCCATCGGGGGGGCTCCCGCCGCTACTACCACGAAGTCGCCCGCCGCCTGCCCGGAGTCACCGTGCTCACCGGGCACCAGCCGGGGGAGCGCGCGTTCGATCGCCAGGCGGGTCTCCGCATCGTGCGGCGCCGTGGGATCCGTCCCAACTACGCGGTCGATGCCGGTCGTCTCGCCAATCCGCTCCTCAACGTGCTCCTCGCCTATCTCCCCGGCATGGCGGCGATGGTGTTCTGGACCGCTCTCGAGATGATCCGCAACCGACCGGGTGTGATCCACGCTGGGGGCTATGCCTTCGCCGGACTGGCCGCACGTTTGCTGGGTCCCCTGTTCCGCATCCCCTACCTGGTGTACGCGCACGGCGAGGACATCTCGTCGACGCTGAGGCGTCGGTTCTTCCGCGGCTACATGTTCTGGATCCTGCGGGGCGCGGATCGCGTGGTCGCCAATTGTGAACATTCGGCCTCCCTGGTGGCGCGCTGCGGCGTCGACCCCGATCGGATCGTCGTGGGGTATCCGGGCGTCGACATCGAACGTTTTGCCGACGTGGCGAGCCGGCCGCCCATGGAGATCCCCCGGAACATGGGACCGGTTCTGCTCTCCGTGGGGCGTCTCGTTCCCCACAAGGGGCAGGCGACGGTGATCCGCAGTCTGCCGCGGCTCCTGAAACGGTGGCCGAATCTCATCTACTTCGTCGTCGGCGAAGGGGCCGAGATGGCGCGACTCCGGACCCTTGTCGACAAGCTGCGTCTTCAGAAGAACGTCCACCTGATGGGGGGCGTGGACGATGCGAGCCTGGGACGCCTCTACGCGGCGACCGATCTCTTCGTGCAACCCAATGGCGAGGTGAACGGAAGCCTCGAGGGGTACGGCATGGTCTACCTGGAGGCGAACCTCGCGGGGCTGGCCGTGATCGGGGGGCGCAGCGGCGGCGTGCCCGAAGCGGTCATCGATAACGAGACCGGTCTCCTTGTGCCCCCCTTCGAGCCGGACGCCCTGGCCGAAGCTGTGAACCGGCTGCTCGAGGACGACGGGCTCCGTGCCCGACTTGCCCGGGCCGGGCGCAAACTCGCGCTGCGGCGTGGGTGGGACAACAGCCTCGCCGCCATCTTCGAAGCCGATCGCGTTCTGCGCGGCGATCTCCTGAACACGGGGCGGGCGACGGCATGAAACCCCTGGGTGGGCGTCTGCTTCGCGCGGCCGGTTTTCACATGCTGGGCAATATCCTCCGTATCGCGCTGGGCGTGGTCGGATCCGTACTCCTGGTCCGCTGGCTGGGCAGCGAGGAGTTCGGACGGGCCAGCTTCATCCTCTCTCTCGTGATGCATCTGGGGATCATCGGTTCGGCGGGCATCGGCATCCCCTTCGTCACACTGGTGACCCGGTATCGACTCGCGGAGGACGGCGCTGCCATCACCCGGCTGCTCGGACGCGTATTCCTGTTCCGCGCCCTGGTATCGGCGGTTCTGTTCCTGCTCTGGGCGGTCAGCCTGTGGATGCCCGCCGGCTGGCTGGGCCGCACCGGCGCCGAGGAGCTTCTTCTCCAGGTGCCGATCCTGGCGCTCATCAGTTACCTCTCCGGTTCCGCGATGCGTCTTCTCATCAGCCACTACGACCAGGGGTTCGTCTCGCTGCTGGGTGGCCTGGAGATCGCCGTCAAGATCGTCCTGACCTTTCTGATCGGACAGGGCCGCCCCACGGCTTCGGACCTGCTCTGGGCCACTATCGCGGCGGAGATGCTGGGTCTTGTGCTCGGTCTCCTGCGCGCATACTTCAAGCTGGGGCTGCGTCCGGGCCGACCGCGCATCGAAGTGCCCGGCTTGCGGAACCTGTTGCGCAGGGCGTTCCACCCCTATCTGCTCAGCCTCGCCCTTCGCGTCGTGGGCCGTGACGTGGATGTGCTCCTGCTCGGTCTGCTGGCCGGCGGCGGGGAGGTCTTCCGTTACGTCATCCCCTTCAGCCTGGCCACACTGGCGCTGTCGCTGACCGGCAGCGCCCTGAACAGCACCACGATCCTCAGCGCCTTCCGTGAACTGGAAACGGAGCACCGACGGAGCCAGTGTTCACGCCTGCTCCGCACCCTGGTCGAGTTCTTCCTCATCACCATGCTGCCGGTGGCGGTGGGGGGGATGCTGCTGGGGGGCGACCTCCTGCTGCTCCTGTACGGAGAGGAGGCCCGGGGACTGGGGCCGGTTTCCCTGCTGCTCTTCGCCGCCTTCGCCGCCAACGGGCTGGCCGGGATCGCCAAGGACAGTCTGCAGGGTCTCGGCGCCGATAAGCTGGCGGCCAGGTCCTACCTTATCGGCGGCCTGGTCAACCTCACGCTGAGCATCGCCTGGATTCCGGCCCACGGAGCCGAGGGCGCGGCGCTGGCGACTCTGCTCGGCGCCCTGCTGGCGGCCGCAGGCCAGTTCCTGTCGCTGGCCCGGCAGGTGAAGTTCCGCGTCGGTCCGCGCACCGTGATCGTGACGCTGCTGGCCACCTCCGTTATGGGCCTGGTCGTCGCCCTGATCAGCCGTTCGCATCAGGCGCCGCCCACCCTCCCCGGCACGTTGCTGTCCGTGCTGGCGGGCGTCGTCGTTTACGTCCTCACCCTGCGGGTTCTGCAGCCCCGCACATCCCTGAAGGAGCGGTTCGCCCATGGCCACCCTGCAAGCCGGCTTTTGTCCCCCTTCCTCTAGAAACGGCAACGCCGTCTGGCTTCTGGCGGGGGTCGTCGGAGCGATCCTGATCGGGCTGGTCCCCGGTCCGTTCAAGTTCGCGGCGTTGGCGCCCGCCCTGCTGGCCGCCATGTCCCTGGGGGGCGGACGCCCCGCGCTGGCCATCCTGTGCGCCGTGCTCGTCATCCCCTTCAACTTCGAGTCCCTGATCGCGCGGATCGGCATCCCCTTCGTGAACCCGTTCAACCTGGTCTGGCTGATGGCCCTGGCGTTTCTCCTGCTCTACCGCCACAGCCGGCGCCTGCCCCTGTTCGACAGGACGCCGCTCGACGCGGTCATCGTCCTCAATATCATAGTCAACACAGTGGCCCTCGGCCGGGTGCACTCGCTGGTGGAGGGGGGCGGGTTTATCGACATCGTCATGGTCTACCAGCAGTGGCTGCAGTGGGTGTTCGGCTTCTGGATCACCGCCGCGTCGCTGAGAAGTCGACGAGAAGCGCGGGGCGTGACGCTCGCCATCGCCGGCATGGTGCTGGTGGCCGCGCTCTTCGGCATCAAGGATTACATCATGACCAGCGCCGTTTCCGGTGGCGGCATCGAGCGGAGTCAGGGGTTGTTCAACCAGGCCAACTACGCGGCCAGTTTCTTCGCCTACTACATTCCGATCCTGCTCGCCCTGCTGCTGGCGGAAAAGCGTCGTCTCCTCCGGCCGGTGATGCTCGTCATCGTGGTGGCCGCCGTCACGGCGTGCGTTCTCACCTTCGGGCGGGGGGGGCTGATGGCGCTGGGCATCGCCTGCCTCGTGCTCCTGATCCTCACGCGCTCGCGTCAGTTGCTTCTGGGACTGCTCCTCGGGATCGTACTGATCGCGGGGGATGAGACCGTGCGGACCCGCTTCGACGAGACGACCGGCGAGAGCGGCAGTTCGATCGAGTTGGACAGCTCCTCGGCCGCTCGCCTGATCGCATGGCGCAAGGCGGGCCGGTTGATCCGTGAGCGACCTCTCTTCGGTTGGGGTTTCTTTGCCTTCCGCCACGTCGAGCGGAGCGAGGACGCGGAGTCCGCCGCGCTGTTCGGCCACGGCGGGATGGATGTCCACAACGGGCACCTCAACACCGCCGTCAGCGGCGGGCTGGTCGGTTCGATCTGCCTCTATCTCCTGTTCGGCCGGGTCATCTTCTGGAGCCTGGGTATCCGCCGCCGCACCAGCGACCCCTTCGTCCGCGCGCTCGCCGCGGGAATCGTTGCGACGACCATCGCCATCCTGGTCGTCAATCTCACCGGCACGCGGCTCTACGACCGACAGCTGATGGCCTACTACTGGATTTTCCTGGGGTTGCTGTTCGGCGCGGATCGCCATGCCGCCACAGGGAGCGTGGATACGGGTGTCTCAGATCGGACGGGTGGGGCATGCGCCGCCAGACCGCGTCCCGGATTGAGGCAGACCGGCGGTTCCCTGGAGCCGTCCCATGGTGAGAATCTTCGTAATTGAAGTGGTGATAGGTGATTGCGGGGGTGGCAGGGCTATTGCGAAAGAGGGGCGAACAACAACCTCGACGGGAGCCCGACCACAGATGCACATACTTCTCCTGATAGACAAACTGCTCAAAGCCGGAACCCAGCGACAGGTGGAACTCCTGGCCACGGGCCTCGTCGAGGCGGGGCGGCAGGTGACGATCTTCCTGCTGGAGCAGCATGAGGATCGACCGCTGCCGAACCTGCCCGGTGTCAAGATCGTGCGAACTCCCGTCGGTCCGCTGAACCGGCTCGGCAGTCTGAAAGAGAGCCGCCGGCTTGTGGAGATGATCCGCCGGGAGGCGCCCGATGTCGTTCACACATTCCTGTTCAAGGCCAACGTGCTCGGCGCGTTGGCGGGTCGCCTGGCGGGCGTGCCCGTGATCGTCGGTTCCCGACGCAGTCTGGGTTACGATCTCACCCGCCGCGGCGCGTTGGCACTCAGGGTGACCCAAAGGTTCACCGACGCCATCGTCGCCAACACGCCCGCGGTTCTGAGCGCGTCCGCCCGGATCGAGGGTGCACCCCATCCGCTGGGACAGGTCATCCCCAACGGGGTCGTGGACGAAGGCGTAACGATCGTCGGCCCCGGCAAGGCGCGTCTCGGCGTACTTGCCAACATCCGCCCCGTCAAGGGCCACGATATCGTGCTCCAGGCTTTCCGCATGATCCTGGAAAAACACTCCGCCGCGAGTCTGCACCTGATGGGAGATCGCACGGCGGATCCCGCCTGGGTCCGTCAACTCGAGGCCATTGTAGAGGACCTGAAGATCGCCGATAAAGTGTACTGGTATCCGGCCGATACGCCTCGCGGCGATTTCTTCTCGCGGATCGATGTTCTCGCTCTCCCCTCCCGCTCAGAGGGCCTGTCCAACGCGTTGCTGGAGGGGATGTCCGCCGGCCTGGCTATCGTGGCCAGCGAAGTGGGTGCGAGTCGCGCCGTTCTCGAAGGGGTCGGCAGCCTTGTGCCCGCCGGGGAGCCCGCGGCGCTTGCCGCGGCCGTCGAACGCTATTTCTCCGACCATCCGCTGAAGACCTCGCACGGTCGGGCGGCCCGGTTCAGGGCCCTTTCGCGCTACACGGTGTCGGCCATGGTGGACGCTCATCTGCAGTTGTATCGCAACCTCCGTCGGACCGCTTCCGACCGCCGCAATTTGCTGGCCCCCACTCCGAGACGCGGCCTCCTCTTCGCCATCGACGAACTGGACAGCGGCGGCACCGAGCGACAGCTGGAGCACTGGATTGCCGGTCTTCGTCGCAGCAACCTGCCGATCTCCGTCGTCTGTCTCCGATCGGGCGGCGAAACGGCCGATCGGTTGGCCGCCTCCGGCGTTCCGATTCATTACCTCGGCAAGCGGTACCCCCTGGATATCGGTTTCCTCTGGCGTCAACAACGGCTTCTGAGAAGGCTGCGTCCCGCTGCCGTTCTCGCGTTGCTCGCCACCGCAGGCTTGTGGACTGTGCCCGCCGCCCGTTTCTCCGGTACCCCCCGGGTGCTGTTCTCGGCTCGAGGAACGGCGCTGACCAATGAAACGGGTCGGCGGGGACCCGTACGGCTGCTGAGCCTGGCTCTGCGCCTGGCCCATCGGGTTCTGGTCAACAGCGGCGAGGTGAGCCGGTTCTGCCGTCGGATCCTGTCGGTGCCGGAAACCCGTATAGCCGAGTTGCCCAACGCTGTGGATGTCGGCGATCTGACTGACCGGAGCAGGCGGAGCGTACGGCGGGAACTGGGACTTCCACTGCACGCGCCACTCTTCGGTATCGTGGGACGCCTCACCGAGGTCAAGAACCATGAGATGTTCCTGACCGTCGCGGAGGGGGTCTGTGCGCAGATCCGAAACGCCGAGGCGCTGGTCGTCGGTGGTGGTGAACGCTCCGCCTGGCTGCGCGAGGAGATCCGCGGTCGAAACCTTACGAACAAGGTTATCCCCCTCGGACACCGGCCCGATGCGCTCAAGCTGATTCGGGCCCTGGATGTGCTGCTTCTGACCTCCCACAGCGAAGGATCCCCCAATGTAATTCTCGAAGCGCGCGCGGTCGGCACGCCGGTCGTCGGCGTCACGGTCGGCGGCGTGGCGGAGTTGCTCGCGGGGGGCGCCGGCCACAAGGTGCCGCCCGGGGATGTTGACGCCATGATGGCCGCTACGCTGACCGCACTGACCACCAGTCATTCAGTCGAGACGAGCGGCGGTGCGACCTCGCCGGGACGTCACGATCCTGTCGCGGTGACCGCGACTCTGTGCAGCCACCTGCTGCCCGACACCATCTGGTGGGGCACCGTCGTCCGCCCTTTCCAGCAAGGAGATCCTCATGTATCGATCCAGTTGTGAATCCCTCCGCCCGCGCCTGCGCAAGATCATCGCGCGCGCCGGGAGTCTGGGCGCGGATGCTCCGGACCTGCCCAGGATCCTGATGTACCACGGCGTGGATGATCGGGGGGGGCGCCTTTCGGTCACGCCCCGGGAGTTCGAGGCGCATCTGGATATCCTCGTCGCCGGGAACATCGACGTCGTCGGCGTCAGCGAATTGCACGCCAGGTTTATGAAAGGCGATGCGGCTCATGCGGTCGCCCTGAGCTTCGACGACGGCTTCCGTGAGATGTACGACATCGTCGCGCCCCTCCTCCTGAGTCGGAACATGGGGGCGACGTTCTACGTGATCACGGATCGCCTGAATGGCGGAATACCGAACGATTCGCGCCGCTATATGGATGCCGACGAGGTGAAGCGGGTGCACGAGATCGGCTTCGAGATCGGGGGGCACACGCACACTCACCCGGTTCTGTCCCGCATCGATTCGGAGCGGGCCGCGGATGAGATCGGGATTTGCCGTCGGCGACTGGAAAAGCTGCTGGGGCAGGCGCCGACCAGCTTCGCCTATCCTCGCGGAGATTATTCGCTGGATCATATCGAGATGGTGAGAAGCGCGGGTTTCGCGAATGCCGTCACGGTGCGGCCTGGATCCCTGATGGGGAATATCCCGCGCTTCCAGTTGCTCCGCACGGAGATTGCCGGCGGTGATGACGCGACAACCTTCAGGCTGAAACTGGCGGGGGGCATCGACAGCTGGCACCGTGTGGTCAGCGCATTCGGCGATATCCGTCGGGTTGTCGCAAGGAGGACGCCATGAACCGGAAACCCCGCCTCCTCGTGGTCACGCCCCGTCCGCCCATCCGCGGCGTCCTCGGCGATACTCTGCGCTCCCGTTTCCTGCTAGACGGTCTCGCGGAGCATTACGAACTGACGATCCTGACCCTGGCCGCGAAGCCCCTCACCGCTGAAGAGCGGACCGACCTGGAGCTCATCGCCACCGAGTTGATAGTGTATCCCCGCAACAGGATCAAATCCGCGATCGGCGCGCTTGCGCATCTGGCGGCGGGCAAGGCCGCGCAGGTGGGCTGGCTGCATTCCCCCACGCTCCTGCGCGAGGTCGAACAACTGGTCGTCGGCGGCGGCTACGCCGCAGCGTTCGTTCAACTGGCCCGGTTCTCGGGGATCGAAAGGGTTCTCGGCGATCTGCCCCTCGTCCTCGATTTCGTGGACGCGCTCTCCCTGCAGTGGGAGAGGCGTGCGGAACGGGGCGGCCTGGCGGGGGTCTTCGACCGGCTGGAGGCCGCGCGGATGCGGCAGGCCGAGAGAGACCTGATGCGGCGGGCTGAAGTCTCCATCGCCGCCGCACCCGATGACGGCCGGCACCTGATGCGTCTCCTGCCCGAACGGATAGACCTGCGGGTCATCCGCAACGGCGTCAGCCTGCCCGAGCGGGAGGGGGATATCGGCACCGCCGCGCGGGGCAAGGCGCCCGTGCTCGTGTTTTCCGGCAACCTCGACTACTTCCCCAACGCACACGCCCTGCGCTGGTTCTCCGCGGAGGTTCTCCCGTTGCTGAAGAAACGGCGCCCCGATCTCCGCTTCCTCGCCGCGGGCAAGGTCACCAGTGAAGAGGTGCAAGCCCTGGCGCAAAGCCACGGCGTCGAGTTCACCGGTTTCGTGCCCGACATGGGGGAGGTGCTCGCCGATGCGGATATCGCCATAGCGACGATGCAGTCCGGCGCCGGGATCCAGAACAAGGTGCTGGAGGCGATGGCCGTGGGCACGCCGGTGGTCGCGACTCGGTTGGGCAACGCGGGCATCCAGGCGGTCCATGGTCGCGAGATCCTGATCGCCTCGGCTCCGGACCGGGTCGCCGCCCGGATCGAATCGCTGCTGGACAACCCCGAACTCTACGGAACCATCGCCCGGGGCGGGCTGGACCTGGTCAACCGCGACTATCGCTGGCGCGCCTCGGTCGATCGTCTGGTCCTGGCGATCGACGAGGCCGTAGTGCTGAGGTCCGGGGAGCGGAATGAAATGATCGCGGAGAGCGAGCCGACGCGGTCCCGGTCGCGGTTCGTCACGGTGATGAGCGGCGTGCTCGGCAAGGCGCTGCGATCCCTCGACGAACTGCTGTTCACGGGGTTGCGTAAACTGCTTCTCGTTTGCGTCGTCGGCGGACTCCTGCTTTCGATCCTGGCGCTGCCCCTGGTGGCGCTGGCGATGAGCCTTCTGTCGCCGGGTCCCCTGTTCTACTCCCAGGAGCGGGTGGGGGAGGATCGTCGCAACCGGGACACCAACCGTGAGGGTGAGGAGCGGCGTCTGACCAATCTCGGCGGCCGGCCCTTCACTATCTGGAAGCTGCGCAGCATGATCGTCGACAGCGAGAGGAGTTCGGGTCCGGTCTGGGCCACCAGGGACGATCCGCGCATCACACCTTTCGGGTCTTTCCTGCGCAAGCTCCGTCTCGATGAACTCCCCCAGCTCTGGAATATCCTGCGGGGCGACATGAACCTGATCGGACCCCGCCCGGAGCGGTCCGCCATCGTGCGCGACCTGATGAGGGAGATACCCGGCTATAACCGGAGGATGACCGGAATTAAACCCGGCGTCACCGGTCTGGCTCAGGTGCGGGGGGGCTACGACAACTCCCTGAAAAGCGTTCGCGCGAAACTGCTCTACGACCTGGCCTACAAGGCGCACACGATCCGGGCCCGTGAGCATTTCCTCATGGACCTCCGTGTGCTGCTCGCCACCGTTCCCACCGTTCTCTTTCGGAAAGGAGCCCGTTGATGACACGTCTGATGCGGATCTCGACCCATGTCTACATCCTGAGGCTCGACGAAAGCCTGGATAGTCACGCCTTCATCGATCTGCCCGGCGACGACGATCCCGGCCTTCTGCCGCCCGGTCTGATCCTGGATCTCAGAGAAACCCGCACACTCGATGAGGAGGGGTTGGGGCGTCTCGTCGAACTCAAGGAGCGGATGCACCGGCGCGACGGTCAGCTTGTTCTCCTGACACCTTCCGAGGACCTGCTCCGACAGTTCCGATACCTGGAGCTGGTGCACGCCTTCCGGATCACTGATGAGCTGCACGATGCTCTCGTCACGGTCGGCGGCAAAGGCAGAGCCGCTCATTTCCATCACCACTTCACCGCGGGCGCTTAGCCGATGACCGGCCCTGTCCGACAAGGAGATATCATGAAAGTCCTGTATCTGTTGACCGACTTCTTCCACCCGGGAGGCGCCCAGACCGACATCATCGAACTGACCGGACTCCTGGCTCCCGAAGGGGTGGAGACCCACGTCGCCGCGCCCTGGGGCAACCGCGTGGAGATCCTGGCCCGCGCGGGGGCGCACTTTCACGCAATGGCCGATCCGACCAATGGCCATGCGGGCATGCTCCGTTACCTGCTGGGCGCGGCGAAAGCCGCCAGGAAGATCCGTCCCGATATTCTGGCCCCCCAATCGGTGAGAACGACGTTCCTCGCCTACTGGATCCGTCGGCTGGCCGGCCTGGATTGCCCCATCGTGACGACGATCCACAACCTGCATGATCCGTCGTCGGCCCCGAGAGCGGCCTCCGTTCTTTCGCGCTATGCCGACGCTCTCTGCTTCGAGAACGAATACGAGCGGAACATGGTGGGGCTGACAGACCTGTCCGGGGGCGGGCCGGTCAAATTGATCCGTTCGGGGATCGACCTGGAGAAGTTCAGCCCTCTGCCCTGGGAGCGCCTGGGCGACTGGAGCGACGAGCCGGTGCTCGGGTGCGTGGCGCGTCTGAATCCCGAGAAGAATCATTCGGAGTTGCTGAACGCCTGGGCGCTGCACAAACGGAGTGGCGGCGTCGGTCGACTGGTCCTCGTCGGCGACGGACCCGAACGGGACGACGTCGAAGCGCTCATCGCGACGCTGGTGATTGGCGACAGCGTCGAACTGGCCGGCGATCGCGGCGATGTTCCGGAGCTATTGCCCCGTTTCGATCTGTTCGCCCTGAGCTCCTCGCGTGAAAGCTATCCCCTGTCGGGTCGGGAAGCGATGGCGGCCGGGGTTCCGGTGGTCCTGCCCGATATCGGCGGGTGCGGCGAGGTGGTCGGGGACGAGGGGGGCGGCCGTCTCTATTCCGCCGGCGATATCCATCACCTGGCGGACGTCATCGGCGAGATGTTGCCGAGGACGAAGGAGGCGGAGGAGCGTCGGCTTCAGGCCCGTGCGCGCGCCTGCAGGCACTTCGACAGACAGCGGTGGGGAGGGCAACTGCTCGCTTTCTATCGTGGAGCGATCGAGAGCAGGCATCCGACGTGCGACGCCCCGTTTCGCGCGTCGAGGCAATCATCGCAAAGTGACTCGTATTATTGCAATTAGGGTAAAAGACCATAAAGATGTCTACCCGGGTTGCCGATCCCCAGATGAGCCCCTGTCCGCGAGGGCGGGGACAGTGGAGGAGGCTATGTGCAAGATCGCTTGAAAGTCCTGTTCGTGGATGACGATCCCAATATCCGCGAACTCGTCAAATACAACCTGACGCTGGAGGGCCTGGAGGTCACGCTGGCGGAAAACGGATGCGTGGGGCTGGAGCTCATCGGGAAAGAGACGTTCGATCTGATCCTGCTCGACGTGATGATGCCGGAGATGGATGGGCTGCAAGTGCTGTCCGCAATCAAGAACGACGGGAAGACCGCCGAGCTGCCCGTCTTCATGTTGACCGCGAAGGGGATGGTGGCGGACATGGAGCGGGCCTTCAAGATCGGGGCCGATGACTACATCACCAAGCCCTTCGATCCCGTCGATCTCGGTGACGTCATTCGACGCAAGCTGAAGAGGCTCTCTGATGATCGGAAGTGATGCGGGGCTCCGTTCGCACCGATGGGTGGAGCGCCCTGACGCCATCCGCACAGGAGGGGAGATGAGACGATACGGTAGAGTGGTGGGTTGTCTGGTCCTGGTGTTCGTCGCGCTGGGTCTGTGCGCGCCGGTCGACTGCGGAGCGGAGCCGATCAGGATCTACCTGGACGCCGATCAGAGCGGCGCCCGCTCGTCGAGTCTGTCCATAGAGCGGGGCATCCGCACCGCGCTCAGCGCTGTGGATTTCCGGCTGGACGGCCGCGAGGTCGAGATCGTCCTGAAGAACCACAGGGGCAACAGCAACCGCAGCAAGCTGCACCTCGATGAATACCTGGCGGACGGAATCGCGCTCGCCCTCTTCGCGGGACTGCACTCGCCGCCGCTGCTCGCCCATCGCGATTACATCAACACGCGGGGGATCCTGGTGCTGGACCCCTGGGCCGCCGCGGGCCCGATCACGCGGTTCCCCTCCGCCGAGAACTGGATATTCCGCCTGTCGGTCGACGACACGAAGGCGGGCTTCACGATAACGGAGTTCGCGGTCGGGGAGGGTGGCACAAGGAAACCGGCCCTGCTGCTCGAGGAGACCGGCTGGGGCAAGTCGAACGAGGCAACCATGAAGGCCGCCTGCGTGGACCTCGGCGTCGAGCCTGCGGGCGTGTTCTGGTTCAACTGGGGGCTGGGTGTCAACGGGGCGCGGATTCTTCTGCGGGACATCATGGCGACCGGGGCCGACGCGGTTCTCCTGGTGGGCAACGCACCCGAGGCGAAGGCGATCATCCAGGCTATGGCCTCCCTGCCCGCCGAGCAGAGGTTGCCCTTCTACTCGCACTGGGGTTTGACCGGCGGGGATTTCGCCGACGAGATCGGCCCGGATATCCGCGGGCAGATAAGCCTGCACTTTCTGCAGACCTCCTTCTCCTTCATAAGCCGACCGGAGAATCCGTTAGGGCGAACCGTGCTCGCCCGGGCCTGCGCCCTGTTCCCCGAGGTCGTCTCCGCCGGGGACATCAAGGCGCCGACCGGATTCATCCACGCTTATGATCTCACCTGCCTGTTGATCGCAGCGGTGGAGGAGGTCGGACTCACGGGGGACATCCTGGAGGACCGCCGCAGGATCCGAACCGCGCTCGAACATCTCGAAGAGCCGGTCGACGGGCTGATCCGGACCTACCGCCGCCCCTTCCGCCCCTTCGATGCCGAAACGGATCCCGACGCGCATGAAGCCCTGGGCCGGGCGGACCTGAGAATGGCCCGGTACGCGGACGACAACTCGATCCACCTGGTCGGAGACAAGACTCCGGACGGCAACTAGGAAGCGACGGAAGTCATGACTGAACTCAATGGCGGAGCCGAACGGCGCAAACCGGGTGGGGGCGGGATATCGCTTGCGCGCGCCATGGTGCTCTCCCTCTCCCTGATCCTCGTCTTCTTCGGAATCGCCGTCTGCTCTCTGGTCTGGTTGTCGATGGACAAGGTCGTGGCCGAATTGCAGGAGGATCACCTGAAGAGCCTGCAGGAGGGGATCGAGACGGAGATCTCCACCTTCCTGACCGATCGTCGCACGATCCTGCGGGATCTGGTCCGGTTTCCGGTCATGGTCCAGGGCGTGATGCAGCCTGAGATTGCCTGGGACAATCTGGCCGATTTCCTGGACGCCACCTCTCTGTTGGGATCCCGGCCCCAACTTTCCGTTCTTGATTTCCGCGGCGAAGTAATCCACAGGACCCAGGGCGCGCCGCTCTTCGAATACACCGGATGCTCCTGGCTCCCCGGGTTGATGGATGACGCGCAGACCTCCCACATCGGCATCAGCGGCGAACCCGGCGCGGCCTTCTGGCGCATCGCCGTGCCCATCGTCTATAACGGCCTGCCCGAGGGGATTCTGGTCACGGAGATCCCTCTGATGAATGTGAACTCGGGGAACAGGCTCTCCCGGATTCTGGGCAGTTGTCAGTTGCAGTTCATCCGGGGGAGCACCGAATTAGCCTCCCTCGGGACGCCGGTGGATTCGCCGCACGAGATCATCAGAATGCAGAACGTGGATCTCACGCTCCACTTCCACCTGGATCGCACGGCGATCGTCAACAATCGGCGTGCGTTGCTGGCCAGAATAATCGCCTTCATGTTGAGCCTGATTCTGTTGGGTCTGCTGATAGGCGTTGCCATCGGCAAGAAGGCTCTGATTCTGCCCCTGACGCAGTTGCGCGAGTGGACGTCGTCCCTGGGCGAGTCGCTGGATGCGGTGAAGACCGTGGAGACGCGCAGGATCCGGGAGGTCAACCTGTTGGCCAGAGACTTCGAGGGGATGGTCCAGCGACTCCAGATCCGGGACAGGGCGCTGCGCCGGGCCCACGACACGCTGGAGACGCGGGTCGAGGAGCGGACGCGGGAACTGGAGAACGAATCGCACCGGCGGGAGCTGATTCTGCGAGGGATCGGCGACGGCGTCATCGTGACGGATCTGGAGTCCCGGGTCACGCTGCTCAATCGTGTCGCCCGCGAGATGATCGAGGTGCCCGCCGAGGTCGATTACCGCCGGCGGCTACTGGCCGACCTGCTGCCCCTGGATGACGAGAGCGGCGCGAGGGTGGTCGGCACCCTGGCCGATGATTCGGGGGAGACGGAGTGGGTGCTGGACACCGAGGATGCCAAATCCCTGCGGGTGACCTACAACGCCTTCAAGGACGAGTCCGGTGAAAAGGCCGGCTACGTCCTGATCCTGCACGACGTCACGCTGGCGCGCGAGGTGAGCAGAATGAAGACCGATTTCGTGTCGTCGGTCTCCCACGAATTACGGACGCCGCTGACCTCCATAAAGGGGTTCACCGCCACGATCCTGCGCGATCCCGCGATGCCGGAGGAGACGAGAATCCGCTTCCTCAACATCGTCGACGAGGAGTCCAGCCGTCTCACCAACCTGGTCGAGGACCTGCTCGAGATCTCCCGCATCGAATCCGGCAGCATCCAGGTGGCATTGTCGCCGGTGCAGATAGAGGCGTCGGCGAGGGGGGCTCTCGACAGCCTCGATCAGAGAATAGAGAAGAAGGGGCTGCGCTATTCGTTCGACAGCGCCGGAGGGTTGCCGCCGGCTCTGTGCGATCCGCAGAAGGCCAGGACGGTGCTGACCAACCTGATCGAGAACGCCGTCAAGTTCACCCCCGAGGGGGGGCACATCGCAGTGAAGGTGGCGCGAGCCGGTGAGTACATCGAGGTCGCGATCAGCGATACCGGGGTGGGGATCGCCGAGCGCGAACAGGAGAAGATCTTCGAGAGGTTCTACCGGAGCAACCGGCCGGGGTTGAAGGTGCCGGGGACCGGGCTGGGGCTGTCGATCGTCAAGGACCTGGTGGAGATGCAGAACGGAAAGGTCGCCGTGACGAGCCGGATCAACGAGGGGTCCACTTTCACCGTCGCGTTTCGGGTCGCCCCCTGATCCGCGCCTCCGGGCGATCTCTCCAGACGCCGGGTCGAGAGCTGGCTTTCCCGCGGAGCAAGAGAGGCTTGACTTAGACGGTCCACCTGCTTAGTTTAGGAGTCGTTCGCGCTCAGGCGCGGATAACGTGGTGGGAATAGCTCAGTTGGTAGAGCTCATGGTTGTGGTCCATGTGGTCGCGGGTTCGAGCCCCGTTTCCCACCCCTCAAAAACCCCGATTGCTTTGGCGATCGGGGTTTTTTGGACTCTCAAATGGCAGACACGGAATGCGGCCACCCTGTTGTCACAGGTGCTCCGATTCTGTATACTGCCGGGCACGGGCGTCGACCGCTTTCTGAGCTTGGTCGCCCAAACGCCTGTAACTGCGTCACTTAAGATTCTTCGGCCCCGGTCCCGTGTTTGCGTATCCGGGACGGACCGAACAGGAGGGGAGCCATGGCAGGCGTTAACAAGGTAATTTTGGTTGGGCATCTGGGACGCGATCCGGAGTTGCGCTATTCGCAGTCCGGCGTGGCGGTGGCCAATGCGACGATAGCGACGACAGAGCGTCGCAAGATCGATGGTGACTGGCAGGACCATACGGAGTGGCACAGGCTGGTGTTTTTCGGCAAAACGGCCGAGACGTTGAGTCGTTACTGCAAGAAGGGCAAGCAGCTCTATTGCGAGGGTAGTTTGCAGACGCGGAGTTGGGAGGACAAGGAATCCGGCCAGAAGCGGTATACGACCGAGGTGAAGGTGAACCAGATGGTCATGCTGGGACGCGCCGGTGAGTCCGGTGGCGGCGGCGGCGGTGGTGGCGGTGACTGGTCGCAGAACCGCTCCGACGGCGGCAACGGCTACAATCAGGACCGCGCGGCGGGCGCCTCGGCCCCGAACAGCTCGCCCCAGGGCGGCTCGGCTCCGGCCGGCGGCTACCAGGACGACGACGACGATCTGCCGTTCTAGGCGGCGCCGATCGTACGTCGTCGGGAAGTTCTGAAACGTTTTGGTAAAGAGACTCTCAGGGCCCCGCGAAGTATTGACAGGGACGGCCGGAGTTATTACTCTGCCGCCCGTATGCGCCACTAGCTCAGTTGGCAGAGCATCTGACTCTTAATCAGGCGGTCCGGGGTTCGAATCCCTGGTGGCGTACCCCAGAAAAGCCGCTCTCGCAACGACTTGCGAGGGCGGTTTTGCTTTTACTTCTAGTCCATTGTTTTGGAATGGCACAATCTCGGCACACTGGCCGCCAATTCTCTACAACAATTCACAACTAAGCGTGTTGAATCCCCTGGAAATTAAGGTGTTTTCGACGGAATTGTGCCATTGGTGTGCCAATGCGAGTGGATGTCTTCGTAACTGGTATGAATGTAATGGTATGGGTGCAGATACCAAGTGATTCGACGTCAAGTGATTGTCAGGTGTTGAATCTGGTGGTAGAGTGTTTTGCATGGAGGTAGGCCATGGGAACACTCACGATCAGAAAGACCAAGGACGGTGAGGTCCGCTACCGTGCTCAAGTACGATTGAAAGGCTTCCCGGCTGAGACTGAGACCTTTCGGCGGAAGACCGATGCCAAGAAGTGGATCACAGACATCGAAGCGGCCATGCGCGATGGTCGACACTTCAAGACATCTGAAGCAAAGCGACACACTGTAGGTGAACTCATCGATCGCTACGTGCGCGATGTGCTGCCATCGAAACCAAGGAGTGCCTATAGTCAGGGAGGACAGTTGAAGTGGTGGCGACAGCACCTTGGTGACTATCTGCTATCGGATGCTACTCCAGCTTTGATCGCTGAAGCGCGAGACACTCTTTCCAAGGGAATCACTCATCGGCGGATGCCTCGAACACCTGCGACCGTGAACCGATACCTTGCCGTTCTTTCTCACACCTTCACCATCGCAATGAAAGAGTGGGGGTGGGTTGAGCATAATCCCGTCATGAAGGTCAGGAGGCTGCAGGAGGCCCAAGGACGCGTTCGTTTCCTTTCGGATGACGAGCGGGACCGTCTTCTGATTGCATGCCGTGAGAGCGACAACAAGCAGCTCTACGTTATTGTGGTACTCGCTCTGTCTACAGGTATGCGGCAAGGGGAGATTCTGAACTTGACCTGGGACAATGTAGACCTAGATGCAGGTCGAGTTACCCTTCATGACACGAAGAACAAAGAGCGGAGGGGTGTTCCTGTGATGGGGCACGCAATGGACGTACTCCGAGAGCATTCCAAGGTCAGACGAATCGATACAAGTCTAGTGTTCCCCAGCAGTGCAAAAGATAAACCGCTTGATGTCCGCGCACCATGGGAGCGTGCGGTTGAGGCTGCAGGGATTGAGGACTTCCGATTCCATGATCTCCGACACTCGGCGGCTTCTTACCTGGCAATGAATGGGGCAACGCCTTCAGAGCTTGCGGCGGTACTTGGACACAAGACCCTGCAGATGGTGAAACGGTATGCTCACCTTTCAGATGCTCACACAGCAGAGTTGGTTGAGAAGATGAACGCCAGGATCTTCAAGGAACACTGATGCAAGATTGGAAGGATGAGACCCACTACGCGTATACTTCCGAACTTAAAAGGATTGATTGGGCTTGGGAATTCCTGCGCCGTAGCCCAGACTATTTTAGAGATTGGAAGTCTTTCATCGATATATGGGATGACCTTCTTGAAGACTTTCCAGAGGGTCCGTACTTCGCAGACAAGAAGCCCAATCCCAAGTGGTTTAAGGACTCTCGATCTAAGATTTCTCATGACAATGGAGAGGAAGAGCTACGCGCACATCATGGCAGTAAGTGGGGATTAAAAATGATGATCGATCCCAGTGAACTTCGAATCCCAATCTTTGCCTGGCGAGGATCAGATGACGAAGGGAATCTTCTTACTGCATTGGATGCACACTTGAGTTTTGATCCTCCAGATTCATGGAGTCGTAAACCAGGGCATGTGACTTTCATTGTAAACTTGAACCTTCAAGCTCGACCTCAGGTACAAGCGATCGAAAAAGAGATCGAAAGACTGCAGAGCCAAATGGGAGTAAAACCCACCAAGCAGCGAAACCGAGAATGGACTAGATACTTGAGAATCCTAGATGCGTGTATTTCGAGATCGGACAATCTTGAGATAGCGCAGATTTTCTTTCCTAATTCTCCTGATCTAGAGGGCCGCACAGAAGCTAGCCGAGCAAAAGCCGAAGCTCAAGAGTGGGCGACAACTAGATATCGAGAGCTGCTTTTCCTGGAGTAGCTTCGATAACTGATCCACCATTGAATTCTCCAAGTAAACCAAGTGCATCCATATTGGTCGAGCACCATAGCTTAGTGAGCTATGCCTAAACTCGCGTGATCTGCGCGGACGCTGACCTACAGTCTTGGCAGATAACATGCCTACGTTAACTGCCATGGATTCAGCTCTGGCAACTCCCTATATCTACACCCACGGCAATTGGTAGAAACCCTCAACAGAAGGTGAATCATGTCAATCGATTCTAATCTGGCAGTGAACGACACAAACGCGTCCAGTTCCCTGCGACTTATTCCAGTCCCAAAGTGGAACCGGTTCCATGTCTGGCCAACCGTAGGCGCACTAAGATGGTGGATCTTTAGCAACACAGGTGGGTTCGCTGATACTTGTGTCCGGCGTATTGCAGGGCGGCTCTTAATCGATGAGAGAGCTTTCTTTCAATGGGTGGAGGATGTGGATGGGCAGCATTTAGAGGGGCATCGCGTCACTCCATCGATGAAAAATGGTGGTGTCGGCCATGAGTGAAGGTGGGAAAGGCTCAGGGCAGAACTACTCTAGGTTCCCTGAAGTTACTTGGGAACGGTGGCAATTCCGTCAACTTCCAGACAAGGCGAAGCTACTTTTTACTCTCATTATTACAGGACCATTCAATAGGCCACGAAGTCTCGGCCTTTATTCTGGTGGTCCTGGTCAGTTATTGGACGTGCTTGGTGAAGGTTGGAGTTTGCAGGACATCGAAGAGGGGTTCGATGACTTGGAAAAGGTGGGGCTCGTCCAACGTGATCGAGGAGCACGTTTGATCTGGGTTTCAGCAGCATACTTCAAGGCAAACAGCAAGGATTGGTTCATGGCTCGAGTTCGCGGGCTGCTGAGTCTCCCGCCTTGTCCGCTGCGTGATATGATTATCACCAATGTGCTTGTTGATGCACGCAGAACACATAGTGCGAGTTGGTTCGATTTAGATTCACAAGCTCGGCGCTTCTGTGAAGATATCCTGGATGATCTTCCTCAGCAGGCGAGGGAGGTGTTAAATGCGCCCCTGGAAATGCTCCAGTGTTCTGGTGAGGGGGGACGCTTGGGAGCGGCCGAGGATGTTAAAAGCCATGTGGCCACACATCCGAACAGGAGTGGGGGGAGGAATGAACGCAGGGGTGAAAGCATCCATACTAACAACGACTTCTTCAATGCTGGTGACATTGCTAGGAACCTAGTTAAGCGTAGATCAGGGTAGTCGAGAAGAGGAGAGAGGACGCTTGCGCGAAGAGGGTATCTCAAGCCTTGCGGGTCCTCCTGAAGGCCTTTCAATGGGTGGCGCGTGGCTGCCAGAATCCGCTAGTAGTAGAGGTGAAAAGAAGGAGGTCACCAATGTTTCGATTCAGTAGTAGAAAGCGAAGTGACCTCCTATTATAGGTCACTTGATAGTTTGTAGGTCACCTGCATATCTCGCCATGAGTAGGTTACTTTCTGCTCTATGCTCTAGTCTATTCTAGGATGAAATGTGCGAAGTGACCTCCTCAGGTGGTCGCTTGCTTGGATGTTTGAGAACTATGCTCTACCAACTGTATATCTCTTAACAAGGGTCAATGGTTCGTTCAAATGTTACATGAATTAAAAGCAGTGGCTTTGAATCAGTTGTGGTGAGTTGTCTTGGCTTGTATGGTGGTCTTCGGAGCAACTGACTGGTTCCGGATCTAAAACCTGTTTCAGTTTGAGCGATTTCCATTCTCACTACATGGAGACATTCAGCATGACTCAATCATCGTTTCCTATTACGGCAGTTGCAGGCTGCTTCACGTGCTTATCTGAGCGTGTATCCCAAATCGATGAGTGCTGGAGGAGCCGCTGGCGTGTGGAATCGCCGGGGCTCTGCTTCCGAGGAATAGATGCTCAACATTACTTACTTAATCCAGGGCTACTACGTTCACCCTATCCTGAGGATAATGAGGCGTTAGCAAAACTAGAGAACTCTCTATGGGTGGAGTTTAGACTACGCTCGATGCCTCTTTTAGGCCGTAAAGTAAGTAACGCATGGGAAGCCTTCCTTATCATGCAGCAATATGGTTTTCCAACTCGATTCTTGGATTGGTCGCAGAGTCTTGCAGTTGGCGCATATTTCGCTGTACGAGATATAGAAAGCAAGTGTGATGGAGCTGTGTGGGTTATGGCTGCCAAGCATCTCATGGAGTGTCGTGGAGCTGCAGGCATATGGCGTACGGTTGTTGGAGACCCAGCTATAGAAATTATGAGTCCACGTGAGAATGAGAAGGAACTTGAAGCGTTCAACCAGCAGCTCCCTGTAGCGGTATCTCCAGATCAGTTCGTCCCAAGAATGATCGCTCAGCAAAGTATTTATACCCTTCACTCCTTCCAAAGGCAGGCTCTTGAGTCACTTGCTGAGTTAGACAAGGAGGAAAACAGCGATGCATGTTTTCTCCACAAAATCCTGATCCCCGCAAGTGCGAAACCTGGGATTCGATCTGAGTTATCTATTGTCGCTGGAGTATCTGAAGATAGACTATTTCCTGACCTAGACGGTTTTGCACGTGGGTTTGTGGATGAATACAAGCTGAGAATGAAGTAGGAGTGTACAGCGGGCGTATAGCTGCTTACTCAAACTGGATACGAGATGTACCCTGCCGAACACTTAATGAACAAAGTTCGAGCGTACTGAGAGAGGATTGAGCCAAGACCCTTGAAGTCTCAGAAAAGGGGCCGGAGACATTCGATGTAAGTCAACATTTGGTATTGGATCTGATGGTAGGTCGCCAGCTCTAGAATCCATCAATCTGGAAACTATAGTCTCCACTCTGCTCGAGTGTACTCCTGTCGATTGAGCAAAGCAGGGTCCTTGTCCTTGCGACCTCTAACACTTGGTACTTTTTCTCGATGAAGAACTGCTGCTTCGGGAACTCCAGAGGCGTACCCATCAGTGTATTCGCAGGATCAAGGACGATAGATTGGCCAAGGAGCCGATTTGGATAGTGGGATACTTCCATCTCTACGGAGTACTCAACTGTCACAGAGACTGGGTAGCGATCTTCTGGAATATCAGATAGTGGCGGCTTCGTTCCCAGTGCCATGCTGTCGATTCGAACAGGCTCAATCTTCGAAATCTTCTCGATGGTTGAAAGGAAGGGCAAATCTGTACAAGTAGGTGGCTTCAACCACCATTCAGAAGTGCTTATTGGTGTCGCTCGGCAATACGCAAGAATCGCCTCTTCATGAGTCATGACGTGCTCTTCGAGCCGCTCATTCCTCTCTCGAGCTAAATCGTCGAGAAACTGCTCAATAAGTTCCGTAAGTCGAGCACACACTTCGCCAGGTGGATGAAACTCCACTTCAAGCCTACGATCTACAAACCTGGATTGTGATCTACATACCGCCCGATCACGGCTGACTATAAGAACTCGCTTTACGCATTCATTTATCTCAATGTGGCGTGCGAACGTCTCAAGTATGACCGCATCCCGGAAGCCCTTGTCGTTTTCTTGGAATGGGAGCTTGTGTTTTACAGCCTCTTCGAGAAGCTCCTGGACAGTTAATTCGCAGTCCGGAAGGATTATAAACCCAGAGTTGACTAGCTTATCGCGAAGTAATTCTTTCAGGTCGACGCCTGTGGGGATAGATAGTTCTTCCTCGTCAATTGAAGGAGTATTGATCCCAATCTTCTTAAAAACTCGGAATGAAGTATGGACGTGAGATTTCTTCTTAACTAACTGTCCATGGAGCCATTCACAGTACTCCGAGAGGACTACTTCAGAAATAACGATAGGGATGTTGAACGATAGGGATGTCTCACGGATATGAGTAAGCCACGTAGCTGAAAGCTCTTGTCCAGCATCGATCAAAGCGTTCGTGTCTAGGAATATTCCACACGGGAAACCCGTTAACCTACAAGCTGGCATGTTCAACCCCCATAAACCTGAGATGTGAATTATACTATCGAGGAGTTCTTATTCTTGAAAGGGATATTAACTATCTTCATGTATTAATCAACCACAAGTTCTCAAAGTTCGGCTAACCTTGAGTCAAATCTTGCAGTAAAATGACCACTGTCTTGCGATGGCCGCTGTATTCCCAGGGCTCCTGGATCTCCTTTCCACGCTCCGTAAGCTCACTTGTATCGAGCACATGATTTAAGTAGAGCTTTAGACACAATTAGAGCAAGAAGGTTCTTATGATGAAGTCTCGATTCCTCGAGACACAGTTGGTCTCGATCCTCAGAGAAGCTGATACAGGCATTCAGATCTAGGACCTGTGCCATAAGCACGGCATCAGTCCTGCGACTTACTACAAGTGGGAGTCAAAGTACGGTGGCCTGTCGATGTTTGAGTTTAAACGGATCAAGGAAATGGAGTCAGGGACCGCCAATCTGAAGCGGATGTTCGCCGACGTAAGTATGGAAGACGATACGCTGAAGGACTTCCTCTCAAACAGTCCAAGGATTGCTAGATAGAAAAGGAGCCGTCCGGTATCTAGAGGTCGACAAGTAGCTGTCGGTGCAACGCACCTGTCGGGGCGCCGGTCTGTCGAGATCGGCCTAGTGTAACCTGTCACAGGATAGGATGAAGTGCGAGGACGAGGTGATCCCAGCTCTGCAGGCGTTTGTGGAGAAGCACATCTGTTGGGGCTTTTTGATGTACTTTCAGCGGCTCAGGATAGTGGGCTACGCTTGGAACCACAAGCGAGTGTACTACGTCTACGTCCCGCTGGGTCTGAACCGCGATGTAAAACGAAGAAGCGGTTGCCAGCGAATACAGCAACTGCCTGATGTTCCCGCTGTGCCAAACGCCGTCTGTTCGATCGACTTCATGCATGACACGGTATATGTCGAGCTTCGGTTTAGAACTATCGGTGTCGTGGATGATGGCATCCAGGAGATTGAGATAGACATATCCCTGTCCAGTGAACGTATTGTCCGCGTGTTGGACCGGTTGAAAGAATGGGGTGGAACACCGTAGGCAATCCGATGCGACAATTGCCCAAACTGCTGAGTCTGGCCTTCACGTACAGGTGCAAAGAGAACGATGTCGAGATTCGTTACATCCACCTAGGCAAGCCGAATCAGAACGTATTCATAGAGCGGATCAACAGGCTGTATCGTGAAGAAGTACTAAACGCATATCATTTAAAGTAGCTGGCTCAGACTAGGGAGATCACCTATGCATAGATGCTGGAGTACAATGAGAAGCGCTTACACGAAATATGGGCAAGGTGTCCCCGGCCGTCTTCAGAGCGAAAAGGAAGCTGATATCTCTCCTGTTGAATAGTCTGCATGGAGGGGGAGTTTACGTATTGTCACCCATTAGCAGCCTTTATGCAGACTTAAGTGAAGTGATTGAGTTACCACACATCTCTGATATTGCTACAGGTCATAATCCTTTGTGCGTGACAGAATACTCTTTATGAAGAGTTGACCACCCAGTGTGACAGTATGCATAATGATAGATGTGGAGATTATGAGCGACTGCAGTATTTACTCTAATCAATAGGTGATTGTATGCCTCTCCCAGGCGGTGCCGCCAACAAAGTTGGAAACCGGTATGAGCTACTTTGGACAATTAGTCAACTGGTCCGAATACTGAAAGACGAAGCCAAGCAAATCCATTTAGAACCAATTGGAGAGATGGGTGAACTGATCGAGTTTAGCGTTCTTTTGAACGATGGTACTTATGAAATGCATCAGGTAAAGAGGCAACTATCAGGGGAAGGACACTGGACAGTATCAGATCTAAGTAAAGCTGGCATAATTAGAGGTATACAATTGCACGTACTGAAGGGTGGACACGAATTTGTGTTCATTTCGACTCAAGCGCCCAAAGGATTGCCTGAGCTTACTGAGCGAGCTAATGATCTCGCGGACACTTACAGCGCTTCCGATTTCGAGGATACACTAAAGGATAACCTCACCAGTGTTTGGAGTAGTTTCAAGCGTACCCTTTTCCCAGATGATGCAGCCTGTACGAGCAATGCGTTGCAAGTGATTCGACAATGCAAATGGAAGACAACTGATGAAGAACAACTCAGGGACAGAGTTCGTAGCGAACTCGATATGATTTTGACAGGAGATCCGGAAGTCGCATTATGCCTGTTATCAGACTTAATCATTGCTTCAATCCACAGGCCTATTCAACGCACCGATATTATGTCCTATCTGAATGGGAAGGGTGTTTTGTCCTCTGATTGGGCACGGGATAACATCTTGGTAGAACGGTTGGATACTTGCCTAGAGAACTACCGGCAATCCCAATCTTTCGATATTGGGGGGTTGGTTTTAATCAGGGATGAAGCTGCCGAAGTGGTTCAAATCCTTTCTGCCAATGTAACTGATGTTAAAACAGTCTTCCTAATTGGCTCCGCAGGTATTGGTAAAAGTAGCGTGACACTGAAAGTCATGGAAGAGATAGGAGCTTTAGGATGGACAGTTCTCCCCATTCGATTAGATCATATTGATAAAACGAATAACCCCGCGCTAATTGGGAAGCAACTGCTTCAAATGGAGAAATCACCAGTTACAATCCTTGCCAGTCTTGCTGCAGGAGAAGATTGCTTACTTGTGATCGAGCAGTTCGATACTGTTAGTACTGTGTCGGGGAGGAATACGCAGCTTTTCAATGCTGTTGATTTAATGGTTCGCGAAGCACGGTCGCATAGCAACATACGTTTGTTAATTGTAGGTCGAGAGTTTGATCTACAATACGACACACGCCTTAGAGGATTGGTAAGTGATCAAGGGCATCGTGCAAGCACTGTAAGCATCGGCACCTTGAAATATGACAGTATTGTCACTGCTTTAAATTACATCGGTGTGAATCCAGAGTCACTATCACCAACTCAGATAGAACTTCTTAAGATACCATTGCACTTATCCTTGCTTGCAAGTGTAGTCAAAGATAGGGATGACCACCGAGTTGAGTTCTCTTCTGCAATAGGTCTTCTCGATGCATTCTGGGATCGTAAACGCAATGATCTATCACTAGCAGGAGGGGACTTCGAGTCGAGTATCTATTCTATTTGCGATGCGATGAATCGAGAACAATCTTTATCCATCCCAAAAGGATCACTGCAAATCTCCAGGGAAGAAATTGACAAATTGATATCTGCCAATGTTCTCATTGGTCGGGGAATCAAAGTTAACTACTTTCATGAGAGCTTCTTTGATTACGTATTTGCTCGTCATTTTAGTGAGCAGGGCTTATCGCTTCTAGCCTATTTAAGATCAAAAGAACAGGGGCTATTTCAGAGATCACAAGTACGGCAAATCTTAGTATACCGCCGAGATAATGACCCATCCTCTTATATAAAGGATCTATCAGACTGCCTTAATGTCTCCGATGTGCGGTTCCATATAAAGCAACTGATAGTTGGAGTGGTGGGGCAAGTATCTGTCCCAATGGATGAAGAGTGGGATGTCCTCTCAAGACATTCAGATGATCATCTCTGGGAGCCTGGAAACATCATTGGAAACACCATATCCTCTTCGCCTACATGGTTTCGCTTCCTGTCAGGCAAGGAGATTGTGAAGCTATGGTTATCAAGTGACCAGCCAGCCCAAGTCAGTTTCTCATACACCTATCTTCACAAAATGGTAAGTTCAGAAACCGATCTAGTCGCCAGCCTACTTGAACATTCTGCGAGCCTGTCTACAAGGCACAACGAGAACATCCTCAACGTAATTGCGAGAAGTCAAATTGCGGCCAACTCGTTTAGTGCGGAATGTCTTTTCTATCGATTACTCGCCGAAGATCCTGATGATCTGCAGACAGCATTTACTTCCATAGCTAGTATGATAGATTCCTACTGCTATGGCACTGCATCAAAAAAAATGGTCGCTTGCAAAGCTATAGGTAAGTGGCTGAAGATTCTGCAAGGTGATGCTGGGCGTCGTATGGTGAACTCTACTGAGCACAACGTGAACTGGGTTTTCTCTGCTCACCACCTTGAGAAACTGACAGGCGATACTTCAGAGGCGTTTGTTAATGCTATTTCTGAACCTCTAACATCCCTTCTTGACTTCTTTTCGGTCGGAGATTCACCTCCATATAAAGACAAGATATGGGGGCAAGGCTTTAGCGGGTGGCTACATTCAGAATCTGAGTTGTTACTTCTCTATATAGTTAGTTCTCTGAAGACACTTGCGAGTCAAACTCCAGCATTATACTGGAAGGCAATTGACAAGTATCGGAATTCAGACTCCCGGACTGCTCATGCAATCCTCATTCGCGCTTTGGCTGTTGGATGTACTGGCTTGAAAGATAACGTTGTTGAATACCTTGTAGAATCGTGGAGGAAATGGGGTATCTGGTATGATCACAAAACACTTTGGGATTGTCGTTGCCTTATCGAAAAAGTATCACCTTCCTTGAACACCTCTGATGTAGCAAGGTTAGAACCCTATTTGCTCCACCATTATGAGCAATGGCAAGAGTATGCAGGTGGGGGGGGCGTTGATACTTGCCATAGTGAAAGACGAAAGAGTGCTAAATGGTATCGGAATCAATACGGTAGAGAGCAGTATCAACTCCTGAGTGTGCTGCCAGTAGAAATACTATCCAGTACTGGAAGAAAACGTTTAGCAGAACTCTCTAGGAAACAGCAATCTCTTAAGTGGGAAATAGAACGTCCACTGACAAGCCGCGGTGGTATTGTTACATCTCCACTGCCTGAGCAGGCCACATCGAAAATGAATGATAGTCAGTGGCTTTTAGCAATTGGGACCTACTATCAAGAGAATGATAAAAAGTGGCTTGAAGACCGAGTTCTTGGCGGTGCGCGTGAACTTGCTCGCGCCCTAGAGTTCCGTACAAGAGAAGAACCTGAGCGTTTTGCATCACTATTACTGAGACTTCCTGAGGATACACATGAGTCATATATCTCCGCTATTCTTATGGGCCTTCGTAACTCTGCCCTTCGCTTAGACCTTCTTTGCAAAGTAGTAGGAATTGCACACTCAGTAAAAGACCAACCACATGGTCGTTCGATTGTCGATTTGATTGCAAATCATGTAACAGATGAATTACCCAACTCATTACTGGAGATAATCACATACTACGCTCTCGAATCTTCCGATCCGAATAGAGAGCTATGGCGAGCGGAAGCAGGTGAAGGTCAGCCATATTACGGTGGAGATCCTCACATGCAAGGGTACAATTCTGTCAGAGGTAATGCAGCAAGTTCAATAGCAGAGCTAATCCCTTTGAATAGGAAATATTGGGAGTTCTTTGAACCAGTGATAGCACGAATGAAAAGTGATCCAATGATTTCAGTTCGATCATGCGTTGTTGAAATATGCAACGAGGTTCTTCGCTACGACCGTCCCAAAGCTTTACTTTATTTCAATGAACTTTGTAATGCGGATGATGACCTGCTAGCGACGAATCCTGTGGAAGGGTTTTTGTTCAATACAATAACCCATGATTTTCATGCGGTGTCTGCAATTGTGCACAGGATGCTTGTATCACCCCTGGACACTGTTCGAGAAATTGCTGCACGCCAAGCAACAAGAGCGGCACTTGTCCTAGAGGATGCACAACCCCTGGCGGCAATAGCAATCCACGGCGACAGTTCATCTCAAGCGGGAGCCGCCCAAATCCTTAGCCACAATGCTCTGACCAGTGACTATTCTGAGTACTGCTGCAAGCACTTAGCAATACTATTCGTAAGCACTGAGAAGGACGTTCGCCAGAAAGCGAGTAGCTGGATAAGAAGAGTGCAGGGAATCGAACAGATGGGACCCATGTTGCCGTTGGTTACTGAACTTATTAACAGTCCTGCGTTAGTGGATTGTATAGAGGATCTGCTTGATGTGTTCAGTACGATAGACAATGTTCCTCCTGAAGTGCCATTATTAGCCATAGAGAAGTATTTAGTGGAAATTGATATGGATTCCGAACACATAAACAATAGAATACCATTTCATACTCGTAGTTTGAGCAAAGTATTGCTACAAATCTACTATCGTGCAGCAGACGACGATGAGATTCGCAGCCAATGTCTAAATCACTTCGATAAGCTGATACTCTTAGGGGTGCCAGGCGTAGATGAGGCCTTGGAATTGTACAATCGCTGAGTTGAAACTCGTTCAATGGAATCTACGAGGCCTCAATACAGGGGGGGGACGCTGTTTTATTATCTACTCACGGCGTAAGATTCACTGTCAAGCGGACCGTTCTTAAGTAGAGAATACGGCTTCGATCTTCTCCTTGAACATCTTTGGTGTTATCTGGCCCAGAGAGTCATGGGGTCGCTCCTTGTTGTATTCGATCAGCCACTTCCAAGTGAGCTTACGACATGTTTTGGATTACCTCTGAGGGGAAAGGTCAGTACTACTTCCAGCTTGAAACGAATTTCTCTCTAACCAAGTTGACAATATCCGTGTTTGAGATCTTTGCGTACTGAGTGTCTTCGTTGAGCATACTCATCTTGTTCAAGCAATTAGTGACCGCTCGAACTGGATCTTTTCTAATATCGCACTCCCAGATAACCTCAACATTCCAGTCGAGCCGTTTTAGCTCTCTTAGATTCCGACGGTCACGGGCAGTATTATCTTTGAATTTACGGAGCCATAATTCCCGATTGTTTGAAGGAGTGGTGGCGTATTTGCATCCCTTGTGACGGTGCCAGTAACAGCCGTGAACGAAGATAACCGTTCTATATTTGGGAAGAACGATGTCCGGTTTTCCGGGGAGGTCTTTTCTATTGATGCGAAAGCGAAAACCGAGGCGGTGGAGTATTGATCGGACCATCAGTTCAGGTATGGTATTCTTGTCGCGAATGCGACTCATGTTCCAAGAACGTCGTTTGGGGCTGAGCTTGTCTTTACCTTTCATTGTCAACCGGACTCATAGTTGACAAGATCAACGTCTTCACGGTTTTCGTACAGGGTGTCCAGCTCCTTTGCTTTCACCCGGAATTGACTACGCCTTTTTGTTTTTGGGTTGGTGCTTGCGTGCTCCAGCTTGATTCCCGGGTCGTAATAAACCGCTCCAACAGCCAACGAATGCAAGAACAGGTTGATATTGGTTGATGAGTAGAGGCGCACTAGGTTGCTGTACTTATATTGAACCGGAGAAACGTCTTTCTTCTTGAGAGAGGGGACGTATACGGCATTGGCGTGTTTGCAGGTCCAGTGTTCTATGATTTTTGTGAAATCCCAACTAGCGGCAGTGTTTTCTTGGGCATCAATCAGACAGATTGCGCCTCTCGAATCAGAAACCTGTCGGGAAATACTGTCAAAGCCGGCTACAGCAAGGCGCAGACCTGTCGTGTTGCAGGTTTCAGTGGCAAAATGGCGACCACAGAAATTGTATCTATCTGGCATCTTCTTGCTTGGTTTTCCATATCTGCGGATGAAGGCAGGTACTCCCTTTTCAACGTAGTACCCTCCTGTTGGTTCTGGAGTCAGCAGGGTTAGAGGTTTTCCCAGAAATGCCTTCAGGAAATTCGACACTTGAAACTGCTTTACTTCCCATCCCAGGTAGTCGGGCTGGGCAAGGCCATTGGGAGTAATACCTAGCTCAGCTTCAAGAGTGTATCCTCCTCCGTTCTGTGCTGTATACGGGATGATAGCTTTATCGGCGTTCATACGTTGACTGGGGATCCAGCCTTTGAGATGAATTTTCGCAAGAGTTTCAAGAAGGCGTTCACGCGCCGTTTTCTCCTCTTCAAATCTGCGGCCATCATATACTACCTCGAAAATGTTCGTCAGCTTTGCTGAGGATTGCTTCTGAATTTCTTTGGCAATTCTTGAATCAGGGGCTGCAAAGAAACCAAAAGTAGTTCTCTTGGAGCTGGAAATTCCAAGGACGAGCACTCGACCTTTGGAGCGCCCTTGCTTTGTCGGGTCCATCCAACCATCTGCGTTGATCGGGCAGCCCTGCAGAAATCCGGAAAGGCGGATCTCTGGATATTGAGGGTAGTAGATCAGTTTGGAATTCGGGGCAGGGTACTCTGTTCCAGCTGAGTCAATCCATGAAAACGGAAACCTAGCTGTGAATTTTGGCCCTCTGTTCCGTGATGGTTTTTTTGGGGAGGTAGAATCGGATGCTTCGACTTGTCCAATTGGAAGGAAAGACAAGTCAGTAAGATGACTGCCGAAGTACGGCTGATTTTTACTGTTGTCGTTCGGTGTGAGGCGTTTGAATATTACCTTGTCGCAATCGAAATCCTGAAACACGGATAGCAGAGCATCCACAGATAGCTCCCGCGATCTGCTTGAACTGAATATTGCCGGTCTTGCCACCATTTTGGATGCCCCCGTTTCCTTGGTTCTACTTTTGCAGAACTATTCTGCAGTGCCACGAATAAGGGCAACTGCCAACTAAATGTTTTTCACCATCTCCTTCGCACAAGCCGCAATTGCGGGCACGACAACGCTGTTTCCAATCTGCCTGTACGCCTGTGTATTGGAGACGGGAAAGATGAACTTAGCAGGGTCATACCCCTGTAGCTGCATGGCCTCTTCGATAGTGAGTCGGCGAGGATTTCCCCCTTTCTGTTCAATCAGAATCTCTGCTCCATCTTTGTGATAACGGGCTGAAATTGTCCGTGTAATAGTCCCTTTCTTGATAGGCATATTATGAAGCCCATAACCGAACCCGTTGCCCTTGGCGGCATGATTAACTTTATGTCGTTTAAGGGTATCCCATGTTCCGAGGCCAAGGGTAAACTTCTTATCAACTTTCTTTTGGACAATCGTCTTCAACTCTGGGTAAGTGTATCCATCCTGTGGTTTATCCGGGATGATGATCTTCTCTTTTGTAATTGAGATCTGTTTGGGATCATACCCTACGATGAAGATCCGTTCCCGGTGCTGGGGCAACCATTCCGAACCATCAACAATCTTCCAGTTCACTACATAGCCGAGAGTGTCTTCCAATGTTTGCCGAATGACTTCGAAAGTACGTTTCTTGTCATGAGAGATGAGGTTTTTAACGTTCTCGAGAAAAAACGCTTTTGGCCGCTTTATTCGGAGGATCTCTTTGATCTCAAAGAAGAGTGTACCCTGAGTCTCATCGTCGAAGCCATGTTTTCGACCAAGAGAGTTCTTCTTGGATACCCCAGCGAGGGAAAATGGCTGACAAGGGAACCCTGCGCAAAGAATGTCATGATCAGGGATGTCTCTTTTAGGAATTCGACAGATGTCCCCGTATGGATACTCGCCATAGTTGGCTTCGTAGGTCTTCTTGGCGTACTTATCCCATTCGCTCGTGAATATACACTTCCCTCCGGCTTCCTGAAAAGCGAGGCGAAAGCCACCGATCCCAGCAAACAGATCGATAAAAGTGAAGTCCCATTTCTCAGGAGGAGGATAGGGAATGTCCTCAAAGTTGAAGGGGATAAGAGCTTGGTAGGGCCGAGTTGATTCGATGATTCGGCAGATGCCATCATCAGAGGTCAGGTCTGAGTTCGCCAGCCCGAACAGCTTCTTTTGCATCGCCTTTGTCAAAAGAGGTAGGTCGATCCCTGGAGACTGTATCCAGTGACTGATGGAGGCATCCAGCTCTTCTCTTCGACTATCTGTCAGTTGGGGATGTATATTCAGTACATCCAATGCTTTGCTATGGAAATGGGTGCGGTTCATAAATTTGCTCGCTCGCTATTTCGTAGATAGCATTAGGGAGATTCTGCTTATCCAGCTATCCGTACTACATGGTATCTAGCAATTTCAGAGGGTTTTCTCGCAGCTAAAACACATACTACGCATCTATTGGAACAATGTCATCTCTAATCAGGAATGGTCGACTCCCTTCTTTCAGAAGATCGATCGTAGTAGTACCTGCACGGATACTACGCTTTTCAGATATGTTCCTCAAGTCGAGGGATAACGCCCAAATTGCATTCAAGTTAGGGTTGCCATAACTGTCTTGGAATGCAATAATATCGCATGCATCAGGAACGGCTCCCGGGTCCGGGGGTCTGCCAACCTGCCACGGAGAGGTAAGGTGGCTGTCCGCAACTACGCGGACGATGCGCGGGCCCTGCCCGAATAGAATCTCCGCCGCGCTCGGCGCGGGTTCCTGTTGCGTGACCTGGAGGTCGCGCAATGAGCACCAAGCAAACCCACCGAAAAGATTCCCGTAAACGTCCCCTAGCCGAGGATTTCGTTCGTCATGACGAGCGCAAACCGCGCTTGCCGGCCAGGCTCGAGTTCATCTGCGCCTATGACTCAGTCGTCCAGATCTGCGACATGCTCGAGGTGCTCTACCTGCGTCGCATCAAAGGGCGCGACGAACTCTGGATGGCCTTCGGTCTCGATGTGATCAATCGGGACGGGTTCGTCGAAAGCACCCATCCCGCCGTGATCAGCGGGTTGGCCGAGGAGTGCAAACGGGTTTTCTCCGCACAGGCCGACGGGGACAAGGCCGATGCCGCCCGCCGCATGTTGGAGATCCATGTTCGCGGCAACCACGGCTTCAAGTGGCCGAACAGGTTTGTGAAGGGGGGACTTATCGACAAACCCGCATTCCAACAGATGCTCGTGGATCTCGAAGCCGAACTCAAGGCCAACGCTGCAAAAGCCAGGACCTACGAGAATGCACCCATTGTGGTCGCGGCCCGAGAACTCGGGCTGCATCCGCGTCCCACGGGTACGGGGCCGATCCATTGGGAAGCGACCTGTCCCGGCACCAACCACACGATCATGATAGGAGCCGAATCGAATGAGTTCGGTTGCGGATACTGCCGTGGAAAAGGTGGACCCGACGAACTGCGCGAGTTTGTTAAACAGCGGTGGGAGACCAAGGCCCGCATCGTCGCGGAAAATGGGGGTGGCGACAATGAGTAAGACATACACCCTTGAAGAGATCGACCGCCGCGAGTTCCTCGCTATCGTTCTGGGTACGGTATCGGCGGCCACCCTTGCCCTCGGTGACGGCGCACCCTGGCCCGCCGAGGAGTTCGCGCGTCCACAGGCCGAACCGATGACGCTAGCGCTGCAGGACGGCTACATCGTCGACCCGAGTTTCGACTATGGCAGCATCGAATTGCCGACACACCGCGAGTATCTGACCGATCAGTATAGTGAGGAGCGCATGCGGAAAGACGTCCGTGACTGCATAGTCGAACATGGATGTGACGAAGCGTACGAGTGGACAGAGAAGGAGGTGCAGTCATGGCTGGACGAAATTATCGATGTCGAGTGTCTCGGTGATTACGAATGCCAGGAACGTTGCGGTTCCGAGTGGGCCGAGGGTATCTGGCTTCACAATCGTCTGGACGCGGAAATGTGCCACCACCTCGGTCTCCACCTGGTTGAGGGGGATTGCCCCGGGTCTAGTTTCATGGGCGTACGCTTCACCGGCGACTTGAAAGACCTCAACCGTGAGCTTGTCCGCCAAGGCATGAATCTGATCCTGGAGGTGTGAGAATGACCTGCAAGCAGCTTTCAAGGCTTTGGATGGTATATCGTCAGAGTGAGAGGGACCCTCCATAAGGAACCTTGGTTCGACTACCACCTGGGGGGACTTTAAGCTGAATCCATGGCACACTGGTGGCACACTTCGCTTTCAAAAACGGCAATAATCGACAACACGCCCCAACAAAGAGAGCTTCGTAAACCCTCGTCATTGTTGCTGTTGTGAGTTGTAACGTGTTGTCGGTTATAGTGTTAAGGCGTCTCTTAATCAGGCGGTCCGGGGTTCGAGTCCCTGGCGGCGTACCTGCAACGAGATTGAATTCATGGGCTTGCCGCGAGGCAGGCCCTTTTGCGTTATCCGAATGCCATGCGCCCACTGACTCTTGTTGAGCTTAGGCAAATCCTCATGTTAAACTCGATGCTTCGCCACTCATCCACTTCAGCGGATACGGGACCCATGCGCCGCCTGTTGCCGATCACCCTGCTGCTTCTTCTCTGGCCCGTCCTGGCCGGCGGTATCACACTACGCGAAGTCGTCCAGTCCGCCGGTCCGGCGAACGGCTACGACCGCTGGGTGGAGCTTGAGACAGGCGTCGTCTACACCGGCGGGCTGCTCATCGGTCCCATCTTCATGCCATTCAGCGACAAGCCGAACGGCCCGCCCGGCGAGGATATCCGCATCGTCGGTAACGGCGCAATCCTCGACCTGCAGGGTGGGCAGATCTGCGTCTCCTACTGCAACAACCGGCTCGACATCGACGACTGCGTCATTCTGAATGGCGGCATCCGCTGGCGCGGTTACCATCCGTTCGCTCTGCACCCGACCGGCTCGGCGAGAAACATCACGTTCTACCGCCCGCACGACTACGCCCTTCGCGCCCGGAACGCGGGACCGGGCATCGTGCTCGAACGCAACCTCATCGTGGATGTCGTCGATACCGGCAGGGACTTCCTCATATTCTCCGGCATGCCCTCCGACTGGATGCCGACCGGCACCGGCGCGACCTTCTGCATCACCATCGCACCGCCCGAGGCGAGGGAGAACTGGTCCTGGCACTCCGATCGTAATCTCAACATCGATCCCATGACCCACTTTACCTTCCTTTGACCCTACGGCTGAACACTACCAGTCTCTTGGCCGGGCGCCGAGAAACCACCCTTCAATAACATCATCGGCATCGATCCTGAGCTCCGCGATCCCGCGGTGGGGGACTACCGCCTGCAGCCGGGATCGCCGGCCGAGGGCTACGGTTGCGAAACGGTCGCCCTGCCGTCGACCGCCAAGTCCGGCGCGCCGCCGGTGACCGCGAACCTCGCCCGCGACGCGCGTCTGGATGTCTTCGCCGACATCGAAATCAACACGATCTGGGACGCAGACACCGTCCGCGTTCACGCCGATGTCGCGGTAGAGGACGGTGTCACGCTGACCATCTCCGCCGGCACACTGGTGGAGTTCCAGGATTGGTATGCGTTGTCGATCCACGGCCGTCTCCTCGCGGTGGGCGAACCGCAGGCTCCGGTCCGGTTCGACAGCGCCAAGCCGCACGCCTTCGCCTTTGACTCCACGACTGTCGGCGCGTGGGCGGGACTACGCTTCCCCTTCACCCGCGAGACCAACGCCGCCTCCCGGCTGGAGTACTGCGTGATCGAGCACGCCAAGAACGCCGGCGACTCCTGTCGCGGCGGCGCGCTGCAGATCAATGGCTTCGGTAAACTTGAGGTCGTCAACACCATCCTCCGCGAGAACGCGGCCGATTTCGGTGGAGCGGTCGCCTGCACCCACTACGCCAACCCGTTTTTCGCGGGCTGCCTGATCACGGGCAATGTGGCCTTCAACGGCGGCGCGGCCATTCACTGCGTGGACGCCTATCCCCGCTTCTACCTCTGCACGGTGACGGGCAACGTGGACCGCAATCCGTCCGTCTACGACCCCGCCGTCGCCATATACGCGCACCAGTCCAAGCCCCAATTCCACGGCGGCATCCTCCGCGACAACGCCTCGCTCTATTTCGAACCGACCCCGATCCTCTACGGTAAATCCCGCTACACCACCTACGGCGATATCGGCGACGCCTGGCCGGGCCTGGGCGTCTTCGATAAGGATCCGCTCTTCGTGGGAACGGGGGATCACCCGTTCTCCCTGGCCGAGGGATCGCCCTGCATCGATGCGGCGCTGCCCGACACAACGGGTCTCGGCCTGCCGTTTCTCGATCTTGCGGGTTTGCCGCGCATCCATAACGGTCGGGGGGACATGGGCGCCTACGAGTGGCATGACCTGACGACGGTTCCGCCGGAGGTCGCGCCGCGAATCGCCCTTGCGCAGAACCACCCCAACCCGTTCAACCCCTCGACAACGCTCCGTTTCACGCTCGTTGAAGGCGGGCCGATCCGACTGGTCGTGTTCGACACGGGCGGGCGACTCGTACGCATTCTCGGGGAGGGGGTGTTCGAGGCGGGAGAGCACAGCGTCCGTTGGGACGGCCGCGACGCCTCCGGACGACCCGTCGCCTCGGGCCTGTACCTCGCCCGCTTGCGCGTGGACGGCGAGGAGCAGCGGGGCGTCAAGATGCTCCTCACGAAATAATATGGGACACACACTATCGGTGTGTGTCCCCTTTGTACCAACCGCTCCTGCGAACCCGCGGAACCCGACACATCACCACTACTTCAGTAGCATCATCTTGTGGGTTCTTGTGGATCCGTTGTTGGTGAGTTTCGTGAAATAGAGCCCACTCGGGTGATGCCGTGCGTCCCATTCGACACTATGCTGGCCACCAGCCATCTTGGTGTCGACCAACACGTCGATCTCCCGGCCCCTGGAATCGAAGATCGACAGGTTGACGAAACCCTCTTCAGGCAACGCATAGCTGATGACCGTCTTGGGATTAAACGGATTGGGGAAGGAGGTTAAACCGAATCTCTCCGGAACCGGCGTGTTGACTGAAACCGAACCTTCAAAATCCAGCCTCATGGCGACGGGTCTGTGGTCGGAAACCTTGTTGTCGTAATTGTACCAGCCTCCGGGGAAGTGCTCATCGATCCTGATGGTCGCCACTGCGGAGCCGTCGTTATTCAGAGCATCGACCAGGTCGTTGGTGATGAGAATATGGTCCAGGTGGGAGGGCCATGACGGATACGACCAGTCGGCGCTGCTCCCCTGCTCGATCTCCAGATCGGCGAACAGGTAGTTCTCGGTGTCGTCCAGCAACATCTGGAACACGTTGTCGCTCGCATCGTCGGTCAGCATGTCATTCAGATCCCCGAGCAGGATGACCTTGTCGTCGGGCAGATACGCGTCGATATACGCTTTCAGCAACGCATTGGCCAGGTACCGTCGATACTCTTCGTCGGACGTGTTGCCGTAATCCAAAACGCCGTCGCCGCAACATTTGTAGTGGTTGTTGATCACGATGATGTTCTCGCCCTCAAAGCTCAGATCCATCACCATCGGCGAGCGGGGGAAGGTGTTCCAGGACGGCTCCGTCGTATAGATCTCATAGATGTCGTTGATGACTATCGCGTCCGGATTGTAGATATAGGCCAGCCCGGCAAACCATCCCGATTCATAGTACCCGACATGGTCGGCGAGGCCGTCCATCATTTGATCAAACGCATCCGTATCGTCGAGCTCCTGCATGGCGATCAAGTCCACGTCCAGAGCTTCGATGATTTGCGAAACGTAATCGACAGTTGTTTGCCCCGCTTTCGGGAACCACTCGATATTCCAGGTCGCGACCTCGAACGTGGCGTCGGTTCCGAATTCCAGCTCTTCGAAATCCTGCCCGGAAGATTGAACAACCGAAAGAATCAACAGGACCGGCAGTAGGATCAGCACATGTTTCATTTCGACTCGATACTCCTGTGTCAAGATCGCGACAGCACCCCAATCGGCACCGCACCCGTAATTATACCGCAATGACATTGCCTGGACTATGCCAATCTCTGGAGTATCGATCTGTCCTGAGTATTGAGGACACCGAGATAAGTATGAGCGGTACGAAGGGCGCTCGTGACCTCGGTTCTGCAGCGAGTTGAACTACCGCTGGAGGAGGCCGGTGCGCCGCGGATCGCGACCTCGGCATCAAGATGGTTCCCGCGAAACAGAAAAGGGGCACAACCCGCTGGCGTGCGTCCCCTTTGAGAATGAGTCATTGTGACATTACCTGCTTCACGAGCGCCGGTTTGCTGGTGCGTACGTTCGAATCGCCCGGCAGCATGCCCGGCCCCAAACTGGAGCCATAGGCGAGTTGAATGTTCCCCCGATGAAGTGGTATAATGGAGCTTCATTTCCCCTATCCCGCCGTCACGATCCGCAAAGGACTTTCATGAGACATATCGCCCTTGCACTGCTGCTTCTCGCTCTGCCCCTGACCGCTCTCGCCCAGGACTGTCTCGACTACTCCGACTTCACCCACTGGAGCGGCGCGATCCCCGGCATCAACGGTCAGGTGATCGTTCACGTAGATGGCCTGCTCTACATCGGCGCCGTCGACGGCCTGCACATCGCCGACGTCTCCGCGCCCCACACACCCGAGGTGCTGGGGCACACGGGGGGATCCGTTATGGGGATGGTCCTGGCCTACCCCTACATCTACGCAACGGGTCAGAATTTTCAGATCTTCGATATCTCCGATCCCGCGGCGCCGACCGTGACGGCGACCGTCTCGATGCCCGGCTACAGCTACGACACCGTTAAAAGCGGCGACTACTGCTATACGCTGTTCGGGGCGAACTTCACGACCTTCGACGTCTCCGATCCCGCGGCCCCCGTCGCGGTGGCGGAGCTGACGCTGCCCGAGCCGCTGAACACGGTGGAGCTGCTGGACAACCTTGCGTACGTCACCAGCAACGACGATGAGATCTACATCATCGACATCTCCGAAGGCGCCTCGCCGTCGCTCGCGGCCACGATCCCCTTCGACGGCAATCAGAGCCACCCCTTCTGCCTCAGGTTCAGGGGCAACTACGCCTACATCGGCCTCATGGACGGTCTGCTCATCTACGACATAACCGATCCGCTCGCGCCGTTGTTCGTGTCCTATCTGAACAACTACTGGGTGGCCGATCTCGATCTGGCCGGCGACTTCGCCTATATCGTCGGCGAAAACTACGGTCTGCTGGTGGTGGACGTGAGCGATCCCGCCGCGCCTTTCGTGGAGATGGAGATGCCGCTCGGCATGTTCTCGTCGGCGATCGACGTGGAGGGGGGCTACGCCTACGTCGGCGTAGGGACCATGAGCGGCTACGAGGTGAGCATCGTCGGCATCAACAACCTGGCGCAGCTCGAGATGGCGGGCACGGCCGGCGTGACGGGGGAGCCCCGGAAGGTCGCCTGGGGCGACGATGTCGCGTGCGTGGGATCCATGTCCGGGCTCACGCTCTTCGACATCTCCGATCCCGCCGCCGTCATAACGCTGGCCTACTACCCGATCGGCGATTGCCGCGAAGGGGACATCGCCGTAAAGAACGGCCACGTCTACTGCGCGGCGAACGGCATCGTGGCCGTGGTGGACATCACCGATCCGACAGAGCCGGTGCGTTTGGACGATCTGCACACCGCCACCTACCGCGTGTGGGACGTGGAGATCAGGGAGAACCTGGCCTACGTGGCGCACGACGTCTGCCTGACGATTTACGACGTCACCGATCCCGCATCGCCGGTGCAGGTGGGGGAGCACTGCTCCATCGACGGCTTTCAGAGCATGGCGCTCTGCGGCGACTACGCCTACCTCACCGAGATGATGTACATCTACATCGTCGACATCTCCGACCCCTCGGCGCCCTTCCAGGTCGGCGAGGAATATCTCGAGGAGATCAATCATGATGTTCACGTCGAATGCGCGGGCGGGTATCTGTACGTGTCCGGGCAGGCCAACGACGGTCACGCGATCGAGGTCTACGACCTGACCAACCCCCATAGTCCCGCGCGAGTGGGATACACGGCGACTCAGGGTACCGCCGGCGATCCGCTGGGCTTTGAAATCGCCGGCAACTACCTTTACCAGGCTGCGGGATTCAACGGCATGCAGGTGATCGATATCGGCGATCCTACCTCACCGACACCAGTCGTGAGCGCGGAGACGGGAGGGATCGCCTGGGATGCGGCTGTGGCGGGCGAGTACGCGCTGCTCGCGCTGGACGGCATCGGTCTGGGCATCATTTCGATCGGCGGCGCCATGGCTGCGCCGGTGATGGGTGTGATCGACACGCCGGGTCTGGCCGGTGACGTCGTCCTGACGGGCCGCAGCGGACACGCCTTCATCGCTGACGGCGAAGCCGGTCTGCAGGTGGCGGACGTCACCGATCCCACGGCGCCGGTGAATATCGGCGGCATCGACCTGATCGGCTTCGCTCACGCCGTGGACGTGGAGGGGAGCCTGGCCGCCGTGGCCGTCGGTTCCTCCGGCTGCCGGCTGCTCGATATCTCGACCGCGGAGACGCCGCTCCTTCTCGGTGAGGCCGTGGGCGCCGTCACGGTCTACGACGTCGCCCTGCGGGGCGGGTATCTATACGCCGTGGGGGACGCCGGCTGCGACGTGTTCGATGTCGCCGATCCCGCCGCGCCCGTCCATGTGCAGACCTTGCCGCTCGGGGGGATCGCCCGGGGGATCGATTTCGCGGGCGACTACGCTTGCGTGGCGGCGGGATCCGCCGGATTGATCATTCTGGATATCGCCGATCCCGAATTGGTCGGCATCGCCGCGGCGCTCGACACGAACGGTGACGCGCGCGATGTGGTCGTCGACGGCGACTACGCCTTTCTGGCCGACGGTTCCGCCGGTCTTTGCGTGATCGACCTCACCGATCCCGCCGCGCCCGCGCTCGCGGCAGGGTTCACCACGGCCGGTTCGGCCGAGCGGCTGGACCACGGCACCGGCTTCCTGTACGTCACGGGCGACGCCGGGCTCGAGGTGGTGGATGTCTCCAATCCGACCGGTCCCATCGCCGTGGGGCAGATGGCGCGCGGCGAGGCGGTGACGGTGCATGGCGGCCGGGTGTATCTGCCCGACGGCGCCAACGGTCTGCAGATCGGCTGGTGTCAGTGCGGCGACGCCACCGGCATAGCGGTGCCGGCGCTCGCGCCGCGCGGCCTCCGCCTAGCCACCCCTTTCCCCAACCCCTTCAACCCCTCGGTCAAGCTGACCTTCACCTTGAGCGACCGGCAGCGGCTGGTGGCCGAGATCTTTGATGTGCGGGGTCGTCGGGTGAAGCGCCTGGCCGACGGCGTCTTCAATCGGGGGGACGGCGAACTGACGTGGGACGGTCGGGACGATCGGGGCCACAACCTCCCCTCCGGACTGTACTTTGCGCGGCTTGAGGCCGGGGGCAGTGTGGCCACCCGCAAACTGACGCTGCTGAAATAGGAGCGATCGCTTCATTGACTACAATGGGCGGCACATCTATAGTTGAATGAGCGTGGAGACCGTCACGACCTCCTGCCGCCGCATCCTCCCGGTCCGCCCAGCTTGCCCCGCATCGATGAGATGATTCCAGAGTTCACACACCTGGTCTCTCACTGACTCCGGGAGGGGCACATGCCCGATCAGAAACGGATTGAGGATCTGGAGCAGCGCCTGCTCGCCGCCGAGGAGAAACTGGGACGGCTTGAGGGCAAACCCAGGAGTCGGCTGGATATCCTGCAGATCTTCATGCCCATCATCACGGGAATCATGCTGGCTTTCGTGGGCTTCCTCCTGACCGGATCGGTCAACAACGCCATCAACCGTCAGAAGATGCAGCTCTCCCAGGTCGCCGAGATGCGCGGACTGATACTGGATCTGGGCAGCGCGACCGCGACCCGCGATACGATGAGGGCCACCGCCCTCACCCTCAGCGCCTTCGGCGAGCACGCCGTCCCCCCCTTGCTGAACATGCTGCAAAGCGGCGGCGACAACAGCTACCTGGCCGCCAAGGTGGGGCTGCGCGCAGTGGGGCTCACGAATCGTGATGCCGTCTGCGGCCATCTGCGCAAAGTGCTCGAAAACCGCACCCGCCTCTTCACCTGGGAGACCCACCGCGCGGCCGTCGAACTCACGGGGGAGCTGGGTGATCGCGGCTCGCTGCGACTGCTTGAGAATTACCGTCGAGTCGTCCGCAACAGCCTTGAACAGGACGATCTGATGCCCTACGCCGGGTGGCTGCGTGCGCGTCCCGCTCCCGATCGGGCCAAGGTCGCCATGGTGGAGAGTGCGTTGACGTCGGCCATCCTCCTGTTGCATCAGCAATCGGATCGCTAATCATGTTCGTTGGGAGATAACGCATGGGAATGTCACGACGACTATCCGAACTCGGCTTGAGATTCATCCTGCTGATCCTGATCTTCGCGTCGCCTGCTCGGGCGGACATCGTCGACTGCACGGGGCAGGTGGATCTGCCGGGGTACAAGGTCCTGCTGGACGATATCACCTACTACGGCAGCGGCAATGAGGATGAGCGCTTCGTCGATTTCATCCTGGAGCGCCTCCGTTTCCGTCTGGAGACCGATCTGCAGCGTCTGGTCGCGACCGTTGAGACCGGCGAAGAACGGGCGTCGCTGGCCACCGACCCGGATGATGTCTCACTGAAGGTTCTCCGCTGCGACGGCCGCAGCCCGCGGGGCGAGGGCGATTTCGATGATGATCTCGTGGACCTGCTGCGCGCCCACGATGTGCTGGTCGAGGTCTGGGGCATGGTCATCATGGCCGAAAACGCCGAGGGGGAGCGGCAACTCGAGGGGCTGGTCAGCTACCTGATGCCGCCCATGCGCGCGCAATCGGGGGCGCCGGGTTCCGGGTTTCAGCAGGCGGAGTACGTGGTTGAGCAAAACACCACGACGTTGAGCCTCGACCGTCTGTTCACAGACTCCGCCGACCTGCGCGTCTTCTCCGCGATCAGTATTGGATTGACGCAGCTGGAGCTGGGTCGATATGACCAGGCTCGCCGCTCGTTCTGTCGCGCGCGGGGTCTGCTCGACTCCGGCAGCGGCCCGAACGCGGCCGGTCTCAAGCAGTACGTGGACGAGCTCAGTATCGAGGTTGTGACCCGGGCGCGCAACGATGCGGGCTATCGGGGACTGCTCCGGCTGGAGGGGATCGGAGGCTGCGATGAAAACGGTTAGGCGACAAAGAGGCGACCGGCCGGGCATCCGCCTGCGGGCGACGATTCTGACGCTGGCTCTGCTTCCGGCGTTGTCGGTCTGGGCGGAGATGCCTGCGGGGGACATCAACGAGCCCAGCGTCTTCCCCGGCGCTCGGGTCAACACGGTGGTCATGCCCTACGTCTTTGCCGGCGGTTCGGAGCTGCTCGACAGCGGGACAGGTGGGGAGCTCTCCCTGCTCGTGCATTTCGATACGCTGTTCAGCATGATGAAGTACCGCAGCATCGGCGGAGTGCGCCTGGTAGGGGATCCCAACGATCCCATCACACGGGAACCCGACAGAATCCTGGATATGCTGCTGGGCCGCGAATACGGGGCCCGGGAGCAAATGCGGCCCGGGCATGGGCTGGTTCTGATCTGGGGCCGCATCTACGAGGAGGGGCAGCGGATCTACATCCAGAGCTATCTCCGTTTTCTGCGTCGAGAACGGCGGGAGGATCTGCGGCTGACCATAGCCGGTCACGAATTCGAGGGCTGGCTGCCGTCGCGGGGAGTGGCCTTCCCGCCGCGCGAATTGACTCGCCGACAGCTTGATGGGATCCCCCAGGCGTTCGGCGAATCCCTCGCTCTGCGCTCCGAGCGGGACGAGACCCTGACCGGTATGCCTCTGCCCCTCGATGTGGGCAGACAAAGCGCCTACTGGATCGTGGGCGCCCGCGACGGTTGGTTGGAATTGAGCAGCCAGGACAACGATCTGGGCGGCTGGGTGAGGGCGACGACCGAACTGGGTACGTTGCCGCTTCAGCAGATCATGCCCGAACTGGTTTTCGCCGATGGTGTCGTCGGTTATCTCGCCGCCAGGAGGTGCGCGGAGGAGGGAGACCTCGCGGGGGCGGCGCGGGCGGCCCGTCTGGGCGCGGCGGCCATGGAGGTCTATCGCAACCTGGAGGTGGAGGCCGGGAACGACGTCGAGCCGATCTCCTGGGCGCTGTCCGGTCGGATGACGCTGCTGGCTGCGCAGGGTGCGGAGGCGGAAGCAACGGAGGTCTGGACCTCGGCCACGGCCCAATTCGGCAGAGCCGCGACCCTGGCGCCCTACGATGCGGCTCTCGGCAATCTGGCCCTGGTGACGCAGTTGAGACAGGTCTATCTGGATCCGAACGCGGGAGACAACGACACGGACCTGGCGGCCAGGATGCTGCGGATATCGGCCCTGGAACCCGACAACGTTCGCCTGCTGACGAACCTGGAGACTCTCTATCGGCTTATCAAGGCCGAAGGGCCGCCACTGGGACCGGGGGGATCCGAGCCCCGGTTCGCTGTCGAGAGGGGCGAACTGGAGCGGCGGCTGCTTTTCGTTCAGGAGGTGCGCCGCGATCTCGAGCGTCGCTAGGGTTGCGGTCCGCGTCGCAAACGTGTGAATCTACAGGGCTCGCCGGCTGGCGGGCCCTTTTGGGTTTGCCTGGTCGGAGGCGATTGCCAGAGCGCGGGATCGGTCCCCGGTGAAGTGCCCATTAACTGTCCTTGATCGGATCGGGGAATAATTATAGTCTGAATCGGATTCGGTCAGATCCTGAGTCGGGAGGTGCGCCCATGTCGCAAGAGACGCAATTCATCCGCAAGGCCGGTGTCACGCCGAGCGTGGCGAGCTCCCTGCCCGGGGATATCACCGACATCGTCCTCAAACGGATAGTCATCCTCTGCCTGATCTCCGGGGGCATGGCGCTGATGGGCACCTTCATCTGTATCGGTGACCTACTCGCGCATGGAGTGCTCTTCAACGCAGGTTACGGCACCTTTGAAATCTACAACGATTCGGGGATGATCCTGATCGCGCTGGGGATTGCCTGGATCGTGCACCGTCGTCTGTTCAGCCGCCGCACGCTCATGGCCCTGGGTTTGGGTTTTGGCCTTTATGCGGCGCTGTATTACGGCGTCGGTGAATGCTACGGCCTGATCGCCGACGGATTTCAGCCGATCGCCTATTTCTCCTTCACCCAGGCCTGGGTGGTTTTTTTCCCCGCCATAGTCCCGATCAGACTGCGGACCTCCTGGGCCATCATCCTGCCTGCGGCGGCGATCGCCCCGCTCAGTCGGTGGGTGGTCCAGAGCCTCGGCTGGATAGTCCTGCCCGAAAGTTCCCTGGTAATACTGAGTATCGTCATGACGTTCTCCGCGATCATGGGTCTCACCGTTTCGCACGTGGTCTACAAACTGGGCAGATCGGTCAGGGCGGCGCGGGAGATGGGCAGCTATACGCTCGAAGAGCACCTGGGCGGCGGGGGGATGGGTGAGGTCTGGCGGGCCAGTCACCGCATGCTGGCTCGACCCGCGGCGGTCAAGTTGATCAAGTCCGAGGTCATGCTGGGGCTGGAGCCGGGCGAGATCGAGAGGTTGAATCAGCGCTTCGAACACGAGGTGCAGGCCACGGCGGCGCTCTGCTCGCCGCATACCGTCGATATCTACGACTACGGCCTGGCCCAGGACGGCACGTTCTACTACGTGATGGAACTGCTCGACGGCATCGACATGGATACTCTGATCGCGCGCTACGGGCCCGTTGAGCCGTCCCGCGTCGTCCACTATCTGATCCAGGCCTGCCACTCGCTCAACGAGGCTCACAAGCGGCAATTGATTCACCGTGACATCAAACCGGCGAACCTGTTCGTCTGCACATACGGCGAGGATTGCGACTTCGTGAAGATCCTCGATTTCGGGCTGGTCAAACGGGAGCAGACCGACAACGAACCCGACCTGAAACTTACCGTCGATGGGCAGGTCACCGGTACGCCCGCCTACCTGTGTCCCGAGGTGATCACCGAGGTGAGTCCGGTCGACAACCGCTCCGATATCTACTCTCTGGGCTGCGTCGCCTACTGGCTGCTCACCGGTCAACTGGTATTCCCTGCCGCGACTCACAACGCGATGCTGATCGACCACGCCACCACGAAGCCCGCTCCACCATCCTCGAGATCCGAAATGGCGATCCCCGCCGAATTGGATGCTGTGATACTGGATTGCCTGGCCAAGAACCCGGCGGATCGTCCGCAGAGCGTCGACGAGTTGACCCGTCGCCTCCAGGCTATCCGCTTCACGCAACCCTGGGATCAACTGCGAGCACACGAGTGGTGGCAACTTCACCGGCCGCATTGAGCGTGCACTCGTCTGCAGTCGGAGGGGGCCGCAGTACGAACCTGAGCGGTTTTTACTACCCGCATAGACGACGGGAGAATCGAATCCGAATGCTCAGCATTCAGCTTCGCCCTTGTCCGTCGCATCCGAATGCTGCATAATCTCCCTATAACTATCCTGCCTGGTTGTGCCACTACGTAACTCAGGGAGAGGACCCCATGAACAAGGTTACCATTGTATCCTTACTGGTTTTTCTGATCTCAACACCGCTTGCGGCGGCTGTCTTCACGGTTGAAGCCGACGGCAGCGGCGATGCGCCGACCATCACGGCGGCGGTCGCCCTCACGGCAGACGATGACACCATCCTGTTGGGGGACGGCATCTTTTCCGGCGAGGGCAATCGCGATATCATTCTGCACGAGAAATTCATCTTCATCGAATCGATCAGCGGCAATCCCGCCAATTGCGTCATTGATGTCGAGGGGACGGAGGCCGATCCCCATTTCGGCTTTCAGATCTACATCACGGGCGAGAAGAATGAACGGGACTATCTGCCGCATATCGCCGGATTGACCATTCAGGGCGGCTACCAGTATGCCGGTGGCGCCGTGAAGATCAACGACGGGGCCAGCGCCGAGTTCGAAAACTGCATCTTCCGCGACAACCATGCCTCTGACAGCGGCGGCGCGTTCCTGATCGGTTACTCCTGGATGGTGACTCTGATCGACTGCACTTTCCTGGACAATGGCTCGGGGGCTGCCGGCGGCGCCATTGAGGCGCGCGAATGCGCCAATCTGAATATCGAGAACGTCCTGTTCGCGGGCAACTCCGCAGTCGGTAGCGGGGGCGCCATTATGGGGATGTACTCGGTTGATGTTACCGCGACAAACTGCTCCTTCATCTGCAATGATGCTCCGGAGGGTGCCGTGGCATCCCTCGGCAGCGCGGGCAATCATACCGTGGACAAGTGCCTTCTCTACGGCAACGTCGGCTCCAGCCTGCTGGAGATGGCGAACGGTGACATCACCTGCACGGACAGCTTCGGCAACACCTGCGGCGACTGGGTGGGGGACATGGCCCCCTTTGTCGACCTGAACGGCAACCTCGGCCTCGATCCGCAGTTCTGCGATTTCGCCGAGGGGAACTTCCTCCTCTACGATTCGTCGCCCTGCGCTCCCGCCAACAACGACTGCGGGGTTCGGATGGGTGCACGACCTGTAGGTTGTGTAATAGTATCGACCGAGACGACTACCTGGAGCTCCTTGAAAACACTCTACTGAGTTCCAGCCGCAAACGGAAGAGGACGCCTCCCCGCCGGGGAGGCGTCCTCTTTTTAAGCGTGGGTTTGCAGCAGAGGATCTCGCAACAGGATCCCCCGCGACCGCAACCCGATTGACCTGCGGCACACGCTGCTGTAGACTGCAGCCTCACCCTTATTACCGCCGCCGAATTTCAATATCCAAACCAAGGGGCCCGCCGATGCTCAGGCAGATTCTGTCGTCCGTTCTGCTTCTCCTAATCGCCACTGCCGTTACGGCAGATGCCGATGTCGATCCTTACCTCTGGCTTGAGGAGGTGGAGGGCGAGAGAGCGCTCAATTGGGTGGAGCGGCAAAACGAACGCTCCATCAAGATTCTCGAGCAGATTCCCGAATTCAGTGAGATTTACGAGAACAATGTCAAGATCTACACCTCCTCCAACAAGATCCCCTACGTCTCTTTCCGCGGCGAATATGTCTACAACTTCTGGCGCGACGCGAATCACTCGCGGGGACTATTGCGCCGTACTACTCTGCGGGAATATCGCAAGGACAATCCCGACTGGGAATCCGTTCTCGATTTCGATGAACTCGCCGCAGCCGATAATGAGAACTGGGTCTACAAGGGGTTGACTTGGCTGCAGCCCGAATGCCGTCTGGCCATGGTCGCGCTGTCGCGCGGCGGCGGCGATGCGGTCGTCTACCGCGAATTCGACACTGGGACGAAGAAATTCGTGGAGGGCGGCTTCATGCTGCCCGAGGCGAAATCGGACGTCTACTGGAAGGATGGGGACACGCTCTACATCGGCACCGATTTCGGTGAGGGCTCCATGACCAACTCGGGCTACCCCCGCTCCGCGCGCGAGTGGCGCAGGGGAACCCCCTTGCGGGAGGCGACGCTGATCCACGAGGTGCCGGTAGACCATGTCGGCCTGAGCGCCTACACGACCTACACGCCGGAGCGGACCTACCATCTCCTGCAGACCGTCCCGGAATTCTACAGAGGCGACTACTACCTGATCACTGACGGCGACCTCCAGCGTCTGGATCTGCAGGTGGATGTCAACCTGGTCGGCTTCTTCAAGAAACAGATGCTGATCAACCTGCGCAGCGACTGGGAGGTGGGCGGTAATACCTGGCCCAGCGGCGCTCTGCTCGCTATCGACTTCGACGATTTTCTCAAGGGCAAGCGCGATTTCGAAATGCTGTTCACGCCGTCGGAGCGGATCTCGTTCAGCAACCTGAGCCAGACGCGCGATCAGTTGCTCGTCGCGACGCTCGACAATGTCTGCGCGCGTCTGTGGAGTTATCGCCGCAACTGGCGGGGCAAGTGGCGGCGTTCGGAGGTCACCCTGCCCGGCCTCGGTGCCGTCAGCCTCGGTTCGACATCCATGCGGTCGGATCGCTTCTTCATCTCCTACAAGGATTTCCTGACGCCGACCAGTCTCTACCTGGTCGAGGGCAAGGGTGAGCCCGAGAAACTTAAATCGACACCCGAGTGGTTCGATGCCACCGGCATGCGTGTCACCCAGGAGGAGGCCGTTTCGAAAGACGGCACCCGCATCCCCTACTTCGTCGTCTGGCCGAAGGATTGCGTACTTGATGGCGAGAACCCGACCTTACTCAGCGGGTACGGCGGTTTCGAAAACTCGTCGCTGCCCTACTATTCCGGAACGGTCGGCACCGCCTGGCTCACGCGCGGCGGCGTCTATGCCCTGGCGAATATCCGAGGTGGCGGGGAGTTCGGTCCCCGTTGGCACCAGGATGCGGTTCGCGAAAAACAGCAGAATTCATTCGACGATTTTCACGCGGTCGCCGAGGACCTGATCGCCAAGGGGATCACTTCGTCGACTCACCTCGGAATCGAGGGCGGCTCCCAGGGGGGACTGCTGGTGGGAACTGCGTTCACGCAGCGACCGGAACTCTACGGCGCCGTTGTCTGCGCCGTCCCTCTGCTCGACATGCAGCGCTATCATCTTCTCCTGGCGGGTGCGAGCTGGATGGCGGAATACGGCGACCCAGACAAGCCGGAGGACTGGGACTTCATGCGGCACTGGTCGCCCTATCACCTGCTGCGCAAGGATGCGAAGTATCCCGAGCCTTTCCTGTTCACCTCGACCCGCGATGATCGTGTGCATCCCGCGCATGCCCGCAAGATGGTGGCCAAGATGATTGACCTCGGGCACGATGTCCTCTACTGGGAGAACATGGAGGGTGGCCACGCCGCCGCGGCCAATCTCAACCAGAAGGCCTACCAATGGGCGTTGGCCTATTCATACCTCTGGCGACAGCTGCGCTGACGGCCGTATATTGTTTTGAATGGCGGGGGCACGATACGCTACTCACCTGCTGCATCGCCAGCGGTTGTGATCAGTGTACCGTGTCCCCTGTTCATTCAGCAGGATTAATAGGGCCGGAACCCTGTTGCTCCGTTATTCCTCACCGGGAAATATTACAAAATATATACCCCATGCTCGGAATCTCTGATACAATATTGAAGCTACCATTATACCTGATACGAAGGGGGATCCCATGCGCGACCTAGTATTCTCTCTGTTGTTTATCGGTTGTTTAATTACATCGGCTTCGGCCGAGATCATCGAGGTGCTGCCTGACGGCACCGGCGACCAACCCACGATTCAGGCGGCAATAGCCATCGCCACCGCCGCCGATGAGATCGTCCTCGGCGACGGCATCTTCACCGGACCAGGCAATCGTGAACTTGATACGCTGGACAAGACGGTCACCATCCGTTCCGCGAGCGGCAATCCCGCCGGTTGCATACTCGACTGCGAGGCGGATGATGTTGATCAGCGCCGCATCATGACGATCGGTCCCTCCGACGACAACGACATCACCTTGTCGGGACTGACCTTCACCGGCGGCCACACGTCGGGTAACCCGAACAGCGGTGGGGCGATCTCGATTGAGGGTGGTTCACTCACGCTGAGGAGCTGCATCTTCACCGCAAACACCTCCACCGCCATTTACGCCACATCCTGCCGGATGCAGCTGGAGGACTGTGGATTTTCGGACAACTCCGGCCATAAGGGTTCGGCCCTCTTTTGCCATATCTACTGCGAAGCCGATATCATCCGCTGTGAGTTCCGGAATAACCACGACTCCTACGGCGGCGCCGTTTTCGGCCACCTGTCGGATACGGATTTCGAGGATTGCCTGTTTGACGGGAATTCCGGCGCCTGGTCCGGAGCTTGCGGTTTTATCTACACCGCAGTCACCAGCTTCACCCGCTGTCATTTTGAGGGCAATCTGGGTGGCTATGTCGGTGCGATCAGTCTCCACGGAATTTGTGAAGGTGATATATACCAGAGTACGTTTGTGGAGAATGAAGCCGCCATCGATCTTGGAGCCGGCGCCGTGGAGGTATCCAAAAGCAGCATCATCAATATCGAGGGCTCCACTTTCTGGGGCAATAGGGCCGAACGGGGCGCCGCAATTAACAGCTCCGAAGAGCGTGTGACCATGACCAATTGCATTATTGCCTTCACGGATCCCGGCAGGGCGGTCACTGCCGAGAACGGGGACATATTCATGGTCTGCTCGGATATCTTCGGTAATGCCGATGGCGATTGGACGGAACCGATCGCCGATCAGATTGGCCTGGACGGCAATATCGAGAGAGATCCCCTCTTCTGCGATGCGGAGGGCGGTGTCTTCACTCTGCATGGCGCGTCACCCTGCCTCGCGGAGAACAATGATTGCGGGCTCATGGGAGCCTGGGGATTCGGTGATTGCGATCAGGTCATCGTCGAGGAGACGAACTGGAGTCGGCTCAAGTCGATTTACTGACAATCGATCTGCCGCTGCAAAGAGGCTCCGGATCAAACCCGTCCTGGATGTCGGGAGGATCCGGAGCCTCTCTTGCGACATCGACTGTCGTCAATCGGATTGCGAATTTAACGTGAGACGGACATGGTATCCAATGGGTCAGTCGCCACTTGCGGCTTCGTCCGACTCCTCTTCCGCCTGATCCGGTTCATCCGGCAAGTACAGCTTCTGCAGCAGAGCGACACGATCCCTGGAGAGCAGCACGCAATCTTCGGGCGGGTACTTGTTGGATGCCACATCCTCGGCATGCGCCTTACAACTGGGCGCCCCGCAGAGTCCGCAGTTGAGGCCGGGCAAGCGATCAAGTACCAGGCCGGCATGTTGCTGTTTCTTGACGCGTTCAATGAGATTGCCGGCTGCATCGTTCAACTCTCGCGGTTTCAGGGGGGCCTTGAGCGTAAAATCCTCCAGAGGATACCGTCTTTCGACCTCCTGCTCGAACTCCCTAGTTGTCGGATTATCCTGGCTCAGGATATTGAGCAGTTTCGAACGAGCCAGATAGGGGTTGTCGACCATGAGATTGCCCGCGACACAGCCACCGTGACAGACATGGCACTCCAGGAACTCGATATCCCTGATCTTGCCTTTCTCGATATCGTCGAAAACGTTGATGATGTTGGCCAGCCCGGTCAGGGCCAGGCAGCGCCGCTTGGGCAGATTCTTGATCTGCCCCTCAGGAGTTCCCCAGTCGAGCATGGTGGTGGAGATCAGACCCTGCTTTGCCGTATCGATATCGCCGGCGTCAAGATCCCGCAGCAATCCCAGCATCTCATTGTAGATCTCGTTGACGCCGATGGCGCCGTCGAGATCACTCTTGCCGTCCTCCGCCGGTTGCAGAATGGAGATGGTCTTGGTCTGGCAGGGGGTGATGTATATGGCGCCGATCTCCTCCTCCGCCAATCCCAGCTCCTGCGAATACCGCCGCTTCAACGCTCGGGCCGCGAGTTCGCGAGGCGATTCGATGGGGATGAGCTGGTTGACCATGGTGGGATAGGCCACCTGGACAAGCCGTACGATCACCGGGCAATTACTGGAGATGAGCGGATAGCTGCCCTGCCAGTTCCGGACGCAATCCTTGAGTGCGCGATTGCCCATTTCGATCTCGATCGAGGAATCCCACACCTTGTCGAAACCGAGTTTGAGTAGAGCCTGGTTGATGTGCGCGGGGGAATCCTGCACGGGGAACTGTGAGTAGAGTGACGCTGAAGGTACGGCGACCTTGAACTTGAAACGATCCAGATCCTCGAAATCGAGAGTGGTGGCGCTGATGGCTCCGGAGGTGCAGACGCGGAGGCACAGCCCGCAATCGATACAGTAGTCGGGGATGTAGGAGGCCTTGCCCGCCTTGACGCGGATAGCCTGCGTGGGACAGACACGCATGCACTCCATGCACCCTTTGCAGAGTGAGGAATCGGTTATGAAACCGTGTTTCAGGTCGGAGTCAGGCATTGTGTCCTATCCTGGCGTGAACCGTGGTCCCCCGGGCGACCACGGAATCGATTTCGAACTCATCCGAGTTCTTCTTCATGTTGGGCAAACCCATCCCGAAGCCGAATCCCAATTCGCGCATCTCGTCCGGAGCGGTCGAGTAGCCCTCCTGCAGCGCTTGCTCGATATCCGGGATTCCGGGCCCCTCGTCGCTGATGGTGAGCAGTATGTTGCGATCCGTCAGCTCGAAAACGATCGTCCCCTTGTCGGCGTACATGGTCACGTTCATCTCGGCCTCGAAGGAGACCACCACGACCCGTCTGATGATCTTGCTGTCGATCCCAAGCCCCTTGAGGATGACCTTGATCTCGCTGGAGACCTCGCCCGCCTTGTCGAAGTTCCTCCCCTGAACGTCAAAATCATGCCTCATCAGAATGTCGGCCATCAGGAAACCCCCTTCAGGCCCTTTTGATAGAGCAGGCCGCAGATGTCAAACATGACCAGATCGGTCGCGAACACGGGTATCTGTTTGAGCTTGGCGAATTCGATGACATTCGCTGCCGGACGTTTGCCGCGACAGTAGACGACGGCGTTCACGTCCGCGATATCCGCAGTGCGAATTGACTGGATGTTGGTCAATCCCGTGACCATGAGTTCGCCGGCGAGAGCGAAGGCCAGAACCTCGCTCATGCCGTCAGTCGCCACAACTTCGGTGACCTCGATGGAGAGGTCCGAGTCGGTGGTCAGCAATTCACAATCGAGAAGCTCCATGATCTCGTCGAGTCGCATTGAAACACCCTTACTGTTGATGTCACTCGCCCGCCATTGTGGCTGCATCTTCAATCCTTTCGAGCATCCCCGTGCGGGGAATCGGTGTCAAGTCAGGTTCGTGAGATACTCATGCATCGCCTGAGCGGCTGTTCGCGCCGCCCCCATGGCCGAGATTACGGTAGCGGCGCCGGTCACCACATCGCCCGCCGCCCAGATATTGTGTCGAGACGTTCGGCCATTGTCGTCCGTCGAGATATTGTCCTTGCGTCCGATATCCAGTCCGGGAGTCGTTGCCGCAATCAATGGGTTGGGGCTGTTGCCGATGGAGACCACGACGGCATCGGCAGGCATGTGGAATTCGGAGCCCTCAATCGGCACGGGTCTGCGTCGACCCGAATCATCCGGCTCGCCCAACTCCATCTTCAGACATTCCATTCCGGAGACCCAACCCTGCTCGTTGCCCACCAGCTTGACGGGCAACGTGAGGAGATCGAAGATGACCCCCTCCTCCTCAGCATTCTCCACCTCCTCCTCGCGCGCAGGCAGCTCCTCGCGACCTCTGCGATAGACGATATGCACCTCGTCGGCACCAAGGCGCACGGCGGTGCGGGCGGAGTCCATGGCGACGTTGCCGCCGCCGATCACGATCACGTTCGCCGGACGCTTGATGGGCGTGTCGAAATCGGGGAACAGGAATCCCTTCATCAGATTCACACGCGTCAGATACTCGTTCGCGGAATAGACACCGTTGAGATTCTCGCCCGGGATGCCGAGGAACCAGGGCAACCCGGCGCCGGTGGCTATGAACATGGCGTCGAACTCCTCAAGCAGATTGTCGACCGTCCTCGTTTTGCCGACGACGAAATCCAGCACCAGCTTGGCGCCGAGGCTCTCGATATATTTGACCTCGCGGTTGACGATCGCCTTGGGCAACCGGAATTCGGGGATACCGTAGGTGAGCACGCCGCCCGGTTCGTGGAGAGCTTCGTAAATGGTGACGTCGTGACCGAGCAGGCAGAGATCATTGGCCACCGTTATCCCCGCCGGTCCGGCACCTACGATCACAACTTTCCTGCCGGTTTTGCGGGCCAGCCTGGGTTTCTCGATCTTGGCCTGAGTCGCCTCCCAGTCGGCGAGATATCGTTCCAGCCTGCCTATTGCGACGGGCGAACCGCGGCGTCCGACGACGCACTTGATCTCGCACTGCTCCTCCTGGGGACAGACCCTGCCGCAAATCGCAGGCAGTGCATTCGTCTTTTTGATCTGGCGGACACCTGCGGCGAAATCTCCATCGACGATGGCCTTCACGAAGAAGGGGATGTCGATATTGACCGGGCAGCCCGATACGCAGGGCGCCTTCTTGCAGTTCAGACAACGCGCGGCTTCGCCTCGGGCAAGCTCCTCCGTATAGCCCAACGCCACCTCGGCGAAGTTCTTTCTCCGTTCGAAGTCGTCCTGCTTCGGCATCGATCGCCGAACGGTATCGCGTCTCTTTTTTTCCGCCACGCCTGATTACCTCCGTCTCGAAATATCAATGACCGCAACCGCTCTTGCGCAAAGGCGCCACCTCTTCCGGCAGATAGGATTTGCGTCGTGCGAGGAACTCCCGCCAGTCGACCTCGTGCCCATCGAAATCGGGCCCGTCGACACAGGCGAATTTCGTCTCGCCGGCAACGGACAGTCGGCAGACTCCACACATGCCCGTACCGTCGATCATGATGGGATTCATGTTCACGACCGTTTTCCACCCGAGAGGTCTGGTGATTTCGGACACGCGCATCATCATGAAGGTGCAACCGTTGACGATGACGCGATCGGGCTTGAGGCCGGCCTCCTGCATGATGTCCGGCAGCGCCGAGACATGGCCCTTGACCCCGACCGTGCCGTCCCGGGTGATGTTGAAATAGCTGTCCGAGACCTGCCGCAGCCGATCCTGCCAGTACAACAGGTAGGAGCTGCGCGCCTCAACCAGCGTGCAGACCCTGTTCCCGGCTCTCTTGAGAGCGCGGGCAACCGGATAGATGCTGCCTATGCCGTAGCAGCCGCCGACACAGAGCACCGTGCCGAAATTGTCGATCACCGTCTCTCTACCCAGTGGACCCGAGAAAGTCGGAATCGTGTCGCCGGGTTGCAGCTGGGCCAGTTTCGCCGTTGAGGCCCCGACCTGCATGAATATCGAGGTGACCGTGCCGGCTTCGCGATCCCAATCCGCGACGGAGAGGGGGGTGCGTTCGCCCCTGTCGTCGGGGCGAAGCACAACGAAGTTTCCCGCCTGCACGCTGGCGGCGACCGCCGGCGCCTCGATCGTCAACTCGTGCAGATTCGGCACGATCATCTTGCGTTCGATGACTTTGTACATCGCCCTCTCCTGAACTGACGGCGCCGGATCGGCGTCGCCTCATGCTTTTGCTTTCGCCGTCGGGGCCCGGGTGATGTTCACCCGCAACGGATTGCACCTCAGCGCAACAAGGGATGTCCACTCATCCAGGTCGTCCCGACCGCCAAAGCTGTCCGGTCGCGTGATGTAGACGACGCCCCTTGGGCAACTCGGGTCGGCCTTTGCCAACCCCGTAAGCGTCGTCCCCTTGCCGCCGGGGGAGACGGTGATTCTCCCCTCGCCGCGCAGGCGCAGGCCGGTCAAGTCCGCCGGATTCAATCTGAAGCCCGTCTCCAGTGCCAGAGCACCGAGGCCCTCTACTTTGGTTGCCATGTCCACACCGCGATGCCGGAGGCCCGATGGTTCGATCACCAGCAGGAACTCCCCGTCTCCCCGATCGGCTTTCCGAGCCGTGTGTGGAGGCAGATTCTTGATGGCCCTCATCGTCCGTGGTTTACGATCCGCTTTGGTGGGGAAGCCCTTGATCGTGCGCGCGATCTCCTTCCGGACGGCGGCGGCGCTTGCGAATTGCACTTTGCTGCCGAGTTCCCGGGCCAACATGGTGAAGATTTTCCAGTCAGGTCGCTCGAAGCCCGTTCTCGCACCGTCGGGGAACGCCTCGACCTGCACGAGTTCCTGCACACGCCCTTCGAGGTTGATGAAGGTGCCGCCCGCTTCGGCGAAGCTGGCAGCCGGGAGGAATGCATCGACCTCGAACGGGGGCTGATAGGTATCCTGGGCGATGATGTAATCGCAGGGGGGGCGCTTATCGAGAGGCACCTCACCGACGAGGTAGAGCACTTTCGGCCTGCCCTTTGCCGTCCGTAGGGAGGCGAGTCCCGGACCGCGAGGGCTGCCGGCAAGCAGCTGCCTGCCGCCCGGACGCAACTCGTTGAATACGCCCAACTCGAGAGCGCCGCGCGCATTGACACCGTGGTAAAGGGGGATGAATGTGAGCGGCAAGGCGGCGAGCTTGGCGATCGCCGCTTCGAGTTTGCGTGGATCACCGTAGTTGAAGATCTGGGGACCGACGATGACCGCAAGCTTCTTGCCGTCGTCGAGCATGTCCAGCATGCTCACCAGCTCATCCGGATCGACTGCCGACGCAGCAACGGCGGCTTTCAGGCGACGGGTTCCCTTGCCGACAGAATCGGCTATGACATTCAGCAACTGACCTTCGGTTGCCGGTGATGGTCGCAGCCGGATATCGGCGCGAGCGGCAAGGTTGCTGTCGCGGGGATCGATCACCGCCAGTTTGCCCCCTTGCCGCAACGCTTTGCGTATCTCCGCGCCGACGATCGAGAAGTGGAAGCGGCTATCCAGACCGACCGCCACGATGCGGTCGCAAGCTCCGATGTCACGGATTGAGATCGGCTGCGAGAAAATGCGTGACCAGAGTGCGGGGCCGCCCGCGAGCGCGGTTCTGGCCGTGGAATCGATCCCACCCGATTTCAGACACTTGCGCATGAACCTCTGTGCGGCGAAAAGACTTTCGTTCGTGAGGTCGGGCGAAACGAGCATCAGGATATCCTCGGGCGCGGTCCCCTTCAGCTTGTCGGCGACGGTGGTGACGGCCTCCGTCCACTCCACCTCGCGTTGGTAGGGTCCCTTCCTGAGCAGCGGCTTCGTTGCCCGTTCGAAGTGATGGGTCAGTTCGGGGAGGGAGAAACGCCCCTTGACGCAGAGTTGACCGTCGTTGATCTCATCGTCGAGATTGGCCGTCACTTTGGATAGTCTGCCGCCCTTGTGATGCAACTCGACCTGGCAGCCCAGGCTGCAGATGGGGCAGGTTGAAACCCGACTGCCGTCGGGCTTGCCGTCCCATTTGGAGACCTTGTCCGCCAGAGCCCCCGTCGGGCAGATATCCACACACGCTCCGCAAAACTCGCATCCGGCCTCAATGTGGTTGCGTCCGAATGCGGTGCCGATCTTGGCTCTCGGACCGCGATGGGTGAAGGCGAGCACTCCGGTGCCGCGCACCTCCTGGCACATGCGCACGCAGCGTCCGCAGAGGATGCAGATATTGTAGTCGCGCCCGAAGAACGGATCGTCATTCTCCGGCTCATGACCGTGGTAGTAGATGGGGTAATTGATGTCGGTGACGCCGATGTTGGCGACGACATCCTGCAATTCGCACTGGTCGTCATTGGGGCAGGAGCGGCAACCGGTGGCGACCCCCGTTTTGCGAATCGTCCCCTGATAGGTTTTGCACTCGACGCTCTCGGTGCAGATCAGACAGCTGGAGGGGTGCTCGCTCAAGATCAACTGCAGGATGTCGCTGCGCAACTCCTTCAGTCTGTTGGTTGCGGTGAGCACCTTCATCCCCTTGGCGGCCAGAGTGTCGCAGGCGAGCGGGTAGCCGCGCATGCCATCGATCTCCACCATGCACATCCTGCACGAGCCGAAGGGGGAGAGATCCTTGTGGGAGCAGAGAGAGGGGATGTAGACACCGTTCAACTCGGCCACACGCAGAACGCTGGCGCCCTCGGGAAAGGATACCTGGCGATGATTGATCTCCATCCGCAGAGTTTTGGGTTCTTTCGGAGCCACGATATTCTCCAGCTGTTCAGTTCACGACTTCACCTTACCGGCGGCGGCCGCCGGTTTCTCAGGATTCGATTACGATCGCATCGCCCGCGATGGCATCGAAGCGACAGATCTCGTAGCAGGAGCGGCACTTGATGCACAGCTCCTCGTTCAGATTATGAGGTTCGGAGCGGGGGCCGCTGATCGCGTCCGTCGGACAGACGGACACGCAGCGGCGGCAGCCGGTGCATTTGTCGGCCACGATGCGGTAGACGACAAGGTCGCGGCACACGGCGGCGTCGCAGCGCCTGTCCTGAATGTGCTCGATATATTCGGAGCGGAAGAACTTCATGGTCGATAGCACAGGGTTGGGCGCCGTGCCGCCCAGCGCGCAGAGCGAGCCCGCCTGAATCGTGCCGGCCAGCCGCTCCAGTTTGTCGAGGTCCGCGATCTCACCCTCCCCCTGTGCGATCCTGGTGAGGATCTCGACCAGGTGCCTCGTGCCGACCCTGCAGGGGACGCACTTGCCGCAGGACTCCTGCTGGGTGAAGGTCAGGAAGTACTTGGCCGTGTCGACGATGCAGGTGTCGGAGTCGATGACGATGAGTCCGCCCGAGCCCATGATCGCACCCGCCCTGGCGAGGTTCTCGTAGTCGATGGGGGTGTCCAGGAACTCCTCGGAGAGACAACCGCCCGATGGGCCGCCGCTCTGCACCGCCTTGAAGGGCTTCAATGTGCCGCCGCCGATGTCGAACACCACTTCACGCAGCGTGATGCCCAGCGGTACCTCGATCAGACCCGTTCTCCGCAACTTGCCGACCAGCGAGAATGTCTTCGTCCCCTTGCTGGTCGCCGTGCCGAAACTGCTGTACCACTCGGCGCCCTCGCGCAGGATGTTGGGCAGATTGCCCAGGGTCTCGACGTTGTTGATGATCGTCGGTTTGCCGTACAGACCCTCGACGGCGGGAAAGGGCGGCCGCGTTCTGGGCATGCCGCGCTTCCCCTCTATCGAAGCGATGAGCGCCGTCTCCTCGCCGCAGACGAACGCGCCCGCACCCTCCTTGATCCTGATGTCGAAGCTGAAGTCGGAGCCCAGGATATTCTCACCCAGCAGACCGTACTTGCGCATCTGGGCGATGGCCCGCTCCAAGCGCTTGATCGCCAGCGGATATTCGGCGCGAATGTAGACGATGCCCTGCGAGGCGCCGATCGCGTAGGCCGCGATGAGCATCCCCTCCAACACGCAGTGGGGATCACCTTCGATCAGGGAACGATCCATGAAAGCGCCCGGATCACCCTCATCCGCGTTGCAGATGAGGTAGCGTTGGTCGCTCTCGGTCTGTCTGCAGAATGACCACTTGCGCCAGGTGGGGAATCCCGCCCCGCCGCGACCGCGCAGGCCCGACCGCTTCACCGTCTCCAGCGCCTCCAGGGGGGGGCGGCTCAGGCATCTCTCGATAGCCGTGTAGCCCTCTCGGGCGAGATAGTGATCGATCTCATCCGGATCGATCAGACCGCAGTTCCGCAGCACGATGCGTACCTGGGGCTTGAGCATCGGCATGTCGAAGAAGCGCGGGACATCATCAATGAGCTCATCGCCCAGGTGACCCGCCAGATGGAAACTCTTGATCTCGCCGTCGGTGAACAGCGGGTCGAGAATTCGCCGGACATGCTTGGGGCTCACATTGGAGAAGCTGATCCGCGGCCGACCGGGCAACTTGATATCCATGAGCGGCTCGAGGTAGCAGGGACCGATACATCCCACCTGAACGATCCGCGCCTCGATGCCGCTGCGCGCGAGATAGCTCTCCACCTCGCTTTGCGTTTCGCCCGCACCTGCGGCGAGTCCGCACGATGCCGTTCCGATGTAGATGACCGGAAGCGGGCTGTCGACGAGGGCATCCCAGCGTTTGCGGGCGGCCTTTCTGTATTGCTCAATCGTCCTCTTGCTCATCCAGGATCTCCTGCAGCTTGATAACGGACATCTGACTGAAGGTCTTGTCGTTCAGCATCACTACCGGCGCCAGGGCGCAGCAGCCCAGGCAGGCGACACGGTCGAGATCGTACCTGCCGTCACCCGTGGTCTCGCCCGTGTCGATGTTCAATTTGCGTTTGACGGTATCGAGAATCTGCTCCCCGCCCTTGACGTGACAGGCGGTGCCGGTGCAGACCCTGATATGATTGTCCCCGGGAGGGTGAAAGCGGAATTGGGCGTAGAAGGAGGCGACGCCGTAGATCGCGTTCTCCGATATCCTGAGGTGCCTGGCAATCGAGTGCACCGCATCCTGGGACAGGTAGCCGCGCAAATGCTGAACCCTTTGCAGTACGGGGATGAGATTGCCCGGCTCACGTTCGAACCTGTTGAGAGCGGAGGCTAGGGATACGTTGGCCATAGTCCTCTCCTGTTGCATGCAAGACACGCCGCTCCACTACTGCGGGGCGCTCCCTTGACGGCACCTGCCTGCGGTCAGGACGGAGACGCTCCCCGGATCGGCGTCGATTATCTGAGACCGAGTTCGTAAAGTTTCTTGGCGAGAGACCAGGTGTCGTCGCCGGTCCCGTAGAGGCCGATATCGGCTCTGCGGGCCAGATTGACGACATCCTCGGAGGGCTCCTTGCCTCGCGAGAAAATGACGGCGGAGACATCGACTAGATTGGCGGCGGCGACAAGGTTGTTGTGCGTCTGGAGCGTCACCAGAAGACTGCCCTCCTTGGCGCCAATGATATCGCTGACCATATCCGATATATAGACGCCCTCGATCTCCTTCTCTCCCGATTCGAAGAAGGTCTTGAGGTCGGCTTTTTCGACTACTTCATTTACTTTCATCTCTTCTCCGCTCTCCTCGTTATGCTGTCTGTTCCGCCGGCCTGGCCAGGGGATGTGAGTATCGTCGACCGTTGCGGCAATGTTCCGTTCCGCGGTGTCCGGCTTCAGTACAATTCGGTAAGTCCGGTGTCGGCGAGGACTATCCCCTGACACTTGTCCGCGGACTTGCGCAGGTTGCAGGGGACCACGATCATATTCTTGTCGGGGCTCCTCTGGCCGGCGTTGAAGTACTCGTTCAACGTGGCGATACCCTTTTGCGAGATACAGCCGTTGGACTCGTGGGTCGTATTGGCGCACAACGCCACATAGATCCAGGCCCGTTTTGAGGTATGCCTGTCACTCTCCTTGAAAACATCGCACTCCGGGTTGCACCGGGTACAAAGCATCAGGGCGGTGACATCCTCCAGATGTACCTCCTCGCGGCACTCTCTGCAGCGCAAGTCGAATTTCATCGCCTGGAAGCTGTTCACATAGCTCCAGTAATGATCCCCCTCCCGATAGTCATCCATGGGGGGGACAGGCTCTGCGGAGAAGAACGAAATTCTCCCCCCGCAGAGATAGCAGCCCTCCACGATAAGGTATCCGCTTCTCTCGTTGAAAATCTCCCAGACATGCTTGCAGACTTGATCGCTCATGTTTGCTCCAATGTTCAGTCTATCTGCCGTGAGGCTTCATATTTCAATATTAGTATACAGGGGAGGTGCTCGACAAGGAATTTCCGGTTTCAGGGCGAAAGGACGTTTTCCCGTATGTCAATACGGGTGGGCAAAAAAATTCCATGAATGCGGTGTGAGAATTGAGGAGATGTCGCTGATATCTGGATTTGCTGATGATGACCAAATTCCCGATCGGGGATCATGATCAGATATTATCGTGAACAGCCTTGAACCCTGAAGTGGGAAATATCCAGGGTGCACAGCCTGCCGGTCGCATATCTCCTGCCTATTTGACCGGCGCGACCCTGCCCGCTCCACAAAACCTCTTCGATCATCGGAAATGGGGGGAGACGGTGAATTGGTAGTGGGCATAGCTGGCGTATACACGTGAGGGCCAGTCACCGAAATCCGTCCCCACACCGCCGGAGATGGTCCAGTGATGGAAACACTTGTAGCCGACCAGTTCATGGTCGGGATGCGCCCACTCATCGCCTGCGGTCTGAACTGCGCCGGTGTTCATGGTCAGAGGGCCCGGGTAGCAGATTCCCCCCGGTCCGGAGCTGGGCGCACCACCGGCATCCCAGGTCATGGTGTAGGCGGTGGCGCCGGGCACTTCGGCCCAGGCCACATAGATACCAAGGTACTCCTCCGAGATTCTGACCAGCAGAATCCCCGAGCCCGGTGGGACGAAATTGACCACGGCAGTTTCACTCACCAGTTCATGTTCGACTGTGAGCTGGGCCGTACCTGTGGTTGAACTGCTGATCCGGAATGTGGCCAGACCCTCCGCGTCGGTCAGAACCGGATTGTCGCCTGCAATCGAGCCGAGTGTAGCGGTAAGCGAAACCATCTCCCCTGTGACGGGATCGCCCGTCGGCACATCGAGATCATCTTCGTTCCAGTAGCGCAGTATCGCCTCGACGGTGCCCTCCATGACGCCATCGGCGAAGATCCTCAGCGGGTAGGCGTTGAGGATCATCCCCACGCCGCCCACCTCGATCTCGCTGACATCCGTACCCACGGACCGATAATCGCCGGGTGTCGCCGCGTACAGGACCTCCACAGTGACGATCTCGTCACCCGCCTCATCGTCGGCGGTGTAGCTGGCGGCGGGCAGAGCGGAGTCGAAGGGGGGGCTTTCGCCGTCGGGGCCGGTCAGGGTGCCGTACTCCTCATCGCAGGTCCACCTGTAGAGAACATCGGCGCCGGCGTCGAAGTCGGGGTTGACCGAGGTGGTCAGAGTCCGGGTGTTGCCGGAGGCGATGTGGAGGGTGGCGGGGGTGAGATGGACTTGCCGAGTGAACGTGACCGCCACCGTCCGTTCGACCCCTTCGCACTCCGCGACGACAGTGGCGGTGCCGCTCTCACCGCTGCTGATTGCGATCAGGGCGTTGCCGCCTGTGTTGGTGACCGCCGGGTTGTCGCCGTTCAGTTCGCCGAGGTCCGTGCTGAAGGTGACGGTCCTCCCCGTAACCGGGTCGCCGGTGGGCTCATCGGTATCCCCGGGCGCCCACAGCCTGATCGTGGCCATGATGTCGGCGAAGGCAAGCCCGTCGGGGGCAACGGTATCGGGATGCGCAATCAGGATGATGCCGAAATCCTCCACTTGTATCGGTATGGAGATGGTGGCGAAGGTCGCCTCGTACCCATCTTCGAAGACCCGATAGGCCTCCAGCGTCAGCGTGTCGTCGCCCACCTCCTCGCCGGCTTCGTAAGAGACGGCGGTAGCCTGGGTGGTAAAGGGGGCGAGGTCGTCGTCGGCGCTGTAGAGATCCCCGACAACCGCCGTGTTGCTCCAGGCGAAATAGACCGAATCGGTGACCGCCACGCTGAACTGCGGCGTGAGGGAGATCTCGAAAGTCTCCTCATCCTCGGGCGCGAGGGAGGTCGCCTCCGGCGTCACCGTCACCACCCGCTGCCGAACGGCGACGGTGGTGGAGTCGCTGCCGATATAGGTCAGGTTCGACCCCTGACGCGTCAGAACGCGCACCGTGATCAATTCGTCGCCGGCGGCGCCAGCGTCGGCGCGGTAGAGCGTTTTGGAGCTGCTCGTTTCGAACGAATTGCTGTCGTCGGCCGGATGAACTGGATTCATGAGCGTGCCCGCCACACCGCCGCAGGACCAGCGGTAGACGTAGGCCGTTCCGTCGGGCAAGCCGGTCCCCGTATCATCTACGATGTTCACCGTCAGGCTGTCGACGCGATCGCAGACATGGATGGAGGATTGGGAGGTGTTCAGGGTAATGGCGGGATCGGTCACGCGGACATCCCACTCGTCCACCGAGCTTGAGGCCGCGATGTGGGCGAAGACGACGCAGGAATCCAGGTAGTTGCCGACGATGTCGATCCAGCCGACAATGGCCAGAAAACGGGTGGCCTTGTCCAGCGCCGGGGCGATATCCCCTGCGGCGACCCCCAGATTCTCCAGGCAGGTCCGCAGCAGGTCATAGACGATGGTGCGGAAACCGCCGGTAACCGAGATGCCGTTGTAGCACTCGGTCAGAGCCAGCTCGTAGTGACCGTCTGCCGCATACTGATAGATCTGGGGTATGTTGGTGTACATGTAGGTCATTACCTCGAGCAGGGCGGCGCCGACCTCATCCTCTGCGCCCAGCATGGCATCCAGGTGACCCAGTTCGTTGACCGTCGCCAGGACATTCATCAGCAACGGGATGAAGAGATCCCAGACGATCCCCTTCAGGCAGACCCAGTTGACGTCATGCTGCTCATCGTCGTTGAGGTAGATGCTCATCGCCGGATCGACAATGCCCAGACCACCGGTGATGACCCAGTATTTGGTGTAGTTGGCCCCTGGGTGATTCTCGAGTTGCACAGCGGGCATGGTGACGGGGGTGTAGGCGATACCGCCGGTCACGGCGCTGCCGATGGTGCCGATCACACCGGCGAATCCGGCCACGGGCGGGATCTCGAACTTCTGGGGCGGAGAGGTGGGGAGGAAGTGCTCTGTGCCCCCGTCATCGAACCAGCTGATCTTCTTGATGAACGCGATTGCACGCCGTCTGTAACTGTTCCTGAGGCTGAACTTGTTGATACCACCCTGATTGAGGCAGGCGATGCCGCTCTGCTCGTCGGCCGGTTCGATCAGCAATCCTCTGTCATCGGCCTCCGCCCCGTCACGCTTGTCGTAGAAAACGCTCAACGTCTGGATCAGCGCAGTCTTGATGACGGTATTCTCCACGGTGAAACCGGTCGGATTGGCGATGAGCTGGGCGGAAATGGCGCTCTCCAGAAGACTCAGATCCAGCGTGGGATCGGCCAGCAAGGCGCAGATCGGATCGGCGGCGGCCGGCGGCAGGGCCCAGACGCCGAGGCCGAAGTAGACCAGGGCCGCAGCCGTACTGCGCACGTCGATGTTGGTGTGATCACCATGCAGCCAGGACATCAGCATGGGATCTCCGGATGTGCCGGCGAGGATGGCCAACTGGCGACTGCCGTCGCGCAGAGTTGCGCTGTAGGCACCATCGGCACCGAGGGTCAGCGGATCTCCCCCCAGCGTCAGCGCAACGGAGCCCGAATCGAAGACCATCCCAACCGGCAGGGTGACGTTACCGTCAACAGGCACCTCATCGTCATCTCCCTGATCGGTTCCGGTCGGGCTGCTCCCGCCTCCGCAACCCGGCAAACATACAGCCAGAAGGACGATAGCCATAATCATCAGGCAGGCGACATCTCTGCGCGACACCAACATCTTCGATCCTCCTGAGCAATGTGTGGCGAGTTCGGCGTCTCCCCTTTGAGGGGCGCCCGGTTCGCACATCGTAATATCTGTCGGGAAGATACACCGGCGCCGTTACGCGAGAATTATGAGCATGAATTCGGGAGTCGAGGGCAACCGGAAGACAAGTGCCTCCCCGGGAGCGTGACCTGATGGATCATGCTCCCGAGGAGGGTGTTCCGAGTTGTGTCACCGGAGAATCACGGCGCGTTGGGTGGATGTTCCCGCCGCCGTGCTCAGACGGACAAGATAGACGCCGGCGCTCAGTGCGCGGCCCTCATCGTCGCACCCGTTCCAGTCCAGAGTCATATCGCCTGCAGCCACGGACTCATCCAGGAGCGTCGCCAGATGACGACCCTGCACATCATACACGCCGACTGTGGCCTGACCGGCGACCGGCAATTCGAGACCGAGTCGGAAACTGGGGTTGCCGGGATTGGGGTAGACGGCCACCTGGGGCAACACAGGCTGCTGGACGGATAGCGTGACCGATTCGGTCCACAGGACGCTCCAGCCCTCATCGCCCTCACGGCCATGCAGCTCATAGTTTACGAGCCCAGCTGCGGGTACGGTATCGATGGCCGTGTACTCGCCGCTGCCGGTCCGTTCGAAGTCCACCGACCACCGGGTGTCGTTGAGGCGGCCGTAGAGCCGGAATTCATAAGTAGCGTCATTCGCTGCCGTTCGCCAGTCGATGTGTACGCCATCGGGCGCAGGTGTCGCCGTGAAACCCGCCATGAACACCGGCGTGAGATCTCCATCCCAGCGGGCGATGCTGGCGGACAGCGTCGAGCCCGCGTACTTGAAGTCGCCGCCGAGCATGAGATCGGTGGCGTAGGACTGGAAGGCTTTGACGCCATTTCTGTTGCAGCCCTCGCTGACGCCCGAGCCCAACGGCAGCCAGGCGTCATTACGCCAGAGAGCCACACCATTGGCTTCGGTCCCGTCGGCCAGGGAGAAGAATCCACCGACGTAGAGACCGTCGGGGGGGAGGTTGTACAGGGCCTCGACACTGGTGCCGTAGAGACCGTCGGCGACGCCGCCCCCGACCTCCACCCACTCGCTGCCCGTCCAGCGGGCGATACAGGCGGCAGGTGAACCTTCGGCGGCGGTGAAGCTGCCGCCGGCGTACAGGTCGCCGTCATGGTAGGTGATCGTCGCGACGTAGCCGTTGTCGATGCCGCTGCCCAGCGGCGCCCAGGTTTCGCCATCCCAGACGGCCACACGGTTGGCTGTTACGCCGCCTGCCGATGTGAACTGCCCCGCCGCCACCAGGTCACCGTTGAAGGTGGTGACCGCCCGTACGGTGCCGTTGCACCCGGCTCCCAGGGGGGTGAAGTCGTGGCCGTCCCACGCCGCGATATTTTCGACGGCGACACCGTCGGCCATGGAGAAGTCGCCGCCGACGATGAGCAGATCGTCCCATTCGCAGAGGGCGTGGGCGTTGCCGTTCAGACCGTCGCCCAGCGGCATCCAGGCCTCGGTTGTGATGTTCCACTGCGCGATATGGTTGCAGGGTGTGGCGTGGGGGGAGGCTGTGTAGTCGAACTTGCCGCACGCGAACAGGTAGCCGTCGTAGACGATGAGGTCCAGCACCTGATCGACGAACCCGCTGTTCAGCGGCAGCCAGGCCTCGCCGTCGAAGAAGCCGATGTTGTGGCTGTCGATGCCGTCGTCCGAAACGGCCGAGATATCGAAGTAGCCGCCGGCGACCAGGCCGTCGGCGAAGAGCTCGAAGCAGTTCACGTAATCGGGCACGGTGGTGTGGTTGCGGGCGAGTCCGTTGCCCAGCCGCCGCCAGCCGGAACCGTCCCAGCGGGCGATGCCGTCCCGGGTTTCGTTGCCCTTCCTCAGCGATCCCCCGGCATAGAGTTCGTTGCCCATGTGGGTCAGGGTCTCGACCACTTTGATGTCGCCGTAGATGTCGTGCCAGGACATGGGAATGCCCGGATAGTCCCGCCCGAAAGCGCGCACGCTGGCGTCGGTGGCGACGCAGAGCCAGTGGTCCGGGAGCGCCGAGAAGTCGTTGACGTAGTGGTCGGCGCCGTTCTCATCGTTGATGGCGCTGAGTCCGCCCGACCACACGGCCATCCCCAAACTCGGATCGCCGTCGACCGTATTGAAGCGGCCGCCGATCCAGAGAGCACCGCCGTGATCGTAAAGGCAGTCGATCCGGTCGTTGAACCCGGTGCCCATGGCGACCGGCCACTGCCAGACCTCGTCGACATATCTCCCCAGATAGTAGATGTCATTATAGTAGCAATAGGTGAAATCGCCTCCGGCCCAAAGGTCCCCTCTGTAATTGATAAGGTCATTCACGGAGCCGTAGTTCATATTGTACCAGGTGAATCCGCACCACCCCTCGGGTTTATGCCAGCCGTCCAAATCGGAGAACTCGGCGACGCGCCAGATCTCCTCATCGCCGACGTAGGTGAAGGAGCCCGCGGCGAAGAGGTCGCCGTCCCGGTAATAGATGTCCTCTATGTAGCTGTTGAAGACCTCCGACTCCTCTCCCACGGCCCACCAGGAGCTGCCGTTCCACTTGGCGATGCTCGGGCTGCCCACTCCGAAGTCCCCGGCGGCGAACAGGTGCACGCCGTTGTGCTCGATCTCCGCCACCGTGCCGGCCGCGCCGTCATCGAGAGCGTGCCACTCCGTTCCGTCCCACATGGCGATATAGTTGACCGGTATGCCGCCCGCATACGTGAAGGCACCCGCTACATAGAGCCGACCGTTGTCATCCTCAATGTCGAGGACATTGGCGCCGCCGGTTTCACCCGAGAGTCCCGGCGGCACGTAACCGCGCACCCAGCAGCTGTCGTCCCACTCCTCTGCCGAGACGAGCAGGGCGCCGATCATCAGCAACACCGCCAGGATCATCGAAGCTGAAATTTTCCGAGAGGTCCGAATAACAAGCTGACGCATAGTCATCCCCTTTTTGGACAATATGATGAGGTATCCCGATTAGGAACCATTCTGAAGGCGATAATCACAACTCATTCCCGAATCGCCGGATAACGTAACAAGCCGGATTGTGGGGGCCCGGTGCAAGTGGACGGGTTATGATCAAGATATCTCTCGACAAAATGCCCATAGTAGCCTATTGGGCATAGTGGAGTCGGATCACGATCAGATCGACATTACTGTAGGAGATGGAGATATGGCGGACAAGTTCATTTTTCACATGCATGGCATCAACAAGTTCTACGGGCAGAAGCAGGTGCTCAAGGATATCAACCTGAGCTTCTACCCCGGAGCCAAGATCGGTATCGTGGGGGAGAACGGGTCGGGCAAAACGACCGTTCTCCGGATCATGGCCGGTCTGGAAACCGAATTCGACGGCCACGCCGAGATCACACCCGGTTATCGCGCGGGTATCGTCGAGCAGGAGCCCGACCTCGACCAGACGCTGACTGTCCGGGCAACGGTCGAACTGGCCTTCAACGAGATCAATGAGCTCCTGCAGGAGTACGATAAGGTCGCCGACAGCATGGGCGAACTCACCGATGACGATGCGATGCAGAAAGCCATGGATCGGATGAGCGTGCTGCAGGACAAGATCGACGCGGTGGACGGCTGGAATCTGGATCACAAGGTGGATGTGGCCGGCGACGCTCTCTGTCTGCCCGATGACGATCGGCTCATCTCGACCCTTTCCGGCGGTGAGAAGCGGCGCGTGGCGCTGTGCAAGGTTCTCCTGGAGCAGCCGGATCTGCTGCTGCTGGATGAGCCCACCAACCATCTCGATGCGGAGACCGTCAATTGGCTCGAGGAGCAGTTGAAGGTGTACCCGGGCACTGTCATCGTCGTGACGCACGACCGCTACTTCCTGGACAACATCACCAAGTGGATTCTCGAACTCGATGGCGGCCGCGGTATCCCCTGGGAGGGGAACTACACCTCGTGGCTGGAGCAGAAGCTGGGCAAACTCGCGACGGCCGAAAAGAGGGACACCCCGCGCAGTCGGGCTCTGAAACGGGAACTGACCTGGATCCAGATGAGCCGCGGTGACCGCAATGCTCTGGCCCAGACCCGCCTGCGTGAGTATGAACAGCTTGTCGCCCGCGAAGCTGCGGGGCAGAAGGGTGAGGGGGAGGTGGCGATCCGAATCGCTCCGGGACCCGATCTGGGCACGCAGGTGGTGGAGTTCCACGATGTCGCCACCGGTTACGATGACCGTCGCATCTTCGAGAACCTGAACTTCGCCGTTCCCCGCGGCGCGGTGGTGGGGTTGGTCGGCCCCAACGGGGCGGGCAAAACGACCCTGTTCAAGCTGATCGCCGGCACGATGCAGCCCGAGGCAGGAACCACAACGGTCGGTTCGACGGTGCAGATCGTATACGCCGATCAGGAGCGGAGTGCCCTTGGTGAGGATCGCTCCCTGATCGAGGAGATCGGTGGAGGAGCGGATGAGGTGATGATCGGCGATCAGTCCGTGCCCATCCGCAAGTATCTTTCCCAATTCGGGTTCAAGGGGGCGTCCCAGCAGAAGAGGGCCTCCGAGTTCTCCGGGGGTGAGCGCAATCGCTGCCACCTCGCCAAAACGCTCAAGGAGGGCGGCAACCTGATCATGCTCGATGAGCCGACCAATGATCTGGATGTCAACACTCTCCGCATGCTGGAGGAGGCGATCATGCAGTTCGCCGGCTGTGTGCTGGTGATCAGTCACGATCGTTTCTTCCTGGATCGGGTCTGCACGCATCTGCTGGTTTTCGAGGGGGAGAGGAATGTGCGCTGGTACGAGGGGAATTTCTCGGCGTACGAGCATTGGCGTCAGAAGGAGCTGGGGGATGCACTCTTCAAGAATCGTCGGAACCGCTACCGGACGCTGGTCAAAAAGTAGTTGCCGACTGTCCGGCGAAGATGGAGGCGGGGCGCAGCCGCCGATTGCCCGACCTGTAAAAACAAAAAGCTCCCGGGGATCTCCCCGGGAGCTTTGCTTTGAGCCAATGGTGGTTGCGCTCTATTTGCCCTCGGAACTTTTGAGGAACCGATAGAAATCACCTTTGGTCGACAGGATCAGTGAGCTCTCCTTGTCGATGGCCAACTCGTAGGCCTCCATCGACTTGAGGAACTCGAAGAAACTGCGCGATTGCGCGGAGCGGTCGTAGGCCTCGGCGTAGATCGCAATCGCCTCCGCGTCCGCCTTGCCCTTGATGCCCTGCGCAGTGCGATAGGCGCCGGACTGGATCCGCAGCAATTCGCGATCCTTCTCACCCCGAATGCGCGAGGCTTCACCCTCGCCCTCGGAGCGGAAACGGTCGGCGATGCGCTGCCGTTCGGCGATCATCCGCTCATACACTTTTCGCTGAACCTCATCCACGTAGTTGATCCGCTTGAACTGGATATCCAGAATCTCGATGCCCAGGTCCAAAGTGCGGCTCTGAGCGGTGCGGAGTATCTCCTTGTGGATCTGGCCGCGACCGTTCTGGATCTCCTCCAGGTTGACGTCGCCCTCCGGCAGCAGGTCATCGGGTATGGGATCGCGATTGGTGCTGCGAACGATCTCCATCACGTTGTAGTTGGCGATGGCGTTGCGCGTCTCACCGTCGAGGATATCGTCCAGACGGGTCTGCGCCCCGCGCTCATCACGCAGACGCTGGAGGAACAGCAGCGGGTCGGAAATCTTCCACCTGGCATAGGTGTTGACCCAGATGAAGCGTTTGTCCTTGGTCGGCAACTGGTTGGGCTTGCCGTCCCATTCGAGAAAACGCTTTTCGAAGCGGAGAGTCTTCTGGATGAACGGAATCTTCATCTTCAGGCCGGGAGTGGCCACGGGATCGCCCACGGGCTTGCCGAACTGGGTGATGATCACCTGTTCGTACTCACGCACCACATAGAAGGAGTTACCCAACACGGACAGAACGATGATCCCCAGGATTAAGGGTAATAGATACTTCATTCTCCACCACCTCCTCCGGTTCCGCGCGCCTTGTCCAGATTGAGCAGGGGCAGGACGCCTCCCAGCTCATCGTCCACGATGACCTTGCTTTCGACCTGCGGCAGAACCCGGGTCATGGTCTCCAGATAGATCCTCTGGCGGGTCACTTCCGGCGCCAGGCTGTAGGCCTCGAACATCGCGATGAAGCGTTCCGCGTCACCCTTTGCCCGGTTGACGCGATCGAGCGCGTAACCCTCGGCCATCTGAATCGTCTCCAGGGCTTCACCCTTGGCGCGGGGGATCACCTGATTGTATTCGCTCTGCGCCACGTTGATCAGCTTCTCCCGCTCCTGTTGCGCCTGGTTGACCTCGTTGAAAGAGGGTTTCACGGGCTCGGGCGGGTTGACATCCTGAAGCACGACCTGCTCGACCTTGATGCCGGTCTCATACTGGTTGCACAGATCCTGCAGCAATCTCTCGACCTCCGACGCCACCTCGGCGCGACCGACGGTCAGCACCTCGTTGACGGTTCGGTCGCCGACGATCTGACGCATTATCGCCTCGCTCATGTCCCGGAAAGTGTCCGAGACATTCCGCACGCGGAACAGGAATTTGTAGGGGTCCACTATCCGGTACTGGACAACCCACTCAACGACTGCGGCATTGAGGTCACCCGTCAGCATGTTGGATTCCATGCCGAAGCCGCGGGTCGATGTTTCGCTGCGTACTCCGGCGGAGACCGTCCGGAATCCGAACTCGGCCTTGAGTTGCCGCTGGATCGGAACCTTGAGTACCGTTTCGATCTGGAACGGGAGCTTCATGTGCAATCCCGGATCGGTACTGCGAATGTACTTCCCGAATCGCATTACCAGTCCGACCTCTTCCGGGTCCACAGTGTAGAAACTCGAGAAAATACCGACCACCACCAGAACAATCAACACCAGCCCTCCGACCAGTCGCCCTGACGGTCGTTGTCCAGCTAGATTGCCCAGATTGCGGAGATCGCTGAAATTCGTATCTGCCATCGCCCGCACCTCCTAGTCAAAAGGAAAATCTCTGCGAAGGCACACACCCTAACACATAATCGGGCAAGTGCTGCAAGTGACTTAACACGGATCGGGCAAAGATATTCAGGATGGTGCGTCACATTACAGGATCGAAACCGGCGAGTCCCCAGCAGACGGGGGCTTGAGTCTGTTCGATACCGACGACAAACCCCGGGCCGCATGGGCAACCCGGGGCAAAAGGTCAAGAGCCGGCCTGATAACGGCCACCTTCATCACTTCACCAGAGTGAGCTTCCTCGACTGGCTGAAGCCCGCCGCCGACATGCGGCAGGCATATATGCCGGAACCGAGAGGTGCCCCCGAATCATTGCAGCCATCCCAGATGACATGATGATTGCCCGCCGGCAACTCCATGTTTACCAGTTGCCGCACATGCCGTCCGGACATGTCGTAGATATCCACCCGCGCCAGACACTCATGCGGCAGATCGAAGCTGATGGTCGTGGTCGGGTTGAAGGGGTTCGGTACGGCCCGCTGCAGCGCAAAGATCGCCGGCGCGTTCCCGTCCACGATGGCGGTCGGGTCATTGATCCACTCCAGAGTCAGATCCGTCACTACCGGCTCCTCACCGGAATGCTTGTAGATCAATTGGGCTTGCCAGCGGGGTTCCGCCCCGGGATGCTCCAACGCCAGCCAATCGCCATTCAGCGGCAGCCATTGCCAGTTCGCGCCCGCATCGGCGCTGAACTTCCAGCGGATGGTGTTGGAGCTGGTCGCCTGCATGCGCACATGGCTCAAAGGGGTCAGGGCGGCGGGCAGATTGGTCGATTGGGCGATGTTGCTCATAGCATCCACGCTGCGGTCGAACACACGGAAACTGCGCAAGCCGGCATAACCGCCGCTGCCGAACAGGTAATCCCCCGCAACTCCGAGCCAGCGTGTCTCCCGATCCGTCGGGATTGAGTGGAGATCAATGGGGGTCAGCGGATCGCTGACATCGATAACATCGATCTGGCGTCCGCCACTGCGATAGACGCGGTCACCCAGCAGCACCAGTTCACCATATTCGTCTCCATTGGCCCAACGGGTGAGGTGTTGCGGATCGAGGGGATCGGAGATGTCGTAGATGTCGAAGCCGTAGCCGTAGACGCCCAGGTAACTCCAGAAGTTCGAGTAGAGCAGATCGCCGTCTATCTCCAACTGATAGACGAAGGCATCCGTCACGGTGAAGGTTACTGCCGGTACGGGTAGCGCAGGATTGCTGATGTCCAGGACCGTGATGTCGGACATGTTGCGATCATTGCGCGGGGCGGAATCTTCACCCTTGGCGCCATCCTCCCAATCCAGGACGAAAAGGTAATCACCGTTGCGGACCATATCCTTCGGACTGTTGGACAGGGGCAGCTGATACAGGAACAGAGGGTTCTCGGGATCGGCGATGTCCACCACGAACAGACCGGTGCCTATGTCGTAATAGGCGTAATAGAGATAATCGCCATAGACCTCGATACTCCTGCAGTGCCCGCCCAGATCACACGAACCCACTACCTGTGGATCGGTGGGGTCGGAGATATCCATGACTGCCAGGCCGTTCTGACTGTTGAGGTAGATGTAGGGCGGTGCCAGAGCCATATGCGCTACTCCGGAGACGTCCGAGTTGCCCCCGATTATCTCCGGGTGCTCGGGGTCGACCAGCGAAACGGCCTGAAGGTGTTCACCCGAGTAACTCTGGATGTAGGCGATTGAACCATCGATGACGAGATTAAAATGCAGGCTGCCCGGCATCGGGTCGGTAGGGATTGGCGCAATGGGATCGGCGATACGCACGGCGAGAAAATCGGTGCCGCTGTTGACCAGGGCCAGTTCGCCGAATATCTCGACACCAATCGGGAAGCCGATCAGCTCAGCCTGGCCCCGCAGGCGTGGGGCGGAGGGGTCGGAGACATCCACCGCGCAGAGCATGGATGTCTCACTATCGTAGATGGCCAGATAGACGAGATTGCCCGATACATCCAGGCCCTTGGCATGGCCGGGCAGATCGCAGGCACCCAGTAGAGCCGGTGCGGCGGGATCTTCGAGGGAGTAGATCAACAGCTCCCCGGAGATCTCCGACACAAATGCCAGTCCGCCCGCGATACGGACCCGCTCAGGGTGATAGGAGCATGGGATCTGATTGACGTGGACCGGCAGCGCGGGATTGCCGATGTCGAAAACAGCAATGCCGGTGTATCCCGTACAGACGTAGGCATGCTCTCCGTACAGGGTCACGGCCTGGGCGCAAGTGGGAGTGGCCGTCTGACTGATCAGGATCGGCGCGGTTCTGTCGCTGATATCGAGGCAGTACAGCCCGGCATCGCAACTGGCCAGATAAGCCCGATCGCCATCTATCGCCACGCCGCTCACCTGGGTGACGGCGTCGCATTCACCGATGATCACCGGCGTGGTCGGATCGGTAATATCCAGGATCAGGAGCCGGTCGTGGGCGGTCAGGTAGAGATAGTCGCCGTCCACGCACATCCCTTGCGGGGTCATGACTGAGGGTAAACCACCGACAATTTCCATATTGTCGATATCGCTGATGTCCAGCACCTGCAAGCCGAAATCCATGTCACTCAGGAAAACGTAATCACCGGATCTGGCGAAATTACAGGCCAAACCGGCCAGACCGATGGTTGATTTGGTCGACATGGGGTAGGGATGGAGCCGCAACTCCGCGGCTTCCGTGTCCCAGAGGGCGGTTGTATTCCACTGGTCGCAGAAGTCGAGGGTGGAGAAATCCTCGCAGAAGATCTCACTGTTGATCTCGGCCATGGTGTTCGTTGGGAAACTGCCGGCGAGGCCGAGAAGGATGAGGGTGATTATCAAGGGGATTCGGGTGATGTTTGGAGATTGCGTTGTTCCGGTCATACACATACTCCTTCGTTTCTATTGTCTGAACGATGTCCAGTTTGTTTTACTCCATAAGGGAATACTACCATAATTCTAATGAAAGTACCTATACCGATGCGGATATGGTTCAATGTCTGACACGTTCTGCGGAGAGAGCCAATACAGTGACCGCAGTCAGGTCCCGGAATGTGGGAGTCGGAGTGACCATCCCGGCCTGATGCCATTTCCTGTGAAGTTTCAGCCTGACGGAGAAACGCCCCCATGGGGCGCTTCTCCGTGCTGCCTGTAATCGATGTCGATTGTACCGGGATCAATCATCTCCCGGAACCGCTAGCGGGTTCTCTCCAGAATCACATCGATCTCCGCCAGTTTGGCGATTGCGCTGGGGAGATCGGGGTCCAACTCGAGGGCTTTACGGTAGTGGCGCCGGGATTCCTCATAACGCTCCATCACGAAACAGCACTCACCGAGGCTGTCCCACAATCCACCGGACCAGTCGTGCAGACGCACATTGAGCGTGAAGATCTTGTAGGCGTCCTCGAGTTTCTCCTGCCCCAGCAGCCTGTAGCCGGTGGCGTTCAGATGCCCCCGGATACGGTTGGGGCGGGTATTGAACCACCACAAGATATCGGCTGCAATCAACTCTTCGATATAAGCCTCCGCAGCATCAAGGCCCTCCGTCAGCGCAACCTTCTCCATGAGGGGCAGATCGCCTGAACGCATCTTTTCGATCAACTCGGCCTGAGCACCGGCCTGCTTGCGGAGCAGCGACACATCCTGTTCGAGGATGAGCCGGTGGTCGCGCAACTGTTTCAGGCAGGTTTCCACGGCGGTCAGATAGTCGGCACTGGTGGCATAACGCTCGACAATGGCTTGACGGGGATCGCGCTTTGCATCGGCCTGTTCACGTGTGCGGGGGAGAGCGTGCACGGTTCCGCTGTTGCGTCCCAGCGTCTGGGAAAAGAACGGATTGCGCATATGCCAGCCTGTGAATGTCGCCAGCGGCACGGCGATCTCCGGCAGCCGGATCCCCGCAATCTCATTCCCGGTCGGGTTGACCTGCGGAACCAGAGTGACATAGGGGGCACCGACGATGGGGGGGGTATTATCCGCGATCCCCTGTTCGCGCCAGCGGGGGCCATGATCGAGTCGCAGGGGTTGATAGTATGATGGTGGGAACAATGTCTGCGGGATCTGCGGAAACGCGCTCTTGAATTCGGCCAACGGAACCAGGGTCCCGTCCGCAATCCGGGGGATGCGCGAATCGGGTGGGGGAGTGCCATCGGTGACCCACTCGTCCAGAGCGGTCAGAAGCGCTCGACCGACGATGCCGACCCTGTCCTCCAGGTGCCCTCTGCCCGCGACGAAGTAGATGCGCGTGGAGGGATCGATAGCCGCGTCTTTGAGACCCTCGACATCGGTATGCAGCAGGGACGCGGCGCGGCCCCAGTAATCGGTCGTTGTATTGAGGAAGAGGAATTTAGGCAGGAAGCCCGACTTGCGCGCCCGTTCCAGACCGTCTCCCCGTTCGCCGGTGAGCGGGTCTGTTTGCTCGACCGAATTGAAGGGGAAAAAATCGCAGGGGAACAGCTGATCTTCGAGATGGCTGCCGAAGCGCGTGGTCTGGGCGAAACGGGTGTTGAAGAAACCCTTGCCCCCTCCGGCGCAGTTGGCCAGGACGCCGTCCAGAACCTGCCTCTGCTGCTCGTCGCCGTTGAAATCCTCATAGACGAAGTGATTGAGGAGGCGGGCCGACTGCGAATGACCCCAGGCATAGGTGTGGTCGATCATGCCGGCCAACGGATTGGGCTCGCCCGCATCGGTCCGCATATCGTAACGGAAGTAGGAGACCACGTCACGAATCGCGGCCATGCCCAGGCCGATCGGTACGGGTTTGTGGGCCGTATAGACCAGATCGTAAAGCATACCGGGTTTGAACCCGTCTTTGATGTAAAGACGAGTCGGGTCGGGCACGGGTTCACCGTCATCAAGGCGAGCGAACGCCCACTGGTCATTGGGGATGATCTCCGCATCCTCCTCCCGCCAGCGATAGCGACGCATCGACAGGGTGGCGTCAGCGTTGTCAAGCGTGACGGGTGTGGGGGCCGATGAACCGCCCCAGACGATGGGCATGCTGGAGACCAATTGGTTCGCATAAGAGAGCAACTCCGCATAAACTCGGCCGGTGAGCGGCTTGCCGTTATCGGTGAGCTGCGGCAGACGGATATTCAGTTTCCGTTCACTTTCGGGAAGGTCGCCTATCCAGCCGCACCACAGGTATGACCAACCCTCCTGGGCCAGCCAGTTCCTCTCCGTGCCGTAATTGAAGTGCCAGTAGCCCATCTTGTTGCCGCGGTTGTTGACGAAGTAGAGCAGCCGGCGATTGCCCCGGTGAACGTCCACCGGTTTGTGCAACTCGAAATCGGTGGAGAACTCCACCAGCCCCCGCTCGTTGCGGTCGGCCAGTTCGAGGTCGATGATCTGCCGGTTGGCTGGATTGTCGGGGTCCACCTCCAGGTGGATGATCCCCTTGAGCACTTCGTAGGGACCTGTCGCAGTCGTGTCAAACTCATCCGTCATGGGCTCTCGGCTTATAACCTCGACTCGGACAACCCGAGCGGATGCATCGCCCGATATGAGAATCGCTGCGCAGAGCAGAGTTGCAGACAGATATAGGGTAAGGGCGTTGAGTGCGATTCCGATTCGCTTCATACAACTTCCACCTTTCAATGGATCTGATATCCCGGGCCACACCCGGCAGGGCGGGGCTGGAGTTTTCTCGTTGAATGGTGTGGCGCGTTTGGGTGAAGGTTTATCGGACTATTATACGAAAGGTTTCGTATAATAATCGAAATATCCCGAATATCCGCTCAGTCCCGATTTGATGTCTTAGTGGCGCAGTAGACGGACGCAAACGGAAACCGGCTCCCCCGTTTCCGCAGGAGCCGGCAGCAGGCATTGAGATCGGACCGGGCTAACGGCGGCCCAGGAGCTCCTGGAACAGATCGTCGCCCGTGAAGGTCATATAGAGGATCCCCACGATGATGAAAATGGTTAGAATGAACTTCACCTGATCCTGCCCCTTGATGCAACCGAGCATGACCGGTTCACGCGCCAGATAGGCGCTGGCCGCGTACAGCTCCTCGCCGATCAACGTGTAATCGCAGGTGGTGACGAAGAAGGGCAGCTGCGCCACCTGGGCCGTGCCGGCGATCTGGATCGCGCCGGTGGATTGTCCCGCTTCCGCCAGCAGGAGACTTTCGGCGTGGAAGGCGCCGATAAGGAAGTTCGCCGCCGGTTTGTCGCGCACCATCTTGCCCGTGACCTGAGCGGTATAGGCGAACTGGTCGTAGGTCAGGTAGGGGACCATCTCCTCCTGGAAGAGATCGGGGCGCCCGGCGGCCAGATAGGCCTCCTTCACGGTCTCCCGAGCCGCCGCGTACACCAGGGGATCTCGATTGGGCACTTCGAGCGGCGTACCGTATTCGGCCGTGTGCTTGGCGACATGCTTGAGTACCGACAGGGCGCTGAGGGTCTCCACTTCGCCCACGCTGCCGATGCCGGGTATGAACATCACCTTCTTGCCCAACTCCGTAGAGCGCCCGATCGCCTCCTCGATGGCGTTGAGTCCGGCAATGCGACGGATATACAGCTCCTCGCCTCGACGCGCCCGGCGGATGTTGAACAGGACGATCCCGATGAACAGCACAAAGAGAACAAGTGCCGATACTCTGTCTCTTTGCACGCTCCAGCCGATCTCCCCCTGCGCCAGAGCGGGAGTCGTCAAGAGAGCAAGCGGTACCAGTGTAAGCAGCCGGGTCGGCAACGATCTGTGGATCCTCATGGATGTCCCCTAGAAATTGGTGATCAGCTCCCGCCACAGCAGTGCGGCGCGATATACTGTGGCAAGCCTAACAGCTGGGCGCTGAAATGTATATCCCTGTTCGGTGGCGTGCAAACTTTCTCGCTCATCCCTTTCGAAAGGGACTAGAATAATAATGATCGCATTAATTGCGCATTGTGAGGAGACGTGCGGCGGATCAACTCAATAGCCGCTGTCACACTGAAAACCGGGGGAGTAGAATGATGTCCATCAGACTGTTTTTGATCCCGATTATCTGCATGTTGACGATCATCGGACCGACGCCTTGCGAGGTACAGGCTCAGGCCGATACTTTTATAACCCGGTCTCGCGAGCCGGACGTCAGCGAGGAGACACTGTCCGGTCTCTCTTTACTGTCTGCGGCGGAATTGGCCGAACGGAAGATATGGGTCTACTTGACCGACAAGAATATCTTCGATACCGATGCCTGTGCCGTCCGACTCGCCGAAACGGCGCTGCTTCTGAATGAGCATGCCGCGCTTCGCCGCGCCAGGTCGCGTGGCCAGGCTCTCGTCGATTATCACGACATTCCCGTTCACGAGCCATACCTGGATGAACTGCGGGCGCAGGGTGCCGAGATCATCCATCTGAGCCGCTGGTTGAATGCCGTCAGCGTGCGGGCTTCCGTAGCCACTCTGACGCAGGTGGCCGCGCTGCCCTTTGTCCGGAAGCTGACGCCGGTTCAGCGTCGCCTTTCACGGAGGCCCGAACCGGGATCTCCGCGGATACCTGTCATCCCGTCCCGCAGTGGACGGGAGGTCTTCGATTACGGCCCCTCGGCGGGACAGCTTGAGGAGATCAACGTGCCGTCGGCTCACGAGGCCGGCTACAGCGGAGCGGGGGTGATCATCGCCGTGTTGGATACCGGCTATCTGCACACGCATGAGGTTTTCGCCGATCTGGTCGCGGCGGGACGGCTCCTCGATATGTGGGATTTCGTCAACAACGATGGCGAGGTTCAGGACGAGTCGGGGGATGCCGATGGGGAGCAAATCCACGGCACAAGCACCTGGTCGATCTGCGGCGGTTTCCATGAAGGCGACCTGATCGGTCCCGCATATGGGGCCTCCTTCCTGTTGGCCAAAACGGAGATGGCCGGCGAGGAGGAGCCCTTCGAGGAGGACAACTGGATTGCCGGCGCGGAGTGGGCCGACACCAACGGTGCGGATATCATCAGTTCATCACTGGCCTATATCGAATGGTATCAATATCAGGATATGGACGGCAATTCCGCCGTTACGACCATTGCCGCCGACATCGCCGCCTCGCGGGGCATCGTTGTCTGCACGGCTGCGGGCAACTACGGCGGGCAGGACTGGTACTTCATAGGCGCCCCCGCCGATGCCGACAGCGTCATCACTGTGGGTGCGATGCAGGAGTCGGGCGATATGTGGTTCAATTCGAGCCATGGTCCGACATATGATGGCCGCATGAAGCCGGAGGTCTGTGCTCGCGGTGACGAGACTTATTGCGCAATTCCGCTGGGAACTCTTCACACTGATCCCCTGGCGCTTTACAAGACCTCCTCCGGAACATCGGTCTCAACGCCGCTGGTCGCGGGCTGCGCGGCGTTGCTGCTCGAGGCGCATCCCGACTGGACAGCGATGCAGGTGCGCGAGGCGCTGATGCTTACGGCCGACAATGCCGCCTCACCCGACAATCATCGGGGCTGGGGACGCATCGATATCATGGCGGCCATCGGTACCGGTACATCCGCGCCCTATCCGTCGGGTATGAACTCGCATGCGGGGTTGCAGGTCTGGCCCAATCCGACTCGCGGAGAGACCCGTATCGTCTGCGCCCCCCCGGAAGGAATTGCCGGATCCGCCATATTGGAGATCTACTCCCCCAATGGTCGTCGCGTAAAGGTTTTCGCCGATGTCGGGAAGGTGGGTTCATTGCTCTGGGACGGTTTCGACGATGCCGACAGTGCGCTGCCCTCGGGCGTCTATCTCGCCGTTCTCCGCGCCGGCGATTGGCGCGCCACGGGCAAGATAATACTCAATAGGTAGCACGCCTCCTGTTCCGTCTCAGTTCGACTCGCTCGGCTAACGCAGCAGAATCGCCTTGGTTTGCCGGGAGCGACCTTCCGAATCCAGTCGAATCAGGTAGACCCCCGAACCCAGTTCGCGGCCGTCGCGATCGCGGCCATCCCAGGGGAGCGAATGGATTCCCCTCTCGAATGGTCCCGAAGCGAGTGTGTTCACCTCTCGCCCCGATATGTCGAAGATGTGCAGTGAGATGCTGCCCGCCCTCTCCAACTCGAAGGTCAGATGCGTTTTGGGGTTGAAGGGGTTGGGCACAGCGCACAGACGCGAGTTGTTCGGACTGGGCGGCGAGTTCACCGCAGTTGTGCTCATCTCATGGCGGAAGGCGCCGGCGCTCGGAGCAACGCAGTAGAGAGTGTCGTGCCAGGGGGAGAGAACCAGACCGACCATGTCGAGGCCGATCAGGTCACCGGATTCATTCTCCCAGTTTACGCCATAATCGTTGGAGACAAGTATGCGGCCCCCGACCGTTGCCAGGGCGACAAAGCCGGGGAGGTGGGGGGCGGTGATGATCTGACGGCATGGTTGCGTATATACCTGCTCCCATTGTCCCGCTTCGGTACAGTGGAAGACTCCGTTATCATTGCCCGCCCAGAGATCGATGTCGGGCCAGGGACCGTCGTGATACTGGACGGCCAGACAGAGGACCATGTCGCCAACCGGCAGATTCCCGGTGAAATCCTTCCAGGAGAGGCCGTGATCATTGCTGCGCAGCACGCCGGCGTTGCCGGCCAGGAACAGCTCCTGGCGCGGACTCACCGCCATGGCGGTCAGGCAATCCTGCCAATGGGCCTCGAGAGGTTCCCAGGTCTCGCCGTCATCGGCCGAACGGAGCATTTCACCGGCGAAGTAGTTCCAGTAGGTGCAGGCGTAATGGTAGAGATCATCATGGGTCAGGTCCGTTACCCGTCCTGAGATGAACTCGTATACGGTTGTCCCGGTGACGCCCAGATCGTCACTCAGCTCAATGTAGCCCTTGCCCTCCTCATGCACCCGACCCGTGAGAATGCGATCAGGTAAAGTCGGGGAAAAATCGGAGGTCCAGACATGGCGTCCCGGGTAACCCGGTTGATCCCGATCGGTCCAGACGCCGGTGATCTCATCCAGATAATGGAACCCCTCCGCCGTGCCGACGATGATTCGTGAGTGTATGGGATCGCCGTCCGCGCTGATGTTGGATTCGCCGGACATCGACAGGTATTCCCAATCATAAGCCAATCCCGCTGCCGGGAGAATAATGATCAAACAGAAGTACAGCAGGCGATGCATGACAACCTCCGTGGTCATAATTGAAAATGCAGGTGGATTTGCATCTCGACACAGAGATTATAGCTCAATGTCCGGAGAATGATACGCCGGCCATCCGGAGAAATCGCTATTATCGTCGGGTCGGATGCAGGAGTTGCGCGGGAGTAAAGTCCCCCAGGTATTCAGAAGGTCAAGCGGCAATTAGTCTTTACAGTCATAATGCGGGGGATTAATGTCATGGTGTTGTCCTGAGGATATGTGTAATCCGAATCTTTGGGGGATGAGCAGAGATGAAAACTAACAGACCGGAGCCGCTGAGATCCGATGGGATTACACGCGTGTTTCTGGTTGTGATGGGTATGGGCGCGCTTCTGCACATGGTTTCGATTCTGATCATATCCCGCGCGATCGTCTCCCCGAGCTCCTATCTGAATCTGATGAATATCGATATCCTGCAGATCGGTTGCATTTTCCTCGGCGAGGTGTTCTCCTTTCTGCTGTTGTTGATCTGGTTGATGCTCATATTGGCGGATCTCCGGCGGCTTGACCCGGCATACGACACGAAGCGCTCCACGGAGCTGCTCCGACTCTGGCTTCCCGTCTACAACCTCTATGGCGTCTGGCGCACTCTGCGGGAGCTGGCGGAGTTCTTCAAAGCAGGAGGCGGGGAGATGGGGAAACTGGGAGACCGTATGCAGTTTCAGTTCCTGGCCATCAGTATGAGTTGCCTCATAACGCGCTACTTCGTCCCGCTGCAGGCCAACGAGGCATTTTCGATGGCGGACAATGCCGCCGCCATATATCAGCTCCTGACCAGGATCTGGGGACTCGTCGTAGTCCTGTTCTACATATTCTATGTGCGTAAGACGACCTCCGCTCTCCGTTTGTCCGAAATCGAGCAATCGACAGAGATGCAATCGGTATAGCCGGTCGGTTTCCGGCAAGAGCGGCTCCATAAGTACAATCGGCTCAATCCTCGAATATAACCCCGTATATTTCGAAAGCGCCATGTGATATACTAATCCATATTACAGCCAGAGGGAGACCCGATGTCGAAACGAAACATACTGATTCCGCTACTGTCCCTGTTGTGTATTCTCTGTTCCGTCGCAGCCGGGGCCGCTGAGCCCGAAGATCTGCTCTTTCAGAAGCCGCCGGAATTCGAACGGGGTGGGCGAGGTACGGTCCTGCCGGATTCGATCAACTACAACATGCATCTGACCGCCAACTACTCGCCGTATATAGCCGAGGTCGACTTCAAGATCGGCCCGGAGGCGACGCTCTGGATTGATCCGGGAGTGGAGCTTCATATGGCTGAAGGTACGAGTATCCTGGTTCATGGTTGCATAAATGCGATTGGCGGGGAGGGGGATCTTGTCGTGATTCGTGCAGCCCCGGGCGCCAGTAGTTGGGGCGCATTGTGTATCTTTGAGGAGGCGAGTCCGTGCCGTTTCAGCTATATGGATTTCTCGGGGGCGACTGAGGGCCCTGAAATCCCGTCGTGGTTTTCGGGGATTTCGTCCCTGAAAACCGATCTGGATATTGACCATTGTCTCTTCCAACACAACCACAATTGCATCTATGTCTATGATGCGAACCTGACAGTGCGGGATTGTGAATTTCTCGAAACCAACGGGGGCGAGTCGGTCTATCTCCGCAAGGGGACCCTTGTAGTCGAACGGTGCTTTTTCGAGCGTGTGCAGAATTACGGTGACGCCATCGACATCAACAATGTCGATGATGCGCGCGTCCAGGATTGCCTCCTGATGAATGCCGGCGGCGATCTGGTCGATGTGGATCTGCAGACCACTCTGGTGTTGATCGGCAACACCTTCATCGGCTGCGGCGACAGCGCCGTGGATATTGAGGATGGATCCCACGTCACCTTGATACGCAACAGCTTTGCGGATTGCCCCGAAGCCGTGTCCCTGAGCCGCAACTCGGAGGCGCATTTCGATCAGTGCACATTCCACAACAACGATATCGCCCTGTTTTTCGAGCCCGATCCGGAGGGGCGCGGGCGTGGCCTGGCCACCATCAAGAACAGCATCTTTTCGGAAAATGACGTTACTCTGATTATCGATGTGCTCTCCACCGTGACGATCACCTACTGTCTGTCCGACGCCGAGCTCCTGGAGGGCGAAGGCAACATAATGGACAATCCTCTGCTGGCCGCACCCTCCGCCTACGACTACGAACTCATGCCCGATTCGCCGTGTATTGACGCCGGAGATCCCGATGACCCCTTCCAGTCCGACAGCACGATTGTCGATATGGGTGTCCGCCAGTTCTTCCAGGTGGGCGCGGTTCTGAACATCAATGAGATCAACTACAACTCATCTCCCGCTTTCAATCCCGGCGATTGGGTTGAATTCCGGAACAGAGGTGGGCTGCCGCTCGACATGTCCGGCATGCACTTCAGAACCGGTGAATCCGTCGGGTTCGAATTCCCCGAGGGGACGATCATCAACGCCTATGACTACCTGATCCTCTGTCGCGACCAGCCGGCCTTCGAGAGCTGCTTTCCCGCAGTCGAGCAGGCCGTCTGGGGCTTGAATTTCGACCTGGTCTCCACGGCGGATATCAGCTTGATCACCGCTGAGGAGCTGGTTGTGGACCTGGTGTCCTATGATTGTGTGGCGCCCTGGCCCTCTGCTCCCGATGGGGGCGGGGCCACCCTGGAGCTGATCAATCCCGGTCTGGATCACACCTTGCCCACAAGTTGGGGTGCATCCACGGTGCTGTACGGCACTCCCGGCGAGTTCAACAGCAACTCCGGCGGCACGGCTGTGGACGACGACGGAATTGCCGTCGCGCCCCAAGTCCTGACCGCTTACCCCAATCCGTTCAATCCGACGACTACCATCGTCTTTACCCTGGACAGACCGCAGGATCTGCGCCTGTCCATCCACGATGTCGAGGGGCGCCGCGTGGCCTGGCTCATCAATGGTCCGCAGGATGGCGGGCGGCATGAGGTTCTGTGGGACGGACGGGATGACAACGGGATAAGCCTTGGGAGCGGGCTGTATCTGGTGCATCTCCAGGGCGAGGAGCTTCAGCTCAGCCGTAAGCTGCTGCTGGTCAAGTAGGCGGCGGTTAAGCGCATTGAAAAGGCGGCTCGGAGGGGCCGCCTTTTTGTGCATGTGGTCTATTCGGCCTGAGCACTGTTGACGATCTCACCTGCGGATCCTGGTGGCGCTGCGCAGCAATGCCTCCAGTGGACCCTGCCGTCTTTTGCGCAACCAGAGGTCGCCGAGGAGAATGGTCACCAGCAGGTAGGCGAGGGCGATGAGGAAGGATCCGGCGAAGGGGATATCCGCCGTCTCGCCCCGCACGAGCATGACGACACCGATGCCCAAGATCACATGGGCCAGATACTGGGTCAACGCCAGGCGGCCCAGATTGCGCAATGATGTCAACAGCCGGGAATTCCCGAACCGCTCCGCGAGGTATAAGCTGAGACCGATAACCCAGGTGGCGTTGGCCATGCCGAGCAGGATGAAGAGGGTGTCCGCAGGGAAGAACCGGGCGGGGGTTCCGCAGGCGTTCAGAATGAATCCGATCGATGCGGCGACCACCCCTACCGTGATCAGGTTGCGGTGGAATCCCGGGGAGCGCAGGTCGTTCCGCCCCAGGAACATGCCGTAGATCACGAAGGCCAGCCAGGGGAAGAGGGGGTGATAACCGTTGAAGAGCATCTGCCGGAGGTAACCGAGAGGACTCCACAGGTCAAGATAGGTAGTGCCGATGGCTCCTGCGCCCCAACCGGTGCGGTACTCGAATATCCTGCGCAGAATCTCCCCGCCGATGAGCACTCCCGCCAGGATGATGACAAACCCGCGGCGACGCAACCTGGTCAATGGGAGTGCTATGAGACCGAACAGGCCGATGTAGTGGAGGATGTCCGCTTCCCAGAACAGAGTGAACGCCAGGCCGCCGCCGACCAGAAGCAGGTATCTCTTGAGCAGGGGCACCGCGGTCGCGGCCTGAAGCGCATTCCCGTTTTTCCTGACCTGCAGCATCAACCCGATACCGAACAGGGTGAGGAAGACAGCCGCTGCGCGCCCGGCCAAGCCGACCAGGACGATCCCGCCGGTGAGGATGTCAACACCCGAAAGGGCGGAGATGGCTGTCTCGTCAGCTTCGATGAGCGCCAGATGATCGTGACTGAGGACATACATGAAATTGACGAAGACCATGCCGATAACAGCCAGACCGCGCGCCAGGTCCAGACCGCCCAGACGGTTTGGATCTTTTCTCTCAGCTTGAGTCATTGCGGATTCCCTTCCGTCAGAGGGATGGAGATAGTGTCGTCGGAGCAGTCATTGCAATCGATATGCCCCTGCAAGGCCATCGCAATGCGGGTGAGGTGGATGGCGTAACCTGTAGTGACGGGGCGGGTTGCGCCTGTCATGCTCCTTGGGCTGTAAAGGCATCGGTATGTGCCGGTTCGGCACACTGTATGTAACCGTCCCGGATCTGATCGCGGTTGAGAGGGCGTTGGCTCGAGACGATTACCGGCATGGTCATCTTGCCGGATCCCTCCGGGCGCCTGCACATTTTCCCCCGAACCGGGTCTTGCCCGGATTCGCCTAATCGTGTTCTCTGCAGGGGAGAGGATTCAGCACACAAGCAACGGGGTGGCAGACGATGGCCGAGAACGAACACACGACCTGCATCTTCATCAGGGGAGCATCCGAAAATAACCTGACCGGGTTCGACCTGGCGATTCCGCTGCGTCGGCTGACCGTCGTCACCGGCGTCTCCGGTTCGGGGAAATCATCACTGGTGTTCGACATCCTCGGCCGCGAGGGGCAACGGCGCTACCTGGAATCGTTCTCGACCTACGCTCGGCAGCGATTGAGCCGAATGCGCCGTCCGCGGGTCGCTGGGGTCGAGGGTCTGTCGCCGGTCATCGCCCTTGGTCAGAAGACGACGGCCGGCAATGTCCGCTCCACGGTGGGAACCCTCACCGAAATCTACGACCACCTGCGCCTGCTCTACGCCCGCCTCGGCACCTATCGGGGGGATGGTCCCTCCCCAAAACTCGAGCGCAGCCTCTTCTCCTTCAACTCCCCGACCGGCGCCTGCCCCGCCTGCAAGGGGCTGGGGGTGGAGGATCGCATCGATCCCGAGCTGCTGGTCGCCGATCCGTCCAAAACCCTCCGCGAGGGGGCTCTGGTCATCACTACGCCGACCGGGTACATCATCTATTCACAGGTCACGTTGGAGGTGCTCAACCTGGTGTGCGAGGCGCACGGTTTCAACGTGGACATCCCCTGGCGCGATATGACCGCAGAGCAGAAGCAGATCGTCCTGCAGGGCAGCGACAGGATCAAGATCCCCTACGGCAAGCATCCGCTCGAGTCGCGGATGAAGTGGAGCGGCATCAAGGCCCGTCCGCGGGAGGAGGGTGTCTACAAGGGGATCCTGCCGGTCATGGAGGATATCCTGCGACGCGACCGCAACAAGAATATCCTCCGTTTTGCCCGCAGCGGTCCGTGCAGCGCTTGCGGCGGGCGGCGGTTGAAGCCGCAGGCGCTGGCGGTCGATTTCCACGGTCGGAGCATCGCGGAGGTCGCGGCGTCGAGCGTCGAGGAGTTGGCGCTCTGGCTCGAGACCCTCGAGCCGGAAGGTGGAGGGGGTGCCGTACTCGATTCGATCCGCAAGGAGATCCTGTCCCGTTGCGACCTGTTGCTCGAACTGGGACTGGGTTACCTCACACTGGATCGCCGCAGCGATTCGCTCTCCGGCGGTGAGGCGCAGCGCATTCGCCTGGCGCGCCAGGTCGGTTCGGAGTTGCGCGAGGTGCTGTACATTCTCGACGAACCCTCGATCGGTCTGCATGCTCACGATCGCGATCGGCTGCTCAAGATGCTCCGTCGCCTGGTCGACGGCGGCAACACCGTGGTCGTGGTCGAGCACGAAGAGGCGATCATCCGTGCGGCCGATCATATTGTGGATATCGGACCTGCGGCGGGCGCCGCAGGCGGCCGACTGCTTTTCAGCGGCACGCTGCAGGCTTTCCTGACCGCCGGTGATGGGGAGACCTCCCTCAGCCGCACCCGCGCTTTTCTGAGGGGCGACGAGCGGATCGCGCCGCCCGTTCACCGCCGCACCGGTTCGGGCGACCTGTCGGTGCGGGGGGCGTCCCTGCACAACCTGAACGATCTGGATGTGGATCTGCTCGCCGGCGCGTTCAATGTCCTCACCGGTGTCTCGGGTGCGGGCAAATCAAGCCTGTTGACCTGTCTGCGCGGGCAGCTTGACGATCCCGCCGCGGCGTTGCAGGGGCGGGTCAACAAGGTCATCGATATCGATCACTCGCCGATCGGGCGCACGCCCAGGAGCAACGCCGCCACCTATACCGGTCTCTTCGATGTCATTCGGGGGCTTTTCGCCGCCGAACCGGCAGCGAAGGAGCGCGGTTGGGGCAAGGGGCGCTTCTCCTTCAACGTCAAGGGCGGGCGTTGCGAGGAGTGCCAGGGGGCGGGGGCGCAACGGATCGGCATGCACTTCCTCGGTGACGTGGATGTCCCCTGCGAAACATGCGGCGGCAGCCGCTTCAACAGTGAGACACTGGCGGTGACCTATCGCGGGCTGAATATCCGGCAAGTGCTGGACCTGCCGGTATCCGCGGCACTCGATCTCTTCGAGGATCAGCCGCAGGCGCTGCGCATCTGCAGGGCATTGGCGGATCTGGGACTCGGGTATCTCGGTCTGGGGCAGCCATCGACCACCCTGTCGGGCGGCGAGGCGCAACGGGTGAAGCTGGCTACCGAACTCTGTCGCCCCGCTACGGGTCGTACGCTATACATCCTGGATGAGCCGACGACCGGTCTGCACGCCGCCGATGTACTCGTCCTGCTCGCCGCCCTCGAGAAGCTCCTCGCTGCGGGCAACACGGTGGTCGCCATCGAACATGATCTCGATTTCATCATGATGGCCGACCGTGTCGTGGATCTGGGCCCCGGCAGCGGCAGTCGCGGAGGCCGTCTGCTCGGTGCGGGGACGCCCGAGGAGATCATCGCTGCCGGGAATTCCCACACTGCGCACGCCCTTGCCGAGCATCAAGCGGAGAAACGGGATCCCCCAGTTCCGGACACGACATCAACACCGCGAGACACACGCGGGGCGATGGAGTTGCGCGGCGTCGCCACACACAATCTGCGCGATATCGATGTGGATATTCCGCGTGAACGGATATCCGTGATCACGGGCGTGTCGGGGAGCGGCAAATCATCGCTGGCCTTCGACACCCTTTTCGCGGAGGGGCAGAACCGATTCGCCGAGTGCTACTCCACCTGGGAACGTCGGTTGCTGGGCGGGAGCAGGCAGGGGGAACTGACGGCCGGTCGCGGGCTGACGCCGAGTATCGCCATCAGCCGCCGAGCGGCGGCCCGCAATCCCCGCTCGACGGTGGGTACGGTTTCCGAGATCCACGATTGCTACCGCCTTCTCTATTCCAGGGTTGGGGTACCCTATTGCCCGGACTGCGCCGTCGAATTGAATGCCGGGAGCTGCCCCGCCTGCGCCTTCGAGGTTGAGTTACCGTTGACGGCGGCCAGATTCTCCTTCAACGGCCACCAGGGAGCTTGCCCCGTCTGCCGTGGACTGGGGAGGATCACCGTCTGCGATCCCGCAAAGCTGGTGAATGATCCCACCCTCTCGTTGCTTCATGGCGCCATGGACGGCAGCAAGACGGGCCGCTTCTACGGCGAGCGGGACGGTCAGTATCTGGCAACGCTGGCCAGGGCCGGCGAGGAGCTGAATCTGGATTATTCGTCCCCCTGGCGTGAGTTGACACCAGAGGCGCAGCAGGTTGCCATGTACGGTTCGGGAGCGAGGACATACAGCGTGACCTGGCGATTCCGTCGGAAGAATCGCGCCGGTGAGCATCTCTTCGAGGGGCCGTGGCGCGGTTTTGCAGCTCTGGTCAACGACGAGTATGATCGCACCCATGCGGATGGGCGTGGGGCTGCAATGCTCCCCCTGATGAAACACGATATCTGTCCAGCCTGCGCGGGCGCCCGACTCCAGCCGGTTGGGCGCGCCGTCCGTTTTGGCGGGCTTACGCTGGCCGAATTGTCCGCACTCAGTGTGGAGAGTAGTCTGGCCCTCTTCGCAAAGCTCTCGACGAACCCCGATCTCTCGGCGAGTGCACTTGGGATCAGTGCCGACCTGCGTAGTGAGATTACGCGCAGACTGCAGAGCCTGTGCAATCTCGGCTTGTCCTACCTGAGCCTGGATCGTGAGAGCACGACCCTCTCCGGCGGCGAGGCGCAACGGCTGCGGCTTGCGCGTCAGTTCGGCTCCGGTCTCCGGGGCGTGACCTATGTGCTCGATGAACCGACCCTCGGGTTGCATGCCCGCGATACGGAGCGGCTGCTCACGCTCCTGCGGCGACTGCGGGACAACGGCAACACCGTGGTCGTGGTGGAGCACGATGAGGATGTCATCCGCGGCGCGGATCATCTGATTGAACTCGGACCCGGCGGTGGCGATGCCGGAGGGCGTCTGGTGGCGGCGGGCACGGTTGCCGATCTGATCAACTGCTCCGAATCGCCGACCGGCGCCTGGCTTGACCTGCCTCGTACGACACCAACTGCGGATATGCCGGCGGGGGGGGAGTTTCTCGATCTGAGAGGTGTGTCGGTCAACAACCTTCAGGATATTGATGTCGCTCTCCCCGTGGGCGCGCTGACGGTAGTTACCGGTGTGTCCGGCAGTGGCAAGACCAGTCTGGTATTCGACGCGCTGGCGGCCAGCGTGCGGACGGGAGAACCATGTGGGTGCCGTGAGATCGGCAGTCACGAATTCAGCAAGGTGTTGGCGACGGACCAGTCGCCGTTGACCGGCAGCGTCACGAGCACCATCGCCACCTATACCGGACTCTTCGATCCGCTCCGGGCGCTCTTTGCCGCCACGGAGGGCGCTCAGCGAAAAGGCCTGACCAAACGACATTTTTCGCTGGGTTCAAAAGGGGGACGCTGCGAAGCCTGTCGTGGCGCGGGACGGATTAAGGTGAGTCTCGATTTCCTGGCCGATGTCTGGCTCGTCTGCGAGGAGTGCGAGGGGAAACGCTTCACCACCGATGTGCTGGCCTGCCGCTGGCGCGGGCACTCGATCAATGAGGTGCTGGAGATGAGTATCGTCGCGGCCTGCGACCTCCTGGCGGACGAGAAGAGACCGGCAAAGGGGTTGGCGATTCTGATCGAGCTGGGACTGGGTTATCTGAAACTGGGGCAGCCGACCGGCACGCTCTCGGGCGGCGAAGCTCAACGCCTGAAGCTGGCGATCGAATTAATCGGGAGCAGGGACGAACCCGCCCTGTTCCTGTTCGACGAACCGAGTGCAGGGTTGCACCATGCGGATATCGAGAAGCTGCTGCTGGTGTTTGCCCGTCTGCGTCGGTCGGGACATACGCTGGTTGTCGTCGAACACAATCCGCAGATCATCGCAGCGGCGGATCATGTGCTGGACCTGGGTCCCGAAGGGGGCGACGGCGGTGGGCGGTTGATGGGTTGTGGCACTCCGCTCGAAATCGCCCGGAATGGCGACTCGGCAACGGCCGAACTCCTGCGTCGACATCTCGATCTTTAGGGGTAGGGCGCTTGAGGGGGTATCTGTCGCTGTCCACGCTCATCCCGAATTGTGCTGCCTGAGGGCCTACCGCAGGCAGAGTCCGGCCCCGAAGAGGGGCCGGACCTGTTTGCGGGATTAGTGAGTCTTGATGACGACGTTGCCGTTGGTAGTGCGGATATAGACCTTCTGCCGACCACCGTTCATCTCGGCAGTGCCGAGGATGTATTTCTTGGGGTTGCCGCCGTAGGAGTAATCCCAGTCCTCCGTCTCCTCAATGTCGATCTCGAAGTCGCAATCGATCTCGTAGTTGCCTCTGCTGCGGCGAGTATAGGCCAACTCGATATCCAATTCGATCGAGGCTTGCCGCGGCAGGAATAGCTCGATCTCCCCCAGACCTGTGATGAGTTCGATATCCTCCATCGTGTCGCCAAGGCTCCCCTCGATTTTCACGTAGATGTCACCCGCACCCGTTTTGGCGTGCACCCAGCCATCCTCGACCTCGATCTCGATATCGCCGCCGCCGGTTTTGGCGTCGACGAAACGACGGGCATCGCGTACATCAATGCTGCCGCCGCCGGTGGAGACAATCGCCCCGCTGGGGGCCTCATCCACATCGATGCTGCCGCCCGCCGTGGACTGGATGATGGTATCCTTGCGGATATCCCTGGTGTCACGTGAGGAAAATCGCTTTGAGCCGCGAATGTTGCCGTCATGGTCCCGCACGTTTTCGTAGCTGACGATGCCGCCGCCGGAGGTGGCCTTGATGGTGCCGATGACGTTGCGCACGAGAACCTTGCCGCCGCCGGTTTTTACACGGCCGTCCAGCGTGGAATCGGTGATCTTGATTGAGCTGCCGCCCGTGCGGAGATTGGCCTTGCCTTTGACATTGTGGAGCACGATGGAGCCGCCGCCGGTATGGCCGTTGAATTCGCCCTCAACATCGATTATCTCGATGCCGCCGCCGGCCGATTCTATCTCGATGCTGTAGCGATGGGGCAGGCGCACCTGAACTTCCAGATTGGTTGAATGCGTTCTGCGGCTTTTGGGCTCAGCAATGAAGCGGAAGCCGTTGCGGGTCTCTTCGAGTTCGATCTCGTAGGCATCCAGACCGTTGTGATCTTCGTAGCAAACTATGCGGATCTCATCGCGATCCCAACCGGCGGCGTTCAGAGATCCGCCTTGATCGAAGGAGAACTCGATTGTGCCGCCCGGTTCGGCGGCGAAGGTCTCATCGTATTCATCATCGCTGCGCGCCTGTACCGAGGTGGGGGGGAGTGTGAGCGCAAGGAGCGTCAACACGAGGATCAGTATGTTGAGGGGGTGTTTCATGATACTCTCTCTTTCATTCTGTCTGGGCGTTTCGTTTCCTGGTCGAGTTGTGGCGAGTTCCGTGTGGCAGTCATCAGAACTCGAGATTCTTTTCGGTCGTCCTCTGGAGCAGGGCGGCGTCGGCGTCGAAACCGCCGTCGGTCACCGCCTGTTGCAGTGTTTCGAAGGCAACCTGACGATCGGTCAGATGCTCCATGGCCAGCAGACGCATCTGCACCTCTTTGTCCTGCTTCAGGGTCTGCAGCAGAGCTTCCTGAATGATCTCATCGTCAGGAAAACTGCTGAGCACGGTCAAGGAGTTGAGCCGGACGGCGAGGCTGGGATCCTGGTGCATGGTGAAGATCAGGGCTTCCCGCAGACGCGGATCCATGATCTGCGGTGCCATGGCCATTGCCTGGAAGCGGGAACCCATCGATGTCGGTTCCATGATCGCGTGCATGAGCACCTCTCGCGCCAGTGGCGAATCCTGCGAGGTGGAGAGGTCGAAGTGGCGGTTGGCGTCGAAGCTTAAGGCGAAACGGCCGTTGTCCTGTTGGCGAACGGTCACGTTGGTGAAGACGAAGGGGGCGTCCCAGTAGTCGTCCAGGCCGGTCATCCGCTCGGCCTGGCTATTGATCGCCTGCAGCAGCTCATCATCGAAATGCGGCTCGACCGGTGGCCGATTGGTCATGAAGATGGCGAAGACGATCATGGCCGCAGCGGCGAGGATGGCGGCAGAGGGATGATTGCGAAAGAGCGCGCCGAGATCTGTGATGAATCCTGAGCTCTGTACGGATTGCTGCCGCGGTGAGCGGGCAGTCTGAGCGAGGACACGCTGCCTGATCTCCGCCAGCTCCGAGGTGCTCGGCTCGGGCAGGGCCTGGCCGAGATCCTGCAGACCCCCATGCAGTTCAAGCAGGGAGTTGCACTCCTTGCAGGAGGTACAGTGCTCCCGCAGGAGCGTCAGGTCACCGTTGACGATCTCGTCCACCATGAGTTTTTCGATCAGCTCTTCGAAACGACGACAATCATTCATGATCCCATCTCTCTTGTTCCGGCAGTTGCTTGCGCAGCTTCTTGAGGCTGCGAAAGAGAATGCTCTTCACCAGGTTCTCGTTGCAGTTCAGAACGGAGGCGATTTCGCGGAGAGGCATACGCTCAAAGTAACGGAGTATTACCGCCTGACTCTGACGCTCATCGAGTTTCTGTATCTCGTTCAGAAGGCGAGCCCGCTTCTCGCCCAGGAGGACCACGCTCTCCTGCTCCGGCAGCTGCACCGGGGTATTGTGCGGCTGCAACTCTTCGTGTCCCGTATGCCGCTTCTGGCAGCGGAGCCAGTTGGAACTCTCGTTGCGGGCAATCTGTGACAGCCAGGAGGAGAATGAGCTGCGCCCGTGAAACGTATCCAGTTTGCGGTGGACCTTCAGGAAAACATTCTGAGCGATGTCGCTGGCACCCTCAGTCTGACGTGCGTAGGAGAAACCGATACGGTAGACAAGCCTCTCATAGCGCCGGAGCAGGTGCTCGAAGGCGGCCTGGGATCCGGTGCGGATTTCATCAATCAGATCCTGGTCGGTCAATCGCAAGTCTTGCTCCAGCGCTGTTCCTGCCTGTCAATGGTTTGTCCCGTGTGTCTGGTAGACACCGGGATGGACGGATCGGTTAGCGAGGAGACGGTATTTTTCGGAAAATTACCAGAATGAAATGTCGACCTGGGATAATAGGGATGCAAGAAGCCCCCGGCGCCGATGCGGGGGGACTGGTGGGCGGCGGGCAGTCGGGGATTTCGCTAGGGTAGTGGAGCCGTGAAACGGCTGTCGGGCAGCGGAATGTTGTGCCTGATCTCCCGGTAGCTGTAGCTGGTCGCCCCCCCCTTGCGGCTCAAGATCAACTTGTGAGGGACAAGAACTTCGCCGACGCGACGGTAATCCTGAAGTTTCCGATTGAATCCCAGGCGCATGAGCAGGCCGGTCTCGACATCGAAGTAGAGGGAGAAGTCATAGGCGGTATCCACCACATAGAGGTTGCGACCCTCAAGCGTCCAGGTGCAGCTCACGGACATGCCGGGGAAATATTCCTTCATCAGCAGCGGGCCCCGGGGATTGGCGAACCAGGCGAAACGCGACCGCTTGATGCTGTCCACCCGCTTGCTCCCGCTCGGGCCTTGCCGCCAACCCATATCGCCGTTCCAGCCGTCACTGACCGGTCCCGACGTGGTGTGCCGGACGATGACGAAGTGGTTGGGGCGGCGGCAAAACAGCTCCAGTTGCTGCTCCTCGTAGATCGGCTCGGAGCGACTGGACAGATCCGTGATCACCTGCCCGACGGCAAAGCGTGTGGTCAGGTCCTCGATCGCTTCACGACCGCCGAGAACCTCGATATAGCGCTCCAGAATATCGTCCAGGGTCGGCAGCGGTTGATCGCCGGCCAGCGTGGCGCGACTGCAGGCCAGCGAGTAATCGGCCGCAATGGCGGACGCACCGAGATTGAGAAACAGGAGTATGAAAAGTGTGAGAGGGAGGGTTCCTCTCAATCGCGAATCATCTCTCCGGCATCCGATCATGTTGTCCCCTCCTGGTAAGTGAATTGGGATCCATCAACATGCCGATTGCAAGCCGGGTGCCCAAGAGGCTACTTGCGGTGTGGTTTGTATGTGGTGATAATTACACGTGTTACGCGACGCTGCCCCTGCCGTGCGGCTGGGGCCGCAGCTGATACGGTCCTCGGGGACACGCAGTAATTCCGGTGATGTGTCCGGCCGGACACGTCACGATCAAAGAGCGAAACGATCCTGTATGGCGCTCACCCTCTCCGATCAGCGAGAGGGGGGGGAGGTTATCTCCAGCCTGATCCTTTTGTAGAACGATTCCAGGTCATTGCGGAGAGCATCGCCTGCAATCGTATCCAGGAGATCGGAAGCTGCATGTTGTCTGCCCAGTTTGTTCAGGGCACGAGCAGTGTAGATTGTCGCCAGGCAATGATACTGGTCCCGGATGCCGGGTATTGCCCGGTTCCCGTCAAGCAGCGCTGTCACCTCTTCATATCGTCCCAACCAGTAGAGTCGTCGCGCCAGGTAGTAGCTGATCAAACCCTGATTCTCATTGTGCTTGAGGTGGGCTTGCGCCAGGGGGATAAACAGGTCATCCCGCTTTTGGCGGTAGAGAGCGGTGAGCCAGAGAGCCCGTTGGTCGGAGTGCATGCTACCGGATATCGGCAGGATGCCATCCGGATCCAGTCCGAAAGAGGCGGGCATTACGGCCAGGTGCAACGTATCGATCGAGGCGTCGGCCTCAAGGCGGAATTCCCTGATCCCGGCGGCGCCCAGGTCAACAATGCCATCGATCGGATAGGGTACGTTTCCGGTGCGTCGGACTACGAGATTGCAGCCGCCAGCTGCGGCCGGCTCGACCAAATCGATAACCGCATCCAGACGAGCGTCCGACCGACGCCAGACGGCAAAAAACTCAGCGGCATCCTCGGCGCCCGCGGCCATCAGCCTGTCGACGAATTCGGACACGGACAGAGGGCTGTGGGTAAATTCCGCAAGAATCCGCTTTTGCATGGCGAGGAACGCTTCCGTGCCGATGATCTGCGACTGCAGGAGAACCCCGGTGGCCCCTTTGCCGTGTCTGATCAGGGAGTTGTAATCGTAATCCAGCCCAATCTCCAGAACCTCCTCGTCGGTCAGATCCAGGCGTTGATCGTAATTGGACACGAGAGCTTTGAAGTAATCAAGGAACCAGTCGCCGTTACCTGATGCGCGCCACTGCTGCGGCAAAGTGCGCTCATTGCGCTGGCTGAGGTAGAGTTGATCAATCCAGATGCCATTGGCGAGCATCAACCAGTCAAGGTACAGGTCGGAATCGCTCAACACATGCAGGCCCCAATAATAGTGGCCCAACTCGTGTGCGGTGATGAACGAGAGAAAATCATCGGACAAGTTCGCCAGATGGACCATGAACATGTTTGTCAGCGGAAATCCGCCGCCCCATTGAGGATGACCCTGGATAACGCCCATATGAGTCTGGGGGAAGAAGCCGTAGGTATTCAGATACCAGCTGATGGCTTCCTGGGTGCGTCGAACCACCAGAGTGAACTCCTCGCGATACTCCTGTTGATAGAATGCATGAACAGGGAGAGCACCGTCGTCGAAAACCTCGACCACGAATCCCTCGGCCGCGACTATCCCGAAATCCTGCACCCATTGCACGGAGTAGGTCGTTTGGGATCGACCGTCATCCCGATCGGGGACCTGGTAGCCGCCGGATGTCAATAGCCCCATATCTTCGGGAAAATCAAGTGTGACCCGATAATCTCCCCAGGGGTACGGCTTACCCTCCTCGGTCATGGGTTTGGGGAACCAGCGCTGACCCGTCGGCTCGCAAAGCTGATAGTAACCCAGCTTCTCGTCGAGAGTCACAGGGAGGGTATAACGCAGATGGATGGACGATATCCGATCTGACCTGTCATTATCGGTTAGCGACAGGATTGTCCCCTCCGGTGAAAGGGCCCAGGATAACTCCCCTCCTCCGGCATCGAGGACTTCGTGCACAACCATATCCTCCGCCGCCGGTATTGAAAGCCGGGTGATTGAGGCATCATCGTCAGGACCCAATCGGATAGAGGCGGTTACCTCCATTGAGGATCCTTGCTCGTCGAAACGGCCTGACAAGGTATAGACGGGGTTGCTCCGGCATTCTGCGACTCCCGGAGGAGACAGGGCAAGAGATGCGATGAGGATGAGTAAATATCTTCCGCTGTTTCCCATTGCCGCTCCTTCACATATGCCGGGATTGATTGCGCGGGGAGTAATGACGGATGCCGGCGGTGCGGTTGGTTGCGGCACATTGTCTCGTCCCGGAAACTAGCATGTTGTCCGTCCGACGTCCATCTTGCGGTACGCAGGTGTTGCGGCGATCTGAAATGGTGGACTGGATGAGCGGAGCGGAGGGGGAAGTGCGGGAGGGAGCCTGCGCCGGGCAGGCTCCCTCCCGAAGATTCGGCATCACCTTCAGTACAGAGCTTTGATATCGCTCCAGCTTTTGGCCTCCGCGGCGACCAGACCGCAGGCGACGGCTCTGGCGCCCATGAGCTCGCCGCAGTCGTTGTTCTCCGGCGCGCAGGGTGAGGTCGCATGCAGCGTGTATTCATCATTGGCGGGATCGCAGAAAAGGGGATCTGCCGAAATGTTGCCCTCTGTTCTGAATTGGTTGACGATATCGGCCGTCCAGTCACCTTCACTGTTCCCAAAAATATCGCAGCAGGTCAGACTGACCTCTCTGGAACCCGTGACGGCAGCCCCGTCGTTGAAGGCGATGATCGTCTTGCGAACCGATGTGGATATCTCGCTGCAGGCGATGACGGCACCTCCATTCAGTTGATTGTTCACGAATGTGCAGCCCGTGATGTTGGTAAACGACATCTTGCTGATATTGATGACGTTCGTGAAATTGGTCCCGACATTGTGCGAGAAGATGCAGTCGGTGAAGAAGCCGACACCGAAGCCGTGAAATTCGATTATGGTTCCCAGATACGAACCTGCGGCATCGTTGTCGGTGATGAGGCAGTTGGCGAAATTCCCTCTGCCGTTATAGATGAAGGAGAGGGGTGTCGTACCGAAATTGTTTCGGAAGACACAGCCGGTGAAAGTCATATTGCCGCCATGGTTATGGAGGGCGGCGCCGGTTATCTCCGCCGAATTCCCGCTGAACTCGCAGTTGTAGAATTGCGGCGCACCCGCCAGCACACAGATGCCTCCACCTTTGAAGCCTTGATTATCCCTGAACACACAGTCTATGAAGTAGGGGGCGCACTCCTCAACGGAGAGGATGGCGGAGTTGCCGTTATTGCTGAAGACGCAACCATCGAAGTAGGGCATTGTCCAGCCCTCGCAATAGACGGCACCACCCCCGGTGCCGTAGTGCTCGGATTCGGCCCACCCGTTTCTGATCGTGATATTCCTCACTATCGCGCCCGCGGTCTCCCAAGAGTGAAAGTGGAAGCCGCGATGAGGATCCGTCTCGCTCCCCTCACAATCGATGATGCAGTTTTCCGGGTTGCCGCTCTGCGACAGGATCGTGAATGAGCGCCCGTTGAAATCCAGATCCCGATTGCCCTCACCGGTGAAGATGCCGTCGGTGAGTTCGATGATGTCCGAGTAGTGTCCATCATCCATGGCCGCCTGGATCGTGGGGTAATCGCCGGTGCCGTCCGGGGAAACCGTATAAGTGTCCGCCAGGATTGAGGAGAGGGGCAGACAGAGAATCAGAAGTGTGAACAGTTGTCTCATGGGTGACTCCCTTGTTCAGATTGACTGATTGTGATCGTAATATCATCTCAACAGATGCAATACTGTATGAAGTTGAATCCTGATATTATCAGTATAGATGAAAAGAGTCGCCGGTGTCCTGGAAATAGTAGTGAGGTCGGTTATCGGATGGTGCTCGGGACGACGATGCCGACGCACTGATAAAAGAAAAGCCCGCAACCGGATGGTGCAGGCTTGGATTATCCCCGCAGTAGATTCCGGCTTCAGCGTAGGATCACCAGACGTGAGAGAGCATGCGGCTCTCCGTTCACCGCTATGCGAACCAGGTACAGGCTGCTCGGCAGATCGCCCACCGAAAAAGTATGGCTGAAGGAGCCTGCGGCGACATCGCCGTCCATGAGTGTTGCGGCCAGCCGGCCGCCGGGCGTGAACAGGGAGATCCGTAAGCGTCCCGCCAGCGGAATATGCCCGTCGAGCGTGAAAACGGGGTTGGCCGGATTGGGGTGACAGCTCCAGGTGCTTGCGGCGAGGTTCTCGGCAATGGCCGTGATCACGGCCAGCGGTTCGAAATCGACCGCCGCGCCTTCGCCCTCTTCATCGTCGATGATCCAGGTATCGATGAGCGGGACGGTCTCGACGTACACGCCGTCGCTGCCCGCCCAGTAATTGTTTTGGGCAAGCAGTACATTCTGAGTACCGTTCCACAGATGACGATTCCGACCGTCATAGAGATCATTGGCCCGGAAGCGATTGAGACCATCGTCACCGGGATAGTCGTTGACCAGATCTCCCAGATTGACGGACCCGTCGAGCATGACCGAAACGCCGAAGCAGTTACCCTCGATCATCGAGTTGGTCACAAGAGGCTCGCCGCCCGCGTAGCCCACATAGATGCCTGCGCCGCTGTTGAAGTCGCCGGCGATGCCGTTGTCGTGGATCCAGGCGCGATCGATGATGGGGGACGACGCCACACAGGTAATCCCCGAGAGGCAGTTGGAGACTTCGCATTCGCGCAGCGTTGGGGCCGCGGGCCCCCAGATGCCCACTCCGGCCGCGCCGCCGCAATCGAAGACGCGACAGTTTTCCAGAAGCGGGGAGGCCTGGTGGATGAACAGCGGAGTGTAGGATTCCGTCAGCGAATCGTGGCAGAGAAGACGGCGAACGATCACGTCGTCGGATTCGATGCGCAGGCCGTTCCTGTCGCTCGGGCCTATATCACCATCCTCCAGCAAGGCCCTGCCGCCAAAGATGTGCAGACCGGTCGCGGCGCCGTTGAGAATAAAGCCCTGCAGCTCGCTGTCGGAGCCGTCGTACATGTCGATCCCGTCCCAGGCGGTGGCGGTGTCGGCGGTGAATGAAACCTCCATGATGCCGGGATTGCCCATCACCCGCAGCGCGCCATAGATGTCCAGAGATGTACCGGCGAGGAAGCGGAGGTCGCACCCGGCTTCGATCCTGAGAGTGTCGCCGGCCTGGACATCGATGTGGGAGACGACGAGATAGGGATTGCCTGCGGGGGTCAGTGTGCCGCTCAGGTCACCGGCCAGTTCCGTCGCGAGGCACGCCTGAGTGACGAGAAGACTGAGTGAGAACAGGAATGTGAATCGCAGCATGATCCCCCCTTTGTGATCGTGTCGCTGGGATTATAGTACACTTGCCCGATGTGTGCATTCCCCGACGTCGCCATATCGATTGCCGGATCAATAACCTGCGGCAGAGTGCCCTCGCTTCATCCCGACATTGCCCAGATGACGAAAGGGGGGGATGGCGAACCGAGTCCGTGTCGACGGCATCACCGCCAGCAACAGTGATATGCGCAGGTGCGACCGCCAGGTGGCCAGGAATCGACCACCCGGGGTGCAGTCTGGTGTAGATTCCCGTTGCACGCCCTGCTATACTCCGGCCGTCGATCGGATTGTCCGATCGGCAGGGTCCAATTCGGAGGTCACCCCATGTCGACACCGTTCCGTCGTATCAAACGTCTGATAACACTCGCGGCTCTCACAGCGTTCTGCCTGAGCCTGGCGGCCAGTGTAGCCGTAGCCGAAAACCTCGTCGAGGATGGTGATTTCGAGCTAACCAAGAGCGGTAAGGATCTCCGCAAGGACGGCAAGGGACCCGACTGGTACGAGTCACGCAAGGATACCGAGGTCGGGCGGAAGCTGTTGACTCTGAGCAAGAAGAACATACGGGGAAACAAGACCCACAAGGCCATGCTCAGGGCCAGCTCCGAATTCAACGCCTATCTCAGCAACCGCCTCATCCGCCCGTTGGAGATGATGGCCTCGGCCAGCTACGACATCTGCATCAAGGAGATCCTGCCCGAGTACAACCGCTCCGGATTCTTCTTCATGGGTGGCATCAAGGACAAGAAGGGCGGCCCCAATTCCACGGGCAAGGAGCGCTTCGTTTTCCTGGGTTTCGAGAACGCCGAGGAGCCCGGCAAGATTAACATGTTTGCACGTGAGGGTAGCGAGAAGTGGGCGAACAAGACCATCATCGCCGAGAATCTGGATCTGATGAAGTGGTATACGATCAAGATCGAAGCCGAGATTCCCGAAGCCTATTATACCGTTGAGGTGGTGGGCGTCACCGAGCCTTACGATCTGGAATCCTTCTATTCCAGGGGTAAGACGCCGGATAAGATCACCCATATCAGCTTCTCCACCTGGAACGATGGCCCGGGAACTTTCTACGTGGACAACATCGTCGTCACCGGCGACTGATGTCACGGCGGGCAGCGAATATCGTCTTCAATGATGAGCAAGGACCCGCGTTTGCGGGTCCTTGAGCGTTTAGGGGGTAAGCGTCATGAACGGAATCGAAAACCTTTTCATCGGCATTGCGGGGATGATCGGCGCCGGCAAGAGCACGCTGGCCGCGGCGCTGGGGGAGCACCTCGGAATCGATGTCTACTACGAGCCGGTGGCGGATAACGAGTACCTGGATGACTTCTACAAGGAGACTGCGCGCTACAGTTTCGCGATGCAGGTCTACCTGCTCAACCGTCGCTTCCAACAGCATCAGGAGATCATCTGGAAGGGGCGTCCTGCGGTGCAGGACCGAACCATATACGAGGATTCCGTCTTCGCCAAGATGCTGGCCAATTCCGGTTTGATGGATGCCCGCGATTACGGAACCTATGTCCAACTCTTCCGTCACATGTCCAATTTCATGTGTAAGCCGAATGTCATCGTCTATCTCGACGTTACGCCGGAGACCAGCCTGGAGCGTGTGCAGCAGCGCAGTCGTGATGTGGAAAGTCCGATCAAGTTGGAGTATCTGCAGGCGCTGCACACTGAATACGAGGATTTCGTCGCCGAGATCAGTCGCGTAATACCGTTGGTCCGCGTCTCCTGGAATCAGTTCCGAGATGTCGAGGAGATGGCAGCCGTGATCACTGAGGAGTATCTGGACCACAGTTTCCTGCGCGCCGTCAAGGAGTGGCCCGACAATACCTGATCCGTAAAAACTCGCCCGATAACGGGCCGCGAGATCGCTTGATCCGGCAAGTGGCGTTACGATCTGAACGGGTAAAAGCCGATCCGATGCAGGTTTGACTGGACTTGGCGGATGGATTTCACGATTGTGACTCCATGAAAACACTAACTCAAAAACAGGACATGCTGCGTGCGAAACTGCTTGAGCTGGGCTCAGTGGCCGTTGCGTTCTCAGCCGGAGTCGACAGCACATTTCTGCTGGCCATGGCTCACGAGGTACTCGGCGACAGGGCGCTCGCCCTGACGATCCGATCCGCCTTTGTTACCGAAAGTGAAATCGATGATGCGATCACCTTCACTAAGCAGCGGAATATCCCGTTCAGGATCATCGACATCGATGTCCTCGGCGTTGAGGCGATCCGCAATAATCCACCGGATCGATGCTACATCTGCAAGAGGGAGCTCTTCGGCACGATGTTGGAGGCAGCTGCGGAGGCCGGGCATCCCGTTTTGCTTGAGGGGAGCAATGTAGACGATCTGGGAGACTACCGTCCCGGGCGACGGGCAGTGAAGGAGTTGGGCGTGCACTCGCCCCTGCTCGAGTGCGGTTTGACGAAGCAGGAGATCAGGACACTCTCACGCGACATGGATCTCCCCACCTGGGAGAAACCGGCACTGGCCTGCCTCGCCTCCCGCATCCCTTATGGCCGTGAGATCGACGATGAAGTACTGTCCCGAATCGCCCAGGCCGAGAAATTATTACGCGACCTGGGCTTCATCCAGTTGCGCGTTAGGGATCATGGCGATGTGGCGCGAGTGGAGTTGGCGCCGGAGGAGATTGAGGTTATTGTTTCATCTGAAATACGTAGCAGAATTGTTACGCTTCTTAAAAAGGTCGGCTATCCATTTGTCTGTCTCGACCTTGAGGGCTACCGAACCGGAGCGTTGAATGAAACTTTGAATGAAACAGAAATTCAATGAAAGAAATTCTGCCGGAGAAGCAGAAATAACTCTAAAAGGTTTGCACATGTGAGTGAATAGTGCATTATTCAAATCAGGCGAATTCTAACAGAAGAAGGGCGATCTCCTCCGGGAGGTTGTCCTTTTTTTAGTGTTCCCAGAGGGTGATGCAACTGGTATTAGTGGTGGAACAAGTGCTCTACAACTCCCGTACACGTTGCACGCTTGCCCCGCAAAATCCCATCCCCTTTTTGGAGGTAACAGAATTATGACATGGAATTTCAGGCTTCTGCTCATTACCCTGACGTTCGCTTTTCTGTCGGGATTGTGCGGCTGCATAACCGATTCAACCGACGATGATACCCCCCCGACACTCGATCACAGTGCGACCAGTCGGGAGATCCTCACCTATAACGTAGCCGGATTCCAGACTCTCCTGGTGAACAATACCAATGGCGATGTGACGATCACCGGTGTTGCAGATCTGGAAGAGGTTAATATCACGATTGATAAAATCGTGAAGGCGGTGAGCCTCGATATGGCTCAGGCGCACGTGGGGGACATCTCCATCACTCCAACCCTGATTGGTGATGTTATCCGTGTGAATTCGGATCATCCAACCTCCACCGGCAGCTATCACTATGAGGTCAACTATACGATCAGCGTGCCCCGCGACTGGCTGATACAGGTTAACAACACCAACGGCTCCGTCGATCTGCAGTCGTTCCGCAATGCCCTGGAGATCGACTTGGCGAACGGTACCGTGGTCTTGCAGGATATCGTGGCCAACTCGGATATTGACGTGGCCAACGGTTCCATCTCAGGGCACTTGGGTATCGCTGCGGGCGGCCTTGCCGATCTGGACATTGTGAACGGGACCATCAACGTTCTGATCCCCACAAACAGCTCGGCGGAATTCTCGGCCGCAGTGGGGCAAGGCTCGGTCACCGTGAATGACGTTACCTGGACGATTCCCGGCGAGACGACCCAGGCCTATGTCAACGGCACGATGGGAGCGGGTGACGGCGAATTTGATTTCGATGTAACCAACGGTACGATAGTCGTCGGGGTCTTCTGATCAGCGAAGGGGCAAATTGCATAAGGGCCATGTAGAGATGCAGGGCCCTTTTTGTTTATGTATGCCTGTCTGACTCCCGAAATCATACGAGATCGATGACGCGGCATCCGATATCGCTTGAACTGTGGAGAGAGTGGCGCGCAGAATGTGCATTGTCTGTCGATCCGACTTGCCCGTTCATTCAAACCGGGGATCAATATGAATCACTTGGCGTCAGGCTACGGGCCACGCCCGATACCGCAACGGGTGCCGCTGACGGGCATTGCTATGTTGCTGGCCGCTCTGGTGCTCTCCGGTTGTGATTCCTTGCGGGATAGGGCGAGTATTCTCTACCACATCGGGATCACCGATCCTGCGGACAACAGAGTCGAGATCCGCATGGAGATCGACGATCTGCCTGCCGGCGCGGACAGTCTCCACCTCCATATGGCGGAACGCTATGCCTACGTGACTCCGCCGGAGCCGCTGATTGCCGGAGAGATTCAGGTCAGGAACGGGGCCGGCGAGGAGCTGGAGTTGCTGCGTATTACCCCATACTCCTGGGTTCTCCCTCTTCATGGCGAGCGCAAGTTGTGGGTCAGGTACGATGTGGAATTGCATCACAGGCAACTGCCCGGAATTGCGGGGCTGGATGAATACGAGCAGCCCTGTCTCACGGAGGAGTTCGGTTTGTTGTCGGCCGGGGCGTTGCTGCTCATCCCCGGTTCCCTGCCCCGGGTCGAGTCGCGTGTTCGGTTCTCACTACCGCAGAGTTGGGCCCTATATTGTCCCTGGCCATCGAGCGGCGAAAATGAATATGCCCCGAAGAGCATCGAGTGCTTGTATGACGATCTGATCGGCATCGGTGCCTGGGATGCCTATACGACCAATCGAGGCGGTTGCGAGTTGACCATCGCCCTTGCTCCGGGACAGGATCAATCCGCATACGAACTGGTGTCATTCGTCGAAGCGATTGTCGATGAGGAGCTGGCGCTGTTTGATCATCTGCCCGCCGAAAAATACCTGCTCCTTTTCAATACGCCGAACGAAACGCTGCTGGCGGGCTCGGCCAAGAGCAGTTCCCTGATATTGTCGCTCCCCTCGGCCGCAGCGGGCTTTTCCCTGGCCGGAATGTCCCGCCTGATTGCCCACGAATTCCACCACACCTGGGTAGCCTCTCTGTATGTCCCTCCCGCAGAACTCCGTTTCTTCAACGAGGGCTTCACCGACTACTACGCCTATCAGGTTTGCGCGCGGCTGGGCATTATTTCCGGGGAGAAACTCGCAGCTGCGCTGGGAGAGAAGATGAATTGCACTTTGCGGCAGTACAATCGCTCGCAACTCTCCCTGATCGAAGCTGGAGGCGAATGCTATTTCACCGACAAGTATGCATATGAACTGGTCTATCGTGGGGGGCTGCTTCTGGCTGCATTGCTCGATCTGGATATTCGTGCCCTTGGTACCGGTCGGTCGCTGGATGATTTCATGCGCGATTTCAACAATGATCCCCGCCGGCGCGCAGGCGGCTCTCCCCGAGTAACCGATCTCCTGGCTCTGGTGGAGCAGTATCTCGATCCGCAAGCCGCCGCTCGCTATGGTGCCCTGATCAGCGAGCCGTGGGCATTGGATCCCGTAGCGGAGTTCGGCCGGAGGGGAGTCATCGTGTCGTCGCACTCAAACGGGGTTGCGCGCGACATGCGTGTGCGCATGCGAGGGGGGATACTCGAAGCGGTTGCCCCCTGTGGTCCCGCCGGCAGGGTCGGCTTGCGTCGTGGAGATCGGGTGCTGAAGGTGAACGGATTGGAATCCAAGGACGACAACCAGTTGCGCGGAGCCTGGTGGCAACTGGGCGATGGAACACTTCAACTGCAGGTCGAACGCGCGGGTGAAGTCGTTCACCTTGCTGCGCCAAGACCGGAGGAGATCATCTTCGAGGTGTCCGGTCTGCCCTGGCCGGAAGATGAATAGGTCGATCGTGAGCATCACGGACTATCCCGGGAAATAACGTACATTGGACCGAACCCCCTCTCCCCTCTTTGCGTCAGCCATGATTGGGACGGAGTAGTCGCTTCCGTTCGCACTACTCAACTCATTCAAACTGTGATCAGGGGGCAACACGGTGTGGAAAGAACTCTGCCGTTTTGAGATCCGTTTTCAGCTGAGGCAACCGCTCTTTATACTCGCTGCATTGGGTTTGTTCGGCATCAGCCTCGCGATGATGTCAACCAATGCCGCTGTGGCTCTCAGCGACAGCCCCGCCGTCACCTACCGCAATGCACCATTTGTGATCGTTAATTCCATGGCCGCGATGACGATCATGGGGCTGTTCGTGATCACTGCGTTTGTCGCCAGCGCCGCCCTCCGCGATTTTGACCGCGGCACTCACATGTTGTTCTTCACCAAGCCGGTGAAGAAGCTGGATTATCTGATGGGGCGGTTCATCGGATCGACTCTGGTCTCGATATTGTTGTTCGGTTTCATGGTGGTGGGGATGTTGGCGGCGGAGATCGTCCCCTGGCAGGATGCGGCCCGAATGGGACCTTTCTCGTTCAGCCCTTATATCTACGGCTTTCTGGTTTTCGTTGTGCCCAATCTGATCCTTATGGGGGCTATGTTCTTCGCGGTCTCCATCTTGAGCCGCAAGGCGATCGCCGCCTATGTGCTGGTGGTGGTGTTCTGGGGAGTTCAGGACTGGGTCGAAGAGCTCGTTTCCAAAATGACGGACACCCATGCCCTTGGCCTTTTGCTGGAGCCGACCGGGGTCGGCGCTCTGAGTAACCTGACCCGTTACTGGACGATTACCGAGTTCAACTCCATTTTGCCCTCCATCACGGGCGGGCTTCTCCAAAATCGCCTGGTCTGGCTCGCGCTGGGACTGATCATCCTGGTGCTAGGCTGCTGGCGTTTCAATTATACACGCGCTTTGTCGCGTCGCAAGGTCAAGGCGCTGGTCGTCGCAGATGATTGTCGGGTATCTGCAATCAGAAGCGCGCCTCTGCGCCTCAAGGGGCGTTTCGGTTTCCGAACCGGGATCAGACAGCTGTTGCGACAGACGCGGGTGGAGAGCCTGATTGTGATGAAGAGCAACACCTTCATCATCCTGCTCCTCCTCGGTTTGCTGTTCGTCCTCTGTTTTACCTGGTTCGCCGGGCAGGAGCGTGGTACCGATGCCTACCCCTTGACGCAACTGATGGTGACGGGCATCAACATCAGCATGGGGATGATGCTGGTGATCATCATCACCTTCTACATCGGTGAGATGGTCTGGTACGAACGCAGTCGCATGATCGCCCCGCTGCTGGACTCACTGCCGATCCCCAACTGGGTCCTCCTCGGGGCAAAGATCCTGACCCTGTTGATGATTATCGTAGTTTTCAATCTGACGGGTGTCCTGGCGGGAGTGCTGCTGCAGATCTCGCGCGGCTATTTCCATTTCGAACCGCTGCTCTATCTCAAGGGCTGCCTCATAATGAGCGTGCGCTTTCTGTTGCTGGGTGTGCTGGCCGTATTGCTGCAGGTGCTCTCTCCGAACAAATTCATCGGTTTCCTGGCCATCATCATGTTCTTCATGATCCGTACAATAGCCGGGATGGGGGGATTGACTCACTTCATCTACCGCTATCCCGAGGCGGGGAGAATCCAGTATTCCGACATGAACGGCTATGGTCATTTCATGCAGCGATTCATCAGCATGAACATCTACTGGGGTTTCGTGGCTCTGGGATTGCTGGTGCTGGCGGTACTGTTCTGGACCCGCGGTTCCGAAACCGGTCTGAATCGCAAACTCAAAACCGCCGGTGAACGTTGGCGAGGGAGAACACGGGTGGTCACATGGGTGGCGGCGGCCGGGACTCTGCTGATGGGGGGATACGTATTCTACAATACCAATATCCTCAACACGTACATGTCATCTGCCCGCGAGAGGACGCTTTGCGCCAGATATGAAAAGGAATACCTCCACTACAAGGCGCAACCGCAGCCCCGGATCACAGGTATCTACGCGGATGTCGATATCTTTCCCGAAGAGCGGAGGGTGGAGATTGCCGGCCGCTACGATCTGGTGAATAAAACCCCGGTATCGATTGGCGAGTTGTACGTATCGCTAAATCCTTTCGTCCGCATTGAGGAGTTGAAAACGGGACAGGAGGCCGTCAGCATTGCTGATGACGAATGCGGTTTCCGTGTTTACCAACTCGCCGATTCGATCGCTCCCGGCGAGGGGCGTACGCTGGAATTCAGTTTGATTGTGGAGAACCCCGGGTTTGTCTGCGGCTCGGCCAACGCTAAAATCGTGGCCAACGGCACCTTCTTCGAGAACAGCGACTACTTCCCGATTATCGGTTATTCGGAGCAGCGTGAATTGATAGATCCCAATCATCGTCGCAGACACGGTTTGTCGCCCAAGGGGAGGATGGCCGCCGTAGACGATGAGCGAGCCCGGCAGGACAACTGCGTGACACCTGATGCCGACTGGATCGATTTTGAAACGACAGTCAGCACGAGTATGGATCAGATTGCGATAGCTCCCGGATATCTTCAAAGAGAGTGGGTGGAGAGGGGACGCCGCTACTTCCACTACAAGATGGACTCGCCGATCCTCAATTTCTTCTCCTATGTTTCGGCGGATTATGCGGTACGTCGCGACACCTGGAATGATGTGGCTCTAGAGATCTACTATCAGGAGGGTCATGAATACAACCTCGAGCGCATGATGAAGGGGATGAAGAGTGCGTTGGATTATTGCTCGGCCAACTTCAGCCCCTATCAGCACCGTCAACTCCGGATCATCGAATTCCCCGGGTACAATGCGTATGCCCAGTCCTTCGCCAACACGATCCCCTTCTCGGAGGCGGCGGGTTTTATCTCACATGTCAAGAACAGGGACATGGATATGGTCTTCAATCGCACCGCTCATGAGGTTGCGCATCAGTGGTGGGCGCATCAGGTGATCGGAGCCAATGTCCAGGGGGCGACCATGTTGATGGAGAGCCTGGCCGAATACTCGGCGTTGATGGTCATGGAGAAGGAGTATGGCCCCGAAAAAATACACCGGTTCCTCAGTTACGAACTGGATGGATATCTGGTCGGCCGTGGCGAGGAGGTCGTGTGCGAGCAGCCGCTGATGCTGGTCGAGAACCAGATGTACCTGCACTACAACAAGGGTTGCCTGGTGATGTATGCCCTTCGGGATTACATAGGTGAGGCGGCCGTCAATCGAGCCATCTCCAGTTACATCAGCGATACTGCTTTTCAGGAGCCGCCCTATACGACCACGGTCGAATTCCTGGAATACATACGTCGCGAAACACCGGATTCCCTGGCGTATATCATCGAGGATATGTTCGAAACGATCACGTTGTTCGATAACAGAGCGACCGGGATTCACAGCCGCCGACTGGAGGACGGACGCTATCTGGTGACGATTGACCTGCTGGCTGCCAAGATGCGAGCGGACGGCCTGGGTGTCGAGGAGGAGATCCCCATGAACGACTGGGTGGATATCGGTGTGTTCGCCGATGTCGAGGGGGGGGAGGGGCCTCAGGAGGAGGTGCTGTATCTCCGGAAACATCGCATTCAATCGGGTGAGGACACTCTGGAAATTGTCGTGGATCGCGAACCTTCACGAGCGGGAATCGATCCCTTCAACAAGCTCATAGACAGGAAAGCGGATGATAACGTCCGCACGCTTGGGGACTGATGCCCCCAACATGGGGATCGGCGGCATGATGCCGACCTCATCGACAAGGATCCGTGCGGGATGTCGACAATCGCGAATCAAACGGATGACACGGTGTGATATTTGTGGACCGGAGCGAACAACGAAAAGGCAGGAGATAATATGCTGACGATCAGGAACCTTTCGCAAACCTACGGCAACGGCGTTCAGGCGTTGAAGGGGATCAGCCTGGACATCCCCTGCGGCATGTTCGGTTTGTTGGGCCCGAACGGCGCGGGGAAGTCCACCCTGATGCGCACCATCGCCACGTTGCAGGACTGCGATGACGGCAGTATCACCCTTGGGGATGTGGATGCACTGAGCGAAAAGGACACCGTGCGCCGCCTGCTTGGCTATTTACCGCAGGAGTTTGGTGTCTACGAGAGGATATCGGCCGAGGATCTGTTGGATCACTTTGCTGTTCTCAAGGGGCTGGAGCCGGCGAAAAGTCGCAGGCAGATCGTGCATAACCTGCTGGAGATGACGCGGCTGTGGGATGTCCGCAAGCAGAAGCTCGGCACCTTCTCAGGCGGCATGCGGCAGAGATTCGGGATAGCGCAAGCCCTGCTCGGAGATCCCGAGCTGATCATTGTCGATGAACCAACGGCCGGTCTCGATCCCGAGGAGCGTCAGCGTTTTCTCAATCTGCTCAGCGGCATCGGTGAAAACGTGGTCGTTATCCTCTCCACCCACATTGTGGCCGATGTCCGAGAACTCTGTACCAGTTTGGCGATTATCGACAAAGGGCGGGTTTTGCTCACGGGAGATCCCCGCGCCCTTGTCGATCAGATGAGGGGGCTGATCTGGGAGAGGGTGGTGAGTGGGGATCAGGTCTCAAAGTTGACGGAATCATTGCCGGTGATCTCGATGCGCCTGCTGGGGGGGCGGACAGCCGTGCGCGTTCTGGGGGGCACGGCTCCCGGTGAGGGGTTTGAGAAGGTGGACGCGGACCTTGAGGATGTCTACTTCGCCACACTCAAAGAGGAGTGGACCCCGCCACGGGTCACCTGATGACTTTCAATATCCCGAAATTACTGCGGAGTCGCAGCCGATCGGCAGCGGCTTCGCAGTTCTTGCATCGGTGCGAGTCGACATCTTCAGTAATCCGCTACTCAAAAAAAACACTTCGATACCGAACTTGACCTTTCCGATTACGTCTCCATATACGAGACTGGTAGCGGAGAGCTTGAAAACAACCCGCGCTAGACATCAGAGACCCTCAGAGACCTTGAAAGGATACGATGGAGACCACCCTGCTTCTGGAGCGCTGTCGCGCTGGCGATCAACTGGCCTGGGAACACATGGTTCGCCAGTACCAGTCGCGCATCTGCGCAGTCGCCTACACCTACGTCAATAATACTGACGAGGCGCGCGACCTGGCCCAGGAGATCTTCGTGCGGATCTATCGCAGTCTGGACAAGTGTCGCGATCCCGAGCGGTTTCTCGCCTGGATCATCAAGATTGCCCGCAACGCCTGTCTGGATCATTTGCGGCGACTCAAGTCCCGTCCGCCGCGACATGACATCCCTGCCGACGGTATGTACAACCTGGTGGATCCGGGGCCGACCCCCGAGGATGACTGGGTGACCGATTCAAGACGTCGGCTCGTATATACCGCCATGCGGAGCATGAGCAAGATCAATTGTGAGATCATTCTGCTCAAGGATATGCAGGGGCTGCAGCTGGAGGAGATAGCCGATATGCTCGGTATCCCCGTCGGTACGGTCAAGTCGCGTTCGAACAGGGCGCGGCTGGAGCTGGCGCACGCCGTTCGTGCTCTCGACGGACCTTCCGGGGACGATTCCGGAGAAAGGCGGGGAATCGCATGATGAACTGCCGCGAATGGGAAAGATTGCTGGACGACTTCGTCGATGGCCTCCTGTCTGCCGAAGACCGGAGGGGGGCCGAGGAACACCTGGCTGAGTGTGCGGACTGTGCCGAGTTGTACGAGGTTGTCAAACGCAACCGTGCGGTGCTGTCGATCAGGGATGATGACGAATTGACCGATCGCATCCTGAAGGAGACCTGCGGCTCCCCCTGCGAAAGAGCGCATGAACTACTCCTGCAGCGCCTGGACGACACGGAGCTGAACGCAGTGGATTCGGACCTGTTGGCCAAGCATATGGGGCACTGCAGCCCTTGTACCGTGCTGGCCGCCGATCTGGCCTGGCTGGGGGAGACCCTGCCGGTGATGGCCGAGATCGAACCCGATGCCGCGTTCACGGCGGATGTCCTGCGGGCAACAGCCGAGATTGATGAGAAGATGCGTGAACCGCAGGTTCCCCTGTTCGACAGCATATTGGAGAATCTCAAGGCCAGGTGGCAGAAGCTCTACCTGCGGCCCAGGTTCTCGCTGGAGGCGGCCTACGTCAGCCTGATCGTCCTGGTCCTGCTCTGCGGTACGCCGATCTCCCCGCTGCGCAATGCCCCGCCCCGGGCCCTGGCGCTGGTCCAGGGTGGCCCTGATGCACTGATCGCAACTCTGGGGCCGGATGCGGCTGTAGTCGTTGACACCGCCAAGAGGCGAGCCCGGGTTGTCTGGTCCTACAGTGGGCAGATCGTAGTGGGATCGTTCAACTCCCTGAGTGAGGATATTGGAGTACGCCGTCAACGGGTAGCACCCGCTTGGCAGGACCTGCAAGAGCACACGGATGATCTGGGTAGTGCGATCGCGGAGCTGGACGTTCCCGGCATGTCGATCAGTCTGGGCGAGATGGGCCGCGATCTGAAGAGCGTGTGGCACGAGTGGAATGAAGAGGATGAAATCGAGCAACTGGAGCAAGACAAACTGAATGAGGATGGACGGACGGCAATGCCGGCAGGCTCCCGATCCGACGACGAGAAAGACTAACCAAGGAGGCCGACATGAACGGCAAACAGGAATCCAACGGGTATGCACATGGAAATGATGGCTATTCCGGAGAACAGATCAACTACACCGAAACAGGTAATCGAAACAGCGGGCGTCGAATCAAAGCGCCCCGCGGCAAACAGTACAAGTCCCAGGTCCTCGCGAGCCTGTTGTCCCTGATGCCCGGCCTCGGCCAGGTTTACGTAGGGTACTACCAGCGTGGCTTCACCCATGCGGCCCTCGTTGCCGTGGTGATCATGTTGTTGGCCTCGGATATGGGCGCGTTAACGCCAATGTTCGGTGTCTTCCTCCCCTTCTTCTGGCTCTACAACATCATTGATGCCGGACGTCGCGCCGCCTTCTACAACATGGCATTGGATGGTGGAGAAGAGGTCATGATGCCCGCCGACTTTGCCATTCCGACCTCAGGTTCCCTGGGTGGAGGGCTCCTGCTGATCGGGCTGGGATTGATTCTCTTCCTGAACACCCGCTTCGATATGTCCCTGGATTGGGTCGCTGAATACTGGCCGCTGTTCCTGGTTGGTCTCGGCATCTATCTGGTCGTCAAGAGGAGACAGGGTACGGAAACCTCCTGATCTGATCGCATTGACATAAACGGATCGGAACGATGCCGGGAGTATCCAGACGAGCCTGCCAAGATCCCCCGGTTTTTTAAACCCCGTCTCTCCGGAGGCGGGGTTTTTTGGAATACTGCCTGAAATCCTAAGAAATTAGTTGTACTGGTGTGGCCTGCGTAGTAACTTGCATATTGAGACTCTTAAGGAATTAGGAGTCGTCGACCGCCTACGTACTCATTGGAGGAGAATGATGCCGGTTCCGGATTCCCGCCCTCACACGAAAACCAGTTTCACATCGACGATTATCTCCAGACTGATCCCACTGCTCGGCACTCTGGTCATACTTCTCATTGCGCAGGGTGGGGCAGCTCGTGAGGCCAACTTCGAGTTGGCCGACAAGTGGCTCCCGGACAAGATCATAGAGAAACTGTATGCACGCGGTGTGACTCCGGTATGGATCGGGAGCAGCGATCGTTTCTGGTACAAGTACTCGAGTAGCGAAGGGAGGCACTATTATCTGGTTGATCCCGCCAAGAAGACACGCCGCCCCCTGTTCGACCGGATGCAGCTGGCCTCCGCGCTGACCCGCTTGACGGGGGAGGCGCACGACAGTAAGCATCTCTATCTGCAGGATATTGAATATCTGCCCGGGGATAAGTCGCTCAACTTCAGTCTCAAGGAGGAGCGTTTCAACTATGCCATCGCTACAGGGGTTCTCGGGAGAATACCCGAGGAGGTCGGTGAGCCGGATATCGAATCCTGGCGGAACGATTCCCCCGACGGCTCTCTCAGTGTCTTTGCCATCGGCAATGATCTCTACCTGCTCGATCTCTCCACGCCGGGGATGGATCCGATTCAACTGAGTTTCGACGGTGCCCCCGGCTACGGGTGGAACCAGGATGATGCCGTGATCACTGCGGATGACCGGGAGAAACGGCAGGTTGGCGTGGCCTGGTCCCCCGATTCCCGCTACTTCGTCACAGTGCGTCAGGATCAGAGGGATGTGGAGGAGATGTGGCTGGTGGAGAGCCTCAGTGATCCCCGCCCGACACTGCGCACCTTCAAGTATCCGCTGCCCGGAGAGGAGGTAGGCAGGAATGAACTCTGGCTATTCACCACCGCCACTCGCGAGTTGCGCAGCATGGATGTCGCCAGGTGGGAGGATCAGACCCTGATCGATCTGTTTCATGAGACTCTGTGGTGGGATGCGGATTCCGCCGGGTTGAGTTTTGTGCGACGCAGCCGTGATTACAGCCAACTCGATCTCTGTCGGCTCGATCCCGCCACGACAGCGGTCGAGGTGCTCGAGGAGGAGCGGCAAGGTGGGCAGGTCTATATCCACCCACTATACGAACTGCCCGCATCCAGCGAATATCTCTGGTGGTCCATGCGAGACGGGTGGGGGCATTACTATCTGCTCGACGACAATGGCGCTGTTCTCAACAGCGTTACGACAGGTGAGTTCAATGTTGATGAGATCGTGGCGGTGGATGCCAAGCGGCGCGTACTCTACTTCCTGGCCAACGGGCGCGAGGAGGGGCGCAATCCCTACTATCGTCATCTGTATAGGGTGGGATTCGACGGTTCGGGGCTGAAGCTGTTGACCCCTGCCGATGCCGAGCATAGCGTATCGCTGTCCCCCTCGAACAAGTATCTCGTTGATATCCATTCCCGCGTCGATCTGCCCTACACCAGTGAGGTTCGGGATAATAGGGGAAACCTGCTGCTTGAACTGGAACGGAGCGACATCTCACGCCTGGTCGAGGCGGGGTGGCAGCCTCCGGAGATCTTCAAGGCCAAAGCGGCTGATGGTGTGACCGACCACTGGGGCGTCATGTACAAACCCTTCGATTTTGATCCGACCCGCAAGTATCCGATTGTCACCCATGTGTATCCCGGCCGGCAGGGGGAATACATCCCACGCGCATTCTCGCCGATCAACACCGAACTCTATCTCGCCAACCTGGGATGCATCGTTGTGCATTTCGGCAATCGAGGTGGTACGCCGGAACGGGGATTAGCCTACCGCATGTACCAATCGGACAACTTCCGTGATTACGGTCTGGAGGATAAGAAGGTCGTAATCGAGCAACTGGCGGCACGGCACGATTATATAGATCTCGATAGTGTCGGTATCTTCGGCAGCTCCTCGGGCGGCTTCATGACCGTGTCGGCGATGCTGGTCTATCCGGAATTCTTCAAGGTCGGTGTGGCCATGACTGCGCCCAATGATCCGGGACAGTATTACCATATCTGGGGCGAGCGATATTTCGGCCTGGAGAGGGTGGAGGCCGAGGATGGCTCGCTGGTGTGGAGCTGTGAGCCCCAGGGCAATATCGAACTGGCGGATCAGCTGCAGGGACGGCTGCTGATGATCAATGGCGAGTTGGATGGCAATGTCCATCCGGGACACATGTATCGCATGGTCGCAGCCTTCATTGAGGCCGGCAAACGTTTTGACATGTTTATAGTGCCGGGAGCCGGACATGGACTTGGAGACTGGCGCTACAGGTGCCAGATGATTTGGAACTACTTCGCCGAGGAACTGATCGAGGACAGCCACCGAGATGCAGACATGTTCACCATTCCAGATTGCCGTCAATAGGGCTGGCGGGTAAGTGGCGTAGTGGTAACGGGATAGGGGCGGCAGTTCGGCCTGTATCGAGGTGCGGGCCCCCGAGGTGGCCCCTTTGTAGCTGGGCAATTGTGTGTGGACCATCTGTTGAGGATCGGGGTGACTTCGTCTTCGGAGCACTCGATCGTCAGCTGCCGGCGCACCCAGCGCCTGGCGCTGCCTGTCGCGGAGAGTCGTGACACGGGTGCGCTATTGACGGCTTGGGCTGGAACTGATGGCTCGGTTCGTATTTCATCCAGTTGCCGTTCAGTAGTTTGAGGAGAAGCTATGAATATGCTTCGCCGAATAGATACCCGCTTTATCGTCCTCGTTTTAACCCTTGTACCGCTCCTCCTTGGTGGATGCTGTTCCGATCTGTTTTCGCCCTCATGCGGTAAACCGAAGGTCAAGTTGAGCTTCATCGAGTGGGATTCCTGCGGAGGCTGGCCCTTTGGAGGGCTGGAGGCTGAGGTCAATATTCGCAACAGGGGAAACGAGCGGGCATATGCCGTTTGGGGGACGTTGAAACTGATCGATGACTGCAGGGTCATCGCCCGTCGAACGCTTTCATTCCCCGATCTGCGCTGTGGCGATTCCGCGTGGACGGAGGTCGAGTTTGACTGCATTGATGATGAGTCCGATTTTGATCGCTGGGAGGTGGAGTTGCACTGGGCCGATGAATATGGCAACACCTACTCAAAGGAATATGATTGACCGGGTATTCTGAGGAGATCACACCGATGTCTTTGCGGATGCCATCCACTCCAACGCGTCGCAAATCCAGTCCTTATATCGGAGCAACATGTCGGTCAGGGCCTCCCCCTCCAGGAGGGGGACAGCGCTCTCCGTTTCGTGACTGAAATCCGAAACCGCAGTCAGCCCTACGATCCCAGCCTCACCCTTGATGGTGTGGATAATTCGGAGAACCTGCTGGACGTTATCCTCCGATGCTCGTGTGGAGTCTATATCCAGAGCTACCTCCTCCAGAGAATGGAGCAGTGCCAGGGTTGACTGGATGTATTCATCCATCAACTCCTGCATCTCGGCAGGCAGTGTCAGGCTTTTGACGCTGGGGAGCGGACTGCTGTCCTTAATACCAGAGAAGTCACTTGTCATTCTCTCAACTCCTTATCGATTGTTCTGGATTGTGCACACTCACTTCATGCCCTGCATGGCCGGGTGAGAGCGCTCAATTCTATATCGACAGGTGTTTGCCAAAATGAAGTGTTTCGGAACAGAGATGTGCATTGAGTTGATCTCTTGCTCATATCGTCATATGAACGTGCCGGGATTCAGGATAGAGAGAGGGCTCTCCTTGATGGGAGAGCCCTGCTTGTGAATCCGATCAACCTGGGTATGGAAAGGTTAACGCTCAATAATGCGGACACCACCACCTGAACTGCGCAAGTATAGTTCCGGGCCCCCGCCATTGATCTCGCCAACCAGGGTTCGTTTGTTGCGGGACCGATCCGGCACATCGAAATCGCAGCGCACCCTGTCGCCGCCGCGTGCGTCCAGATCCAGGCTGATGTCCGAAGCCAGATAAACTTTGACGCTACCGCCGGATGTTGTGAGTCTGCAGTCCCCCCTGGGTTGCTCGGTGATGTAAGCCGTTATGCCGCCACCTGAGGTTGAAGCTGAGATTGTCCCCATCACTTCACGCACATGGATACTGCCGCCGGATGTCTCGGCTTCGACCGTACCGCGTGCCTCTTCGATATCGATACCGCCCCCGGAGGTGTGCGCCGTGATATCGCCATTGACGAAACCAATCCGGATCGAACCGCCGGATGTGTTGATGTCGGCGTCACCCTCGCATCCCTCCAGAGTGATACTGCCACCGGAGGTGTGACCTCGCACCGGACCGTTGATGTTGCCAAACTCCAAGCTGCCGCCGGAGGTCTCGGCATGCACGCGGCCCTCCAGGTCGTCGACGATGATTGAGCCGCCCGATGTTTCGATGTCGATATTGTAATGCTCGGGGACCAGAATCCTGAAGCGTACTTTGAGATTTTTGCCCCAGTTGATGATGCTGCGTTTGCGACGGTCACCACGGATCTCGACATCCTCGCCTTGATGCTTGAAATCGATCTTGAAATCGTCCTCATCGCGACCGGAGACGAGAACCTCGACCTCAACCTGATTCTGCTTGATGGTCTTGATCTCGATGGAACCGACATCGGTATCGACTACCAATTCGCCCCCCGGTTTAACGTCGAAGGTTTTGCGGATCTTCTTGGCGTTGGCGGGATCAGCACTCAATATCGTCATTGCAGTGAGTAACAGACAGATTGCAGGTATTGGCTTCAGCCATACTTTCATTGGTATCTCCTTTCGGGAACTTACACGCGTACGGTCTGATCGCACTGATGTTTCCCGTATGATGCCTTAGACACCAGAAGATCTATCTGGTTACATCTCAAACTGATATGGAGGTGCGAATCCATCTGCTGCAGTCGAGGGATCAACTCCGCCGTCGGGTCAGAAAACTGCCGATCACCAGTCCGAGGACGGACATAATAATCGCCGGCAACACTTCGTCCAATTGGAGATATATGGAATCGGGCACGATATGACGGACGAAACCGGCCTCCTTCCAGAGCAGAGTCGTCAGCGTTCCGGCAATTATTGACGCCACGGCGCCCATCTTCGTCGCACCTTTCCAGAAGAGGGCCGCGAGCAGTGCCGGAGTTATCGCTGCCCCGTAAATCGTATAGGCGTACAGCGCGCGCTCAAAGAACCCTGCCGATTCGGCAAACCCCCGTGATACGAGATAAGCCAGGAATCCCAATCCCAGAACGATCAGGCGGCTGAGCAGGACAATCCGCTTCTCACTCGCCTGTGGATTGATATGGGTCAGGTAGATGTCCCGCACCAGGGTTGTGGCGGGAACCAGCAGGTAGGAGTCGGCTGTGGAGATGATTATCCCTACGATCGTCGTGAGCATGATCGCCCCGAGCGGCAGGGGCAGGAAGCGTACCGCCGAGTAGATCAGGACGTGCTTGCCGTTGGCCGCATCGGGGATCAGGCTGGAACTCACCCAGGCGGAGGCGATGATCATGAGCTCGATCAGCAGCACGGCGAACACCAGTATGGTTGTCGCCCGCTGCGCGCCTCGGGCGTCTTTGCACGCGAAGAAGCGTTGGAACATGTTGGCGTCGCCGAGAACCAGCAGGAAGGGGGGGAGGCAGAAGTTGATGATGTCCATCCCCGAATAGATCCCGTGGAAAGTCATATGTCCGGGGCGTCCCGATGCGGCGAAGGCGCTCTCCATACCGCTCCAACCGCCCGCCTTGATCCAGAATAACGGCAGCGCCACCGCCAGGGCGAGGGTCATGATAATACCGTTGACGACATCGGTGTAGGCGACGCTGAGCAGGCCCGCCAGCATCGTATAGGCGACAATGAAAACCGCCGCGATCAACGTCGCCACACCGGGCGAAAGCAGGGCCTTGCCGGATTCGTCGGTGAGAATGGTGGAGATAACGGTGCCGCCTGCATTGTACTGATAGCTGACGATCACAAGGTAGGCCAGTACCAGCGCCACGACGCTGAGCAAGCGTGGGAGGTGACCGAAGCGATCGCCGATAATCTCCGGTACGGTATATCGCTCAAACCTCCTGGCCCTGCCCGCAATGCGGGTGAGGAGCACGATCCCCATCACGCCACCCAGGGGCAGAATGAGTGCAGCCATACCGGTTTCATAAGCCTTCCCGGCATTGCCCAGGATTGAGCCGGTGCCGATCCAAGTGGCCAGCATGGTTCCGACCAGGATCCATGGCGAGAGATTGCGGCCGGCCACGGCGAAATCGGACATGGTTTTGACATGTCTCGACTTGTAGATCCCCATGGCGACGAGTGCGAATAGATAGATGAAGATCGTGATGAGATAGGGCATCGATTTGGACCTTGCCGGTAATTCCGCCAAACGGATCGACTGCACATACGAAACGGTGAAGCCTGATTCCGAAGTTGTCCCGGATTATACATGAGGGGCGTCTGGAGGATCGGGAAAAAACCGGATCTGGATCAATCGTGATCAGCGAGAGGGCGCATGCTGGCGGATGCACCGTGTGGGGAAATCATGGGGGGATCGGTTCCGATCGATGTCTGGAGCAAACCTTGCTCTGGAACCGATGAGGTGAAGCGACTTGCTGGGCGAGCTTTGTAAGTTGAAGGTACGCCGTGATATACCCGGAAGGGCAACTGCGCCCCCGGTAAAAATTGACAGACAGGCTGTGTTAAATGCAGAAGTTGGGGATAAAACACTGGCAGCCGGGCCTGGTGCTGGCAAAGCCGGTTGAAAATGATAACGGTATGATCCTGGCGGCCCAGGGTGCCGAGTTGACCGATAAGACTCTGTCCATTCTGGAGAATCGGGGGGTGACCGTGATCTATGTCGAAGGGCATCCGGTGGACTTGCCCGGTCAGCACCCCATGGCTCTGGAGGAGAGGTTGGCATCCCTGGATCGGGGTTTTGCCAATCATGACGACAACGATTTCATGATGCGGATCAAGAATATGTTCGTCGAGGCCTTCAGAAAGATGGCTACAGAAGATCACCAGCTCGAGGAAGCTGAGAAGCTGGAGGTCAACGATGACAATTGACACCCGTCTGGTCCAGAGGCGCTTGAAGAATATCCGTACGTTGCGCACGTTGCCCGGAGTCGTGAAGAAAGTCTGCCTCATGGCCGAATCCGACGATATCTCCAGCGCCGAACTTGGCAAAATGATCGGCAAGGATCAGGTGATCACCGCCCGCGTTCTCAGACTGGTCAACTCCTCGTTTTACGGATTCCCCAACCGGATCTCGACCATCACCCAGGCTCTGGTGCTGTTGGGATTCACCGTGGTCAAGGGGCTGTTGCTTGGGATATCCATCGTCGAGTATATGACCGAGAGCATGGTCGGCCTCTGGGAGCACTCCCTTGGGACCGCTATGGCTGCAGGCGTCATCGCCCGCCAGATCGGGGAGCCGGATCCTGAGGAGGCGCAGGTGGCCGGTCTGTTGCACGATCTCGGCAAGGTGGTCATCGCCCTCGAATTCGGGGATGAGTTCAAGGCGATTCAGACGGTGGTCGAAGAGGAGAGTATTACGTTTTTTGAGGCGGAGCGCAAAATCCTCGGCAATCTGACTCATCTGGATATCAACGGGTTCCTCTGCGACGAGTGGAATATACCTCCACGTCTTTGTGAAGCCGTGACCTGTTATCCCAAGCCTGCGCGCGCCACAGTGGGCAGACGTACGGCGGCTATCGTGCAACTGGCCAACGCACTGGTTCGCGCCTCCGATTTCGGATATGCCGGGGATAAACTCGTGCCGCTGATCGATCAGGATTGTGTGCGGGAGTTGGGGCTGGATGATGATGAATTACAGGAACTGATCCACACAGTGGTCTTCGAACTTGAAAACATGGATGTCTCCGAACTTGCAGGATGAAACACATATGGATTTGACTCGTCGTTTGAGCGTGATGATTATCCCCGCTGAATTGAAGCAGCGCGAGGATGTTGCCGCTTCGTTTACCCGCTGGGGTATCGATCCGGTTTTTCTGGAGGACCAGGGGCAGGCGATCGGTGGCGTTTTCGAATCTCCCCCGGCCGCCATTGTTCTGGATCGGGTGTCCGATTCGGAGAATGGCTATGAATTCGCTCGGATGATCAAACTCGATCACGCCCTGGCGCATATCCCGATCATCATGCGGATCAATGAAACGGATCTCGCAGAGATACTTGACTGGGAATCGATGCCCATCGATGATTTCGTCACCGATTGGAGCGACCCGGAGATTCTGGCGCTGCGGATTCGCCTTTGTTGCGAAAGCGGTACTCGCGAACTGGATGCCAACCCTCTGACCCGTCTTGGCGGCAATAACGCCATCCGACGTTGTATCGCCGAGAAGCTGGAGGCGAAAAAGAACTTTGCGGTTGGCTATATCGATCTCGATAATTTCAAGGCCTTCAACGACACATACGGCTTTGCGCGCGGAGACGAGGTCATCCGTCTGGTGGCCCGTTTGCTGGCGACCTCGCTTCAGGTCACCAATCTGAAAGAGGAGAGCATGGTGGGGCATGTCGGAGGGGATGATTTTGTCTTCATCATCCCCTGTCACGGCATCAAATCCGTCTGCGAAGAGATGATCAAACGCTTCGACCTGATGGTCCGCAAACTCTACGATGAGGATGATGTCCAGCAGGGGGGGCTGCGGGCGATCAACCGGACCGGCGACATGGAGTTTTTCCCCTTCGTCAGCCTGTCGATCGCCGTTGCCATGAACTACGAGGGGAGCATCGAGCATCCGGGGCAGTTCAGCTCGATTCTCGGCGATATGAAGAAGAAGGCCAAGGCGCGGCGGGTGAGCAACTACATCATCGACCAGAGGCACACCGGCGGTTATCAGGTGGAATCGGAGACGGACAAGAGGAACCAGATCGCTTGACTCGATGTCCCCCGAGCATCAGTATGGCAAGCTGATCGGGAGGGCATGGAGCATGGATTCCACGATAGCGCGCAAGCTCGAGTGGTTCAGGGATCTGAAGTTCGGATTGATGATCCACTGGGGGATTTACAGTGCATGGGGGATTGTCGAGTCGTGGTCCCTCTGTCGTGAGGATGAACCCTGGTGCAAGCGCCACCTTGAGAATTACGACGAATACCGTCGTCGATATGAAGAACTCCAACAGACATTCAATCCGCGGAAATTCGCTCCTGACAGGTGGGCCGACGCGGCGTATGCCGCAGGGATGAAGTACCTGGTCTTCACGACCAAGCACCACGACGGCTTCAACATGTTCGGAACCGGGTTGTCCGATTTCGGCGTCACCGCTGCCGCCTGCCCCTTTGCCGACGACCCGCGTGCGGATATCACGCATGAAGTCTTCCGGGCTTTCCGCGCCCGCGGCTTCGGGATCGGCGCCTATTACTCCAAGCCCGACTGGCACCATCCCGATTACTGGGCGCCCGAGTTTCCCAACCCCGATCGCAACGTCAACTACGACACCGCGCGTCACGCGGATCGCTGGGATCGCTTCCGCGCATTTACCCATGGGCAGATCGAAGAGTTGATGAGCCGGTACGGAGAGATCGACATCCTCTGGCTGGATGGCGGCTGGGTGCGTCCGCTGAATACGATTACCGACGAGGTGCGGGACTGGTGCAGGAGTCCATACGATCAGGACCTCGACCTGCCCGGCCTGGCCCGCAAGGCGCGATCGCATCAACCTGGTCTGCTCGTCGTGGATCGCACCGTTGCCGGGGAGTATGAGAACTACGTCACTCCGGAACAGAGAGTGCCGGCCGAGCCGCCGCATGGGCCCTGGGAGAGTTGCCTGACCATGGGGGAGTCATGGTCCTGGTCGCCGACGGACAGGATGAAGACGACGCGGGAATTGATACACCTGCTGGTGGAGATCGTCTGTCGTGGAGGCAACCTGCTGCTCAATGTGGCGCCGGATGCGCAGGGCTGCCTGTCGGATGTCGTCTATGAGCGGCTCGCCGGGATCGGTGCCTGGCTTGAGGTGAATGGCGAGGCGATCCACGGTTCCAGTCCCCTGCGACAATATGCTGCGGACGATCTTCGCTTCACCCTGAACGCAGACGGCTGTCTGAACATCATCATCCTGCCTGGGGATGATCGCCCTGCGCCTCCGGAGCGGATCACGGCAACTCTGCCCCGGGCGGGGCAGGTGATTGAGGTCACGCTGCTCGGTTCCACAGTCGGGCTGGAGTGGGAGATTAGTGACGATCGCCTGTCGGTGAATCTGCCGGAGTCGATCCGCAGCGCACCGCCGTGCAGCCATGCCTGGACACTGAAGATCCGTCAGCTTCATTAACGTGGGTCAACCCCGGTTTTCATCCGCGTATAGATCAGGTAGGCGAACATGATCAGGACGATGCTGGCGAACAGGATCGGGCTGGCCAGTATTGCGCCGGGATAGGCAAGCAGCACCACTAGCATACCGGTGAGTGCCCCGCCCAGATGCGCCTCGTGACCGATGCGCCCTTTTTTCCGCTCCATGCCGAAGATCGAGATGAGGATATAGGCTACGGCAAAGATCCACGAAGGGATATTGATCGGGATGAACATGATGCGCACCGCGCCGCCGGGGAGCAGGAAGATGCTGGCGTAGATAACGCCGCTGACTGCGCCCGAAGCGCCGATCGCCGCGTATCGGGGCCGATTACGGTTCAGCCCCAGCGAAAGCAGATTCCCGCCCAGAAGACTGGCGGCGTAGATTATCGCGAGCAGGGGCAGTCCATAGATCAGCTCCAGCGAACTGCCGAACGAATGGAAGCAGTACATGTTGAAGAGGAAATGGGCCCAGTTGGCGTGGAGAAAACCGGAGGTGATCAACCGCATCACCTCTCGCTCCTGCAGGATAGCACCGACTTCGAACTTGCCCCGCCGGAAGAATTCAGGGCTGTTGAAGCCGCGATAGGTGACCATGAGCGTGACGATGATCAGGATGTAGGTCAACAGGGGGATGGCTTCGTTGGGCAACTTGAATCCTCTCGGGTGACGGTGAAGTTTCCTGCCGCTTCAAGATGAATGCTTCGGTTCGGTTTGGCAAGGCCAGGCTAATCGCCGGCGGAATATCGTCCCCATTGATGACACGTTGGACGCGCTCCTCTCTTGCCGCCATTCCGGCGTCGCATTCGATAGCCTTATTCAGGAGTTGCACCTGTCCGCACTTTGCGGCTCCCCCGGCTCCTTCATACGACCGCTATCCATTTCGATATCCCCGATCACCCCGCAGCGTTTGCCCGCGGCAGCGAACGACCGGATGCGGACCATTACCGGGACAGAGTGATGTGCTGTTTCAAACCTGATGCGGCGGACGCTTTCTCGACCTTCAGTAATCATAATTACCGCATCGGTTGTGATTGAAGGCGCCTGCACGGGGGGGCGCGAGCAGCATCGGGGGCGGTCGAAACGGATGCGATTGCCCCCCTGCCGGCTCCGGAACGGGATATCCTGAGGCGCCATGAGGAAGATCCGGTCAGGATGGGGCTGTTGATGTCCGACTTCACGACCGTCATTTACAGGACCCCTTTCGCAGCCATGACTGCCGACTTGAAATAGTTTGCCACCGGAGTGAATATTGCTCATTATTGGAATCCTCGTCCTCCGTTTCAGATCTGGTGAGAGGTGATTCGTGCCAGCAGGCGTATTCCCGGGAAAGAGTTATCCGCTGGGCGCTACCGTTTATACCGGCGGCGCCAATTTCAGCATCTTCTCCAAGAACGCGGAGAAGATGGAGTTGCTCCTTTTCAATCTCGCCGATAACTCGGAACCTGCGCGCGTGATCACGCTTGACGCCAAACGCAATCGGACCTTCTACTACTGGCATGTTTACGTTCCGGGTTTGACGGCGGGGCAGATCTACGCCTGGCGCGCGCATGGTCCCTGGGCACCCGAGGAGGGGTTGCGCTTCGACGGCGACAAGGTTCTCCTCGATCCCTACAGTCGCTGTATCGTTAAGCCGAAGGCCTACGACCGTATTGCCGCGTTCGAGCCGGGTGACAACTGCTCTCAGGCGCTCAAGTGTGTGGTTGTGGATTCCTCCGACTACGATTGGGAGGGGGATGTCCATCCCAAGCACAGTTACAGCGAGACAATCATCTACGAGATGCATGTGGGGGGCTTCACCCGCAACCCCAATTCGGGGGTGAGTCTCGAAAGACAGGGCACCTATGCCGGGGTGATCGACAAGATTCCCTATCTCAAAAAACTGGGTGTGACCGCCGTCGAGCTGCTGCCGATCCATCAGTTCGACGAGATGGATGCACCCCTGGGGCACGAGAACTATTGGGGCTACAGCACCATCGGCTTTTTCGCCCCCCACAGCGGGTATGCCGCCTCGGGCGATAAGCTCGGCCCCGTGAACGAATTCAGGGATATGGTGAAGGCGCTGCACAAGGCCGACATCGAGGTGATCCTGGATGTCGTCTTCAATCACACCGCCGAGGGGGATCATCGCGGTCCGACCATGAGCTTCCGCGGACTCGAGAACTCGGCCTACTATATTCTCGAGAAAGAGGACGATTCACGCTACACGAACTTCAGCGGCTGCGGCAATACGGTGAATGCCAATCACTCGATCATGCGTCGCCTGATCTGCGACTGCCTGCAGTACTGGGTGGCCGAGATGCATATCGACGGCTTCCGTTTCGACCTGGCCTCCGTGCTGTCGCGCGACGAGGAGGGGCATCCTCTCGACGATCCGCCCATCCTCTGGTCCATCGATTCCGACCCGGTGCTGGCCGGCACCAAACTGATCGCCGAGGCCTGGGATGCCGCCGGACTCTACCAGGTCGGTTCCTTTTCCGGTGATCGTTTCGCCGAGTGGAACGGTCCGTTCCGGGACGACATCCGCCGTTTCGTCAAGGATGATTCCGGCATGGTGCCCATCGTCGCCTGCCGCATCCTGGGCAGCCCCGACCTTTACCGCCGTCCCGGAGGTGAGGTGGGGCACTGCATCAACTTCATCACCTGCCATGACGGCTTCACCCTGGCCGATCTCGTCTCCTACAACGAGAAGCACAATGATGCCAACGGCGAGGATAATCGCGACGGCTCCAACAACAACATCAGCTGGAACTGCGGAGTGGAGGGGGCGACCGACGATCCCGTTATAGATCTGCTCCGTCTGCGGCAGATCAAGAACTTCCTGGCGATCCTCATACTCGCCCAGGGCACACCCATGCTCTGGATGGGGGATGAGGTGCGTCGCAGTCAGAGGGGCAACAACAACGCCTATTGTCAGAACAACGAACTGGGTTGGTTCGACTGGGATGATGTCGAAAATAACGACGACCTGCTGGAATTCCTGATCCGTCTGATCGCCTTCCGGCGCAGTTACCGGATTTTCGCCGAGGAGAAATTCTGGCGGACCGAAGATGACGGCTACTCGCCGTCGATCACCTGGCATGGACAGAAGTTGAATGATCCCGACTGGCATGCCGAATCACGCATACTCGCCTATCAGTTGCGCCACCCGGAGGCTGATGAGAGGATCTTCGTGATCCTGAACTCCCACTGGAAGAGCCAGTTATTCATGTTGCCCCCGTTGCCCGTCGACAAACGCTGGCATCGCGTCATGGACACCAGCCTCAACGGTCCGGACGCCATGCTGATGTGTGAGCAAGCCGAACCGATCCACGGGGAGGAGCTGCCGGCGGAGCCCCGATCAACCATCATCCTGATTGCGCGCTCCTGCTCCGCCACATCGTAATCCCCGTTGCGGATCGAAAATAATCAACCTGACCGTAGGCTGTCCTTGACCTGATCATCGGAAAGGGCAACTATCGGGTGAATATCCTTGGGGGATGACCTGGGCGCAGTGCGCCCGCCAGGAAGGGGGCGCCATGTCGCGCTACAAAAGCATGAAAGACAGATTGATCGCCAACCGGCGAGATTTCCTCAAAGTAACCGGCACCCTGGGCGCCGGTGTCGTTCTCGGCACACCGGCCGCCTGGGCCGAGTCGGGGAAGGACGGAAAACCCGCAACGAACATCGCGGAGATCCTTGAGATCCCCCGCACCAAGAGCTCCATTCCGGGACCGTACCCCGGCCGCCTCGTCGAGGTGTACGATGAAGCCGCTATGCCCGAGGGGGAACCCGCGGCGGATGTCGTCAAGGACATGTTCGAGCGGGGCATCAAGAAGCTGACCGGCAAAAGCATGAAGAGCAGCTTCAAGAAACTCTTCTCGAAAAGGGATATCGTGGGGATCAAGGTCAATCCCGTGGGCGCCGGGTTGATCAACACGCGTTTGGAGCTTGTGGACGCGGTCATCGATTGGTTGACCGACAATGGAATGAAGAAAAGGAACATCATCATCTGGGATCGTTTCGGTGACATGCTGGCGGACTCCGGCTACACCGAGGAGCGGTTCCCCGGCGTCGGCATCGCCAGCCTGCAGAAGATGGACATGGCCGCCTTCGGGGAGGGTGCGAGCCAGAGCGGTTGGCGGAACGATGACGGCACTCACCGCAACGAGGTCGATTTCGATCCCGACGTTTTCTACTACGCCGATGTCGAGGCCATGCAGGAGGAGACCTATCGCCATCAGCATGTCCACAACGGCAAGAGATCGCACTTCGGCAAACTGGTGACGCAGAAGCTGACGAAGATCATCAACCTGCCGGTGTTCAAGAACACGGGCAACGGCATCTCCATGGCCACGAAGAATCTCGGCTACGGGGTGATCAGCAACACCGGTCGCCTGCACCAGCCGCTCTTCTTCGATGTCTGCACCGAGGTCCTGGCCTTCCCCGCCGTGCGGGACAAGCTGGTGCTCAACGTCATCGACGGCCTGCGCGGTCAGTACGATGGCGGTCCGATGCCCGCCGCCGATTTCACCTGGGAGTACAATCGGCTGTTCTTCGCCACCGATCCCATCGCCCTGGATCGCGCCTGTCACGACCTGATGGTCGCCAAGCGGAAGGAGATGGGGGTGCAGGTCAACGAGCATCCCATGTTCACCGACTATCTGCACTATGCCGAGCGGTTGGGTCTGGGCATCGGTGACCCCGCGAAGATCGAGCACCTCAAAGCGTGAACATGAATCATCTGCGCATATTGATTCTGCTGTCCTGTCTGCTGTCGGCGTCCTGCGCCGGCAGCGGCCAGGGGGCGGATGAGGTCGTGGCCGTGACCAGCGGCACTTTGCCAGCCGACGGATTTGTCCCCGGGTGGATCAAAAGCGGCACCGAGCGGATCTATCGCGCCAGCGATCTCTACGGTCACATCAACGGCGGCGCCGAGCTCTTCAAGGAGTTCGGCTTCCTCAGTCTCAACGTGCAGGGCTATGTGCATGGCGAGGAGGAGTTGACGCTGGAGATCTACCACATGGATTGCCCGACCGGAGCGTTGGGCATCTACCTGGCGCAAGTCGGCGAGGAGAATCCCGCAGCGGATCTGCCAGTGCGACACTCCTGGAACCCCTATCAACTGTCGCTGATCCGTGGCGACTGTTTTGTGCAGGTCAACAACTTCTCCGGGGATGCCGGGTTGCTGCCCGTGATCAGGACGCTGGTGGAGCATACCCTGCCGGGGATCCCCGATCACTATCTCGGTGATCCCTTCACCGCTCTGCCGGACAGGGATCTGATGCGGGGGAGTCGTCGTCTGATCAGAGGGGCCCTGGCGCTGGAGCCCATCTACACTTTGGGGCAGGGTGATATCCTGCAGCTTGCGGGGGAGACGTTCGCCGCCGTGGGGAACTATCGTCAAAGTGGGCTGGAGCCCTATATCCTGATGCGGATCGACTATCCCGGCGGACAGGCGGCGCGTGTTCTGGAGAACCTCCGCCTCAATCATGATCGGTATCTGGAGCAGGTCGAGTCGAGCGAGGATTGGCTGCTCCTGCAGGATTACCGGGGGCTTTACGTCGCGGTGGTGCGGGTCATGTCCGGCCTGGAGATCGTCCTCAAACTAAATGAGAAGCCGGCGGCGCCAACCACCGGCTTCTGGCTCTTCGCTGCGGAGTAAATACTCCGCAGCATCTCCGTGTGTCAATTCAATAGCCCCATTCGTCGGTTGAGGCCTCCGGCAGGATCGGCTGGTTGCGCGGGTGTCGCGTCTCGCCGGCGCTGGTGACGCGGATCCCCGCCAAGTCGGTGAAGGGACATTTCGCCTCGCAGATGCTGCAGCCGATGCAGAGATCGGGATCGACCTTGGGCTGCTTGAGCAAACGCGTGGATCCGTCCCGCAGAGGCACCTCCACCTCCTCGAAATAGATGGCCTTGTCGGGCACGGGACAGTGCTCCTCGCAGACGATGCACTCGCGCCCGTAGGCGTAGGGGAGACAGCGGGTGGTGTCGAAAGAGGCCAGTCCGATCTTCACCTGCTTCTTGGCTTCGAGCAGCAGGTCCTCGATCGCGCCGGTGGGGCAGACCTCGGAGCAGCGCTTGCATTCGTATTCGCAGTAGCCCGGGCGCGGCCGCAGCATGGGTGTCCAGAGGCCCTCGAGACCGGCCTCGTCGAACGTCGGTTGCAGTACCGCCGTTGGGCAGGCCTGCATGCAGAGTCCGCACTGGACGCAGCGTGAGAGGAAGTCCGGCTCGGCCAGCGATCCCGGCGGGCGGATGAGTTCGGGGTTGTGGTCCAGCCCCTGGGCGCGAGGCGAGATCCGGAAGAGCGCCAGCCCACCCAGACCGCCGAGCAGGCTGCCGATGGTGCGCCGCTTGCCGATATCCACCGCGCTCACACCACGACTGAAGGGGGCGGCGAATCGGAAATCAAGCGATCCCTTTTTGCATACCTCCACGCAGTTCCAGCAGCCGAAACACTCGCCCGCGAGATGTTCGTCCTGCCGCTCGGGTTCCGCCGCAGCGGGGCAGACGCGCGTGCAGAGGCCGCAGTTGTTGCAGTCGCCGTTGATGGATGTCAGGCGGAGGGCGGGACGGCGCGCGAACAGGCCGAGCAGCGCGCCCGTCGGGCAGACGTAGCGGCACCAGAAGCGGGGGCGGTAGAGATTGAGCGCCACCGCAACGATGAACACCAGCAGAATCAATGCGCCGCCGGGGTGGACGGGTTGACGTCCCAGGAAGATGCGGTCGCGGAAGAGGTGGTAGATCGGTTCGCTGATGCCGGTCAGGTGGAGTGGGCCGATGTGCGGATCGCTGTTGTAGATTGCCGCACTGCTCGCATCGACGAAGTAATACAGACCGGGGAGCACGCCGACGCTCAGACTGCGGGTGAGCATGGTGGCCGGGTCGAAGACGCCGATCCAGTTGGCGCCGAGCAGGGTCAGCAGCAACAGGCCTATGAGCAGGCAGTACTTGGCGCGCTGCCAACCGGACCAGGCGCCGGCGCGCAGGCGGAAGGCCGCCTTGCGCTGCCTGAGCCAGGAAACGGCGTTGTGGACGACACCCAGCGGGCAGATCCAGCCGCAGAAGACGCGACCGAGGAGCAGCGTGAGCAGGGTCGTGCCGAGGGCGAGCAGCCACATCCCCGTCACCTTGTGAGCGGCGAGAATGGTGGAGATCTGAACCAGCGGATCGATGTCGAAGAAGAAGCTGGAGCCGGTCCCCGCCTCCTCGTTGGCGGCGTTGAGCAGGAGGTAGACGAACAGCGAGAGGCTGAAGACCTGCACGATCCGCCGCAGCCAGATCAGAAGGCGGGCGCGCTTTTGGAGCGGCGTCAAATGCTCATCTCCTTGAGGGTCAGCTTCCTGTAGTCGATCTCGCCGAGTCCGGCGGCGTGCCCGCGTGCGACGCTCTTGATGGTCGTCGGATCGTGCCCCATGAGCTCGGCCCCGAAAGCGTCGAGCGCCACGATGTCGACACCCGCCGCCACGACGCAGGGGGTGATGACGTCGGAGGGGTTGCCGCCCTGTGGGCCGTTGGCGGTGAGGGCGCGCACGGCGTCGAGCACGTTGAGGTGCGGCTTGAGGAAGTTGGTGATGTCGCACAGGCAGAGGTCGAGATCCTGGTGCCAGGCGCTGCGCTGACCGCTGATCACGCCCATCAGGTTCTTCATCGCCATGGAGACCTTGGAGAGGCCGTGGTGCTTGAGCACGGGCACGTTGATGAGCACGTCGCTGTCGACGATCTCCTTGTAGAGCGGCCAGGCGTCGAGTCGGTCGCCGTTCAGCTTGTATTCCTTGAAGCGCTTTTCATCCAGGTAGACCACCTCGCCGCCGGCGGCCTCCACCGCTTTGGCGATGCCGCTGCGGCGGTAGGTCTGCCGGGCGCTGTGGCAGGGGTTGTCGCCCACCCGGACCCGTTTCGCGCCCGCCTCCAGGCATAGGCCGACCAGGGTCGCCACGACATCGGGATTGGTGTTGGCCGCCAGCTCCGGTGCGCGATTCCAGCCGATGTTGGGCTTGAGCCAGACCTCGTCACCCTTTTTGACGAAACGCTGCATGCCGCCCAGCGAGGCGATGGATTTGCGGGTCAACTCGTCGGCGATGGCCGCGAGGTCGACGCCCTCGATCTTGTCCGCGCTCAGCCGCGTGATGCTCATGTCGGCGACGTCCGTCTGCGCCAGAGAGCCCACGGACCCAAGTGTGACGGCGCCACCGGCCGCAGCCAATCCGCCGAGAAAGGTTCTTCTGGTTTGTCTGGGCATGACTGCCTCCTTGAAACTGGAAGTCACGGATCCGTCGGGAGGGTGGACTGACGGAACCGGGTGTTGACGGTTTCACATCGTCTACAGAAGGTAGCGTCTCAGGTTGATTGAGTAAACAGGGGAATTGAGGGCAACCGGGTACAAATGGGGGGCTTGAACAGGGCGAATGCTTCTCGCGCTTCCGCATATCCTTGGCGGGAATCTAGTATAGACTCGACAAGATGTGACGAAATTGAGTATGCTGGCTGAGGTCGGTTATGAAATTCAGGAATAGGCTGGGTCATCCAGCCAGGCAACGCCACTCTCGGGGGGAGGGTGGTGTTTGCCATTTGGGGGTTGCCGTGTGTTGACACGCCGGGGTAACCGGTCTAGATTCAAGTCGGGTTCGCTCTCGAGCGGGCCTGTTCAGCGCGATCTTCGCGAAACGGGGGCGACCTGGTTTCGACGGGGATTCAGGAAGCTGGAACTGCATGTCGGGGATGTCGGCTCAGCCCCGTTAACAAGGTCGGCGAAACCTTAATTGCCAACGATAATTTGGCCCTGGCCGCCTAAAAACGGGTAGCCTGTCCGCCCCATTTGCGTTTCAGGGATGGGGGCCGGGCATAAAATACTGTGACTGGCTGTGCAGCGCGTCTGGAGCTGCGTAGCGAGACTTACCAGGCTGGTTGCACATCAGGTCCGCCCGGTGCCCCGCTGTGCGATGAGAATTAAATCCGGTATAAGCATGTAGATGTTCTGGTGGACGTTTCTTCGGACGCGGGTTCGATTCCCGCCGCCTCCACCTGTTAGTGTTTTGGACACAAGGGGATACGAGACTGATCAATTCTTCGTGTCCACCTCGTGTCCAAACTTTGACTGTTACTTCAGATCTCTAGGCCGATCCATCCATGAGTTTCAATGGTGGATCGGTCTTCTCTATTCCGCTAGTTCCATCCAGAAGCCCTACAGCGTCATCTAGAGCGTTTTGAGATAGGTGTGCGTAGCGCATTGTCATCTCAAGCGTCTTGTGTCCCATCAGCTCCTGAATCTGTCTAAGCCCCACACCTCGCATGACAAGATGTGAGGCGAAGGTGTGACGGAAGATGTGCCACCCGAACTTACGTAATCCTGCTTTCTTATAGGCACGACGAATTGAACCATTCAGCCGTGTAACGCTTCTTGGCCATGATAGCCCATTTCCCTGCGCCCCGAGTCCAACTGATGACTCGAGGGCATTCCAAAGGACCAGGTCATTTGTTGCCGAGCAACGCCGACCTTGCCAGGTCAAAGGTCCGTGACACAGCGACAGACTATTTCAGCAGCAGCATCCTCCTCGTCTCGTTGTACACCCCTGCCTCCAGGCGATAGAGATACACGCCGGAGGCGACCTGTCTGCCGCTATCATCCTTGCCATTCCAGACCGAATCGTGACGGCCCATGGGCAGCGTATCTCCGCCAATCATAGTCCGCACAAGGCGTCCGGCCATGTCGTAGACGCGCAGGTTGACGCGTCTCTCCTCATGCAGATCGAAGCTGATCGTGGTGCGGGGATTGAAGGGATTCGGGACGGCCGGGAAGAGGCGGGTTACGAGAGGAGCGGACGGTTCGTCCACACCGACACCCCCTTCATCCACGACGATCGTGAATTGGCACGCCTCGCCGATCCCATCCGTGCTCGCCCGCCAGACCAGGAGGGCGTAGTCGGTCACATCATCCACGTTGATGTCGATCACCTCATCCTCGCCGGGTGGGGCGAGCCAGGCGCTGAGGTTTTCGATGGTGTCCAGCCGTTTGGTGAAATCATCTCCCGCCTCCACGAGAGCGATGCCCAGGTCGACGGTATTCCCCGCTTCGGGCGAGAGGCGAACTTCCTGCCCGCCGGACAGCAGCTGCAGCCAGTACAGCTTCGTGTGCTCCGTCGCGGCCATCGTCTCCTGGAAGCTGACGGGAGACTGCAGCGCCGCTCCACCGGCCGCATCGACCTCGATGTAGGCGACGCCGTCCCCCTCCAACTCCACCAGACCCACGTCGAAGTAACGCTCGCCGGTCACCATCAGGTCAGCGATGACAAAGTCGGCCTCGCCGCTGCCAAGCGACGAACTGACCTCGTAGGGCCCGAAGCTGTAGTCCACGCCGTAGTAGGGCTCGTAGATGCGCAGGTCGACGTCCGTCTCGCTGTCGCAAAGCGAGTAGAAGGAGACGAAGCGGGTATAGCCGAGACTGAACTCGTCCGTCCGCCAACCGCAGCAGTTATAGGCGAGGTAACCTCCGCTGTAGTGCTCGTTGCCGCCGAACACGTTGGGCAGGTAGTTGACGTCGTCACCCTCGTCCGTGCCGATATAGTCAGGCGACCAGGCCCACTGGCGACCGAAAGTGTTGTTGTCCTCGAACTCCTCGTCGACCTCCTCCCGCGAATCCAGGACCAGGCTGAGCATGTGGCGCCCGCCCCAGATCCAGGAGGCGTTGGCGCCGGTGAACTTGAACTCTCCATCGGGATCGACGCCGTTGCGCGTATATGTGCTCAGGAGCTCCCCGTCCACGTATGAGCGGAGCTGGAATCCGGGACAGGTCGTCTCGCTTTCATTGCGGCCGCCGAAGTAGAAGTAGGTGCTGCTCTCGTTCCCCCACAGGTAGGGCGGAGCATCCAGGAAATCCCACGGGTAGACCGGATCGTGGCTGGGATAGGGGACCAGAGGTGCTACCCAGCCGCTCGGCGCCTCGGCGACGAGATCGGGTTTGCTCTGCTTGATCTCGAAGGTGACGTCGACCGGAGAGTAGAGCCTGCCGTCCAGTTCGCGCCAGGCCACGGCCGCGCAGATGGCGCCGCCGCTGGGGTAGACGTTGATCACGGCCGCCTCTCCCTCGTGGGCCATCTCGATCTGGGCCGCGTCCAGCAGGCCGCCCGTCGAGAACTCGCCGTCGAAGAACCCGAGGTAGACGGGCGGATCGTCCGCGCCGGCGCTCAACTTCAGCGTGACCGGCTCGTCGATGAAGAAGCTCCAGATCTCAAGCATCTGCTCCTTCACCAGCGTGGCAGGATAGATGCCGTAATCGCCGCCGATGTACGTGTCCTGTAGCCGGTTCAGCTTGTAGTCGACCGTCCCCGTTCCCTGCTCCCAGTTGTAGACGCCGACCAGGCAGTTGTCGAGGCCCTGATTGAGGCCGTAGACCAGCACCGCGTCGAGATAGCCGCCGGGGCGCAGAGATTCGCCGATGGAGTTCAGGAAACCGCTCTCGGGCAGGTATTCCGGGCCGAAGAGACGGATGTCGTAGTTCTCGTCGTGGGTATAGGATACGGGATAGACATAGACGGCCTGGTAGGTGGAGTAGTTCGAGATGCGATAGCCGTCGCAGTTCCAGAATGCGGGCTGCTCCCAGCCGAAGTGCTCGAAGCCGCCGGCGGGCGGCGCCGGCGGCTCGTACATGAGGAACTCGTCGACCGGTAGCGTGCTGGTCGGCCGCCAGGCCCACTGCCCGCTTCGATAGTTGTTGTTTTCGCTCGTCTCCGAGTTCACCTCGTCGCTGTCCAGGAACATGCCGAACATGTGGCGGCCGGGCGGCACCGTCACCGGGCCGCGATTGAGCTCGCGGTATTGGGATCCGATCGGCATCGGCGGCCAGGGGTGGACATCGACGGAGTCCCCGTCGACGGAGACCGACACAGAAGTGACGAGCGAGGCGGTGTCGCCGCCGTTCCGGCCTGCGACGTTCCAGTAGGTGTTGTCCTGACCGCCGGACAGGACGACCGAGACGTGTACGTCGCCCTCCGTCGCGTCGGTATCCATGCTTGGCACCACCTCGTAGTCCCAGCCGGGGCGCGAGTGGTAGCGCAGGTCGGCCCCCTGGCCGTCCATGATGATGAAGGGGCCAATCCAGTTGGCACCGTCCTGCCAGTTACCAGCCCGGTCTACGGCCCTGATGCGGAAATTGTGTGAGCCCGCGGGGAGCGGATCGGATGTTATGTAATTCACGCCGGTCAGATTGACCGTCGTATCCGGCGTCGAGCCGTCCCAGGTAATCGAATAACCCGCGACCCCGGAGAGATCGTCGATGGGCGGGTTCCACATGATCGTCACCGTGTGATCTGTGGACGGCGTGTTGGTTCCGGGATCCCAGTACGTAAACGACACCCCGCCGGGCGGCAGGTAATCGTGTTCCATGCCGCAGTTCTTCGCCGTCTCCCAGAAGTCTTCGGCGAACTCGGGGAAGCGCTTCCAGAAGCAGAACGAAAACTCGTCCGGCTCGTCGGGGTAGGCGCCTGCGCCCATCCAGGGGCAGGGGGACATGAGCGCCTCGAAAACCTGATCGACCAGGCCGTCCGCGACATCGTAGTAGCCCGGAGTGCTCGGATCCTCCTCATTGTCCGTGTCCGCGAGGTCGAGCATCAGCGCGCCGAAGAAGCCCTCGGTCCGGAAGGGATCCGGCGGCAGCGTTGTGCAGTTGCCGCTGGCGAAGTCGACCGATTCGATCGGCTTGTGTTTGATGACGGCCGGCGCCGGATGGTAGAAGGTTGCGGCGATGTGGTTCGTGGCCAGACGGCTGGTGAACTGGGCGATACCCTCCATCCAGGCGATGGTCTCGTCCTCCTGGCACCACATGCAGTGCGTGCATCTGGCTTCGTCGCACTCGCCGTTGCAGTAGTCGAAGTCGGGCAGACTCATGAAGTCGTCGGTCCAGTGGTGCCCGTACTCGTGGCAGATCGTGCCCTCGTCCCAGCCCTTCGCCCTGGCGATGTAGATTTCGTTATCGATCCAGTAGGTGTGGTCATCGTCTTCCGGGAAATGAACGGTGACATCCGAGATGTCGAAGCCGCGTTCGGCGTCGTAGTACTCCCAGGCCCGCTGAAGTGTCTCCGCGATATAGAAGGCCACAGCGGTGTTTTCCTGTGTCGTGACGAAAATGCCCAGGTTGTAGTAGGGATCTTCAAGATCCATGAACAATTCGGAGCGGAAATGCCGTGTGCTGGACTGCCAGGTGTCTGATTGCACCACGGCGTGTGCGTTGCCCGCGGTGAAAGTCAATTGCACGTCGGGTGTCCAGTCGTAATAGGATCCCTCGACGGTGAACGTGAAGAAACCATCCTCGTCGGTGTTCACGTACTGGGGGATTAATGAGCTGCTCGATTCGCAGGTGACCAGGATGCCGCGAGGCACGTAGAAATCCTGGCTCGGGATGTGGAACCCTGCGAGGTAACCCTCGATGACGATCAGATCCTCGGTATCACGGTCGTCCGGAATGTCGAGGGTCGGATCGGACTCGGTCGGGGGTGTAAGCCGTTCCCAGGCCGACGGCTCCTTGCCCGTTACGTCAAGGGCTTCGCCCGGAGCGAAGTTCAGGGCCATCGGTTCATAGTCCCGTTCGAATGTCTCGCGGGAAAGATCGAATTCCTTGGCGAACGGTTCGTCATCCACGGACCAGCTCACCCTTAGTGGCACGGTCGGATCCGCAGGCGTGGCGCTGAAGTCGTAATAGCCGTTTTCCCCTGCCGGGAGCGTGAAGCGGGCGAAGGGATCGAAGCGGGTGACCTGCCAACCGTCCCCCTCTATTTCGATGTCGCTCACGACATGATCGCCGTAAGCGCGTATAACGAGAACACCCCTGAAGGTGTTGCCGGCGCTCGCGGCCCTCGCGGGTCCCTCCAGTCTCACATCGATGCCATCCCTGCGCACCTTGGCATCCGCGACTCCGGCGAGTTCACAGATGATGGCGACGAGCAGGAGCATGATAGTTGTCAGTTTCATGACATGCCTCCTGCCTAGTTTTTGGTGTCTTGGGATTGTGATCTGCGCGCTTCCTCGGTCTCGATGCGCTCCAGGATATCATCGACGATCTCCTGCAGTTTTACCGCCTGCCCGCTCGCTCCGCGACGCTCGGCGTACCGGATCTGCACCCGGAACATCTCGACCTCGGTGAGGATCTTCACCTTCTCGATCTCGCGGTGGATGCGGACGACCTCGTGGATGTCGGCGGTATCACCCAGGCTGGCCTCCAGCTCACTGATGCGGGCATCCTGCGTTTCCATCAGTTCCAGGATCTCGACCATCACCGGATGTAGGGGGGCCTGCAACGCCTCATCCCCGTTCGCGGCTTCCGCTGTGAGCAGGGCGTCCGGCGTGAGGAGCTCCGTCTCGGCGCTGGTTGGGTTACTCCAGATTGGAATCAGGATCAGAGCCGTGAGGAGAATCAGAGATAAGCGGTTGATTGGGCGCGCGACGATTACGGAGGTTCTCATGTCGTTCTCCTTTGGGTAACCAGCGTTCAGCCGATACCGACTAATAATGGGTGACCAGGGAAAACGTCCGCATAGCCTGCTCGTACCTAGCGACGGATCCACTCCCCCCGGTTCTCAAGCATTATGACATCTCGGATATTTTAACATGAATATTACGGAAATGACAAGAAGGTAGGGGGGAGACCACGAATTTACCCCCCCGGGTTCTGGCACTTCTGTTAAAGCGAGCTAGGAAACCTCGCCCAGATCAGTCGCTCTGGCCTCTGGTGCTCTCCCGAATATCCTGTAGATGGCCGGAAGTACGATCAGGGTCAGAATATTGGCCGATATCACACCTCCTATCACGACGGTAGCCAGCGGCCGCTGAACTTCGGCGCCGACACCGGTATTCAGCGCCATGGGGACGAAACCCAGGGCAGCCACCCAGGTGGTCATCAGCACCGGACGCAGGCGCAGAAGGGCGCTCTCCTCCACGGCCTCACTGATCGGATGCCCCGCGTCGAGCATCCGCCTCATGGCCGAAACGAGCACCAGCCCATCCAGCATCGCCACGCCACAGACGGCAACGAAACCGATGCCGGCCGAGACCGTGAACGGCATTCCCCGCAGCCAGAGGGCCAGAATCCCCCCCAGGGCAGCGAAGGGGGCGCCGGTGAAGATCACCAGGGCGTCGCGCACGGAGTTCATGCTGGTGTAGAGCAGGAACAGGATGAGGAGCAGCGCCAGAGGCACCACTATCATCAGGCTCAGACGCGCCCGCTCCATGTGCTCGAACTGCCCGGAGAAACTCACGAAATAACCTTGAGGCAGGGTGACCCCCTCAGTGATCCGTTCCCGCGCCTCCTCCACGAAGCTGCCCACATCCCGCCCCCTGACGTTGCACTGGACGACGATCCGCCTCCGTTGCCACTCCCGCGTGATGGTGGATGGCCCCTCGATCTGCCGGATCTCGGCCAGCCGCTCCAGTGGAATTCGGCCACCTGTGGCCGTGGGGATGAGTATCTGCCGCACGGCTGAGGGGGCGTTGCGGTACCGCTCGGGAAGTCGCACCACCAGGTCGAACCGACGCTGCTCTTCACGAACCTCACCTACCGTTATCCCCCCGATGGCCTCCACCAGTTCGAGGACGTGCTTGGCGGATACGCCGTGACGAGCAATGGCGTCCTGGTCAACGCGAACCTGCAGAACCGGCTGCCCCGTGATCTGCTCGACGTAGAGATCGGCGTTTCCCGGAATGGAGCCGACGATCTCGCCGACCCGGGTGGCGAGTTCCCTGAGGACCTCCAGGTCGTCACCGAAGATCTTGATGCCGACGTCGGTGCGGATCCCGGCGATCATCTCGTTCACCCGCATCTCGATGGGCTGTGTAAAGATGAGCCGCATTCCGGGGAGATCCGAGAGCTCCTCGCTCATCAGTTCGACGAGATCGTCCTGTGTGGTCGCGCGTGTCCATTCGCCACGGGGGCTGAGTGTGATGAATGCGTCCGAGAGTTCGATCCCCATCGGGTCGGTGGCGACTTCGGCGGTGCCGGTTCGGATCCACACGTCCCGCACCTCGTCGGGGTACTTATCCAGTATCACCTTCTCGAGCCGGGAGCCGTAGCGAACCGACTCCTCGAGGGATACACCCGAAAGGCGCACCGTATTGATGACGATCCCACCCTCGGACAGTCGGGGGATGAACTCCGACCCGATGAAGGGGCCGAGCGCGCCCCCGGCGGCGAGCAGAACGATTGCTCCGACCAGGACAGGGTAACGGCGACGGATGGCGAAACGCACCACCGGTCTGTAGATCCGTTTCACGGCGCGCAGGAATCGCGGCTCCCGTTCACGGATCCGCCCCGTCAGAACCAGGCTGGCCAGAACCGGCATGAGGGTGAGGGAGAGGATAAGTGAACCACCGAGCGCGAAGAGCAGCGTCAAGGCCATCGGCTGGAAAAGCTTCCCCTCGATCCCCTCCAGAGCCAGGACCGGCAGAAAAACGATGGCGATGATGAGTTCCCCGTACATCGTCGGCTTCCGCACCTCGATGGCGGCCTCCCGAACCGTTTCCAGCACAGAGGTCTCACGATCACGCAGCGACAGTTTCCGGACGCTGTTTTCAACCATGATGACGGAACTGTCGACAATGAGCCCGAAGTCTATCGCCCCGAGACTCATCAGGCTCCCGGCGATTCCGAACCGCATCATCCAGTTGGCCGCAAAAAGCATGGAAAGGGGGATCGCGGTGGCGACGATTACTCCGGCCCGCAGGTTCCCCAGGAACATGAAGAGGATGGCGATCACCAGCAGCGCCCCCTCCAGAAGGTTCTCCTTGACGGTAGCGAGCACCTGATCAACCAATTCGGTACGTTCATAGACCGGAGTGACCTGCACCCCCTCGGGCAGTGTTTCCTGGATCTCCGCCATCCGCTCCTGCAGAAGCGAGGTAACCTCGTGGCTGTTCCCGCCCATCAGCATGAAACCCAACCCCAGCACCACTTCACCTTGCCCGTTGGCGGTGGCGGCGCCGCGACGGATCTCGTGCCCCTCCCTTACGTCGCCGACATCCCGGACATGGATCGGCACACCGTCGTGGGCGGTGATGACGATGTTCCCGATCTCCTGAAGATTGGTGGTGAGACTGATACCCTGGACGAGGTGGAGCTCGCCGGCCTGGACAAGGTAGCCTCCGCCGATATTCAGGTTGTTCGTTTCGAGGGCTCGCAGCACGTCGTCCAGAGTGAGGTTGTAGTTCGCGAGTCGGTTCGGGTCGGCAAGCACCTGGTACTGCTTCCGCTCGCCGCCCCACGTGTTGACCTCGGCGACACCCGGTACCGATCTGAGCCGCGGCTTGATCACCCAGTCGTGGAGCGTCGTCAGCTCCATGAGCGTGTGATCGGGGCTGGTGACGATGTAGTGATAGATCTCGCCCAGCCCGGTGGCCACGGGACCCATCTCCGGCCTAGCGATACCCTCGGGTAGCTCAACGGTCTGCAGACGCTCCATGACCAACTGGCGGGCGAAGTAGATGTCGGTGCCGTCCCGGAAGGTCACAGTCACTTGAGAGAGGCCGAACTTCGAGATCGATCGAACCTCGGCCAGGTCCGGAAGCCCGGCGATCGCCTGCTCCACTGCGAACGTGATCTGCTGCTCTATCTCCAGTGGCGCGAGCGCCGCAGCGGTGGTGTTGATCTGAACCTGGACCGGCGTCGTGTCGGGGAACGCGTCCACCGGCAGGTGGATCAGTGTATTTACCCCGGACACTACCATCACGAGTGTGAGGGCGATCACCAGGAGGCGGTGGTTGAGAGACCAGGTGATGATGGCGTTCAGCATTTTATCTACTCCCTAGGTTCCCGGATCCACTTCGCAGCAACCCGCTCCGATGCTCCCTTTGAGAATTTCGGTCTTGAGCAGGAAACTGCCCTGGGTCACCACCTCCTCACCCTCCTCGATTCCGCTGATGATCTCGTATACCGTACCGGTCGCGATACCCAGGTGGACCTTGCGCGGCTCGTATACCGTGGCGGAGGTCTTGACGAACACCACGTTGCAGCAACCTTCCCACTGTACGGAAGCTGCCGGCACCACGAGAGAGCGCTGGCGGTCACGCACCGAAACGCTCGCCTGAGCGAACATGTGGGCGCGGAGCAAGCCCCGGGAGTTGTCGAGGTCGGCCCGGGCTTGCAGGGTTCTGGTCTGGGGGTCCAGTTGAGAACTCACCCAGGTGATTCGGCCCGCAAAGGATTCCCCCGGAAGCCCCTCAACCTGGAGCACCACCGGTTGCCCGACCTGTACGTGTCGCAGGTTCGACTCGTAGATATCAACGAGCGCCCACATGCGGGAGAGGTCCGCGACGGCGAACAGAGGTCGCGCCGGGTCCACCACCTCTCCGACAGTGGCGAAACGATCAACGACAATCCCGGAAAAAGGGGCTGTGACGACGTACCGGGCACTCGTATCATTGCTGGCATGGATGTCGACAATCTGCTTGTCTGACAGCCCGAAGCTGAGCAACGCCTGCTTCGCCTGCGACAGCGAGATGCGGCTCTCCGCGAGGTGCGTATCGGTTTCGAGCAGCTCCTTCTCGGTGGAGATGCCACGTTCGAAAAGCTCCGCCTCTCGCTCCTGGTTCCGTGTCCAGAGCGCAACGGATGCCGCAGCCTGGAGATATGAGCCCTTGGCCGCTCCGAGGTGGGTCGAGGTGATGGTGGCGATAGGATCTCCTGACTCGATGGTGTCGCCGAAGCTCTTGTGAACCTCTGCAACGATTCCGGGCACCTGCGCAGAGATCTGCGCATACCGGTCGCCATCATAAACGATCTCGGCGTTGCAGCGGACAATCTCCGTTAACGGACGCGATTCCACCGTCGCGAATTCAAAGCCGGCCTGATCGGCGATCTCGGGACTCTCGAAGCGAACGCTGAGATTCGATGTCGAACAGTAGACGGCGGGGGGTTGCTGGGTGCGCAGAACGTTGCCCTGCCGGACGGGGGGGGCAGTCGATAAACCATCGGGTTGGGTCATGTCGTCGGAGCCCTCCGCCGGTGTAGTCTCTTTGCGGCTCGGATCAAGCTCCGGATTGCAGATATAGCACTGGGACTCAGGTCGATCGTGTCCGGCGCACCAATCCCCGACAGACTTGAAAGCGGGGATCAGGTTTGGATTACACCTGTAGCAAAACGCCTCGGGAACGCCGTGGCCATGACAGAACCCCAGCGATTCGATGAGACTCGGATCGCAGTAGGGGCACTGTGCTTCAGCAATCTGGTGCTCCTGGCAGAATGCCTCGGTATCGGCACTCCCGACCTCGTCGGAGGCTTCCCGGCCACAACCAAGGGCACCGAGGATGATCACCGTGGCAAGGACCATGGGTAGAGCACGTATTCTCATCATGGTTATTCTCCCTATTCTCCGTAAGGACCTGTGCAGAGGAGGTTCAGCGGCTCCTCGCATGAAACGTTGGTACAGACTGGCGTCTGCAGACGTTGACGGCGTTTTGAATCCGGAAGTGGAGCTCTAGATGCGGGGAGGGTGGAAGATCTCTTTGGGCTGGGACAGGGAGAAGCCGTCTCTGTGGGGGGGGACGGGCTCGGTCGAATCGTGCTCTGGGACGGGGATCAAAGAGGAGGTATGCAAGGAGACCGGGCCGCCACAACAGAACAGGAGGCAACTCCTACAGCCGCGGGGACAGCAGTCTTCATCGTCGGTGGCATCGGCTGCATCCGCAGAGGGATCATCGCCGTGTGCGCAGCACGTATCATTCCCCTCGTTGCCGCCACCAGCGCCAGGTACTTCAGTCGGTACCGAAGCCATGGTCACCGCGATGGAGAGCAGGAGGAGGAATATAATCGACATATACCGTGTTGCCGCCATGTCGCCTTCGTGGGTTATGGGTTACGGTTTCCTGCAATAGTGCCAATATAGCTGCTCAGGCCATTTCTGGCAAGAACCTCAAGGTCCGGATTGCATCAAATTCCTGATGAGAGGCGAAGGTGTGTCACAGTTGGCGCCACTGGTAGCGGTCTTGGTCGATATCCGATGGGTCTCAGTATTTTCACTCTGCGCTTCAATTGACCTCCTCGCTGATCTCCGGACAACCAGGAGTGATTCAGTCCGGAGACTGCTGGCAGGAAACAGGGAGAACTGGGTGCTTGTATTCCTGTCCCCAAATTACGATTCCTTCTTGTCGACATCTGCAAGCGCGCCTTGTGGCTGAATAGCGCTGAACTCGGGTGTTCCCTGCACCGACACGATCTCTCCAAAATAGATGCGGTGATAATCCTGCGCCGGATAGATCTTGTCGATGCCGGGGTAGAGGTACTGCTGCGGCTTGATGTCGTCCCAGTACATCTTCCTGCACTCGATGATCAGGCGCGCCTCGGCGAAACCGGGTGCCGGCACCGTGAGAGAGGGGATGGGGGTGAGGCCCGCCTCGGCGATCTTGTCGCCGTCGCGACCGGACTTGGTGCCGAGGAGCTTGAGGGCGTCGCGCTGATCCTCGCCGAATGCCGTCAAGGTGAAGGTGTCGAATTCCTCCGTGAACTTGTAGGTATGGCGCTGGGGTCGCACGACGATCTGCGCGAAGGGTTTGTTCCACATGGTGCCCAGGCTGCCCCAGGCCACGGTCATCGTGTTGAACTTGCCGCTTGCGAAGTCGCCAGCCGTTATCAGCAACCACTGATCGTTCCATAGCTGATGAGATCGCACCGACAGATCACTGAAGGAGATCGCTTCCCGCTTCATGGTCCCACCTGTCTTGATAGAGATATGTTCACTCCGACAAGCAGGAGGAGCCAAGCCTCTCTCCTGCCAGTCGGGGACATGCTAGCAGATCAAGTCTCCGATTCCAAGAGCCGGCGCGCTTTGTCGTCACCCTGCTAGGGTATGAACAGCATCTTGGATGTAATGCGCTCCTCACCGGCTTGAACGCGGAGGAGATAGAGACCGGCGATGTGTGAATTACCCGCATTGATATCCCATGTGAAGTTGTGTACGCCAGCTGCGAGTAGACCCCTGTGCAAAGTAGCGACAAGTCGCCCGCTAACGTCAAAAACCTGGGCCTGGGCATGTCGCGACTCCTTCAGCGAGAAGGAGAAGGTGTTCGGCGAGCTGAAAGGGGTTGAGGGTCGACGGGTGAACCAGAGATTCGTCGCACCGAACTCGTCGCCGAAAGCGATTGCTGTCTGGGAGTCGCCCCGCGCCTTGATCGTGAAATAGCCGAGACTGCCGTAATCAGAGTAGCCGTTCGCGGGAGGGGTGCCGAATCCCGTACCATCTATCGACAGGTAGTAGTCGCCGGCGTTGAGAAACAGATCGAACGCAGCATGCAGGGAATCCGCGGGGTTCGAGGAGTAGAGCACCGCGCCATACGCATCGTGGATCTGAGCGAGGATATCCAGATTTGCATTCAGCTGGTCCGGCTCGATGAGGAATTCGACATCGCCGTCGCCCTGCAACGAGAAGGCGAAGTAGTCGAGATCTTCGGTCCTCTCGATATTGCCTTCAGCCACGATTTGGAGGGGACCACTGGCGAGGGAGATCGCGGTAGCCGAAGCGGGTGTCGAGCCATGGTCGTCCGGTCGATAGCCGAATCCGTTTTGCGTCGAAATGATCAGCAGGTCATCCTCCTGGTTGTTGGCGCCATCGTACTCGCCGATGCTCCACTGGCTCACACCGATGGCCGCAGTCCAGCCCATGAGCGGACTCCAGGTGGTTGCCCCGGATCCGTGACCCTCGTAGTATTCGCCATCGCCGCCACCGCCGTCATGATTTAACCACAGCGAGTGACCGACCTCGTGGCTGATCGAATCGCCGATCCAGATCCAGCTGTTGTCGCCAGGGTAGATCTGGGACTCGTAGTCGGTATCCCAGTTGAAGGAACCTATATAGGCCCAGGAGTAATCCCAGTTGGAGGCGGAGATCACGCAGCGAATGCCCCAGTGAATGTCGTCACCCCCGGTATTCCTGAGCGCCTCGACCCCCGGATTCTCGGTGGTCACATCCACTTCGAAAGCCAGGAAATCCTCGGCGACGGAGTGCCAGGCCAGTTGGATCGTCGTGAGTTCGGCCTCCGAGAACGTGTCCGCGGAACCCTCGAAATTGAACGGAGCGTAGTATATGCCGGTCTCCTCGAGGCCATAGTGACCGTCGAAATCCAGATAGATCACCTTGCTTGCGTTGGGGCGACTGTGCAATGTGAAGGTCTCCGCGAGGGGAGCCGGAGCGGGGGGGAGCTGACGTGCCCGCGCCTTGCCGCTGGGGGCGGGGAAGTAGTCGATGGCTTTGACGCCAGGGGCGGTGGGCAGATCTGGCCCAATTGTGTCCAATGCGAATGCCTCTTCGGCAGCAGTGTAAAGCGACAAAGAGAATAGCATCAAGCAGGTCAGGCAGATGATAGTGATCCGACGCATCATCACTCCTAAGGTGTTGTCAGTTCGACGGGGTGTCGAGCGAGAGAGCTGAAGTTCCGGGATGATTCTCAAAATCGATTATAGCATATCCTCGCGAGTCGTGTCCCAAACCCGTCAGCCTATCGTATGCTCCCCGCAAAGGGGATCGGCATTAACTTGAGCTCTCTGGCACAATCACGGCTGGGAGGTTCCGATGATGAGATCGCGATTCACCGAGACGCAGATCGTCTCGATTCTCTGCGAAGCGATCGGATATCCTTGTGCTTCCCGTTTCGGGGGCTGCAATCGGGAAAGGTCCCCGAGCCGACCCCCTTCACTTAATGCTTGCTCGGGATCAAGAGAAGCCTGAGAATCCAGTTCTGCCCGCGACTATCCGGAGGGGGTGCCGATTGCGCTTGCTGATCATGCTGGGGGTACTTGGCCTCGTCTATATTGCGATCTGCTTCTTGGTCTACCTCAACCAGGCTCGACTCGTCTATTACCCCGAGCGCGAACTCACGGCTTCCCCGGCGGAGGTCGGGTTGCTCTACGAGGACGTCACCCTGATCACGGAGGACGGACTGAAGCTCCACGCCTGGTTTGTGCCCGCCTCGGCCCCGCGCGGGACGGTCCTCTTCTGCCATGGGAATGCCGGCAACCTGTCGCATCGAACCGGCTTCGTTCGCTTCCTGCACGAACTTGGGCTTTCCGTCTTGATCTTCGATTACCGTGGCTTCGGACGCAGCGAGGGGGAGCCGGACGAAGCGGGAACCTATGCCGACGCTCTTGCGGCCTGGCGCCATCTCGTCGTGGATCGCGGCATCGGCGAAGATCGCTTGCTGATCTTTGGACGCTCCATGGGAGCCGCCGTGGCCATCGAACTGGCGACCCGTGTGCGGCCCGCGGCTCTCGTGATCGAGTCCGCTTTCACCAGCACCGCCGACATGGGCACGAAAGTCTATCCCTGGCTGCCCGTGCGCTGGTTGACCCGCATCCGCTACGACAGTATCTCCCGCATCGCTCGGATCGAGGCACCCAAGCTCTTCGTACACAGCCACGAGGACGAACTCGTCCCCTTCATGATGGGCCGCGAACTCTACGGGCAAGCCTCCCCGCCCAAGTCCTTTCTGGAGATTCACGGTGGACACGACGACGGCTGGATCGTCTCGCGGGCTGACTATATCGAGGGCTGGGAGCGCTTCCTGTCCATGGCTGGCTTTTGATTCCCGGCTGACTCCACCGCGATGGATTCCAACACGGCCGTTGAGCGGGAGAGTTCATGGGGGAGAGCACCGGATCCCTCTGGGTCGGCACCCGGAACCTGGTTGAGGCGACACATGATTCAGAACATCGACTTCAGGCGGCTGAAACTGGTCGTCTCCGTGGCGACGGTGCCGCAGTTAACCCCGAGGCAACCGATCAGGACGCCATGAGTCTCGGGACAGCAAGGGGAATCCGATTGCAGGTAGAGGTTGCCCGAACCGGGTTCTCCGCAGAACTGCGGATCGACCGAGATGTTGCCGTCGACACCCGTGGGGTCGAGCATCCCGCCCAGGAAGTCACCGCCGGTGTTGCCGTACACGTCGCAATGTTGGAATTGGGCCAGATCCGGTCCGCTCCAGACTCCACCGCCCTTTTTCGCAAAGGACACGAGGCAGTATTCCAGTTGGCCCGGCTGCTGGATGCAGATGCCCCCACCCTTGATGGCCACGTTCTCGGAGCACGTAATGTTCGTCAACTGGGCTCCGGTGGTCGCGAGATAGATTGCGCCACCCAGCATGGCCGTTTTGTTGTCGAAGAAACAGCAATGATCGAGCGTCAACGTTCCGTCGCGAGATGAGAGCCCCGCACCCCACGACTCGGTCAACATACCCTCCATTGTGTTCCCTCTGAAGTGCGTGTCGTAGATCGCCGCGTCGGTGTATCGGCAGGCGACGCCGCCCCCCTCTGTCACGCCCGTGAAACAACCGTGGAGGTCATTACCTGCGACCATCGTTCCGCTCAACTCGAGTGCGCCGCCCCAGCAACGGATCGCTCCTCCGGATGCCGGACCGTCACTCGAACCGGCTGTATTGCCCCTGAATTCTCCGTCCTGGATCCATAGATAACTGTTGAGGCTGAAGATGCCTCCGCCGGCGCCGAACCCGCTGGTCGGAGAGATGCCGAGATTGGAATTGAATGCGCTGTCACTGATGATGACCTGACATGATTTGCAATATAAACCACCTCCCCGGACGGCCCGATTGCCTGCGAATTCAACGTCGGTCAGATGGATAGCGGCGCTTTCGCAATAAACCCCGCCTCCGTAGCCGTAATAGTATTCATAGCTTTCTAGAAGGTTGTCGTTGATGGCGACATGCGCGATCCGGAGCTCCCCTTTGATGCACTTGATGCCGGCTCCGCCCTCCTGCATGGGGTAGTCATGTATCCAGGCATAGCCGTTTTGCAGGGTCAGCCCTTCGATGCGGGTGGATGCGCCGCAGTCGTTCGCAACCAGAACCCGATCGGTCCCGCCGCCGTCAACGATGACTCCGCTCGGATTGCCCGTCTCACCCCGGAGGGTGACATCGGACTTCATTATCAGATGTTCGAAGTAGGTCCCGGAAGCCACCAGAACGGTGTCGCCGGCAGCGGCGGCGTCGAGTCCGTTCTGGATGCCGGGGTATTCGGAGGGGACGTGAAGCGTGGCTCCGTGTACGCAGGCAGTCGTCAGAACCATACAAAAAACAAAGGCTGCAAAACGCATAGCATCCTCCTGATTGTCGTGTGATATCCAGGACCCTCCCAAACAGATTACCTCAATAATCAGCATAGTTCTCAGAACACATAGGGGGCCGCCATGTGCTCCATGCTGTCGATTTTAGTTGTAGAGCTCCTCCCACTGCGCCAGTTTCTTGTTGAGAAAGACATCATCAGTATAGGTCAGCAACTGTTAAAAGTCCTCCCGGTCTGACCTGTTAGATCTCTCGACTCTGCCATTCAGTTGAGGAGATCTCGGCTCGATGTAGACGTACCTGATCCCCCAATCCTCGCCATGTCGTCGGCTGGTAAATATTGTTGTTGATTTCCATTTATGACTCGCAATCATCCATAACAGCATCTAGAATAATGGAGTGATGATAAAGGTGTGTTGAGCAATCCCCATGAATCCCATTGGCTGCAGATTGCCCGCATCCAGATCGAGTCGGCGGTTCCAAGAGTATCGACAGTTCAGAAACTCAAGGAGATGTCATGCTAGCGATATCAGGTTGTCGGGCAGATCTAAAGGCAATGAAACAAGCGGTACAAATACTATTGGTGTTGAGTCTGCTGGTTTCTCACTCTGTTGGGGCAGAACTCATCGAGGAGCTGGAGCTGAAGACCTGTATTCCCGGGGCGTGCGGAGAGGTGGTTGCCGCGGGCGATCTGATCTACTGCGCCACCACCAGTGGCCTGCTCATTTTGGACGGAACCGATCCGAGACATCCCGGCAAAGTGAGTTTCCACCCGGTACCCGGTGACGGTGGGGCGGTCGCTCTCCAGGGTAACTACGCATACTTCACTTCGGGATATTATTCGGAGGTCCAGGGCCCCGGAGGGTTGACCATCATCGACATCTCCGATCCCGCCCGCCCTCTCACTGTGGGTAATTGCGATACTCCCCGCCACCCGAGGAAAGTGGCCGTCGGCGGCGACCACGCCTATGTGGGCGATTCGGGGGGGCTGAGAATCATCGATATCGGCGATTCCGCCAATCCGGTTGAGGTGGTATTCCTCCCGATCTGGAACCAGGATATCCATCTGCAGCTGGTGGGCAGCCTGTTGTTCTGCTCGTTCGATTTCAGCGGGTTGAGGATATTCGACGTGAGCAATCCCCTCGCTCCGATCGAGATCGGATCGTACGGCGGCTTGGGCAACGTTCGCGATCTGACGGTCAGGGGCGACTACGCCTATCTCACCGGAGGGGGGCGCGGCATCCATATCATCGATGTGAGCGACCCCATTGAACCGTTCCTGGTGGGGGACTGCGATCTGGATTTCGACATCCACTTCGGAACTGCGGCCGGAGATATCGCCCTCCTCGGCGACTATGCCTATGTCACCATCGGCTCATACGGGGTCGCCATCGCCGATGTCAGTGACCCCACCGCTCCGTTCGAGCTGGTCTACCATGAGGTGCGCGGGGCGGCCAACGATATCGTCATCCAGGGGGATCTGATCTACCTGTCTGCGTCGTACGGCGGAATCTGCATCCTGGAGATAGAGGAGCCGGCCACCCTGATCGATCTGGGACAGTATCAGTTGTCGGGCTATGTCAACGATATCGAGATCGACGACGGCATCCTGTACGTCAATGGAGGCTATGTTCCGGAGGATGAGTTGCGCGCATCAGGTGAGAGATCGTATTTCAGCTGGGCGGGTCTCTACCTTTTTGATATCGAAGATCCCGCCCGCCCCGCCTATACCGGTTTTGCGACCACCTACTATCCCAACCCCAATCAGGTGGAGGTGGCAGCAAACATCGCCTATATCACCTCCGCCTGGAACGGGCTCCGGATGCTCAATGTCGAAGATCCTTTCGCTCCCTATGAATTGGCCCCGTATGTGGCGAACATGAATGAACCCGACAATATCCACGTTCAGGGGACTCTGGCCTACCTCAGTGGGCATTTCGGCTTCACCATTCTGGATATCTCCACACCGGGCGCTCCGGTCCAGGTCGGCAACTTTGTGCCGAGTACGGTGATCAAACATTTCTGCGTGCTGGGGGACTACGTGTACGCGACAAGCTACGCGCTGAGCCTGATGGTGATCGATGTCGGCGATCCCAGCGACCCCCATCTGGCGGCAACCTGTGATATCGGTCAGCACGGCGAATCGCTGCAGGCGGTGGGGGACGAACTGTACGTTGCCGATCGCCTGCATGGGTTGATCCGGGTCGACATCAGCGATCCCCTGAACCCCGTCCGTATAGGCAGCCTGCCCATGGAGCAGGGTTACCCGGAGGCGATGGATGTCGAGGATGGGTACGTCTACGTGACCGGCGGTTTCGGTTACGGATTACGGGTCATCGATGTGAGTGATCCCCTGGAGATGCGGGAGGTGGCCCACAGCAACCTCCCGGACGAAGGGCTGTTCATCGAGGTCGATGATCGGTTGATCTGTATAGGTGATGCCTTCACGGGAGTGTGGATCTTCGAACACGCCGCCACGACCGCTATCGAACCCGAGGCGGAAACTCCTGCAATCCACGCCCTTGGACAGAATTTCCCCAACCCCTTCAACCCGGTCACCACCATCAATTACGATCTACATCACGGATCTACGGTCACCCTGGAGGTCTTCGACGTCACCGGCCGGTTGGTAAAGACTCTCGTCGATGGGGTCGTGCCGGCGGGGCGTCACGGCGTTGAGTGGGATGGTACGGATCGCAGGAACCGGCAAGTCGGTTCCGGGCTCTACCTCTACAGATTGAGGACCGATTCATATACCGAGACCAAGTCGATGGTCTTGATGAAGTAGCAACGGGTCATTGCCGATCCGGCGGTTCACTTTGAGGGAGGCCAGTATGCGATTTATGCCCTTATTGATAGCCATTGCCGCCATCATGGTGCTGGTTTGTGTTGCTCCCGACCGAGCCATGGGCTCAGCTTCCGACATTGAAGAGCTGCTCCCATTTTTCCGAGATATAAACAGTCATTCCGAATATTTCTCTCTGCCCCGACATGCCTCTAAGGAGGACACTCTTGTATCGCTTGAACTCCAAAAGTTCATCTCTCAACAGTCCGATAGTCTGAGCTTTGCCGTTCTCCTGGTCCAGATAAATGAAACTCGTAGGGCGGAATGGAGAATCCTTCCCGAAAGCGAAAGCCAGCCTGAGCGGCGTTCGCTCGAGATCATTACTAATTCAAGTGGTTCTATCATCACATGCGAGGTTCTGGACGTTCTCGGGACTTGTTGATTCAGATTGCTCGGCGAACAGATCGACTTGCTTACGTATTATCCTTCGATGGCGTGCAACTTCTACTGTCCTAGTTTGGACCTGAGTATCTGCTATCCGGGAGCGATAGCCCTTGTGGCGATTCAAGAGCTATCCCCGGGGGGGACAATCAGCACTTGGTCCGTGCTAGTTATTGATGATATCCATGATGGCGAGATGGCTTATCCATCACTCACTCCCGCTATCCGCGACAAAGCAACGCAATTATATATCCGGACCTTCAACTCCTTGGAGTGTGTAGGGGAGAGGTGATGATCCCCTTGGATCAGGGTTTGCACTGCGGAGGAGATGACTGTCAGCGGTTCCGGGAATCATCAGCTTTGAGCCGATAATGTGCAGGTGGCGGTGCAGCTGTTGGGGTAATGAGATGGCCGAATCGTATGAACGCACCTCAAATCACGACCTGTAGGTGTCTGCGAAACCGGGACCACTCCATATTGCCAATAGACAATCAACAAATGCGGGAATATAATTTACTGCAATGGCAAGGCAATCAGACGTCTCGCCCTACCACCCATCAATGGCACATCTAATGGCGAACAGGATTGCGATTCACTCACCGCCGTCAACCTTGAGGGATGTGCCTCTTGAGTGCCGTAAAGACCTACGCTCCACTTCTCCTGTATCACAGCGACGAGAAACATTTCCCGGGTGCCCCTGAACAGTTCAGACAGAATGCGCGTTTCCGCCAATCCAACTTCTCCGGGAGGAGGGATCGGGGGTGGAACAGAACTCAGGGGAGATGGGAGAACAACAACAAAAGTGGTTCAGACTACCGGGGAGCGGAATGGGATGTCATAAGAGATCAAATCGATCTGCTTACGAGAGAGCGCAGGCCCGAGGGACCGACGCGAGATGGGGATGTCACTCGCCCCCGCGATGACCGCAATCTCTGGAGTGCCGAGGACAAGACGCGAGGTTTCTTCCTTGAGCTCAAGAGCGGCTTCGGCAAGGCCGGATCCGGCTGCAACCCCTCAGATCCCGTCCCCGTTTTCCATGACATCGATAAGTTCAGTATCAACGGTCGTCGTTACGTCGCCGTGTTGTATTGGTTCTTCTATATCCAGAACTGGTTCGTCATCTACACTCATGAGGGCGATTGGGAGCACATAACGCTCTATTTCCGGGAGGAGGATTTTGAGGCTGGGGATGAGCCGATCTGGATCTACTTCGCCTCACACAATAGCGGACACTATTTCAGATGGACCGACAAGAGATTGAGGTTCGAGGAGGATTCACATCCCTCGGTATATGTCTCGCGGTTTGGACACCCTTCGACCCCGACCGTTCTGCGGAAAAGACGCCAAGAGTACATATACAGAATCAGGACCTGGGATCGGGAGATACCCTCGATCCTGGATTTCGACTGGGCCACATATTGCGGCGCCTGGGGTGAGGTGGGGGAGAAGGCGATGACGACCGGTCCGCTCGGCCCCCTCTTCAAGCGCAACCAGGACATCCAGATGGTTAAGAGGATAATCTAGATGGAGCAAGAACCGGGAGCAGGAAAATGCAATCAAACAAAGCCGACAATGGCGGTCTGAAAGGGTGGCCGACGATTATTGTCTCGTCCACGATCATGGTTACCATCATGACGCTGGCGGTCCAGAACAAAATGCCGATGTTGAAGGGGCATGCGGGGCAATGGCTGCCGTTTGTCTTCACAATAGTCGGGGTTCTCCTCTATATCATGGCCAGCGCCAAAACACGTCGAGAACGTTTTGATCGCAAGTTCCTCCCCGACTATTTCTATCGCGGAGCTCAAGCTGTAGTGTATCTGTATATCATCCTCAGTTTTCTGGCCAGTGGGGACAATACGGGTACGGTGAGCACCTTTGAGAGTTGGTCACCCAACACGATCGGTCTGTTTGTGGGACTGTTCATACTTCATGTGGAAAAGGCAATGGAGGGATTCGGACAGCGATTCGAGGAATCCCTCGCGGCCATCTTCCCGCGCGCATTGACATCCAAGACATCTCGGGAGAAACAGCTGGAGCGCCTCCGCTCCGAAACCAGATTCCAGGAGATCAAAACCCAAGCCGAGGGGATGGTATCCCAATTCAGGAACGACAAAATTGCAGCCGCTTTCCAGATCCGATTGAGAGAGGTTGAGGCGACACTACGCAGCAAGGATGATGACGGGATCAAGGACGAGGTGAGTCAACTCGCCTGGGAATTCGAGAGCATCAAAAAAGCGATGCGTGAAGAAGAGCTCACGATCGATGAGATACTGCGCAGGGATAGTGAATAGTTGACCTTCCTACTGAAACCGACCCAATCCTGAGTCGTCTCATCAGGCTCGGTGAACGCATGCGCCCGCTCAACGCAGAAGAACCATCCTGATCCTCCTCTGCTCGGCGCCACAGCTCAACCTGGCGAAGTAGACGCCGGAGGCCAGGGGTTGGTCCCGATCATCCCGTCCGTTCCAATCGTGGTAGTGATGACCTGCCGTTAGTTCGCCGTTTATCAGCGTGGCCAGCTTGCGCCCCCGCAGATCGAAGATCCCCAGATACGCCTCTCCCGCATCGGGAATCGTAAAGGCGATTCTGGTGGTGGGGTTGAAGGGGTTGGGGTAGTTGATCAGGCTCATCGGTGAGCTTGCCGGCGTGTCGTCGATAGCTGTCGCGTTGTTGCTGATGCCGGGGGTCGGCGGATCGAAGAGGATCCAACTCGCTCCACCATCCGTTTGGCGCCCCTCGCTGATGTCGGTGACCTGGGGACCGAACGTATAACTATCGATCAGATCATTGCCGGCGGCGAGACGGCCGAAGAGGGCGATCTCCTCCCCGCCGGCGCCGAGTTTGAAATTGGCGTGCAGGGGACCATCATCCTCATCCTCATCGCACCAGATGATCATGAAGCCACCGGCCGCGAGCAGGGTGTCGGGGAGGGCCCATTGGGTTGATGCACTCAGGTCGTCGCTGAGAAACAGACCACCCATCTCGACGGCAGCGGGACCGGGGTTGTAGATCTCGACCCAGTCTGGATAGGCCCCGGTTTCATCCTGCCCGCAGGAGGCGTTGCTGGCCAGGAACTCATTGATGTAGAGCGTCACCTCTTCAGGATTGGTCGAGTTGTCATTACTCGTACCGGGAGTGGCCAGGCTGAGAAGCTGCCAGTCGCCGGTGCCGTCGGGCCACCGACCCCAACTCTGGTCGGCGGCCAGAGCCGGATAACTCATCTGATCGACGACAGTGACGTCATCAAGGAGATAGAGATCCTCGCCGTCGCGATCCAGCTTGAACGGAGCATGCCAATCCCCCTCGCCGATCTCCTCGTCGCACCAGACGATGACCCGCGCGCCGGGTGTGAGCGAGTAGGTGGGGAAGATGAAATGGGTGCCGCCGTCATGGTGATCGGTCAATCCGAGACCGCCCAGTTCGATGGCGGCATCGCCCGTATTGAGAATCTCCACCCAGTCTTCGTACTCGCCCATGTTGTCCGGTATCGTCGTCGCGTTGGCCGCCATTATTTCGTTGAGAACCAGACCGGGTATCGGCGTCCACTCTCCGATCTCGCTGCGCAGGTAGGTGTCCCGGTTGCGGATGAATGTCCCCAGCGCCGGCAGCGAGTTGGGACCGCTGGGTGTGTCGTGGTCCATTGCGTTTTCGAACTGCGTGTTGGAGTAGAACTTGTTCGGATCGGAGTAAACCCAGGGGCGGATCAGGTCGCGCATCTCCTCCATCCGGGCGATGAGGCGATCGGGCTCGGCCGCCCCGGCCATCAGGCGACGTAGATGACCCAGATAGATATCGGTGTAGACCGGCACCTCCCAGAGTCGCTCCTCCAGAGGTCGCGCCTCACCATATCGGGGATTGGTCCAGAGCGCGTCCAGCTGTTCCCGCTCGGTGATGGAGTAGTTGAAGTTCAGGTTGAATGTGCCCCAGCACATGTTGAGATCCCACTTCAGGAATACCAGGCGATCATCAAGGTCGCGATGGTAAAAATAGTAGTTGGCGCAGCGGCCGATGTAGCTGTCGAGATTTACTGTCAGTATGTCGGCGGCATGCATCATCAGGGCGCTGCCCACATCCATCACATTGTGCAAACTGTCGGGCAGATAGGCCGTCGGCGTATTGTTGAGCAGGTCTATCGCCTCGATCAGGTCGGACCAATCGTCCACATCCTCGTTGGTTTTCAGTTCGTATTTGGTCTTGTAGGTGGCGACTGAGGTGCCGAAATATTCGAACGTCCCCTTGGGTTCGCCCTTCCAGAGATTGCCGTTTTCGTCCCCGCCAAAACGGCTTTCGATATACTCCTGGTCCACCTGTTCCAGCAATACGTAGAGACCCCAGTAGTCGCCGTTGATGTAGAGGGCGGCGTAGTTTGAGCGGCAGGCGGGCAGCCCCAGGGCGTCACAGATCTCGTATCCGGCCCGTTCACGCACGAAACTCGGATCCATGAAAACATTGTTCAGATTCAGTTTGTCCAGCCCCTCAAGCTCCTGGCTGGAGGAGAACTCATCCAGATCGAGTTTGAAGGATTTCTTGTACCCCTGCACATGGTTGTAACTGCTGTTACCCTTGAACCGGACACCGATGCTGTCGAAGTGAACCGCTTCCCAGTCGAAGGCCGCAGCTAGCAGCGGGGGATCTTCATAGGATTCGAAGTTGTACTCCAACCGGTCCCACCAGTCGGCTTGCTCGAAGGTGAGATGAATCTCATGCACGGCGTCTCCATCAAACAGGGGATGTGTGGGGGGGACGAGTGCCGCGTGACCGGTATCCGCCATTCCAATACAGAGCAGGATTGAGATCAGTGGGACGATGCGCATAGGGCTCTCCAGAGATACAGCCAGGTCGAGGGCCTAGATTTGTGAGTGTGATATCTCGACACGCCGGGATTGAAAATGCGGCAGGAGATCTCAAAAACAGCGAGAGGTTTTCAACCATCCCACAGGTGGGTGAGGTCATGCAATACTGGAGTAGGGTGTACCTTCACCCGCTTACCCCAATATTGGGCTGACGGTGGATCCATCGCTAGCGGATCGATCCCGCAGCGCCGGTTGATGCCCGGGTGGCCCGCAGGCAAGCTGCCGCGCTAATTGTCCACTCCGGCCAGGATCCTCTTTTGCTCATCATCGACCATGATCTGCATGTGGGGGAAGGGGATCTGGATCGCCGCGGCATCCAGCGCCAGTTTGGCGATCTCCCGGGTCCTGTCCATCATCGGACACTCAACGGCAGCGTCGGCTACCCAGAAGCGCAGGTTCAGATTGACGCCGGAATCGTCCAACTTGCCGACGACCACCGAGGGTGCTGGTTCCGGCAGGATCTGCTCCAACCCCTCGACGGCCTGCAGCAATACCTCCCGCGCCCTGTCGATATCCTCCTTATAGGCGATGCTCAGGGGCACCACCACGCGCAGATCCCCCTCCTTGCTGTGATTGGTCAGTATATTGTCGATGATGTTCTTGTTGGGGATCACGATATAGGCATTGTCCAGCGTTCTGATCCGCGTGGTTCTCAATGTGATATCCGCAACCCGGCCATAGTGATCCGAAACGGAGATCCAGTCGCCGACGGCAAAGGGCTTGTCCCAGAAGATCATAAAACCGGCGATGGTGTTGGAGAGGGAATCCTGAGCCGCGAAACCCAGGGCCAGACCAATTACACCGATGCCGGCCAGGGCCGCGCCCACGTTGATTCCAACCTGGTCGGCTGCCATCACGATGCCGAAAGTCATCAATGCAAAGCGATAGATGTGATCCACGAGCATGATGATCAGTGCCTGTTCCATGCCGGACCTGCCGAGGATCGAACGCAGGGCTCGACGAGAGATTCTGAACAGAAGCCAGAATCCCAGCATGATCAGGATCGCCGTCAGCAGCTTCGGGGCAAAGTCCAGAAGCAGGTCGGCGATTTTATCGATATCGATAGCTGACAGAATATTGGACATGGTTGTCTCCACTCGCCGGATATGAGGATACAGAAGTCCGGGTCCCGGCCCGTGCCTGCAGGCAGGGAGGGGTGACTGAGTTCGCCTGTGAAGATACCCTCACCAGACGGCGGGGGTCGACAGTTGATTTAAGGAGATCTGATTGAGGCTCAACTGGTATCGCTTGCCTGAGACGCCGGGAAACATACTGCCTGGAGAATAAGGGGAGCTATACTATCAGTATCCGCTGACTGTCATGGCGGTCCGACTCTCACAATCAAGTCTCCCCAGGAACAGGCGGTTGCATTGGAGAGGAAGCGCTTTGCACTCGCGACGGCCCTGTCGCTGACTGTCTCTGTTGCCTGTTCGGCGGCAACAGTTCACGTTCCGGCGGAGCAACCCTCAATCCAGGCGGGGATAGATGCCGCAAGTGCAGGCGATACCGTTCTTGTCGCTGCAGGGACATATTTCGAGAACAGTATTACTGTTGACGAGGGTGTCAATCTTATCAGCGAAACCGGTTTGGCGAATTGTGTCGTGATCGATGCGGCGCAATCAGAACGGGTGATGCTTGTCTGTGAGGGAGAGCTGCCCGTCTCCGTCAAAATTCAAGGTTTCACATTTCTCAACGGCAGGGGAACATCCGGCGCAGGCCTGTACTGTGAAGCCGTGGACATCACTCTCGTCAACTGCCTCTTCAGCGACAATACGGCGACAACCACGGGTGGCGGTCTGTACTGCTACTATTCGCGATTCACCATCCGCAATTGCGAGTTCAGGGGAAATGACGCCCATTCGGGTGGAGGTTTCTTCTCGATCTATTGCTGGTTTGGCAGCTCGATCAGTGATTGCGTCTTTGTTGACAATACCGCCCTGCGGGGCGGCGGGTACTTCGATGATGATGACGACATCTCCCTGGAGACCTCTCTGTTCGTCGGCAACCGGGCTCTGTATGGGGGGGCAATCCTGGCCAGTTACGCCAACCTGGTGATCTCCAACTGCACCTGCGTCGCCAATTCGGCCGAGTTAGGCAGCGGTTTCTATGCGGATCAGTTCGGAAGACCAGAGATCAGAAACTCGCTTCTGGCATTTGGAGATATCGGCCCCGCCGTGCACTGTGACGGCAGTTCCGTGATCACCATGTATAATTGCGACCTGTTCGGCAACGAAGGGGGAGATTGGACGGGCTGTATCTCCGGGCAACTGGATTCGGACTGCAACCTCTCCGCCGATCCGCAGTTCTGCGGAATAACGGGTAGCGGCGACTACACGCTGCAAAGCGATTCGCCCTGTGCGCCGGCCAACAATGACTGTGGAGTACTGGTTGGCGCACGGCCCGTCGCTTGCGGTGAAGTGGCGACGGAGGAGAAGACGTGGAGTGCCTTGAAGGCGTTATACTGAGCTCGATTCTCTTGGGGCATTCCGACTCATCCTCTCCCCACCGGATTCTCTCCAGCTCATGATATGGGTCTTGCCATCCTCTTCTCGATTTAGTTAAATCCCAATTATTCAGATCTACTTGCTCTGCCGGTCTCGGAGATGCGGGGCGGCATTCCTGAAGGGGATAATCATGAGTGAACAATTGCATGACAAAAAGCAGCGCAAGGAGTTGCTCAAGCACATGATCAGGCAGCTTCACGATGGTCAGGCCCCCGATCAGGTACGGCCTCAGCTTGTCCGACTGCTGGGCCAGGTACCTTATGATGAAGTCGTCGCGGTCGAACAGGAGTTGATCAACGAGGGGCTGCCGCCCGAAGAGGTCTTGAAGCTGTGCGATATCCATCATGAGGCGATGGGGACGGTGGACACGGAGGGGGCACCCACGGCACCCGCCGGGCATCCGGTCCATACATTCCAGCAAGAGAATCAGGCGCTCGTTTGGGAGATTCAGGGGCTTACGAAGCTATTCGCCGAGTTGGCCGCGCTGCCGGCGGATGCGCTGCCCAAAGGGGAGATCAACAGCATCCGCGCACGTTTCAATGCGATTATGGATGTGGAGAAGCACTATCTTCGCAAGGAGAACCTGCTTTTCCCTTTCCTGGAGAAGGCCGGTATAACGGGTCCCCCGACGGTGATGTGGGGCAAGCATGATGAGGCCCGCGAGTTCTTGAAGAGCGCCATCGCCGGGTTGAAGGCATTGGGTGAGGCTAATGCGGATGAGGTCTGCGGCGTAATTGAACTGCTTCTGCGTCCGGCGGCCGAAGCCGTATCCAGCATGATCGACAAGGAGGAGCAGATTCTCCTCCCCATGTGTCTCGACACTCTGAGCGATGAGGATTGGTACAGCATCTACCGTGAGAGTGGGGACTACGGCTATTGCCTCTACGTGCCGGAGGAGTCCTGGCGCCCCGAGGGCATCGCTGAGGCGTTTGTGGAGGACGCAGCTGTCGAGGAGAAACGGATCCAGTTGCCGACGGGGAGCTTCTCGCCGGCCGAGCTGGAGGTTGTCCTGAACAACATCCCCTTCGATGTCACCTTTGTTGATGCCGAGGACACTGTGCGTTACTTCAGCCACGGCCGCGAGCGCATCTTTGCCCGCTCGAAGGCTATCCTGGGGCGTAAGGTGCAGTATTGCCACCCACCCTCCAGCGTCGATACGGTTCAGCGGATTCTGGACGATTTCCACGCCGGTCGTCAGAGTCAGGCGGCCTTCTGGATAGAGATGGGCGGTCAATTCATCTCAATCGAGTACTTCGCTTTGCGGAATGATGACGGCAAGTTCCTGGGCACTCTGGAGGTCAGTCAGAATCTCACCGAGAAGCGGGCGCTGTCCGGTGAACGGCGATTGCTCAAATACGACGATGACACCGGGGGCGGTGATGTCTGAGCGGCCGGCGATAACGCCGGACCTCAAGGTCGGTGAGTTGCTGGATGCCTACCCCGAACTGGAGAAGATTCTGATCGAGGCGGCGCCGGCATTCGTCAAGTTGCGGAATCCCGTTCTGCGCAAGACCATCGCCAGGATAACATCACTGCGTCAAGCGGCCCAGGTGGGTGGTGTCTCACTGGGAGATCTCATAGGCCGACTGCGCCGGGAGGCCGGCGACACAACGGAATGGAGCGAGGATATGAGCGATGCGGACAAGACGCGTAATCTGCCTGCCGATTTCGAGGAGAGTCTGATTGCCGAGACTCTGGATGCGATCGCAATGATTGAGGGTGGCGGACACCCCTTACCCCAGGTGATGGGTGCCCTGGACAAGCTTCCGGTTGGTCGGTATTACGCGCTTATAGCCCCTTTTGAGCCGGCGCCACTCATCGACAAGGCTCGCCAGGCTGGGTTTGAAGCCCATGTCGAAAAGCAGGGGGAGGCCCGTTTCCGCGTCATTTTCTGGCGCACCTGAGGCGTTCTCCTGGTTGATGCGTCTCGTGAGACCTTATTGACAGCTCGAACAGAGTCCTAGTAAAGGGTATTGTAATACTGAAAATACGGAATATCGGCTATTATCAGATTTGCCTGGATCTCCTCCGTTGAGTATGGGAGTATTCTCCCCTCCCTGTGATTCACAATTATCCATCGTGTCTAACGCATTCAGGATCCAACATATCAATTAAGGAGAATCTCATGATACATTGCTCCCGGATCAGGGCCTGGCGGCAGCCAGGTCTGATATTCCTATCCATTCTCTGTCTCCTGGTTTTGCCTGTCCTGGCTGACGGCAATCCCGAGTCCAATCCGGAGGAGACTCCCCAGAGCGATCAATTACTATCCCCGGAGTTCACGCCCGGAGTGATTAAAATCCTGATCGACAGCATGAATCCTGTGCTGCAGATGCAGGCTCCTGCGGCTGAGGCCGATCGCGGGGGCAGTTATACGAACTGCGGTGAGGGGGTTGCGTACTTAGGCCCCAACGCATTCGAGCGGGCCAAACTGGCCATGGCCAGGGATGCAGTTGAAGCATCCCGTGCCGCCGGTACCCTGATGATCCAGATGCAGGGGCCGCCACTGCCGCAGCGTCCGGAGGATCTTGAGGCCATCAAGTTGCAGGCCCTTCGCCTGGCCCAACCGGACCAGCTTGACGACTTCTCCCCCGCCGGCGTGGGCCGGAACATCCCGTCGGTACAGAATCCCGGCACAGCCCTCCCGAACGATGAGGAGCTGAAGCGGACCGCTGATGAGCTCCAAAGACGGCGAGAGGCGCAGGATGGGGGTCAGGGATGAAAACAATCACACTGAAGATACTGTTGACCATGACGATCTTGGCGACGATCACCTCATTCGCCATGGCCGACATCCCCGAGCCGCAGACGGGGCAGTTCGGTCCGGAGGTGCTGGAGTGGGCCAAATTGCAATCGATGACGGATCCTCTGCCCGAGGGCTTCAAGTGGGAGGACACCGAGGCTATGGAGCTGGACCGGCAGCAGTTTGAAGCTGACCTGACGAGGGGGGACCGCTCCACAATCAACAACGATTCCGCCCACTACAACCGTGGCAGCACGCTGATCATCCATGTGTTCATCAGCCACGATGGGGGTACCTGGGATTCGACCGAGATGGACGAAGCCGGGGCCAAGGCCGCGGTGGCCAAGCAATATTACTTGGACAATGCCCCTGGGCAAGCCAATGTCTCTTTCGACCACGAGGGGACGGATCTGTACTGGTACTACCATGTCACATTGCCCTACACCATCGGCTATAGCGGCACAAACAGCTCGGTGGTCGACGACGCTCTGGCCGCACTCGGTTTCGTCGACAGCGACAGCGATGGTACCCGTGTGGATGAGTTCACTTTCAACATGCAAAACTGGAACGGCGGTTGGGACAATGTGATCGCGGAGTTCGAGAGCGATGTCAACGGTCGCGCCTGGGCCTCCTACGGAACGGCGACAACCTATCTGTACAAGAACAGCAACGCCAATGTGCATGCCCATGAGTGGGGACACAGCTTCGGCGCCTGCGATGAGTATGTCGAGGACAGTCACTGCAACGGCAGCATCGACTGCGGCAATTGTCAGAGCACCTACCTGGACGACATGATCATCAACGGCAACTGTCAGCTTGCCACCTGCCCAATGGATGTCAGTTGCCTGATGATCAACAACACTTTCGACAATATCTGCTGGTACACCCTCAACCACTGGGGCTGGTTCGACGAGGACAGCAACGGTCAACTGGATAATGTCAAATGGCATAAATCCGCCGATGACACCTACGTCGATATCTGGGAGCTCTGGCACAACGGTTGGTTCGGCTGGAACGATACTACGACCGGCAAGACAATCCATCAGTCCGCAAACAGCTGGGCGGTTGTGGGCCTGCGCAGCCCCGATACTGCGGATTACGACCTGAGGATGTTCACCGACAACAATCACAGTAATCAGGTCGCCAGCTCCACCTGGGGAAACCCCAGTCTGGATTTCATTGTCGGCGACTTCAATCACAACCGAACCGGCAACGAACATATCGAGGTCAGCAAGTGGAGCGGCGACACTGCCGGTTACAATCTCACCTGGGAATCGGGCACCGAGATGCTCTACCCCGACGGGATCAGTCGCTCCCATAGTTGGGCCGATTACAACAACGTCAGGGTTTGGGATGTACCCCTCTTTGCCGGCGAGACGATCACGTTTTCACTCTTCAATGTCTCCGGCGGCATCAATCCTGATATGGCTCTGTTCAAATCCGATGGCTCGACCTACTGGGCGGGTCGTTCAGGGAGCCAGATGTCAGCCACCAGTGGCGGCGTCAACGGCAGCGAGAGCTTTACCTATACCGTCCCCGCGGATGACGTCTACGGGCTGGTGGTCTGGGAGAACGAGGGTGTGGCCGGCAGCTTCGATATCCGGATCGGACCGGTACCCTACACTCTGGTCGAAGAGTCGCCCTACACCTCGGCCTACGATCTTCGCCTGTACACCTATATTCCCAACGCCTATTACTGGTCCTTCGTGGGTACACGTCCCTGGACCGATACCGGTGTGGCGCTGAGTCTGTATGATGATGCGAACTTCACGACACATCTGGATACATCAAGCAGCTACGGCAATGATGCCATCGAGTTCTTTGCGGTGGACTACTTCCAGGCGCCATTCACCCAGGAATACTTGCGGGTGGCCAGAGACAGTGGTACCGGCTTTCACACCACCGAGTGGGAAAATGATGGCGATATCATCACAGGCACCATGAGTTCCTTCAATTGGACCGAGAACCATGTCGGTAAGATCTGGGATGTTCGCCTGCAGGCGGGGCAGCAGTACTTCTTCCGCGAGTATCACGACTTCGCCAGTGATCTGGACACGGGGATTTACCTGTTCGATTCCGGTTCAGGCGATAACTTCCATGGTCGCGGCGATTTCGCTCAGGCGGCGAACTATCGTCCCGCAACGGATGGTGGGGAGTGGTTCTACTACACTCCCGGAACTATCGGGTGGTACGGCTTTGTTGCGATCATGAACAATCAGGCCAACGGCTCGACCGCCATCTGGAATGGCCCGGCAGTCAACATGGTCGAGGATATTGTCGAGACCAGATCGGAGGAGTTGATCTGGGGTGATATGACGATAACGGCCAGCTACTGGAGTGTGTTCGGTGTGCGGGGCACCGGGGCGGATGAGGTCTCCATCTCACTGTATGGCGACAACGCCTGCACAATCAATGAACTCAAGGCGTCCCAACAATGGGCCGATGATGTCGCCTACGTGGTTGGTGATTTCCTGCACAGTCCCAATGGTGACTACTATCCGCGTATCTGGCGCAACAGCGGAACGGGGGCAATGGATTTCGAGTGGGAGGGCGGAAGCGAAGAGCTCAGCTACGACGTCGGCATGAGCCATCATTACGATCTGAACTGGCCTGTTGGAGACGTGGTTGAGATCTTCGATCTGTATCTGGAGGACGGCGAGAGCGCCTTCATCCAAGTGAAGGACCTGAGCGGCAATCTCGATTTCGGAATGTCGCTGTTCGATTCCGAAGGTGGGGAGTATTTCGCGGCTCCGATGAGCGCAGTTCTGTCGGCCGATGTAAATGGTGTTGGCGGGAAGGAGTCTTTCATCTTCACCGCCGATCACAACGACTGGTACGGACTGGTGCTCTACAGCAAGAACGATAACGGTGGCGATTACCGTCTGACGATATCGGATGAAGCCCTGGTGGCGGTTGGGGACTTCCCCACTCCCCCTACATTCAGTCTGGGGACAACCTCCGCCAACCCCTTCACCAGATCCGTCTCACTGATGTACTCTCTGCCGACTGCAGCCGCAGCCGAACTGGTCATCTATGATGTGCGTGGACGCAAGGTGCGGTCACTCATCAATTCACAGATTGATGCTGGTTCCGGAGTCGTCAACTGGGATGGCCGGAATGACGGCGGCACCAACATGCCGGCGGGCGTCTATCTGGCGCGTCTCAGTTCAGGGGGAAACAGCTTGAGTACGAAACTGGTTCGGGTGGAGTAACTGTTGTCTCCACCAGAATCCTGAATTCGCTAGTAGGGTCGCACTGCGGTGCGGCCCTCTACTTTTTGCCTTGAATGGTGGGGGGATCTCCTCGCGATGAGTCGCTGGTCAACGAGTCTTTCGGTGTCACATGCGGATGGCGCCGGATCATCCCTTTGGCGAACAGCTGCTAATATTATCACCTCTTTGCGTAACCTTCCCTCATCGGCAGACGTAGGGCTTTTCACGTTCAAGCTCACAGAAACACGTTGAATACCTTAAATAGGGGGGCAAGAGGGCAATGAAGAAGAGAGCCCTGTGGATTGGTGGACTCGCAATCGTCGTCGCAGGAGTCATCGGCATTACTGCCATGCGCGGCAACAAAGAGGACACCCTCAATGTCGAAACCGCCAAGGTTGATCGCCGCCAAATCATTCAGAAGGTCAGCGCCACCGGCAAAATACAACCCCGTACACAGGTCAAGATCAGTGCGGATGTCAGCGCCAAGATCACGAAGCTCGCCGTCACGGAGGGGCAGTGGATTGAGGAGGGCACCTTCCTGGTCGAACTGGATCGTGAACGCTATCTCGCGGCCGTGGAGAGCGCTGAGGCCAGTGTCCGTTCGACGCGGGCCAATGTTAATCTGATCCGTCAGAATATGATCAGGACAGAAAAAGAGTACACGCGCGCCAAGGGGTTGATGGAGCTCAACCTGGAATCGGACGCCAATTACGAGGCTGCCGAGGCCGCCTATCAGGTGGAGGTGGCGCGCTACGAGTCGGCGCAGAACCAGGTGGAGCAGGTTCTGGCCCAACTCAAACAGGCCAATGATGACCTCTCCAAGACCACCGTCTACGCACCCATGGCCGGTACCGTCAGCGACCTGAACAAGGAGCAGGGGGAGATCGCCATCGGTTCCCAGTTCCAGGAGGATGTGATCATGATCATCTCCGACCTCTCGGAGATGGAGGCTCAGGTCAACGTTGATGAGAATGACATCGTCTCGGTCGGGATCGGCCAGTCAGCGGAGATCGAAGTGGACGCCCTGATTGATCAGGTGCTGACCGGCGTAGTGCTCGAGATCGCCAGCAGCGCCAATCCTTCCGCACAGGGAGGCGGTCAGAAGACCGAGTTCGAGATCAAGATCGGGATCACCTCTCCCCCGTCCAGTCTGCGGCCGGGCATGACCGCCAGTGCGGATGTGGCGACGAAGACCAACGACAACGCCCTCAGTGTTCCCATCCAGAGTGTGGCCATCAGGACCATCGACCAGCTGGTCATGAGCGAGGAGTCGCGTGAGGATGCCGAAGCGCGTTACGAGGTTGACAAGGATGGGTTCGTCGAGGTCGTCTTCTGCATCGAGAACGGTGTTGCCGTTGCCCATCAGGTCGAGACCGGCATCCAGAGTGACGAGTACATAGAGATCCTGTCGGGACTCGAAGAGGGCGACGAAATCGTTACAGGCAGCTACCGCGCGATCTCCAGGGATCTTGAGAACGGCGCCGTGGTCACAGTCAATAATAGCGACACAGAGGACGTCTAGCGCCTGGAGGCAGATCATGGCCGTGATTCCCGAGATCAAGGAGACGACCCTCTCCCTGAACGCCATTGATAAAACATACGATATGGGTGTCGAACAGGTACATGCCCTGCGTGGGGTTTCACTGGACATCTGTCGGAACGAGTACATCGCCATAATGGGTGCATCCGGGTCAGGCAAATCGACCCTGATGAACATCATCGGCTGTCTCGACAGCCCCTCTGCGGGCGCCTACTATCTCGAGGGTGAAAACGTGGCCGCGATGTCCGAGAATCAGTTGTCCGAGATTCGCAATCGGCAGATAGGCTTTGTTTTCCAAACCTTCAATCTCATCGCTCGCGCCAGCATCTTCCACAACGTCGAGTTGCCGATGATTTACGGCGGTATCCCCAGAGGTGAGCGTCGACGCTATGCGGAGGAGGCGATCACCAGGGTCGGATTGAACGACAGGATCAAGCACAAACCCAACGAACTGTCCGGAGGCCAACGGCAGCGGGTGGCGATCGCCCGGGCTCTCGTCTTCAACCCCTCGATAATTTTGGCCGACGAACCCACCGGCAACCTGGACAGCCGCACCGGGGGGGAGATCATGGGCATCCTCGATGAATTGCACGCTGCGGGGCAGACGATCATTCTGGTGACTCACGAAGAGGAGATTGCTCAACACGCCTCGCGTGTGATCCGACTCAAGGATGGTGAGGTGGAGAGTGACCTCCGGGTTGATGATACCGATGCCTGTATCGCTCCATCTGAGTCCCTGCATTTGGTCGGGGGGGCCACGTCATGAGATTCGCTCTGGATCTCATCGAATCATTCAGGATGGCCATCGACGCCATCCGCGCCAATAAGGCGCGCGGTGCGCTGACCACCCTGGGCATCATCATCGGCATCGTGGCGGTGGTTCTGACCCTGACCGCCGCCAACGGTCTGCGTGATACCTTCCGTCAGAGCTTCTCGGCCGTCGGCTCCGACGTGATCTACGTCTCCCAGATGCCCTGGATCATGATGGATGACTTCTTCAATTACCGTAATCGTCCCCCCATCGATCTGAAGCAGGCCCGCGAACTGGAGAGCAAACTCCAGGGCAGGGCGATCGTGAATCCCTATCTGGGTGAGAGACGGGATGCAAAGTATCGTTCGGAGATCATGGAGGGTGTGCAGATCATCGGCACGACGGAAAAGCAGTTGCACATGTCCAGCGCCGTCCCCGCCACCGGACGTTTCCTGCAGCCCTTCGATGTAACCTACAAGAAGCAGGTCTGCGTGATCGGCAGCGAGATCAGAGAGGCTCTGTTCGGGTCCGCCAATCCACTGAATCAAATGGTCAAACTCGGGCGTACGGAATTCAGGGTCATCGGGGTCATGGAGGAGCAGGGGGGATCGTTCTTTGGCGATGGACCGAATTTCGACCGGCAGATAACCATACCGATCAGCAGTTTCGTCAAAGCGTATGGCGGACGTCATGGTCGTCTGAATGTGGATCTGGCTGTCAAGGCGCCGAGTTCGGAATCCATGGAGATGGTCGAGTACATGGTGATCGGCGAGATGCGGAATATCCGCAAATTGCGCCCGACCGAGGATGACGATTTCGCCATCAACAAACTCGACACCCTGATCGATACATTCAACAATATGATGGGGGTCGTCCTGCTGGTGGGGCTGCTGGTGACGAGCATCTCTCTGTTCGTCGGCGGGGTCGGTGTGATGAACATCATGTTTGTCTCGGTTACCGAACGGACCAGGGAGATCGGTCTCCGCAAGGCGGTGGGTGCCAGGCGGAGCAGTATTCTGTTCCAGTTCCTTTTCGAATCCGCATTCATCTGCCTGCTGGGAGGGTTGATCGGGATTCTGCTGTCGGCTGCGTTGACCGCAGTGATCAACGCCACTCTCATGCCCGCCAGCGTATCCGTGTTGATTCTCGTGATCGCAGTGGTCGTGTCGCTGACCGTCGGCGTCGTGGCGGGATTCGTCCCGGCCTACAGGGGTGCCCGTCTGGATCCGATAGAGGCTCTGCGCTATGAGTAATTCACCGTCCGAAAGAGAACCCAATGAAACTGCTTGATGCGCTCCTGATGTCATTCCAGGCTATCCTCGGCAACAAGTTGCGGTCGGTGTTGACCCTGGTCGGCATTGTGGCCGGTGTCGCGTCCATTATCGCCGTGATGACCGCCATCTCCGTCATGCAGGTCACCATGGAGCAGGAGATGAGCGTCCTGGGCGCACAGGTCTTCCAGCTTCAGAAATGGCCGGCCGGGGGGTTCAGCACTCCCGAGGAGCGTCGCGCTGCGATGACCTGGCCGCCGTTCACGCTGGAGCACGCCAATGCCATCCGGGAGCAGGTGGAAACCGTGGATCTGGTGGGGGCCGAGATCTGGGATTTCGGATATGCAGTGGAATATGCGGGTGAATCCACGAATGAGAACATTTCGATTTGCGGAGGGACGCCTGAGTACCCGCCCAACAATACCCATTATGTCGGCCTGGGACGCAATCTGTCGCCGATGGACATCAAGAGCGCGCGCAAGGTTGCGATTATCGGCTTCGCCATCGGTCAGAGACTATTTCCCTTCGTCGACCCCATCGGCAAGACCATCAGGATGGATGGCTACAAGTATCAGGTGATCGGAGTTTTCGATGAGAAGAAATCGGCCTTCGGCGGCAACTTCGACAACTATGTTCTGATTCCGGTAACCACATATCTCAAGTCCTACGGAATGATCGACCCACGCGGCTTCTCCCGCTCGGTCAACATCACCGTGCGGGCGAAAAGGCCGGAGCTGATTCGCGATGCTCAGGCCGAAACGCGGCAGGTCGTCAGGCGGATGCGGGGCGTCAAACCCAATGAGCCGGATAATTTCGATGTCTACAGCAGCGAAAGCATGATCCAGGAGTTCAATGCCATGACCCAGGGGGTCAAGGCCGCGGCTTTCGTCATCGGGATCATCGCGCTGGTCGTGGCGGGGATCGGCATCATGAACATCATGCTGGTCTCGGTTACGGAGCGCACCAAGGAGATCGGCATTCGCAAATCGCTGGGGGCCAAGCCGCGCAATATCCTGTCGCAATTCCTGCTGGAGGCTGTGATTCTGTGCAATATCGGTGGCGTTATCGGTATTGCCGTGGGCTTCGGCCTGGGCAATGTGATGACCCTGTTCACCGAGTTCGAGAACAATGTCCCGCTGGAGTGGGCGGCCATCGGTATCCTGTTCTGCTCGGCGGTCGGCATCGGCTTCGGTATGCTGCCCGCGATCCGCGCCTCAAGGCTTCATCCCATAGACGCACTGCGGTTCGAATAGCGGCCTTTATGCCCTGCCATTTCAACCGCTCCAGTAGTACTGATCGTAAGCGAGTAGAGGTGTCGGGGTACAGTATCGGCATATCCCGTGATGCTCGGAGCGGTGAGATGATCACAAGTTGTTGATAATTTCACGCCTGTTCCCGGTTGACCTGACGGAACCCGTGTTCTCATAGAGTCGCAGCCAACTCCCGCGCTCTTTGCGCCGGCGCAAAATCCGCATCTGCGTCGACCCAGGCGGCCTGAGCCGTCTGTAGATGGGTGCGCGCCTGCTCGATGTCGCCCTGATCCTTCAGAACGAATGCCATCTCCAGATTGGTTTCCGGATGCGCAGGCCAGAGTATCAGAGCCGCCGTGAGCACCTCGTGGGCTTCAGTCAACTTATCCTGCAACCGCAAGGCACGGGCCAGACGAACCGGCAGGTAGGGTTCGTATTGGACGGTAGTTTCCTGGGCTGTCCGATAATGCTCGACGGCGCCATCCAGGTTGCCCGCGACCTCTGCGGTCATGCCGCTGGCGAGCTCCACTGTCGGACGCATGGTTTCGAACTTGAACTGGTCGATCACCTCAAGAGCTTCGGCGATGGTCACCTCGGCCTCATCCGTCCGTCCCAGATCCGCCAGAGCCCAACCGCGGCTGATGCCCGTCAGCTTGTCGTAAGGGGGGAGAATGCGGCTGTCGATCTCGTCCAGCATCTGTAGTGCGAGCTCCGATTTGCCCAACATGCTGACGGCGGGCATCATCAGCGCATAGATGAGATCCAACTGCAATGGGTTCTGAAATTCGGCTCGGGTATCGTAGAAGAGCGCCAGCATCTCGATAAGATATTCGGTCTGCCCCATCAGGAGAGCCAGGTTGATCTGCCGAGCCATGATCTGCGCGCGTTCGCGAGCGGTGTTGGCGCCGGGAAGCAGCGACTCGATGACGCGCAACGATTCATTGAAGCGGCCGGTCTTGATGTCCAGATCGATCAGTGAGAGGGCCAGTGACGGATCTGCGGGATCATGCAACTGAGCTTTCTCCAGTGAAGCGCGGGCATCGGCCAGACGCCCGATATCGCTGTAGAAATGGGCCAGATCCCGGTAGCCGTCGGTCCTGGTCGGAAAGCGGTCGATATATAGCTGCAGATAACGTTCGGCCTCCTCATTCTGTTTGAGGATTCGATGAATGTTGGCCAACTCCGTCATGACCTGCACCTGGGTCGGGTCGATCGCCAGGATCTTCTCGTTGGCCCGGATTGCGTTGGGGAGATCCTGGTGAAGGTAGTAGTACATCGCCTGCTGCTTGTAGGCATTCACGTCGTTCGGGTAGATATCGCTCCACATCTGCAGAATCGCCATGCCCTTCTCCGAGTCCTGCTTCTCAACGAAATAGTATTGGGCTTTGATCAGGAAGCGAGAGCGTTCGGGGATTTTGTACAGGTGCTTCATGGCGGCGTTGATGGCAACCGATATCTTGGCCGGTTGATCGAGCGTCTGATAGATGGCAAAGGCAAAGAACTGCGCCATGGCGTATTCGGGATCCATCTCAATGGCCTTTTCAATGAAAGGGCCGGCTCCCGCCCAGTCGTTGTGATGGGTCAAAAGGACGAATCCCTGGACAAAACACTTCACCGCTTCGATATTGGAGCTGGTCAGTTCCGCTACGGGCATATCCACGTTGTCGTTCAGATGTCCCGAGGGGATGTCGAGATCCCTGCGGAGTTGTAACGAAGCTTTGTCGACCAACTTGTAGAGATCGGTTGCCTCCAGGGTGCAGGTAGCGCGTGTACGACCGGATTCACTTTCATGCAGCTCAATCGTGATTGACCAGAGGTCTGTCTGGTGAACGATGGAGCTGGTGGCGAAGAGGGGGGTGTGCGTATCACGTGCTATTTTTCTTTGATGCGAGCGATTCAGGCAGTGCCCGTCGGCATAACCGGCATCCCGGAACGTGTTGGGCATGCTGCCCGGCATCTGTACGTCGATGAATACGTCCTGGGAGAGATCCGTCGCCAGGAGCACGCTGAAGGTTTCGCGCGCCCAATCGTCCTCGGTGGAGCCGTTGTTTTCGGGATAGAACAACAGGACATGCCGCCTGAACTCGCTCTTTGGTATCAGCCGTTCGCTTACCGCACCGTGTTCATTCGCAACCTCAATCGTCTGGACGACCGCGCCCAGATCGTGCCCCTTGAACAGGAACATGAGCAGCAGAGTCACCAGAACCAGATTCAGGGGCAGCACGATTTTGGAGACCCGCCCCCAACTGTCCTTGCCTGGTCGCCCATGGAGCCAGGCGATGGAGGCAATGGTCGGCAACAACAAAATAAACGCCAGACCTATCAGGTTGGTGAGGTGGGGGGAGATCGTCATCCGCCCCTCGAGAAACTCCAGGAACTGAACAATGGCCCAGCCGCCGGCTATATAGCCACCGACGATCTGGGGAACGCGCCGTTCTCGTAATTTCTCAATCAAACTCATGGCTTCCGCTCCAGGCCAGGGACAAGGTTGGACGAGAGTTGCTGACAATCGAGGGCATATCGAATCAGTATAGCATCATAAGATCATCTTAATCGGTATGTTGTCTACTAGTTGCTGGACTCTGCGTGTATTCAAAGCCCGAATCCCTTTGACGTCACATCCCTTCTCGATATCGATCACAGGAGATATCAAGCCTGAGCGCTGCGATGCCTTGGCCAATGAATCAGATCCATTCGGGATCCATCCCTGCCGGGATTATGATGCTGTTGGCTATTGAGTCGCTATATGATATAATTTGTCTTTTCATAACGGTCGCATCCTCAATATCATCTGGAGATCCCCATGCGTTTCGTCAGACTGATCACAGTGCTGTTCCTGTTATTCATCGCCACCCGGAGTCCGGCTCTTGATGCAAGCACGCGGCTGGTCGGACCCATCCGAACCTGGACCGCCGCCGACCTCAACACCTTCGCTGCGACCTGGCTGCATGTCAAGTTCGTCGAGGGGTCGGGCATCCAGCTTGAGAATGGTCTTTTCCTTTCCGGTGATGGCCGGGCGGAAATTGAGGTCAACGAGGTCGTGGGCGATGCCGAGATGCTCCGGCGCAGTTTCCAAGGTGGAGCCGCTCACTTTGCGAATCTGAAGGCGGAGGGGCAGGTGCGCAGCGGGCGCGTCGGTCCCGACCTGTCCCTGTGGTTTGATGTCCGCATTGCAGGCGGTCCCGCGGAGTTGGCGGCGGCAATCAATGCCCTCAACGCATTGCCCGAAGTGGAGATCGCGCATCCCTCACCCGTGGTGGAACCTGCCGTTCTGAAATACGATGTACTGGACAAAGTGATTGCGTCAGGTGAGCGGGACTATTTCACGACACCCGATTTCACATCACAGCAGCACTATCTCGGTTCCCCACCTATCGGATTGGATGCCGCCGCAATCTGGGCTCACCCGGGTGGGCGGGGAGAGGGGATGAAGTTCATTGATGTGGAGCTCGGTTGGGTCAAGGATCACGAGGACTTCACCTCTGCGAATTTCTTCCACCAGGGGCAGGCGCCCATGGACCCGGACTACTACGATCACGGCACCGCCGTACTTGGAGAGATTGTCGGAGCGGACAACGGATATGGTGTGACCGGTTTTGCCGCGGATGCGTTATGGGGGGTAGTTCCCATAACTGTTTACGAGTGGCCCGAGGTGAGCCACCGCTTCCAGGAGGCGCTGGACAACCTGGATGCCGGCGACGTCTGGCTGATCGAGTTGCAGATGGTGCCTCCGGGCAGAGACGTGACTCCGATGGAGTGGCTGCAGATCAACTACGACGTCATCTGGACAAGCTCCTGGAGTCGAGGTGTGGTTTGTGTCGAAGCCGGGGCCAACGGCGGGCAGAATCTGGATGCCGCCATCTGGAATGGAGTGTTCGACCGCACGCAACGGGATTCCGGCGCCATCATGGTAGCTGCAGGCACGCCCTACGGTCGTGTCGCCGAATCCTGGTCGAACTACGGCAGTCGCATGGATGTGCATGCCTGGGGGTCGGAGATCGTCACCACGGGCTACGGCGACCTCCATGACGGCGGCTCGCTCCAGACGGAATACACGGAGGAGTTCAACGGGACGTCGGGCGCGTCGCCCATGGTCGTCGGTGCCGCACTCTGTTTGCAGGGCTTTGCCAACGAGCGGTGGGGTGCGCCTCTTACCCCTTTGGTGCTCCGTAATTTGTTGAGCAGCACGGGTACGCCTCATCTGGATCCGGTTCGTGAGATCGGTCCGCGTCCTGACCTGGGGATGGCGGTTTCGGAGGTGATGGGGGCGACAGCTGTCGACGAGACGCCGGTACGCGCCATTGCCGAGCTGGTTCAGAACCATCCGAATCCCTTCAACCCCTCAACTGAAATTACCTTGGTGCTGTTTGAGGCCGCTACCGTGGATCTGACCGTGTACGACGCCGGGGGCCATCGCGTCGCCAACCTTCTCTCTCAGACCGATTTCGCAGCGGGACCGCATGCGATCACCTGGTCAGGGCGCAACGACCAGAACGTCCCGCTCCCGTCGGGGATCTACCTTTACGAATTGCGTGTCGGTGATATACGCTTCTGCCGTCGCATGACATTGCTTAAATAGGGTGTATGCGCACCGATTCGAGAGCAACAACCTTGGAGTGAAGGTGTCGGATGAATCATGAGTAGAGCCGTCAATCCCCCTGTGACCGTCTCCAGGGATGACTCCGTCGAAACCCTGCGAGGGATTGCGATCATACTGCTGGTCGCTTTCCATTCCGTCTCAAGTACCGCGCGGGGGGACTCCCCTCTGGAGTATGTCTCCTATACTTTCCGCTTCATACGGATGCCGCTGTTTGCCGCCATATCCGGATTCGTGTATGCCTATCGCCCCGTTGACCGCGGTTCGGAGGTGAAATTCATGTTGGACAAGGTGCGTCGCCTGCTCTTGCCCTTCGCCTCCATCGCGACCCTGCACTACCTGATGAAGGCCTTGATGCCGGGCATCAACAACCCGGAGTCTCTGTCTGAAATCTGGCGCATCTATCTGTTCGGTTTCGAGCACTATTGGTTCCTCTATGCGATATTCCTCTCCTTTCTGTCTGTGACCATAATAGATTCGCTGGGGGCCATTGCGCGAATACGCAACTGGCTTATCTGTTTGGTTGCGGCAATGTTGCTGAATCTCCTCCTGCCGCAGATCAAATACCTCTGTTTTCACGGCTTTATCTACCTGATGCCCTACTTCCTGATGGGGCTTGGGCTCAATCGTTTCTCAACTCGGTTGTCGAGGAATCAGGTCGTAATTCCGATCGGAATTCTGTTCGTCGCCGGCATCGCGCTGCAGCAGATCGCCTGGTTCAATAAGCTGGGTATCGATACCGATAAGGGGAGCGTGCTTGCTCTGCTGGTCGGTTTGAGTGGAATCCTGATCTTCTTCCGATTTCGCTTCACAAGTCCCTGGCTCACCAGACTCGGCATCTCCTCCTATGCAATCTATCTCCTCCACTTCCTTGGGCTGTCCGTCGGAGCCCGGATATCGTGGAAGATTGCTCTCCTGAACAATGATGCCGGTTACTTCACATTGCAGGTGCTCGCAGGTCTGTCTGTGCCGATCGTGCTGGAGTTCATCTTCAAACGCAGTTTCATCACGCGGCGTGTTTTCCTGGGGCTGCGCAAGTGAGGTCATTTCAGATGTGAGTCGACCTGTATCCTGGACTATCTGTGGAACTGCAAGTCGATGGGTTCACCTGGCGAAATCTCAAAACGTCATCCCGGTATTTGCGAAAACCCGAACCCGCTTCATGCAGGTTCGGGTTTTCCCGATTATCGGCGGATGAACGGTCCGCAACCCTCAGGCGGGTCTTGGCCGGAGCGGGTCCGCCCTTACTCCAGGTCGGCCTGTACCACTGTGCCGGTGACCTTGAACTTGAATGGGTTGGGCAACTCGGCCGCCTCGCCGCTGCTCCAGTTGAAGGTCAGCGTCGGTTCGTTGAGCGCCTGCCAAACCTCCTCGGCCGAGATCCGGCTCCCGAGGAAACTGATCCTGGCGTAGGGTTGATCCGTAAGCACGGTCCTGAAGCCGATTATTGCTTCCTGCTTTGCCAGGTGGGCACAGAGAAAACGCATCTGGCGCTGCATGGAGCTAAGCATCGCCTGCTCAAGCGGCACCTGATAAACCTGCAGGTCGACCTCCCCCTCCGGCAGGTCGTTTACCTCAGCCTCGAAGGGATTGAAGAGCGCTTGCAGGAAGGCCATCGCCTCGATCTTCTCCACGACGTCGCCCATCCAGGGGACCTCGAAGTTCAGCTTCTCCGACTGCATCACTCCCCGGAACTCCCAGGACACTTTAGGGCTTTCGACCAGGGTCTTGATCTGCTCGGGAGTCAGTATCGCCGCATCGAAATAGATCTTCGCCAGCACAGGCTCGCCGAACTCGGTTGAGTAGCCGTAGACACCCTCGCTCTGCTCCAGGAGCAGACGCAGGTAGTAATTGTCGTAGCCATCGAAGAACTTGTCGATTTTCAGATCCAGAACTGCGACCTCACCCGCCGGGCCCTCCAGATAACTCTTGGCGGGGGTGAAAATGGCCGCCTTCACTTTCTGCGGCGAAAGCACGGCGGGATCATAGAAGACCTTGACGGTATGCGATTTCACATAGGCCTCGACACCGTATACGCCATCCACCTGTCGCATCTGATTGGCGAACCCGGAAGCGCTGCCGAAGCATTTTATGCTCTTGAGGCCGCTCAGCGAATACATCTCGGCACCGGCCAACTCCTGGTCATCGGCCCAGCGGACATTGATTGTCGGCACCTCGAATTTCCCGCCGAGATAGATCCCGGCAGCAATCAGAATCACCACGGCCGTGGCCGGGAGCCAGCGCAACGGTTTACGATTGATCATCAGAGTGCCCTCAACGGGGCAAGCGCCCAGGCAATCGCCACAAAGGTGACAGTCGATATGCCGTACCTTGTCGACCTTGGCGATCTCCAGCCCCATCGGACAGGATCTGTTGCACAGATTGCAGCTGGTGCAGGAGTCCGGATTGCGCGTGATCTTGAGTGGAGGCAGGCGCAGACCCTTGAGACGGAAAGCTTCCAGCAGGAACCCGACTGCGCATATCAGGGCAAGCGGCCAGACCCAGCTGATGTCGTTGCCCTGTCTGCGCAGAATGACGTATCCCGCCAGCAGGGGGACGGTAATCAGGGCATTGGCGAACAGATTCGTGACGGCTCCGAGCGGGCAGAGGTACTTGCACCAGAAGAGTCGCACGAATATGGCGCCAAGAACCGTGATGATCAAAGCCGGGATTGCATACTGCAGAACCACATCACCCTCGAAGCCGCTGAACAAAGCGTAGAAGGGGTCGTACTCCTTGCAGAAAAGTTCGCTCGATTTGAACGTGAAGTAGAAGGTGATGAACAGCAATGCATACTTGGGTAGTCTCAGCAGACGATCGGCAAGCCCCTTGATCGAATAGCGGATGCCGAAGCGGGCACCGATACCGCCCAGCCATTCGGAGAATGACCCGATGGGGCAGATGAAACTACAGAAGAGCTTGCCCAGCAGGAGCACGCCGAGAACAAGCGCCAGGCCCATCGCTATCTGCAGTGTGGTCATACTGCAGGCGAGAGTATTCGAGATCAGAAAACTGCCCAGGGCCTGCAAGCCGCCAAATGGGCAGTATGCCTCGAAATCGGCCAGATAGGTGGAGTCCACGAATTGACGGACCACCATGTAACCCAGCAGGAGCAGCACGACGATCTGCAGGGGGACGCGATAGATATTGAACTTCGATCTCTTTCTGGCCATGAAGAAAAACCTTCCTGGTTTACCTGAACGAGGATTCGGCTTCCTACCCATTAAGGGAGCAAGCCGAACGGTCTTGCTGTTTGTCACCGTGTAATCGCATTGTACTCATTGATCCGAATAAAGCAATAACTCGACACGATTGTGATGCCGGTTTGTCTCATGCATATTATGTTTATCTCACTTGAGTAACATCAAGCGGCGTGTTTCGCTATGGGCGCCGGCGCGCAACCGACTGAAGTAGAGGCCGCTGGCCAGATCATCCGGTTGCCACAAGATCTCGTGGCTGCCCGCTTCAAGTCGTCCCAGCGGCAAGTGATCAACCAGACGACCCCTGACATCGAAGAAACTCAGTTCCACCTCCAGGACCGCAGGCAGCGAGAAGCGCAAAACTGTCGATGGGTTGAAGGGGTTGGGGAAAGGGGCCGACATGGCAAAGATCAGCGGCGTATCATCGTCTATCGCCACCGCCACGCTGTTGGAGTGTCCTGGTGTGCCGTGACCGGTCGAAGCGCCCCAGTTCTGAGGCAACGCATTGTCGGAGTGCCTGTCGATCAGCTCCAGTGTGGGACCGTCTCCGTCAGCTTCGGGGGGCCAGGGGTGGGAGTCGTCGTATTGAACCTGATCGATGAGTTGCAGCTCCAGACCGTAGAGGCGCAGTAACTCGCCGCCGCCACTGAAACCGAATCCCATGTCAGCGGCAAGATGCTCAACATCGGGGAAAAATGTGCTGAACAATGCGCTGTTCTCGCAAAGAACCAGAAATCCACCCGGTTCGATGAAACAGGGGGAGGGGAAGATGAAGTCGTGACTGTCCACCTCATCCCTGAAATGGCATCCACCAAGATTCAGTGTTGCGTCCGAGGTGTTGACGAACTCGACCCAATCGCCGGGATCGAAATCGTCGGCCGCGTTGTAGTTGATCTCATTGATTACAACCGGTGTCGTATGGGTGAAACAGGCCGTGAGCGTCAGGTCCCCGGAGGCAGCGAGCAGTATCCCGGTTTCGTGGGGCAGAGTCGGATCGGACCACCTGGCAAAGGCATATCCGGGATTGGGCAATGCCGTCAGGGGGATCCGGTTGTCGACGAAGTAGAGGCCGCTCCAGGGGGGATCCACTATCTGTGTTGTGAGTTGGATACGTCCGGAGCCGGTCGGGGAAACATCCAGCGACAGGCGCAGCGTGTCCGCAAGTCCGAAGCTGTTCCGCAGGTGCTGGATCTGGTGTTCACGCCGCTCGTCGATGAATTCTCCGATCTCGGCCAGCTCCTCGTTCCAGTCGCCCAGATCATTGCCCCAGCGCAGCATATGCCGCTCGATCTCCGGTTCGAGCACGGCCACTATCTCGTCCAGCTTGTCATGAAGCACTGATTGTCGAAAGCAGGTGCTAAGGAACTCGGTCATCGTGTTGACGAAATCGCGCCGGAAATCGGAGTTCTCGCAAAGGTATGCGAAGGGGTACGTCCCCGTGTAAATGTTCAGGACACGTTGCAGATCGGAATCGGCCGGTGTGCCTGAAGAGCCCAGACCTGGATCCATATCGAAAGCCAGGTAGCGCCAGAGGCCCCCCTCGGTCCAGGGGCGCCAGTACTTCGTGTTGGCGCCGGGCCAGTCCGTGTTGCCGTAGAAAATATTCGCAGCGTTATACTCGCGGAAGCTGGCAAGGTCGAATCGCTCGCCGACATAGTTGTAGTTAGCCGGCTGTGACATGGGATGTGATTCGATGAATTCTCCCAACTCCCTGAACTCATCGACACAACCAGCGAGCACATTGAATCGGTAGCGCGCGAGGTCAACTTCGTCGGGATCGACGCCGTGATGGGAGGCCAGGTAGTCGCCGTTCTGCCGCTCCCGGATGTTGAGGATGCCCCAGTACTCGCCATTGAGGAAAACCACGGCCGGGCGATAGGCCTCCAGGTCGATATCCTGGTCCATGGCCAGTTCGTGCATCATGCCGTCACGGAAATGACTGCGGCAGTTGTCCTGTCCGGAGTTGCGCAACAGGAGTTGCTTGAAGGTGGTGATGTCGAGTTGGGGGAAGATGGGGTAGGTTATTGGGGATTCCCCGTAACTGTTGCGGGTGATTATCCGGAACGACTTTTGTGGCAATGCGCGGCTGGCGCCCCCGAAGATCGCCATGCCGGCATCCAGGTTGAAGGCCGTACTGCCGTCCGGTTCGAACATCTCCAGGTGGGCCGGTCGCTCCCACTCCTTCCAGAAATTGGCACCAAGGTAGGGGTATTCCGGATCGCCATCACCGATAGCCAGCAGGCCGATATCAGGGTCCCAGAGATTGAGGGGATCGGTTACCAGAGAGATCGTCGCCAGGCTGATATCATCCTCGAAGAGATAGCTGTGGGTTGTGATCGGACTCGGCACGCTCCCGGGCAGGAACGCTCGCGCACGGAGGATGCAGGTCTCGGTGATCAAGACCTGATCGGCATAGAGCGGCGACTGGAGCGTGGGGGCATCGCAGTTCGTCGAGTAGTGGATCTCGACCCCAGGTGTGGGGCAGGTGATCTCTACCGAGACCGGTCCGGTCTGAAATCCGCCGGAGTGTGAGAAATGGGTGGCGGCGATATAGGTGGTGCATGGCGAACAGACATTCGGTGTCCCGGGTGTGGGCTCCGTAAAGAGATACCAGTCGCCGGTGCCGTCGGGCTGACGGCCCTTGGAGACATCCCCGATCAACTGCCCGGTGTCCATTTGATCCTCCACCGTTCCGTCGGGTCTGCTGAGGAGCAGCGGCTCACCGTTCTGATCGAGCTTGAAGTTGCAGTGGGGAAGCATGAAGTCGTGCCGAATGACTTCAGGGATCCCGCGCGGTGCAGCGGGCCTGTAATCAAGACCCAATGTGAGGAAAGGGATCAGGCTTAGGTCCGAACCATAGGAGGTGTTGTGCACCTGGATCGCCAGGGTGTTGGTGCCCTGTCGCAGCAGAGGGGCGAAGTTTTCGATGGGGATCGGGGTTACGGCCATGTTGCGATAGAGGAGCGCATCGACAGTTTCATCGGCCAACTGGTTGTAAGGGGGGATCGTACCCGGTGTGCCCAGATTGGCCCGTGCTATCTCGACACCATTGAGAAAAGCGACAAAGCCGTCGTCGTAATCCACATGGAGCATGACGGCACTGACCTCAGCCGGTGTCGGGAGTTCAAAGGAGAACCTGGCCTGGAAGGAGTAGCAGTTGGGGATCACGGTGGCGTCGTCGCCATCGCCACGACCGATACCGGTCGGCCCTCGCAACCAGGAGGCGTCATCGAATTCCGGTGAGCGCCAATCGGAGGGCGGTTCGCTGTTTTCGGCACGATAGGTCATCGTATCGCCCCAATCGAGAATCGTCTCCCAGTGTCCGGGAACAAAAGGATGGCGGTCTTTCCCCGAGGCGTAGAGGAGAGCGTAGCTTCCGGGGCGGATGAGAAACGTCTGGAAGGTCCATTTCGCAGGCTCGTCGATGTTATCCGAAATGGTGAATCCTGCGAGATCGACTACCTCAGGTCCGGGATTATGGAACTCGATCCAGTCGGAGCGATCGCCGTCCTCGTCCTGGATACCTGTCGCGTTGGCGGCAATAACTTCATTGAGGTGAATTTGTGCAAAACTGGTGCTCGGTCGTGCGAGGATGCTCAAAAATAGAATCAGGGCAGGAAAGAGCAGACACAATGCGTGAGTAGACTCATGTTTGGAGAATAGCATCGATACCTCCCCTTAATCCTGACAATACAATAGATTCCGGTTGAAAATAATATCAATCAACTGACCGGATTGTATCATGATGGAGGGCTCGTGTGAAGAGAATAGCAGGGAGCTTAAGCGTGGTGGCAGTGTTTGGATAGCTTCGCAGCCCTCCCGTTTCTGGGGTTGATGTCCCCATGAGCCGCAAGATCCTCTTCGGAATGATCAAGTTCCGATGAGCATGACGATCCCCGAGGAGCGGTGTCGAAACACCCCAGGTCCTGTGCAATCGTATATTGGGGGAGTCATTTCCGGTATATTCATCAATCTCCTGTCGGATATGCGTAGTACGGAATTGATTAAGACCGCAGGGCTCGATGGCTAGAAGAAACGGACATGAAGTTCGCCCCCAGAGGAGTGCGCATCGTCCAATAGGCTCTGTCGGCGGGGGCAGGTGCCGACTGTAATGTTGCGCTAACGAAAATAAAGCTAAATGGTTATCCTACTTATACCGATGGCTTGGTCAGGATCGGGACCTCTTCGGAAGAATGATCAATCTTCCGATAAAACTGTTGAACCGATAAACCTGATCCGGCGATGGCATTAATAAGGATGGATAATATGCTGCAATGGTTTCGCGATAGTGTATCCCATATGGTGGGGCTTGTGCTTGTCGGATAATTCCTGATCACGGTTGCTCTTGTTGGTATTTCACTCTCCGTGTTGCGTACTCAGGAATCCGATGGATTGATCATCAATGTCGCCGGCAGGCAGAGAATGCTGACGCAGAAGATGAGTAATGAGGCCCTCTCCGTCATGTTTAATGACAGTGGATCAACCGCCAAAACCACGCTCAACGCGACGGCCACCCTTTTTGATAAGACTCATAATGCACTGCTTCACGGGGGCATAACCGTGGCTGGCGGCGGTAACCAGATCACATTGGCCAGGACCGAAGATCCCCATGTGCGAACTCAATTGGAGACAGTTGATTCCATGTGGAGTGTATTTCACGAGAGGGTCCTGACAATTGTCCGCAATCCGATCGATAGTGAGGAGTCCTTGAGTAGCCTGACATTCATACTGGATAATTCGCTTAGATTGCTTGGTGAAATGGACAAGGCCGTCAGCGGTTTCGATGCTCTTTCCCGGGCCAAAGTCGCACGTTTGAAAGTGATCCAGATCACCTTTCTCTGTGCCGCCTTTATCCTGGCCGGAATCGGCTGGACGATAGTGAGCAAGATGGTCTTGAAACCTCTCTCACGGGTTGTCGAGGTCGTGAATTCGGCTGCCAATCGAAACCTCACCAAAGTCGTCGGTCTGAGCGGTGATGATGAGATCAAGATCCTGAGCAGTACGGTCGACTCACTCATTAATATACAGCGGATCTTTGTCGATGATATCCGCGGCAGCAGTAAAATGTTGAACGACTCCGCCGGGCAACTCAACAACAATGCCAACGACCTTGCCGAGGACTCCAATACGCTTTCGGATGTGGTCAGTACGGTCTCCTCGGCCAGCGAAGAGATGACCAGCAACATTCAGAGTATCGCGGACTCCTCGGGTGAAATGTCCTCCATGTTGGCCATGGTTGCTACCTCAATTGAGGAGATGAGCAGTTCAATCAACGAGGTAGCCGGCAATAGCGTTCGCGGATCGGAGATCGCCAATCGTGCTGATCAGCAGGCGCGGCAGACGATGGAGATCATGAACCGACTCAGGGACTCCTCGCAGGAGATCGGCAAAGTGCTGACGGTGATATCGGATATCGCGGATCAGACCAATTTGCTCGCGCTGAATGCGACCATTGAGGCTGCCAGCGCCGGTGAGGCGGGACGCGGTTTTGCGGTCGTCGCCAACGAGGTCAAGGAGCTCGCACGGCAGACGGCCCAGGCCACGGAGGAGATCAAACGACAGGTTGAATCCGTTCAGGAGGGCAGTGAGAGTGCTGTTGAGGCCATCGACTCCATCTCCGCAGTGATTGCAGAGGTCAACGAGATCTCCACCTCCATCGCCTCGGCGGTTGAGGAGCAGTCGGCGACAGCCACCGAGATCTCACATTCGGGCAAAACTGCCAGCAATGCCGCTCAGGAGATTACTCGACGGGTTGCCGAGGGTGCTCAGGGGATTCAGGAGGTTTCACGCAATGTCGTGCTTGTCAATGAGACTGCCAAAAGAACAGATAGCGGCATCCAGCAGACTCGGGAGCAGGCCGAGCATCTGACCAATCTCTCAACCGCCCTGAATGAGAATGTGAATGACTTTGTAACCTAGCCGTTACAGGGGCCATGAACCCTGAATCAGGTATGAATATCCGCCGGCACCATCGAATGCGGGAATAACAACGGGGAGCAGCGGGCAATCATGTCCGCTGTTTTGATTATCCAGCCCGGAACGGGAATTCCACAATTCGGACCTTGCTTTGGAGACATGGAAAGGTTAAGCTGTTAACAGTGTTAAGAGCTTAGCATGTCGTTTTGAGGATCAGGTGCAGGCTACCGCAGATATTCGGTTGAGAGCTCTGCATCATTGTCGTCACAAGACCAGGGGGTCACCGTGAAATCCATGAAGCTAATAGCATTCTGCACTCTCCTCATTGTGTTGGTCTGTCCGGCTCTGGGGAGCGAGATCCACGAGGCTGTCATTGAAGGTGACGTTGCCGCAGTGAAGAGCCTGCTCCGTTCGAATCCCTCCTGTATTCATGAGCGTGATGACAGCGCCATGCACAACCTTCCTCTGCTTACTGCCGCTATCAGCGGTAACGTAGAGATTGCGCAACTTTTGCTGGATGCCGGGGCTGATGTCAATTGCGGCGACACTGACAACAGCACACCGTTGGACGACGCCTCCGTATTGGGCAGAGCCGAGATGGTGGCCTTCCTGCTCACCCGGGGCGCCAACGTACACCATCGCGACAACAAGGGTGATACGGCCCTGAGCTTTGCCGTCAGCGGCAATTCGTGGGAGGTCGCACAGCTGCTGCTGGATGCGGGTTCCGACCTGTTCTATCGATCGCCTGACGGCAGAACCCTCATGCATACCGCCGCCAGGGTCGGCATGATAGAGATGATCGACCATCTGCTGGAGCAGGGCATCCCGGCCGATGAGATGATGGAGCATGGCGACACGCCTCTGGGCGAAGCCGCCAGGCGTGGCCATATTGAGATCATGACCAGGCTCATCGACGCCGGTGCTGATCTTAACGCCTCGAATGCGCCCTACAAGTTCTGGTCGCCGTTGCGCAAGACCGTAACCGGCGGGCAGCTTGAGGCTGCTCGTCTGCTGCTGGAGCGGGGGGCCGATGTCGCTTTCGCCTGCGATGAACACGAGACACCTCTGACCTCGGCCTATCGTACCGACAACCTGGAGATTGCCCGACTCCTGATCGAGCATGGCTCGGATGTCAACCAAGTCAGCCCGCGCGGCGAGACCGCCCTGGTGAAAGCCGTCGAGAGCAACAGGGCTGACCTGGTGGCGCTCCTGCTGGCCAATGGTGCCCGTCAGGATGTCGGCGGCAGCCGGAACGGTAACGCCCCGCTGCAGATTGCCTGTCTCCAGGGTTATACCGAAGTGGCCGGTCAACTCATCGCCGCCGGCGCCGATGTCAATACAGCCGATGGGACCGCATACAAGCCGTTGCAGTTGGCCACCCGCTATGGTCACGATGACCTGGCCAGGTATCTGGTCGAGAAGGGTGCCGGCGGCAAGGCCGAGGTCGATACGCGCTTCACGCTGACCGGCCAGAGGAAGGTCGGCAAGCGGGAGGCCGCCGTCTGGCACCTCGGCCATGCCGGCTGGGCCGTGAAGACGCGCAAGCACCTCCTCATCTTCGACTACTATCCCGGGATGAGCACCCCGCCGGCCAATCCCGGTTTGGCCAACGGCTTCATCAATCCGTCCGAGCTCAAGGATGAGAACGTTATCGTCTTTGCCAGCCATCATCATCGGGATCACTACGATCCCGCGATCTTCGAGTGGGCGGATCAGATCGACAACATCACCTACTTCATCGGTTGCGAGGTGCCCGACCGCGATGACTATATCGAGATGGCGCCGCGTCAGACCTACAAGGAGGCCGGGGTCGAGGTGAAGACCATCTTCTCGACCGATGCCGGTGTCGGCATGGTGGTTGAGGTTGACGGCCTGACCATCTTCCACGGCGGCGACCACTCCAACGGCCGTTCCGCCGGTTGTCCCAATGGTCTGTTGCCCGCCTACACAAACGAGATCGACTGGTTGAAGGCTGAAGGCGTCAAACCGGATATGGCCTTCATGGGCATCCGCGGTTGCAGCCTTGGTGATCCTGAAGAGGTGAAGCTGGGTGTGCACTACGCCTTCGAGCACCTCAAGCCCAAAGTGTTCTTCCCCCAGCACGCCGGCGGCAACTACCAGACCTACTCGGACTGGATCTCGACCAATGCGGCGAGTTATCAATCAATCAAGATGATGCCCGCTGTGGCGCGCGGTGACCTGTTCCGGTACGAGAAGGGGACGATTGCCCGTGTCGATATGAAGGGCGATAAGCGTGCAGCCGGTAGCTGTGCCGGTAAGACCACGCAGACTGCGGGACGGGAATAACGTCTAGAGAGAGACTGCTCTCCCCCCAGGGCAGGGAAGCGAGGACCCGGGCTGAAGACAGTCCGGGTCTTTCGTGTTGAATACTCGCGCTGATCCGTTCGTGCGCCCATCCCCGTTTCCGGTGTCTACTGCCACCGGATCGACACTGTGGGATTCACCGACGCGCATATCCAGACTCCGCTGCAGCGGGTATCATTGCCGGAACCGGCCGCCGATGGAATCAAAAACCCCGGACCTGATCAGGCCCGGGGAGTTGTGCGGATATGGTGCCGTCATCCTATTTCAGCAGCAGCATCTTGCGGGTCAGAGTCTGATCCCCGCAGACCAGACGACTGAAGTAGAGTCCCGTGGCGACCGGCCGACCATTGCTGTCGCGGCCATGCCACACCACCTCATGCTCACCGGCAGCCAGCGTGCCCTGAACCAGAGTGGCGACCCTGCGACCCTTCACATCGAAGACGGCAAGATCCACCGGCGCCTTGCCGGGCAGGGCGAAGCAGATGCTCGTCGTCGGGTTGAAGGGGTTCGGGTAGTTGCCGGACAAACTCAGATGCGCCGGCAGGGTGGTTTCATCCGTGATGCCGGTCAGGATGGGGAACGTGGCGTCGAGCAGGAAATCATCCACGGCCGCTTCGACCAGTGAAGCATTGTCGGCGTCAGCTGCGATGAAGCGGATCTGCACCTGATCGCTCATCAGGATGTAGTCGGCCAGGTCGAAGGTGAATTGCTGCCAGTAGTTGGCACTCGTCGTCGTGTTCTCCAGATCGACCCAGTTGGATCCGTTGCTTGTGGCCTGGACAATCCAGGAATCCTCGCCGGGGTTGTTGCCCAGATCGTTGGAGTACCAGCGCCAGTAGGTGATCGTCGCCGTGCCTGCGCCCTGCAAATGGAACACGGGCGAGTAGAGCACGGTCTCGCCGCCATCGATATCGTTGGCGCCGGCCGTGCCGCCCACGACACCGTTTCCGGTCACGAAGCAGAACACCTCGGGATCGGCCGTGTGATCATCTTCCGGTTGCACCTGACTGGTCTCATAGGTGGTCCCGACAGGATCGGCCCGCTCCCAATGACCGCTGGCGGCCGTGCTGGCTACCGTCCAGCCGTTGTCATTGCCGTAGTCATCGAACCAGCCGCCGACCGCCACGTTGTAGATCAACAATTTGGTGAAGCCGCCCGGTCCGGTGAGCAGCAGGTTCAGCTTGACGATATCGGGCTCGGGGAAATCCGGGTCGATGTGAACCTGAAAGTCCTCCATGGTTGCCTGCCCGCCGATGGGGACGTTTGGACAATTCCCCTGATTCTGGAGAATCGTGACGCGGAAATCGAGACAGGAGAGGGTGCCGTTCAGCGAAGCGGCCGCCGAGTGTCCGATGTTGCCGAGGCCGAGATCCAGGATGAAGGTGTCGCCCGCATCGGCGGTGCCGCTGCCGTTGCCGCCCTGGGGGACGGAGTCGTTGATGGACATACCGTCAGCAATCAGGATGGGGGCTTGTGCAGCGAGCACGAAGCTGTCGGACCAGTTGCCGTCGTCGGAGATCGCCACGAAGTTGAACAGGATCAGATGGCCATCGGGTACCGAACCAGCAACGGTGATGTCGAATGTTTCGAGGCAGGTGCCCAGACCATCCGCCGGAATATCCGGGAAGCTGCGTGTGCCCTCGATGATGGTGATGTAGGGGTCGTCGCAAGTCAGCGTGGCGCTGATCCCTGTGGTGATCTCGATACCGACGTTCTTCAGCACCAGCTCCAGGCCGACCGTCTCCGCACCATCGAGGATGCCGTCATTGTCGCCCTCCGGATCGATGACCGCTATGTCGCTATAGACCAGATAGGGTCCCTCGGGCGGCACCACCGGGATCTCCTGGCTGTAGCGATAGTGATTCTGCTTGGTGACGGTAATCGTCACATTGCCGCCTGGCGTTTGGCTCGGGATGGCGATCTCAACCGGGAAGCCCTGCGATACTGCCGATCCGAGATATTCTCCATCGCGCGAGATGCCGATCAGTGCGCCGGTATCGGCGGTAACCGTAAATTCCTGAGTGCCGGTCAGAAGTGCGGCGTCATGAATGACCGTGAGGCTCTGGGGAACCGCGGAATAAACCGAGGTGAAGGCGTCACCGTGATGGTGGAAGAGATTGTAGGTGACCTCCTTGTCCCAGGTGTTGTAGGGCCAGCTGGAGCCCTGCAGGAAGATCTTGCCGTAGGCGTTGCCGAAAGCCGGCAGGAGCTTGTGTTCGCCGGGGACGCCGTACCCGGGATTGAAGTCGGGCCAGAAGTAATCGTACATGCCCCAGACATAGGTGTCGTTGACGAACGAATAGGAGAGCTCCGACGCGGCGATCAAACCCAGCGCACCCTGTTGGTGACGATGGAATGCCTCGGCGAAACACTCGCTGGCCCCGTCGTACTTGCCGGTGAGGCAGTTGATGGAGAAGACGAAGGTGAGGTCGTCGTTGGTCAACCCCGCGAGATCGGGGTTCGTGTAATCGGGTTCGCCCCAGCCGGTCTCGCCGCCATGGTCGCGGTGCTGCACCATGAAGGCTCCGGCGTTGATGTCGGCGTTGAGGCGCGCGGCGTTGCCACCCCAATCGTTGAGATGCTCCGGCGTCGCCGGCAGGTAACCCAATCCGTTGGGTCCGAAGTAGTTCACGACGACGGACGTATTGTCCGCCTCCGACCAGAGCGTTCCGGGAGTGCCTTCATAGATGGCGTATTCACGCACGGGCGTCATGCCCAGTTCGTTATTGAGGAAACCGTAGATCACCTCGTTGCAGAGGATGAACCAGCGCACCGTCTGCCAGCCACCGGCGATGACCGGGTTGGCGTAGAAGTCGGGGTTCGTCGGCGGATGCCTTTCATATTCCAGCGCCTTGGTCACCATGTGCGCGACCTGGGCGTCATCCGCCGCGCAGATGCGCGCGAAGGCCATCTCGGGCATGTGATCGCCATCGACATCGGCGTACTTGTTGTCCGAAACGCAGGCGTCCGATCCGTTGCTGTAGACGGGTGAGGTGATGTTCAAGGCGCCGGTGCCGTAATCGCCGAGAATCAGCACCGCCGAGGGCGGCAAGTCCCAGTTGAGATAGGCGTCGTTGACGTAGTTCTCGATATTGGCGGAGGTGTTCCCGCCCAACTCGCTGATGGTCACGATGCCGGAGCGGATGCCCTGCTCGGTGCGGAAGACGCGGATACTGTCGGCCCAGGCCAGGAAGGTCGCATCCTCGGGGCTGATGATCAGGTACTCGTAATCCGGGGTGCGGGCGCCGGCATCCGTTACCTGCTCTACCGCGGGCAGTTCGGTGGAGTTGATGAAGGTCGAGCGGAGAATCGGATCCCACCAGCGGCTGTTGAGACGGGAGTCGCCGAAGGTGCCGTCACCACCCTCGAAGGTGACGGAGATCCTGATGTCGCGGTAGACGGTGAGTTCGCGGCTCACCGGGTTGTACTGGAAAGGGGTGATGCCCAGCATAATCGCCTCGACGCCGCGTATCGTGCTGCGGCCGTCCAGCAGGACGGGGGCAGCGGGATAGGGGGCATCGGTCGTGTAGATGCTCATGTTCCTGGTGTAGTCGAGGGGACCGTCCTCATCCTCTCGAGGCAGACGGAACGCCGGTGTCAGATCGATATCCCTGAACAGCTCGGTGCGGAAATCGACAATCTCCATGTGCGCCGTTGCTCCGTTGGGCAGGGCGATGAAATAGCTTTGCCCCGGCAGATCGGGAGCGCCTGCGTCGTTGGGCAGAAGGGCGTCCTGTATCGCCACATTGTGCAGCAGATCACCGGTGATGTCGGATTGCGAGAGTTGCCATTGCTCAAGCGAGTAGACAAGGGTGAGGCCTGACGAGCGGTCCTCCTGAATCGTAAGTCCCTGTGCGCCCCAGCTGTCCGCGTAGGTGATGTCGGCCGCCTCGGCAACCGAAAACGGCAACAAGAATAAAAGGGCAAGAGACAGATGTGCCAAAAACCTTAGTCTGAACCCCGACATTTCGCACTCCCCTGATTGAGGTAGGTGTCCACCTGGAATTTGAGTAAAATAACTTGGTCAAATTATACCAGTGTTGCGAAAACGAAAACAGGTATTCCTTGAATTACGGCGGAGAAAGTGGGCAAGGTGGTGTCAGGCAGTTGATTACCACATAGGTGGGCTGTTTGGGCATCGGTGGGGATTCGTTCAATCCTGTCGCAATCAGCCGCGTTGTGTTCCAGTCGCGTAACAGGGTAGGGCCGAGTTTGTCGCAATGATATCGTCTGTCTGAATGCCGGTGATGATTCCCGACGATGGACGCAATCCGGATCTGTCCGCCGACCTGCCGCAAGTCCCTACCGAATCCGGCAATCGGTCTAACCCTTTTGCATTTGATTGAGCTGTACGATTGTCTCGGCCCACAGATCGTGATCCGGTGTTTCGAGGATCAGGGGGATCTCAGCAAACCGGGCATCGTTGACGATGTACCGAAATGCTTTCGTGCCGATCTCACCCTCTCCCAGATTCGCGTGGCGGTCGACACGCGAGCCCAATTCCCGCTTGGAGTCGTTCAGGTGCATCGCCCGCAGATATTCGAATCCCACGATCTTGTCGAACTCGGCGAAGGTGGCGTCACATGCCCCCTCGGTTCCGAGATCGTAACCGGCTGCGAAAGTGTGGCAGGTATCGAGGCACACACCTACCCGCTTTTTGTCCTCAACCTGTTCGATGATCTCGGCAAGATGCTCAAAACGCCAGCCCAGGTTAGTACCCTGCCCGGCGGTATTCTCGAGTACGGCGGTGACGCCACGGGTCTGCGTCAGGGCCAGATTCAGCGATTCCGCGATTCGACCGAGGCAATCCTGCTCGGAGATCTTCTTGAGATGGCTACCCGGGTGAAGATTGAGCAGGGGTAGACCGAGTTGCTCACACCGCTGCATCTCATCCAGGAAAGCGGCGCGAGATTTTTCCAACGCGAGCGGATCGGGGTTTCCGAGATTGATGAGGTAACCGTCATGCGGCAGCACCAGCTCCGGCGCGATACCAGTCTCCAGCAGATTGCTCTTGAAACCGGCGATATTCGCCTCGGTCAGGGCCGGCGAGACCCAACGTTTCTGGTTGCGGGTGAAAAGGGCGAAGGCGGCGGCGCCGATCTCCCGGGCGCGCAACGGTGCGTTTTCCACGCCCCCGGCGGCACTGACATGAGCTCCAATTCGATGCATTGCAGACCTCGGATCATGTTTTGTGGACAGGGGCATTGCCCGCAGGCGTGCCGATTTGTCGGGATGCGTGCGGACGGAGGATTCTAGTTCTTTACCGGGAGCGATTCAAGAGATGTTGTTGTCGCTCGTCGAACTCAGTCTGCATCCCGGAGTTTTGCAGCGGGCCAACCGGGGGGCTGATAACCTGTGGGGTGAACACGAAAAAAAAGCGGGCCGACATTGTCGACCCGCCTTGTGTTTGCCTGAATACCTTTGCTAGCGATACAGGGCTTTCGTCTGACTGAAGCTGGTCGCCTGGGTGGGGACGGCTTCGCAGGTCAACAGCTGGCCTTCGAAGATGGCAATCTTGAATGCGTCATACGTATAGTTCAGAATGCCGGTGGCGCTTCCGTAGCAGTCATCGACCGCGAGGCCGGTCAGGTCGGCCCAGAAGTTGTCATAGCGGAAAGCGACGCCGTCGCTCAGAACGTCCCACTCACCAAAACCGGCATCGCCAGTGACGACCATGTCGCCGGTCAGCGTGATGATGTTGGATTCGTAGGGCTCGGGATCGGCCATCAGGACGGGCACGGTCAGGACGATAGGCGCGGGCAGGGCGGCCGTGCCTGTGATGGTGATCGAGGTGCCGGCTACCTGGGAGAGATCGTGATACTCTGAGTAGGTTCCGGTAACTGTGACGACATCACCGACGGCGGCGCCGGAATCGGCCAGATAAACATAGATGCCATTCTGGACGCCATAGGGCGCTTCGATGGCGAAGAAGCCGTTGGTGCCGACAACACCGGTGACGATGACATCAGTGATCGTGACTTCGGTATCCAGAGGGACATCGCCGTTCTGAATGTTGTAGACGACACCGGCCTGGACGGCACCGGCGCAGATGAGCAGAGCAAGAATTATTGCCAGTTTCTTCATAGTTGTCTTCTCTCATTAGTTGTCATGTTCAGAAGTCGTTCCGGAGGTTCTCCGGGATTGGGGTCAGTTGGTCAAAAGGCCATTGAGTCTTCCTCGACCAACATTCCAGTGTATCACATCAATACATCGGATAACAAGGGTCTGGGGGAGATCTCATCTCAATTCATGGCATCCCCCGACTCGTTATGAGCGCGATCGGGGCCGATCGAGATGCCTGGGTATGGGCAATCAGGGGCGGACTTGCTGCAGGACCTCGCTGCTTACCCAGTAGATATCACGATGAGAGGTAAAGAAGAGGTACTTCCCGTCCGGAGAGAGGCTGGGGCATTCGTTGGTTCCCGGCATATTGATCTCCTCGCCCAGCCAAGTGGCCGTACCCCAGGTGCCGTCCGCTTGGCGAAAGGTGACATAGAGGTCGCAGAACCCTATTCCACCGGGTTTGTCGGAATCGAATACGATGAAGCTCTCATCGGGGGCAACACAGGGATGTGCCTCGAAATGGGGGGAGTTGACCTGTGCGGCAAGCTCCTCAGCCTCGCCATAGCTGTCGCCAAGCCAGGGATAAACACCGATCACGCCACTGGCGCGGAAGAGTGTGGTATACAGGTTGCCGCTCTTCGCCGCCGTGGCGAACATCCCCTCCGGGACAATCTGCTCAGGCTCAGACCAACCGTCATCAAGGCGATCCATGCCCCAGATGCCGTCGGCGGTGTAGTACATCTTCCCGCTGGTCGGCGAGATCTGCATCTCATATCCGGGTATGCCGGCAACCTCCGCAGCGCTCCAGCCGGTGTCCGTCAATTTGCACACCGAAATACCGTAGTCATGACCGAAGTAGAGCTCCGACCCATCCGGCGAAAAGGTGATTGCGTATTCGTTGCCGCCGTAAGTGGAGACGATGCCCGGAGCAAAAACCTCAGGGGTCAAACCGGGAGGCACTTGACCAAGATAGGGACCTGTCAACCCGGTTGGAGCCCCGGGGGAGAGTGTACGAACTGCCCTTGTTTCCAGCTCCGCATCCTTGAGCCGAAGATCGAGGAAGAACAGAGCCTGTTTGGGACCGCCATCACCGGGGGCCAGTTCCGCTGCCTTCAGATAGCACCGTTTCGCACCGGCTCCGTCCTGGTTCCTGGCAAGAACTCGCCCCAGAGCTAGCCAGGATCCGGATACCTCCGGGGAGAGCTCACTGGCCATTTCTAGGAATGCAATCGCTTCGGGGAGATGACCGCTTATGCGCAGCGTATTGCCGATTGTAGAGAACTCATCCGGCTCGAATTGATAACGGTCATCCGCAGCAGAGCGTATCTCACGGAAACATGCCTTGGCCGCCGGGATCCCTGAATCGGCCATCACCTCCGCCACATGTTGGGCCGCTGAGGTGTCTGCCTGCGCAGCCAGAGGGGAGATGCTGATCGTGGTCAAAAGCATGAAGATGACAAATGGGGAGCTGATACCGGACATCGGTGTCTCCTGAAGAAGGGGGGGAGCTGGAATACTGGCCTGAAAGGTTAAATTGGTAACATCTGGAGTAGTAGTCAACAGAAAACCCCGAGAGGAGGCCTCTCGGGGTTGATTGCACAGTAAGCCAACAAAACACCGTCATGCTTGAAATGGTGATTGCTCGATTACCTATGAACCGTTTGCCGGTTAACGAATTCTATTCCCGATATCACAATGGAGCGGGAGAAATCCGTTTGCGGGTAGACTCGTGCTACCAGCGACCACCGCCGCCGCCGCCGCCACCGTAGCCACCGCCGCCACCACGACCGCCGCCGCCACCGCCGCCGCCGCCACTGCGACGAGGACGATCCTGGGCTTCGTTGACACGCAAGGGACGTCCGCCCATATCGTAGCCGTTGAGGGCCGAGATGGCGGGTTCCAGAGCATCATCATCGACTTCAACAAATCCGAAGCCACGAGGACGACCGGTTTCACGATCGGTGATCAGAGCGACCGAATGGACTGTGCCATGCTGACCGAACAGGTCACGGACTTCGTCTTCGGTGGCGCTGAAGGGGAGGTTACCCACATAGATCTTTTTCATTATCTTCTTCTCCGAATGCCGGCTTTCCGGCGAGTCAAGTTCTTCAGAATCCCCGGCTCTTCCGGAGGAGTCCTTGAACTGCGAACAACCCGCTCTTTGAACGGGCTCCATCCCCCGACAACCGGGGAATACCTTGTGCATCGATTCATATCGACAACACTGTAGCTGTTGCTTTCCCGGGACACGTTGGGCGAACCAAATATCGACGCGGGCTCAAGCAGAAGGTCTGAAGGGGCGTTGAGGATAATATTACAACAATAGCCTGATGCTCTCTCCAGATGCCGCACCTATCGTAATCTGTTCTGTCTCTGAGCGCTAGAGGGATAATGCTTATTTCTGTAATATTTGGTCTTTTTTTTGCCAAAATGACCGAATATTCTGATTTTTCGGCACTTTCCCCATGAGTCATCCGTCAATTGGCAGCTTGATGCGCCAAAAACTACCCTTCTGAACCTCCTTGAAACCGATGGAATCATACAGTCGATTGGCGGCTTCCGCCGTCCCTGTACCCACAGTAACATCTCTTGCACCGTAGTCGACAAGTCTGTGCAGAGCCTCGAACATCAGCGTCTGCGCCAACCCCAGTCGGAGGTGGTCCGGGTGGGTGCAGACAGGCTCGAAGATGCCTCGTCGATTACATTCATCATAGGGGCAGCCGACATAGGAGGCGAAGGATCCGTCCGGGGCCTCGGCCACCAGGTCCAGTTCCCGCCGGAAGCTGGGGGCATGAGCATTGAAAGTGGTGCTTTCGCCGGCGCAGTGGAAATCGCGATTGAAGGCGGCATTGACCAGGTCGGCAATACGCTGATCGTCCGCTTCATCTGGACGCGTGCTGCGGAGAGTGTATCCCGCCGGGAGCGCACGGCGTTCCGGTAGCTCCCGCTCTCCGAATTGAAGTCTACGGATGCAGCCGCCCATATCGGTTCTCAGGTAGCCGCGCTTTTGAAGCAGATCCAGTCGCGACTGGTCATAATCGAAAACCATCGTGATCAGGCTGTTCTCGGTGCCGTCATCGTTTGGTTTGGTGAGGTTGGTCTCCGCCCAGACAAACATCTCCTCCTCGATCTCACGAAATGCCGGATCGAGTTGAGGACACACGTCTCCAGGTCCCTCAGAGAGCATGGCGCCTACCAGCCGCCCCTCGATTGTCTCCCAGAGTTGCACCTTCCCTGAGCGACGGGAATTCCCGGCTGGATCGGGGCTGTAGAATCGCCAGCCGTCCCAGCGGCGTACATCCCAGTTGAAATCCAGCCGAGTGGTCCGGACGGTTTCCAGTATTAGGCGTCGGATGCGCCAGAAGTCCTCATCTCCGTTGTAGGGGCGGTTGCTGATCCGATGGGAATGATTGCGGGTCATGATATCTCCTTGGACAAAACGGGACACGCCGCACGGCAAACGCCGTTGGCAAGAGTGGGATAGTGTCGGGTTGTTCCGTCTAGAGGATCATGTTCCGCAGGACCTCGTGTGGGGGTGTCTGAGCCGGTAGTGTCAGCGATATCATCCGCTGAGGCAAGGGGAAAGGGCGGCCCGGCTCATCCACGCGAATCCGTGCCGTCTCCTCCGTTTCATTGTGACCGGTTGCGATCCGGTCACTGCTTACGCGCCGCCTCCACAAGTTCACGCGGATTGACGACCGGCCCGGCATCAGCAGGTGTGGCGGTGTCGATCAGCAGCCGCCTGATCTGGCCTGGAGCCAGATCGGGATTGACCTGCCAGGCCAACGCCGCGCACCCGGCGAGGTAGGGGGCGGCCCAGCTGCGTCCGCCATCCCGCTCGAACGTATAGACATCCACTCCCCGGTGACTGGCCAGGGTTCTGTTGCAGGTGGGCGCCCGCAGGTTGTCCTGTGGGGAGGCGTAGTTGCTCGCTCTGTAGGAGCCGGGGAGATCCGGGTTCCCTCCCGGTTTGATAGCAAGCGTGCCGATGTGGAGAGGGCCGGGCGCGCAGGTTATGACGAGTATCCCCTCCGCTTCGGCGCGGTCCAGCAGTTCTGTCCACTCATCATATTCGGGGTTGGCGGAGAAAGCGCCGTCCGAAATCGAAACCACACGTATCCGCTCGGAGATCGAGAGCGTGCGATTGAGATCCATAATGGAGTTCAGCGCCCGGATGTAGTGTGCGTTGGTGGCTGCCCACATCGGCACCGCATAGAAGCTCAGAGAGGAGCCCGGCGCCACACCGATCCCCTTGCCGACCGCAATGGAGGCGACGGGTGATGCGTGCATCTGCGGCCGAAACCCCTCAAGGCCTGAGGCATCGTAGCGTATGAGGTTATCCGCATACTCGACATGATCAGTGAGTAGTGGCTGATCGATGATCGCGATGCCCACACCGCGACCGTCAATGCTCTCAGCGTGCAGACGGCGCAGCCCGAGGCCTGGATTGCGGCCATCCTCCAGAAGCCCGGCCGGATCAAACCCGGATGGGAGCCTGTTCTGCGGGGGCCATTCGGTGAGTGTGTCGAAAGTCATCTCAGCCAGCAGCTCCCGGTGGCTTTTCAGGTCCAGACGGGCGAGCGATACATTCTGAAAGCCGTTGAACGAGTCGATTCTGGCGAGGTCCTTTTCATTGCGCAGGGCGAGCGGTCTGTTCTGCCCGATGTCGATCACCTCATCCTCGAGCCAGAGACGCAGTATCGTGAACGGGGAAGCGCCGTCCCGGGTGTAACGTCCGAAGAGCAGCCGGGCCGCGGGGTACTGCCACATCTGCAGCGTCATGCCGCCATCCGGTCGGGTCTCCAATGAATCCGGTTCGCCAATCAGGGCGACGATCTCGTCGGATTCGGTGAGTTTGAAGACGATCAGACCGTCCTCAACCGCCTCCTGCAAGATCGTCGCATGATTGGCATATGCCGCCGCCGGGAATGCGGAGGCGGAACAGAGTGCGAGCAGAATGGGGATTGTCATCAACCTGATATTCATCGGGAATCTCCGGGAGTAATATTGGAACGGGGGGGACATATGGCATGGCTCGCTTCTAGTAGACAAGCACATGGGTGAATGGTTACAGGTTTCCGATCGGTTGGAGCCGATGAGAACCGAGCGTGATCCTTTGGCGGCCTGACGTGAATTTCAATGCTTTGCTGTGGGGGGGGAATGTGTATATTCACAGTCTATCCTGGAGGTTGAAGTGACTAATGTAAAGCCGACGGCGCCATCCGCTGTACTCGGACCGATGCGTCTCCCGTTCCTCACCCTGGTGCCCGTTTGTGTCTCTCTGGGCGCAGCTACATCCTGGCACGAGACCGGCGGCATCAACTGGTTCTACCTGTTGCTCGCCCTTCTCGGTGGATTGGCCGCCCACATCGGCGTGAACGCGCTCAATGAATACGACGATTTCAAAAGCGGCCTGGATTTCAAAACCGTCCGTACTCCGTTCAGCGGGGGGAGCGGCGCTCTTCCGGGAAATCCCGACAAAGCTCGAACCGCCCTGATCATCGGTGTGGTATGTCTGGTGGTCCTGGGAGCCGTGGGCACCATCTTCATCCGGCAATGGGGCTGGTCAATCGCCCCGCTGGGGGTGTTGGGTGCGATTGTCATAGTGAGCTACACACCTTTGTTGACACGTTCACCTTTGCTCTGTCTGTTCGCTCCCGGATTGGGCTTCGGCCCTCTGATGGTGGTCGGCACCCACTTCGCACTCACGGGAACCTATTCGACAATGGCCCTCATCGCCTCGCTGGTCCCCCTCTTCCTGATCAGTGGACTGCTGCTGATGAACCAGTTCCCCGATCTCAAGGCGGATCGTGATGTGGGCCGACGGCATCTGATCATCGTCTACGGCCCCGCAGCGGGTGTTCGTGTCTATCGTCTTCTCATCGCAGCATCGGCCCTGGTCGTGATCTTCGGCGTCGCGGCGGGCCCCTTTTCGATGCTTGCCCTGATCTCCCTGGCCGGGCACGTGATCGGTATCGCAACCTCCCGTGGACTGGCTCGCCACCGGGACAATATCCCCGAACTGATCCCCTACCTCGGACGCAACGTGCTGTTGACACATGCAGCGCCCCTTTTGCTGACGATCGGGATCTTCTGCGGCTGAAGCCGTTCAGTGTGAATCAAGATCGTCCAGCCGGCGGGCTGGGCGATCTTGTCACGATTGCAGGTTCAGCTTGCGTGTGCGAATAACAAGGGCGGCTACCGCTCAACCTCCAACAGCACAGTCATGGAAACCCAGTAGACGTCGCCGCAGCAATATCCGCCCCCCTCGGTCGTCAACTGATGCCTGACGAAGAACAGGTATTTGCCGTCAGGGGTAACGCAGGGGGAGCGTTCGGCTACTGGTGTGTTGATGGCCGCACCCAGATTGCGGGGCGGAGCCCAGCCACCGTCGGGCAACCGACGCGAAAGATAGAGGTCCGCCGAGCCCTCGCCGCCCGGGCGTGTGGAGCTGAAGATGAGGAAACTCTCATCGGGGGCGACATAGGGGTGCGAGTAGAAAAGGTCGGTGTTGATGACCTCGGGCATCCGTACCGGCGGGAGATATCCCTCTTCAGTGGACTGGGCGCGGTACATGATCCGCGGCGGTCCGAGTGTACAGAAGTAGAGTGAGGTGTCATCGGCGACAGCCACGAAGATCTCGTTGTCCGCGCTGTTGAGCGGTGCGCCAGGATTGACCGGAGCGCTCCAGCCGTCGTCAAGCCGCTCCACATACCAGATATCCCAGTCGCTCTTCACCTCTCCGGGCGTAATCGGGCGCTGGGAGTAGAAATAGAGTCGCTCGCCGTCCGGCGAGAAGTAGGGACCATCCTCTTTGAACGGTTCATTGAAGGGGAGACCTTGAGGATCTCCCCAGATGCCGGCCTCCCGCTCGACTATCTGCAAACCACGCTCACGTGTGAAGAAGCTCCACACGATCTGATCGCCGTCAGGTGAAAATGTGGGGCCGAAATGCTCGTTGCGATCTGTGGTTACGATGTCGGGGGCGAATATCTCCGGAGTTGCTCCCGGAGGAGATTGCCCCAGGTAGGGGGTTTGTCGGGAGTCGGCAACAACAGGGATCGATTGCAGGGCCAGAATGGCGACCAGAGCCGGAAACCAGAAAAGTGTGGGGCTATTTCCGCGAGACACTGTCTCCTCCTTGCAGGGGGGATTATTGTGAGTTATACCCGGCAAGGTGGATGTAATAAAGTGGATTGAGGTTCCCGTCACAAGAGTATATCCAGCTGCCCGCCATGGGAGACCACGTTCAGGGGGCAGTCGGCTTGCAGCAGGTTATCGGGCAGTCGAGATTTACTGCTGCGGTTCTGGATGACGGGGATTGGATCACTATGATACAGTGGCGATTGAAAAGCGCCCCCGGTTGCGCGGTAGTGATCGCCGATGACGATTATGGACACGCAATCAGGCAAGGTGCTGCAGGTTATCCGGATCGCCCGGCTTATTATGGGATAGGCCGGGTTTTGGCGGCGCTATCCGGGTGAGGTGCTACCCTCTTCCGCGAATTCAGGAGTCTGTTGATGAACAAACTTCATCTGATCTGGATCATCCCCCTCGGTCTGATCCTGCTGAGCCTGATTTTCCTCCCCTTCGTCGATATCACCCTGGTCAATACCGATCTCGCCATCACTTCGGTCAGCACCCTACCGCCGCCGGCATCCGTGCATCACGAGGATTTCTGGGAGGCGGTCTTCACCATGGATCTCACCTATGCCGGGGAGGATCGTCCTCCGGGTGGCGAGAGGGATCGTTTCGCGCAGGCGCTGTCCGATTTCCTGGCGCAGGATTACGAAGCGGCCGCGGCCGTTGCATCCGATCTGGCCACCTCGGCCGGGGAGGAGTATCTCAGGCTCAGAGCCCGTGATCTGCTGCTCCACACCTGCATCGCCCAGAATCGCTGGGACGACTTCCTCGCCATCGGGCCCGATTCCGCAGCGATGGCTGCCGGGGATACCAGCCAGGTCGCTTCACCGACAGGTCGCTCCCTGGCAACCGGGTTCAACCGGTCGCCGCCCGAGACCTGGATGTGGCCGATCGAGCCCGTGGAGTTGGCGATGGAGACGAACATTGCCGGTCACGCATTGATCGCGGTTACCATCAACGGCGCTCGGAAGCAATTCATTATCGATACGGGTGCCGACATGAGTGTGATCACCTCGGATCTCGCTCTGGAGATCGGGTTGGAGGTGCCGCAACGGAACCTGCCTCAGATCGGCACCTCCACGACGAACAGAGTGAGCGCCGCCCCGATCGCCCTGCCCGAGTTGAGGATCGGAGATCTCGTTCTGGATAATCACCGGGCCTACTGCGTCGCATCCGAGACGCTGGAGTTCAAGGTGCTCTACATGACGATCATCAGTATAGATGGCATCATAGGTTGGAATGCGATCCGCCATATGTGTCTGGAGCTGGACTATGAGCGGAGCCTCGTTCGGATCAGCCGACCGGGAGCGCCACTGCCGCAGAGGGAGCGGTCACTGAGATGGGCCGGGGATTCGCAGCCGCTGGTGCGCGGCCTGGCTGACGGGGGGCAGGAGCTCTGGTTCTTCCTCGACACGGGGGCCAACATGACATCGCTGCATGAGGATATCCTGAACAAGGTGCAGCTCGACGTTTCCGAACCGGGGCAGGTCTATACGTTGGGCGCCGGTGGAGCCGAAATGCTGGTTGCGGGGCGGGCACCCGATGTCGCCCTCCATCTCGGCAACTATCGATATATCTTCCCATCGCTTGGTGTGCATCCCGGTGATGGGAGGAACAGGAATGCCGAGGGGCGGCTGGAGTGGTTCAGCTCCGACGGTGTGCTGGGCATCGATGTCGCAGCTGGTGGGCTCATGCTGATCGACGCCACCGCCGGAAGATTCGAAGTGCGACCGCTGCTGGGGAGTGAATAGAGGAGCTCAGCGAACCCTGAAGATGGCATACCCGCGGAACAGGCGGATTGAGATAGAGGGGAGCAGGTGATCCTGCTCCCCTCTATTGTGATCCAGGCAATGGCCCGAACTGTTCTAGTTGTCCGCGGTCCTGATGGTGATGCCCCAGTTGCGGGGATCCCTGGGACGCTCGGCGTTCCACTGATTGAAGGCGTGGGAGTCATCGGTCCGGAAATGAACCTCGTACTCGCCGGCTTCGAGAACCAGCGAGTCGTCGAAACGCCTGTTCTTCCGGGCGCCGCCGGCGAAACGGGTGTTGCGCCTCGTCATCTCCCACACCGTATGACCGCGGCTGTCCTCGATCCAGCCGTAATCCGCGAACTCGTCGTAGATCTCGTCCCATTCGCCGATGGCATATATGTGGATTTCGGTTTCAGTATCGAGGACGAACGTATCCCGCTGATGCTCACGATTGCGCACCCGGACGATCTGAACCAGACAGTTTGGGGATTGTACGGCCATATCCCCCGTCAACAGGCTGAAGCTCCCCTTGTCGAAATCGGGACCGGGGATGATCGTCAGGCCCCAGCTCTTGGGCTGGAAGGGGGCGGCAGTATTCCAGGAGCGATAAGCGTGGGAATCATCGGAGCTGTAGCAGACCTGGTAACTGCCCTCGGGGAGGTCGACCAGACCGTCAAACATGCGATTCTTCTCATCGCCACCGGCATGCTGCGTATTGCGCTTGGTCATCTCCCAGACCTTGCGACCCGAATCCAGATCCGTGATCCAGCCTGAATCCACGAACTGCCTGTCGCTTTTGCTGTATTCGCCGATAGCCAATATCTGAACGGTGCCGGGTTTGGTGAGCTTGAAGGACTTCTCATGATAGTCATCATCTCGAACGCGGGTGATGTCGATCAGGGACTCACTCTCCTTGATCGCCTCCAGCAGTCTGAAATCCGACGCATCGGTACCCTTGGCGGGCAGCAGGCTCAAGCCCCAGTTTGACGGATCCAGAGGGGGCGCGGTATTGAATCCCGCCCATGAGTGAGAGTCGTCGGTGGCGTAATAGACGACGTACTTGCCCTTGTCCAGCTCGATATCGTGGTTGAACTTGCGGTTCTTCTTCCCCCCCCCCGGCGGGCTTCGTATTGCGCCAGGTCATCTCCCAGACCCTCTCGCGTGTTTCCGTATTGATGATCCAGCCGGCGTCAACCGCAGGTTCTCCTCTGTCGGGAATCTCGGCGAAAGCATAGAGCCTGAGTGACATGTTGTCCGTGAGCTCGAAAGCCTGACTCAGCACCTTGTCGTCACGGACCCGGTTGAACTGGACGAAAGCGTTGCGGATGGCGCCGTCGATCTTGACCTCGGCAATATCGTCTTGGGCCAGGCCAGCGGCCTCTATCTTGACGTAGCAGTCCCTGATCTTGCTCCGGTTGCGGCGTGAGCCCTTGTCGTTGGTTCCGAACACCCGATGGAGTGTTCGGCTGACACCCATGTTGAGATCGTCGATATTGAAACTCGCGTTGTCTCCGGCGTAGAGGTAGAGCTCATACTGACCTTTGGGCAGTTGCATCTCTTTTTGGGCCAGGCGGAGTGTGCGGCTATTTTCATAGCGTTCACATCCCGAACTCTTCATCACCCAGATGGGCTTGCGGGTTTCATGATCAATCAGCCAGGCGTAGACGTAAAGCCTTCTGCTGGGAATGCCCCTGAGTCCGACCGCTTCGATCTTGACGTCCGCGTCCCGCGGGAGATCGAATCCGACCATCTCCAGATCATTTTCCCTGATCCTGTCTATGCTGACTATGGTTTCGGCGAGGGCGGGAGCGATCCAGATCAGCCCGAGCAGAGCCGCCATTAACGCTATTTTCCAGTTCATGGCCTTACTTCCTTTAATTCGGGAGAGGACTGCCGGATCAGGATCTTCACCACATCCGACTGATTGAAATACAGGCTTCATCATGGTATTCCGAACGCCGGTTTGATGCAAACCGGAAATTTATCGCTGCAAAACCGGGATAACATGAATGGAGACGTGCCTGATCGTACTTGGTTTCGTTGTAATGTCAAAAAACACAAAATCATCGATGCGGGACCCCTGCTCCGAGAGATCCCTGCCCATCAACTCGATTCCGGCGGGTGCGGGCCCCGGTTTGACGACCGGAGCCCGGAATTCCCTGCTACCTGATATCGCGACGACTGTTGATTGTCGTTCCGATCAGCAGCAACACGGTACTAACCGCCAGGCCAAGCAGCACGGGCTGAGTGAAGAGCGCCATCTCCTCGGCGCTGAAATCCTGACCGGCAAAGAAGGCGTAAGCGTATGGGAACAGGTCAATGTGTTCCCAGCGCATGAGGAACAGTGAGGCGATGATACTGAAGATGCCCAGCCCCAGGGGGAGGACGAAGTTGCGCACGTTGATACTGATCACGAACTGAATCGTGAGCATGCCCAGGGATGCCAGCGTCACCTTGAGGAAGCTCATCATGATCAGCGCGTCATAGGCGAAATCCGCAAAGGCGATCGCCGGATAGATCTTCCAGAGGAGGAATGCCGTCAGGTATTGCAGCAGAACGAGCGTGCCGTTGGCGAGAAAGAGCAGGAAGACCAGGATCAGATACTTCGTGATGTAGACGCTCCAGCGGGGAAGGGGCAGCGCGTAGACATGTTTCCAGGCGCTCGCCCGGTGCTCGACGTTGCAGACGAGGTATACGATCACCGTCATCAGCAGGGGGAGGAACATCATCGCCCAGATGTTGAAGGTGTTGCCGAACAGCACCGCCCAGGGGTTACCGCCCCCCTCGATTAGCAGCTCCTCGTGGATGAAGTAGATCAGAAAGTTCATGCCTGCGAGAAACAGCGGACCCAGGAGCGTACCCCAGAGAGCCAGGGTGCCTTTCAGCTTCAACACCTCGGCGCCGAACGAGCGACACAGGGGGGTGAGGACCTTGGTCATGCCGCACCTCCCATGTCCGTCATGTTGAGGAAGAGATCTTCCAGGCTCTTCTGGGACGAGTTGACCTCGTAGACCGGTTGCTCATGTTCGATCATGACCCGAATCGCGCCGGTGATCTCATCGCGATTCTTCACCGTCAGCGCCAGGGCGTCTCCACCCAGACTCCTGGCCGTGAAGCCCTCCTTGCCCAGTATGGCGCTGACCGCAGCCGCATCCCGCGTCTCGATCCGCACCGACGAGAGGCTGATATCCTTGAGCTCACCCAGACTGCCCTGGAAGAGCAGGCGACCACGGTCGATGATGCCGACGTGGGTCGCGGTCTTTTCGATCTCGCTGAGAATATGGCTCGAGATGAAGATCGTGATCCCCCGTTCCCTATTGAGTCCGAGCAGCAGCTCGCGCAATTCCCGCATCCCCTGGGGATCGAGACCGTTGGCGGGTTCGTCGAGTACCAGCAGATCCGGTTCCGCCAGCAGCGCCTGGGCCAGCCCCAATCGCTGCCGCATTCCGGTTGAGTAGGTGCCAGCTTTCCTGGGAGCGTCCCTCTCAAGCCCGACAACTTTCAACATCTCCGTGACGAGCTCCTTGCGCAAGCCGCGCATGCGCCGTGTAATCTCCAGGTTATCCCGGCCGCTCAGATGCTCGTATAGGGAGGGGGACTCCACAAGCGCTCCGATCCTTTGCAATACCGCCTCCCGCTCGGAGCGGAGGTCCCGGCCGAACAGAGTGATACTGCCCCGGGGAGTCTTGTATAGGCCCATCAGGGCGCGAATCGTAGTGGATTTCCCCGCGCCGTTGGGTCCCAGAAAACCGTAGATAGCCCCGGTCGGCACCTGTATGCTCAGGTCGGTGAGTACCTGATGGGCGCCGAAGCGGAAGTCGAGTGCATTGGTTTCGATCAGGTTGGGTGACAAGCTCACTCCTCCTCTTTGTCGGGCAGGTCGCGGCCCCGCCGGGGTTCCATCTCCCTGATGTACAGCATGCCGTCCATCATTTCGGTCCAGCGGCCCCGCCGATTCGAATGGCCGAGGAAACGGGCGGTGAACCCGTCGTCAAGCCAGGTGCCGCAGGGCAGGGTGCGGAAATCGATGAATCCCAGATCGCAGCCCGTCTCGCCGAGCAGATATTCGATACTCTTGTTGCTCGCCTGGCCGATGTGATAGGGGCCCCCATGCAGGCTGCCCCGCTCGCCGGTCAGGCTGGTGATTCCCACCACGTACAACCGCTCGGCATAGCGGTCCCGCAGATACTGTCCCATGGGGATCATCTCGTCGGGGTATCTCAATTGGTCACGGTTCGCGAACAGGTGGGAATTGGCCGCCCAGAGGATCAGCTTGCGGTCTGGATAAAGCGTCTCCTTGAGCCAGATCAGATTCGCCCCCATCTCCCGGTCGCGGATATTGCCGACCTCGGCCTCGATGTCGTTGAAATCGATTTTCCAGAAGAACTCCAGGATGCTGCCGATGTTGTCCAGTGCGCGCTCACGGATCAGATCGTCCGTTGCTGTCGGAGTATTCGCCGCCACCAGCTCCTGCAGTCGAGTCAGCTCGGTGAAGAGGGCCTGCTGCCGCTCCTCGTCAGGTTTGTTGCCACGATTCCTCTCATCTCCCATCAGCATGATCTCCTGGAAGACGGGATAATCCTCGGCGCGATAGTCGGGGAGGCAGTCGGTCAGGAACGCGTTGAGCTCGTCCAGGCGTTCCCGGAACAGGGTTGTCCCCGTCATCTGGATATCGAACCCCGCCAACTCCAGAGGGTGGGGGCCCTGCGCCTGCTCGCCCAGATAGTCGATGAGATCGGCGACCTGCACGCAGTCGGCCCAGATCTCGAAGATGCCGCGGCGAAATGCTTCGTGGGGATCCTTGCCTGACGAGATCTCCCGCCAGGAGCGGCGACAATCGAGCAACCCGGCCTCGAATACGAGGACATCGAAGCCGCACTCTTCGTGGAGATATTTGATCAGACGCGTCTTGGCCAGGAAGGTTGAACCGCAGCCGTGGCCCTGCTCACCCAGAGCGACAATCTCGACACCATCCAGCGTGCTCTCCAACCAGGCCAGTTCCCCGGGCGGGGGAGCTGTCGGATCGATGGAGACGATGGGGATAACACTCTCATCCAACCAGGCCAGTTTGGCCTCTTTGTGCGGGATCTCAGTCCGACAGGCGAGAAGCTGCAACAGGGTCAGGAGAAGCGGAATTCGAGTGGAGTGACGCAATGCGCACCCTTTCGCGTTTGAAACTGATAATTAAGCGAGATGATGAGCCGGTTCGTAGTCGTAAGATTACGGGAGCCAAAGAAAGACGTCATATTGGTCGAATGGTTACACTCACCGGATTGCGAAATAATGCTCCACTCCACCCCATGTACCTGCCGATTAAAAGGTAACAGCCGTTGCGGGAGATATGAAGCCTCCCGGCTTTGCGTCACCCGCGAACCGGGTCTGCAGTTTGAGAAAGGGGCGGATATGGCCAGGATCAGAAGGAAGAAGTTTTTCATCCATGCTTCCACACAGGGCAAGTACATCGCCTTCAGTACTCTGCCTGCGCTCCTGATGGGGCTTTTCTGTATAGGCTTCATCTACTCAAGCGGCGAACAGGTGCTGTTGGCGGCCAAAGAGAGGCCGATGGTGCCTATCTACAAAATTCAGCAAACGATCGCCTCTCTCGAAAAGAGTGCGGGGACGGAGGAAACTGACGCTTCTGTCGAGCATCTCAATCAGGATCTTTCGGCGCTCACGGCAATGCTGGAAGCCGGATACGAGGAGACTCTGCTGAAATGGAACAGCACTAAGGCCCTGATCTTCACGATCCTGGCCTGCGGACTTTTCCTGACCGGTGTCCTGGCGCTTTTCAACTCACATCGCATAGCGGGGCCTATGGTCCGGATCGGCAACAGTATCGATCTACTCGCCGAGGGGAGGGAGATTCCGCCGGTCAAGCTGCGGAAGCATGACGAATACAAGGACCTTGCCGCATCGCTGGATCGTTTGCGTATCAGGATGCATGACGCCGGCCTACTGGAATAGATGAATCAATGGATCACAATCACACATTCGCAGCGAGTGCTCATCCGTCCGGCGAGGGACGCCATCGTGTCCGGCATGGCGAGGGCTTTACTCTGATCGAGTTGAGCATCGTCGCCCTGATCATCGGTACGCTCATGGCTATAGTGATACCCGCGACATCACACTATGTCGATAACACCCGCAATGCCTGCGCGATGCAGGATGTTCGCCTGCTGGAGGTCGAGATCATAGCATACCGCGCCGGTAATGACGATTTGCCGATCGATCTGGCCGCCATCGGTCGCGCCGATTTTCTGGATCCCTGGGACAATCCCTATGTCTATCTCAAGATCGAGGGCGAGAAGGTGAGCAAGGGGAAATTGCGCAAGGATCATTTTCTGGTGCCGGTCAACAGCGACTTCGACCTTTACAGCATGGGTGAGGACGGGAAAACCACACCGCCATTCAATTCGGCCAAGGGACGTGATGATATCGTCCGGGCCTCCAACGGCAGTTACGTCGGCCTGGGGAGCAACTTTTGAGTAGTGAACGGCACATGGGGCGGCGGTACACATTGCTCCACAGCCGGATGGGACGCCGTCTCCTCCTGCTCTTCATCGGCAGTGCGCTGTTGCCCATTCTCCTCCTGGCCGGGCTCTCCTACAAGCATGTCGCGCAGCAGTTGGAGGAGCAATGTTACAAGTACATGCATCATAGCGCCAAGAGCATGGGATTGTTCATCTTCATGCGCCTGGTTGACTATGAATCGCAGATGGTTGCCCTGGCGGATTATCTGCAGCGGGCGTCCGTCGAACTGCCGGTGGATCTGGACAGCGTTATCGTCGATACCATTGTTCCCAAATTTTCCGGACTCAGTCTCTGCCATCTATCCGGGGATCAGATTCAATCATTCGGTTGGGAGAGCGCGGCTCCCCCCCTGACGGCGGAGCAACAGCGCAGGGTGGCGGCGGGTGAAACCGTCATCGCTACTGCAGGTGACGGACCTGGTGTGGGGTTGGTATACATGTATCGGGCTTGCAGGGTCGGTCGCCAAGGGGACCTCTACCTGGTTGGAGAGCTTGCTCGAAGTTGGCTGAATGACCCCGGGGGCGACGTCACCTCCGCCCCTCTGCAGACGATGCACCTTTTCGATCAGAACGGGATCAGTCTTGCGCGCTCAACGCCCGAGGAGATCCCCGGGCACCTTGTTTATGCAGATGAGGTGGAGGGTCCGACGGTATACCGCTTCGAATGGACCTCCTCGGCAGGGGATTACTTCGCCAGCTACTGGGACATATTCCTGGCCGGCAGATTCGCGGCGGGGAGTTGGCGCCTGGTCCTCAGCCGTCCCCAGACCGACGTACTTTCCCCGATGCACGACTTCAAGCTGATCTTCCCCCTGGTCGTTCTGCTGAGCGTCTTGCTGATACTGCTCTTCAGCCATATGCAGATCCGCCGCACCATGTATCCTCTCGAGGTGCTGAAGGCGGGGACCGGAAGGTTGGCTGCCGGTGATTTCGAGAGCCAGCTTTCCATCGACAGCGGTGATGAACTCGAGGATCTGGCGAATTCATTCAATACGATGTCGACACGTCTGGGCAAGCAGTTCGGACTCCTGGAGGGGATTGCGGATATAGATCGGGCAATCCTCTCCACGCTCGATACGGCGGAGATCAAGAGCATTGTCATGACCCGTTTCGATCAAACGCTGGCCTGCAGCCATGTGGAGATCTCATTTGCCGGCGACAATGAGCCGGAGCCGGGGCGGATACCCGACACGTCGACGGTATCAGACGGCAAGCAGAGCAACGGCAATGGCGGGGCTGCGTATCCGGGCCACCTGGTGCTGGAGCCCGGAGGGGGACAGCCTGATTACTGCACCGGGATATTGCGGAGAGATGAGTGCGCCTACCTTATTCTGCCTCTGACGTTGGCGGGCAATCTGGTTGGGCTGATCAGTCTGGAATACGGGGAGGAGATCTCGGCCGAGGAGATTGATTACGCAAGGCAACTGGCGGATCAGGTCGTCGTCGCCCTCTCAAACAGCGAGTTGCTCACCAAGTTGAGACGACTGAACTGGGGTACGCTTCTGGCTCTGGCGCGGGCGGTCGACGCCAAGTCCTCCTGGACGGCGGGGCACTCCGAGCGCGTAACCGATATGGCTCTGCAGATAGGGCGACAACTGGAGCTGGCGGACGAAGATATGGATCTGCTCCATCGCGCCAGTCTGCTGCACGATATCGGCAAACTCGGGATCAAGTTGGAGATCCTGGATAAACCGGGAAAACTGACGGATGAGGAGTTCTCGAAGATAAGGGAGCACCCGGAGATCGGAGCTCGAATCCTCGAACCGATACCCTCATACATCGATATCGTGCCCGTGATCATGCAGCATCACGAGCATTTCGATGGTCGAGGTTACCCGGACGGATTGAGCGGAGACGGCATCTCTCTGGGCGCTCGGATAATTGCCGTGGCGGATGTCTACGATGCGCTTCATTTCGATCGTCCATATCGCAGGGGGTGGGAGTTGCCGAAAGTGCGTGAGTTCATCGCGGAGAGGGCAGGCACCCAGTTCGACCCCGAAGTGGTTGCCGCCTTCTTGCAGATCAGCACCGGGTTGAATAGCAATGACCTGATGGTGCCCGCCCAACCACTGAATCCGAATCCGCAAAACGGAGAGGTGTCCATATGAAGATCAAGATTTTGCTGCTGACAATACCTGTTCTGCTTGCGCTCGCCTATTTCATGCCCCAACCGACCTCGTTGCTGCCTGAGGAACTGGTCGGCATCTGGGTTACCGACGATGTCCGTTATGAGGATCGTTATCTCAAACTCAGCGTCTCAACCGTGATCTTCGGACAGGGGGAGACGGATATGGATATCGGTTTCATCTCGAATGTTGAGTTGCAGGAGCTGGAGGACGAACGACTCTATACTATTCAATATCACCGCACGGGGGAGGAGGGGAGCAGCATCTCTCTGATCGTCGCTCCGGACAACTCGGACTCTCTCCGCTTCCGGAATCAACGCCATATCGTCTGGACCCGATCCACGGCGCCTGAACAGGGTTGACAACCGGCAGGATATCGCCAACCGCCACGACCTGCCCATGCAGGCGAAGGCAATCCCCAGTCATTTATTGACATGCTAACGAAATAACAGGACGCTGCAATCCGTTTTTGCTAAGATTGCGACCGCCTCTCACCCCCCTGAATAAGGAGCTGCAATGCGTCGAACCTTGCTGTTATCCGTTTTGATGTTGTTGGCGGTTACCGCCGTTGCTCAAGCACCCCTGGGATACTACCGCGACCCGGTGCTGCATGACGATCAGGTCGTCTTCATCGCCGAGGGTGATCTCTGGCTCGCAGACATCACCGATGGCCTAGCCCGGCGACTGACCAGCCATCAAGGTGATGAGATGCGGCCGGCCATCTCCGCGGATGGCCGCACCCTGGCCTTCTCGGCCACCTACGAGGGGCCGCGCGAGGTCTACACCATGCCGCTCCAGGGTGGACTGCCCACCAGGTGGACCTGGGAGGGGCGCTACGCCAGCGTCGTGGGTTGGACCCCCGAGGGCAAGCTGCTCTACGCGACGAGCAACTACTCGTCGCTGCCCAGTTTCGAGCTGGCGCAGATCGACATCGAAGAGGGTGTGCGTAGCAGATTGCCGCTATGTCAGGCGTCAGACGGCAGCTTCGCCGACGACATGAGCAGCCTGTTCTTCACCCGTCCGATCAAGCAGGGGAGCTACACCAAGCGCTACAAGGGGGGGACCGCCCAGAAGGTCTGGCGTTTCGACGGCGAGGGGCGGGAGGCCGTCTGTCTCACGGCGGACTTCACCGGCACCAGCCGCACCCCCATGTACTGGCGCGAACGCGTCTACTATTTATGTGACCGCGACGGCACGATGAATATCTGGTCCATGCGCTCCGACGGCGGTGACCGCAGGCAGCACACCTTCCACGACGGTTGGGATGTCCTCGGCCCCAGTCTGAACCAGGGGCGGATCATCTATCAGCTCGGGGCCGATCTGCGGCTCTACGACATCGCCGCGAACCGGGACCGGGTGCTGGCCTTGACCCTGCTCTCCGATTTCGAACAAACCCGCGAACGCTGGGTCGAGGACCCGCTGGACTGGGTCAGCGCGACCCACCTTGCCGACTCGGGTGACAGGGTTGTCCTTACGGCTCGCGGTGAGATCTTCGTGGCTCCCGCCGAGCACGGACGTTTTATCGAATTGACCCGCAACTCCAATGTCCGTTATCGGCAGGCCATGTTCCTGCCGGGAGGCGACACCATTCTGGCTCTGTCGGACGAAAGCGGCGAGGTCGAGTGGTGGGAGATCCCCATCTCGGGCGACGATGAGCCGCGGCAAATCACAGACGACGGCAAGAGTCTCCGTTTCGGTGGAGAGATCTCCCCCGACGGCGAGTGGGTGTTGTCGAACAACCGCGCCAATGAACTCTGGTTGTCGAAGATGTCCGACGGCGAATCCCGGCGTCTGGCCTTTTCTCAGATGGGGGGCTTCGACGGCTACACCTTCTCGCCCGACAGCCGCTGGGTGGCCTGGTCCTGTCAGGGAGCCAACGAGCTCGGACGGATCTGGCTCTACAACATCGAGAGCGGCAAGACTACAGCGCTGACCACCGACAGGTACAACAGCTGGAGTCCCGCATTCGGTCCGGACGGCAAGTGGCTCTACTTCCTTTCGGATCGCAACTTCCGTTCGCTCGTCCGCAGCCCCTGGGGGCAGCGGCAGCCGGAACCGTTCTGGGATTCCACGACGATGATCTTCATGATCGCGTTGGGAGAGGGTGAGCTCTCCCCCTTCCAGCCTGCCGATGAGGTTGCCGTCGAACTGGCTGCCGCCGAGGAGAGCGAGAGCCCCGCCGGACGCCGTCGCGATAAACGGCACATCGGCCGCACCGGGCGTGAAGGGGCCGATGATGCGGAGGATACGGACGCTGATGAGGAGGAGGTCGAGGAGCTGGTGGTGGAGATCGCCCTGGAGGGACTCGCGGGCCGTCTCTTCGAGGTGCCGGTGGAGCCGGGGAATTACGGCGGACTGTCGGTCAACGCCGAACGGCTCTTCTGGACCTCCCGCTCGCTGGGCAGCTACAGCCGCAATCTGCTGGCGCTGGATATCGGCGAGGACCCGGGCGATCCGGCCACGCTGTTCGAAGGTGTGCGCGGTTACATGCTCTCCGGAGACGGAACCAAGTTGTTGATCCGTTCGCGCGGCGGCGTGTTCGTGAGCCCGGCGTCGGTCGGCAGCGTCGATACCGGCGAGGCCGAAGTGGACCTGTCCGGGTGGGCCTTCTCCCTCAACCCGCGGGAGGAGTGGCGCCAGATGTTCATTGAGGGTTGGCGCCTGCACCGCGACTACCTGTATGACGAGAACATGCACGGCGTCGACTGGGACGCGATGCTGGACAAGTATCTGCCGCTGGTCGATCGGGTCACCACCCGCGCCGAACTCGCCGATCTGCAGGGGCAGATGGCGGGAGAGCTCTCCGTTCTCCATACCTACATCTATGGCGGGGACATGCGGGAGGGCGCCGACGACATCACCCCCGGGAAACTCGGCGCGCTGTTCGAGCGCGACGAGCGCGCGGGCGGCTTTCGGGTAACGCACATCTTCCGTCACGATCCCGACCGGCCCGACGCCGCGTCGCCCCTGGCCCGTCCGGGCGTCGCGATGAATGACGGCGATGTGATTCTGGCCGTCAACGGCAAGTCCGCACTTTCCGTCATCCAGCCGTCGGCTCTGTTGCGCAACAAGATCGGGCGCCAGGTTCGCCTGTCGATCCGCGATAAGGATGACGTTGAGCGCGACGTCATCGTCGAGCCGATCGCCCCCTGGAGCGAACGGCAGCTGCGCTACCACGAGTGGGAATACACGCGACGGTTGCGGGTCGCCGAGGCGAGTGACGACCGGATCGGCTACATTCACCTGCGCGCCATGTCCGGCGGCGATATCGACACATGGGGCCGGGAATTCTACGCGCAGATCGATCGCCAGGGTCTGATCATAGACGTCAGGCACAACGGCGGCGGCAGCATCGACAGCTGGATCCTCGAACGGCTGCTCCGCCCCGCCTGGTTCTTCTGGTCGAATCGCGACGGCACCCCCACACCCAACATGCAGAAGGCCTTCCGGGGGCATCTCGTCGTGCTGATCAACGAGGAGACCGCGTCCGACGGCGAGATCTTCGCCGAGGGTTTCCGACGTCTGGGCCTGGGCAAGGTCATCGGCACGCGCACCTGGGGCGGCGAGGTCTGGTTGACCAGCAGCAATGATCTGGTTGACGGAGGGATCGTCACCGCTGCCGAGTTCGGCACCTATAGCCTTGACGGCGAGTGGCTGATCGAGGGGCATGGCGTCGATCCGGATATCGAGGTGGACAACCTGCCCCATGCCACCTTCAACGGAGGGGACGCCCAGCTTGACGCGGCGATTGCCCATCTCCAGGATCTGATCAGGGATGATCCGCGGGAGCTTCCGGCGGTGCCGGCATACCCCGACAAGTCGCACCGCTGATCGGTCATCAGATTGTTTGAGCCTAGCCCCGGCAGACCGGTCGGGGCTAGGTCCCCGTCACGGTAAACCTGTTTGTCGGTTTGACGCTTGCCTGTCTCCCGTAATCACATCATAATATAAGAGTCGTTTATGCAACCGATACTCAGGGAGGCAACCCATGCATAGAGCCTTGATGATTACCTGTATGCTGCTTTTGTTTGCCGTTGCGGCATCCGCGACCACTTATCTGGTGGAGGCGGACGGCAGCGGTGATGCTCCAACGATCATGGCCGCAGTTCAATTGACGGTCGCTGATGATATTATCCTGCTGGGCGACGGCGTCTACACCGGCGAGGGGAACCGCGACATCGTCCTCGGTGATAGATTTATCCTCATCGCGTCGGCGGGCGGCAATCCGGAGAATTGCATCATCGATGCGGAGGGCTCGGAGGCCGATCCCCACTTCGGATTCCTGATCTTCCTCACTGATGAAAAAAGTGGTCGAGATATTTTGACCCGCATCGAAGGGCTGACGATCAAGGGTGGATATCAGTATGCAGGTGGGGGAGTGCAGATCGGTGAGGGGGGGGTGGAAACCGCATTCGATAACTGTATCTTCCGCGACAACGAGGCGGTGTATGAAGGTGGAGCCATTAAAACCACGAATCCCGGACCGACGACCATCACCAATTGCAGTTTCATCGACAATCGATCCGGGGAGACGGGCGGAGCAATAACGACTGGACAATTCGGCGATCTGAGTCTGGATCACGTCCTGTTCGCGGGCAATTTCACGTTTGTTCAGGGTGGGGCCATAAATGTGGGCAGTCATATTGTGGTCACGGCAACCAACTGCTCCTTCATCGGGAACATGGCCAAGGTCGCCGCAGCCGCCTCTCTCAGGGGGACGGGCAGCCATACGCTTGACGCCTGTCTGCTCTACGGGAACAGCGGTGCGACCCTGATGCACTTCTCGTACGGAGATATCTCCTGCACGGACAGCTTCGGCAACGCCTGTTCCGATTGGGGAGGCGCCCTGGCGCCCTTCGCCGGGATCAACGGCAATCTCAATCTCGATCCGGCCCTCTGCGGTTTCCCGGACGGCAATTACTATCTGCAGAGCGATTCGCCCTGCGCGCCGGAGAACAATGACTGCGGAGTCCAGATGGGTGCGCTGCCTGTCGGCTGTGACGTCACTCAGGCCGACGCAACCAGCTGGGGCGCGCTGAAAATACTCTACTGATCCGCCCCTGCCCGTGAAATGGAAACGCCTCCCCGTATGGAGAGGCGTTTATTTTGAGCGCCATCGACCGGATGATCAGACGCCGCTGATCTCCACCTCTCTGAAGAGCAGACTCGGTCGCCGGGCGGTGGAATAGGGGTAGGGATCGTTGCCCGTCTCCACCAGCTTGTGCCAGAAGGCCGCGGCATTGCCCGACAGGTTCATCTCCGCCACCGGCTGGACCAACTGACCCTTTTCGACCAGATGCCCCCGGATGCCGTAGGAGAAGTCGCCCGTGGTGCTGTTGGCGTTGCCGCCGATGAAGCCGGTGATCAAAAGCCCCCGGTCCAGCGAAGCTACCAGCTGCTCCAGCGACCTGTCGCCCAGGGCGTACAGGCTGTTGGTGCCGCGACCGCCGGTGGGGGCCAGCCCCAGTTTGCGGCCGTAGTAGCTGTCGATGAAGTAGGACTTGAGCACACCCTTCTCGATGATCGTCCTCTTACCGGTCGCCAGCCCCTCACCGTCGTAGAGGCGGGAGCCCAGACCGCCGACGATGAAGGGATCGTCGCGCCAGGTCAACTTGTCCGATGCGATCTTCTGCCCCAGTTTCCCCTCCAGGTAGGAGCTCTTCTGTTGCAGGGAACGTCCGGTCAGGGCACGGGTCAGCGTGCCGAACAGACGGCCGCCGACACGATTCTCGACGATGATATCATAGCGATCCGAGTCGAGCTTGGTCGCGCCGATTTGAGCCAGAGCCCGTTTGACGCCGACGGCCGCCACCTCCTCGCTCCCCGGAAGATTCCCCACGTGACGATTGGTGGCCCAGGCGCTCCCCTCGGGACGGCCGCCGTTGCCGTCGGCCACCGTCACCTCAATCCCCGCCCAGTAGGAGGTCGAGACGCGCGTACCCTCAAAGCCGTTGCTTCTGACCTTGACCGACTCGGTCAGAGTGTCGCTGACCTCGGCCGTGCAGGAGATGATCTTGTCGCTCCGACCCAGGGCGGCATCCTCGATCTCACGCGCCTGCGCTACCCGCTGTTCGGTGGTCCGGCTCTCGTAGGCGGTGTCGCGAACCTTCAGGTCCATCTCCCTGCGCCCCTCGTAGTGCCTGGGGTCGGGCAGGACGCGGTGAGGATCCGCGCTGAGATACTTCGTCATCGCCGCACCCTCGGCGATGAACTTTTCGAGTTCGGAGCGCCGCAGATCGGCCGTGGTGAAAGTCGAACTGCGTCCGTCGATATAGATGGTCAGGTCCAGCGAATTCTGCGTGGACTCCTTGAGCGTCTCCAGCTTGCGGGCCCGGCAGGCGATTTCGACGTCACGACTCTTGATGATGTCCACTCCAGCCTCGGTCGCCCCGTTCCGCCTGGCGATCTTGACGGCCCAGTGGGCCAGTTCGAGTCTCTGTATCTGATTCATCTTTTACCTCCCCGCCCTGCGGCCGCGCCGGTTGGTGTTGCGATTGACTCCACCCACGGTGATCTCGGCTACCTTGATCGTCGGCAGACCGAAGGAGACGGGCACCCACTGACCGTTCTTGCCGCAGGTGCCGCCACCCTCCATCAACTGCATGTCGTCGCCGACCATCACGATCTTGGAGAGGACATCGGGTCCGTTGCCGATCAGGTTGACCTCCTTGAGCGGTCTGCCCAGCTTGCCGTTTTCGATTTCGTAGCCGGTGCGGACGTAAAAGGAGAAGTCGCCCGCGCCGATGGCCACCTCGCCGTTGGCGAAGGACTCGGCGTAAATCCCCCTCTTGACCGTTTTGATGATCTCCTCGGGATCATGGGGGCCGGCCAACATGTAGGTGTTGCGCATGCGGGGCATGGGCATGTGGCGGAAGGACTGACGCCGCCCGTTGCCGGTGGGCTTGACTTTATAATGCCGCGCGCTCATCCGGTCGTGCAGATAGCTCTCGAGAATCCCGTTGCGCACCATGTAGGTGCATTCGACGGGATTGCCCTCGTCGTCCATGTTGATCGAGCCGCGCAAACCCGGGTTGGTGCCGTCGTCGACGATATTGACGAAGGGCTTGGCCACGGCTTTGCCGATCTTGTCGGCGAAGATCGATGTGCCCTTGCGATTGAAGTCGGCCTCCATGCCGTGGCCGATCGCCTCGTGCAGCAGGATGCCGGAGCTGCCGGGCGCCAGCACGACCTCCATCGCCCCTGCATCGGGCGAGACCGCCCGGAACTGCCGCACCGTCCGCTCGACGGCGGTGGCGACCAGATTTTCGAGTCGCTCCTCGGTGAGGTATTCGATGCCGACCCGACCGCTGAGGTTGTAGCCGCCCTTTTCCCGCCGGTCATTGTCGACCGCCGTGCAGTTGGCGAAGATCCGCAGCATGGGTTGGTAGTCGCAGGAGATGCGGCCGTCCGAGGTGGCGATCATCACGTAGGAGTTGCTGTCGGCCAGCCGTACGGTCGTCTTGATGATGCGCGGCTCGCGCGAGGTCATCATCTCGTTGACCTTGAGCAGGATGGGGATCTTGTCCCCGATCGAGGTCTCCTCCCAACGGGTTTCGACCGGATAGTAATCAGCGATCCGGTTGGCCGAAAATGCGTGCGGGGGCGAACCGGTGCCGCTTGTGGCGATGTTGGCCGCTGTCTGCGCCGCGAGTTGCAGCGCTTCGGGGGTGATCTCCTCCGAGAAGGAGTAACCCGTCTGCTCGCCCGCACAAACGCGGATGCCGACACCGAAGTCGACCTGGGACGAGGCGCGGCTCACCATGTCGTCCTCAAGGTTGACGTTGTTCGAGATCACGTGCTGGAAGAAGATGTCGCAATAATCGCCGCCCCGCTCCAGGGCCAGCGCCATCGTCCTCCTGATGATCGATTCGTCGACCGTGAAGTGGGTGAGATAGTCCTGCAGCGTCCCCCCCTTTGTCAGAGGTGAGGCGAATGCAGCGGCCGGATCGAGTCGGAAGACGGTCGGCAGCGAAACCGCCGCAACCCCCTTCACCGACGCATCAAGGAATTGCCTGCGTGTCCAGTCAGCCATGAGCAGCTCCTTCGGGAACATATGTGATTGTAGCGAGAATCCGGGCGACCGAACCCTATCATATCGTACGGCGGGATACCAGCGGCTGGTGCATTTAACAAGATCCCTGCCGAGGTCACTCGCCGAGGAGGATCTCGCAGTCGACTCCGATCATGATGCACCCCTGGTTCGGAACGGGATGCCGCCCTCCGGAGCGGCCTTGCGGATGCGCACCATCACGGGATGATTCCGGGCCAGGAGCGTCGCTCTGCTCAGTATCCCGGGAGCCGGGATGATCAGGCGCACATGCCGGCGTCTGTGACTGGTCCAGTAACGTTTGAAGTCGTAGGCTTGTCCGCCGAAGTCGAACTCACGTCCGCCTCGCGCCACGAAGTCGAGCATCATGTGCCAGCGCAGAACGAGCCCCGGTGACAGTGATGATGCGGCGAGGTCGAAATCGGAACGGAGAGCGGTGGAGATCCCTTTGTATTCCAGGTCATATTGAAACGCCGCGCAGTCGTCGCCGCGCCAGAGAACCCAGAGATTGAGCCAGCCCCGCTCGGCGGCCAGAGGCGTGAAGGCATCGTAAAAGCGGACGGTCCGTTCGCTGCTGAGGATGTCGGAGCTCTTCCGTCTTTTCCAGCTTCTCGCCGAAACCTTGTAAAGGGTGGGGAGGATTTCGCGCGCACGTTCGGGGGAGCGCACCTGCTCCACTCTCCCCCCCTCCCGTCGGCAGCGTCGCAACTTCCGGCGCAGCACACTCTGCTGGTGATGCGAACACAGCGTTCGCCAGAGCTCCTCAAAGTCGGTGCAATCTTCGGGGATCGGCAGGTAGGGGGAGGTGCGACCGGCCTCGAAATAGACGCTGCGACCCAAATCGCGCCAGGTCTCGGTCCAGAGACGGGCGGCAGCGCTGTCCACGGCAAGATTGAGGAAGTTGAAGGCCAGGAGATTGCCATGACGTTCAGGGTCGGGATTCCGGAGCAGATGCTCCGCCAGGGCCGTGAATACATCCCGCCGATTGTATTCGGCGATTATCGCGTAACGGGGCGTCAGGCCATCGGCGGCACTCTGAATCGTGGGAATATTGAAGCGCTTGAAGGTCAATATCCCCTTTGACAGCGCGGCCATGCCCACCAGGCGATCACCCTCCCGCGCCAGGATGATTCTGAACGGTCGCCCATCAGGATCGGATTCGTACCAGGCGGTGAACCATTCGTGACGCAGGTACACCGCATTTTCCGGGCTGGCTGCAAGGCAGTGATTCCACTCCGCCGCGAGGAGCTCGAACTCCTTGCGCTTGCACAACTCGCTGATAACGATAGTGGCGTTACTCATAAACACTGACAGGTTCAAGATATCAACAATCTGGATCTCGAAAACCAACTTTACCTTAGAGGCGTAATTTGCCGCTGTCAAGATCGGCATGGTGTTCCGGAGTGACTGTTTTGCTCCTGCGATACTCGCCCAGAGTCATATTCCGGAAGTGCTCATTTACCGCCGCAAACAGAACTTCGAGATCCGCGAAGAGAAGCTCAACGGTTTCGCTGGTGGGGAACCGGGGGCTGCCGCCCGGCATGAATTCGGAGGAGTGCATCATGAACTCGACATGATCGACATTTCTGGCGCGTGACCAGTTCAGGATGCCGATCATCCGCCCGAGGTTGCGTCCGTTCGGGCGCATCCAGTCGTGGGTCGGCAGATAGCAGTCGAGGAACCTGCCGATGAAGCGGGCGGAGTTCGCCACTGTGCGTAGACGATCAAAGAGGCCGTAACTGCGGGAGCGGATAGTCAACGGGACCTCCAGGAGGGGGGATGTCCCCGGGCGTGAGATGTCGTCCAGATCCAGGAAGTAGGCTCTGTCGGGGAAATCGCAATAGTCGCATCCCCCGGGACCATCGGGAGCACCGGCATGATCGGCCCACGAATAGTGGGGTGTGACGGAGCAATCCACCAGGTACCCGTTGTCGACCAGCGCCTGAGCGTAGGTGGCGTTCAGGGCCCAGCGCCCGGCTCTGTGGCTGACCATCTTCACGTCGAAGATCTTCTCAAGCATCGCCGTTGCCGCTTCAACCTCATGCCGGATGACCTCCGGCGGAAAGTCGATCAGATAGGGGTGATGACGGAAGTCCTGGTCAGTGAGCTTGAATCCGGAGAGGTTATCCCAGGCATGCAGGTGCATGCCGATCTCACCTGCCTTCCGTTTCAGGACCTCATGGCCGAATCGCTGAAAGGTCTCCTCCCGCGCGACATCGGAGTTCACCAGGTAGGTGGGCTGCAAACCGTGGGAATCGCAGAGGGTCTGAAACCGGTTCAGATACTGTAGATTCTCCATTTTCGGGCAGGGATTTCTGGCCCAGACGTTGTCCGCTTCGACATCTATTGTCACAATGAATGTGGGACGACAAACCATGTTAGGTAGATTCTCAATGTGCTTAAGAGGGGAGCGGCACCAGGATTGGGATCTGGCGACCATCTCGTTTCGATCGGATGATTGCAGTTTCGTAAACTCACTATACCGCGAAGGCCATATTCAGGCAAGCGGGGGTTGTCGGTTCTTGTCGTTTCATAAGGGTCTGTAAATAGGGCCTTTGCGCGGCACTAGGGGTGAACCTGTAACCGCGGCCATGGGCTGTGACAATATATGCGGGGTGTCCAGGCTCACTTTCTAGTTTCTGTCGCAGACCCGCCACATGGAGATCGACCGTGCGGGTGAGGGCATCGCCTCGTAACCCCAGACCTCGTTCAGCAGCTCTTCGCGCGTCAGAATCCGCTGTCGGTTTCGGATGAAATACTCGTCTGGCCATCAATTCCATGCTCTCGAAGGGTTTGGTCAGGTAATCGTCCTCCTCGCACAACCCGATGGCGCCAGGAGCGTCGCCCGCTTCAAGGTGACGATGCCCTCGAGCAACCAGAGGTGACAAAAAAACGGGACCCCTCGTGGAGTCCCGTTCGGTAGGTGTCGGATCAGGGGAGGCTATTCGCAGCGACCGGGGCCGGTCGTGCCGACATTGTAGTGGCGGATGGCCCGTTTGACCTGGCGGACCTCCTGCCGGTCGGAGCGATACATCCTGGTCCACCAGTGACTCCAGTGACTGCCGGCTACGATCTCATCGGCGATGGCGATCTCATCGGCGATCTCATCACCGGCGGCACCGCTGGCGATGTTCAGCTTGGCGGCCAGCAGCTGACCGTAGAGCTTCGTCATTCCGTTGGAGTAGCCACAGATGCGGCGATTGAGCAGCCTGCGGGCCGTGTCGATATCGGTGACCTCGATGGAGAACTCGCCATCAGGGGTACCCAGGGTGATCGGGAGCAATGCGGAAACCTCGTCGGGACGCTGACCGTGACAGGACCAGCTGCCGGCGTGACGCTTCCACCATTTGCGGGTGCGGGTGCAGGTATCATCGACGACGGTCAGTTCGGGAATGTCGAACTGGATGAGGGCGGTCTTGGTGGTGCCGATCTCCCAGTGGCCGGAGTAGACCTTGTCGATGGTGCCGTAGTTCATGTCGGAATTGTCGCTGTCGATGAAGGTGTCGCCCAGGGGGAGAGCCTGTTCGATCTGCTCGCCGTCGCTCGTGACGTAGACGACCTCGACGAAGGGGTGGTTCTCATGGTATTCGCGGCTGGGGATCATGCAGCGGGACTCTGTGCCCTCGGCGGCGACCAGGGCGATGCCGTAGTTGGGAACGGTGCCGTTCATCCAGTCAATGGCCAGGTCGGTGATATCGATCGAGCGCCAGTCGATGGCGTTGGTGTCGAATTCAGCGCTGCTCTCGGCTGCGAAAGCGTTGTTGAAGCTGTTCCACGTGACATCCATCTCCTCCCAGGCTTCCGTGACCCTGTGGACGTAGACGGTGTTGTAGCTGGGGTTTCTCAGGTAGACGTTCAAAGAGACCGAAACGATCTCGGCGTCCGACGGGAGAATCGTGAAGAGCGAACCGAAGGGCGATTCGGTCTCGGCGGGCGCTGTCGGTTGGGCAATATCGAGACAGCCTGTGCAGACAATTGAGAGAAGAAGAACAGCCAGGCTCGCGAATCTGAATAATTTCATTTTGTGTCATCCTTTAGCTGATGCAAGGGTGCGTTTATGACATCTGGTTCGGAGGACGATGTTGGCTCGATCACCGTCGCGGCCTTTGCCGTCGAACATGGGCAAGTTTATCAAAATGGGAAGAGGGGGTAAACGTAAAAGCGTATAACTGTAAACATGGCAGAGAGATAGGGTTGCCAGTTGAGGTGAGATCTTACCTGTTCTGCCCGTGAAGGGTTTGGCGTTACCGAAAAAAGATCGCATGGGGTGAAATGAATTGCCCTCCCCGGTGCTCGATCTGTCGAAGCGGGAACGCGAATAGGGGGAAACGGGCTTTGCCATCCATAAGGAAGAATCGAAAGCGCTGAACGCTTCCGATTCTTCCCATCGGGTGTTCCATATATAGTGGAAACTAAGGAGCTCTACAAAACTAGCCCGCGAGGCCGACACGGTCGTTGAATTCGCGGATCCGTTTATCCCAGGCCTCCGTCACGTCGAAGATCTCCGTCCAGAAATCGCGATCCCAGAGCCTGCGCAACTCCTCGACCGATTTGCCCTGTTGCTCGACCCAGGTGAAGTACTTGAAGTTGTGCAGCGTTTTCCGATCCAGATAGGAGAGCTCCCGCACGTAATCGGGGGTCGCGCCCTGCAGGTAGCGGGCGAAGTCGGCCACGGCGTGGTCGTTTTCGTAGTCGCCCCGCTCGGAGCGCAGTTCGATGAGACGCGATGAGTACATCTCGGCCGAGTCGGTGAGCGGCAGGAAGATAATGTCGCGACCGTCCATGTCGTAGTATTTGGCCATCTCGATAGAGGCGACGAGGTTGCAGATGCTGCTGATCCCCAGCAGCGGCAACTCGGCGCAGAGCTCCGCGCTCACGCCGACCCGCTCCAGGGCCTTGTGCCCCGCGCCCTCGTTGAAGAGGCGGAGCAGACTCATGCACTGCTCGTCGTCGATGGCGCAGATCATGTCGGTGTTGCGGACGTTGTGGACCCAGGGGACATGCTTGTCGCCGATCCCCTCGATGCGATGCCCGCCGAAGCCGCAGCTGTAGAGTGTCGGGCACTGCAGCGCCTCGGTGGCGGCAACGATCAGGTCGGGATGTTTGGTGCGGAGGAAATCGCCGGCGGCGATGGTGCCAGCCGAACCGGTGGCGGAGACATAGCCCGCCAACCTGTCGCGCTCCCCCGCGATCCGCTCGAATGATTCCTGGATGATGGAGCCGGTGAGGTGGTAGTGCCAGACCGGATTGCCGAACTCCTCGAACTGGTTGAAGATCACACACTCGGGTCGCGTCTCCCGGATCTCCCAGCACTTGTCGTAGATCTCCTTGACGTTGGATTCGCAGCCCGGAGTGGCGATGACCTCGGAGGCCACACCCTGCAGCCATTCGAAACGTTCCCGGCTCATCTCCTCGGGGAGGATCGCCACGGCGTCGCAGCCGAGCAGCTTGCAGTCGAAGGCGCCGCCGCGACAGTAGTTGCCGGTGCTGGGCCACACGGCCTTCTGGGCGGTCGGGTCGAATTGCCCCGTGACCAGGCGGGGTACGAGGCAGCCGAATCCGGCTCCGACCTTGTGCGCGCCGGTGGGGAACCACTTGCCGACCACACCGACGATGCGGGCGTCGACACCCGTCAGCGCCGAGGGGAATTCCACCAGGTTGCCGTCGTTGAACAGACCGGTGACGGGATCGTTCTTCCAGGTGATCCTGAACAGGTTGAGCGGATCGAAATCCCACAGCCCCACCTTCTGCAGGCGGGCCTTGATCTCCTCGGGGATCAACTCGGGGCTCTTCTGTTCGGCCAGGGTCGGAATGACGATGCCCCGTTCGCGACAACGGGCGGCGGCTCTCTCCACGACGGCTTCATTGATCTTGTTCAGTTTGATATCCATGCGGATCTCCGGGCGTGCGGGTCTTGATTCATCCATTTCGCTAACCCACTAAAATGCTCAAAAAGTGGGGGCGGGTCAACCACTAGGATGACCCGGCGCGTGTGGTGGGGGTGAAAGGACAACCTGATTGGACTCCGCTTCGATATGATGCTAGAATTCAGATAAGGAAAGGGGACCGAGATGAAAACCGGATTTCAACCATTTCGGGCGGGAGCAGGCGTATTGATCTGTTGCCTGTTCATGCTGTGCGGGTTGTCTGCGGCCGTTGCCGATGATGATCCACCTCAATTACCGATAACCGTGGAGGCGGAGACCTTCAACGCCAGCCACAATATCGGCGGCTATTCGATCTTCATTCAGAACGACTCCGGGGCTTGTGGCGGTCTGTTCGTCATGGGATTGGACTTCGTCGACGAATGGATCGATATCCCCGTTACCATCACAACCGAGTCAGACTATAAAATCCAGTTGCGTCAGAAAGCCGAATTCGGGATCGCATACAGAATAAACGTCGCAATGACACCTGTCGGGCAATCCGAGGGGGAGGTTGTGGCGATATCCTTCAGCGGCAGTGGCGTTGGTTGAACTCCCGGATTCCAGTGGGTGCTGGAAGACTCTCCATCTTTGACCCTCCCTGCGGGTGATTACGTTGCCCGCGTGACCTATGACTACGGGAACAACACGTCCGTTCGCCTGGACGCTATCCAGTTCGTGCCCATTCGCGTTCCTGTACAGCCAAGTACCTGGAGCGCCCTGAAGGCGCTCTACTGATCTGCGGCCGTGTCCCCCGATCCGGGACACCGGCAAGGACAAAAAGAATATCTCCCCCTTTCGTACGAGCATGGACCACGGTTCATGCTCGTGCTATTGTCACCCACTCGTGATTGATTGTCGTTCTCAGCGCCAAGGAGCTCTCCCTTGAAATTGTCAAACCTGTTTCTGCTGCTGCTCGCACTGCCCTGTATCGTCATGGCCGGTACGATCTCCCCAGGCTTGCTCGATATGGAGTTGCCGACGTTGTCTGGTGATGACATCGGGTCGATCCGCTCGCACCTGAATCCCGGCGAACTGCTGGTGGTGGTGCTCTGGAACAGCGAGTGTCCCGATTGCATGGAGAACGTGGTGCAGGCGCGGGAGGTCGATCTGGCCGTCCACAACGCACGGCTTCTCGGCGTCTGTTTCGATTACAGCCGTTGGGACTGTCTCGCCTTCACACGGGAGCGGGGGGTGTCATATCCGCAATTGCACGATACTGACGGTCTGCTCGCCGCGGCCCTGCAGGCCGAGGAGATGAGCTTCACCTTCGCCATCCTCAATGGCGATGGTGATCTTCTCGCCATTCACTACGACAGCGTGGATGATGCCCGCACCAGGATCGAGGAGGCGCTGACGGCCGTGCGCGGCGCGGAGAGCGCCGGTTCGCAGCAGCGGATACGGACCACCAGCCTGATCCCCGCCGAGGTCGATCGTGGCGCCCGCTCGATCATGGGGCAGAAGGTGCACAGGCGCTATCCGTCGCTCAAGTTCTCGGGCAACATCAAAGTGCGGCAACTCGCGGTGGGGATCAGCGACCGGATTACCGACGAGGGCGGCGACTGCGGCTGCGGTCTAGGCGGTCCCTACGGCGAATCCCTGCATCCGCTGTCCGATCTCCTCTATCGGTTGACCCTCAATGTCGAGACCCGTCTGGCCGCCGGCGTCAGGGCGGGCGGCATGCTGCGGATCAGCAACGAGGACCCCGCCATTCTGGAGAGGGGACCGCTCTACCTCACCAGCAAGTTCGGCAGCGCCTTCATCGAAGTGCGGCAAGGTGACTGGACCGGACGCCTGGGCTACTTCAGCCGTCACCTGACGCCGCTCACCCTGCAGCGCTGGGACGCGGCCGACAATCCGCCGTCGGCCGGATCGGGCAGCTCCTGCGGCGTCTGCACCGGTTCTGCGCGGGCTCTGTCGCTTGAAGCGCTCGATGACGTCGGGCCGGACATCACCATGGAGGGGGCGCTGGTGGAGGGTGCGCCCTGCTCCCGGTTGTCTCTGGTCGCTTTCTACGGACGCCTGCTCCGGCAGCGTGACTGGGACAGCTTCGACCCCGACGCATTCCGCTATCGGCGCGACCTGCTGGGCGCCGGCGTTATCCTCAAGAGCGGCTTGACCGCCTGGGGCAAGGCGGCTCTGGGCTTCAACTATGTCCGGATGGCGGATGCCACCAGCTCCAACCCGTGGCCCGCGACTATGCCCTACACGGACGCACATGCGCTTAGCCGGCAGAACGAGGTCATCTCCGCGAATCTGGAGGGCACTCTGCCCTGGGGCACCAATCTGAATGCCGAGTTCGCGCGAAGTTTCTCCCGCACGGATCAGGCCGGGGCGCACTACGGCGAGGGTCTGACCGGCGAGGCCTGGCTGTGCGAGGTGTCTCAGGCTATCGGGAACGGTCCGCGCGTCGCCGCCGCCTGGATCGGCATCGGCAGGGACTTCCGCGCCGCCTACGGCGCCATGTCCTACCAGCCCGACACGGAGGGGCCGCGTGTGCAGATTGATTACCTACGCACCCGCTGGGGCGTAAGACTGTTCGGTAAACGGATGACGCGAGACAGGGGGAACTGGAGCAACTCCAGCGTGCCCGCCGAGAAAACCGTGACGGGCGGCCTGCTGACGATCCGGGCCGCCGCCGATCTGGATTTCGATCTGACGGCCTCCAGGACGCAGAGCAGGGAGAACTGCTGCAGCTCCGGCCCCGACTGCGAATGCAACGAGAGAGCCTGGACGATCTCGGCCCGTTACGAACTGGCCCGCCACGCGCTGATGACCTGCGAGTACTCGCGCCTCACCGGTTCGGGCGATCCCGATGTGGGTGAGGCGATGGGGGACATCGGCAGCGTTTTCGTCACCGTGGATTTCTGAGTACGATTCCCAATCTGACAAGCAGACGGCCCGGCGCATCCAGCGTCGGGCTGCTTGCGTCAGGAGCGCCGCTCCCCCGATCTGGAAAGAGCTGAATCGGCAGATCGAGCTGGGAACCCCGTCTGATCCAATCTGTCGGCCCGGTCGTCCACGAATCACCCGCATATCGTCGAATAATCTGAACCTTTCCCGGAAGTCCGCGTCTTTGATACTGGTCGAGTCCCCGGACCGGCTGCACAATCCCCCCTGCCCGTCGCCAACTCGGAGGAGCAACGATGCGTATTATCGGAATCCTGCTCATCACCACTATTTCCCTATCCTGCCTGTCGGCCTGTGGCGGGCCCGGCCAGGACGACGATATCGTCACCCGGCTGGACGAGATCTTCGATCGGCTCGATCGACATCAGCTATTCCGGGGGGCCGCCCTGGTGAGCGACGGTGAGCAGTTCGTCTACACAACGGCCCGCGGATTGGCCGATGAGGCCTGGAATATCCCCAACAGCGTCGACACCCGCTACCGCATCGCCTCTCTCTCCAAGCAGTTTGCGGCGGTCGTAGTCCTGCAGTTGATCGATGAGGGTTGCCTGTCGCTCGACGACCCGCTTGCCGGGCACCTGAGCGTGCCGCCGAAATCCTGGGCGGAAACGGTCACCGTCCAACATCTGCTGAGTCAATCCTCGGGGATACCCGACTACACGCTGTTGCCGGATTATCTGGAGGTCCTGAGCAAGCGGCGATTCACGCTCACCGAGTTCGTCCGTTTCATCTTCGCCGATCCCCTTTTCGATACGCTCCGCTTCACGCCGAGTGAGAGCTGGGAGTACAGCAATACGAACTATCTCCTGCTTGGCGCTCTGGCCGAGGTTGCGACCGGCGAATCCTACGGGAATCTGGTCAAGCAGCGCATCTTCGCGCCGTTGGCGATGCGGGATTCGGGTGTTTTCGACAGCCTCAAGCCGGTGGCGATGCTGGCCGATGGTTACGATCTCTCCTACACAGATGAGGTGGAGCGGGCGGCACACTCCGAATACTCCCCCAAATCCGTACCCTCGGGCGGACTCTACTCAACCGTGACCGACCTGCTTAAGTGGGCATCCGCACTGCAAGAGGGCCCCCTGCTCACACCGGCCATGCGGGAGATCTTCACCACGCCGGGACAGTTCGTCGATGAGAGTACGGGCTATGCCTGCGGGCAGTGGCGCGAGTTCCACCAGACCCCCAATGGCGAGCGGGTCGAGATCTTTGCCCACGGGGGGAGCAGCATGGGGATGAGCACCTGGCTGTTGCGCGTGCCGACGATGGAGCGTTGCGTCGTGCTGCTGCACAACGGCGGCAGTGCGCGTGAGGGATTTCTGGAGCAGTTGTCGTTCGCCATTCTGGATGTTCTCGACGGCGGGCGGGGCGAATTACCTCCACTTGATCTACTCGGCCCCCTGGCCGGTACCTATCTGAATCATCGCGAGTCGCTGTTCGATCACTATCGTCTCCTGAAGGAGAGGCACGGGAAGATCTACGACTTCGGTCCGGGGCAGCTGTCGCAGATCGGCCGATTGCTGATCGCCAGGATCGGTGATGAGGAGACGGCCGCCGCCCTGTTCCGCCTCAATGTGGAGGAGCACCCGGACTCGCCTCTGGCCCACAGGGATCTCGGCGGTCTGCTGCTCGATGGCGGCCACTCCGACCGGGCCCTGGTGCATCTGCTGCAGGCACGTGAACTGGATCCCGGACCGGATGCGGAACTCGACACGCTGATTGCCAGGGCACGTGAATGAGGTTGATTCATCACCGTACATCTCGCGCCCGGCCCTTTGCCGTGCGAATCTGATCGGATCCATCTCCGATTCAAACGGCGTGTCTTCGTATTTCGGGGGGCGATCCGCAGTGCGCTCCGGTGCTGTTCCCGCTTGACCGCACCGGAAGCGATTGCATCTCACCTTGGATTGTGGGATGTTCCAGCCACTCTGTCGCCTTCGATCCGATTCCCCCCGGGAGAAACATGAAAGAATTTATCGATCTTGCTCTCGATGTAGCCAATGCCGCCGGCGCCGCTTTCGCCGACATGCGCGTCGTCGAGAAGCGGGAGAATGTCATCTTCGTTGAGCGGCGCTCGCTCAAACAGCTCGACGAATACGAGAGCTCGGGCTACGGCGTCCGCGTTCTGCTCGACGGCGCCTGGGGCTTTGCCTCCAGCACCGAACTCAATCGCGAGAGCGTCATAGCAACGGCGCAGCTGGCCGTGGCGATGGCCAGGGCCTCCGCCACCGTGCCGCAGGCGCAGCCGGCAAGCATGGCGCCGAGTCCGGCCTGCACCGACACCATCGTCTCCCCCTGCCTGGAAGATCCCTTCGCGGTGCCCAACGCAGAAAAGGCCGACCTGCTGCTCTCCGCGTGCGACCGCATGCTCAACGTGCAGGATGTCGTCATGGCCTGGGGCATGCTCCACTTCATCCGCATGCGCCGCGTGATCGGCAACACGGACGGCAGTCGACTCGACCTCACCCACACGGTGTCCCACCCGATGCTGGAGGCCGTGGCCGCGGTGGGCGGCGAATCGCAGGTGCGCAACTACACCGACGGCGCGAGTCAGGCGGGCTACGAGTTCATCCGCTCCAGCGATCTGCTCGGCAACTCCGAGCGTTGGGCGGAGGAGGCGGTCATGAAATGCAAAGCCGACGATTGCCCTGTCGGCAAGATGGACCTCGTGCTCAGTCCGAGCCACCTGGCGCTGACGATTCACGAATCGGTGGGACACCCCACCGAGCTGGATCGCATCCTCGGCTGGGAGGCCAATATGGCGGGCAAGAGCTTCGTCGAACCCGGTTTCGTCGGTGAGTATCAGTACGGCTCCGACATCATCAACTTCACGGCGGGCAACGAACTCGTCGGCGGCCTCGGCACCTGGGGCTACGACGACGACGGCGTGAAGCTGCACGACTTTCCCGTGGTGCGAAACGGCAAACTGGTCGCCCTCGGCTGCACGCGGGAGACCGCGCCGCTGGTCGGCTGGAGCAAATCCAACGGCTGTTGCCGCGCCGACGGTTTTGCCAGCGTGCCGATCAACCGGATTCCCAACCTTTACCTCGAACCGGGCACGGACGATTCCGTCACCGCCGACGATCTCATCGCCGATGTGGAACGCGGCATCTACATAGAGGGGCGGGGCAGCTTCTCCATAGATCAGATGCGCAACAACTTCCAGTTCGGCGGCGATCTGTTCTGGCTGATCGAGGGGGGCAAGAGGGTTCGTCCGCTGAAGAAGGTCACCTACCAATCGCAGACCACCAGTTTCTGGCGCAGTTGTGACGGTATGGCGGGACGCCACGACTGGCGCCCGTTCGGCCTGATGAACTGCGGCAAGGGGGAACCCGGCCAGGTGATGCGCATGACGCACGGAGCGAGCACGTGCCGTTTCCGGAACATCGACGTGGGAGGAGCGAAACTGTGAAGAACATGGACGAAATCGGCAGCATCCTCAACGCGGTGCTCGGCAAGACCGGCGGTTACGAGGCCTCGGCGCTCTACTACCGGCAACAGCGGCTCGCCACCCGTTTCGCGGACAATGCGATCACGCAGAATCTGGGTGGGAGTGAGGAGTACATCCGCCTCACCCTGGGGCAGGAGGGCAGGCGGGGGAGCGCGTCGACCAATAAACTCGACGCCGATTCCCTGGCCAGTCTGATCAAGAGGGCCGAGGCGATCTGCGGCGATGTCGCGCCCGATCCGGAGTACATGCCGCCCCTGCCGCAGCAGGAGTTCCCGCAGCTGTCCGGACGTTTCTGCGAGGAGACGGCGTCGCTGACGCCGGCGGATCTCGCGGCGAGGGTCGGTGAGGTGGCCGCGCTGGCGGCGGCCGAGAACTATCGGGCCAGCGGCATCATCACGGCCGATCATTCGCGCACCGTACTGGCCAACTCGGCGGGGCTGCACGCCTCGGACGACGTCACGGAGTTCAAGGTGTCGAGCACGATGCATGGTCCGAAGGGTAGCGGTCACGGGAGCGCCGCCGCCAACCTCGCGGCCAAAGTCGATCTGCGGGCTGCAGCAGGCAAGGCGCTCGCCACCGCCATCGCGGCCCAGAATCCCGTGGATATCAAACCGGGCGACTACGACGTCATCTTCGAACCGGGGGCCGTCTGGAGTCTGCTCCTGTTCCTGGCATTCAACCTGGATGCCCGCGAGGCCGAGGAGGGTGTGTCCGCCTTCACCGACTTGGTGGGGGAGAAAGTATTCGACGAGCGGGTGAACCTGGGGTTGCGTCTCGATGATCCCAATCTGTCGCCGCCCCCTTTCGCGCTCAATGGCCTGGCGACCCGGCCGGTGGAGTGGGTGCGCGACGGCATACTGCAGAGACTCAACCATACCCGCTACTGGGCTGGACAGAAAGGTGTGGAGGCCGACCCCGAGGTTGTCCCCCTCTACATGGCCGGTGAGGATCGCTCGACGGCGGATCTCATCGCGAACTGCGAACGGGGGCTGCTCGTCAAGCGACTCTGGTACATCCGCTACGTAGATCGCAAGGAGCTGCTGCTCACCGGCATGACACGGGACGGCCTGTTCCGGATCGAGGACGGGCGCGTGGTCGAACCGGTCAAGAACCTCCGCTTCAACGAATCGCCGCTGGTGTTCCTGAAGAACGTCTGCGGGTTGAGTCGGACGGAGCGGGTGGACTCCTGGGAGAAGGCCGTGGTGCCCGCCGTGATGAGCCGCGAGTTCACTTTCGACTCCAAAACCGAATCGCTCTGAGGAGAGTTCGGGAAGCCCCGGCTGATTGCCTTGACCCAAACAAAACGGCCTCCGCTCACCGGCGGGGGCCGTTGCCTATAGTGCAACTCACATTTGTAAAATGAGACGATTGCTCCTCAATGTGTTCATCTTTTCCCTTCCGAACGGGAACAGCGAACCTCTGACCGGTCCAGGTGGATGGGGAGAGTGAGGGACCTGTCGGAAGGCATGAGGAGTGACGGGGAAGTATTGCGGACCCGTTGCGGGGACGACTGGCGGCTGGAGTCGGGATAGGGGTTTCGATTCGGAGCGGAGCGGGGGAGGCATTTATCTTGCAGAAATGCAATGACAGGTCGTTTGGTCTGGAGGACAGCCAGACGCTGCAAGTGCGCCAGTGATTCGGGAAGCAATGAAGGTACCGGAGAATAACTCCGCGGAAAGAGGCTCCATGTCCGACAAACTCAAGGATCGTGACGGCAAGAGGGATAAGAGGGAGAAGAGGGACAAAAAGGATAAGAAGGCGAAGCGGGCGGATGTCGCCAAGGTGTCGGTCAAGTTGAGCAAGGCCGATTACGAGAAAGAGCTGACGCGCCTGCAGACGGAACTCGTCAAACTGCAGGAGTGGATCAAGCATGAGGACATGAAGGTAGTCGTTCTGTTCGAGGGGCGGGACGCCGCGGGCAAGGGTGGCGTCATCAAACGGATCACGCAACAGCTCAATCCCCGAATCTGCCGGGTCGTGGCGCTCGGTACGCCGACGGAGCGGGAGAAGTCGCAGTGGTATTTTCAAAGGTACACGCCGCATCTGCCCCGAGCCGGGGAGATGGTGCTGTTCGACCGCTCCTGGTACAACCGGGCCGGCGTGGAGCGGGTGATGAAGTTCTGTACCGAAGAGCAGGTGCGTGAATTCTTCCGCACATGCCCCGAGTTCGAAAGGATGCTGGTGCGGTCGGGCATCCATCTGATCAAATACTGGTTTTCGGTCAGTGACGAGGAGCAGGAGAGGCGGTTCCAGTCGCGTATCCACAGCCCAGTCAAACGGTGGAAGCTCAGCGCCATGGATCTTGAATCGCGCAACCGCTGGGTCGAATACTCCAGGGCTAAGGATGACATGTTCGCCTACACGGATATCAAACAGGCGCCGTGGTTCGTGGTCAACGCCGACAATAAAAAGCGGGCCCGGCTCAATTGCATCAGCCATCTGCTCAGTCAACTGCCCTATGAGGATCTGACGCCGGCGCCTCTCGAATTGCCGCCGCGTCAGGCCAATCCCGGTTATGTGCGGCCGCCGCTCACCGACCAGACATTCGTCCCCGAGCTGTTTTGATCATGTCCAGACGAGATGAGGTGCGATGTTGATCGACGATTCCGACCTCTCCCTCATGACGGGTGAGGTTGTGCCCGACAAGGCGAGTCTGAACGATCCCACATTGTTCATCAATCGGGAGCTGAGTCTGACGGCCTTCCATCGCCGTGTGATCGCCCAGGCGGGCGATCCCGCTGTCCCCCTGCTTGAGCGGCTGCGGTTTCTGTGCATCTCCTCATCCATCCTCGACGAGTTCTTCGAGATCCGTGTGGGCGGTTTGAAGGAGCAGGTAGCTTTCGGTGTCGCCGAACCGGGCGCTGATGGTCTGGGCCCCACGGAGGCCCTCGCCCTCTGCCGGGAGCAGGTGTTGGGGCTTGTGCGCTCGCAGTATCGCCTCCTCAACGAAACGCTCCTTCCCGCCCTGCAGGACGAGGGGATAATCATTCTGCGCAGGGATGAACTCGACGAACAGCAGCGCGAATGGATGCACGACTACTTCATGCGCGAGGTGATGCCGGTGCTCACTCCGATCGGGCTCGACTCGGCGCACCCCTTTCCCCGGATCCTGAACAAGAGCCTGAATTTCATCGTCACGATCGACGGCAAGGATGCTTTCGGCCGTCGCGTCAACGCCGCCATCGTGCAGGTGCCGGAGAACATGACGCGGTTGATCCACCTGCCGCCGAATCTTTCCGAGGCGAGGCACGGCTTCGTCATGCTCTCGTCGGTCATTCATGAGAATGTGCAGCAGCTGTTCCCCGGCCTCAAAATCCGCAATGTCGATCAGTTCCGCGTCACCCGCAACAGCGATCTCTGGTTCGATGAGGAGGCCGTGCAGGACTTCCTCCACGCCCTCAAGGGGGAGCTGCCGGGGCGCCAGTTCGCGAAGGCCGTCCGCCTGGAGGTGGCCGACACCTGCAGCGAGGAGATCTCCGAGTTTCTGCTGCAGCAATTCGATCTCGCTTCCGACGATCTCTACCGACTGAACGGACCCATCAACCTGACCCGCTTCGAGCAGCTCATCAACCAGATTGATCGTCCCGACTTCAAGTTCGAAACCTTCGTGCCGGGCCTGCCGAAAAAGCTGAACAGGCGCACAGATATCTTCCAGGATATACAGCGGAACGATATCCTGCTGCACCACCCCTACCAGAGTTTCACTCCGGTGCTGGACCTGCTGCGGCAGGCGGCAGCCGACCCCGATGTGCTGGCGATCAAGATGACGGTCTACCGTTCCGGCATGGATTCGCCTCTGGGCACCGCGCTGCTGGAGGCTGCGCGCGCGGGCAAGGAGGTTACCGCCGTCATCGAGTTGCGCGCCCGCTTCGACGAGGCCGCCAACATCGATCTCGCATCGCGTCTGCAGGAGGCGGGCGCCAAGGTGGTCTACGGTATCGTCGGTTTCAAATGCCACGCCAAGATGCTGCTGATCGTGCGGCGGGAGGGGGATCGTCTGCGCAATTACGTTCATCTGGGCACGGGCAACTACCACATGGCCACATCGCGGCTCTACACCGATTTCAGCTACATGACCTGCGATGAAGAGTGGGGGGACGATGTGGTCGCCCTCTTCCGTCAGCTCACCGGCCTCAGCCGGAACAACAAGCTGAACAAGCTGGTCCAGACGCCGTTCGGCCTGCACAACCGGCTGCGCGAGCTGATCGAGAACGAGATCGAGAACGCCCGCGCGGGCCGGCCCGCGGCGATCATCGCCAAGATGAATTCGCTGGTCGAGAAGCGGATCATCAAGTCGCTCTACCGCGCCTCCCAGGCCGGTGTGAAGGTGGATCTGATCGTTCGGGGCATCTGCTGCCTCCGCCCCGGCGTGCCCGGCGTGTCCGACAACATCCGGGTCATCTCGATCGTGGGGCGCTTCCTGGAGCATCACAGGGTGTTCCATTTCCACGCTGACGGCGAGTTGATCACCTACTGCTCGAGCGCCGACTGGATGCCGCGCAATCTGTTCCGGCGGGTTGAGACGGCGTTTCCGATCGAGCACAGAAAGAATCGCACGCGGGTGATCAACGAGAGTCTGAAGATGTCGCTGGCGGACAATTGCCAGGCCTGGGAGATGATGCGTGATGGCCGCTATCTCCGTCTTGAGCCGGGCAAGTCCGAACGGCACAGTGTCCAACTGGACCTGTTGGAGATCCTGACGACCGTCTCACATTGAGCTCCCGCCGCCATACTCCCGCCCTGCCGTTAGCTGATAAGCTGTCCTTTTGCTTGAGAATCTTCAAAACCTGCCGGTTGGTGACTTGACGCATCGGGAAGACTGGGGCATCGTAGAGGGCGAATCGCCGTTCCGCGCCCGTTGGCGTGTTTATGTGAAAGGAATCCTGATGTCAGCCAATCGTCTCAAAGCCCTGCCGGTGGGCCTGTTTCTCCTTGCCCTGTTCTTCGTGTGTGGAGGTTGCTCCTCCGGTGACAGCGTTACCGGCGGGATCAATCTGGATGTCGAGTTGGCTGATATGGTGACCCGATTGGGTCTGACCCCGGAACAGCAGGCCGAGGCGACGCCGATCCTGGAGATCTACCTGATGGATCGCAACGTCATGTTCCAGGATCTGAAGAGGTCCGGACTGACGGTGATGACCACCATCCGGGCCGAACTGGCGACCTGCGACAATGACGCCATCGACCGGATGACGCCGATTCTGAGTGACGAGCAGATGGTGATTTTCCATGAGCTCATAATCGAGCAACGCGATTCTTTCCGCGACAGACTCAAGGGTGACGACAGCAGCAAGGTCAGGGACATGGGGATGGACGACTTCGGTGGTCAGGACATGAACAGGCGACGCTGATCAACAGGATGGAGACGGGCGATGGCTGAATGGTTGCGGGCGGCGGAGCTCTGCCGCTTCTACCGGCGCGGTTCTCATGTGGTCCGCGCCGTGGACACCGTGAACCTCTCTCTGGAGCAGGGTGAGTTCCTGGGCATCGTCGGCTCCTCCGGCTCGGGCAAATCGACGCTCCTCAACCTGCTGGCCGGTCTGGACACCCCCTCCGCCGGGGATGTCCTCGTGGACGGCTCCCCCTTTTCCGAGCTGTCGCGCCGGGAACGCTCCCAATTCCGGTCCGCCCGCGTCGGGATGGTTTTCCAGTCCTTCAATCTTCTGCCCCAATACTCGGCCCTCGAGAATGTCGCCCTGGCGCTGCTCTTTTCCGGTGAACGGAGACGGACGCGGCTGCGGCGGGCAGCCGAGATCCTTGAGCGGATGGAGCTGGGCGATCGCGCCGATCATCGCCCGGCTGATCTGTCCGGAGGGGAGCAGCAGCGGGTGGCGATCGCGCGGGCGATGATCAAGGAGCCGGACATCCTCTTCGCCGATGAACCCACGGGCAATCTCGACGAGGGGAACAGCGCCCTGATCGCCGACATGCTGGTCGACTTCAACAGCAAGGGGCTCAGCGTCGTCATGGTCAGTCACGACCGCGAATTGACCGGCAAACTCTGCAACCGGGTTCTCCGGATGGACTATGGCCGCCTTCAGCCCGAAGAGGTGGCGCCATGACCTTCAGCGACCGTTTGGCCATCGCCTTCGGCAACCTGCGCCGCATGAAGCTGCGTGCGACTCTCACCATTGCGGGCATCGTCATCGCCATCGGCGCCTTCGTCGCCATGCTCTCCTTCGGCGCCGGCAGTCGGCGCAACGTCGTGGATGAGTACAATAAATTCGGTCTGTTCACGACCATGCAGGTCTATACGCAAGGGGAGGGGGCCGAGGGGGAATCCCCTGCGGTAATCGACGATGAAGCGCTGGCGATCTTCGCCACCCTGCCGGGCGTCAATCTGGTCTATCCATACGATGCGATCAAGCTGAAGGTCCGAATGGACAGTCTCACGTGTGAAATAGAGGCGCAGGCGCTGACGCCGTCGGCGTTGGGCACCAAGCTCTTTTCGCAACTCTGCGAGGGTTCCACACTCCCCCGTGCCGGGGAGAGGGGGGTAGTGGCGACACGCGGGCTGGTCGACCTCTTCGCTCTCTCCGCCCCCGCAGACCTGCTGGGGCGGCATCTGATTCTGAGCAGGCATGTCGCCAGCGTTGATTCGGGGATGTCGCAGGCTCTCCCTTCAAACCTGAGTGAAGTACAGACCATCATCAATTCGGTCAACTCCGATTCGGTGCGTCGTCAACCTCTCTACCTGCGCAGGCTCGTCGAGGGGGAGGTGAGCAGGGCCGCGGGACGGTTCTTCACGGGGTTCATGCAGGGGGCGGTGGTGACCGACACCGTCACGGTGGTCGGGGTCCTCAAGGCCCGCGACGGGCAGTTCGGTCTGAAACCGCTGCTGCTGCCGCTGGAGACGGCGACCACATTGCTGGAAGCGGGACCGAGCGCCGATCCCATCTCCCTGTTTGCCGATCTCAAACAGGGGAAACTGCTCGGAGATCCGGGGGGGGAGAGGGCCGATAATAGAGAATATCCCAAGGCCACATTGGATATCGAGCAGCACGCCTCCTACGCATTACTCTCCGACACTCTTACCGCAATGGGTTACAGCAGCTTTAGTTATGCCGCTGACTTCGAGCAGATTCGTAGGATATTCATCATCTTCGATCTCCTGTTGGGCATAGTCGGTCTGATCGCGCTGATCACGGCGGCGCTGGGGATCGTCAATACTATGGTGATGGCCATCACCGAACGGCGTCGGGAGATCGGCATCTTCAAGTCGCTCGGAGCAAACGAGAATGATATCCGGGACATTTTTCTGCTGGAGTCAGGTCTGATCGGCGCCGTCGGCGCCACCATCGGCATTCTGCTCGGCTGGGGGGTGTCGCGGATCGCTTCGCTGGTGGCCAAGGAGATCATGCGGAACGAAGGGGTGGAGCCGGTGGAGTTGTTCACGACGCCGCCTGCTTTGATCGCCGTGGCGCTCACATTCGGTATTCTGATCAGTCTGATCGCAGGCGCCTGGCCCGCCACCCGCGCGGCTCGCGTGGATCCGGTGGCTGCCCTCCGCGGGGAGTGAGATTAAGCGCCTTTTTTATGATTTAAGACAACAAACTGTAGCTTATCATTCTGATTCCGCTGAACCGGCGGAGTCGATCTCAAATATCGGAAATAGTTGTCTTCATCCCTTGTGGTGCAGTTGCCGAATCTCTATTTTGGTGGCGATTTTTCAAGGGGTTCACAGGTCGAGGACCACTCCCCGGCGGTGAATCTCAAGCGATGTAACGCAAAGGCTTTAGGAGACGTAGCCATGCAACTGTCGGGTCTAAGATATGGAGCCCAACTGTTGGACCTGGTCGACTTCCCCGCACCTGAACATCTTACGGGGGGCGCGACCAACGGAGAGATTCAAGCACTGATCGACAAACACGGAAAGATCGTCGTCAAACCGGTCTTCCATGAGGGGGTGGGCAAGAAGGGGAAAGCCGGCCTGATCCGCATCGTTGACAATCTGCATGATGCGCTTGAAGCCAAGGCCGATCTTTACTTCGCGACCCACAAGCACGGCACGCGGACGGTGAGCGCCAACGGCGTCACCTTCGAAGAGTTTGTCGAGTCGGATATCGAAGTTTACTTCAGCATCTCCGAATCGACGACTATCCGCAAACCGACCTTCACGATCTCTGTCACCGGTGGTGTGGATATCGAATCCCTCACCCCCGACAAGATCAGCAGTGTCTGGATTGAGCCCTTTATCGGCCTCAAGTCCTTCGATCTCACCAACACTTTGAAGGATCTGAACTGCCCTCAGCGCTACATCAGTCCGCTGGTGCAGAACCTGCCCAAGCTCTGGGATCTCTACAACAGCTATGGTCTGTCGACGATCGAGATCAATCCGCTGCGTCTGAAGCGGGTCGGCACCCGCTACGTTCCGGTTGCCTGCGACATCAAGGCCGCCTTCGACCAGGACAATCCCGCCCACAGGCGGATCGGCCTGCCCATGGGTATCTTTCAGTCGAACATCACCCCCTTCGAGGCGGAGATCAATCGGCTGCGCACCTACCAGGGTCAGAGCGATGTTCTGGAGCTGAATACGAAGGGGAGCATCCTGCCCTTCATGTTCGGCGGCGGCGCCAATTCGGCGGCTACCGAGACCCTGGGCGACAAGGCCATCTTCTCCTCGGACTTCGGCGGCAATCCGCCTTACGAGAAGATGTATGAGATTTCCCGCATCAGCCTGAAGCACCACTGGGACGCCACGAATGTTCTGCTGGTCATAGGCGGCAAAGCGAACAACACGGATATCTACGTTACCTTCCGCGGCATCTTCGACGCTCTTCGCGATCATATCGCCGAGAACGGCTGGAGACCCGTCTACGTTGTGGTCGGTCGGGGTGGCCCGAATCTGATCAAGGGGATGGTCTACGCCCGCGATATACTCGACGGGTTGCGCCTGCCCTACAAGATGTTCGGCTACGATACCTCGATGATCCTGACTTTGGAATACGCCAAGCGGATCGACGACTGGTGGCTGAAAGAAGGAAACGCCAAATACGCCGAGTCGGTGAAGTTGTCCGGCTAAGACCCTATACCCACGTGCCCCGAGAGGGGACAGCTCAAATTTGAGTTGGAGTGAACTAATGAGACAATTGAAGTCCAAGCCCTTCGAATCCTATGTGGGCGTCTACTCACTCGAAGAGATGGTGACCAAGGATTCCAGGGTCTGCGTAATCAACATTCTGGGCAGTGAAAGCCGCAAGGTGACCCCTGTTTCCCACGAGTACTCGAAGGGCAACGTCGTTGCCGGTGTGCAGTACGGCCGTGAAGGCAAGTTGGAAACCAAGCTCGGCGACATCCCCGTCTATCCGAGCGTGCGCGAAGTGATCAAGAACAAGCATCACTTCGACACGGGCGTCATCTACCTGCCGCCGACGGCCGTGAGCCAGGCGGTCAGCGAACTGCTGTCCTACAATCATGACCTCAAACGGATCATCATCGTCACCGAAAAGGTGTCGACTGCTGATTCGCGCAACATCCGCTTCCTGTGTCAGGAGGCGGGCGTCGATGTGATCGGCTGCAACTGTCTGGGCATCGCCAATGCCTGGGACGAGGTGCGGATCGGTGGCGCCTTGGGCGGCGATGCGCCCGAGGAGACCCTGCACAAGGGTTCGATCGCCATCCACTCGAACAGCGGCAACTTCACGACCACGATGGCCGAATACCTCCGTACGGAGGGCTTCGGAATCAGTACGGCCGTCAGTTCCGGCAAGGATGTCTACATCCACTTCGCCCTGGCCGAATTCCTGTTCGCCGCGCAGAACGATCCCCGCACGCGGGCGGTCGCGCTGTATGTCGAGCCGGGCGGTTATTACGAGAAGGTGGCGTTGGAGATGATCGCCGAGCGGCGGATCGCCTTCAGCAAGCCCATCGTGGTTTGCGTCACCGGGCGCTGGAAGAAGGACATCACGCGCTCCTGCGGTCACGCGGGCGCTCTGTCCGGTGCCGGCGACGACGCCATCAGCAAGGAGAACTGGTTCGACGAATACTTCGGTGTCGGTTGCTACGATCCCGATAACCCCGTCGTCTCCAAGCGCGGCGTCAGGGTCGACTCGATCCAGACCGTGCCCGTCGCGATGAAGGCCGTCTTCGATGAGATCGGGGAGACTCCCGACTTCGCATCGCAGGGCGACCTGTCGCTCAAGCTTTGGCTGAGCGACAATGTCGTGCAGGTGCCCCCGAAGCTGGACATGCCGATGATCGAGCCGCTGGAGCCCTACGCCGAGCAGCTCGGCGTGGTCAACAAGCAGGTCGGCGCGCAGTACTTGCGGCAGAGCATGTCCGACAAGTCGGGCGCGTCGCGCATCGATCCCATGAGCCACGTGGCGCAGTTGCACAACAGGTCGATCCTTGACCTGTCGACCAACACGCTCGAGGAGAACATCTACTTCTCTCTGGCGAAGATCATGCCCGAGGAGGAGGATCTCCCGACGATCAACACCTTGCTCAACCTGATGATGCGTCTGGATTCGGACGAGATGGTCGCCGTCGATCGTGCCCGCGCCAACGGCGCCACGCCCAATGCCTACCTGGCGTCGGAACTGGCTTCCATCGGCAACCGGCCCGTTCTGGCGAAGGCCAGCGAGCACATCAGCCGTGTGATCAGCGCGATCCGTGAATACGGCATCGACGATACCACGGGCAAGATTCCGGAGGAGTTCGATAAGCAGATCATCAAGGAGATGCTGATCAAGAAGGCTCCGGCGCAGGACACCGAAACCGAGTTCCTGCTGAAGATGGTCAAGGGGAGCAAGAAGAAGTGCACCTCGCTCAAGATCTGCAAGCATATTCTGACCTTGGCCGACAAGAAAAAGATGTACGTGCGCGACATGCAGGCCTTCCTGCTGGGCACGATGACTCTGTGCATCTTCTGGAAGCCTTTGCTCCGCAAGCGGGTCAGCAGGCAGCTGGTCGAGGATATTCCGCACTACCTCTACACGATCGCCAGGACATTCGCCTGTTCGGTGATCGACCGCAAGAACAACAAGCACTGGCAGAAGCTGACTGGTGGGCCGCTGACGGGCCTCAAGTCCTCCTTCACGGAGAACGCCTACCAGTTCCTGTTCAATGCCAAGCCGGGCGAGACCGAGCTGCTTGAATTCAAGTACCTCATCGGTCTGACCCTGACCAACGGTCCGGGGACGATCTCGGCCAAGGGTGCCAAGGAGAGCGTCAGCGCGCGCAACTACATCTCCATGGCCTTCGTCGGCTTCCTGGCCAACACCGGTCTGGCGCACGGCGGCAACGGCTTTGAGGCGGTCGAGTTCCTGCTCAAGAACTTTGCGGAGAGCAACCTTGTGGATCCCGGCGATGCCAAGCACGGCATCGATCTCAAGGCCCTGGCCGCCAAGGCCGCCAAGGAGTACGGTGAATTCAAGGTTCGCGAGAAGGCGCTGGGTGCGCTGCGGGTGAAACCCATCCCCTGCATCAACCACCCGGTCTTCAAGGGCGCGGCGGTCAATATCGACCCCCGTGAGGATTTCATCTGCAAGCAGTTCGCCGAGAAGGGCATCTACAACGTGTTCGTCGAGTTCTACCACCTGCTGGTGCAGGAACTCTTCAATCAGGGCATCACGCGCAACGTGTTCTGCGTCAACATCGACGCCGTACTCGCCGTGATCGCGCTGAAACTGGTGTGGGACAACCGCAACGCCGGCAAACTGACCGATGAGATGGTGCAGAACCTCGTGTTCACGCTCTTCCTCTACGGTCGAACGATCGGTGTCGCCGCGGAGATCGTCGATCACCGCGACAGGGGCACCGATATGGATTGCCGCACACCGCAGAGCAAGTTGAAGTACGTCCTCTAGCTTGGACGACATTGATTCGACACGGCCGCCCCCTTGATCGGAGGCGGCCGTTTGTCTTTATAGCCGCGTATCCGTCGGATAGGCAGCTCGGGATTGCGTTTCCCGACCGGTAGCGGCATAGTATTCATCAGGTCTGCCGCAGGGGACAGGTGTCGAGTGTCTTAACTGCGACCGATTACCCACACCGCTCAACGAGGAGTGACCATGTCCGCCGCCAACCTGCCTGCCCGTTTGTCTATTCTCCCTATCACGCTGCTCTGCCTGATGTTGCTGTCATCAACCCCGCCGGTTCAGGCCGCCTGGAGGGGGACGATGACCGAGTCGGAGGAGGGGCTGCTGGTGAACAATCCCGCGGAGGCAGCCGAAGCGCCAGTGACCATTGAGCTGGAGGAGCTCTGGCGGGTCGGGGGGGACACGGACGACGACGATGAATTCTTCGGAGTGATCTGTGATGTCCTCCGGGATGACGGCGGCGAGGTCTACCTGCTCGACCGGCAACTCAGCCAGGTCAACGTCTTCGATTCCGACGGCGGTTTCCTCCGCATCATCGGCCGGGAGGGTGAGGGGCCTGGCGAGTTTCGTGATCCCTCCTCCATTTTCCACATGCCCACCGGCGAACTGGGGATCGTCCAGACCCGACCGGGGGGGATCGTCCTGTTGGAGCGTGACGGTCAGCCCGGTCGTCTGTTCTCCCTGCCCCGCTCGGATGACGGCGGCATGCGCCGGATCCAGGCGGGCGACAGCCGGGGGGGGAATATCGTTATCTGGGGGATGAACTTCCGTCGGAAGGATGACACCTTCACCCGCATGCGGATGATCATGGGACTCGATTCCGAAGGGGAGATGACCTGCATCTACGATCAGACGCTGAGCGAGGTCAACATGGCCCGCCGGGTCATCGCCGAAGATGACGGCTTCAACCTGCGCTGGGCCCTGGGACCCGACGGCCGGGTGTTCGTGAATGATGATTTCGGGTATCGCCTGCAGGTCTGGAATGCCGACGGCACTCCGGATCGGATCATCGGGCGGGACTACGAACTGGAGATGCGCAGTCAGGGTCAGATCGACGAGAAGAGGGATCAGATTCGCGAGAGGTACCAGAGTCGCGGGCGCGGCAGGCGGCGCCCGAGGACATCCAATCTGGAGGTTGAGGTGTCGCCGCACCGGCAGTCGATCCTCTGGTTCAGTATCGATGATCACGGCAACACCTGGCTCCTCTCCGGACGCGGCGCCCGGGATCTGCCCGAGGGTGTGCTCTGCCTGCTCGACGTCTACGACAGTGAGGGGCGATTCATCCAGGAGGTGACGCTGCGGGGCGAGGGGGATATTCGTGAGGATCGCCTGGTGCTGCGCGGCGATCGCCTGTTCCAGCTCACCGATTACCAGTCGGCTATGGACGCCATGCGGGGGCGGGAGGATGAGGATGTCGCTACGGAGGAGGACTACGCCGAACCCATGTCGGTGATCTGTTACCGCTTCGCCTGGCAGGCGCCCTGATCCGGTCCGATCGCTTACCCGCTTCCCTTTCCGGGGTCATTCGAGTATTTTGGTTACTCGGCGGTAGAGCAGATACGCCGCGTCTCCCGACCGGGAGATGCGGTTCTCTTCAACCCGGGAGTCACCATGAAGCAGGACGCGAACATCACATTCTGGGGGGCCGCGCGAACGGTCACCGGCAGTCGGCATCTTCTGGAGATCGGCAACCGCAGGATTCTGCTGGATTGCGGCATGTTTCAGGGACGCCGCGCCGAATCCACGGCCAAGAACAAGGAGCTGCCATTCGATCCGAGTGAGCTGGATGCGGTCATCCTGAGCCACGCCCATATCGACCACAGCGGCAATCTGCCCACACTGATCCGTCACGGATTCAAGGGGCCGATCTACACCACCAAGGCCACCGCCGATCTCCTCAAAGTGATGCTCTCCGACAGCGCCCATATCCAGGAGCGGGATGCCTACTGGCTCAACAAGCGACTCAAGCGGGGGGCGCAGCCGGTGGAACCCCTTTACAACATGGAGGACGTGGAGCGTACGCTGGAGCTGCTCGCGCCGCAGCGCTACCGTGACGACTTCGAGGTTGTCCCCGGGCTGACCTGCCGGCTACTCGATGCCGGACACATTCTGGGGAGCGCCATCGTCAGTCTGGAGCTGGAGGTCGGGGAGGACGAACCCCGGCGCGTCGTCTTTTCCGGCGATCTCGGCCGGGATCACCTGCCGATTCTTCGTGACCCCGAGAGGGTGCCCACGACCGATGTCCTGATCATGGAGAGCACCTACGGCGATCGCTTCCACGAGGACATTCGCGGCGTGGAGGAGCGTCTCGGGGCGATTGTGAAGCGCACGGTGGAGCGGGGCGGCAAGGTGATCATCCCCTCCTTCAGCGTCGGTCGGAGCCAGGAGCTGGTCTACGAGCTGCACGAACTCATGGTCGCCGGTGAACTGCCCGACATCCCCATCTATATCGACAGTCCGATGACGGTGAAGGTGAGCCATATTTTCTCCGAGCATCAGGAGTGCTTTGACGAGGAGACCTGGGAGATCATCAAGAGCGGAGAGGACCCCTTCGGGTTCGACCGCATGCACTACATCAAGGATGTGGAGGAGTCCAAGGCGTTGAACTCCAGCGACGCGCCCTGCGTGATCATCTCCGCATCGGGCATGGCCGAGGCGGGACGGATTCTGCATCATCTGAAGAACAACATCGAGGATCCCCGCAACACCGTTCTGATAGTCGGCTTCCAGGCGGCCCATACGCTGGGACGACGCCTGGAGGAGAAGCGTTCGCCGATCCGCATTCTGGGCAGCGAGTATGAGGTGCGGGCCGAGGTGACCAGTCTGCACGCCTACAGCGCCCATGCCGACAAGATGGATCTGCTGGATTTCGTCACCGGTATGAAGCCGCTGCCCTCTCGGGTGTTCCTGGTGCATGGCGAGGAGAGGCAATCGCTGCTGCTCGCCGAATCCCTCCGGGGCAAGGGGCTTGCGGACGTTCATGTGCCGGAGTACGGGGAGAGATTGCCGCTTTTCGGATCGGCGCCCGAGGAGGGGTAGCGACCATACCCGCCTGTTTGAAAAACGCCGCGTCCATGTGGACGCGGCGTTTCCGTTGTCCCGTCATCTCCCGGAATCAGCGGACCAGGGTCAGACGGATCGTGTCGGTTGCCCGCTGTTCGCCAATGATTTCGAGCCGGGCCAAATAGATGCCGCTGGCGCAGGGGCGGCCGGAATCGTCGAGGCCGTTCCAGGTCACCTGGTGACCGCCGGCTGTGCGGGGGCCGTCGATCAACTGCCTTACTCGACGCCCGGAGGCGTCATGAAGTACTATAGATGCGTCGCATAACCCGCTGGTATTGAAGCAGATGGTGGTGTTGGGGTTGAAGGGGTTCGGGTAGGAGGAGAGCGCCAGATCCACGGCGGGCGCGGTCTCGTCACCTACAGCCGTAACCAGGTCCGGCGTGTATTCCCAGATCCCCCGGCCATAGGTGCCGAAGCGGACTTTCTCGATGGCGGATACCCATTCGACACACCAGAACAGGGTCAGGGGCACCTCGTTGCCGCCGATGTAGCTCCAGTTACCGGTAAGCGGGTTGTAGGCGTAGGGACCGGATTCGGTGGCGGCGTAGACCCGTCCCAGTCCGGTGTCCTCGACGGCCAGGCCGTAGACGAGCGTGTTGGGCAGACCCTCGCTGCGCCCCTCCCAGCTGACGCCGCCATCCTCGCTGACATACACGGCGGAGCCGTTGTAGCCGCTGCCGCCGACCCAGACGGTGTTGGCGTCTTCGGCGGAGCAGGCGAGGGCGTTGCCGTAGAAGTAGTGGCTTGAGGGACCCTGGTCGGGCGAGTGCACCCAGTTGTCGCCACCGTCGTGGCTGTACCACAATTCGCCCGTATTGGTGACGGCGTACCGGGAGTCCAGGTCGACCGGGGAGATGGCGAACGCGCTCAGATAGCTGCTGCCGTACAGGGCGAAGCTCTGTGGGTTTTGGGTGTAGGAGACGTTGTTGCCTCCGGTCCAGACACCCCGGTGGAGATAGCGTCCGCAGAAGTAGTAGGCGTGACTGTCGGTGGGATCGGCCACGATGGGGGGCAACCAGAGATTCGACGCTCCCGTCGGGAAATCGAGGTAGCGCAATATCGGATTGGTCTCACCCTGCTGCAGCAGAGTGAAGCCGGGATAGACGGAGAAGACGAAGTTCTGCGTGCCGTCGCTGGAGGTGAGGTGGCCGTAGTCGCCGCTGATCAGCTGCTCGAAAGGCCAGGGGCCGTCCCCGTCGGGACCGAGACTCTGCTGGTAACCCTGATCCTGCGCGCCGCCGAGAAGGTGGTCGGGATTGATGCTGCTGGTATGGATGTCGTAGTACTGGCTGATCCCCAACCCCTCCATTGAGATGTTGGTGACCGACATCATGTGATCGGTGCTGCGATAGATGCCCCCGTCGGTGCAGGGGAGGAAGATCTCACCGATGCCGGGAACCCAGTAGCACTCCAGACCGGGGTTGTCGGCGTGGAGCTTGTTGAGGGGATCGCTGTAGTATTCGCCCCAACCGTTGACCTTCGCAAACGATGCGCCGCCGTTGGCCGAACGCCAGTTCTCCACACCGGCGAAGAGAACGATGTTGCTGTTGGTGATCGAGCAATTCAGCGTCTCCCAGAAATCGTTGATGTCATACATGTGACTCCAGGTTACGCCGCCGTTCGTCGAGCGCCAGAGTTCCCATTGCCCGGAGAACTGGGCCGCGGCATAGAAGGTGGGATCGCCGGCTTCCGAGGCAGTCAGGATGATTTTGCTCGGCGAAGTGGGCGCGCCGAGCGAGCCGATCTCCTGCCAGCTTCCGCCATGATCGGGACTGTAGTGCAATGTGTCGCCGACCATGAGGTACAGGCTGTCGCCGTCGACGCGGTCGACCCAGAAGTCGCCGCGCGTGGTGCCCAGGGAGTAGATCAGCGTATAACTCCGCCCGGCATTGTCGGAGCGGTAGAGCTGGAACCAGCTGCCCGCGGCGTAAGTGAGCAGATAGACGCGATCGCTGTCGGCGGGATCACGAACGACGCGGAAGGCCTGGCTCAGATTTGAGGGGAGGCCGAGGGGCATGCGCCAGGTTTCCCCCATGTTGTCGCTGATGCGGACAATCTCGGTGTTGGAGAGGATGGTGATCACCTCCGGATCGCCTCCAGCCACGGCGACACCGTTGCGTACGCCGCCGTAAAGATTGTCGGCGAGGGGACGCCAACCGTTGCCGTTGAGGTCGGCCTTCCAGAGTCCGCCGAGATCGGAGCCGGCATAGAGACTGTCGCCATCGACGGAGACGGCGGCGCAGTGAATCCTCCCGGCCAGGTTGCGGCTGCCGAGCTCCTCCCAACTGTCGCTATTCCGTTTCAGGTTGTCGCGCAGGGTCTGGAGGGTGAGGCCATTTGCATGCTCGACCGCTTTCCAGTCGGTGTCGGGTGCGGCGCGATGCATCTGCTTGTGCCACTCTTTTCGCCCCTTGCGGTTGAGCCGCTCTGCATCGGAATCCAGACGGTGCTCGGTGGGCATGAAATGTTTGGCCGGAACCTGATTACCGGTGTGCTCCCCGTTCATCAGGGAGAGAGCAGTTATTCCGCCAGCGACTAGCAAAACAGCTCCGCCGACGACTAGTGACCTGAAACGCATGATGAGGACCTCTATTCGTTAATCTCCCGATACAGTCGGGCGATGGCCTGGTTGTTTTCCCTGACGATCTCAAACCAGTAAGGGAAATCCGGGCCATGGTCAGAGCTGATCTGGAAGATCTCCGGTTGGAGTAGATGTTTGTGATTCATGGTATGTGAACCGATCTCGATACCGGCATCGGCCAGTTGGGTCACCTCAAGAGAGTTAAGGTAGTTGGATTCCGGATTAGAATCGGAGTAGGTGATCCGTACCGGATTCAGATACATCGTATAGGAGAGTCCCCTGTCGACGAAGACGGGAGAGAATGAGGAAAGGTTGGCTTTGAAACCGTCATCGGTTGAAAAGCTGAAAGCACATTGATGACCTTGCCAGGGGCCCTCTTCGCGCCCCAGAACCGAGGTTCCGGTTGTCGGTCGCCAGATGAAACCGTCGGCATCTTCCGGAACGTGGGTTTGCCGCACCCATGCGGCAATCTCACCTATCGGAGCGATCCAGACCTCGCTGTCGGCTGTCAGCGCGTCTACGACTGCCGCAAGATGCTCCCTGTCGAGCGTAGGTGTGCCTGTCTGGGTGGGGTCGTCCGAATGAGTATAGAGCTGGATCCAGGTGTTATTGAGTTTCCAGGTCGGCAACCGGGAGGGGGCGGCCAACCAATCCGCGACCTCCTCAGGCGCGATGTCCATAACATCCCCGCACATCATCTGTAACGGCACTTCATATAGAGAGGTGTGTGCCCAGGTTTCAAGCCAGGCATCCGGATTCGTTCCCAGGAGGTGGGCGCTCCAGGGGTAATAGCTGATCTGCCCGCTCCGGGCGCAGATGTAGCTGCTGTCCCGCAACAAGGCCAATGTGCGGAAATCGTGTTCATGGTAGGGATAGGCTAAAGTCGGACAATCCTTGCCGGTTAGCTCCTCCAGCCATTGTTTTGACTCCACGATCTCGATAGCCAGAGAATCGATATCCCGCCCGTGATAGGTCAACAAAGTACATGGAGCCGCCGTAATCCGGAACAGGTCCAGATTGCGGATATATCCCGATTTGCTGGCATCCATGTTGCGCTGCCAGTTGTCGGGCCGGAGCCGATACTCGCAATCTTCAATGGCGGTAATGTCAAACCCGCGTCCCGACAGCGAATCCGCCAGACCACCGACACTCGGGATGCTGTCGGTCGGCGTGCCGGGTTCGTACTCCGGTGGGAGGGGGCTCAGGAACCATTCGCGAACCAATTGCAGATTCTCATAATCATCGACGGGTGCCGTCGGTATAGTCGAGGATGTATTATCGGTTTTGCAGCACAGCCCACCGATGGTCAACGGTATAAATATGGCAGGAATCAGCAAGAACCGCGCTCTGGATCCTGATATGAGGAATGACATGAACTCAAACATGATGTCTCCATTTCGATCACGTAGATCGAGCTAGGACTGCGCCTCCTCGCCGAAACTGATTGCGACCCGTTGCACGCCCTCAAGGGCGCCCAGTTCGCTGACGACGATCTCCACCTGTTCGGGATCCTTCAGGACGACATGGAACGTGAGCTGCAATGTCTCACCCATACGTGTCGACTTGACGTTCACCAGGTGGTAGCGCTTGAAGAACTTTTCGAATAACGGCAGATACACCGTCCTCTCCACCGGGTCATCGGTGGGGAACATGCGGAAGGTGAGCAGATATTCGTTGCGGATAACCGTGCCGTGGCGAGTCCAGTGGAGGATGGCCAGGTAGAGACCGATCAGGAGCGTGCCTATCAGGGAGATCTTCATGTTGCCCGTTCCGGACGCCATGCCGGACGCAAGCGAGTAGAATACGAACGCCGTGTCCCGCGTATCCTTGACCACCGTGCGGAAACGGATAATCGACATGGCGCCGGCGAGGCCGAAAGCGCGCGCGATGTTGTTGCCGATCACCATCATCACGAGGGTCATCAACATCGAGAGGATTACAAGCGTATTGACGAAGCTGTAGGAGACCAACAGCGTTCTCTGCGTGGATCTGTAGACCCAGGCGATGAACAAGCCGAGAAGGAACGCCATCGACAGATTTACAATGATCTCAACGGCGGTCCAGGGTAGCGGACGTATTGCTAGCGATTGAAGAATCTCATCCATATCTGGGGCCTCGGTCTCCTTGGCAAGGGGTGAATCTTTCTATTGCGGATGGGGTGTCCATGCATCAATTGCATGGCAATATTTGGAGTAGGACTCGGAGCGCAGATTGAGCATGCGGATAACCTGCGCCATCCAACGGGGCATCCGGTTGTCGAATTTCATCTCGAGGACGAAGTTCTCATCCTCGAACTGCCTGAGCTCCTGCTCTTCGAATACCTGGTTCAGATTGGGGTTGGCAAGGCTGCGAATATTCTGGTCGAAAGTAACGCGGATCCGGTCATTTTCGATGCCGATGAACGCTTCCCGCTCGTAGGTGACCAGGACAACCGGTTGCAGGTATTTGACCTTCATGTTGAACTTGAAGCGATCCAGAACTTTACGATCCACAAAAGGCCGATCGCCCAGAACCTCGGAAGAGTGTTTGCCGTTGAGGGCGGGATCAACGAGTTCGAGCGGCAGCATCACCCGCTCCTTGAATCCGCGTCGACCGACCTTGCGCTTGATCTCCAGGAAGGCGGGCGCTTTGTTCTCACTGAGATTGTAGGTCCTCACTCTCAGTTTCTTGCGCACATTGACGCTATCCATCTTCTCGAAGTAGTAGAGGAGGTCATCCGTGTCGAAGTAGATGCTTCTGACCGTATAGCACTTGTCGGACATGATTTCGCTGTGTCGATCGTGCACCACCCACGGCGCGATCAGGTTGCGGATCGTCTCCTTGTCCGTCTTGGGCAGGTAGTACTTCAGCTCGTACCTGTGGTAGTTCTCGGTACAACTTACCTTTTCGGAGGGGTCGGGCTCCAAGCCCGGTGCTATGCCGATCCGCCCTTTCAAAGCGCCAGAAACTCCTTGTTCATTGCCTGCTGCAAATTGCTTTTGATCCGAGTCAGAATTGTGGATTCGCCGCAATAGATACGTGAGCGGCCCTGCATGCCATAGGTCAGAAGCCCGCTGGAATTGTCGATCAGTCCGTAGACGACGACGAAAGCTCCGGTTGCCGTCACCAGGGTGTTGGGATCAATGCGCAGCACATGACCGTCAACCAGGCCGGAATGGGCACCCGGGATGGCGACGCGCAGCTCCTGGTTACGCTTGATCTTGAAAGCCACATGTTGGGGGATCAGCATCTTGACGATGAGGGTATCGATGTCGGCCACACTCAGGACAAGCCCCGAATCGGGATTGACATGCATGTACCCGGAGATAGGTGAATGGATCTCCTGAGCGGAGAGCATGTTCTCGACCATGATCAACTCATTTTCGAGCGCCTCGATCGAGGCTTCCGCGGCTGCGATGTCTTCGGGACGGGCATCGCTGGAGATCACATCCAGTGATGCTTCACCCAGGCTGATATCCATTTGCAGCAGTCTGTATTGGGTACTTGTCTCCTCCCACATCCGATCGCTGATGATCCCGTCGGCAAACAACTGCTGCTGACGTTCGTATTGCGGGCTGAAAGCCTCCAATTCGGCCCTGCTCCGCTCCAGTCCCAATGTGGTATGACGGATCTCTTCGGGTTTGGCCCCACCTTGCAGAGTCAAAAGAAGACTGCGGGCCTCGGCAAGGGCCGTTGTCCGTTCGGCCATCTCCAGCTCCAGATCGCTGGATTTCATCGTCAGAACCGTTTGACCCACATGGACCGGTATCATGTTTCCGGAAGTGTCGCGAGTACCGCCGAGATCCATATCCAGGCAGGCGGGACGGTCAAATTGATAGATGCGGTACTGGAGGATCTCCCCCGAAACCAGATTGACTGTTTTGGATTCGTATGAACCGACTCTCCGTTCTGATAGCGTCCACATCGTGGCGGGGGACAACTCGCAGACGCCACTGACATTGTCGTCAATACTGATTACGGCACTCAGGAGAATCAGCACTGCCAGGCACGCGATCAATACCAGCCAAATCATTTGGGTTTTGCGGGGTGTTGGGACGAGAGGCATCAATTATCCTTTATTTCGTAAATCCCGGAATAGATCACACTAAACATCACAATCCCCCTCAACGGATCTTGGATTGAGGCGGAAGATTGATGTTAGCGGGATCGTTCATTGTCCATCCAACTCATTATGACATGTGTGCTTATCTCTTTCAAGCTAACTATTGAACCTGTGGTCATTATGGGTCCATATAGTTCCTGTTTGAGCTTAATGGTGGCTTGTGAGCTGTATTTAGTTAGACACAGGTTCTCTGTTTTTGTGGCAATTCCTGTTTCTCTGAATAACTGCGATCTGATTCCGCCGCAGACGGACGGTAAAGAAAAGATGACCGAATGTTGCTGAATTTCCCGTTTCGGGAGACAGGGATCATGATCGCAATTACGTACTGGCGACTTGGCATTCGTGGAATGAGTTCGAAGCGGTTGGTGGATCGGATCGGCGCGACCGGGTTTCTTTCTTGCGAAGCAGTTGGAGTCAGGTCGAGTTGAATTAATCCCCTGATCTCCTCGCCTGTCACGCAGCATTATCGGCACCTGGTCGCAACCGGGATTGCCTGTTGGTGGGAGCTTGCATGCGATTCAAAGTAATTCTGGCCTGCCTTGGATTGTGGGCTCTGCTGAATGCGCCGGGCAATGTCCTGGCGGAGTTGCAGCTGATCCACCCGGTGGATGAAAATCTCAGGAGAATCTCGGGTGACAATCACCCTCTGATGACGGAGCAGGAGCTGCAACTCAAAGCTCAGGTGCTTGATGAGAAGGGGCAACCCCAGGCAGGTGTGGAGGTCGCTTTCAATCTGATCTCCCCCAGGGAGCATCCCCTGGGGTGCGTGAGGAGTGACGAGGGTGGGATCGCCTCGATAATTTTCAAGGGGGGCGGGAAACCGGGGCGCTACTCCATCACGGCCCACCTGATCGATGACGTGGGACGCGTTGAGCAGATCGTCTACAATCTGCCGGTTCGAAAGCCTAACTGGGTGCTCCTCATGCTGTTCAATCTGGCCGGCGGGCTGGGGCTGTTCCTATTCGGCATGAACATGATGAGCTCCGCCATGCAGCGTTCGGCAGGCGGCCGTATGCGAGCCGTACTGGGTGCATTGACCCGCAATCGCTTCATTGGGGTCGTTGTGGGGGCTTTCGTGACCATGGTGATCCAGAGCTCCAGCGCAACGACCGTGATGCTGGTCAGTTTCGTGCAGGCCGGTCTGATGACTTTCGCGCAGACGATAGGCGTGATTCTGGGCGCGGATATCGGCACCACGATCACTGCGCAGCTGATTGCGTTCAAACTCACGGATTACGCCCTGCTGATGATCGCCCTCGGTTTTGGCATGAAGGTGCTGGTCAAGAGGAACGCCATCCGCAACATTGGCGACGTGGTCCTGGGCTTCGGTCTGCTCTTCTTCGGCATGTACGTCATGTCCAGCGCCATGTACCCCCTGCGCAGCTTCCAGCCCTTTCTGGACCTGCTGCATAACCTGGAGAATCCATTCCTGGGCATCCTGGTCGGTGCGATTTTCACGGCCCTCATTCAGAGCAGCAGCGCATTCACGGGGATCATTATTGTCCTCGCACAGCAGGGGTTGCTCACTTTGGATGCAGGGATCCCGTTGATATTCGGCGCGAATATCGGCACCTCGGTTACCGCGATGCTGGCGAGTATCGGCGCCGGACGCGAGGCTCGTCGCGTCGCGATCGCCCATACCGCCTTCAAGGTCCTCGGCGTACTGGTGATGATCTGGTGGATACCCACATTTGCGCACCTGGTCAGAAGCATCTCGCCCGGAGGGGTTGCGACTCCGGACAGCCAGGCCGTAATGGCGCAGATAATCCCCCGGCAGATCGCCAATGCCCATACGGTTTTCAATGTCGGCCTGGCTCTGATCTTCCTGCCGTTTACGGGCATCGCGGCTCGCGCCATCGTGAGACTGCTGCCGGACAAGGATGAACCGGAACTGGACCCGCGGTACAAATCACGCTTTCTCGACAAGGGTATGCTGGCCACGCCGACGCTGGCGCTCAACCTCGCCCGGGTGGAGATTCTCCGGATGGGGCAGAAGGTCAAGATTATGGCCGATCTGCTGCCGGAGCTGTTTATCGAACGCAAACTGGATACATTGGACACGATGCACGTGATCGAGGACAAGGTGGACGATCTCGATGAGCAGATCGTCAGCTACCTGATCAAGATCGGTAAGCAGGATATCAGCGACGAGCAGATCGAAGAGGTCTATCTGATGATGCACGTCACCAAACAGTTCGAGCATATCGCCGATATCATCGACAAGGAGATGCGGCCCTTGGGGCGCAAGATGATCGCCGAGCGGATTGTCTTCTCGAAAACGGGACAGGAGGAGGTGCGAGCCTATCAGATCAAGGCCTGCAAACAGATCAGTCGCGCGTTGAACGCCTTTCGGGACGGCAGCTTGAGCAAAGCGAAGCGGATGACGAGGAAGCAGGAGAAGTACCGGGCGCTGGAGGAGGTCTACCGGAAAAGTCATTTTGAGAGGATTCATAACACGATCACCGAGTCATTGACCAGTAGCGAGATCCATCTCGATCTGATGGATGGCCTGCGGAAGATCAACAACTACTCGGTCAATATCGCCAGGGCGTTGCTGGCGCAGGACAACCTGAACAACACCGAACCTGCCGACAGGGGGTGATGCATCATGATTGAGGAGTGGCGCAGAAATCCACGCTGGGAGTACCGAGTGTTCGGACGGATTCTGCCGCGGGTTGCCGAGATGCTGCGGGGCCAAAGGGTAACCCGTCTGATCGACAGTCGGGAGATCTATATCGTTTCGCGCTACAGTGAGCAGAACGTCAAGATCCGCGAGGGACGGTTGGATCTCAAGGTCCTTCACGAAACCGACACTGCCGGCCTCGAACTCTGGTTGCCTGAGCTCAAGGCCGAATTCCCCGTCTCGCCGGAGGAGGTGGGTGTGATTCTCACAACCCTCGGTGTTGAAGTGTTTGACAAACCCGAGTGTAATTGTGAACTCTCTAGCTTCCTGTCCCGGTATGTGGAGCCCCATGAGGGGCTGCAGGCGGTTGAGGTGTCGAAACGCCGATTCGGATATCTCATCAACGGCTGCATCGTCGAGAGAGCCGAATTGACCGTGAGCGACGCATTACTGGAGACTGCGGCGGTGGAGCAGGAGGATCCTGCTCTGGTGATGGCGACGGCTCGAACATTGGGTATCGCCGGGCAGCCAAACCTGAACTACATCCAGGCTCTGAAGGGTCTGCTGGCAAAGAGAGCATGACATGGCCGGATTCGGTGTCATTGATATCGGTACGAATTCCATCAAGGTTCATCTGGCGGTGGCGGAGAGGGATTCCCTGCGGGTTCTGGATGACCGCACGGCGATAACCCGCCTGGGACAGGGGCTGCACGAAACCGGTCTCCTGGCCGAGGAGCCGCAGGAGCGCAGTGTCGAGGTCATCCGGGAGTTTATGGCGATAGGCAGGGAGCTCGGTGTAACCGGATGGGTCGGCATAGGGACGATGGCGCTGCGCAACGCGACCAATGCCGAGGACTTTATTGCCCGTGTGGCAGCCGCAACGGGATTGCAGATCGAGGTTATCTCCGGTGAGGAGGAGGCGCGACTGGCCAACCTGGCGGCGATATCAAGTCTCGGTCGGCAGGAGGGGGTAACCTGCATCTTCGACAGCGGCGGCGGCAGCACGGAGTTCGTATTCAGTGAGCGGGGTCGCATCTGCGACCGCTTCAGCCTCAACACCGGATCCCGTCGCCCGACAGAGGAGTTCTGCCTGACGGATCCGGTCACTGACGGGGAGCTCGCAGCCCTACTCAGTTCGCTGGCGGAGGATTTTGGAGTGTTGCGTGAGCGCTCGGCGGATGTCGAAATACTGGTGGGGGTCGGAGGGACGGTAACGACCCTGGCGGCCATCAGCCTGGAACTTGCCAGTTACGACCCTCGGCGGGTTCAGGGCCTGACGCTGGCCCGGAGCGAGATCGAGCGGCAACTGGCCCTTTTCCATGCCCATACGGTCGCGGAACGGAAAACCATAGTCGGTCTGATTCCCCAGAGAGCGGATGTCATCCTGGCCGGTGCGGCTTTGGTGTTGACCGTTGTCTCTCATCTGGACCTGCCTCATCTCATCGTCAGTGATCGCGGTCTGCGGCACGCGGTGATGTACGATCGCTTCCTTCCCGGCTGATCCGGAATATTTGAATTCACCTCCCGGCCCCTTTTCTGGCCGCTCCGGTATTGGTCTGTGTTATAATTGACGGACATCAGCAATTACTCAGGGTACAATTACAGGAGTCTCCCGATGCGGTTCAACTATCGCTTAGCTTTCATTGTCATCGGCATTATCGTATGCGCCGGATCTCCGGCCATGTCTCAGGTGATTATCAATGAGATCATGTACAACAGCGCACCCGGTCCCGGAGGGGCGGATGTGGAGTATATTGAACTCTACAACGCCGGCTCATCCTCCGTCTCGGTTAACGGCTGGTTTGTTCTGGATGATAACCCCGGACATCCCCGGTGCTATCTGAGCGGTTCCATCGAACCGGGGAGCTATCTCGTAATCGCTGCGGATTTGACTCTGTTCAATCTTCAGTATCCCGATGTGCAGAACTACAACAATCTTGACTATGATCCGTCGGGGCAGGGATTCAGCCTGGGCAACAATGGCGATACGGTGAACCTGCACAATCCCGCAGGGTTGCGTGTCGACTTCGTCGAATACGATGACGGCGGCGCTTGGCCCAATTCGGCGGACGGAGACGGTCCCTCCCTCGAATTGATCCACGCCGGACTGGACAACAACCTTGCCGCCAGCTGGGATGCCAGCGATCTGGCCTGGGGCACCCCGGGAGAATTGAACAGCGCCCATCAGATCGATACCGAACCCACCTGCCGCGGCGGCGAGCGTGATGTCATGATGCCGACGGACGGCGTGCCTGTTACCGTAACCGCCGAGGCATATGACGCTGAAACCGGCGTGACCGTGACGATGCATTACGATCCCGGCTTGGGCTACTATCTCGATCAGCCCATGTTCGATGACGGTCAGCATGGTGACGGCGCTGCGGGCGACTCCATATTCGGCGCGACGATCCCCGCCCAGGCGCACGGCACGGTAGTGCGGTATTACTCGTTGGCCGTCGATGGCATCGGGCAGGGCGACACCTGGCCGAACGATGCACCCGCCAACTATCGCGCCTATACGGTCGGCTACGAACCGCCGGCGATCAGGATCAACGAGGTGATGGCCGACAACGTCGCTGGTATTGTCGATGAAGCGGGCGAACATGAGGATTGGCTCGAGCTCTACAACGCCGACAATATCGTCGTCAATCTCGGCGGCATGTACCTCTCCGACAGTATGAACTCGAGCAGGCTCTGGGCTCTGCCCGAGTACGAACTCGCACCTGGAGAGTATCTGCTGGTCTGGGCCGACAAGGATACGGGTCAGGGGATATTCCACGCCGACATGAAATTCTCCGCGAACGGCGAGACCGCAGCCCTTTTCGACACCGAACTTCACGGCAACGTGCCGGTGCATGGTTTCACATTCGGTCTGATGACCGAGGATGTGTCTGTCGGCTACCTGGAACCTGGTGATGATCATCCGGAATATCTGGCCACGCCGACTCCCGCGAGTCCCAATAACCTGTCCGCCTTATACTCGCCGATCTGCATCAATGAATTCCAGACCACCAGTCAGTTCGGTGGTATCGATGACTGGGTGGAGATATTCAACCGCGGCGATATCACTGTGGATATCAGCGGCTGGTTGCTGTCGGACACTCTCGAGGATGTGGCGAAATGGGCGTTCCCCGCCGGCACGGTCCTCGAGCCCGGAGAGCGCGTGACCGTCTATGAAGATGCTCTGGGTTTCGGCTTCTCCTCCGAGGGGCTTCTCGATATCATCATGCTCACAGCAGCCGATTCAACAACGGGTAAGGGCTATATGGACTTCGAGCAGCAAATCCCGGATTACAGTTACGGTCGCTTCCCCGACGGCGGCAGTGACTGGCTCTTCTGTGCGGAGCCCACGCCGAACATCGCCAATGCCAATCCGGTCGGCATCGACGATCCGGAGATAGTCGCCGGTGCATATGTGAAATTGCACGGCAGCTACCCCAACCCCTTCAATCCCAGCACCGAGATTCTCTTCGAACTCGGCGATGCGGGGATAGTGGAGTTGAGGATCTTCGCGGTGGATGGCAGGCTGGTGAGAACCCTCCTGCGTGAACGCCTGCCGGCCGGGAATCATGCGCAGGCCTGGGATGGCCGCAACGACAACGGGGACTCGCTCCCCTCGGGCATCTATCTGGCCCGGGTAGAAACGGTGAGAGCTGTCGACTCCGTCAAGCTCATGATGTTGAAGTGATCTCCAGCCATGACCGGAATTGGTTATCAGTTCGGTCTGAACCTGTCCGACGAACCGGAGCTGCGGGTCCGGTCCGTTGATCAACTTTATCCGTTGCGATCCGGATGATCGTATCACCATGTTGTCTATTAGACATGTGATGATGCTCTTCAGTTGCTGCGTCGTCCTGGCTGGCGGGCTGGCTGCTCCTGCCCGGGGGGTTGTCGTCTGTCAGAGTGAGCCGACATTGCTGGACCTCCAGTTGCCGGAGATCTCTCCGGTATTCCCCCTTGAGGGTGCGGCGCTGTACCCGGAGAACACCTATACTTTTTCCTGGTCGATTGCCGAATGTCATTTCGGCGCGGTCGAGGTACCCATTGCCTGTGAGATCATCATCGACGACGCCATCAGTTTCAGCATCGAAATTGAACCTGCTCTCGCCGGGAACTATCAGTTCGAGTGGGTGGCCCCGGATCTGGAATCGGAGAATTGTCACTGGCGCATCACCGCGATCGACTCCATGCGCAACACCTCATCCAAACTGATCGGCCCCTTTCGGATTGCCACCAGCGGAACGGGAGTTGAATCCCGAATTCCCGAGGTCGTCAGCCTCGCACCCAATTATCCCAACCCCTTCAACCCGACCACACGACTTGGTTTCGCTCTTCCGGCCGGCCAACGCGCCCGTTTGACCGTCTATGATATTCAGGGACGCATGGTGGAGTTGTTGATCGACGAGTTTCTCCCCGCCGGGCATCACAGCTGCGAGTGGGCTGCCGCCGGGTGTGCCAGCGGCGTCTATTTCAGTCTCCTTGAAACGGACACCGTTACCCTCTCACGTAAATTGTTGTTGCTGAAATGAGCAGGGTCTTCGGCATTCTCCTCTGTTGCTGCGCCCTGTTTCTCGGCAATCCGGTTCTGGCGACGGAACCCGAGGTGAGTAACCTCGCGTTCAGCCAGCGCCCCGACGGCAGCGGTTTCGTCGATATCACGTTCGATCTGTTCGATGCCGATGGCGATCCCCTCTTCATCCTGCTGGAGGTCAGCGGCGATGGTGGATTGACCTGGGATCTGCCCTGTGTGACCGTTAGCGGCGATGTCGGCATCGGCGTTGAAGCCACACCCGGGCGCCATATTGTCTGGAGCGCCAAGGACGACATCGTCGGCTTCAGTTCTCTCGACGCCATACTCCGCGTATTGGCCTCGGATGAGGCGTTGCCGCGGATGATGGCGCGAATTCCCGCAGGGGAGTTTACGATGGGGATCGAATCCGGTCCTGACGTGAAGATCTCACATGATTTCATGCTTGATCGGCATGAAGTCACCAACAATGAGTTCAGGGAGTGCGTTCAATGGGCGTATGATTCCGGCAGGGTATTTGTCCAGAACAACATCATATATGATTCCGCAAGCCGACACGTGCTTCTCAATCTCGGCCACTCCGCCGTCGAACTCTACTTCAACCAGGCAACATCCAGGTTCGTTGTCCGACGCTCCCTCGATGCGGCGGCGGCCTATCCGCAGAGCTACAAGCCCGGGGATCATCCGCTCAAGGCCCTGACCTGGTTTGGTGCGGCAATCTACTGCAACTGGCTCAGTATCCGGTCCGGACTGCCTGTGGCCTATGATACTTCCGACTGGCAGTGCAACGGCGGAGCGCCCGCGAGTGACGTCGGTTATCGCCTGCCGACCGAGGCGGAGTGGGAGTATGCGGCCCGCTATCCCGACGCGAGACCATATCCCTGGGGGTGGGATTCGCCGGATTGCAGCCTGGCCAACTTTGCGCCGGATGAGGTGCCCTGTGTCGGCTGGTCCACCCCCGTTGGCGATCTGGAGGCTGGGGGGAGTAATCGCGGCGCCCGGGATCTGGCGGGAAACGTCGCGGAGTGGTGCAACGACTGGTTGAGTGAACTGCCCCCGGGCCCGCTTACGGATCCTGCCGGCCCCCCAACGGGAGATCGACGTCTGTTCAGGGGGGGGGCATGGAATGAGGATGCCGGGGAAATTCTGGTCGTGGCGAGGGAGGGGATCGCACCTGCAAGCGCCATGGGCATTGTCGGTCTGCGCATGGCCCGTACTTGCGCCAACTCCTTTCCGCTACCGTTGGCTGACCTGCAACCCGCGGACAATCTCGTTGTCTTTGACGCGGAGGTCATGTTGACCTGGTCTGCGGTTGATCCCGACGGTGATTCGCTGCTTTATGATCTGTATATAGATGATGTACCGCAGGCCGTGGGGCTGACCGATACCTTTCATCTGCTGACCTGCCCCGATCATGACTTCTCCTGGCGGATCCTGGCGTATGATCCTGCGGGATATGCCCAGTGGAGTCCCCTCCAGAGGCTTCGTCCAAGGGTTCAGCCTGAAGGGCGCGGCCCCTCATTCAATTTTGATCAGCCGTTTTTTGTCGGCGCCGAGGGTGAGATGCTGGCCGATCATTGTCTGGTTGGCGAAGAGGGAGTTTACCACTGCTTCCACATATATCACCATGTAGAGGGGGGGGCTGAGCAACTGGGCCATCTCGTCAGTACGGATCTGTGCAACTGGACGCGGCAGCCGGATGTGCTGCCTGTATCCGCTGGGGAGGATTGGGAAAACTGGGGGATCTGGGCACCTCAGGTGATGTTGAATCCGGCCCCTGGCGGTCCCCGCTGGGTGATGTTCTATACCGGAATCAGGGAGACGGGTAAACCGCAACAGATCGGGTTGGCATATAGCGAGGATCTGTTTGCGTGGTGGCGCGCGGACGCCGCGCATGAGGGGATCAATCCCCTTTACCATCCAACGGCGGATTGGGCCGAGTGGGACTCGGAGCAATCCTGGCAGGCCCATTGCCGCGATCCATTCGTCTTCCAGGATGAGGGGAACTGGCACCTGCTTACAACCTGTGAGAATATTGATGATCAGGGTGTGTTGGGTATCGCCACCGCACCTGCCGACAGTCTGTTCCGTTTCCTGGGCAACGACCGTGCGGAACCGCTGGTGGCCATCGCCGCCGAGGTGTTGCCCGAATCTCCACAACTGCTCAAGATCGAACACCCGTCAGGTGAGACGCTCTGGCATCTGATTTACTCCGGTGCCGCCGGCACTCGTCACCAATCGGCCGCCACGATGTTCGGCGGAGACGATGGCTGGAGCACATTGCCGAATCCCGGCATCGCGCTGGGCAGTCCCCCGTACACCGCGGCGGAATGCACCTGGTTGAACGACGAGTGGATATTGAGCCAGCACGGCGCTTTCAATAATGATCAGAACACCTACATCCTGACCTTCAACGAATTGGATTTTGATGCACTGGACGATGGGCACCCCAGAGTCATTGACAGAGCTTGTCTGGGACAACTCCGGGGGATCGATGCCGCGGGCGCACCGGACCCTTCACTGAGGTGGGAGATAATGGGGCCGGGTATCGACAACGCGTTCGACCAGCAACCGACCTGGGGGGACAACCCGGCTGCAAGAGGCGAAGCGCCCTCCGGCTTGCGCGGCAATTCCTACCTCGCCACCTGGGAGCGTCACTGGCATCCCGATCTGTCCGGTAGTGCTCTCGGTCCGGGGGCGCACTACTCAGACTTCTCGCGCACGGGTTGGATCAGGAGTTCGAGTTTCGAATTGCTGCGCAATCGGATCCGCGTTCTCGTCGGCGGCGGGAACCATCCCGGTCATGAATTCGTGGCCCTGGTGCGTGAGAACGATGATCTTGTGCTGTTCACGGAGACCGGAACAGATTCTCATACGTTGACTGAGCGGGTCTGGAACACAAGCGCATTGAGGGGGGAACGGGTATACTTTGTCGTAGCCGATTTAATTGACGAAGAGTGGGGGTGTATCGCCGTCGATGAGATCGAAACCTGGGAAGAGGATGGCGACGAGGGCGCATCCCCCGATTTCAATGGCCTGGAGCTGTGGCAAATTATTGAGCGGTAGCGTTTACAGAGACGCATTATGCACGACAGGATAGCCGGCTGGATCCGTTTAAACGGACTCGGTCGGCTGTTTTTTGTGCGACGTAAGAAGGAGGATTCCTGTTGCGTCGGTTTGTGCACGATTATCTCCGTTTTCCCTTTGATTGGATAAACAGATAGTAAAGTTCTCGGAGTCGTTGTCCGATAATAGGTTTGTTAGCTAGCTGCAACATAACGATGTCTGCCTGTGCACAGGTGATGTCACGAAATATTACGTCCGTATGGATGGGAGGATGATTAGATGAAATTGCATGCCTTGGTGATTGATGACTCAAAGGTGATGCGTGGATTGGTGATGAAGAGTCTGAACCGAACCGCTTTGGCCGAGTGGGAATTTACCGAAGCTGAAGACGGTGAAGATGCTCTCAAAAAATTCAATCCCGATACAATCGATATCTGTTTTGCCGACTGGAATATGCCCAAGATGAGTGGGATTGCTTTTGCGAAAGAGATCCGCTCACGTGAGAGTTCGAAGTCCGTGCCGATCGTCATGGTCACCAGCGAAAAATCAATGGGTAAGATCGAGGTCGCTCTGGATCAGGTTGGATGCAAGGTGTACGTCACCAAACCTTTTTCCCCTGATGAACTGAAAAAGAAAATTGAGAAACTAGTAGCCAATATCATTAAAGTTAAATCCGGTTCCGCGAAAAGCAGCGGCTTTTTCAAGAACCTGATGGGTTAGGGAGTATTTATGACTGATACAATGACCGAAGCTCAGGAGACAGTTATCCTGCCAGAAGATGTGATCAGCAGAGTCTTCGATTCCGTTTCCGAAACCTATGGCTCCATGTGCGAATGCACGCCAGAGAAAGTGGAGTGTCCTCCCGAGGTCTGGCTGCAGGATGCCGTCGTGGGGATCATCTCTCTGGTTGGTCCTCTGCCGCTGACCATGCTGCTCCACTTCCCCAAGGATACCGCAGTTAAATTCAGCGAAGCCTTTGCGGGTATGGAGTTCGAGTTTGAATCGGCGGACATGAACGATCTGATAGGAGAACTGGCGAATATCATCGCAGGTGATACGAAAGCGCGTTTGGAAGAGGTCAACATGATCACGGCTTTGTCCCTGCCGACCGTCGTCAAGGGGATGCATGTTCAAATCGCCTTCCGGGATCAGGTTGTGATCGAAGAGGTTAATTTCAAGACGGCTCAAGGCCATTTCCAGGTCCGGTTGGCCGCAGCGAAACAGTTGGAAAAGTTCAGCACTTTGATGCCCGGGAGATAGATGTAGATGGAGATCGATAAGGTTACTATTGAGTGGCCAGGTAAGTTGATCGAACTTGCCGGGGAGATCCGGAAACTGGATCTCACAGACGGAACAGAGATCATTCGCTTGGGTTCCTCCCTGGAATTGCTTTTTTCCGATATTCCGGGCCCACTGGCCAGTACGGAATTCTTCGGAAACAGATGCCTGTTTGCTCTCCAGAAAATCTACAGTAAGACTGTCGCCGATCCGGAATCGGTGAAGGAGACCCTTTGTCAGGTGTTGGAGAATATCAATGCCGTAGGCGAGGGTGATTCCGATGGGATGGGATTGCTCAGCGACGCCGTTGACCATCTTGAAGTACTCCTGACCCAAGAGATGGGGGCTGTCGCTGCTGATGACTCCAACTCATCAGCGGCGACGGAAGCCGCCGCCGAATCCTCCCCGGAACCCGATCTCCCCACGGTAGAGGCCGGTGAACCTCCTGTCGCAGATGACACTCCTGCGGAAGCTGTCCCTGAGCAGGAGGCAAAGACCTACAATCTCAACGAAATCGCCTCAATGCTGGTGACCATCGAGATTGATGATCTGCAGGGGCTGGATGCCATCAGGCAGGCGATGCTCCGTTTCACATCGGATGCTTCTGAATCCATTGTGAAGAATGTGGCAAATGCCGCAGAGAGTCTCGGCAAGTTCATCGATGAGGAGCAGGAGGAGAGTCTCCTCTATGAGGTCAGTGGCTCGATCGAGGCGGCCATGAAACTCATGGAGGATCAAGACAATGCCGCGCCCGAAGATGCCGCCGAGAGTCCGGCTGCTTCTGTAGCCGAAACGGAGCCGGAGGTTGCTCCCGTCGCCGACGAAGAGGTCCGGGTGGAACCCGTCTCCGCTGAGGAGACAGTGGAGCATGTGCTGGAGAAACCCGAACCTGAAGTGGAAGCTGTGGAGCCAATTCAGGATGCCCCTGAAGCTCCCTCCGCGGAAGATGACGTGACGGGTGATGATCCGGCCGAGATCTCCCCCTCTGCCGAAACAGAAGAGATCACCGATGATGAGATCGTAAGTTCTACTGAGAGTGTTCTCCCACTGGACGAGGAGGGCGCTGAGCGGGAACCGGATATCCTGTTTGACGATGAGGAGTCGGACAAAGAGCCGGAATCCCCGGTTCAAGGGGAAATATCCGCAACGGCTGAGGTCCACGATGAGACGGGCGAGTCGGTCGTGCCCGACAGTCTGGATGTCGACATGGCCGGCGAATATGTCACCGAGTGTCGGGAGTTTCTGGAGGATTCGGAAGGTGCTCTTCTCGATCTGGAGCAGAATCCCAAAAATGTCGAAGCCGTCAATCGTGTATTCCGTGCATTCCACACGATCAAGGGAACTTCGAGTTTCCTGCAGCTGGCCGCCATTGCCGAACTGGCCCACAAAGCCGAAACGATTCTCAGTATGGTGCGCGACAGGGAACTGGTATTCAATGCCAAATGCGCCAATCTGTCACTCCGCTCGGTCGATATGCTTAAGGTTCTGCTGCAGGTGGTGCAGGACTATCTGGATGGCGGCAGCCGATCCAAGCCTGCGGGCTATGACGCCTTGTTGACGGCTCTGAAGGATATCGACGCGCTGTCGTCAGAGGATATTCCGGCTGGTTCGGTAGAGGATATCCCCTCTGGTAACGGGGATGAGGTGACGGAGTTCGAACAGGTCGGAGAGAAACCGGCTCATCACACCAGCTCCTTCGAAACAAGTGTCCGGATCCGGACCGACAGACTGGATCGTCTGATCGACACCGTGGGTGAACTCGTAATCGCCCAGTCGATGCTGGCGCAGGATGAACTCGTCGCCAATCAGACTGGAGCGGACCTGGGCAAAAAGGTCGGGCATGCTGGTAAGATCGTGCGGGAATTGCAGGACCTGAGCATGGCGATGCGGATGGTGCCTTTCAAGGGGACCTTCCAGAAGATGGCTCGCCTGGTGCGGGATCTGGCGCAGAAGAATGGCAAGAAAGTGGAATTCCTTCGTGACGGGGAGGAGACCGAGATCGATCGCAACATGGTTGATCTGATCAGTGATCCCCTCGTGCACATGATCCGCAATGCCGTTGACCACGGTATCGAAGCGCCGGAGGACAGGATCGCGGCCGGAAAGGATCCGCGCGGCTGTGTCAAGCTGGCCGCCTATCATGCCGGCGGAAACGTGATCGTCCAACTCCTGGATGACGGGCATGGATTGGATCCGAAAAAGATATTCCAGAAGGCTGTGGAGAAGGGTGTGATCCCTGCGGATACCTCTCTGACCGAAGCCGAGATTTTCAATCTCATTTTTGCTGCGGGTTTTTCGACCGCCGATCAAGTCTCCGATGTCTCGGGACGGGGTGTCGGCATGGATGTCGTCAAAAGGAATATCGAAGCGCTCAACGGGCGGGTCGATATCTCATCGACACTCGGCCAGGGGACCCAGTTCACTATCAAATTGCCGCTGACCATGGCCATTACCGATGGCATGTTGATCAGTGTCGGTGAACAGCGCTTCATCATCCCGACTCTGAACATCGAAGTAAGTATGCGTCCGGAAGCGAAGGATATCTCAAGCGTCGCCAGCAGAGGCAAAATGATCTCGTTGCGAGGTCAACAGCTGCCTCTGTACACCCTCTACGAGATATTCGACATTGAGGGGGCCGTGACCGATCCAACCGAGGGTCTGGTGATGGTGATGGACACGGGGGACAGGCGTTACGCCATACTGGTCGACGAACTGCTCGGTAAACTGCAGGTTGTCGCCAAATCACTAAGCGATAGCATCGGCAAACTGGAGGGGATCTCGGGCGGCGCGATCCTGGGCGATGGCCATGTCGGTTTGATCCTGGACCCGACGGGATTGATGCTTCTTGCGTTAACGAAAACAGACGGCAAAGAAATCCTGTGTGCAGGCAACGGGTAGCGATCCAGTTATTACTGGTCAGAAAAGGAGATCGAGATGAGTGAGACAACGGCAATCACCGATGAGCAGGTTACTCAGGTCGCTGCGGACCTCAATGTTGATGGCCATATGGGTGGGAAATTCCTCACTTTCTTTCTGGATGATGAGGAGTATGCCCTTGAGATTCTCAAGGTTCATGAAATCATCGGGATGATGCCGATCACACCTGTTCCGCGAACTCCGGACTTTGTGCTGGGCGTCATCAATCTGCGCGGCAAAGTGATCCCCGTAATCAACCTGCGGACGAAATTCGAAATGGATAACGTCGAATGGACCGACGAGACCTGCATCATCGTTGTGCAGATCGACGGCACGCAAATGGGGGCCGTCGTGGATAAAGTTTCCGAAGTGCTTGATATTGCGGACCAGGATGTTGACGACACACCCGCCTTCGGCGGCGACGTCAATACCGAGTATATTCTGGGTATCGGCAAATCGGGCGACAAGGTCAAGCTGATGCTGGACATCGACAAAGTGCTGGCCACCGAGGAACTGGCGGATCTGCATTCCGCCGTCAAGCAGACCGAAGACTAGACGAGTCATCGTGTGAGGTTGTGATGGGGGATTCAAAAGGACATCCGCTTAACCAGGTTACAATGGAGGGAACGGGCTCTTGCTGGAAAGTATTGATGCTCAACTGAGCAAGGACCATTTCAAGAAACTCAGCAATCTGATGTACAACATCAGTGGCGTGGAGATCCAGGCTGGCAAGGAGGGGCTGATCCAGTCCCGGTTGACAAAGCGTCTGCGCGCTCTGCAGCTGCCGAATTTCGATTCCTATCTTGAGTACCTGGGAAGCAAAAAAGGGCAGGAAGAACTGCTCGCCATGATGGATCAGCTGACGACGAACAAAACCCATTTCTTCCGTGAGAAACCTCACTTCGACATGTTGCGGAACAAGATCATGCCGGAGATCAAGGCGACTGGCAGCCACAAGCTCCGGATCTGGTGCGCCGGATGCTCTTCCGGAGAAGAGCCCTATACGATCTCCATGGTACTCAATGAATCCCTGCCCAATATCGCCTCCTGGGACATCCGGATCCTGGCGACGGACATCTCTCCCAGTATGCTTGATAAGGCTCGACAAAGGCAGTACTTCAAGAGCACTCTGATGGAAACTCCTCCTGCCATGATTCAGAAATACTTCAAAAAGGAGGGGCGTGGAGAGCAGGCGCAATATCAAGTGAAGGATAATGTCGCCAAGCTGATACACTTCGCTCAATTGAACCTGATGACCGCCTGGCCCATGCGGGGGCCTTTCGATGTGATTTTCTGCCGCAACGTCATGATCTATTTCAACCAGGCAACCAGGCAGCAACTCGTTGAGCGTTACTACAAGCTGCTCAGACCGGGCGGTTACCTCTTGATCGGACACTCGGAAAGTCTCACGAATCAGGGGCGTGGAGAATTCAATTACATCCAACCGGCTGCGTATCAGAAATGAGTTCGACGATTAGTGATACAATGAGGAAGTCGGGACGCATGGTCGTCGGTGTCGCTGATATGGCCATCTCGGATGACGCCGCTGATTCCATTATAACTCATGCCCTCGGGAGTTGTCTGGGAATCACGATCTTCGATCCCGTGGTGAATGTGGGGGGCATGCTCCATGTCATGCTGCCCCAATCCAGCATCGATCCGGTGAAAGCTGCCAAGAATCCGGCGATGTTCGTCGATACGGGCGTACCGCGTCTGTTCAAGGAGTGCTACAAACTTGGTGCCCAAAAGGAGCGCCTCATCATCAAGGTGGCAGGTGGCGCCAAGATCACCCTTCACGGTAATAATGATGAGGATGATGATGACATATTCAAAGTGGGCAAACGCAACTTTGTGATGTTGCGCAAGCTGTTGTGGAAAAACGGCGTATTGATCAAGGCCCACGATGTCGGGGGCAGCATGTCCAGAACGATGGAGTTGAAGATCGAAGATGGCGGAGTCGTCATTACAAACAAAGGGAACAAGAGCAGCCTCTAAGGCGACGGGAATTGTATGAGAACATGTGAGGAGATTGGATCATGGCTTTAAATATACTGGTTGTCGATGACAGCGCGGTCATGAGAGCAATGATCAAGAAGACATTGACGTTGTGTGGTTTGCCTCTTGGTGAGATCAGTGAAGCCAGCAATGGATGTGGTGCTCTCGAGGTGCTGCAGAATTCCTGGGTCGATCTGGCGCTGATTGATATCAACATGCCCGAGATGAATGGCATAGAGCTGATAGATGAAATCCGGAAAAGACCCGACATCGCCGATCTGTTACTCATTGTCATATCCACGGAGAGCAGTCAAACACGAATCGATTTCCTGAATGATATGGGTGTGGGCTTTGTTCACAAGCCCTTCACACCGGAAAGTGTGAAAGCCAAGATCATGGAGATCACTGGAGTACAAAATGTCGAATCAGATGAAAACCTTGTTGCTCAAGACAGCAGTTCGGACTTTTGAGGATCTTGGGTTTCTCCTGCCGACCGAAGAGGTGGATGATGAGCAGGCTGAGGCCACCATTCAGGCTTCGGCGATCGTGAAGTTTAGGGGGCCATTCGAAGGGGTACTCGTAATTCGCCTCTTTGGCGATCCGTTGCCGGAATTGGCGGCCAATATGCTGGGTGAGGAGACACCTCCGGATCGCCAGCAGCAGTTGGATGCATTCGGTGAGCTGGCCAACGTGACCTGTGGCAATGTTCTCCCCGCCATTGCAGGGTATGATGAGGTCTTTGACCTGGACGAACCGATTGTCGATTGGGAATCAGGTGAAGATTCAATCAATGAGCCGGGTGAGGCAACGGCGGATGTTCAACTTGGATTGGATGAGGGGCGTGCGGATCTGCTGCTGTATGTTCACGGAAATGTTCCGGTGTAAAGCGAGGGATGAACGTGATTCGGGTACTTGTAGTTGATGATTCCGCATTGGTCAGGAAGGTGCTCAGCGCCGGCCTGTCGAGTGCCAAGGACATAGAGGTCGTGGGCACCGCTGTGGATCCCTATGACGCCAGAGATAAGATCATCAGTCTGAATCCCGATGTTCTGACCTTGGACATTCACATGCCTCGCATGGATGGCCTCTCATTCCTTGCGAAACTGATGAAATTCAAACCCATGCCTGTAGTGGTGGTGAGTTCCGTGGCAAAACATGATACCGAAACTGGTCTCAGGGCTCTTGAACTGGGTGCTGTCGAGGTCGTCGGGAAATCGGGATCCGAGTTCTCGACACCCGATGACGTGAAACGCAATTTGACGCGCGCCGTGCGTGCGGCGGCCAAGGCGCAGATTGGTGGCGCCGGCGCGGCCGCAAAGACGGCAATTTCCCGCACAGACAGCCCCTACGTTTTCAAGCACAAGGATCACGTACTGGCCATAGGCGCTTCGACCGGGGGGACGCGGGCCATCCAGGCCGTGCTCGAAAGATTGCCCGGCAACCTGCCGGGTGTGGTTATCGTCCAGCACATGCCGGCCAATTTCACGAAGGGATTCGCCGATACGCTCGACCGCTACTGCTCTCTCGAGGTCAAAGAGGCGGTGGACTGGGATGAGGTTGTACCCGGTGTGGCCCTGGTAGCTCCGGGGGGATTGCATATGATCGTCAAGCAGTCGAGTCAAAAGACTTACGTGCGTCTGAAGAATGGTCCCCAGGTACACTTCCAGCGACCGGCCGTCGATATCCTCTTCCAGTCGGTCGCCAAAGCTCTCGGCAACAAAGCCACCGGCGTCGTGCTGACCGGAATGGGAGCCGACGGTGCTGCGGGATTACTGGCGCTGAAGGAGGCCGGTGCCCACACGATTTGTCAGGATGAGGCAAGCAGTGTCGTCTTCGGTATGCCCAAGGAGGCCATCAACTGTGGCGCGGCGCAGGAGGTACGGCCGCTGAACGATATCCACCTGAGTATCATCAAATCTCTGGGAGGACGCAGCATCAAGGTTGGAGTCTGAACCCGTCGCGATCATGAGCATGGAAAAAGGCCGGCCCAGGTGGGCCGGCCTTTCGTGTTGCTCCTGGCGGGTGTAATCTGGGACTACCTCTTCGCCTTGATCGATTTCTGAACCATGACCAGGCCGCCCGTACGTCCCGAAACCGCGCCTTTGACGATGAGAATATTCTCTTCGACACGCAAATCGACAACGCGCAGGTTCTGGGTGGTCTGACGATCATTGCCATAGCGACCGGCCATCCGCTTGCCCCTGAAGACGCGTGCGGGTGTGGCGCTGGCACCGATCGAACCGGCGTGCCGCATCACTTCGTGCGCACCGTGAGTCAGGCTGGCCGTACCGTGCATGCCGTGACGTTTGATGACGCCCGCGAAACCGCGACCCTTGGTGACACCGGTCACATCGACGGTCTCGCCGGTGGTGAAGAAATCAACTTTGATTTCGTCGCCGAGATTGTAGTTGTCGACTATGGCACCGTCGACGCGGCTCTCGCGCAGGAAGCGGAGAGGACCCTGGCCGGCCTTCTTGGTGTGACCGATTTCGGGCTTGGATGTGTTCTTGGCCGATTTGGATTCATAGCCGAGCTGGAGGGCCGAGTACTTGTCGGTCTCCACGGTTTTTTTCTGAATGACGATATTGGGGGCCAGCTCGATGATGGTAACGGGTGTCATCTCGCCGGATTCTTCGAAGATTTGGGTCATACCCAGTTTGGTACCCAGAAGTCTCAGTGCCATGTCTACCTCCTGTAAACAACCATACGGTTGAGACGACCGTAGCGGGTTGCGGCCCGGTGGGCCTGTTATTATGCCGAACCGCCGGGCGGCGGACGGCGAGCCGTGTCGCAAGACACGGGCGTCGTGGGGAATTTATCCCGGACGCACCTGCGGCGGAATCCCGCAAGCCGATATAGAATAAGGATCTGGGTCCCGATTGTCCAGTCCCCGCCCCCGGATATTTTCGGTATTCCTCCATACTGAGCGGTCAACGGAAGCCGAAGGGGCTGTAATGGGCTTGCAACAGACCGCAGGGAGTGATAAATAAGGGGCCGGAGGCATACATGAACCCAGCAACACCACGACTCAGACCGGTTCACGCCGGTTGGATCGAAGTCATCACCGGCGGCATGTTCAGCGGGAAATCCGAGGAGCTGATCCGCCGTCTGCGTCGCGCCTGCATCGCCAGGCAGAGCGTGCAGGCATTCAAACCCAGCATTGACGATCGCTATTCGGAAACGGAGATCGTCTCCCATGATGAGAACCGGATCGAATCAACGCCCGTCGCCAACTCCGAGGCGCTCCGCGAACTGCTCGATCCCGAAACCCAGGTCATCGGCATCGACGAGGCCCAGTTCCTGGGGCCGGGGGTCGTACAGCTGTGTATCGAACTGGCCCGCAAGGGCAAACGTGTGATCGTCGCGGGTCTGGACATGGACTTCAGAGGGGAGCCCTTCGAGCCGATGCCCCGCTTGATGGCCGTTGCCGAAGAGGTGACCAAGACCCATGCGGTGTGTGTGGTCTGCGGGGCTCCGGCGCTGCACTCGCAGCGGATCGTTGAGGGAGATGAACGGGTGATGGTGGGTGCTCTGGAGGTTTACGAACCCCGATGTCGCGATCACTTCACGCCGCCCGATGAGATTGAGTCCCACGTGGAGGAGGTCCGGTGAGCGACCAGCCCAGGAATGAGCGCGACCGCCTGATGGCCGCCCGCCTGTCGGAGATCAGAGCCCGCATCGGCGCCGCCGCCGAGCGGACAGGGCGCGATCCCTCCTCTATCCGTCTGGTGGCCGTCAGCAAGTATGCCGAGCCCGAGGATGTCCTGGCCGCCTATCGGGCGGGACAGCGGGAATTCGGCGAAAGTCGGGTGCAGGTGGCCCTGCCCAAGATCGACGCTCTGCCCGCGGATGTGGTTTGGCACATGGTCGGGCATCTCCAGAGCAACAAGGTCAACAAGGTTCTGGGTCGCTTCGACCTGATCCAGTCGGTGGATACACCCGAGCTGGCGCAGCGTCTGTCGGAGAAATCGGCGACCCGCTCCATCGTCACGCCGATCCTGGCTCAGATCAACTGCTCGGGTGAGGAGAGCAAGGCGGGGATCGCCCCGGAGCTGGCCGAGGAGTTCGTCGTCTCACTGGGCGGGCTCAAGGGGATCGTCGTGCAGGGGCTGATGACCATGGCGCCCCTGGATGGCGGTCGAGAGGGTGCCCGCCGGAGCTTCGCTCAACTGTCAGAAATCCATGAACGACTTCTGCTCCTGGACCTTCCCGAACTGCCTCTCGGTACCCTGTCGATGGGGATGAGCGGCGATTTCGAGGTTGCGGTGGAGGAGGGGGCCAACCTGCTGAGGATCGGTGGAGCCATCTTCCGCCCCTGATTTGCCAAAATCGTTGCAATTCCTCCATTTGCAGTCTAAATTCTCCGTTCTGTGTAGAGTACTTTTCCCGATGAGCCTGGGCGGCTTCGACCGAACCCTGTAGGGGATGTCCCATCCTCGACCGCATTCGGAAAAGATGGCATTGGTATGGTTCGAAGGAGGCGTCATGGCAGAGCTCTTCGCTTCATTGCGTGAGTCGGTAGATTACCTGAAGGCGGCGGGGGCTCCTACTCCCGAGGTGGCGATTGTCCTGGGTTCCGGCCTGGATGGGCTGGCCAAATTCGTTGAGGCGCCGCTCGAGATCCCCTTCTCCGCAATACCGCACTTCGCCCCCTCAACCGTGGACTTCCACGCGGGCCAGCTGGTTTTCGGCAAGCTGCGCGGCATGGATGTCGTCGTGCTCGAAGGGCGGCTCCACTACTACGAGGGGCACAGCATGCAACAGGTGGTGCACCCGGTGCGCACCCTGCGGCTGCTGGGCGCCGAGAGTCTGATCCTGACCTGCGCTGTGGGCGGCCTCAACCCGAGCCTGAAGCGGGGGAGCATCATGGCGATTGACGACCATCTCAATCTGATGGGCGACAATCCGCTGATCGGTCCCAACGATGACCGGATCGGCACCCGCTTCCCCGACATGTCCGAGCCCTATCTGCACGACTATCTGGACGCGGTGACGGCCGTGGCTGCCGCGGCGGACATTGACGTGCGGCGCGGCGTCCTGGCGGCCATGGCGGGCCCCTGCCTGGAGACGGCGGCCGAGTATCGCTTCCTCAGGCGGATCGGCGCCGATGCCGTCGGCATGAGCACCGTCCCCGAGAATATCGCGGCCGTGCATGCCGGCTTGAAAGTGTTGGGGCTGGCCGTGATAACCGACCTCTGTGACCCCGATGACCTCAAACCCGTGGACGTGGCCGAGATCCTGCGTGTGGCCGCCTCCGCTGAACCCAAACTGCAGGATCTGGTGCTTGGCTTCCTCGATAAGCTGAACTTGAGAAAAGGTGTAGACGCATGAGTGAACAAATGACCCCGGAACGCTTCCCCTCGCTGGCCATCTACAAGAATCCCGTCGAGATGGAAAAGGCCATTATCGACTGGTGGGAGACCGAGGGGATTTTCGAGGCAACCCAAACAGCCGAGGAGGAGGCCGCCAAGCCCCACTTCGTGTTCTACGAAGGGCCGCCCACGGCCAACGGCAATCCCGGCGTGCACCACATCATCACGCGGCTGGCCAAGGACGCCGTGTGTCGCTACAAGACGATGGACGGACACTTCGTCCTCCGCAAGGCCGGCTGGGACACCCACGGCCTGCCGGTCGAACTCGAGGTGCAGAAGCAGCTCAAGCTGGAGACCAAGGAGGACATCGAGGCGTACGGCATCGGCAAGTTCAACGAAGCCTGCCGCAAGAGCGTCTTCAGGTATGAGAAGGAGTGGCGGGAACTCACCCGCCGTATCGGCTACTGGTTGAACCTGGACGATCCGTACATCACCTGTACGACCGATTATGTCGAATCCGTGTGGTGGCTGCTCAAGCAGATGTTCGACGCCGGTCTGATCTACGAGGGGCACAAGGTGATGCCCTACAATCCGCGACTGGGCACCGTCTATTCGAGTCACGAGGTGGCGCAGGGGTACAAGGAGGTCGAGGATCCCTCGATCACCGTCCGCTTCAAGCTGGTCGACCGCGAAGAATCGCTGCTGGTCTGGACGACCACCCCCTGGACGCTGCTCTCCAACGTGGCGGCGGCGGTTCACCCGGAACTCACCTACGTGATCGTCTCCCGCAAGCTGGAGGATGAGACCGCCGAGAAGCTGATCCTGGCCGAGGCGCTGCTGTCCGAAGTGCTCGGGGATGCCGAGTACGAGGTTCTGGAGAAGCTCAAGGGCGCGGACATGGAGGGCTGGGCCTACCGGCGGCTTTACGAGTACGAGCCCATCCCGCAGGACAGGGTGGGGGCCCGTGTCGTCACCGCCGATTTCGTCAGCGCCGAGGACGGTACGGGCATCGTCCACATGGCGCCCGCCTATGGGCAGGATGACTATGATGTCGGTCGCCAGCACAACCTGGCGGTGCTGGCGCTGGTCGGGCGGGACGGCCTGGTCTGCGCCTCCGCCGAGGAGTTCGCGGGGCTGGATTTCAAGTCCGCCGATCCGAAGATCATCAAGGAGCTCAAGAGCCGGGGGCTGCTGTTCGGCGTCAAGAAGGTGAAGCACACCTACCCGCACTGCTGGCGGGACCACGGGCCGCTGATCTACTACGCGCAACCCGCCTGGTTCATCGAGACGACCAAGCTCAAGGAGCGGTTCCTCGCGGCCAACGACGCGGTGGGTTGGGTCCCGCCGGAGGTCGGCGAGAAGCGTTTCGGCGATTGGCTGAAGGGCAATATCGACTGGGCGCTGTCCCGCGATCGATACTGGGGCACGCCGCTGCCGATCTGGCGGACCGAGTCGGGCGCGACCTGGTGCGTGGGGAGCCTCGCCGAATTGCGGGAACTGGCCGTCGATCCGCCCGAGACGATCGATCCCCACAAGCCCATGGTCGATGACATGCTGCTGAAGCACCCCGAGACGGGCGAAGAGATGCGCCGCGTTCCGGACGTCATCGATGCGTGGTTCGATTCCGGCGCCATGCCGTTCGCCCAGTACCATTACCCGTTCGAGAACAAGGAGCGGTTCGAGAGCCAGTTCCCGGCCGATTTCATCTGTGAGGCGATCGACCAGTCCCGCGGCTGGTTCTACAGCCTGCTCGCCATCTCGGTGTTCGTGAAGGACTGCGCCCCTTACAGAAATGTGCTGGTGAGCGGGCATATCGTGGACAAGCACGGCAAGAAGATGAGCAAATCGCTGGGGAATTTCCCGAATCCCTTCGAGCTGCTGGAGAAGGAGGGCGCCGATGCCGTCCGCCTTTACATCGGCACGGCCTCGCCGATTCCGGCGACACTAAAATTCGATCCCGCCGGTCCGCGCGAGATGAACAGCAAGATGCTGGGCACGCTGCGCAACACCTACGCCTTCTTCTCGCTCTACGCCAACCTGGACGGCTGGGAGCCGGGAGCGAAGACTGTAGCTCCGGAGTTCAGCCTGCTCGACCGCTGGATCCGCTCCCGCTACGAGACCGTCGTACTGGATGTCCGAGCCGCCCTGGATCGCTACGACCTGACCCGCGCCGCCAAGCTGTTCAACCACTTCATCACCGAAGAGCTGAGCAACTGGTATGTGCGGCGGAGCCGTCGTCGGTTCTGGAAGGGGGAGATGACCCCGGACAAGTCCGCGGCCTACGAGACCCTGTTCGGCCTGCTCGATGGTCTCAGCCGTCTGGTCGCACCCTTCACGCCGTTCATCGCCGAGGGGATCTACCGCAACCTGCACGGCACGGACGCCGGCAGTGTCCACAATGCCGCCTATCCCCGACCGGTGGAGGAGCGTCGCGACACTAAGCTCGAGGAGCAGATGGAGTCGCTGCTGCAGTTGGTCGGACTGGGGCGCACACTGCGGAACCAGAGCAATATCAAGATCCGCCAGCCCCTGGCGATGTTCGAGGTGGCCGGAGGCGGCGATCTGGTCGCCGCTGTCCTGGCCGATGCTCAACTGGCCGACCTGCTGCTCGATGAACTCAACGTCAAGGGGGCGAGTGTCCTCGCCGATCCGGGTGACCGAATGCGGTTCGTGGTCAAGCCCCGCTTCAAGGTGCTGGGGCCGCGATTGGGCGGCTCGATGAAGGCCGTGGCCGGCGCTCTGGCCACGCTGCCCCCGGTCGAGGTGCTGGCGGCCTACCATGCGGGCGAACTGAGCATCGCCCTGGATGGCCGCACCTTCAATCTCTCGCGGGAGGAGCTGGATTTCTCCGCCGAGGGGAACGAGGGATTCGAGGTCGGACTGGACGGTCCGCTGTCGGGAGCTCTGGATACCAGAATCGACGAGGCGCTGGCCCGTGAGGGACATTTGCGGGAGATAATCAATCGGGTGCAGAATCTACGCAAGAGCGCTGGCCTGGAGGTGTCGGACCGCATCCGGCTCCGCTGGAGCGGGGGCGAATTGACGATAGCCACCCTGGCGGAGCACAACGAGCGGCTGGCGGGCGAGGCGCTGGCGCTGGAGATCAGCGAGGGGTTGACCGGTGTCGGCCACAGCGAGAAGTACGAGCTTGCCGAGGAGGAGGTCGTGCTTGAAATCGAGAAAGCCTAGATCGGCCAAGGCGGATTGGTTGCTCTTCGCGGGTGTTGCGATGGCGATGCTGATTCTTGATATCCTGACCAAGCAACTGGTGCTCGGGGGGATTGTCCGTGGAGAGTATCTCGGCGGATTGCTCCGGATCACTCTGGTCCACAATCCGGGCGCGGCCTTCGGACTCTTTTCCGGGGCGCGTGTGGTGTTTATCGTCATCAAGAGCCTGGCGCTGGTTCTGATCCTGTTCCTGATGGCGCGTCAGAGGCATCTGATCACCAGATCCGTGATTGCCTCGATGGCCCTGATCTTCAGCGGTGCGTTGGGTAACCTGCTCGACCGCCTGCGCGGCACGGGTGAGGTCGTCGACTTCATCGACGTCGGCATCGGTCTGCATCGCTGGTATGTCTTCAATGTTGCCGATGCGTGCATCTGCGTCGGCGCCTTTCTCATCGCCCTGGGCCTGCTGATAGGCTCCAGGCGGGATACAGTGGAGGCGTGATGAGCGACAAGGGCTCCCGGTCCATCTCCCTGAAAGTATCGCCGGAGGAGGAGGGCACACGGCTGGATCGTTACGTGGCGGAACATGTCGCCGACAGGAGCCGCTCCTATCTCAGTCGGCTGATCAAGCGGGGGGGGGTGCTGGTGGATGGCGGGACGGCCAAGACAGGCCTGTCCCTCAAGGGGGGGCAGATGGTGGAGGTTCGTATCCCCGCTCCGGTGCCGCTGGACCTGGAGCCGGAGGATATCCCTCTCGATATCGTGCACGAGGATGAGCATCTGGCCGTGATCGACAAGCAGGCCGGGTTGGTGGTCCATCCCGCCGCAGGCAACCACAGCGGGACTCTGGTGCATGGATTGTTGCACCATCTGAGCGCCCTGTCGGGTATCGGTGACGCTTTGCGTCCGGGAATCGTCCACAGACTGGACAAGGACACCAGCGGTTTGATGGTTGTGGCCAAGAGTGACGCCGCGCACCGGGGACTGGTCGAAATGCTTGCCGCCCGCGATGTTCACAGGCATTATGCGGCCATCGTCTGGGGGCAGTTGGATCAGGATGAGGGGGTTGTCGAGGAGCCGGTCGGACGCGATAAGGTCCACAGGAAAAGGATGGCGGTGCGTGAGGATGGCAAGGCCGCCCTCACCCGCTACTCTCGGATGGACTCATTCGACAGCTTCGACTATATTCGATTGCAGTTGGGGTCCGGGAGGACTCATCAGATACGGGTACATATGGCGTTTCTGGGTCATCCGATTTTGGGTGATCCGGTATATGGGGGGCGCAAAAGCCGTTTGCGGGGGCAGGTTCGGGCAGCGACCAAATTGCAGCGCGAACTTCTGGATCGAATTGACAGGCAGGCCCTGCACGCATTTGAGCTGGCGTTTGTCCACCCAGTATCGGGCGAGAAGATGAAATTCCGGTCGCCTTTGCCGGAGGATATGACAGCGGTTCTGGAATTACTGCGTGAAGATGGAAATAACCAAGGAGATTGTTAATGAAGATCAAGGTACGTGAAGTAGAAGATGTTGCGATCTTTGACGTGAGTGGGCGTGTGATGGGTGGTCCGGACGCCGATACGTTCCACAACCTGGTCAAGGAGACTGTTGCCGGCGGCAAGAAGAACATCCTGGTCAATCTGGCCAAGGTCAACTGGATCAACAGCACCGGACTCGGTATCCTGATCGCAGCCTACAAATCCATTTGTGATGCCGAAGGGCATTTCAAGCTGGCGAATGTTTCCGATCGGATCGATTCGATCCTGATGATTACCAAGCTCGCCGGTATTTTCGAATCATTTGATAATGAGGCTGAAGCATTAGCCAGTTTCAAGAGTAAGTGATGCCATGGATAATGGATCAACAGAAGTTCTTCGTTGGGATATCCCGAGCAGATTCTGCTGGTTAGGCGTCATTGACGCGGCTTTGCAGGAGATCGGAATGGAATTGGAGTGGGACGAGGATAGTCTCAACCAGATCTCCATCGCCATTATCGAGGCCGTGAGCAATGCCATTGAACATGGCAACAAGTTCAAGGCGGATTATCGGGTGCTGGTTGAGGCCCGTCTGTCGAGCACGGGCATGCATTTTTCCGTTTCTGACGAGGGGGGCGGCTTCAACAGGGAACTGCTGACCTCCCCTCCGATCTCTCCGGATGACGAACGCTTTTTGAATTCACGTGGTCGGGGAATCTTTATCATGCGGGATGTCATGGATGTGGTCGATACTTTCACGGATGATAGCGGACGTTTCACGCTGAAGCTGGGAAAGACCCTGACAAGTTAGTATAACTGGGATAACCGAAACCCGAGATAAGCCTGGTTGGGAGTGGAGATGGCCCCCGAGACCTTTCTCCCTGTAATGTACTTCGCCGCGGGCGCCATGATGCTGGCCTGGGGATTGGGCTTGCTGCGTCGTCTCGGACATGAGGAGCTGCACAGGGTAGTCGCCTTCATGTTGTTTTTCGCCGGTTTTGCTCCGATTCTGGCCGGAATCGGATTGATGCAACCCAGCAGCGCCGATGGTCAGATCCTCCTGTTTGGCGGTTATCTGGAACGATTCTCCTACATCTGGGAGTTCTTCTTCCCCACGATTCTCCTGTTCAGCCTGGTCTTCCCGAGACGGCACGCCGTGCTGGAGCGGTTCAAGATCATCCCCGTGCTTCTCTATCTGCCCTATATCATCCATCTGGTGCTGATCCTGACCTCCAGTCGGGTCGAGCCATCGGATCTGCTGGCGCCGCTCGATTCCTCGGCCGGCATGCTGAGCGAGCATCTCTCCACCCTGGATACGATCTGGTCCCTGGGGATATCGCTCCATCAACTGCTCTTCCCGGGGGTCAATCTGCTGGTCGGGATCGGAGCACTGGTCCTCCTGGCGCGCAACAGGGAGCTGCGGAGCCGGGAGATGCTCAAGCGGCAGAGGTTGTTTCTGTTCCTGGGGTTCGCCCTGCCGTTGACGGGGTACCTGATCGCGGAGGCGCTTCCCATATTCATGGGCCGTGCACCCTCGACGGTGGTCAGGCCGCATCTGCTGTCCGCCTGCGTCATCCTCTCCAGCGCCGCGATCGCCTTTGCGGCGATTCGCTACCGTTTCCTCCGCATCCGTCTGCTCGCCAGACGGGGCGTGATGGATATCTCGGTTTCGATTATCCTGGCGGTATGCTACCTGTTTCTGCTGGATCGCTGTCAGGTCATCACCAGCACCTATCTGGGTGATCTGGCGGGGCTCTTCGACGCAGGGCTCACCGTCTTTGCCCTCGTGCTTTTTCAGCCCCTTGTGAGCCGTATCGAGAGCGTTCTCGATCGTCGCCTGTTCGGACACTCCGGCGATCCTCGTCGTGAATCGTTACGGCGGTTCGGCGCCAAGCTGGGGGATGTGCATGGCTTGAGCGATATCCACGATGCTTTGCAGATAGTCATGCACGATATCTTCCATATCGACGAATTCCAGGTCCTGGCCTGGGGGTGTCCGTCCGAGGATGTCCAGATGCCTGCCTGGTTCAAGGAGTTGGGTGAGCGGGAAAATAATCTGAAGGAGTTCCAGGAGCCGCTGCTGTGGACTGAATTCAGAGCCTGGTGTCGGCGAGGACAGAGGTTGGCGCCACCGCCGGAAACCAACTACCACTATATCCTTTCGCTGTCCGATGAGGCCGCCTGCCGTGGCCTGCTGTTGCTGAGCGCCCGCAGCGACAGACGCGGACTGCGCAGTATCGACCGGGAGCATCTGGTGCTGGTGGCCGGACAGCTGTCGGCGGCTATCCGGAATCTGATGCTGCTGACCGAACTCCTGGACAAGAGGCTCCTGGAGGAGGAGATGCAGCTTGCCCAGCGGATCCAGTCCGGGCTGCTCCCCGGGACTCCGCCTGAACTGGACAAGGTGCGTCTCAGCGGCATCAGCCGCCCCAGTCTGCAGGTCGGCGGAGACTATTACGACTGGCTGGTTATGGGGGATGACCTCTACTTCGTCATTGCCGATGTATCCGGCAAGGGGATTCCGGCCGCCATGCTCATGGCCACATTACAGGCGTCGTTCCGCAGCATCGTCCGCGCTCCACTGACGCCGGGGGAGATACTGAGCGATCTGAACCGGATCATCCACGACAACAGCCCCGCCGAGCGGTTCATCACGCTCTGGCTGGGGGCGCTGCGGATGAATTCGGGGGATCTGGAGTATGCCTCCGCGGGGCATCCGCCTCCGATTCTCACCCGTAAGGGTGGCCTGACAGTGCCGCTCCAGGAGGGGGGCATGTTGCTCGGGGCGTTCCGGGATGTCGATTTCTCCACCTATCGCATCCCGTTCGGCGGAGGGGATCGCCTGGTGTGCTACACGGATGGAGTGAGCGAGACGGCCAACTCGTCAGGGGAGCAGTTCTCCGATCGGCGTCTGGTGGAATTGCTCACCCGGATTGGTGGGGAACCAGATGAGATTATTGGCGATCTGCTGGATGACCTGACCCGCTTCAGCGCCACCGGGGAACCAGAGGATGATTGTACTCTCCTGGTGATGATGGGGCAGGATGCGGATAGCAACGAGGGGGTGGCGTGTGTCGAGTAGGGAGCGGGTTCTCGGGATCGATCCGGGCAAGACTCGGGTGGGGCTGGCCGTAAGTGATGAACTGGGGATGATTGCCCAGGGGTTGGAGACATACATTCGGGGCCGGGGAAGTTTCCTGGACCATATCAGGGAGCTGGTGTCCGTCTATAATGTCGTTCGCATTGTAATTGGCTATCCGCTGAATATGGACAGCAGTGAGGGGGCTAGCGCCGAGTCGGCCCGGAAACTGGCTGAGAAACTCGAAGAGGAGTTGAAGCTCCCGGTCAAGTTGTGGGATGAGCGCTTGACGACCGCGGAGGCCCACAAGGCATTTCCCCCCGGCAGTCGCAAGGATTGGGATATGATCGCCGCGATGTTCATCCTGCAGGGCTGGCTGGATTCCCGTTGCGATCTGGGTCTATCCTTCAGTGACGATGACGAAGAGTACGGAGGCGCAGGTTGATGCAACGTCGTCTGCTGCCCCTGTTGATCTTTCTGTTTATGACGACTCTGCTCGCCCTTGGACTCTCGACGGTTAACCGGATGTGGACCTCAACAGCCGGCGATCCCCGTGCATCCGGCGATACGCTGTTGATTATACCGACGGGAGCGAGTTCCGGCGGTATCGCCCGGGTACTTGTCGAAGCCGGCATCCTCGAATCACCACGGATATTTCTCTGGGGAGTCCGGGTGACGGGTAGCGGAAGCGAACTGAAGGCCGGCCGCTATCTTTTTGCCCGTCCCAGTTCGCCGGCTATGATCATGGCCAAACTCAAGGCGGGGGAGACCGAAAAGGTCTGGCTCACCCTGCCCGAAGGGCTCTGGCTCGATGAGACCGTGAGTATTATTGCGAGTACTCTCGAACTTGACTCTCTGCGGCTTGCGGAGCTGGTCCGACAACCGGAGCGCTGGCCCTATCCCTATCTGGCGGGCCTGGAGAACCTGGAGGGGTTTCTGCTGCCCGACACCTACGCGTTCGAGTACCCCGCCGATATGGAGACGGTGGTTGATCATATCCTGGCGAATTGCGACCGGGAGATCTCCCGGCTGGGCAGTAAAAAACCGTCGGACTGGGCTTTCACTATAGTAGAGTGGATTACGCTGGCGTCGATCATTGAGGCGGAGGCGGGGGTGGATGATGAGCGTCCCCGGATTGCGGCCGTGTATCTGAATCGTTTGCGGAAAAGTATGAGGCTCGAGGCGGATCCGACAGTCATGTATGCTCTGGGGCGACGACGGAGTCGCCTCTATTATAAGCATCTGAAGATAGATTCCCCCTACAACACCTATCGGACGAAAGGGTTGCCTCCCGGGCCAATTTGCAGTCCGGGTCTCAAAAGTATAGAGGCGCCTCTTCTGGCCAATCCCGATGATCCCTATTTGTACTTTGTTGCTTCCTCGGGAGGCAGGCATGAATTTTCCAAGACATTCGACGAACATCGACGGAAAATCCGGGAAATCAGGGGAGGGCAGCGTGGATCGGCGCCGACTTCCCCCTGATTTTTGGTTCCTCGGGTGGTCACTTCGGATCAATTACCGAGAAGAGCGACTTTTCGGAGACGGATGCTTGACAGATAGTGGGTTAATTACTTAGCGTTCAGACAGAGATTGGTATTTCACTGGAGGAAGTCATGCAGAGCAAGGGTGTAAATTTTCTCAGCCTCTTTCTGGCAGGCCTGGTCGCCGTAGTTATCGGTTACATGGCCCTGGCAGGGGGGAGCATGACCCTGGCTCCAGCGTTTCTCGTTTTGGGGTACTGTCTCCTGATCCCTATGGCACTATTCAGGTTAGGGCATTCCGCCAAGGATAGTGAACCCGGATCAACCCAGGGCGAATAGCTCAGTTGGAAGAGCATCTGCTTTACGCGCAGGAGGTCACAGGTTCGAGCCCTGCTTCGCCCACCGTCCGCCGATGATTCCTCGTTGTGCCAAGTGATTGATCGTTAGGGGCTTAGGAAAAATAAACCTAGCAGAATGTCAGTTGACACTCGAAAGAGACGTTTGATATAATAAGCGTCCACCACAGCAAGTAGCTTTGTCGGAGAGATGCAATCAATCCGGTAGTCAGACTTGTGTGGTTTGTAAGAAGGGATTGAGGTGGTGCTCAGAGAAACCCCTGCAAGACCCTTGCTTGCAACAACCGAGCGTTATTTAGTCTTTGCCAGTCGAGGCTAACGCTCATTGCTACCTTTTTGTAGGAGGTGTTTCTGCATGAACAGCAGAAAAGTAATCGTGTTGATGGCTGCAATGGTATTAGCCATGAGCTCTTTCGCCAATGCCGGAATCATTGATCCCCTTTACAGCTTTGCGACTCTCGCAAACCCGGGTGTCATGTTGATTGCTCCTGGTGGTGCGGAAAGTTTCGTGTTCCCGGAAGATCACCTGATTGATGTCTATCTTAACGACAGCAACGACAATCCTGTCGAAGTCGTCGCGACTGACATCTGGATTGAAGATCCTGTGATCGTCTGGTGCGCTGGTGGTACCAGAGCTGACTCGTCGACTTATGCTCCCGATCCTGGCCACACAACGTTCTCGCTTACCCCTCGTGGTGGCGTGGATGGTGACTGTTCCACGATTTCGATGAATGTCATCGCAGCCGGGCACGAGATCGCTGATCTCCCCCTGGGTGCTGTGAGCATCGATCTGAATGGTAGTGGTGATTGTAACCTCGTCGACTTCGCCCTGTTCGGTGGTGTCTTCAATGTTGAGACCGATGTTCTCGCCTGTGCCAATTTCAACAAGGCTTCCGGTGGAACGTTCAGCGTTGATCTCATCGACTTTGCGATCTTCGGTGGTTATTTCAACCAGAGCAATTGCCCCTAGGGCTTTCGCGATATTTCGGCGCCCCGCGCGAGCGGGGCGTACCGAAATTGCCGCTACACTTTTTGAGTGAACGGTAACTCGAGTTCTGTTTTAAAATGGTTCTTTTTGAAATTCTTATAAGGACCCGTTCATCATCTTTCGCATCAACAACTGGAGGAGTTCGCCACATGAAAAAGTTTGTGTTTGCTTTGTTCGCCTTGATGCTCATGGCCTCCGTGGCCACCGCTCAAATGAATATAATTGGCGTTTTTGCCGATCCTGGTGCTACCATCTGTGACGCGCCCATTGCTCCGGGTGGAATGTCCATGGTGTATTTCGTCGCCACGCTTGACATGACCTCGACCACCGCCATCACAGCAGCGGAATTCCGTACCGAGAATTTCCCGCAGCATGGCGCCCAGGCTATGGTCACCTTCTCATGGGCCAGCAATCTGGTCATCGTCGAAGAGGGTTCAACTGAGATCGGTGTTTCGATCGCTTTCACAGAAGCTCAGGCTGGTCCTATCGTTGCCCTGGGTAATGCCATGATCGTGCCTTTTGGCAACTTTTGGGGTGAAAATACGTTCTGCCGTATCCTGGAACACGGCGTCAGCGGTATGCTGAGCTTTGTCGACGATAACTATGTGTCGCAGCCTGCCAGCGGATACAACTTCGTCTGGAATTGCACTGGCGATGATTTCGCTTGCGATTGTATTTCAGTCCCGGCCCAGGAGAAGAGCTTCAGCTCCATCAAGGCTCTGTACTAGAAATAGTCGGACATTTCGATTTTGCGGTTTTGAGGGGCCGCCAGCAAGGGGCCCCGTTTCAGATCAGCCGAGTATTTGTGAGACGTCTCCGGCTGAATACATGAGAAACTAAGAAAAGACAGGTCGAATCTGTCAATGGATAGCAAATTGATTCAGGTATTGATGCTTGAATCACACTTCAACACCTCAAGGAGTTGCAACTTATGAAGAAGTTAATGGTCGCTCTTCTCATCTTGGTGGCCTTCAGCAATATCGCTATGGCTCAAACCGACATGTACATTGGCGTCTTTGCTGATGATGCCTATACAACTTGCTATGCTGACGTCGAAGCTTTCGCTCCCGTGACAATCTACCTTGCCGCCTTTTTGGGCGAGGAAGTTCCTGGTATCACCGCTGCCGAGTTCAGCGTTGATAACTGGCAGGGCACGATAGCCGGCACGAGCATGGTTACGATGACCTGGAATACCGATCTCGTTATCGGCACTGTCGAGTATGGGGTTGCTCTGGCCTTCTCAACACCCATTCCCGGTCCTTTCGCTTTCTTGGGTACAGCCACCGTCCTGTCGATGGACGCCGCATGGCTCGCCGACGAAACTCTGATGACTGTTGTTCCTGCCACTGACAGTGGTATGTTGCAGGTTGTCGATGGGGACTTCGCTCCGCATGACGTCATGGGTGGTACTTTCACCTATAACTGTGTCGACATTGCCGTATGCGTTTGCTACGAGGATGGCACAGCTTCTGACGCGACAAACTGGAGCTCGATCAAAGCTCTGTACTAGACTTTGACCTGAAATATCAGGGTTCAAGGATTGGCCGCCATGCTTTGCATGGCGGCCTTTTTGTTTTCAGCCGGGTGCCGTCGGGGCTGTACGTCCATTATCCCCGTCCAAAGAACCTCCGTCGATCCAATCGCATATCCTCAGTTGTGTCCAGGTAGTGTCCAGAATCTTTCGCACATTTGCTGAGAGCTTCCACTCGAGCCGGTCTAATAACCAGGTCGTCAACATGAGGTCCAGACGGAGAGGCCGTTGTCGTCAAGATAGACACATCGGCGAGAGCGGGTGTATAATCAAGTATGCAAGCAGAAGGGGAAGGAGCAGGCCCAGTCGTCAACATTCAAAGAGGGATGTCTCTATTAATATTGGTTGCAATGAACGGCGTAGTCTGGCAACATGTAGATAAGAGCTATTACCCCTCGGCTTTCGCTATATTGAGTCATCCCACACATGTGGGGCGTTTGAAAATGTCGCTACGATATTTGAGAGAGAGGTGTTTCGGGTTCTGCTAAACTGAATGGTTATTATTGGCCATATATAAGGACCCGTTCATCATCTTTCGCATCACCAACTGGAGGAGTTCGCAATATGAAGAAGTTTGTGTTCACTTTGGTCGTCTTGATGCTCATGGCCTCCGTGGCCAATGCTCATTCTGAACCCGACACGATCGGCCTTTATGGCGATACGGAAACCTACATTTGTGACGCGTACATTGGTCCTGGAAGCTTAACCACGGTGTATTTCGTCGTTACGATTGACATGGATACGCGCAGCGCCATAAGAGCTGCAGAATTCCGTACAGAGAATTTCCCGCAGCATGGCGCCTTGGGAATGGTCAACCTCATTTGGGAGGGCGATCGGGTCGTCGTTGAGGAGGGTTCAACCGAAGTCGGTGTCTCGATCGCTTTCAACGAGCCAGCGGTTGGTCCTCACGTTGTTCTGGGTACCGCCTTAATCGTGCCTTTCGCCAACGTTTGGCCTAGCAATACAATCTGCCGTATCCTGCCGCACGGCGTCTCTGGTATGCTGAGCTTTGTTGACGAAAACTATGAGGTTGTCCCCGCCAACAGGCACCACCTATTGTGGAACTGTGATGAAATGGTTTTCCCTTGCAGTTGCAGGTGCCTTTGTATGCCAACCCAGGAGATGAGCTTCAGCTCCATCAAGGCTCTGTACTAGAACATTGCAGGATATTTCGATTTTACGGTTTTAAGGGGCCGCCAACAAGGGTCCCAGGCTCAGATCAGCCAAGTATTGGTGAGACCTCTTCGGGTGAATACATGAGAGACTTGGAGAGGACAGGTTGAATCTGCCAATGGATAGTAAACTGATTCAGATATTGATGCTAGAATCACACTTAAACATCTCAAGGAGTTGCAACTTATGAAGCAATTAGTGATCGCTCTTCTAATTATGCTGACCTTCAGCAATAGCGCCTTGGCAATAACCGACATGTTCATTGGCATCTTTGCGGATAATACCTACTCAACTTGTTATGATGACATCTCTGCTTTCGCTCCCGAGACAATTTACTTTGCCGCCTATGTGTGCGAGAATATTCCTTATATCACCGCCGCAGAGTTCAGCGTTGACAACTGGCAGGGCACCGTAGCCGGTAGGAGCTTAGTTACTATGGCCTGGAACACCGATCTTGTTTTCGGCACCGTCGATGATGGGATTTCTCTGGCATTCTCAACGCCCATCCCTGGTCCCTGTGCTCCCTTGGGTTCCGCCACTGTCCTGTCGTTGGATTTCGCATGGCTAGCCGACGAAACTCTGATGACTGTTGTTGCTGCCAACGATAGCGGTTTACTGCAGGTTATCGATGGGGATTTCACTCCGCATGTCGTTCACGGTGGTATTTTCACCTATAACTGTGTCAATCCGCTCGATTGCATTTGCAACAACAGTTGTAGTTGTGAGAATTTGTGTATGACAGCTTCTGACGTCACGAGCTGGAGCTCGCTTAAAGCTCTGTACTAGAACATTGAATGATTCAGGTATTGATGCTTGAATCAGACTTCAACACCTCAAGGAGTTGCAACTTATGAAGAAGTTAATGGTCGCTCTTCTCATTTTGGTGGCCTTCGGCAATATCGCTATGGCTCAAGAAACCGACATGTACATTGGCATCTTTGCTGATGATGCCTACACGCACTGCTATGCTGACGTCGAAGCTTTCGCTCCCGTGACAATTTACCTTGCCGCCTTTTTGGACGAGGAAGTTCCTGGCATCACCGCTGCCGAGTTCGGCGTTGATAACTGGCAGGGCACGATAGCCGGCACGAGCATGGTTACGATGGCCTGGAACACCGATCTCGTTATCGGCACGGTCGAATATGGGGTTGCTCTGGCCTTCTCGACGCCCATTCCCGGTCCTTTCGCTTTCTTGGGTACAGCCACCGTCCTGTCTATGGACGCCGCATGGCTCGCCGACGAAACTCTGATGACTGTTGTTCCTGCCACTGACAGTGGTATGTTGCAGGTTGTCGATGGGGACTTCGCTCCGCATGACGTTAATGGTGGCACTTTCACCTATAACTGTGTCAATCCTGCCATGTGTAGTTGCTTCGATGAGTTTATTGCTGCTGACGCGACAAACTGGAGCTCGCTCAAAGCTCTGTACTAGACTTTGACCAGAAATATCAGGGTTCAAGGTTTGGCCGCCATGCTTTGCATGGCGGCCTTTTTGTTTTCAGCCGGGTAACCGTCGGGACTCTACGTCCATTTTCCCCAATTAAAGCCAAGTTGATACGAAAAGCTAACAGATCCTTGCCATGGCCACCTTGATAGCTTATCCTCATTATCCCCATGAAGAAAGACATGAGTGGCACAATAGTGAGCCGGTATTAGTCAGGTGCCGAACTTCTGACATGACAGGTAGCCGCAGTGGGGGACGACAACGGTGGACAGACATCCTGCAGAGGGATTTCCAGGCAGATTCATCAAACCGTGCTGTCTTGTGCTGCTGGGGTTGGGGTGTGTGATCGCCTGTGGATTCTCGGCCCATGCTCAAGTGGATCTACCCTGTCCCGCTGAGTACGAACTTGTCCCGGCCGATCTGCTCAATCCTGTCTTTTCGAATATCTTCGACATTGCCCTCTCCTGGGATCTCCACGAAAAGGGGCACGCCTGGAACCTCGACTCTCTCCGGGCTTTCGCCGACTACATCATAGATGATCTCCCCGCCAACAACGATGATCTCGTCTCGCGTCTGGTTGCCTATTTCTCCGAGGATCTCGATCCCGACTATGCTGGCATTACGATCCCTTGCCCCAACGGGAGCTACAGCCGATTTCACATCTGTATCCGTGAAGAGGTCGGTGATATTCATGGTGCCGGGAATCGGGTCAGTCTCGCCAACTTCGTTACGATCGCCCCCGATGAGGAGCGCGTGTTGTCCGCCCGTGAGTTGGCCACGGAGGGGTTTGCCCACGAATGGCAGCACGTGCTTTACGAAGCCATTGCCGCGGGACCCAAATTCAATGGCCGCATCGGGACCAATGAGTTCCTCTCCAAGGCCGCCGAGTATCTGGCGGGCATGAACGGGATGTGGCCCGTTCATGATATGCCGTATGAGCGCAGCTTCCTGGGTGGACGGGACTACTTCGCGGAATGCGTGGCGAACGGGCACGCAGATCACAAGTATGCCAGCTTCGCCCTGTTCGCGGCCTATCTCCTTGAGCACTTCTCGAACGATCCGCTGACGATTGAAGATGACCTGCTCCACTGCTGGCTGAACTACGAGATCAGCGACATCTTCGGCAACCGGGTCAATCAGATCACACCGGAGAGTCTGGCGGCCTTGCTCGCCGAGCCGCTCTACGCTTCATACTTTGACTCAGCCAATGGTCCCGGGCGGCTGGAGGAGCTTTTCCACGAATTCATGTTGTCGCTCTGGGTCAATTCGCCATCTCTGCGGGGGGAGGCCACCGTCTGGGCGCGGGGCTTGAAGCCGCAGGAGCAGTATCAGCTGTTCACAAACGTCAACAGCATCGACTGCGCCGACGATGCCTACAGCCTGCCCCTGGTCACCGTTGCGGGGTTGAACCCGGTGAGCGTCACCGGCCCCGTCTGGCCCACAGATATCCACAGGGATCCGAACGAGTGCAGCGAGGGGATCGACAGCCGGGATTTCCCCCGCTATCCCCAGATCTCCACCTACGGCGTCAGCTATCTCCCAGTTGTCGCCGACCGGGCATTGCTCGGGACTAATTGCTATCGCCTCAAGCTCAACCTGCATCTTGAGGATGAGATCTTCTGCCATGGGGCGGGGCAGGTCATCGCCGCCCATCCGTCGCAAAATCTCACCCTCAATGTCAGCGTGCTTGCCTACCCCCAGGCGCATGATTCTCTGGACCTCCGCGGTCTCGAGGTCGAGGAGTTGGCGACCCGAAAGTTCAATCTCGGCACGTTGCCCCAGGATCTGGAATTCACTGTCCCCTGTTTTGCCTCGACCTGGCAAGCGGTGGTCCTTGCGCTGAGCGTCACCGAGCGCATGCCCAGCCATGGCTATGTCTGGAACAGGATATTCCCATTCAGCTACGATGTCGTCGTCGAGCCGGAGCCGTCCCCGGCGTTTGTTCTCCGCAGCGAGGTGTGGGGCGGGGAGGGTGAGGACATCTGTCTGGATGGCGATCTGCAGATTGCCGCCGGGGCGCGTTTGCGGATCGCCGCCGGGAGTCGAGTTGCGATCGCCGATCCAGCCATGGAGATCCGGACATCGGGTCAACTGCATCTGGATGGCGACGGGCAGTCCCCGGTGCTTATCGAGTCTGCAGTCGGCAACAAGGCTGCGTGGGGTGGAATCCGTTGCCTGGAGGGGGGGGAGCTGACCATTGAGGATGCCATCATCAGGAATGGACTCACCCTCGACGCCCAGGCGATGGGCCGGGTCGCTTTCCACAACCTGATGTGGGATTCCGGCATCTATCCGGCCACGATCAAGTTTGAGGGAGCCCTGACCAAGGTCAACCAACTCTGGGTGAGGAACTGCGAGCATGTCTCCCTGACCGCCGGCCGGTTGGACAGTTGTACCTTCATCGCCTCCCCCGGTCTCACTCACCCGTTGCTGGATATCGACGGGGCTGCGATCGGCTGCAGCTACATGAACGTGATCAATGCTGCGCAGGGTATACGTGTTGCCGGTGCGCATATCACCATGGGGCCCGAGGTCAATATCGTGACTTCAGGATCGACTCCAGACAGCAGAGTCGGGCTGGAATTGGCGGAGTCGGCCCGGATGATCGCCGACGGGATCAGAGTCGACGGTTTCCCCGTCGGCATCAAGCTGAGTGAAAACAGCACCTGTATCGTCCGCAACTCCGTCGTCAGCAGCTGCTCGTTGGGCGTCTCCCTGGCCGGATCGGCTGGTCCCGCGGATTTCGGAACGACATTCCTGGGCGATGTGGGGTGGGGGGGCAATCGCTTCCTGGGCGTTGAGGACGGTAGTATGGCAAAGGCGATTGATAACCGCTCCCCCTTTGCCTGCCTGGCCCAGATGAATTACTGGGGCACCTCCCCCCCCTCGGACCTGCTGTTCTCCGGTAATGTGTCCTGGCAGCCGTATTCATCCGGTTTCAGGATTGCACACTCGGTCGTACCCTCTCCCAGGGAAGCTCCCGCATTTTCAGGCGTTAACCTGGAATCGGTCTGGCCCAACCCCTTCAACCCCAGAACTAATTTCACTTTCTCGGTGGAAGGTGAAGGTCAATGCTTGACGCTACACGTGTTTGATGTTACTGGACACTATGTGGCGTGTCCTATCCAGGGCAATTTCAGCGCCGGGCGCTATACCAGAGCCTGGGACGCATGCGATCTGGATGGCCGTCAGCTTCCCTCGGGGGTGTATTTCGCCCGTTTCGAGGGTGAGGAGAAAACAGTCAAAGTGGTGTTGTTGCACTGAGTGGCGGAAATACTCGCAAGTGTCATTGGTTTGATATGTTTCCATTGACAGGGTTTGTGCGCGAGTGTTAGGTTTCCGCGTCTTGGAGCCGCACTTCCATGTTGTCACGTCTTTTTTGAGTACCCCCGAGGAGGGTCATAATGAAAAAATTGTTCTTGCTTATAGCCCTGCTGGCTTTGCTTGCATCCAGCGCCGTTGCCCTCGATGATGGCGGGGGTAGTTACATCACGGGTTACTGGAATGTTGATGGCACAGAGTGCAACAAGGTGTTCACACCGTATGCACCGCACGATCTGTACCTCTACCTCATTCTGAATACGGCGGTAGTCGATACCGTCACGGCTGTGGAGTTCCGGCTGGATAACTGGGTTCCCGATTCCGGCGGCATGATTACGTATAACTGGGAAACTGAGCTGGCAATCCCTGAAGAGGGTGGCATCGTTAATGGTATGTCCCTGGCTTTCCCAGGCACCGGTGTTCAGGCAGTAGCTCTCCCAGATGGTCGCGACGCGGTTTTGCTCGGCACGTTGACCCTGCTTGGCTTGGGCCCTGACTGGCCCACAGTCGGCGGCGCTCCCCACCAGGTGACCGTTTTGCCGAACGCTACAACCGACATCCTGACCATGGTTGATGAGCACTATGTGCAATATGATATCGGTGGTGGCTGGTTCACCTTCAACGGTGATGTGACCTGCCCGAACGTGGCCGCAGAGAAAACCTCCTGGAGTGAGATTAAGTCTCTCTACTAGCGACGGTTTCAGGCTCCGAGGAATTCGAATTAGGGGACGCTTCGGCGTCCCCTTTTTTTTGTCCCGGATTTTCCTCCACGACCGTACGGGAGAGAGAATTGCTAACCGATCGGTAGGGGAGGTCCGGAAGCCAGAAGTCCGCAAGCTCTCATTCTTGACACGGTTACGGCGCTGGAGTATATTTCGGGCTAAGGACCCGTCTGCGAACCGTACTTACCCCCAGTTCACAAATACCGTCATTAGTGTGACTCAAATTCCCGGAGGATTCCGTGAAGAACCGTTACAGCTTCGCGATATCCCTGCTTGCCGCCCCCTGGCTCCTGCTCAGTCTTCTGCTCACTACCCCCTCTTATTGTCTGGCGGCTCCCGGTGTGGGCCATAAAAGCCTCAATGTGCTGGAGAGTAACTCAGAATCTCTCCGTCTCACCTTCAAGTGGGACGGGAGCGGTATTCATGAGACCGAAGACGGTACGTTTTTCAATCTGAAGGACTGTACTATGACTGGTGCATCGGGTGCGCCGATGTTGCCCCGGTTCACGGGGTTGATCGCTCTGCCCCACGGCTGTGAGGCCGTGATCTCCTGGCAATTGGAGAGTAGTCGCCGGGTGGCGGGGCGCCCCGTTCCGTTTCCCACTATCCAGCCGGTGCGCGATGCTTCCGGGGTATTGACCCCCCTCGGAGCGGGTGAGAGCTATATCGAGAATCCCGCCCTCTTTGCCGAGCCCCGCCGGATTGCGGTGGAGTTGCGGGAGGAGAGCAGTCTGCGCGATCTCCGTGTCGTTGAACTGGTGGTCGATGCCGCTGCCTGGGATCCGGAAGAGGGAGTGACCATCGCCACCGAGATCAGTGTGAATATCAGGTTCGTCGGTAGTGTCCAGGCGCGGTCGGAGGCCAGGGAGCTCTCCAGAAGACCCGAGAAAATGTGGGACGCCATCTATGCCGGCAGCCTGCTCAATGGCCGTGAGGGGCGCGCCTGGCGTGAACGGGTTCCCGCCAGGACGATGGATCGCGGCGCCCGCACCTTGGCGCCGCTCCGTCTCAGCCTGGAGACCAATGGCGTCTATGGCCTGAACGGATCTGATCTGATCGCCTATGGCATCTCCGAGGGCACCCCTCTGGACCAGATCGCTCTGTTCCGTCGGACATTCGCATGGAGCGATGCCGATGAACCGGTCGCCGAGGAGATCCCCGTCGCCCGGCTGTTTGTCGATGAGGATGGCGATACCCGTTTGGATGCCGCCGATGAGATGATCTTCGTCGGGCGCGATCTGGCCACGTGCGAGGATAGCGTCGATCCCCTTCAGTGGTATTCGACCGCAGGCGTGCTCTGGGTTGCCGACGCACCCGACCTCGTGTTGCCGATGACGGAGGAGTCCGGTTGGGAGGATTCGGCTCCGTCCTACCAGGTGCCCGCGAGCTTCCGACGGGGACAGTTCCAGGGGCCGTATCAGGGGCCCAACGGCGACAAGGGGCACTTCCTCTATGCGCCGCCCGTCGCCTATTATATCGATCAGAGTTCGGATCCCGACAGCGAAACCTGGAAACAGAATCTCTATTTCAATGAGAAGGGATCCTCAAGCAGGCCCTATGAGATGACTTTGAGGAGCCCCGGATTTGTGCCGACCTCCTCAGCGCATCTTGAGATCTACTTCCAGGGATACTCCGCGATGGCCAGTACCCGCTATTTCAGGTTCGAACTGAACAACGCCAATGGCCAACACTTCCTGCCCGAGATGGAGCTGGGACAACTCGAGGAGAAGATCTACGAGTGCGACATGGATCCCGGCAGACTCGTCGATGGTGAGAGCAGCCTGGTTATCAGCATGTTCATACCGGCCGGCGCCGCCTGGTTTACCCTGACCAAGTACTGGCAGCTCGAGTATGATTCCTACTTTCAGGCTCAGAACGACTCCCTGCTGTTCAATGCCGGAGGTCAAACGGGGCCGACGGAGATCAGGGTGGGGGGGATGAGCACCGAGGCCGACAGTTGGTTCCTGCTCCGTACCGATGGGGAGCATCCTCGCCTTATCGCCTTGGATTCACCGGAGAACCAGGCCGGTTCGCCGGGAAATTACGAGATGCGCTTCCGCGACCAGCTGAACGGTGATGAGACCTGGTGGCTGGTCGACAGGTCCAACCTCCTCAGCCCCGTCCTGTCCGAAGCCGCCTCCGTGGAGTGTCTGACCGATACGGATTCCTATGACGTGCTCGTGATCTCCGCCGATGAGTTTCATGGCGGCATGGAGCGGTGGGAGACCTTCCGTGAAGATCAGGGTTACGCCGTCAAGCGTCTCAGGGCCAGCGAGGTCTGGGATGCGTTCTTCCACGGCAGCCCCGGAGCCATCGGCCTGCGCAACGCCGCCCGTTTCGCCTACCAGCAGTGGGGGGTGGAGGCGTTGCTCCTCGTCGGGGACAGCAACGAGGATGCCAGGAACTGGAATACGAGATCCATGCCGAACTACATGCCCGCCCACTGCATGCAGGTGCATGCCGGGGGATCATATGAGGTGATCACCCTCGATCAGTGGGTGACCAAATTCACCTGGAACGGCTGGCCCTCTCTCGTCATGGGACGTCTGCCTGTCGGGAGCTCCACCGAACTGACCAACGTGCTGGACAAGATAGAGGTATTCGAGGACTACTCCGCCGATGTGGAGGAGGAGCCCGGTGCGGGGGACTGGCGGAAGAAATTCCTTCTGATTGCCGATGACTGTTATCGATTCGACAACGACAATTCACCGACGTATCACTCCTCCGAGGAGGATTTCTCGGAGGGCATACTCGCCGCGGGGAATTCCATCATGGAGAACAGCATCGTCGGTGATATCGATGTAACCCCCTTCCTCATGCGGGATCTGACCCATCCCTACTACGAATCGATCACCCCCTGGGTGGGATCCTGGACCTGGTCGAACAGGGTGGATCTGGAGACCTATTTCCGCACCACTCTGACGCCCGTGGCCGTCGATACCGTCTCCGCCGGTTACTCCCATGTCATCATCCAGGGGCACGGCAATTCCCATCAGGTGGCTCATGAGAAATTGTTCTCCACGAACCGCTCCGATGAGGATGAACTGAAGCTGCACAATGAGGGTCAGCCCTTCACGTTCAGTTTCTTCGGGTGCCACGGCAATGCCTTTGCGTTGTTCAATGAGAGCGCGGCTGGCGTTCAGGACTGTGTCGGTGAAAAATTCATGCTCGTCGGCGACATGAAAGGCGCCGTTCTCAGCTACGCCAGCGAGGGCTATGAGTACCTGCAACCCAACGTCACTCTGGGGCAGGAGTTCTACAACATCATGTTCTGGCGGGATGATGCCGGCATCGGCGGATCCGAAATCGGAATGGTGCCCGACTGGAGATTCGGCTACCTGCAGTTGATGGCCGAACTGCGCTATGCGGATTACGATTCGGTTTACCGCTATCTCCTCCTGGGCGATCCCCTGACCCGTATCGATCTGGCGCCGCCGCGGGTCAAAGTCTGGGTCAACCGCAGGCGTCTCCTGGAGGGTGAGAATCTGCCGGCCCTGTCGCCGGGAGCCCCCATCGTCATCGATGCCGTCGTCTACGATGAAGTATTCGTCAGGGATGTTGCGTTGCGCAGCGAGGGTATCTCCCTCCTTGAGGAGCCCGCTGTGGCGGGCTGGTTCCCCAACCACCTCGATGGCAATGTCCTCGACAGCCTGATCGCCAATACCGACACTCTGTTCACCGACATGCTCGCACCTCTGGACACCCTTGCGACGCAAACCCTGGGGCGCGCGCGCAGCTGGTATCTGCATGCGGAGCTGGAGTACGATCCGGAGAGGGCGGCCATGGAGGTCACGGGACTGGACAATGCGAACCGGCTGGGTGTGTTCAATCTGTCCGTGCCCCGGAGCGCCTCTTTCTTTGATGGGGAGGGCGACTCCCTGATCAGCGGTCAGTGGATCGATGCCGTCGGCGAGTTGGCCATCAATATTCAGCTTCCCGTCCCCGACCTGCCGACCGAGCAGTTCACACTGCAGATTGACGGCGAGGTTGTGGAGAGGGATCTCACCATCATCGACTCGACCCACTATCTGATGACCGCCGCCTACAGCTGGGAGGCGGGTGAGCATCAGGTTGAGGTGGTGCGGGATGTGCCGGATGGCGAACCGGTCCCCTACGGCGGCATCGCGCTGACGGTCGACCGTGATACGCGCATGCTGGATGCTCTGATTTTCCCCAACCCCTTCCGGGATACGGCGTTCCTCCGCTATATGCTCACCAGCTCCATGGAGTCGGGCACCCTGAGTATCTACACGTTGTCCGGACGCCGCATCTACCGGACTGAGATCAATGATCTCAATGAGGGTGTGCGGTACAATACCACCTGGGACGGTCGGGACATGGAGGGCGACAAGATCGCCAACGGTGTTTATATCATGCGCCTGGTCTTCCGCCGCTCCTCCGGCGATGATATCGTCTGGGAGGACAAGATCGTGAAGATGCGGTGATCGGCGATGAGTGATCGACTGCGGAGGGAGCTGGCGGCATTGCTGACCGAGACGGCCAACCCGGAGACCCGGGGGCTGGATCGGCTCGACACGCCGGGAATCCTGCAACGGCTCAACAGTCAGGACGCGACCGTGGCGACAACCGTCGCCACGGCGCTGCCTGAGATCGCCCTGGCCGCCGAGATGGCCGCGGCCTCTCTCCGTGAGGGGGGGAGGCTCATCTACCTCGGCGCCGGCACCAGCGGCCGCCTGGGTGTCCTGGATGCCGCCGAGTGCCCACCCACCTTCGGCGTATCGCCCGAATCGGTTGTAGGTCTGATCGCCGGTGGCCCGGCGGCTCTCACCAGGAGCCAGGAGGGGGCGGAGGATCGGGAGGATGTCGGCGCGGCCGACCTGGCCCGACTCGACCCCGAACCCAGGGACACGGTGATCGGCATCAGCGCCAGTCACCGAACGCCCTGGACCTCCGGTGGAGTCGAGGAGGCGGTAAGACGGGGCTGCCGCACCGCCTTTATCACCTGCAATCCCGACGTCTCGGTGCCCGGCGAGGTGGTGATCCGCCTGGTTACGGGACCGGAGCCGATTGCCGGGTCGACGCGGATGAAAGCCGGCACCGCCCAGAAGATGACACTCAACATGATCTCCACCACGGCGATGATCCTGACCGGTAAGGTCTACGATAATCTGATGGTTGACCTCGACCCTCTCTGCGAGAAACTGGTCGAGCGGAGCAGAGGGCTGGTGATGTCGGTAACGGGACTCGCCTACGAGGCCGCGGCTGATCTGCTCACTGCCGCCGACGGTCACGTCAAAACCGCATTGCTCATGCATCTGGGCGGTCTGGACAGGGAGCGGGCGGAGGGCGAACTGGCGCAAGCCGGGGGCATTCTGCGCCGGGCTCTGGAGTCCGTGAGCGAGAACAGGTCCGAAAAATAGTGGTCGGAACCGGGCCGGACCGCTCTTCCCCACTCGCGCCCGATTGACACTGCCTGTCCCCTTTTGTACCATGATCTTCTTATGATTCACCCTCCGCACAACCGTTGCGGGTGAGCCGTCTTTGGCGACGACACAACGTGCTTTCACCTCGAATGAAGGAGCAGATCGATGAGCCTCTACCGCAAGGGCGCTGATCTTCTGTCATTGACAGATCTGAGTGATGAGGAGATCACCGAACTGCTGGCGTTCACCAGGGAGCTCAAGGGTCGCTATGCCTCGGGTGATGAACTCCAGCTCCTGACGGGAGTGCAGCTTTTCCTGTTCGATCTGGACCGGGTGTTGCCCGCCTGGAATCCCTATCGTCTGGCCATGGAGCAACTAGGCGGCCGGGCGCACGAGATCGAGCCGAGCCGCATCAACCTGAACTGGAACGAGACCTATCTCGACCTGTTCGCTCAACTCGATCGCACCGGTCACGGGCTGGCGATCTCATCTATCCGGTCGGGAGAGGGGCAGTCCTTCATCGAGGACACAGCCGAGTTGATGAGCCGCCCGGTATTCAACATGCTCAGCGACAGCGCGGCTCCCTGTCAGGCGTTGGCCAGTCTGCTGGCCGTCGAGGAGCGGATTGGCCGGGACATGTCCGGCGCCACGGCCAGCATCGTCTGGGCGCCGCCGGGAGTCAGCCCCAAGCCGGCGGCCTTGCCGTTGAGTCTGGCGGAATTGTGCGTACGGCGGGATATCGACCTGCGTCTGGCCTGCCCGTCCGAGTTCCACCCCGGGGAGGAGTTCTGCGAGCGGATGGACAGCATCGTTCCCGGTGGCCTGCAGGTCACCGACGATCCGATCGAGGCCATCGCCGATTCCAACCTGGTCTTCTCCCTCAACTGGGGAGTCGCGGACAACGAGGACGCAATGGTCGCCACGCGCCAGGAGACCGAACGCTATTCCGGTTGGCGCATGGGGACCGATCGTTTTGCTTTCGCCAATCAGGGAGCCCTCCTTGGGGGCGGATTACCGCAGGGACGCGGTACAGAAATCGAAGAACAACTCCTGGAGATCCCGCAGGCCATCCATCTGGAGGAAGCGGAGAATCTCTTACACGTAGTCAAGGCCGTTCTGGCCCTGACTCTGGATCTTTGCCTGGAACAGAATAGAGATAATGAAGCGATTCAGTAAGGATGACCTGGTCATCATCACGCTCGGCGGCAACGCCGTTGTCCCGGCGGGAGCGCTGGGCACCATCAACGAACAGTTCAACACCGCACGCAGCACGATGTCGCACGTCGCCAAACTCTGTGTGGAGGGCATACCGGTCGTGGTCAGTCACGGCAACGGTCCGGTCGTCGGCAATATCGTGATCAGAAACGAAACGGCCAAGAACGAGGTCACCCCCATGCCGCTCTTTGTCTGCGGCGCGGACAGTCAGGGGGGGCTGGGTTTCCTGATCCAGAACGCCCTGCGCAACGAACTGCATCTGGCGGGGCACGAGCGTCCCGTGGCCGCTCTCGTGACTCAGGTCGAGGTGGATCCCGCCGATTCCGCCTTCGAGAATCCAAGCAAGCCGATCGGCCCCTTCTACTCGGCCGGCGACGCGGAGATGTTGTCACGTGAAAAGGGTTGGGTGATGCGGGAGGACGCGGGCCGGGGTCATCGTCGGGTCGTACCCAGCCCGGACCCGAAGAGCATTATCGAGATAGACTCCATCAAAAAGCTGGTTGAGGCCGAGGTGGTGACCATCGCCGCCGGCGGTGGGGGGATCCCCGTGAAGCGGGATCGCGACGGGCTGCTCAAGGGGATTGACGCGGTGATCGACAAGGATCTGGCGGCAGTCCTGCTCGCTCGTCAACTCAAGGCCACCCACCTGGTGTTCATCACCGGTGTGGATGCTGTGGCCGTGGACTTCGGCAAACCGGATCAGAGGGATCTCGAAGTCATCACGCTGAACGAACTCAAGCGGTACCAGGATGCGGGCGAGTTTCCGCCCGGCAGCATGGGGCCCAAGATGGAGGCCACCCGTCGTTTCCTCGAGCAGGGGGGACGTGAGGCCATCGTCTGTTCACCCGACAACCTCGCCGACGCACTTGCGGGGCGTGGCGGCACCAGGATAATCTCCGATAGGAACTGACCAAAGGGGAGCACATGAAGAGGATGATTCTGCTACTGATGTTTGTCGCCCTGTGCGGCCTGGCCTGCGGCTCCTCGTCAGAGGGGGAGAGGGGGGCCCAGAGTGACGACAACCTGAAGGTCGGTATGGTTTTCGATATCGGCGGCAAGGGGGACCGCTCCTTCAACGACTCCGCCTATCGCGGCCTGATTCAGGCCAAGGAGGAGTTCGGGATCACCGCCGTGGAGTTCGAGCCCGGGCAGGATTCCGATCGCGAGCAGGGGCTGCGCAAGCTGGCCGATCGCGGCTTCGATCTCGTGATCGGCGTCGGCTTCCTCTTCACGGAATCGATCCGCAAGGTGGCGACCGACTATCCCGACATCCACTTCGCCATTGTCGATGGCCGGATCGAAGGCATGTCCAACGTCGCCAGTCTCACCTTCCGCGAGGAGGAGGGGTGCTTCCTGGTCGGCGCCCAGGCCGCGCTCAAATCGGAGACCGGGGTGATCGGTTTTATCGGCGGAATGAAGGGGGACCTGATCAAGCGGTTCCTGACCGGTTACTCCGCGGGCGCTCTGGCCGTGCGGCCGGATATCCGTATTCTCAGCAACTACGCGGGACTCACCCCTACGGCCTTCAGCGATCCCGTCAAGGGCAAGGAGCTGGCTCTGTCCCAGATCGGGCAGGGCGCCGATGTCATCTTCCACGCTTCGGGCACAACGGGCAACGGTGTAATCGAGGCGGCCAGGGAGAAGGGGGTTCTGGCTATCGGAGTGGATTCCAATCAGAATCACATGGCGCCCGGCACCATGCTCACCAGCATGGAGAAGCGGGTGGATCGCGCCGTCTACACCACGATCAAACGGCTGGTGCAGGGCTCTTTCCAGGGTGGCTTCAACGAGTTCGGCCTGGAGACCGGCCATCTCGGTTACTCGCTGGACGAGCACAATCGGGATCTGCTGACGCCGCGGTTATGTGCCGTTGCCGATTCTCTGGCGGCTGAGATCGCAGCCGGTCGGATAACAGTTCCGAGGAAATAGCGCGTGAAAATCGCTCTGGAACACCTCACCCGCTCCTTCCCCGGCATCCGGGCCGTCGACGATGTTTCGCTGGAGTTCACCTCCGGGCGGATCCACGCGCTCGTCGGCGAAAACGGCGCGGGCAAGACCACGTTGATGCGCCTGATCTACGGCATGTTGCGCCCGGACAGCGGCAAGATCATCGTGGAGGACCGGGAGCGGAGTTTCGCGGGCAGCCAGGAGGCGATCGCCTGCCGCATCGGGATGGTTCACCAGCACTTCATGCTCGTCGACACGCTGTCCGTGGCGGAGAACGTCGTCCTGGGTGCCGAACCCATCAAACGGGGCGGAATCGATCGTGAAGCGGCGCGAGAAGCCGTGAGGGGAGACAGCGGACGCATCGGCCTGGAGGTCGATCCGGATGCGCTGGTCGGCGATCTCTCCGTGGGGCAGGCCCAGTGGGTTGAGATCCTCAAGGTGCTCTACCGAGGCGCCGATTTCCTGATTTTCGACGAACCAACCGGCGTTCTCAGCCCCCAGGAGGCGCGCTTCCTTTTCGAGATTCTCCGTCGTCTCCGCGACGAGGGGAAGACCATCGTCCTGATCACCCACAAACTTGACGAGGTACTGGCGCTGGCCGATGAGGTTCATGTCATGCGTCGCGGCGGCTTCGTCGGATCGATCGGCGGCCGGGAGGCAGATGCTCCGACCCTGGCGCGGATGATGGTGGGGCGCGATGTGCTCTTCCGGGTCGAGAGGCCCGTGGAGACCCTGGGCGCGCCCGCGCTGGAGGTTCGGAACCTGTGTCTGCCTCGGCGGCGGGACCAGCACCCCCTCTCTGGGATCAGTTTCACGATCCGCCAGGGGGAGATCTTCGGCATCGCCGGTGTCGAGGGCAATGGCCAGCGCGAACTGGCCGAGGTGATCACCGGCTTGCGCCACCACACTGACGGCGAAATGCTGCTTGAGGGGGAGGCGCTGCCGCCGCTCCATCCCCGCCGGGCCAGGGAGCTGGGCGTGCGCCATGTTCCCGCCGACCGGCAGCGTACGGGGCTTGTGCTCCAGATGGACCTGAAGGACAATCTGATTCTGGGCGAGGAGGATTCGGCCGCGGTGAGTCGCTGGGGACTCTTCCGTCCCGCGGCCCTGACCTCTCTGGCCAATGAGCGGATCAGGAGCTTCGACGTGCGGGTGAGTGATCTGGAACAGGCCGTCGACGAGTTGTCGGGTGGGAATCAGCAGAAGCTGATCCTGGCGCGGGAGCTGGCCCACGAGCTGAAGGTCCTGGTCGCCGCCCACCCCACACGCGGCGTGGACGTGGGGGCCATCGAGTTTGTCCACAGGGAGCTGATCGCATTGCGATCCCGTGGACTGGCCCAGCTGCTCTTCTCATCCGAACTCAGTGAATTGCTGGCTTTGAGCGATCGTATCGGCGTGCTCTACAAGGGGCGGCTGGTCACGGTCCTGAACGCGGGCGAGACCGATGAGGAGGAGCTTGGACTCTGGATCACCGGAGCGCGGGGGGAGGTGGAGAGTGCCTGATCCGAAACTTAAGGGGGGGCTGCCGCCCATCGCGGCCTGGCTGCGGAGACTTGGTTTGATAGCGGTGGAATCGCTCTGGCCGCCCCTGTTGGCTCTGGCTCTGAGTTTCGCGGTGGGGAGCGTTATCGTCCTCGCCATCGGCGAATCGCCACTCAGGGTACTCAGTCTGATCTTCCTGCCCGGTCTGCGCAGTGTTGACGGTTTCGCCCATGTGCTGTTCAGCGCCACGCCGTTGATCTTCACCGGCCTGAGTGTGGCCTACGCCTTCCGGGCGGGGCTCTTCAATATCGGCGGCGAAGGGCAGCTCTACATGGGGGCTTTCCTGGCCGCGGTCGTGGCCCTGAGTCTGCCGGAGGCCCCCCGACCCGTGGCCATGATTCTGGGCATCGCGGCTGCGGCTGCAGGCGGCGCGATCTGGGGATTCATCCCCGGCTGGCTGCGCGCCCGATTCGGAGTGCACGAGGTTATCAATACGATCATGATGAACTTCATCGCGGTGGGGCTGACCGGCTACTGCGTGGAGTACTACCTCCAGGAATCCGGGATGATCCCCCATACGGCGGTTATCCCCGAAGCCTTTCAACTCATCCCCTTCGCACGTGGACCTGTCGGTGCCTGGCTGGGGCTGAACCGCGCCAATCCGCTGGGCTTTTCGATTATCCTGGCACTGCTGGCCGCCATTGCGGTGGCTTTCCTCTTCAAGCGGGGTGTCGAGGGTTATCGGCTACGGAGCGTGGGGTTGAACCCTCAGGCGGCGCGCTATGCCGGTATCGCCGTGGGGCGGGTGCAGATGCGGGCCATGGCCGTTGCGGGTGCGCTGGCGGGGCTGGTGGGTGTACACGAAGTGCTGCTCTACCGACATCGCTATCTCGATAATTTCTCAACCGGGCTGGGCTTTCTCGGGATAGCCGTGGCGCTGATGGGGAAGAATCACCCGCTGGGGATTGTCCTCGCCGCCCTGCTCTTCGGGTTCCTCAACACCGGGGCGCTGGAGATCGACCTGTTCACCGAGGTGCCGCGTGAGCTGGTGGTGGTGCTGCAGGCCATGATCATACTGTTCGTGGTGGCCATCGGCGAGATGGCCACGCGTCGGCGTCGGCGACGAAGGGGGCGCCAATGATCGCTCTCCTCTTCGCCACTTTGCGCACCGCGACCCCACTGCTGCTGGCCGGATTGGGCGGCATGTTTTCAGAGCGGGGCGGAGTCGTGAACCTCGCCCTGGAGGGGATCCTCCTGACGGGGGCCTTCACCGCCGCCACGGTCAGCTATTATACGGGGTCGGCGACGGCGGGCGTCCTGGCGGCCATACTGGCCGGTGCCCTGATAGCCGGGCTGCACGCCCTGATGTCGCTCAAGTTCCGTGTAGACCAGGTTGTGAGCGGGGTCGCGATCAACATGCTGGCCATGGGTCTTACCGAATTCCTGATGTGGATCTTTTTCGACAGCGGCAGCAACTCGCCCCGCGTCGACGGCTTCTCCTCCCCGGAGGCGCTGTCGGGAATCTTGACCGAAGTACCGATTCTGACAATCTGCGCTCTGCTGGCCGTGCCCATCGCGGCCTGGGTGCTGTTCCGCACCCGTTTCGGGCTGCGGCTCCGGTCGGTTGGTGAGCATCCCGAGGCGGCGGATTCCCTGGGCATCAGGGTGCATCTTGTCCAGTTGCAGGGTGTGCTGCTCAGCGGAGTCCTGGCTGGCGCCGGTGGCGCCTTTCTAAGTCTCAACGCTCACTATTTCGTCAAGAACATGAGTGCCGGCAGGGGTTACATAGCGCTGGCCGCCCTCATCTTCGGCAAGTGGCATCCCGGTGGAGTTCTTGCCGCCACCCTCCTTTTCGGCTTCACGGAATCGCTGCAGGGGCACCTGCACATCTCCTGGCTCCCCGTCCGTTTCGTCCAAATGCTACCATACGTGCTGACCATGGTAGCGCTTGTCGGAGTTATCGGACGTAGTAAGGGCCCCTTGGCACTTGGCCGACTCTTTGTCAAGGATTAACGAATAAAACGGTTGTCGCATTTTCCGGCTTAGGTATAGATTCAACGGGCAAACGAAAGGAAGTGCCTGTGCGCGTACTCGTTATAGGATCGGGAGGTCGGGAACATACCCTGGCCTGGCGATTGAGTCAGTCCGATTCAATCAGCGAAGTAATGGTCGGCCCGGGAAACGGGGGGACGGCTGCGGCGGGCTGGAATGTCGATCCGTCGCTGGACATGTCCGATCCCGCCGTCATCGCCGGACTTGCCCCCGATCTGGTGGTTATCGGCCCCGAGGCGCCCCTGGTCGCCGGTCTGGGTGACAGTCTCCGCGCGCTGGGGATCTCAGTCTTCGGCCCGGGTGCAGACGGCGCCCGTCTCGAGGGCTCCAAGATCTTCTCCAAGCGGTTCATGGACAGGTACAACCTGCCGACCGCAGCCGCGGTGGAGGTTGATGACCCGGTTGATCTGCCCGCCGCTCTCGACGGGATCCCCGGACTTCCCGTTCTCAAGGCGGATGGCCTGGCCGCCGGCAAGGGGGTCGTCTTGCCCGGCAGTCGTGAGGAGGCCCTGAAGGAGGGGAGCGAGATGCTCTCAGGCGGGGCCTTCGGAGAGGCCGGAAGAAAATTGCTTGTCGAAGAGCGTCTGACAGGTTATGAAATTTCGTTATTGGCCATCTGCGATGGTAAAGATTATTTCCTTTTGCCGTCGAGTCAGGACCATAAACGTGTGGGTGAGGGTGACACCGGAGTCAACACGGGTGGTATGGGGGCCTACAGTCCCGTACCCGGTCTCGGTGACGAGGAACTCGACGCCATCGCCGAACAGGTGTTCGGCGGCACCCTGCGCGGCTTGAATGAAGAGGGCATCGACTATCGCGGGGTGCTCTACGCCGGGCTGATGATGACCGACAACGGCCCGAAGCTGCTGGAGTTCAACTGCCGCTTCGGGGACCCGGAAACGCAGGCGGTTCTACCCCGCCTGGATGGGGATTTCGGCCGGCTGCTCTCCGGGGCGGCCATGGGTGCCCTGGACCGCGAAGCGGTTCGGATCAATCCGGCGCCGACGATGACTGTGGTATTGGCCTCAGGGGGGTACCCCGGGAGCTATCCCACAGGTTTCGCAATTACCGGACTGGGCTCAAACAGTATCGACAATGATGAGGTTCTGGTCTTTCACGCCGGGACGAAACTGGAAGCTGGAGAGATGCTGACTGCTGGTGGACGCGTTCTCGCGCTGACCGCCTGCGGTGAGGATCTGGCCGTTGCGGCCGAGCGCTGCTACAACCGCGTTGCGGGGATCAACTTTCGGGATTGCTATTATCGGCGTGACATAGGCTGGAGAGTTCTGCAAAGAGAGGGAGGCAGGGATGCCTAAAGTAGGAATCATCTTGGGAAGTGCATCAGATAGCGATCTACTCAAACCTTGCACTGACACACTGGATCGTATGGGTATTGAATACGAGACAAAGATCGCCAGTGCTCACAGGACACCGGACCGTGTCAGCGAATTCGCCTCAGGGGCTCGTGAACGCGGTCTCAAAGCAATCATCGCAATGGCGGGGTTGAGTGCGGCCCTGCCTGGAGTGGTTGCGGCCCACACCACCTTGCCCGTGATCGGCGTGCCCGTAAAGGCCGGCGCACTGGCGGGGGTTGATGCTCTTCTGTCAATGGTGCAGATGCCGCGGGGGATTCCCGTCGCGACGGTGGCTATCGGCACGGGGGGCGCTGTTAACGCTGCATTGCTGGCCGCGTCCATTCTGGGTGTGGAGGACGAATCCATCGCCCGGAAATTGGAAACCTACAGGGGAGAATGGAGCCAGTCATGAAGGATCAACAGATCTGCGTTCAGGATTCCAAGGCCCTGCTGACGACGATCAGGGCTCTGACTATCGGTGGGATGGCAATCCTGCCGACAGATACTCTTTATGGAATCCATGGGCTCGCCACGATGAGAGGTATGGCGGGTAAAATGGCTAATCTGAAAGGCTATTCCGATGAATCCAGGGGACTTATCCTGTTAGCCAAGGACATGGCTATGGTGGGGAAGTGGGCCGACCTGGGAGACAAGGAGCGTGATCTGATCGAAGCACACAGCCCTGGGGCTGTGTCCTATATTTTGCCGGCTGCGGCCACGGCACCGGATGAGTGTACGACCGAGAGTGAGGACGGCCTGCGTCGCATCGCCTTCCGCATCCCCGATTCCGGGTTCCTGCAGGACCTTATGGGTATGTTGGAGATGCCTCTGCTCTCCACCAGCGCCAACATGGCGGGCGAACCTACTCTTGAATCTGGATCTGAAATTGTTAAGCTGTTCACGAACAAGGTCGATCTGATCGTCACCGACCCGGATCTCGAGAGTCGAGTGGCCGCAGAGGGGGCACAACCCTCCACACTGGTCGATCTCAGTTGCCACCCGTACAAGGTGGTGCGGGAGGGAAAAGTCCCTTTTAACCTGGCGTTGAAAGCTGCTGGTGGATGAGCCTTAAACATATTCTGTTCATATGCACGGGGAACATCTGCAGAAGCCCCATGGCCGAAGGTTTGACCCGTCATCTCCTGTCCGAACAGGGGTTGGCGGGTGTTGTCAGTTCGGCGGGGGTCGGAGCGCCACAGGGGCGGAGACCCAGTCGGCATGGTGCCGATATCCTGCGTGAGCGGGGGATCTGCATTGATGCCCACCGTTCCCGGCAGCTGACTCCGGAGATCCTGGCGGAGGCTGACCTGGTGATAGCGCTTGAGGAGGAGCACCGTCTGGCGATCACCGATATCTCCGGAGGGGAGAACAAGAGGATTCTGCTGCTGAGTGAGTGGGCCGGTGAGCCCTATCTCGGTCCCGGTGTCGATGATCCCTACATGGGCAGTCGTCAGGATTACGAAGCGACGGCCCGGGAGATCGAGGGCTATATCCGCCGGGCGTTGGAGAAGTTCTGAAACACACTCGCTACATGGCGAAAAGGGGTGGATATGCAGCTGGCTATTGCTACGGACCATCGCGGATTGAAACTCAAGGCTGCGCTCCGTGACAGGTTGCGTGCCGCAGGGCACGATGTCCTGGATCTGGGCAGTCATGATGAGTCCCCGGCGGATTACCCCGATTATGCCTTTGCCGTTGCCCGGAAGGTGGTGGCCGGCGAGGTCGAGCGGGGAATCCTGATTTGCGGAACGGGGATCGGCATGTCCATCGCCGCCAACAAGGTGCAGGGTGCGCGGGCCGCACTCGTTCAGGATGTGGATGCGGTGCGACTCTCCCGTGAACACAACGATGCCAATATCCTGGTCCTGCCCGGCAATCGGCTGGAAGCCGGTGAAGCCGGCGACTGGGTAGAGCTCTGGCTCGCAACCGCTTTTGGCGGCGATCGTCACGCCCGCCGGATAGACAAAATCAACGATTTCGACAGACAACGGGACGTCGCTGAAGGCGTCTGACAACCGCCCCGCCCCGCGGGGACATCTTGGAGGTAATAGGGTGGAACTGATCAAGAAGATCGATCCCGATGTTTACGACGCGATGCAGGGCGAACTGTCCCGGCAGGAGTTTGGACTCGAAATGATCGCGTCGGAGAATTTCGTCTCCCCGGCAATCATGCAGGCCATGGGATCCGTTCTCACCAATAAGTATGCCGAGGGGTATCCCGGCAAGCGTTACTACGGCGGCTGCGAGCATGTCGACGAGGTCGAGAAGCTGGCGCGCAATCGTGCCCGTGAACTCTTCGGTTCCGAACGCGCCAACGTGCAGCCCCACTCGGGCACGCAGGCCAACATCACTGCCTATATGGCCTTCCTGGAACCCGGCGACAAGATCATGGGGATGAACCTGTCCCATGGCGGTCACCTGAGCCACGGCCACCCGCTGAACTTCTCCGGCAAGTTCTTCGAGGTCGTACCCTACGGAGTCTCCGAGGGGACCGAGACCATCGATTACGACGAGATGCTCGAGATAGCCCGCCGCGAGCAGCCCAAGCTGATCATGTGCGGCGCGAGCGCGTATCCCCGCTTCATCGATTTCGAGAAGTTCCGCGCGGCGGCGGACGAGGTCGGCGCCATCCTGGTCGTGGACATGGCCCATATCGCGGGTCTGGTCGCCGGTGGTGTGCATCCCAGCCCGGTGCCCTGGGCCGATGTCGTCACCTCGACCACCCACAAGACCCTGCGCGGTCCCCGTGGCGGTCTGATCCTCGAGAAGAAGGATCACGTCAACGCGATCAACAAAGTCAATTTCCCGGGCAACCAGGGTGGTCCCTTCATGCACATTATCGCCGCCAAGGCCGTGTGCTTCAAGGAGGCTCTCCGTCCCGAGTTCAAGGAATACGCCGCCCAGGTCGTGGCCAATGCCGGGGCCCTGGCTGCGACGCTGCTTGAGCGTGGCTACAAGCTGGTCTCCGGCGGCACAGACAACCACCAGATCATCATCAATTTCCGCGGCACGGAGATCACGGGCGCCGTGGCCGAAGCTGCCCTGGAAAAAGTTGGGATCACTGTCAACAAGAATACCGTGCCCTTCGATGAGCGGAGTCCCTTCGTCACAAGCGGCGTGCGGATCGGCACCCCGGCTTTGAGCACACGCGGCATGGGCGAAGAGGAGATGAAGGCCATCGGCGGCATGATTGCCGAAACCCTGGATGCGTTGGCGACATCCGAAAGCGCCCTCGATGAGAAGGTGCCGGTAGTGGCCAAGCAGGTCAAGGACCTTGCCACGGCTTTCCCCCTCTATGCGGAGGGTTCGAAAGCAAGATTCTAGTGATGTGAGTGCGTCAGATAAACGGAGGTGAGATGTGAAGTGCCCCTTCTGTGGACACATGGAGGACAGGGTTGTCGATTCTCGCAGTACTCGTGAAGGTGAGGCGGTGCGTCGACGGCGCGAATGCCTGGCCTGCACTGCCCGTTTCACTACTTATGAGTACGTAGAGCGCAGTCCGGTTACCGTCGTCAAAACGGATGGCCGGCGCGTCTCCTACGATCGCGGCAAGATCCTGGGGGGGTTGCTGCGAGCTTGCGAGAAGCGGCCCGTCTCGCGCGAAGATCTGGAAGCACTTGTCGATAGCGTCGAAAGAAAGGTCGTTTACTCCAGTCTGGGTGGAGAACTGACTTCCAAACAGCTGGGTGAGGAGGTTATGTTACGGCTACAGGACCTGGACGAGGTCGCGTATGTCCGTTTCGCATCGGTCTATCGACGTTTCACCGATTTGAACCAGTTCACTAGTGAACTGGAAACACTGCTCGACAAGCGTGAAGAGCGGAAAGGAAAATGATGTTTCGCAGTAAGGCATTTTTCAGCACTCTGGTGATGACTGTTATGGTCGGTTTGCTGGCTGGTTGCGGTGGCGGCGGCAATGTCGCGGTTGCAGTGAAAACCGATCTCCCCCCCCTGGATTTCAGTTTCCGTCCGACGGGTGAGAACATGAAGTACTCGGTCTCCAACAGCCAGGAGGTGGAGTTACATGGTGGATCCTTCGTCTCCAGTCTGCGGTTCCAGTGGCGCGCCACCGGCTGGAAACAGGATGAAAAAGGTGACTGGTCCACGGATGTGAAGTTCACGAAGGTTCAGGGAGCACGTCGGAACGACATGGCCATCACGATGGAGCCCATCAAGGAGTTCAAACAGTTGGAGGGGTTCAAGATCGGTTTCCTGCGCAGTGCCGAGAGCTGCGAGCCGATCAACATGCCCTCCAAGAGCGATGAATTCAACGGCATGTTTGAGCAGCTCAAGGCCAGTGTCGATCAGACATTGTACATGTCTCCGGCTGACGAGGTGGTCCACCCGGGCGGTTCATGGCAGCAGATCGCCACTGAGGAGGATCTGGGGCCTATGGCCTCCGTTCTGACCGATTCGATCATCACCTTTACCTACGTTCGTGACGAAGTGGCGAAATTCCGCGACTGCGCCCGGATAGAGATCAAGGGCAAACTGATGCTCGACGGCATCATCGAGGGGCCGCAGGGTAGCGGCAGAATCAAGGGCTCCATCGATATCAAGGGGCACGGCAACATGGACAAGGCGACGGGGATATTCGTCACTTTCGAATCCTCGGTCAAAAGCATTTTGAGTCAGCAAGAGGTGGATGATAAGGGTGAACCCTTCGGACCCGAACAGTCGTTCACCAGCACGGAAACGTCGACGGTCATCTATCTCGGCAAGTAGAGGCTATATTGTCCGAGCACATGGATGAGCAACTGGATCGCATGCCATTTCTCCAGCACCTGGGCGAGTTGCGCCAGGTGCTGGTTACCGTATTCACGATCCTGGCGATCGGCACGGGGGGGGCCTGGTTCCTTTCGAGTCGGATCCTCAATGTGATTGTCGGTCTCCTGCCGGAGAACTCACCGGCACATATCTTCTCCCCGCCGGAAGCCTTCCTGATCAGGCTCAAAGTCAGTGCGGCGACAGCGCTGTTCGTTGGTACGCCGATCGTCATCTACAAGATCTGGAGCTTCGTCGCACCGGCGCTCTATCAGCACGAGAAATCCAAGGTGCGCCCGCTGTTCATCATCTCGACGCTTCTGTTCTACGGCGGCACCGCCTTCTCCTATCTGGTGATAACGCCGATCACCATGGGTTATTTCTACCGTCTGGTGCCGGAGGATGTCGTGATGACAGTGGGGATCACCTCTCTGTTCGGAATCGTGGCCAAACTCTGTGTGGCCTTCGGCATCGTCTTTCAACTGCCCCTGATCATTTTCGTCCTGACGTTGCTTGGTCTGCTTTCGCCACGCTGGCTGCTCAAACAGTGGCGTGTGGCCTTCATAATCATGCTCGTGTTCAGTTCGGTCCTCACGCCGCCGGATGTCATCAGCCAACTGGCTATGAGCGTTCCGCTCTTCATCCTTTACATGGCCAGTTCCGTTGTGGCGCTATCGGTCGAACGCCGTCGGAGGCGGGAGGAGGGTGCCGATGATGTGGCGGAGGAATCCGATCCGGGCGATACCCCTCAGGATGATGAGCAAAATGCGCCGGATGACGACATGAGTTTGTGACCGGTTTTCGCCGGATCGCCCGGGGATGGTCCCGTTGACAGTAGTTGGGGCATATGATAGCTTGCCAGCTTGATCCCAAAACTGCACTGAGTATGACTTTATGTTGGGAGTTGCTTTGAAACCCGCTTTCCTCAAGGGCATCAAGCTGGAGCGATCCGGTCTGAAGGATGCCGTTATATATGACCTGAGCAGAACCGAGGAGTTGATGCGGGATCGTCTGGGTTCGGATGTGGCCTACATCCGCAGCCTGAACGAAAAGGTCTTCGCCCAGGGGGGGAAGCGGCTGCGTCCGGCGCTTCACATCCTGGCGGCCGGCAGCCCCGGATCCTCATCTGACGCAGTGCTCCTGACGGCCGCGGTCCTGGAGATGATCCACACCGCAACGCTGCTACACGATGACGTAGTCGACGGCAGCCATTGCCGACGAGGGAAGCCGACCTTGAATGCCAGCGATGGAGCCGGTTCGGCTGTGCTCATGGGGGACTTCATCTACTCCCGCGCCATCACCCTCATGCTCGCGGCCGATCTGCGGCCGATCATTGACCTGATGGCCACGACCGTTCACCAGATGAGTGTGGGTGAACTGATGCAGGTAGGGCTGCGCAACGGTCGGATCCCCACCCAGTCGGAGTACTTCGACGTAATCAACGAGAAGACCGCTCGGCTGATCGAAACGAGCTGCCGTTCGGGAGCGATCCTGGGGGACTTCTCCGAGAATATCATCAACGCCTATGCTCTCTTCGGACGCAACATCGGACTCGCCTTTCAGGTGGTGGACGACATTCTGGATTACATCGCCGATACCAATACCCTCGGCAAACCGGTGGGCAGCGATGTTGCCGAAAAGACACTGACGCTTCCGTTCCTGTTGGCTCATGATCAGGCCTCCCCGGCCGGGAGAACGGAGCTTGAGAACATGCTCCACTTTCCGGGCGAGAATCGGGAAAAGATCGTCAATCTCGTGCTGGAGCTAGGTGGGGTGGAGGCTGCGAAGCGGGAGGCCCGCCTGCGCAGCGATGAGGCCCGTAAGAACCTGTCTGCGCTTCAGCAGGACGTGGACGGGGAGACCATCATCGCCCTGGAGATCCTGATAGACTATATCCTGGGCCGGAATCTGTAGCGGCAAGTATTCGACATCCAGCGCCAACATACTGCCGGGAGTCAAATCCCATCTGTCCCCGCTTGCCCCCTTTCCCTTTTTTTTGTCCTGTTGTACCTTCCAGTCTCGAACGCACCAGCATTTAGGAGGATACGTGAGTCAGGAATTGAGCAGCAAGGAGCTGGCCGCAGCGGCGGCGCAGTTTGCGCTGAACAAGAAGGCCGAAGATGTCGTGATTCTGGATCTCCGCAAGTTGAGTCCGATTGCGGATTTCTTCGTGATCTGCTCTGGGCAGAGTGAAGTCCAGGTGAGGGCCATCGCCAACAGCATCGAGGATGCCTGTCTTGAGTTGCCCGAGAAGGCCAAGCCCTGGCATGTCGAGGGGAATGACACGCTGCGCTGGGTCCTGTTGGATTACGTCAACATCGTTGTTCATGTTTTCCGGAACGAAACCCGCGAGTACTATTCGCTGGAGAAATTCTGGGGCGATGCGCCGCGTGAACTGATCGTTGATGAATCCCCGCTACCCGGGAGCGGTGAATGAAAGAGACCATCGTTGACCTGATTGCCGAGTTCTTTGCCGGAACTCATCCGGCGGTCGGTCTGCCGTCCCGAATTCCGATGTCCGTCCCCAAGGATACGACTCACGGCGACTTGAGCAGCAACATCTGCATGATGACCGCCAAAGCCGCCGGTCTGCCGCCCCGGGATCTTGCCTCTGAACTCGCCGCCTGGCTGAACGGGCGTCTCGAGGGCAAGGCGACGGCCGAGATCGCCGGACCCGGCTTCCTCAATTTCCGTCTGGCGCAGGAGCAGGTGCAGGGGATCCTCCGTCGGATCCTCGATGCGGGCAGGGAGTTCGGCAAGAGCGATCACGGCGCGGGCAAGACGATCAACCTGGAGTTCGTCAGCGCCAATCCCACGGGTCCGCCGGTTGTGGTCAGCGCCCGCGCGGCGGCGTTTGGATCCGCGCTTGCCAGGCTCTTGCAGTGCGCTGGTTACAGCGTGACCAGCGAATACTACCTCAACGATGCCGGAGCCCAGGTGCGCGCACTGGGCGGTAGCCTGCGCGCCCGGGTCAGGGAGCTCGCGGGTGACCCGCTGGAGCTGCCCGAAAATGGTTATCACGGTCTCTACCTGGTCGATATGGCCCGAACCCTGGTTGCCGAAGCCGCCGAATCGATCACGGCCTGGGATGCGCTGCCGGAGGAGGAGGCTCTGGTCGGCTATGCGCAATGGGCCGTGCAGATGATCCAGGTGCAGATCAAACGGGAGATGGAACGTTTCCGGGCCCCTTTCGATGTCTGGTTCAGCGAGAAGGAGCTCCACGCCAGCGGCAAGGTGCTGGCGGTGCTGGAGCTGTTCGAAGCCAAGGGACTCATTTACGAGGCCGATGGGGCGCGCTGGTTCCGCTCCAGTGATTTCGGCGACGAGAAGGATCGGGTCGTCATCCGCAGCGATGGTCGTCCCACATACTTCCTGGCGGACGCAGCCTACCATCTGGACAAACTGGAACGTGGCTTCACCAAGGCCATCAATGTCCTCGGTCCCGATCATCACGGACATATCGCGCGGATGCAGGCGATCGCGACCGCTATCGGCGCTCCCGCAGGGTGGCTGGAGATTCTCCTGCTGCAGTGGGTGACGCTGGTCGAGAACGGCGAGGCCGTCGCGATGAGCAAACGGGCCGGCGAGTTCGTGACGATGGCGGATCTGGTGGAGGACGTGGGGGTGGATGTTGCCCGGACCTATTTCCTGACTCGCCGTCGGGACAGTCATCTGGAGTTCGACCTGACCCTGGCGCGGGAGCAGAGCAGCAAGAGTCGCGTCTTCTACGCCCAGTATGCCACGGCCAGAATCGCCGGTGTGACCCGCAAGGCCGTTGAGGCGGGGCTGTCGATCGAATTCGGCCCGGACCTCGATTTGAGCCGTCTTGACGGTCCCGAGGAGCTGGCCCTGATCAAGTTCCTGGAGCAGTTCCCGGCCGCCATCATCTCGGCGGCGGACGCACGTGAGCCCAACCGGCTCTTCAATTACCTTGTGGACACGGCCACTTGCTTCCACAAGTTCTACCATGAATGTCAGGTCGTTACTGAAGATGTCGGGTTGAGTCAGGCCCGGTTGGCGCTGACCCGGGCTACCGCCCAGGTGCTGGCCAATGGTCTTGACCACCTGGGTGTCGAAGCGCCCGAGCGTATGTAGGGATTCCCCGCGCTCCGGCGCGGGAAAAGGGAACAGGAGAGGGATATGGAGCGCAATGAACTGCTCGTCGTCGGATCAATGGCCTATGATGACATCGAAACCGCGGAGACCAGCGGTGAACGGCTGCTCGGCGGCAGCGCCTCCCATTTCAGTCTGGCCGCATCGCTGGCCGGGGCCGTACCCAGCATAGTCGCCGTGGTGGGGGACGACTTCGCGCAGGCGGATCTGGATCTGCTGGCCGCCCTGCCGGCTGATGTCGATGGCGTGGTTCGGGCTCCGGGCAAGACCTTCCGCTGGGGCGGCCGCTACAGCAAGGATTTCCTCGCCCGCGAAACCCTGTTCACCGAGTTGGGCGTATTCGAGAGCTTCAGCCCGGAGCTGTCCACGGCTCAACTGAACAGTGAGATCGTCTTCCTGGCCAACATCCACCCGGCTCTGCAGCGCGAGGTGCTGAACTCCATCGCCTCACCCCGCTTCACGGCAATGGACACCATGAATCTCTGGATCGACATCACCCGCGATGATCTCATCGATGTGATCAGTCGGGTGGATTTGTTGTTCATCAATGATGAAGAGGCCCGTCAGCTCACCGGCGAGAACTCTCTCGTCGCGGCCGGCAAGGCCATTCTGGGTCTGGGACCCGCGCACTGCATGCTGAAGAAGGGGGAGCACGGAGTGCTCCTCTTCAGTGGCGGCGCCGTCTATCCGTTCCCCTCTTTCCCGGTCGAGAAGATCGTCGACCCGACCGGGGCAGGTGACTCTTTCGCCGGTGGAGTCATGGGGCGCCTGGCCTGCGAGGGTTGTTGCGACACCCCCGCTCTGCGTCGCGCGCTTCTAACTGGCACTGTAATGGGTAGTTTCGCGGTTGAGGGGCTGGGTGTTGCCGGCCTCCGACACCGTCGCCAATTGGATGTTCGGAAGCGTGAAGAGATGTTGCGCGATCTTTTAACCGCTCCGGATGCAGATTGAATCGAAGTCAGTAGCGTGAAGCGATCATTTATGGTAGAATATCCCCCTCTAGGGTCGGCATCTTAGCTCCAGCACATCGGTATTATTATGACACTGAACAATACGAATATCAAATATCTGGAATCCCTCGTGACCGGCATCAAAGAGGTTACCGGGTGCCGTATAATGGCGGATGATAGTGGTGTGATCAGTGAAATCCATGTCACAGCCAGTTCCGATCGGCAACCGCGGTTGATCGCCCGTGATGTCGACACCCTGCTCAAGGTCAAAGCCGGTCTCGATATAGATCATCGTGTCATCGGTGTCGTGATCGAGGATCCGGTGGATGATGTGGATGAAATTGCCGAGCCTGAGAATTTACAGGAGGATGTTTTCGCTGAGGTGGACTCGGCGTCACTGGGTCCCGAGGTAGATGATTCACCGACGGATTTCCAGGATGACGGCCTGATCATCGAGAACTTCTCCGACGATGAGCCGCGGATCCTCTTCAAGCGGATATCCGTGACCCATGAAGCCGGACGCGTTCATGCCGAAGTCACGCTGTGCGTCGGGGAGCGTTGTGAGGTGGGCGAGGGTTTCTCCGCGGATACTCCTGACGGGAATCTGGCCGCCGTCATTCAGGCGACCCTGCAGGGCGTGCTTTTGCTGCATCAGCCCGAGATCGATTTTTCCGACCCGGCCTTCCGCACCATCACTTTCGGAAACGCGGAGGTACTGGTCATCTATCTGACCGCCGTCGAGAGTCGCAATGTGCAGACATATGTCGGCTCTGCCATCGTCAGGCAGGACATCCGTCAGGCTGCCGTTCTGGCGACGCTGTCCGCCCTCAACCGCCTTACCGGCATCTGGCCGGACAGGGAATCGCCCGAATTCGACATCGTCTAGCATTCTGCCTGTTCGATTCGCGGTGAATCGAAATCGAATACTACCCCCTGCAGATCACCTCCACCGGGCCCAATAGGGTCCGGTTTATTGCGTGCGCCCTGTTCCCGATCTCTCCCGTTTCACGTTTCTATGCCGTTGCCTGCGTGAATTGGCAGGAAACGCATTGACAGTTTTTGCCGTCTCGGTCCAAGATTCGGCGGCTGACGCGATGAACCCAGCGTAGCGAAAACCTCCAGCGGAGCGAACCGGTTTATCCAGTTCACATGCAACTCATGTTTTTTACTCCAGGGAGGTGGACAATGTTCAAGTTCATCTTTGATCTGTTTTTCGGCGATATGATGCTAACCAAGACTTGGTGGTAGCACCTCTCATCGCGTCAGCCTTCATAAGATTGGATGATGGATGTGTTGAGTTTCTTCAAGGGTCGCGGCCTGGCGTTCACCGCCTATTACATCTCAATCAGCCTGATCGGCTACTTCGGCCTGTTCTTCTGGTCGCAGAGGCTCGATTCGAGCCGCTGGCTGGAGTACGCCATCTTCATTCTGCTCACGGTCATCGCCGATCTGGTCAACGTCACACTGCCCCACGGCGGGGCGTCGATCAGCGTCTCCACGCCGATCACATTCTCCTCCATCGTCATCTTCGGACCCTATGCGGCAGCCTGGATGGAGGCCGTCAGCGCCATCATCGTGGAGGGATTGGTCAGTCGCCGCCCGCTGTCCAAGATCTTTTTCAACGTTCCGGTACTGGCCCTGGCCACCGGTCTGGCCGGCATCGTCTTCCAGGCGCTCCCCTTCAGCGATACGCTGGGGCGTCCGCTGTTCCTGTTGCCGCTCATCGTCTGCGGCATGGTGCATTTCCTGGTCAATACCTCCGCCGTAAGCATCATCATCGGGTTGTCGGACAAGCGTAATCCGATCCGGATCTGGAAAACCAACTACTTCTGGAATGTCCGTCATCTCGTTGCCTTCGTGCCGCTGACGGCGATCATCATCCTGGTTTACCGCTTCACTGCGCCCTGGACACTGGCGCTGTTCATCATCCCGCTCCTGCTGCTGCGGTACGCCTACCGACTCTACCTGGATATGAAGGAGACGCACATCTCCACCCTGACGGCGCTGACCAGCGCCCTGGACGCCAAGGACGCCTACACCAACGGTCACTCCTACCGGGTCAGCCGCTACGCCGTGACGCTCGGGGAGGCGATGGGTTTGCCGGGCAAGAAGCAGGAGCTGCTGGAATATGCCGCTCTGCTTCATGATATCGGCAAGATCGGCATCAGTGGCGATATCCTCTCCAAGACCGGTCGCTTGACCGACGAGGAGTTCGATGCGATGAAGGCCCATCCGGTGATCGGCGCCCAGATCATCGAGCGGTTGAAGTTCCTCAACGAGGCGGCCCGGGTCGTGAAATACCACCACGAACGCCCGGATGGCGCGGGGTATCCCGAGGGGCTGGTAGGGGAGGCGATACCGCTGGAGGCGCGCATCCTCCATGTCTGCGATACCCTGGACGCCATGACCAGCACCCGCTCCTACCGCAAGGCGCTCAGCGTCGAAACGGCAATCGACGAGTTCCTGAAGTTCCGGGGCACGCAATTCGATCCCGAGGTGGTCGATGCCCTGGTGACTCTTTACAAGGAGGGGGAGCTGACGCTTATTGAGGCGGGGATGCCCGTTGAGATCTACGAGGCTCTCAGTCAGTACTAGGTTCACCCGGCACATTCCGTGAGGTTACTCGTGAAATATCGTGATAGCGGAGTTGATATCGACCAGGCCAGCAAAGCCCTGAAAAGCGCGGGCGAATCGGTCCGCTCAACCTGGAACTCACGCGTGCTCTCGCAACTCGGCGCCTTCGGCGGCCTGTTCGACCTGGCGGGCTTCGAGAATCCCGTACTCGTCAGCAGCATCGACGGTGTGGGGACCAAACTGAAGCTGGCCTTCATGACCGGTCGCCACGACACTGTCGGCGCCTGCCTGGTCAACCACTGCGTCAACGACATCCTGGTGCAGGGGGCGAAGCCTCTGTTCTTTCTGGACTACTTCGGCACAGGCCGTCTGACGCCGGGCGTGCTGGAGGATGTCGTCGCGGGCATGGCCCGCGCCTGCAAGGAGAACGGCTGCGCCCTCATCGGCGGCGAAACCGCCGAGATGCCCGGCTTCTACACCGACGAGGAGTATGACCTCGCCGGTTGCATCGTCGGAATCGTCGACAGGGAGAAGGTCGTCGACGGGAGCCGGATCCGGGAGGGGGATCTCCTGCTCGGGTTGGCCTCGACTGGACTCCACACCAACGGCTTCAGCCTGGCCCGTAAGGCGTTGATCGAAGTGGCGGAGCTTCCTCTCGACGAACCCGCCGGCGATCTGCAGGTGAATCTGGGTGACGCTCTCCTGGCGGTTCACCGCAGCTACCTGCCGCATGTCGCCGAGATCGATCAGGCCGAGGTGCCGATCAAGGGTATGGTCCATCTCACCGGCGGCGGTTTCCTCGACAATATCCCCCGCATTCTCCCCGAGGGGTTGAGTGTGACGGTGGATACCTCGGTCTGGACCCCTTTGCCGATCTTCGATCTCATCGCCGAGAAGGGCGAGGTCGAACGCGAGGAGATGTACAGGGTGTTCAACATGGGGGTGGGTTACGTAGTGGTGATCGATCCCGCCGATCTGCCCCGCGTGGAGGCGCTGAACCTGCCCGATCTTGTCGGTGTCGTCGGTCGTGTCGAGCGACGCGAGGGGCCGGTGCTTCTGTCCGACTGAGCCGCTGCACCGTCCGATCCCTTGACGAGTCAAATTCATACGGCGCCGCGCCTTCTGCGCGGCGCTTGCCTTTTCCACAATCTCCGGTCAATCCCCAGTAGTTCCCCGCAGGGTGAGCTGCGCAAACCCTTGCCCCGTGCGGGTATCCCACTGCAGACCCGAGGCATGGTCTTTGCAATTTCCTGCGCCATCCGGGGGGGGGATAATGACGAGTATTCCGGTTTTCGATGGTGAATTGAGATCAGCAGAGGCGGTTTTCGAATTGATGTCGGCCCAGGTTCCCGGCAGTCGCTGGGACCTGCTCCACTGGGATGCCCCGGGGCGGCCACGCTTCCTGCTGGGCAGGTTGGATGGACCTCATCCGGAGCTGTCGCATCTGGACGAGGAGGCCTGCGCGCCCCCTCTGGTGCTCGATACGGTCAGGGTTCCGGGGGTGGGGCAGCAGCTGGATTTCGGTTTCGCCGGAGCTGATTCCCGAGCGGAGGTCGACTGGTTCTGGCCTCTGGGAGAGCGCACCCGTTCGCCCTGGGTTTGTGGACGCCTGGCGCGCAGTCTGGTGAGGGGGCTCGCTCGCCGCCGGGAGTATCTCGGCCTGCTCTTCGCCGACCTGGGGGCCGAATGGAGCCGGGCGATCAGTGTCAGTGCGAAGCAGCAACTCGAGCTGATGTCCATCATCCACCATCCGGAGAGTCCCCTGGTCGATCTCCTCGAGCAGCTGCGCCGCGTGGCGCGCACCGAGGCGCCGGTATTCCTGGAGGGGGAATCCGGTGTGGGCAAAGAGCTGTTCGCGCGCGCGCTGCACGGCATGAGCCCCCGCACCGGCGGCACGTTTGTCGCCCAGAACGGTGGTGCGCTCACGGACACGCTCATCGAGAGCGAGTTGTTCGGCCACTCCCGCGGCTCCTTCACCGGTGCTCGCGAGGAGCGGGTGGGGCTGTTCGAGATGGCCGGCGGCGGCACCTTCTTTCTGGATGAGGTTGGGGATCTGAGCCCCATGCTCCAGGTGCGGCTGCTGCGGGTGCTTCAGGATCGGCAGATCCGCAGGGTCGGTGAGAACCGCCTGCGCGCCGTCGATTTCCGACTGGTGACCGCCACCCATCACAATATGGAGGAGCTGGTTACATCGGGGCGGTTCCGATTGGATCTCTGGTACCGCATCCAGGGTGTGCGTCTTGAGATCCCGCCTCTGCGCGACCGAACCATGGATATCCCAATCCTGGCCCAGGCCTTTCTGACCGAGAAGGCGGAGGAGTGCTCTCTGTGTCTGAACGAGATCAGTGAGGAGGCCATGGTTGCGCTCAAACGGTACGCCTGGCCCGGCAATGTGCGGGAGCTGCAGAATGAGATGTCCCGGCTGATGGCCTTCTATGGTGAAGTGCGCCGTGTGGAGCGGTGGATGCTGTCCGAGAAGCTGTTCGGCGATGCGGGCGACAATCTGCCCCGCTCATTCGTCGGCCTCTCGCTGCAGGATGCCCAGGAGGATCTGGAGCGGCGGATGATTCGCCAGACCCTCGGACGCTTTGCCGGCAACCGCAGCCGCAGCGCCAGGGCACTCGGCCTCAGCCGTCAGGGGTTGCTCAAGAAACTGAAGCGGCTGGGGATGGAGCGGGTGGCCCGGTGTCCGGCACGGCGGGGTTGAGCTGACGGGAAACAGAGCGGACACCCCGGGGCGTCCGCTCCGCCATCCGCACAGGATCTCGACGATTCGCTAGCGGAGCAGCACCAGTTTGCGGGTCTGATTACCCTCATCTGTTTCGAGAACAGCGAAGTAGATACCCGAAGAGACCGGTGTACCATCATGATCGAGCCCACTCCAGGCGAGTTCATGTCTGCCCGCAGTGAACTCCCGTTCGGCCAGCACCTGCACGCGGCGTCCTCCCGGGTCGATGATGGAGATGCGCGCCTGACCGGTCCTCGCCAGGGAAAAGGCGATGGTGGCGTGCGGATTGAAGGGGTTGGGCCAGACAGCCTGCAGCCGGGTTGCCGGTGTTGCGGGAGCCAGCTGCAGCGATTCGCTGTGGAGCAGCTGCCAGCCGCTGCTGTCCTCGTTGAAGTAGAGAGTGTAGGTGAACGTGCCCCCCTCGGCGAGCAGGGGGGATGAGTCGAGGGCGCTGAAGCTGCCGGGGGCCGTGCTCCGCCAGGGGAGCTCACGCTCCCTGGTTCCCGCTGTCGCGATGAGTTTGTACTCGGCCGGTGAACTGCTCTCCGCTACCTGCCAGGAGACCCTGACCTCGCCGGGGTCGGCTGCCAGGACAAAGCTGCTGAGGTAGACCGGAATGATGTCGGAGCAGTGGAGCGGACATACCTGTATCCCCGCGATACCATCGGCGACGAAGACATGGTCATCGTTTATGTCCAGACCGAGAGCCGAACCCGGCGTATTGATGGAGCTGACGATATAGGGCGCTGCCGGATCGCTGATATCGGCGACATGCATGCCGCTGATGCCATCGACGATATAGGCGTGATTGCCGATTACCTCGACATCAAGCGATGTGCCCTGCGTGATCAGGGAGCCGACCAGCTGCGAGTTCATGGGGTTGGTGATATCGTATATCGCCAACCCGATTGCATCCGCCACATAGAGATAGGGATGAGCGAGGGCGAGTCCGAGCACAGCTCCCCGAGTTTCAATGGGGTCGACCGACCAGGGGTATTCGGGATTGGAGACATTGACGATCGCCACACCCTCATCGGTATCGGCGACATATGCCCAGACATCATGACCGACCACACTGAAGGCCGAACCCTCCGTCGGCATCCAGCCGACGGGGGTTGGAATCAGGGGCTCCTCGATATCGATGATGGTCAGCCCGTATTCGCCATCCGCTATCAGGGCCAGATCGTTGAGCAGACATAGCCCCAGAGCCTCGCCGGGGGTGTTGCGGTCGGTAACGACGATTGCGCTGCCCGGAGGGTTGATGTCGACGACCTGCAGGCCGCCTATCTCTCCACAGGTCACGAAGGCCAGGTTGCCCTGGATCTCGACGTCCGTGGCATTGCCAGCCAGAGGGACAGTGCGTACCGAGAACGGTGAGGTGGGATTGCCGATATCCACAATCCAGAGATCATCGACCCAATTGGCGATATAGGCGTAGTCAGCTCCGACGACGATCTGGTAGGAGGAACTTGCAGATGACCTGGAGCCGATGATCTCCGGTGAGGAGGTGTTGGTGACATCGAAGATCTGCACACCGTAGAAACCGTCGGCGACGTAAAGATCCGTGTCCATCACCACCGTGTTCCTGGCCCAGCCGGGGACACCGACAGAACCCATGAGGAGGGGATTGGTCCGATCGCTGATGTCGATCACCTCGACGCCGCCGCTGCTGATCCCTACATAGGCAAGATTGCCGTTGAGCGTGACGCTCCAGGCTATGCCCTCCGTCTCATATTCCGACGTGAACTCGGGGGCGACGGGATCGGAGAGGTCGAATATCCGCAGGCCGTTGGTATCATCCGTGAGATAGGCCCAGCCATCCGCCACTTCGACATGGTAGGTGAAACCGGCATTGGGGACTGTGGTGACCAGTGCGGGGGAGGTCGGGGTGGAGATGTCGACAATGGTCAGTCCGGAAGCTCCATCGGCGACATAGGCGAAGTCGCCCCCGATCTCGACATAGTTGGCGTTGCCCGGAGTGTCGAGAGTGGCGACGATGGCGGCCGCGCCGATCGTGGCGATATCCACAACCCGTAAACCGGCCGTGCCGTCGGCGACGTAGGCGTAATCGCCGATCACACGGACACTGCGGGGATCATGAAACCCGCTGACCGTCTTGATGATCGTAGCCTCCAGCGGCACGGCGACATCCACTATGTGCAGTCCCGTGTATGAATCGGTCGCATAGAGGTGATCGCCATCCAGCCAGAGGGCATGCGTATCGTTGCCGGTGTCGAGTTGATGGACGATCGCCACGGCCATGGGATCCGCGGTATCGATCACCTGTATGCCGAACTCGGAGTCGGCCATGTAGACGATATTGCCGTCGAGGGCGAGATCCCAGGCGAATCCGGGGGTGTCGCCGGATGCAACCCAGCGCATGAAATCCTCATAAGTCACACAATCGTCCGCATGGCTGAGGGGGATTGGCGTAATAAGGGTCAGGACAACCAGAACCAGCAGGGATCGCATGACATCTCCCGGATGAGGTGGGCTGCCATGTCGGAATGATCCGGGGACGGGAGGGGGATCATCATGAACAACGGCCAGCTACAGGGTAACTGTGGAAGCTAAGCATCTTGGGTGACGGATGTCAAATCTCCGGCCATGTGCTGAAACGGGACGATACAGTTTGCTGTTGAGCGGCTTTGTGCTTGGCTCCCCGGCCCGGGGAGATTAAACTGCCCGCTTCCCGATAAATGGAGATCAGATGCGCTGCAAACTAATAGGGGCCGGTCTGCTGGCTGCTTTACTGTATCACCTCGCCCTGCCCCCCTCATTGGGGCCCTGGCTCGGCTGGATCTGCCTGTTGCCCCTTTTTGCCGCGCTGGACGGGCTGCGTCCACATGGTCGCCAGGCCGGTATCTGGCTGGCGCTACCATTCGGTCTGCTCTTCAATATCCTCACTTTCCGCTGGATGATGAGTCTGAATGCGGCAGCCGATCTCACCGTCCCCTGGATCATGGCCCCCGCCGTACTCCTCTGGAGCCTCTATCTCACGCTCTATCCCTGGCTGTTCATCCGGATATACCTCGCTTTGCGACCGCGTCTGGGATCGTTGGGCTTCCTGCTGGCGCCGCTCATCTGGACATTGCTGGAGTGGGTGCGCGGCAGCGGCATGGTGGCCTTCAGCTGGATTCATCTGTCCCAAAGCCAGGCCGCTTCGGGTGGATATCTTGCCCCCGCGGGCTGGCTTGGCGGACTCGGCCTCACCTTCCTGATGGTTGGTTTTCAAGTCTCTCTCTCGGCTCTCTGTTGGGGCGGGCGGCAATCCCGCAGGCCTGCCCTGATCGCGCTGGCGCTCAGCATCCTGATCTGCGGCGCTCTCTCAAGACCGAGCTTCGAACCGGGTGATGAGACGATCCGGGTTGCGGCTGTCCAGGGGAACATCTCGCTGCAGGATAAGTGGGAGCCGCATTTCCGGATGGAGAACCTCCGCATCTTCAGCGAACTGAGCCACGAGGCCGTCAACGATGACGCCGAACTGCTCATCTGGCCGGAGACGGCTTTCCCCGTGAATGTCTACTGGGATCGTCACGCCGAGGCTGCGCTCCGCAGGGCCGCGATCAGCCTCGGTACCGACATCGTAACCGGATTCCAGGGATTGGCCGTTGCGCCGACCGCAGGCTTCCTCTACTACAATGCGGCGGGTATGGTTGGCCATAGCGGCGCGCTGGAGGGGGTCTATTACAAAGAGCATCTTCTCCCTTTCGGCGAGCGGATCCCTCTGGTCGACCTCCTCACCCCCGGTCTGCATATCGATTTGGGGCAAAGCGATTTCACCCCCGGACCCGGGGCCAGGGTCCTGCGCGGGGGAGCTGTACCTCTCTCGGTCTTCATCTGCTACGAAATGGGATTTGCCGCCAGCGTACGCCGGTCTGCCGCCGATGGTTCGCGTCTGCTGGTGAACATCACTAATGACGGCTGGTTTGAACATCCCCTGGCGATGGAGCTCCATGCTGCGCTGACGCCGATGCGGGCCGTGGAGTCCGGTCTGCCTGCCGTGCGCTGCGGCAATAGCGGCATAACCGTCGTGGTCGATGCTGAGGGGGCGGAGATTGGGCGGCTGCCGACCCGGATTAGGGACAAGTTGGTCTGCGACCTGCAACCGTCCGCAAGTCCGAGTTTCTACGCTCGCTACGGAGACCGGAGTTCTCCGCTACTGCTGGGACTTTACGGATTGCTCCTCGTATTCGGGGCATTTCGCTCGAGTGGATCCTCACCCTGATTGCGGGTCAGCGTCGTGTTGATCCGCTCCTCCTCGTTCAATTGCCTCTGCTGCTCCAGCCAGGAGCGGTCCAGGTCCGCAACCACTTCGTTGAAAGCGGGGAGCTGCTCCTCCGTGAGCGGGTCTGCGGAGTCGGATTGAAAAGTGCGCGGATTCACATAGGTGCCGTTGATCTGGATCCGGTAATCCAGGTGGGGGCCGCTGCTGAGTCCGGTCGACCCGACATAGCCGATCACTTGCCCCTTGCTAACACGTTTGCCGATCACCATGCCCCCGGCATAGCGGGAGAGGTGCATGTAGGTGGTCTGGATCCCACCCGGATGGCGGACGGAGAGATATCGGCCTCCACCGTTGCGCTGGTAAGTCCTGCGACTGATCGTCCCGTCGGCGGTCGCCCGCACCGGCGTACCGGTGGGCGCTGCGTAATCGACGCCATTGTGGGGACGATGGATTTTGAGGACCGGATGCAACCGGTTGCGGCTGAAGTTGGAGCTGACCCGGGAATAATTCAACGGTGCCTTCAGGAAGCGCCGCTCCAGCGAGCTGCCGTCGCGATGGTAGTAGTGACGTGTCCCGTCCGCGGCAGGGTAGAAGAAGGCATCATGGATCTCCCCCGAAATGATGAGCCGCGCAGCGAATACGCGATCGCGCGGACCCTTGCGGTCGGGACGCAGGGCGCTGTCCAGCAGCATCTCCATCCGATCCCCCGGGCGCAAATCGAGGAAGAAATCCACCTCGCCGGCGAACAGATCGGCAATGCGGGTGGCCAGGTTGCCGTCCTCCCCTTGAGCCATGAGGGACTCGTAGAATGAGCCGTAGAGCTCGGCGCGCACGAGGCGTCGCTCCCAGTTCAGATCCGATGTGAAAATCGCGGCCCGGAAACCATCGGCATCGCGCCAGGCGCAGAGATCCCGCAGATAGTCCAGGGGGTAGAGCAGACCCAGTACCCGGTCGTTCGAATCGAGGCGGATCGTCAGGTCACGTCCGGCCCGGAATGTGCCCAGGTCGAAGACATCGGTAAGGGCGTCGGCCAGAGCGACACGGTCACTGGCCGCAAGACCGGCACGACGCAGGAGAAGATCCAGATTGTCCCCCCGTCGGAATGATTCGGTAAGTGTCCTGTCGCCGATTTCCATGGGGGCGGGCCATAGCGGCGGCAGAGTGGTGGGGGAGACCGCCGCGACCGGTTCGGTCTCCACGGGTGTCGTGACCGACGCCTGCTCATCCGGGGAGCAGGCGCCAAGGATAAACAGGCTGACGAGAAGTACCTGAAGCGGCAGGGAGGTACGATTCATCTAGCGATTCTCCACCATCAGAATCTGGCGTGACTCATCATCCTCGCCCCAGATCGTGCCGGCAGAGATCCGCATGGGCGGTTGAATCGGTATTGCCGCGCTGATGCCCACACCCCAGTCCAGCGCCGATTCGAAGTCGTCGGTGCGATTCAGACGAAAATTGGCCCCCTCCGCGAGGAGAAAAGCCGAGAAGACGAGATCCGCTTCGGGACCGTTGCGGCGCGTTTTGATCGGAATGCTGAAGAAGGGGATGTCGCCACGCGCCCTGAACGACACGAACTCACGGGCCGGTCGTTCGCCGCAGGGGTAGGCATGGAGGATATCCCAGGAACCCATGTAATACAGGCTGGTGACGGGAGCCCAGGCATTGACCAGACCGCCTTTGAGCCTACCCTCCAGGTTCCATCGGCCCAGATCGTAAAAGGCCTCCAGGGTGACGTCGCCCTGCAGATGGCCCCGTTCGCCCTCCGGAGTGCGCAGTTTGCCGCTGGCCAGGAGATTCAGACGGTTGGGGAGCAGCGGTTGCCTGAGCGAGAGCTTGAACAGGCCGTATTCATCGAGGCCCTCCTCGCTGTAGCCCACCGCCGGTATGGTCTCCAGACTCTCGAAGCCGCCGAGGAGAAGCAGGCGGCCGGCTCTGGGCAGGCGGAATGAGGGACCGATCAGAGCCCACTTGCGCCGTTCGTCGATATCCTGAGTCGGGTCCCAGAAAGGTTGACTCCAGTCCTCCAGGCCCAGCTCCAGATTCAGGCCGGGCAGATTATCCGACCAGGGCTTGAACTCCTTCATCCGCATCCCTATCAGCGTATAGCCCCCGGCGATTGCCTGAATATCCCACGATTCGCGACAGTGGAGCAGAGATCGGCTCTGGATGTTGAAGCCGCCGGAGAGATCGCCATCCGTGCCGATTGTGATTACCGGCGCGATCACTATCCGCTTCTGCATGCGGACGGTCAGATGGAGATGGGCGGTGCCGTCGATGACCTGACAGCGCACATCGATGTAGCGGAGATAGGACAGACGACGCCCTTGCTTTTCGATATCCGACACCAGTCTGGGATAGTAGGTGTACCCCTCGTCAATTCCAAGATCCCGGAGAAGTTGCTCCCGGTCGATATCATCAAGGCCTTTGACGATGATGGTCGCCACGGTGATATCGCTTGCACCTGCGCTGCCGCAAAGGAAGCAACCTAGAATCAGACCAAGCAGCAGATACTTATGTCCACGCAGAAATGCCGGCAGGGATAAGGGAGTACGCATTACTCTCTCCTTGGGGGTAATTCGGGTCATCATATCGAGCGATCAACAGGCAGGCTCAGGGAAAGTAATGGCTCGGAGGCGTTGCGGTCAATGTGATTCCCGACAGCGGAGAGGGCGATCCGGGCGGAGTGTGGGGATATCGTATAAAAAAAGCGGGAAAGCAGCTTCCAGTAAAGGTTGCTACTTTCCCTGATTACCCCTGCTGCCCCGGTTATATCAAGATCGGTGCCAGAAAACCGCTGCCGATATCGGCATTGCATATCGTGAATGAATGCACCCGGTTATCGAGGAGAGTCCCGGATCCTGATCCGGTGTCGTTGGCCTGCGGATTCAATGATTTGTCCAGAATAGACTACACACAATCCCCATAATCAGGCAGTCGGGATTTGCCCTGCGCTTCTGGGGATCGGTTGGGCTGACCCATGGTTTCGTGGACGGAGCTCCGGGATTTGATTCTGCAAAGCTGCTGCGCCGGCGCAGGCGGTCGAACGGTAGGGATCAGACTTTTTGCCACTCCTGAATAACCCAGTCGTCATCAATGTCCTCCCCCTCAAGCCGCCAGCCTCGACCCCTGGCGGCGGCGCTGATGGTAGCGGCCTGACGGCTGAGGAAGCCGGAGAGGATGGCGCCGCCACCAGGTTTGAGCGCCATATCCATACGGGGAATCAGACGGAGGATCGGTCCCATGAACAGGTTGCACAGGACGAGATCCCAGGCCCCCTCAGCCAATGACTCGGCCTCGCCCCAGAGAAACCGCACCTGTCCGCAGAGGCCGTTCAGATCGCTGTTCAACCATGAGTTGATGATGCTGGCCGCTTCGATGTCATAACCCTCGACACGCCCGGCTCCCCACAGCTTGGCGGCGATGCTGAGCACCCCCGTGCCGCTGCCGATATCGAGACAGGCAGGTGTCACCGTCTCCTGCCTGGCAAGGCGCGCCTCCAGCCGTTTCAGACAGCCCACTGTCGTGGGATGATCACCCGTGCCGAAGGCCTGACCCGGTTCGATCACCACGTCGAGATCCGCACCGGGACCCGGAAGCGGCCGACCGTGGAACTGGACGGCAGGATCCCGCTCCCAGGGGGGGAGGATACGCAGCCCCGGAGTCAGGCGCCGTATTCTGAATCGCTCCCTGAAGCCGTTGAGCCAACCCTCGGCGGCAATCGCATCATCCTCGAAGCGCACCTCGGCAGCCGGCAGTCCCGCCTCCTCCGCTTCGGCCAGCCAGAGGGCGAAGTCCTCGGCTGCGGGCAGAGCCTTGCCGGTATCGTCGTAGATGGACAACTCCGTACGCGCCGCTCCGGGCAGGCGCTCCCAGGAGAGCGAATGAAAACCGGCGATCAGCAGGCGCTCCTCAATGAAGTCCGCCAGGGGGACCGGCAGGCTGATCCGTCGTCTGATCCAATTCATCTCGGTTACCTCTCCTTGACCTCGAAGTGCAACAGTTCGATCCCTTCGCCGGGCAACGCTTCATAGTAGAATATCTGCTCACCGTCGAGTCTGCGAAGGCGCTCGAACAGCGAGAGGTCCTCGAAAGCGGAGCCATCGCCGGAGGTGTAGCCGAGAGACACTTCGTGGTGAGAGGGGTAGGTCAATCGGAATCGCTTGGAGGAGGTCATCCCCATCGGCAGTTGCACCACCTGAAGCTTGCGCTCGGGTTCGAGGGAGAGCAGATCGCGCATGGCCGTCATCGCCGCCTGCAGCCCGCCGATCTCGCTGGTCAGGCGGAGCCTGACGCTCTTGCTGCCGGAAAGCAGGCGCCCTTTGCCTATGTGGGTCATCTCCACTTCGTCGATATGACGGGTCGAGGCGACTGCGCTTGAGAACTTGTCGTAGAAATAGGCAACGCGCTCATCGAGCCTTTCCAGGTCGGCGGCCGAATAGGGGAGCCAGGTGCCCAGAGTGTTGTCTCCGAGCTCCAGACGCTGGTTGATGATGGTGACCGGTTGATCTCCAGGCGCGGTCTGCAGATGGAATTTCCCGCCCAAGGCGTTGATGCCGCCGACGGTGCTGAACCGATCCACGAGGATCCTCTCGCCGGCCAGGCTGGCCAGATAGCCTCCGCCCACGGCCTTGTGTCCGACGCTGACGACAATGGGCATCTCCAACCCGGTCAGCCGCAGTTCATGCCGGATCACCTCGCTGGCGAGCGCATCGCCGCCACTACTGTTGATCCGCAGCACCAGCCCCTTGTAGCGATCGTCTTCACGTACGATGCGCATCAGGGCCGACAGATGGGCGGCGGAGGTGGAATGTCCCAACGGGTTGCTGCCCACCTCCTCCCGGGTGAGTACGCCGTCGAGATACACCAGCGCGATGCGCGTATCCTCTCCCCAGCTCTGTTTGCTGTAGGTGCGATTCAGCAGGCTGCCGGAGGAGATGACTCGAGATTGGCCCATCACTCGGGCCAGGTATCCGGACAACTGATCCGCATAAACGATGTCGTCGATCAAATTGCGGTTTACAGCCTGCTCCGGCGTGAAATGGCGCTGCCTGAAGATGGGCACGAAGCTGATCTCCTCCAGGCCCCGAGCTTGCGCCAGTTCGCTTTTGAGCAGTTGGAAACGCTCAGCCAGATAGGTGCTGTCGGCGGCGTGTGCACAGGGGGAGGGGCTATCCGCTGATAGCTGATACAACGTCTGGCTGCACTCGCTGTGGCTGATGAACTGCGGGTTGATGCCCAGATTGCGTAGCGCCGAACCGAGATAGGGCCGCTCGTGCCGGAAGTTGTTGAACCAGATCGTGCCCAAGGGGTTGAGCGAGATGTGGCTGCCGGCCGAGGCCAGATAGTAATCCACGAGGTCATAACGCTCGGAGTAGAAGATGACGCTCTTCCCGGTCTGCTCCCGGAAATCCAGAAGCGCAACGCGGATCTCCTCGCACTGGGCGAGTGTGAGTTGCGGATGGTTTAGGATGACCAGGATGCCCGCGATGTCGTGTGAAAGGGTCGCGGTGCGGATCGCTTTCAGGATAGTCCAGGTGTCGAGGATCAAGCCCTGTCCGGAACTGGAATTGGCGGACGGTGTGTCGGGAATCGTCCCCGTAAGTTCCAGGCGGAGTACGCGTCTGTTGGGGATAATGGCGGACCCGAAGATCCGATTGCGCAACTCCAGCGACGCCATCCCGGTCTGTAGCGCGCTCGATTTGGTGCTGCGGCCGATATCGCATTGGCCGCGCATATGGCCAAAGCTCATCGCGAAGCCGATGTTGACCCTGTTCTTCGAATCAAAGCCGAAGCGGAAACTCAGTCGCTCCTGCAATTGGGCTTCAGCCGCGATATTGAGGGTTTTGTCCCAGCGGGATCCGTCGCGAATCTGATGAAGATCGGCTGAAATCGTCAACCAGCTCAGTGGAGCCCGAAAGGCGACACCGTAGGTGAATTCCGAACTGACCTCGTTGCGATCCCCCGGGAACAGCCCCTTGATGGTGGGGGAGGTGATATTGCGCGCCTTGAATCCCAAAGACAGTGCGCTGCGCCAGCGTATGAGGAGACCGAGGTCGCAGGTGGACAGTCCGTCGAGGGTGTAGGCATCGCTGGTCGTGTACCGCCAGACGCCGCCCATAGCCAGTTTGATGTTCCCCTGTCGCAGAGAGAGGGCCTGGGCGAATCCGAGATTGTATCTGCGCAGAGTACGATAGAGCGGAGTTCTGTCGCCACTCTCAATGACGGTATCATAACCGGAGAGACCGTGATAGTGGTCGATACCGAAGGCCAGCTTCCCCCCCAGAGCCACACTCCACTCCCCATTGAAGCCGACCCCTTCATCACGTACACCACCGGGATCGCGGAGACCCTGCATATAGAGCAGACCCCACTCTCCGGGATGCATGGCCAGACCGGCGGGATTGGTGTAGAGGCTTGTCAGACCATCATCAACCGCTACGGAGCGGGTGAAGAGATCGTCATCATTGCCGGCCAGTGGGTTGTAGGCAGCCGAGACAGCGTTGAATTGCAGGCATACGCAAAGACAAAGGTATGCGGGGCCGAGCAGGAACGTCCGTTTCATACGGAACCTTTCGACGAAAAAGCAGGGTGTAATCGACTTGGGGGAATAATGTCGAAGTGAGCGCGAATACGCAATTCCAAATTGCATTCCGGTTACATAGAGCCCGCATTCAATTGACGCTTGACCCTGTTGAGCTGTTTAGATACATTGACGGATATCGAAATAAGGGGTGACGCCATGCAAAATGGTAAAGTGGATATTGAGGAGATCGGTCTGGATCAGGCTCTGGATTTCTTCAAGGCGCTCGGCAATCTGCAGAGGTTGAAGATAATCGGGCTTCTGGCCTCACGATCTGCAGTCGTCGAGGAGATCGCCGCGGCGCTGGAGTTGAGTCCGGCCACTATCAGCCATCATCTGCGCGTACTCAGGCAGGTGGGCTTGCTCGATGTGGATTCCGATCAGCAGTATCGGATCTACAGTCTGCGCGAGAGGAGACTGAAACAGATGTCGCGCGAGTTGCTCCGCCTTGATACCCTGCGCGAGGGCGCCGGTGCTTTCCCGGAGGGTGCATTTGAAAGCAAGGTGCTGAGCAATTTCGTGAAGCGGGGCAAACTTGTGACTATCCCTGCGCAGCGGAAGAAGCGCGAGGTCATCCTCAAATGGTTGGTCGAGCATTTCAAACGGGAGCAGGACTATCCTGAATCGGAGGTCAACCGGATCATCGGACGCTTCCACGAAGATTTCTGCACTCTGCGACGTGAACTGATCATGGCCCGCTTGCTGACCCGCGAGCGCAATATATACAGGAGGCCAGCATGAAGATTTATCGATACTGCCCGCTCTGTAAAGCCGAATTGACGACGAGGCAGGCCGGTGGACGCGAGCGGCCGGCTTGCGCGTGCGGATACGTGCAGTGGGGGAATCCCGTACCCGCCGCAGGGGTGTGTGTCCTTGATGAGGGCAAAGTACTCTGGGTGCGCCGCGCGGAGAATCCCAAGAAAGGGCTGTGGTCGCTGCCCAGCGGCTTCCAGGAGTGGGAGGAGGATATCCGCGACTGCGCCAGGCGGGAGATGCGGGAGGAGACGGGCCTCACTGTGAAACTCGACGGATTGCTCGGCGTCTATTCGGCATTCGACGATCCCCGCAACAATGCGTTGCTTGTGGTTTTCCTGGCGACGGAGACCGGTGGCGAACTGGTTGCCGGCGACGATGCCTCCGAGGCGCGCTGGTTCCCCCTGGAGGCTCCTCCGGAGGAGATTGCCTGGGAGTCGCATCGACAGGCGTTGGCCGATCTTGCGGCTCTGGTGGCCGGGCGGCGGCAATAACCTGAATGCCGGGACCGAATCGTCCGCTCCCCGATTGACCGCCGACGGTTCGTGCGTTAGCCTGCGACCTATACCGAATTGGACGTTCCGCAAGGAGATTCATGAATAAGGAATTTGCCCGCTACGATCTTGATGACGCCCTCATCTCGCGTCTGCTCGCCAAAGCCCTGGGACGGGGCGGCGATTATGCCGACCTCTTCCTGGAGAATCAGGTTATACGCACGCTCCGCTGGGAGGAGGGAGGCGTGAAGAGCGCCGGCACCTCCCTTAATCAGGGGGTGGGCATCCGGGTCCTGGCCGGGGATAAAACCGGATACGCCTATGCCTGCGAACTGGATGAGAGGACCCTGCTGCGTGCTGCCGAAACCGCCTCGCACATCGCCGTCAACGGCGGCGGGGTCGGCGTCGCCGCTCTGCAGGGGGGGACGCTGCCGCAGCATTACCCGATTGAGCGCCCCGCCGAAGAGGTCGACCTCAACAGCAAGGTGGTCTACCTCCGCCGGATTCAGGAGGCGGCCGACACAGCCGACCCCGGCGTGAGCAAGGTGCTGGCGAGCTTCATGGAGTATACCCGCAAGATCACGGTGGCCAACAGCGAGGGTGCCCTGTATCGCGACACTCAACCGATGACCCGCCTCGGCTGCCAGGTCATTCTGGAGCGGGACGGCAAGCGGGAGGCGGGTAGCGCCGCCGATGGCGGACGTGTCGGACTGGAGTTCTACGATCGGGTGACCCCGGAATCGCTGGCTCAGGAGTCCGTGCGGATGGCCCAGGTGCAGCTGGAGGCCATTGACGCACCGGCCGGGAACATGCCGGTGATCCTGGGACCGGGACTCAGCGGCGTGCTTTTGCATGAGGCGGTGGGCCACGGTCTGGAGGCGGACTTCATCCGCAAACGGACATCGAAATTCACCGACCGACTCGGTGAAGCGGTCGCCAGCGATCTCTGCACGATCGTTGATGACCCCACCATCCCCAATGATCGGGGGGCCATCAATATCGATGACGAGGGCACTCCCGTGCGTAAAACGACCCTTATCGAGAGGGGGGTTTTAAGGAGCTACATGCACGACCGGATCAGCGCCGCGCAACTCGGCGTCGAGCCAACCGGCAACGGTCGACGCGACTCCTTCCGCAGTCACCCATTGCCCCGCATGACCTGCACCTGTCTGTTGCCGGGTGAGAGCTCGGTGGAGGAGATTATCGGCTCGGTCAAAAAAGGGCTCTACGCACGGATCGTGGGGAGCGGCGCGGTGGACATCACCTGCGGCGACTTCACCTTCAATATCAACGAGGCCTATCTGATCGAGGACGGCAAGATCACGGCTCCGGTCAAGGGAGCCACTCTGGTGGGGAACGGGCCCGAGGTGATGGGGCGCGTCACCATGGTCGGCGAGGATTTCACCATCTCACCCGCCATCTGGACCTGCGGCAAACGGGGGCAAAAGGTGCCCGTCAATCACGGGCAACCCCATGTCAAGGTATCCGAGATCACCGTAGGCGGCTCCAGCACAGGGAGGTCGGCTGATGAGCGGTAAAATGAATATGGCGAAGGCGCTGCTGCGAGCCGCCCGCAGGGCGGGGGCCGAAGAGGCCGATCTGATGATCTCCGGCGGCTCCGAGCTGGGCATCACCGTACGCATGGGTGAACTGGACGTTCTGGAGGAGGCCGACGCCGGGGTTGTCGTCTTGCGGGTCTTCAAGGAGCGACGTATGGCTTCGATCAGCGCCACCAATCTGGGCGGTCTGGATCCCGAGCTGTTTGCCGAGGAGGCTGTGGCGCTGTCCGCGTTCGGCGAACCCGACGAGTTCAACCGTCTGCCGGAGGCCGAACTCTATGCCACCGAGTTTCCGGAGCTGGATCTGGTCGATGAGACCACATTGCCCACGACTGAACAGGGTGTCGAGATGGCGCGTTCGGCGGAGGCCGCCGCTCTCGACGCCGACAGGCGGATCGACAACAGCCAGGGCGGACTCTTCTCCCGCAATTCCGGTGAGGGGATATACCTCACCAGCAACGGCTTCGAGAAAGTCAGGAACTATACCCACTTCATGCTGACGACCGTTCCTGTGGCCAGGGACAGCGCGGACGGCCTGGTTACCGCCTATTGGACTGAAGGCAGGCGTCATAGCGCCGATCTGCCGGAACCGGCCGAGGTGGGGCGGCGAGCGGCGGAACGTTTGCTGCGGATGCTCGATTCCCGACCCGCCCCAACCGGGGAGTTCCCCGTCATCTTCGAGGGGGTGTCCACGGCATCGCGTCTGTTGCGCATTCTGTTCGGCGCCGCCGCCGGTCCGGCGATCCGTCGCCGGCAGAGTTATCTGATCGATCGCCTTGGCGATCGCGTCGCCTCGGATCTCTTCACGATGGTGGATGATCCGCACCGTCTCCGCGGATACGGCAGCCGGTCCAGCGATGGCGAGGGTCTGCCGTGCCAACGCCGGGAGGTCGTCACGCGGGGCATCCTCAACTTCACGCCGACCGATGTCGAGAATGCGCGCCGCCTCGATATCCCCGTCACCGGGCACGGCAATCTGGGTGGCGGCGTCTCCGCCAGCAATCTCTACCTGGAACCGGGAGAACTGACGCCGGAGGAGATCATCGCCTCCGTCAAACGGGGATTGCTGATCACCAAGACTCTGGGAAACGGGAACCTCAACAATAATACCGGACACTGGTCTCAGGCTTGTGAGGGACTCTGGATCGAGGATGGGGAGATTGCCTACCCCGTGAGCAAGGTGACTTTTGCCGGGAGCATGGATGATATCCTCGGCGGCATCGATGCCGTTGGCAGTGATCTGGACTTCAACCGCGGCAGTGCCTGCTCGCCGACGCTGAGGGTCCGCTCGCTGACCCTGGCCGGCAGTTAGGGGGAAGATGCGTTGGGCTCTGGTTGGTCCGTTACACCCATTTCGCGGGGGTATCGCGCACTACGGCGCGCTGCTGGCATCCGAGTTGGCGCGCAACTGCGACACCGAGGTGCATGCGCTGAATTTCACCCAACTCTATCCGGGGATTCTCTTCCCGGGCAAGACCCAGATGGATGAGAGCGGTACGCCGCTCAGTTTCGATTCGATCCGACGCCTGGGCAGCTACAATCCCGTCAGTTGGGAGATCAGCGCCCGACAGGTAGCCGCCTGGCGGCCGGACGCGGTGGTCTGTCACTGGTGGCATCCGTTCTTCGGTCCCGCCTACGGAACGCTGTTCAGACGACTCAAACGGTTGGCTCCCGATTGCCGCAGGCTGCTCCTCTGCCACAACGTTCTGCCCCACGAGAGAAGCGCCGTGGATGGTCTGCTCACCCGCTACGCCTTCGACCCGGTCGATGGCTTCCTCGTCCACAGCCGCAACGACGGTGATCGCCTTCTCGATTTTATCCCCGGCGCGAGGCACGTAGTGCGGCCCCATCCCCGCTACGATGCCTTTGACGGCGATCCGACGGCAGCCGGCCCGGATCGGGCTGCGATCCGACAACGTCTGGGGTATACCGCGGACGATCGAGTTCCCCTTTTCTTCGGCTACATCCGCGCCTACAAGGGGCTGGACCTGGCGCTGCGGGCGCTGGCGGCCACGGAGGATCCACGCCAGAAACTGCTGGTCGTGGGGGAGTTCTATGAGGAGCGGGCGCCATACGACACTCTGATCCGTGAGCTGAATTTGACCGATCGCGTGCAGGTGGTGGATCGCTACGTGCCCAACGAGGAGGTGGCGGAGTGGTTCGCCGCCGCGGACCTGGTGCTGCAGCCCTATCACAGCGCGACTCAGAGCGGCATCGCCCAGATCGCTCATGCGTTCGGCTTGCCCGTCGTGGCCACGGCCGTGGGTGGATTACCCGAGCAGATTGAGGACGGCAAAACGGGAATCCTCACACCGCCCGGTGATGTCGTTGCGCTTGCCGCTGCCCTGAATCGCTTCTTCGATGAAGAGCTTGGCCCGGAGATGGCCGACGAGATAACCCGGGCAGCGGAACGTTTCAGCTGGAGCGGCCTGGTAGAGGGGTTGCACGAGCTTGTCGCCGGGGTGGAGGGATGAGACGATCCGCGTTCGCCCCCACGCCATATACTGCGGAAGCGGACGCTTCGAACGCGCATCCCGCCTTTCTGATCCTCACCTTCTGCGCAGTGTCCCTCAGCATCGGCTTTGCCTGGACACCCGATAAACTGCTGGTCGTCACGATCGGCGTCGGACTGTTTCTCGGCTGGCCCGCCCCGAATCTGCGGCCGCTCAAAGTACTGCTCGGGTTTCTCCCCCTGCTGCTGCTGGTGCCGTTGATGCATTGCCTTGTCTGGCGGGGGTTCGGTGAGGGGCTGCCCTGGCGGTGGGAGCCGACTCGCGTCACTCTGGGGCTGACGGCCGCGGCCCGCCTGGCCCTCTGGATCCTGATCTCGGCCAGAGCGATCGGCCGTCTCCATCCGGCGGCCTGCCTGGCCCGATTGCCCCGCAACAACCGGTTTGCCCGGTTGATGCTGGCCCCGATGTTGGCGCTCTCCTGCCTGAGTCTGATGGTCCGCGAGGCTTTTCTGCTGGAGCGCGCCTGGCGCGCCCGAGGTGGCATGAGGGGACGAAACCTGCGGGCGGCCCACTGGCCATCGCTGTTGCTGCCGCTGTTCAGGAACCTCCTGGCCCGGAGCGAGAGCATGGCCGACTCCCTGCAGGTCCGGGGTTTCCCCGAACGTTGGGCGGGCAGTCCCCTTGCCCCTCCGCGCGCAGGTGATATCTTACCGAGTCTGATGAGCATTCTGTTGCTGATCTGGATCCGGTTGGGGATGTGAGCATGTACCATTATCGCATTGTTCTGGGCTACGATGGCCTGAAGTTCCACGGCTGGCAAGTGCAGCCGGGATTGCGCACGGTGCAGCTCGAGCTGGAGAGTGTACTGGCGCAGATCATGCAGGAGCCCGTGCGGGCCCAGAGCGCGGGGCGGACCGACGCGGGGGTGCATGCGCTCGGTCAGTGCGCGTCCTTCACCCTGAGCAAGGAGATCGCCACCTACAGATTGCTGGGCTCCCTGCGCCGGCTGTTGCCCACGGACATCTCACCCGTTTTCGTCGAAAGGGTCCCCGCCGGATTCCACGCCCGTTTCAGCGCCACCGCCCGCTTCTACACCTATCGACTGGCCCTTAGACCCTGCGCGCCGTTTCGTCATACCCACTGGCTTATCCACCGCCGCCTCGATATGGGGGCCATGCAGCATGCTCTGCTCATTCTTCGTGACGCGACCGATTTTGAGGGGTTTTGCACCAGGGAGGCCGCCGAGAAGGGAACCACTTGCCACCTGCGGCAGTTGGAGCTCAAGCTCGTGGGGGATGAACTGCACTTCCTGATCGGCGCCAACAGGTTTCTCCACAACATGGTGAGGATTATCACCGGTACAATCGTGGATATCGGCCTCGGTCGGTTCGAGCCCTCGCTGATGGCGCAGATGCTCGAATCGGGGGATCGTACCCTTGGTGGCCAGACGGCGCCGTCACAGGGGCTGTTCTTCAGGAGTGTCGAATATCCCGTTGAAAGTCTGCTGCTCGATCCCGCGAGCGAGCGCTGACGTATCGTCTGCCGGTAAAACCGTCACCACTGATTGACACAAGTCTAACCGGTCTGGACGTGGGGGGAGAGCTGACCTATACTGCCGGTTCATCTCGCCGATCCCCGTACCATCTCAGGAAATCAAGGAGCCCCGATGCGTTTCTTCATCGATACAGCCAATGTCAACGAGATCCGTAAGGCCGCCGCCATGGGTGTGCTGGATGGCGTGACCACCAATCCCAGCTTGATGGCCAGGGAGGGCGGCGATCCGCGTGCGATCCTGGCTGAGATCTGCTCGGTGGTGCCGGGGCCGGTCAGCGCCGAGGTCGTTTCGCTGGATGCCGAGGGGATGTTCAGTGAGGGGTTGGAGCTGAGGAAGATCGCCGACAATATCGTGATCAAGGTGCCGATCACCGCCGATGGACTGCTGGCGATCAAGCGCTTCAGCGCCGAGGGGATCGAGACCAACGCCACTCTCTGTTTTTCGCTGCCCCAGGCTCTGCTGGTGGCCAAGGCGGGGGCGACCTATGTCAGCCCCTTTGTCGGGCGCCTGGATGATATCGGTCAGGACGGCATGACTCTGATCGAGGATATCGTCCAGCTCTATCAGACCTATGGCTACTCCACGCAGGTGCTCGTGGCCAGTGTTCGTCATACGATGCATGTGATCGAAGCGGCCCGTCTGGGGGCGGATGTCGCGACCATCCCCCTCAAGGTCATCGATCAACTCGTCAAACATCCACTGACCGAAAGCGGTCTCGCACAATTCCTGGCCGATTGGAGAGCCGGGGAGGGGAAGTAGGCGATTATGTACGAACAGAACCGCAACAGGGGACGCTCATGGTTGCCGGTGCTTACCGGCGTGCTGGTGGGGCTCTCCATGGCGGCCCTGGCCATGACGCTGTTCATGGTGTTCAAGGCGCCGACCTATATCGAGAAACAGGTGCAGGGGACGCTGGCCGAGGAGTTGAGGGCGATCGAGATGCCGACTCTGGTGACCCCGGCGGATCCCACATCGACCGGTGTGATCAATTCCGACCGTCGCAACGCGATCGTCATGGCCAGCGAAAAGGTTGCTCCGGCAGTGGTGGCGATCCAGATGACGCAGATGGAGCGTTACTCTGCCCGGCCCCGCTCCCTGCAGGAGTGGTTTGAAATGTGGGGACGTCCCCAGGTTTACGAACGCGAGGTGCCCGGCGGGCAGGGGAGCGGAGTGCTGGTGAGTCCCTTCGGCAGGGTCGTCACCAACAGCCATGTCGTCAATGGAGCCAAGCGGATTCTCGTCACCCTCAGCGACGGGCGCCAGTTCCCGGCGCATGTGCTGGACGCCAGCACCAAACACGACATCGCGCTGCTTGAGCTGGAGATCCCCGAGGGGGAGAGGTTGCCCTATGCCGAACTGGGCGACAGCGAGTCCCTGATGATCGGCGAATGGGCGATTGCCATCGGCAGCCCCTTCGCCTTCCAGCTCAACGATATTCGACCCAGCGTAACGGTGGGTGTAATCAGCGCGCTCAGTCGCGAGGTGCGTCCCTCGGCCGATGCGCTGTACACGGATATGATCCAGACAGATGCAGCCATCAACCCCGGCAACAGCGGCGGGCCGCTGGTGAATTCCGCCGGGCAGGTGATCGGGATCAACACGCTGATCTTCACCAAGGACGGCGGCAGTCTGGGGATAGGTTTCGCCCGGCCGATCGACAAGGTCGTCTGGATTCTCAACGAGTTCGAACGCTACGGCAAGGTGCGCGACACCTGGGCCGGTTTCGAGGGGGGCGAGGTGCGGCCCTATCACGTCGTGCATCTCGGGTTGGAGGCCAGGCAGGGGATCTTCGTCACCCGTGTCTATAACGGCGGACCGGCCGATGACGCAGGGCTGGCGCCGGGTGATGTGGTCGTGGCGATCGACGGCCATCTGGTGCGCAGCCTGAACGAGGGCAACCTGATGTTCTCCCGCTACGAGGTCGGTGACGAGGTGGAACTGACCGTCGACCGCAAGGGGGAGCAGATCCTGATCCCGGTGGGTCTGGAATCATACGACGACTACAAGGACAATTGATCTGAACCGAGGCAAAGCGCGGCCCGAAAAGGGCGGAGAGGATTCATCGTGATCGAGCGATATACACGGCCCGGGATGGGCGCAATCTGGACGGAGCAGGCCAAGTTCGACCGCTGGCTGCAGATCGAGATTCTGGCCTGCGAGGCCATGGCCGAGCAGGGGCATGTGCCTCAGGAGGCCGTGGAGGTGATTCGTGAGAAGGCGCAGTTCGAGATTGAGCGGATCCTGGAGATCGAGGAGACCACCAATCACGACGTGATCGCCTTCCTGACCAATGTCGCCGAGCATGTGGGTGAGCCCAGTCGCTACATCCACATGGGGATGACGAGCAGTGATATCCTGGATACCGGCCTGGCGATGGCCATGAAGAGCGCCGGTGAGCTGCTGCTCGAGAGTGTTGACGAGTGCATCGCCATCCTCAAGCGTCGCGCCGTGGAGTTCAAAATGGTGCCCTGCATCGGGCGCAGTCACGGCATCCACGCCGAGCCGACCACCTTCGGTCTGAAGCTGCTGCTCTGGTACGATGAGATGCGACGCAACCGGCGACGTCTGGAAGCGGCGATCGAAACCGTGTCGGTGGGGCAGATCAGTGGCGCGGTGGGGACCTTTGCCCATCTCGATCTCGCAGTCGAGGAGTATGTCTGCGGGAAGCTGAACCTGAAGCCCGCCCTGGTTTCGACCCAGGTGCTGCAGCGGGACCGTCACGCGGAGTTCATGACGACGCTGGCGGTGATCGCCTCGACCATGGACAAGATCGGCACGGAGCTGCGCAACCTGCAGCGGACCGATATCCTGGAGCTCGAGGAGCCTTTCAAAAAGGGGCAGAAGGGGTCCAGCGCCATGCCGCACAAGAGGAACCCGATCATGAGCGAGCGGGTGAGCGGGCTTGCGCGCGTGCTGCGGGGCAACGCTCTGGCGGCGCTGGAGAATGTGGCGCTGTGGCACGAGCGGGATATCACCCACAGCTCGGTCGAGCGGGTGATCATCCCCGACAGCACGATCCTGCTTGACTACATGTTCTCCAAGCTCAATCCGGTGCTGGACGGTCTCATGGTCTACCCCGAGAACATGCTGCGGAACATCAACCAAACAAGCGGTCTGGTGTTCAGTCAGGTGTTGCTCCTCAACCTCGTGGACAAGGGGATTACGCGGGAGGACGCCTATGCCCGCGTGCAGGGCGCGGCGATGGCGATCTGGAACACGGACAAGCAGTTCCTCGATGCCGCTCTGGAGTCGGAGGCGGTGCGTGAACTGCTCAGCGAGGATGAGATCCGCAACTGCTTCGCCCTCGAACACCAGTTGCGCAACGTGGAGAATATCTTCACCCGTGTGCTGGGATAGTTGATCGAATCGGGATATTGGCGACAGTGAGGGCCGGTGCGATCCGGCCCTTATCCGCCTGGTGTCGGCGTCCCCTGCCCATACGTCTGCAATGCGCGGTCCACCGATTACCGTAATAATGTATCGAGCATCAGGTTGATATCGATGTGCTTTTGCTTTAAGATGCGATATCGATTAAAGTGGAGCGATCTTGAGAGCTGGACATATTCAGGATTCCAGCCAACTGGTTCTGACGGGAGGATACTAGAGTGAAAGTACTGACTTTGCTGGGCAGCCCGCGGGAAAACGGCAACACTGCTCGGCTGCTGGATCTGCTGGAGAGGGAGATCATCAGCCAGGGGAACGAGGTGGAGCGAATTGATATCGCGAAACTCGAGATTGAGCCGTGCAGTAGTTGCTACGTCTGTTTCGGACGGCCGGAATATGGCTGCGCTTGTGAAGATTCGGCCAATGGGATCTATGATAAAATGGGTGCCGCCGATGCGCTGGTCTGGGCCAGCCCTCTCTACTTCTGGAGTTTCACCGCCCAGATGAAAGCGCTGATCGATCGCTCCGTCAGCCAGGTCAAGGATGCGGGATCGCCGAAGCACCGGTCGGCATTCGAGAATAAACCGGCCGCCATGCTCTGTACCTGTTTCGCCGGGCGTGAGAACAATGCCGACCTCATCTCAACCTCATTCAAGCGGATGCTCTCCTACCACAAGTGTCTGGTCGGCGGGGAACTGATCGTGCCCGATTGCACGGATGAGTTGGTCTTCGACGATGAGGTGAAGGAGAATCTCGCCGTAATTGCCGGAGGGCTGGCTGCTCTGGTCAAGTAGCCGGATTGTGCGGCGACAGATCCTGTTTCCCGGCTCCCGATCTCTCCAGCGGGAGCTTTCCGTTTTAATGGGAGGGTGCGTAGCTCCTCGGCTGACAGCAACAGGTATTGATCCTTTGCCGGAGCGGCCCGTTACAATGTTCGCGAGAGAATTGTGACATGGGAATCAAAATAAACCTTGAGTTAAGCCGTGCAGTAACATTAACTCCTGCCCGTAGAATACTGTCGTTCTCATTTGCCCTCAATCCAACGGAGGCCATGCATCATGCGCAGGCTGTTAGTTCTTTCGATTCTGTCTCTTCTCGTTATGATGTCGGTGGCTCCCGCCATGGCTCTGGACTTCGACGCCAAAACCTTCTACGGCATGGGTACCCTGGTTCTGCCCATGGGCGACTTCAGCGATCACGCCGGCACCGGCTTCGGCGGCTGCATCGGCGTGACCGTGCCCCACACCGACGAAATCATCATGCGGGGAGAGATCGGTTACATCATGTTCGGCGATCAGGACCTCCCGCACTTCGACTTCAGCTACAGCTTCATGCCCTTCATGGTGCTGGCCGAGTACCACCGCGACCTCTCCAGCCCGATGTATTTTCTGGGCGGAGCGGGGCTGACCCGGGTCGCGTTTGACGCGGATTACACCGGTCCCGAGGATCCCACGGGCCTCCTGGGCGATACCGATGACAGCTCCATGGAGCTCACCCTCTGCGGCGGCGCCGGCTACCAGGTCAACGAGCAGTTCAGCGTAGAGGGCCGCTTCAACATGGTCAGCGACGCCAACAACATCAGCATAGTCGGTGTCTACAACTTCTAGGTTCGCTTGAATCAGCGAAAGTATGCAGAGCGCCCGGGTCCACAACGGATCCGGGTGTTTCGTTATCGTGAACCCCTGAGCGCACGATGCTCAAGAGGCCTTAAAATCCAAAAGCCCCGGAGAGTTTAACGCTCCGGGGCTTGCTGGCAGTGAATGTTGAATTGCCGCTAGAAGCCCGGCGCCCACAGATAGTAGAGCCCCGGCTCCAGGCTGTAGCGTTCGAGTATCTTGTCGACCGTCGAACCGGGCATACTGTTTGAGATCGCGCTTTGGATGTTGAGCCCCAGCGATTCCCAGAGGGGGCTGGCGAGGCTGCGGTCGATCACGTTTACGCTGCCGACCTCCGCGACTTCGCACATCATCGCCAGCAGATCGTCGTCGTAACCGATGGCGTCGATGAGATCGAGCTCCAGCGCCTGACGTGCGGTATAGATGCGGCCGTCGGCCAGTTCGCGCACGGTGACCTCATCCAGATCGCGCCCCGCGACAACGGCATCGACAAAGGAGTCATAGGCGTCGTTGACCACGCTCATGATGATCTCCCGCTCCTCGGGTCGCATCTTTCGCCCGGGGTTGAGCAGATCCTTGTTGGGACCGCTGGTCAGAGTCACCAGTTCGAGCCCCGCCTTCTCCATGAGCCCCGCCGCATTCCAGGTCTGGATGATGACGCCGATCGAACCGGTCAGACAGCTCGGATGCGCCAGCACCCTCTCCGCCCCCATGGCGATGTAGAAGCCGCCGCTGGCCGCCATCCCGTTCATCTGCGCAACGACGGGCTTGCCCGTCTCGGCCGAGAACTGGCGGAGCTTGTGAAAGATCACATCGCTTGGATCGACCGCGCCGCCTGGCGAATCGATATCCACCAGGATGCCATCCACCTGGGGGGAGTCGTAGGCGTAAGCAAGCAGTTCATCGACCATGTCGGGCAGGGGGAGGTGGGTGGTCAGGCCGAAGTAATTCTCATCCGCATCGGCCGAGATAACACCGAAAACCGGAATCCGGAGGAAGGTCGCCTCAGCCGTGTCACCGCCCAGTGTAACCGTGTTGGTTCCGGCATTGCTGAGCCCCGGGGTGGCGCCGCTGCTGCCGCCGCTGTCGCTCATGGCGGACATCAACAGCATGCAGCTGCCCCCCTGCAGGGCCAGGAAACCGAGAATGACCAGTATCCCCAGTACGTGGAAGATGGACTGAATAGTTTTGTGGGAATCCATGGGCGTCCTTTCGCGGATGGATAGATTGAGTTAACCGTTTTGTCTATCGACCGTTTTGACGAGTAGCTGAAGCATTGGCTGAAGGTCTGTGATAGTTGTCGCGTCAATATGACTCGAAAATAGCTGGACATATCCGGCGACTTGCCTAGTATATGGTCTTTCCCGGTTCTGCAAACCAAAATTTCCAGCCCTAAAGTCAGGCGGTCATCCCATGGAAGCGGTGATCGAAGTAAGTCGGCTCACCGAAGCCGAGTTAGCCGAAGTCCTTTCAAAATACTCCCTTACGCTCAAACTCGATGAGGCGCGCAAGGTTGAGGAGTTGCTCGGGCGTGCCCCGACCCTCACCGAACTCACGCTTTTCGACACCATGTGGAGCGAGCACTGCAGCTACAAGAGCAGTCGCCGTTTCCTTGGCGAGAACCTGCCCACCGACGGCCCGGATGTGATCCTGGGACCGGTGGAGGATGCAGGCATCGTCCGCCTTGGTACGGCGGATGGCCGCTCCTGGGGCCTGGTCCTGAGCCACGAGAGCCACAACCATCCGAGCCAGGTGCTCCCCTTCGAGGGGGCGGCCACCGGTATCGGGGGTATCGTGCGCGATGTCTACTGTATGGGGGCCGAAGTGGTGGGGGTTCTTGATCCTCTCCGTTTCGGCGATCCCAACGGTGCCGCCGCCAGGCGCAGTCGCGAGATCATGGCGGGTGTCGTGGACGGCATCTGGCATTACGGTAACGCCCTCGGTGTGCCGAATCTCGGCGGCGATCTGGTGTTCCACCCCGGCTACGACGACAACTGTCTCGTCAATGTCGTGGCGTTGGGACTCGTGCCCGAGGACGAAATCGTCCGCAGCCGGGTGCCCAAAGAGGCGGCCGACGAGCAGTACGACTTCATCCTCATCGGCAAGCCCACCGACGAAAGCGGTTTCGGCGGCGCGGCCTTCGCCAGCATCATACTCGACGACGAGGAGGAGAATCGCGGGGCCGTGCAGGTGCCCGATCCCTTCCTCAAACGGGTTCTGAGCCAGGCCAACAAGGCCGTACTGGATCTGGCCCGCGTCGAGGGTGTCCCCATCGGTTTCAAGGATCTGGGTGCCGGCGGCATCGCCTGCGTCTCCAGTGAACTGGCCGAAGCCGGCGGCTTCGGCATGAAGGTGGATCTGGCCAGGGTTTCGGTATCAAGCGATGAACTCGCCAGCCGCGTTATCGCCTGCAGCGAGACGCAGGAGCGCTACGGTCTCGCGGTACCCCGTCGGTTCAGCGAACGTGTCCTGAGGATCTACAACGAGGAGTTCGACCTGCCCCACGTTTATCCCGGCGCCTGCGCCCGTGTTGTGGGTGAGGTCACCAATGACCGGCGCTACGTACTGACCCGTGGCGACGAGGTGCTGTCCGACTCCGATATCGAGGTGGTTACCTCAGGTATCCGCTACGATCGCGAAAGCGCGCCTGAAGTGATGGAGCTCCCCGCGCCCGTGCGGGAGAGCAATCGCGACCTCGGTCGAGACCTGCTCATGCTGCTGGCCGATCCGAACATCTGCGACCGCAGCTACCTCTACCAGCACTACGACAGTGAGGTGCAGGGACACACCTGCCTCCGCCCCGGCGAGGGCGATGCCGGCGTACTCTCCCCCTTCATGGACAACCCCCTCGGGCTGGCGATCACCTGTGACGGCAATCCGTGGTACGGCGAACGCGATCCCTGGCGGGGCGCGGCGCTGGCTGTCTGCGAGTCGGTGCGCAATCTGGCCTGCCAGGGCGGTTGGCCGCTGGCGCTCACCGACTGTCTCAACTACGGCAATCCCGAAAAGGCCGGCCCCTTCGGGGCGTTTGTCGAGGGTGTGCGGGCCATCGGCGCCGCCTGCCGCGGCATCGGTCGGATGACCGAGGAGGAGACGGGGGCCGAGCCCAACGATCCCATCCCCGTGATCAGCGGCAACGTCAGTTTCTACAACGAGAGTTCACGGGGCGCGGCGATCCCGCCGAGCCCCATCGTCGCACTGGCCGGTCGTGTGGCGGATATCTCCCGGGTCCCCGGACAGCAGTTCAAGGGGGCAGGAAACCCGGTGTTCATGATCGGCGAACGGCTGGACGAGATGGGGGGCGGCGTCTACAACCGTCTGGTCTACGCCAGCAAGGGGGGCAAACTGCCCGAGCCCGATTTCGGTAAGGTGCGCGCCGAGGCGCTGGTGATGATCCAGGCCGTGCAGGCCGGTATGGTCAAGGCCGCTCACGACATCGCCGAGGGTGGTCTGGCGGTTTGCGTCACCGAGATGATACTCGGGCGACGCCCCGAGAGCGGGAGGGGACTCAAGCTGGAGTTGCCCGCTTCGAATCTGGCCCTGGATATTCAGCTGTTCACCGAGACGGGTGGGTTCGTCACCGAGATCGCAACCGACAGGGTTGATGATTTCAAGGCGCTCTGTGCCCGTCACGACGTCGAACCGTACCGGCTTGGCGAGGTGACCGAAGAGCGTTCGCTGGCGATCGCGGCCGCTGGTGCGGCGGTGTTGAATCTGGCGGGCGATGAGCTGGAGAGGGCCTGGCGGCGAACGCTGCCCGATCTCTTCCCGGCCGGTGAGGGAGGTACGTCATGAGTGCGCTGTCCAAACCGCGCGCGGCGGTCATTCAGTTTCCCGGTGTGAACTGCGAATACGAATCGGCACGCGCCCTGCGCGCGGCCGGTGCGGAGGCCGATGTCCTCCGTTGGAATGTCGACTCCACCCTGTTGACGGAATACGATCTGTTCCTCCTCCCCGGAGGGTTCAGCTATCAGGACCGCATTCGTGCCGGTGCGGTGGCGGCCAAGGAGCGGATTCTCGATGCGGTGGCTGAGGCGATAGAGCTGGGCAAACCGGTGCTGGGTATCTGCAACGGCGCCCAGGTGCTGGTTGAAGCCGGGTTCGTACCCGGACTGGCCGGTGGTCTGGAACTGGCCATCGCCCCCAACCGGATGCCGGATCGGGAGGGCTACTTCTCCGATTGGCGCTTTCTGAAATCCAATCCGGAGTCACCCTCGTGGGCGGCCGCTTTGAACGGCTCCGTTCTCCCGGTTCCGTTTGCTCACGGCGAGGGGCGGTTCACAAGTCGCAACGAGGGGCTCTTCGAGCAGCTTGACGCGGCGGGTCAGATCGTGATGCGCTATGCCAAGGCCGATGGTTCCGCCGCAGACGGCTGGCCCGTGAATCCCAACGGCAGCGTCATGGATGTGGCGGGGATCTGCAACCGGGCCGGGAATGTGCTGGCGATGATGCCCCATCCCGAACGGTGCGCCTGGTTGGGCCAGGTGCCCGAGATGCTGGAGGGGGACTGGGGTGCCAGGCGGCAAGCCGCCATGGGCAGTTGGGATGATCTGCAAGGGCCCGGACCGGGCCATGCCCTGTTCACGGCGATGGTCGCCGCGGCGTCCCGTCGGAAGGAGTCCTGATGCGTCTCGATCTGCAAGTCAAACTGACAACCATCGACCTGGTGCGCGCCACTGCCTGGCTCTCCCTGACGGAGACCCTGGGCTGGCAGGGCATTCTGGAGGGGTTGACCCGCTACGACCTCTGGCGGTTCGAGAGCCCGGACGCGGACCTCGCCGCGTTTCGCGCCGCACTCGACGTGGAGCTCGAGCGGACCTCGTCCTACTATAATCCCAACAAGCAGGCGCGTGAGTTCCTGACGGAAAACACTCTCGGTGACGGCCGGCGGCTGGCGCTCGCCGACACCCGACCGCGGCCCGAGCAGCCCGAGGGTGACCTCTGGCGCGCTCTCGTCTGGGTTACGGACGAGGGGGGCGAGCGACCTGATCTGCTGCGGGCCAGTGGCGCGCAGCTGAGGGCCCGGGGGGTGAATCTCACCTCGGTTCGAACCGGCACCCTCTGGGATATCCGGCTCCACGCCCAGGATGAAGCGCACGCCCGGGGATTCGTGGCCGGACTGGCGCTGTCCCGCGACAGGCGCAAGGGGCTGCTGCTCAACCCTCATTATCAGGAGGGTCATCTGTTGAAGCTGGAGGCCGTTTCCCGCGCAACCATGGAGGCGTGAGGTGGAACATCTCGATCGTCCACGTGAAGAGTGTGGCATTTTCGGAACCTACGGGCAGGAGCAGGCCGCGGATATCACCTATCTCGGCCTGTATTCGTTGCAGCACCGGGGGCAGGAATCGAGCGGCATCACGGTCAGCGACGGGCGCCGGATGCGCACCCATATCGGCATGGGGCTGGTCGGCGATGTTTTCAACGAACAGATCCTGGGTCAACTCACCGGGTCCATCTCCCTGGGGCATAACCGCTACTCGACCACTGGGCGCGTGGGGATAACCAACGCCCAGCCGATCGTGGTGGACTGCAAGGTGGGGCGGCTCGCGATCGCCCACAACGGGAACATCACAAACGCCGTGCATCTGCGTGATGCCATGGAGAGCAAGGGGCACATCTTCCAGTCCACCAGCGACAGCGAGATCGTGCTGCACCGTATTGCCCGCTCCGATCAGGACACTCTGGACAAGATGATCGCCGAGGCGGTCAGCGGGCTGGAGGGCTCCTTCTCCCTGATGATCATGGCCAAGGACAAGCTCTTCGCCTATCGCGATCCTCTCGGTTTCCGCCCACTCTGCGCGGGCAAGCTGGGGGATGCCTGGATGCTCTCGAGCGAGAGTTGCGCCTTCGACATCGTGAAGGGACGCTATATCCGCGACGTGTTGCCGGGCGAGTTGATAACCATCGACAAGAATGGCCTGCACAGCACGATGGTGCGGGAGAGTTCGCGTCGCGCGCATTGTGTCTTCGAGTTCGTCTACTTCGCCAGGCCCGACAGCATCGTGTTCAACGAGAATGTCGACAAGGTGCGGCGCAAACTGGGCAAGCAGTTGGCGAGCGAGCAGCCGGTGGAGGCCGATTTCGTCATCTCCGTTCCCGATTCGAGCAACAGCGCCGCCCTGGGCTACAGCCTGGAGAGTGGTGTTCGTTTTGAGTTCGGCCTGATTCGCAACCACTATGTCGGCCGGACCTTCATCAGCCCGAAACAGAGCGTGCGCGATTCGGGGGTTCTGCTTAAATTCAATCCGGTACGTGGAGTGCTGAACGGCAAGCGGGTGATTGTCGTGGACGATTCCATCGTCCGCGGCTCAACCATGCGGAAACTGGTCAAGCTGCTGCGTGACGCCGGGGCGCGGGAGATCCATCTGAGAATCAGCTCACCGGCGATTGCCCATCCCTGTTATTACGGTATTGATATGCCGACGAGGGAGGAGCTGATCCGGAACCGGTTCGATGAGGTCGGCATTGCGGAATATCTCGGGGTCGATTCGCTGGCCTATCTCTCCCTGGAGGGGATGCTGGGCTGCGTCAATGACCCCGAAGATTTCTGTACCGCCTGCTTCAGTGGGGAATATCCGGTGCCCGTTCCTGCCGGAATCACGAAAAACCGGATGGATCGGGACCTGTGATCCCTTTCCCTTTGTGCCTGGACTTGCGGCAAAGCGGTTTGCATGTTAGAGTTCTGCCGCGATTGGAGTTTTCTTTTTCGAGGAGTATTTAAGACTATGAAGAGATCCTGGATTCTAGTTGGATTGATGTGCATTTTGCCCCTCGCCCTGGGTGGGTGTCTGACGGCGGTGGAGCTCAGCCCCGAGAATGCTATGGATGCCGGCGAGCAGAACGTCAATATCCTCATCGAAGATATCAACGGCCTTTCCTATGTCGCTCAGGGTATCGAATACGATGGCGAGACCGATGGCTACAAACTGTTTCAGGTTGAGATCACCAATGACGGAGTTGTCAGCAATGAGCTCGAACTGTTTCTGCCCAAGGAGCAGGTCGTCTCCGTGAAGTACTATAAGAACAACAAGTGGATGGTGGCCACTCTGGTTACCGGTGCCTCGATCTTCCTTGTCTGGCTGTATTACAGCATCAATACTTCCGTGTTCGATTAGGCGTCAACCGCGCCCTAAAGCCGGTTCAGCGCATACCGGCGTCAAACCCGAAGAAAAAATAAAAATCTCCCGGTCCGCTGGATCGGGAGATTTTAATTTCAGGTCTGACTCCGAATACGCCTGACTCGGTGCGCCGTTCGCGCCCGAGGACCTCCCCGCAAGACGGAGGGGAGCGCGGGATCATTCCCGCGGCCGACTGCGTTTCCTGCGGCGCGGCCGGCGTTTCTTCTGACGCCGATTGGAGAACTTCAGCTCGGGCGGCTCCTCATTCATTGCCTCACAGTCGAACAGGAAGAGCTTGAGGGCGTCGTCGAAATAGGGCTTGTTGACGAAGAAATTGGGGACCTGATGCCCTTTCCTGCATTGGGACAGGCGGCGCTGGCTGATGGAGATCAGGAACAGCCGCTCCGTATCGCGGCGAGCCACGCCGAGTCTTGAGGTCAGCGGTTTCAGAAAGTGATAGGCTACCCGGCCGATATCGAGCTTGACCGGATGGATCTTGCGGGCCTCCTCCTCTATGTATTCGAGCATGGGGAAGGCGATCAGCAGGCTGAGCAGGAAGGCCGGGGGGAAACTCTCCCCGATGGCTATGTGCCGGTCGAGCGCCTGGAGCCGTCTCCAGGCTATCGGAATCTCCTCATCCTCGCTCCAGTCGGGGAGATAGTCGAGCAATTCGGGGAGGAACACACCCAGAACTCCGCTCTCGCGGAGAATGCGCAGGGTCGCGAAGGCGGCGCCGCCGCGCAGATCGCGATAGAACTCTTCAAGAACTCGGGCCTTGCTGCACTCCGTCAACCGCCCCCTGTTTTCCAGGATGGCATTCCAGGTATCGGGTTCGATGGTGAAGCCGGTGCGTCCGCTGTGGCGGATGGCGCGAATCATCCGGACAGGGTCGGATTTGAAACGGAGATCCGGGGGGCCGATGGTCCGGATCACGCCATTCTCGAGATCCTCCAACCCGCCCACATAGTCGAGTACGCTGAAGTTGTCGATATCGTAGAACAGGCCGTTGATGGTGAGGTCGCGTCGGCGCGCATCCTCGTTGGGGGGGCCGTACTGCCTGGGATCGGTAAATTCGAGAATGTGACGACCCCGATCGTATCGCCGCCGCTGTTTGTTGGTGGGTCTTGGCGGTTCCAATTCCGGACGGGTGACTGGTTGCTCCGGGGCAACCGCGATCTTGGCGGGTGCCTCGCCGTTTGCATCATCGTCGTCGATGATGGTATCGGCCTCCGCCTGGAGCAACGCCCGCTCCTCCAGACTGTCCTGATCGGACGGAATGTTGATGACCTCACCCTCATCGTCGGCGGCCCGAAAGGTGGAGACCTCGACTACGAGACCATTGCCGAACAGAACATGTACGATCGGGAAGCGGCGCCCTATGACGCGACTGTTCCGAAACAGGTCGAGCACCTGTTCGGGGGTGGCGTCCGTGCCGATGTCGTAATCCTTGGGTTGGCGACCGAGAAGCAGGTCACGAACACCGCCACCGACCAGATAGGCCTTGAAGCCGTTTCTGTGAAGGCGGTACATGACCTTGAGCGCATCGGAATCCATCGCCTGGCGAGAGATACGATGCTCGTCGCGCTGCAGGATACGCGTTTCGTGTGGGGCTGACATTTATCCTCCGGCTAGTTCGGCCGCAGGGAGTGGGATATCCATAGTAACAGGGTCGGGGGGGGATATCCAAGCAGGAAGTTCGGGAGACGGATCGGTGCTGCGGATCAGGGCTGCAACAGCTGGAATCGGGAATCGGCCGGCGGAGTGCCGGTGTCGCCGTTGCCGAAGAGCTCCTGCTGGCCGAATGCATCCTTGATATGCCGCAGAAGGTTGGTGAGATCCTCCGGGTTGACGATGAAATCCAGATCGTCGGCCTCAACGATCAGGACCCGTTCGCTCGGGTGGGAGATGATCCAGTCCTCATAGTACTCGTTGAGGCGCGTCAGATAATCGAGGGGGATCGTCGCCTCGAACTCGCGACCGCGCAGGCGGATATTGGCCTGTAGACTGGGGATACTCCGCCGCAGGTAGACGACCAGATCCGGTGGCCGCAGCAGGGCCAACACCTGGCGGTAAAGCTGAATGTAGGTGGCCCATTCCCCCTCGTTCATGTGCCCCATCTCCCACAGATTCCTGGCGAAGATGAGTGCGTCCTCATGAATGGAGCGATCCTGGATTGCGCTTTCCGCCCGTTCGTTGATGAGGCGGTGATCCTCCAGGCGGTGGGTGATGAAGAAGAGCTGCAGCGCAAAGGCCCAGCGCTCCATATCACCATAGAAATCGCGCAGGAAGGGGTTGCCATCCACCCTCTCATAATAGCATCGCCAGCCGAGACGCTCTCCCAGCAGACGTGTAACCGTAGTTTTTCCTGCGCCGATATTGCCGGCAAGCACGAGATGTGTAAATTCGGACATGGAGCACAGCTTACTGATCCGGCCGCCGGGCGCAAGCATCTTCCGCAACCGTTTTCAAGATGGTGTATTGGCGTGCTCTCACGGGTCTGCTATAAGCGAGAGAGTGAAAGGGGAGACATGTTCGAGTCGGATGTCAAATTTACGGATCCCGGTTTTATAGATTGGGCTGAGCTGTTCGGTCGGGAGATGCCGGTTGAGCTGGAACTGGGTTTCGGCAAGGGGCGATTCCTGGTTGAATCCGCGAGCAACAATCCCGATGTCGGCTACATGGGGGTCGAGGTCTCCCGCAAGTGGTTCCGTGAGGGACTTTCCCGGATCAACAGGGATCCGCAGCCCAACTTGCGGGTTTGCCAGGCCGAGGCGCTGGATTTCCTGTCCCGCAAGGTCAGGACCGACAGCATCCGGACCCTGCATGTCTACCATCCCGATCCCTGGCCGAAGAAGCGCCACCACAAACGGCGGTTGCTTGCCCGACCCTTCATGGACCAGGCTGCGAGGATCATCGAACCTGCGGGGCTCCTTCTCATCACCACCGATCACCTCGATTACAGTCTTGAGATCGAGGATTTGCTGAGCAACGACAGCAGGTTTGAGCGTCGACCCTGGCTGGAGGGTACCGATCCCAATACCCATTTTGAAGCCAAGTATCGGAAAGAGGGACGGCCTATCCACCAGTTCAGAAGCCGGCTCCGGGAGACATCATGACCCGGCATCCGGTAACCTCCGTTCAACCTCGCCTGCCCGATCCAGGAGTGCAGCTGGCCTATCCGCATGATACGGACTCCTTCTACGTCGAGGAGATCCCCCTCTACACACCCTCTGGCGAGGGGGAGCACCTGTACCTCTGGATCGAGAAACGGGATATTGATACACCCACGCTGGTGCGGAGACTCGCCTCGCATCTGGGGATCTCCGACAGGGACATCGGTTGGGCCGGACGCAAGGATCGTCGGGCCGTAGCCAGACAATGGCTCTCGTTGCCCAACGCCGCGGCCAACGGGGAGCGGGATTTCGGGGATGAGAACTTCACGGTGCTCGCCCGGGGGCGTCACGGCAACAAGCTGCGTCTGGGGCACCTGAGGGGCAACCGATTTCGTCTGCTGCTCAAGGGGGAGGCGTCCCCCGAGCAGTTGGCCCCCTCCATGGCGTCCCTTGCGGCCGAGGGGATGCCCAACTACTTCGGTTTCCAGCGGTTCGGCAAGAATCAGGATAATCATCTGGCGGGGCGGTTCCTGCTCGAACGGGGGGGGCGTCTCAAGGGGCGCCGCAACATGTTTCTGCTCAGCGCTTACCAATCCGCCCTTTTCAACCAGGTTGTCCTGGGACGTCTGGGGGAGCTGAACGGTGTGCGTGAGGGTGACCTGGCCTGGCTGCACGCCAAAGGGGCCGTGTTTACCGTTGAGGCGCCGGACCTGGATACCGCCCGTTGCGCAACGCTGGAGATCAGCCCGAGCGGACCGCTGCCGGGCCGCAAGATGAGCCGGCCCACGGGGCCCGCCGCCGAACTGGAGGATGCCCTGCTGGCCTCCTCCGGTTGGCAGGAGTCTTTTGCCGTGGCGCTGCGTGGCGGGCGACGCCCCCTGCGCGTGCCTGTAGGCGAACCGGTTCTCCACCAAGTGACCGGGGGGCTGGAGCTGAGTTTTACCCTCCCTTCGGGTTCGTATGCATCCGTTCTGCTGGCTGAACTGGGTATCCGCCCGAGTGGACCGACATCCCAAAGGAGTGACCATGCCTCATGTGAAGATTGAAAATTCCCCCGACCTGGATGATCTGTTCAGATCACTGCCGACGATCGATCACCGCGACGACAGCGGTGTACAGAAGGTCGTAACCTACTTCATGGAGCAGAACGGGGAGCAGATCCTGGCCGAGGCGTTGGTTATCGATGTGGGACGCCCCAGGCGCTTTTTCGTCTCCATCAAGCAGCGTGACGGAGAGGTTGTCGTACGCTGTCTGCAAATAACCGATCTGGAGAAGACCGAGGGGGTGAAACGGCTGATTGCCCGATTGGGGCTGGCGATACTCGCACTACGGGAGGGAGCTTCGCTTGGCAATACCAACCTGGCGGATCAGATCGCCGCAATCCGCGGTAAGGTGAGTTGAACTCGGATGGCAGATGGAATGGAAGCGACCAGAAATTGGTCAAATTTACATGACATTATCCTGTAATCACCATTTTGCATTGAATCATGGGTTCCTCATGAACATTTTTGTCAACAACAAGCTCAACTAACTTGCGCATTAAGACGAGATATTCTTTAGTGAGAGACAGCAACCCTTCCGAAGATGGGACTTCCTTCGGACCGGTCTCAAGCGAGGCAGGTTTTACCTCTTCTGCGTTGACGATGTCACTTGAAGGGCAGTTACGGATTGACTGGGGAGTTGTCACTTGTGACGATGATCCGTCGAAGAAATACCTAGATCCAGCAAGGGTACAATCTCTTTAGTTGCAGAAAATAAAGATTGGGGCTAGACTGCGCGCCTCACATGGATGGTGAACATGTCCAATGAATGCATTTTGATAGTCGACGATGATCCTAGTACGCTGAAGATGCTTACGGCGAGTGTCCAAAAAGCCGGATACCGTGTGCTCGCAAGCGAGACCGGAGAAGAGGCTCTGAAGGTTGCTCAGGCTGAAAGTCCTGATCTCATGGTGCTTGATCTTGTCTTGCCGGATACCGGCGGTCTTGAAGTATGTCGAGCTCTCAGGGATGAACCGGAGACAGCAAACCTACCCATCATCATGGTTACGGCCCTTGGTGAGCAGAGCGACAAGATCTACGGTCTGGAGGTCGGTGCCGATGACTACATGGTCAAACCTGTAGATGTCCCCGAGTTGTTGGCTCGTATCAGGGCTCTTTTCCGTCGCCAGCAGCGCAAGATCGAAATGGAGGGGAGCGAGATCCGGACGACCAATCTGGAACTTGACGACTTCCTGATTCAGCCGGAGCGCTTGAGTGTCAGCAAAGACGATGCTTCCGTGCAGTTGACAGCACTGGAATTCAAGCTGTTGTACCAGCTGGCCAGTCATGCTGAGGACTCCTTCAGCCGTTCGGATCTGCAGGAGCTGGTATGGGGTAAAGATCAGAAGAATACGGAGCGTGCCGTTGATGTTCTGGTCAACCGCCTGCGAGGCAAGCTGGAGACCTTGCCTGGCGGCAATGCAATCGTCAAGACGGTGCGGGGACTGGGTTACCGCTTCAAGTAGGCGCACTGGTCAATATCTCTGAATTCTCCCCTATCGATTCCCCGGGATCCCCGTGGAGATCGATAGGGGAGCTCTTTATGCGGTATCAGGTAGCTCCGGGAAAGGATGCAGCGGATGGGGGAATGCCCGAGCAGGGAAAAAGCAGGTTGCCATGTTGCTCTGGATTCCACATCTTATGAAGTGTAATCTAAAGTCAGTTCCAGGTCGGATCATGTAGTGAACCATCCTTGACATATGGGGGATGGAAGTGATATCTACATGTATCTGTGCAAGTTGCAAAACAATGCCTGCTCAGACTTCGTACCCTGCCCAATGTCGTCGGAGTATTCAATTCGAAGTGGAGAATCATCAATGAAGCAAGGTCTGTCGATTTGGGTCTGCGCCCTCATACTGATTCTGGTCCCCGGCTTGTTCGTCGGTTGTGATGACATCGACAAGGGAACAGCTCCCGGAGAATACACATCCATCACGGACGTCGTTTCACTGACTCCCAACATTGATGCGGGAGCGCCGGTTGCTCTGGCTATTGACGGGAACCGTATGGCGATCACCTACTCCTGTCTTTTCAACGGAACGGGCGACATCTATCGCCTGGAACTGACCGACGAAGATGGGGATGATCTATTCGAGAGCTTTGATACGGAGATTTACTATCCCAACATCAATGACCTTTCGATCAATTACCTGATCCCGGCACATGACCAGTTCACCCAGATTGGCGCCTATGAGGTCGAGAGCGGTGGGCATGTATATCCGGTGTATCCCGGCACGGTCTACTTTTCCGGTCCCCGTCACCTGTTCTATGACGAAGAGAGCGACCGGATCTTCTACTCGATGGGTTATAGCGGCGTTGCTCAGATCGCCTCGACCCAGTGTCCGGTGGACGCCACGGGCGGCCACTTCGGCGAAATAATAAACGAATACGATGAAGTGCTGCGTGATTTTTCCAGCGGTGTGGGTCGTCCCCCGATCTGGGATTTCTGGTATACCATCAAAGAGCATGGTGACCACATGGCGTTCTCGGGCGGATATTGCGCCTCGGTTTCGCCCACTATTACCGGAGTGGATACCCGCTGGCTGGCCTATTCCGATACTCTGTACACCTCCTATGATCACGATGGAGACGGAGAGCGAGGCGAGGATCCCGTTGGCTTCATCGAGGTCGTCGATGGTCCTGCCTCAACGAGCGACGGAGCTCCCGGCTACCTGGATGTTGACGATGACAACGATGGCGAGGCCGATTTTGAGGATATCCAGATTGTAGCCATGACATTCGACAGCCCGGATATGAATGCATACAACTTCAATGTGTTTCCGGCTGATGTCCCGGATGAGGACCGTCTCGAATACTACTCCTGGATGCTACAGAACTACAATCCCGCGTTTGACGACGACGAGGATGGCTTGATGGATGAGGATCTGCCCAACATCGTCGATGATGATGGCGATGGGCTGTTCGACGAAGACGGCCTGGACAGCATCGATAATGATGATGATGGCCTGGTCGACGAAGATCCTATTGACGGTAGCGACAATGATGGCGATGGCCTGGTCGACGAGGATCCCGTAGAGGATCCGATCGACAATGATGGTGATGGCCGCTTTGACGAGGATGGACCCAACGCATTTGACGATGATGGCGATGGCCTGGTCGACGAGGACGCGCGTTTCGACATGAATGGCGATGGGTATCCCGGTGACATGAACACGGATGATGACGATGATGGCTTCAGGGATGGAGACGACCCGGATGTCATACATTCCACGATCCGAGCCAATGGACTTTTGAATTATGACGCAACCCGAGATGACGATGAAGACGGCATTTCAGATGAAGATGCCGACAACGCCGGAGATGGCGTATGGGTTGTGAGAGTTAATCCCGATGGGACACCCGATCATGATGTTGATAATGTGCCCATCCCGTTAACAAACAATGGGGAACGCCAACCGTTTTTCAATCCGGTTGATGGAAGTGATTTGCTGTACGTGAGGGATGGGGATATCCACAGACTGCCCCTGACCATTACGAATGACAATGTTGAGGTTGCAGGCGAATCCGTAAACTTGACGGAATCCGGTTCACTTGAGTCCTATCCGTCCTACTCGGATGAGGGTGATAAGATCGTTTACTGCTCGAGTCTCTACGGATCTTCCGATGTCTGGGTGATGTCACCCGACGGAAGTAACCAGGTTCAGGTAACCAACGAACCTGGCCAGGAGCTCTTTCCACGTTTCACTCCGGGCGGGAGGCAGATCCTTTACGAAGGCTGGCTCTTCCCTGCCGGAGTGCGCAACGTGATGATCACCACAGGTGAATTGCCCTAGCAACCGGCCCCGGGGGGAAAGACAATTCCCCAACACGGGACCCTTCCCAACCGAGCTACGCCGCGGTCTATTCGGCCGCGGCGCTTGGCGTTCCCCTGGCGCAGTTCTGCGCTGGAAGGGGTTTCTGAATGCAACGTGAGATTTTCGTGCGGGTTGGTCCCACCGAGATCGGTATCGGCACCATGGAGAACCGTGAGCTGGTCGAGTATCTGGTGGAGCGGGCCGACAGTAAACATATTGTGGGGGATGTCTACAAAGGGGTGGTGAAAGCCGTCCTGCCCGGTATCCAGGCGGCCTTTGTGGATATCGGCTACGAAAAGGCCGGTTTCCTCCATGTCTCCGATCTGGCTTCAGCCGAGCTGCAGCAGGATCGCGTCAAGGCGCTGGAGGGTGGGGACGATCAGTCGCGTGGCCGGTCCGGTGGCCGGGGGCGGCGTGAGCGCAACTATCCGCCGATCGAGAGCATGATCAAGAAGGGCGATGAGGTCGTCGTTCAGGTGACCAAGGAGCCGATCAGCACCAAGGGGCCGCGTCTGACGGGTCAGATCTCCATGCCCGGCAAGTTCTGTGTCGTGATGCCGGAGCTTGATTATATAGGCATCAGCCGGAAGATCCTGGACCGGGAGGAGCGGCACCGCCTCAAGAAAATCGTTCAGCGCAGCAGACCCAAGCGACATGCAGTTATCGTCCGTACCGCAGGTGAAGGTGTTGCCGAGCAGCAACTCGAGGATGATATCCAACAGCTGTGCGCGCGATACGATAAGATCGCCGAGAAGGCTGCCGCCCAAAAGGCGCCCTGCCTCCTGAAGGAGGAGGCGAGTCTGGTGATCGGCCTGCTGCGCGATGTGTTCAACGAAGAGGTGAAGCGGCTTCTGATCGATGACGAGGAGGAGCATCGCAAGCTCGTTGAATACGTGCGGACCTTTGCCCCCGAATTGGAAAACCGCATCATCTATTACCGGGACAATATCCCCATTTTCGACCGTTTCAACGTCCAGACCGAGCTGGAGAAGAGCCTGCAGCGGAAAGTGTGGCTCAAGAAGGGCGGCTACCTGATTTTCGACCACACCGAGGCGCTGGTCGCCATCGATGTGAACACCGGCAAATATGTCGGACGTCGTAATCAGGCGGAGACGATCCTCCAGACCAATCTCCTTGCCGCGCGAGAGGTGCCGCGTCAGCTGCGGCTACGGGACATCGGCGGCATCATCATCATCGACTTCATCGACATGGAGCGGGAAGAGGACAAGCGCAAGGTCTACAACGAGCTGAAGCGGGCGATCAGAAACGATCGTGCGCGCACCAAGATTTTCGAGATCACCCCCCTGGGGTTGATCGAGATGAGCCGTAAACGTGTGCGTCCGGCCCTGCTGCACTACTTCAGTGAGGACTGCCCCTATTGTGATGGGCGTGGCCACATTCTGTCGGCTGAAAGTCTCAGCACGAAGCTCGAAAATACTTTGCGCAGGATTGCAACACGCTGTCCTGAAAAGAAATACCAGGTTCGGCTGAACCCAGTTCTTGCTCGATTCGTTCGGCAGGAGCGTCTGGAGATCCTCAGGGAGCTGCAGGCCGAGCACAAGGTTGAGCTGCACCTTCTTGATGACCCACGCCTGCACAGGGAGCAGCAGGAGATCACGGCGCTGGAATCCGGAAGGGATCTACTGGCATTCGTGAGCCAATAGGATGTACCGTTCGGCTTGACAGCGGCCGGTATGTTTAGTATCTAGAACGTCTTGTTGTTTTGATCTTCGAGGAGGAATGGTCGTGTACGCTCTGGTAAAAATGTCCGGTAAGCAATATCGAGTGCGCGAGGCCGATGTTGTTCGGATTGCGTATCTTGGACAGGAAATCGGACAGTCTGTTGAATTCAATGAAGTTATGGCTGTCGGGCAAGGCGAGGACCTAAAGATCGGCCAGCCCTATGTCGAAGGCGCACTTGTCAAAGCGGAGATCCTCTCCCATGGCAAGGATCGTAAAATCATCGTTTTCAAGAAGAAACGTCGCAAGAAGTATCGCAGAACCCAAGGTCATCGCCAGCTCTATACCGAGTTGAAGATCACCAGTATCGCCTAGAAAGGGGAGATACCATGGCACATAAAAAAGGTGTAGGCAGCTCCAGAAACGGGCGAAACAGTAACCCCCAATATCGCGGGGTCAAACGGTACGCCGGTCAGGTCGTTACCGCGGGTTCGATTCTGGTGCGTCAGTGCGGAACTCACATCCTGCCAGGCAAGAATGTTGGTCGCGGCAATGATGATACCCTTTTCGCTCTGATAGACGGCGTCGTCGAATATGCTCGCAAGGGCAAGAATCGCAAGGAAGCCCGGATCGTTCCGGCCGCCTAGAAGCGACTTGAATCAATTTGCGGACGGCGGACCTGCAGGGTCCGCCGTCTTTTTTATTGTTGGTACCGATGGCGGCTTTTGGCTTACGGTGAACGGATGGATCTGACCGGATCTCTCCGTGCAATTCGGGAGAGTCCGGTTCAGTTTGAAAAGGTCGATGCAAGATCACCCGGGATCGGCCGGGGATCCGTCAACAAGGAGCTGCAATGTCGGTGCTTGTTCTCATCCCTGCCCGTATGGGCGCCACGCGTCTCCCCGGAAAACCACTGATTGATATTGGCGGGCAGTCGCTGATCGGTCGTGTGTGCCACCGCGCGCGACAACTGAAAAATGTGGCGGACATATGTGTTGCCACGGACCACCCCGAGATTCATGACCACGTACGGAATCTCGGATTTTCGGCCCGCATGACGAGTGAAGATCATCGCAGCGGCACCGATCGCATCGCGGAGGCCGTGGGTGATTGGTCCGGGCTGGTGCTCAACCTGCAGGGTGACGAGCCGCTGTTCGATATTGCATCCCTCGATCGTCTGATTGCCAGGATGGAGAGCGACGAGTCCATCCCGATGGGGACGATTGCGGTCCCTCTGGACGCAGGTGACTTGCCTAATCCGGATCGGGTGAAGGCGCTGCGGGGTGAGGATGGTTTCGCCGTGGATTTCCGGCGGACTCTCGAAGCGGATCCCGGTCATGAGATCAGGGTTTTGCGACACGCCGGGGTCTATCTGTATCGCCCCGAATGTCTGCGACGATTCGTCGCGACCCCTCCGGTTGAGCGTGAGTTGGAGGAGAAACTCGAACAATTGCGTGCACTGGCGCTGGGGATCTCTATCTGGATCGAGGAGGGGCGGGACTGGCCGCCGGGAGTTGATCGCCCGGACGACTTGAAAATCATTGCAAAGCTGCTCGATGATGAGTAGCATGAACTCCCGGGCAGACCTGCCCGGTTTTTTCATTTTCAGACCTATCAGGGGGCGTCGTGGCCAAGTCAGGTAACACCAAGTACATCTTTGTAATGGGGGGCGTAGTCTCCTCTCTCGGCAAGGGGATCGCTGCGGCCTCGCTGGGGCTTCTGCTCAAGCTGCGCGGGTTGAACGTCACCATGCTGAAGTTCGATCCCTATCTCAATGTGGATCCTGGCACCATGAGTCCCTTTCAGCATGGCGAGGTTTTCGTTACTGATGACGGCGCCGAAACCGATCTGGATCTTGGCCACTACGAGCGTTTCCTGGACAGCCATCTCGGCAAGCACAACAACGTCACTGCCGGGCAGGTCTATGATGCCATCCTGACCAAGGAGCGGCGCGGTGATTTTCTGGGCCGCACGGTTCAGGTCGTCCCCCATGTGACCAACGAGATCAAAAGCCGTGTGCTGCAGCTCAAGGAGGATGATCCCGATCTCGATGTGATCATCACCGAGATCGGAGGTACCGTGGGTGATATCGAGGGATTGCCCTTCCTGGAATCGATCCGTCAGTTTGCCTACGACCTCGGCCGCGAGAACTGCCTCTACGTGCATCTGACCCTGGTGCCCTATATCCACGCCGCGCATGAGATCAAAACCAAGCCGACCCAGCACAGCGTAAAGGATCTGCGGGAGATCGGCATCCAGCCCGATATCCTGGTCTGCCGGACGCGTATGCATCTGAACGCCGAGGTGCGCGACAAGATCGCCCTGTTCTGTAACGTGGCGCCGAACGAGGTGATCGAGGCGCACGATGTCGAATCGATTTACGATGTTCCCCTCTGCCTGCACGAGGAGGGGCTTGATGATCGTGTCTGTGAAAAGCTGGGGTTGAAACTGGACAAGCCCGATCTGACCGAGTGGCAGCAATTCGTCTCCGGTGTGTTGGACGCCCCGGAGCGGGTTACCATCGGGGTCGTCGGCAAATATGTGGATCATCTCGACAGCTACAAGAGCATCATCGAGTCATTCATTCATGCCGGTGAGACCAATGGCGTGAAGGTGGATCTGCGCTGGGTCGATAGCGAAAAGCTGGACGACGCCACCATCGCCGAAAAGCTCAAGGGGCTCAACGGCATCCTGGTGCCCGGCGGGTTTGGCCACCGCGGTATCGAGGGCAAGATCATGGCGATCCGGATCGCCCGCGAACAGAAGATCCCCTTCTTCGGCATCTGCCTGGGCTTGCAGGCGGCGATCATCGAATCGGCCCGCAATCTGGGCGCTCTGGATGACGCCGACAGCTCCGAATTCAATCAGCAAAGTTCCGCGCCGGTCATCTGCCTGATGGAGGAGCAGAAAGGTATCGTCCAGATGGGCGGCACCATGCGCTTGGGGACCTATCCCTGCAGTCTCAAACCCGACACCCTCGCGCGCTCCTGTTACACCGAGGATGGGATTCACGAGCGACACCGTCACCGTTACGAGATCAACAACGCTTTCAGGGAGCAACTGGAGGACACAGGCATGGTTTTCTCCGGCCTGTCGCCCGACGGACAGCTCGTGGAGATTGCCGAACGTCCCGATCACCCCTTCTTCATCGGTGTTCAGTTCCATCCGGAATTGAAGAGCCGGCCGCAGAATCCGCATCCCCTGTTCCGGGAGCTGGTGGCGGCCGCGAAGATACATAAGGGGAATGCTGACGGAAGCGGGGATGGTGCATCATGAAGAGCTTTGCGATTGGTGCGGCGGAGGTCGGAGGACGCAGGCCGCTTCTGATAGCGGGGCCCTGTGTGGCCGAGGGACGCGGCATGTTGGAGGATACCGCCGGCTTCCTGCAGGAGTTGGCCATCAAGGTGGGATGGCCCTTGATTTTCAAGGCCAGTTACACGAAAGACAATCGCCTGGCTGTAGACAGTTTCCGGAGCATCGGCCCGGAGCGGGCGCTGAACCTGCTCGGCGAGGTGAGCGGGGATCTGGGATTGCCCTGTCTCACGGATATCCACCTGCCCGAAGAGGCGGCCATGGCCGCAGCCGTTGTGGACTGTCTGCAGATCCCCGCGTTTCTCTGCAGGCAGAGCTCACTGCTTGAGGCTGCCGGCGCCACGGGTCTGCCCGTGAACATCAAGAGGGGGCAGTTCCTCGCGGCGGAGGACCTGGCTTTCTCGGCCGAGAAGGTCGTGCGGGCCGGCTCGGAGCGGGTGCTCATGACCGAACGGGGGAGCAGCTACGGCGCCCGCGATCTGATCGTCGATTTCCGCTCGTTCAGCAAGATGGCCCAAAGCGGTCGACCGGTGATCTTTGATCTGACCCATAGTCAGCAAGCTCCGGGAGCAGGTGGTGGCGCGACAGGCGGCACCACGGAGTTCGGACTGCCCATGGCGCGAGCGGCCCTGGCGCTGGGGGTGGATGGTCTCTTCGTCGAGGTGCATCCCGACCCGGCATCGGCCAAAAGCGACAGCGCTACGCAGCTCGATTTCAAGGCGGCGGGCGATTTGATCAGCAATCTGGAAAACCTCTACACAGCCATGGAGACCGGGCATGCCCTACCCTGAACATCTGCGTGACCGTCTGGCCGCCGTGCGCATCGCGATCTTCGATGTTGATGGCGTGTTGACCGACGGCACCCTGGGGGGCGGCGCTGCTCACAGCCGTCGCTGGAATGTGAAGGATGGCTTCGGCTTCAAGCTCGCACGCAAGGTCGGATTGAGGATAGGTCTGTGCAGCGGCAATGATCATGCGGATATCCGGGAGCGGGCCGAACGTCTGAAGCTGGATGTGATGCGGTTGGGGCGTCTGGACAAGGATCAGGCGGTGCGTGAAATCCTGGCCGAGTTGAAACTGGAACCGGAGCAGGCCATTTTTACGGGTGACGATCTGTTCGATTTGCCCGGTATCCGGGCGGCGGGTCTGGGTGCCGCGCCCGCCGACGCCGCACCTGAACTGCTGGAGCGGGTAGACTGGCGGCTGCAAACCTGCGGCGGCCGGGGGGTCGGGCGTGAGGTTATCGAGGGTGTGCTCCAGGCCAGGGGGGAGTGGCGGTCGGTCATTGCCCCCTTCATCGGAGATATGGAGCAGGGAGATTGATCATGACTGACAGAACCGAAAATCCTGATAGCGGCGAGCAGAGTGCTCTGCTCAACGGTCGCGATGTGTTCGATCAGTGCATCGCCGCTCTGTGCGAGGTTCGGGATAACCTTGGCGAGCCCTTTGCCCTAGCTGTTGAACTCCTGTCGACCTGCGCCGGAAGGGTGGTCATCACCGGTATCGGCAAGTCGGGGCATGTTGGGCGGAAGATCGCCAGCACTCTCAGTTCGACGGGCACCCCCGCAGCGTTTCTCCACGCGGGTGAAGCCGGGCATGGTGACCTCGGATTCATCCGCAATGAGGACATCTGCATCATCATCTCAAAAAGCGGCAATAACGAGGAGCTCCACAACTGGGTGCCTTTTTTGCGGGAGCGCGGATGTCCCCTGATTGCCCTGACCGGCAACCCGAGTTCATGGCTGGCCGGTGAATCGAATATCGTGCTGGACACGACCGTGAGTCAGGAGGCCTGTCCCCACAATCTCGCCCCGACCAACAGCACCACGGCAGCCCTCGTGATGGGTGATGCGCTGGCGATCGCCCTGCTCAAGAGACGGGGATTCGGTCCGGACGATTTCCTGCGGTTGCATCCCGGTGGAGTGCTCGGCAAACGGCTCAGTTTACGGGTTGCCGACCTGATGCATTGCGGCGCAAAGATCCCGACTGTCGCGAAGAGCGCCAGCCTGCGCAGTGCTCTGGTGGCGATAGTTGATGGTCAACTGGGGATGACCTGCATCACTACCGGTGCTGGACAACTGTGGGGGATCCTTACCGATGGCGATCTCAAGCGGTTGTTGATCGGACAGGATGTACGGGGTGATGCCCTTCTCGATCGCCCGGTCGAGGAGTTCGCCAGCCGTCAACCGCGGTCCGTGTCCGCCAATGCGCTGGCCACCGATGCTTTGACGCTCATGGAGGCTCACACGCCGGGGCCCGTGACCTGCCTGGTCATCCTGGATGACGTAGGGGGGGTTGATGGGGTGATCCACCTCCATGATATTTTGAGAGCCGGGTTGGACTGAATCAAACGCCTGGTAATCGGACTCTCGATTGTGCCGTATTGGTCCCGATTGCGCCCTGTTGTTTCCCATTGTTCCAGATAGTGCTTCATACTGGCATATTGGTTGCTTGACAATAATTCAACTGACCCATATCATAGGTATAGTGAATAGGGACTAAACCTCTAAGGTTATGTGGTTAAAAGAAATGCAGAGATATGTCTCCCCTTGAAATTACTGCCGACCGTCCGGGTGTCCGGCGTCGTATGGCCGGGATTTTGACTATTACACTGCTTTTCACCCTCCTTGCGGGCCTTCTCGGGTGTGATCGGGATACAAATTCAGTCAAACTGGAAAGTAATGAGGATATCCCCGATCAGGTGCTGTGGGATTTTACGACAACCGACTCCGACTCCGGGCAACTCGTCTGGATTCTGCGCGCGAAACAAGCTTTTATCTTCAACAAGAAGAAGAAGGTGGAGGCTTTGCAGATAGTTGTCGATATGTTTGGGGGGCAACGTGTTCGCAACTCAACCCTGGAGGCGGATTCGGCGATTATTGATCGCCGTAACGGGAACATGACGGCGATAGGGCACGTTCTCGTTGTCAGTAGCGAGGGGTACGAATTAAGGACCTCTGAGCTGCATTGGGATCGGGACAGAGATCTCTTTCACACCGATGCGTTTGTCGAGGTGATGCACGGGAACAATATCTACACAGGGTATGATATGGAGTGCGATCAGAATCTGGATCATCTGCAAATCAGGCGTGAGCCGAGAGGCGTGATTCAGGAGTGAACGGGAGAGCTTTGTGGGCGAAAACGTGGAGACTACGGTATTAGGCGGCGAGGATCTTGTGAAGACCTATGGTCGCCGCCGAGTTGTCGATGGAGTTTCCCTGAACGTCAAACAGGGTGAGGTTGTCGGGCTTCTGGGACCCAATGGCGCCGGCAAGACGACAACCTTTTACATGATCGTCGGCATGATCCGTCCCGATGAGGGGCGAGTGTATATCGGGGACCAGGACATCCACAAGATGCCGATGTACAAGAGAGCGCGTCGCGGAATTGGCTACCTGAGCCAGGAGGCTTCGGTATTCCGCCGATTGACGGTGGAGGACAACCTCTCCGCCATTCTGCAGACCCTGTCGATCTCGAAGCGGGAGCAGGGGGAGCGCCTTGAACGGCTGCTCGACGAGTTGCGGATAACGCACATCAGGAAAAGTTTCGGACATCAGCTGAGTGGCGGAGAGCGTAGGCGAGTCGAGATTGCACGAGCCTTGACGACCGAACCCCGATTCATCCTTCTGGATGAACCCTTCGCGGGCATCGATCCGATCGCTGTGGGTGACGTGCAGGTTATCATCAGGCAGTTGAAGGAGATGGGACTTGGGATTCTGATCACGGATCACAATGTCAGGGAAACGTTGAGCATAACCGATCGCTCCTACATCCTCTTTGAGGGGCAGATCATCCGCACCGGAACCGCCGAGGAGCTGGTGAGAGACGAGCGCTCACGCGAAGTTTATTTGGGCCAGAGTTTCAATCTTTAAGGGAAAGAGTCCAGTATGGAAATGAAGATGCGCATGGTTCAGGGGATGCACCAAAAACTGGTGATGACCCCCCGATTACAGCAGGCCCTCAAGTTGCTCCAACTGCCGACGCTGGAATTGGAGCAGGTGCTGAAGACGGAAGTTCAGGCCAACCCGCTGCTGGAGATCGATGATGATGAGGACGATGATGATCGTCTGACCAGCGAGAGCACGGTCGAACCTCAAGCCGGCAGCCTGGACAACTGGGACGATGTCTTCAACGACGGCTTCGAGATGCAATACCAGGAGAAAGAGGAACTCCCCGAGGATTTCGTGGAGCGGGTTCCGATCAGCCGGCAATCTGCGGGGGACAACCTTCTTCGTCAGATTCGGATGAGCACAAACGATGAGGAGCTCATGCAGATGGCCGATTACATCATCGGCAGTCTGGACGACCGCGGATTCCTGACCATCGGGCTTGACGAGATCCAGAATGTCTTTCGTGTCAATGAGAGGCGCGCCCAGGAGGCGCTGCTGCTGGTCCAGGCGTTGGAGCCGCCGGGCATCGCCGCCAGAGATCTCTGCGAATGTCTGTTGCTGCAGCTCAAGGCGCGGAATATGGAGGACAGCCTGGTGGCGACGATCCTCCGTGATCATTTCAAGGAGTTGATGCAGCGCAAGTATCAGGATATCGCCCGGAAGCTCAAGCTCACCGTTGAGGATATTCAGGAGGCTGCCCACTTCATCGGCGAGCTTGACCCGAAACCCGGTCTCGAGTTGTCCAGTGAGGATCCGCACTACATCATCCCCGATCTGGTCGTCGAGGAGGTGGACGGCGAATACATCATCGCGCTCAACGACCGTCATCTGCCCCGTTTGCGCATTGCGGACAACTACAAAAGCTATATCCCCTCCGCCAGCAAGCAGACCAAGGATTACATCCAGGGTCGCCTCAATCAGGCGCAGTGGTTGATCCGTACGGTTGAACAGCGTCGCTCGACCATGGTCAAGGTCATGGCCGCCATCATAGAGGAGCAGCGGGATTTCTTCGACAGGGGACCTCAGGCTCTCAGACCTCTGACGCTGCAACAGGTGGCCAGCAAGATCGGGATGCACGAATCCACCGTCAGTCGTGTCACGAACAACAAATCGGTGCAGACCCCCCGCGGCATCTTCCAGCTCAAGTACTTCTTCTCGAGTTCATTGAGTACCGAAGATGGCGAAGAGGTCAGCGCCAAGGCGGCCAAGAGCCGCATTCAGGAGATCGTCTCGAAAGAGGACAGGAAGAAGCCTTTGAGCGATCAGAAGATTGCGGATATCCTGCGCGAAGAGGGATTGATGATTGCCAGGCGCACGGTTGCCAAGTACCGTGAGCAGCTCAACATCCTGCCCGCTCGATTACGTAAGGAATTCTGAACTCGTTGTAGGCTTGCCGCATCGCCAAGATGCGGCTAAGGTAATAGTGAACGTCGGAACATATCCTAGCCGACATCGCCGCAGGAAGGTTTTCTTGCTCTCACATTGTGCCGATCAGTCCCCCTTGACCAGGAATCAATTAGCCGATTACGATGTACATCCGGTCACATTGTGGCCGGTTTTTCCGTTGTGTCTTGAAAGGAGTAAGTGATGCAGGTTTCTGTCACTGCCAAGAAGCTGGAATTAACTCCGAATATTCGAACCTATACCGAGGACAAGCTCGGCAAGCTCGATAAATATCTGGATGGTTTGCGCGAAGCGCATATTCTTTTGCGCGTGGAGAAGCATAGACATATAGCCGAGGTAACTGTCAGGGGCAAGCACGCCGACTTTACGGGCAAGGAGGACAACGAAGACCTCTATGCGGCAATCGATCGCCTGGTTGACAAGATCGAACGACAGATCCGCAAGTACAAGACCAAGAATCTCAATCGTCGCCGCCGGAAAACCCCTGCCCCAGTGGACGAGGAGATGTTCGACATGGGCAGCATCACGATTTTCGGTTCGGCCGATGTCACCGAGGACACGGACTACAGCCATCCCGTCATCGAGGAGAAGTTCATCCACCTCGACTCGCTCCGTCCTGAACAGGCCATCTCGCGCATGGAGGTCCATGGGAACGATTTCTGGGTTTATACGGACGCGGAATATGGTCAGATGAGTGTTGTGTACCGTCGCAAGGACGGCACCTATGGGATGATTCAGCCCCGTGACTAGGGAGTAGTCGACGTGGAGATAGTTCAGAGGAGCATAACCGTTGAAGCCCTGCTCAAGGATGCGGGGGAATTCCTCGACCTGGGGGCCGTCAGTCCGCTGCCCGAGAATTCACTGGTGATTTCGAAGCCCGCGCTTTCACGCCCGGGCTTCGTGCTTACCGGGTTCACGGAGAAATTTCAGCACCGTCGGATTCAGATCCTGGGCGGTGCTGAATTCTCCTACCTTGAGTTGTTGCCCGCGGACAGGGTGGATGAGGCATTGGGGCACCTGGCCAGCAAGCCGGTGCCCTGCATCATCGTCACCCGGGGGCAGGAGCCGCTGCCCCAACTGGTGGAGCTTTGCCGGATGGAGGGGATCCCCCTGCTGGCCACTACTCAGACGACCTCCGCATTCTCGCGAGGACTGACTGCATACCTCGAGGACTATTTCTCGCCACGCGGCAATGTGCATGCGTCCCTGGCCGATGTCTACGGCGTGGGCCTGCTGTTCACCGGACCCAGCGGAATCGGCAAGAGTGAGATCGTCCTCGACCTGATCGAGCGGGGGCACCGTCTGGTGGCCGACGATGTCGTGCAGTTGATCCGCCGCGGCGAGACGATCATCGGCAGGGGCAACGATTTCCTCAAGCATTTCATGGAGATTCGGGGCGTCGGCGTGATCGATGTGCGTGAGATGTTCGGCATTCGGGCGATCCGTGTGCAGAAGAGGATTGAGGTGGAGGTCCGTCTCGAGGTATGGCAGGAGGGGAAGCACTACGACCGGGTCGGACTGAAGTACGAGACCGATCAGATGCTCGGTGTCCAGATCCCCTTTATCGAACTGCCCATCGTGCCGGGGAAAAACGTGACCGTGATCGCGGAGACGATTGCGATCAATCACATGCTGAAGGTTTACGGACTTAGCGCCGCCGAAAGGTTCAATCGACAGATCATGGAGGATCTTGCCCGTCGCAACGAGTCTCACGTTTTCCACTACCTGCAAAATGATGAGGAGTAGCGAAAGCGGTTGACATCTCTCCGGTTTCGCCGGAAGATCCCCGGATTTCCACCTCCTCTCTTCTGGAGCACGCATGATTCCGGCTATCGTAGTTTGCCACGGTACACTGGGCAGAACCTTGTGCAGCGCCGCAGAGGGGATCTGGGGGCAGACGGACAGGCTGATCGCCGTCTCCAACAATGAATTGTGCGGGGAGGGGTTGCGGACGGTTGTTGCCGATCACCTGGATGCTCTGGGAGGTCAGGCGATCATCTTCACCGATTACTTCGGCGGCAGTTGCGCAACGGCCTGCCTGGCTGTCATGCTGGGCAACCCGCGCGTCCGTCTGGTCAGTGGCGTGAACCTGCCGATTCTGATCTACTATCTGACCCACCGTCATGAGCTTGAGTTCGACGATCTGGTTGCGGGGATTATTCATCGAGGGCAGAACTCCATCCGCGAACTCACCCCACCGGAGCTGTAGGCACCGTGAATTATCATCTCGACAATCGCTGCCTTCATGGCAGGATTCTGCACGGATGGGGAACCAGACTGAGGGTAAAGCGCTATCTCATCTTCTCCCTCGACCTGTCCGATCCGCAGATCCGTGAACTCTACCGTGATGGAGCCAGGTCGGTCGGCTGCGAGATCGAGTTCTTCGCCTCCTCGGCGGACTACTCGTCTCACGTGGAACGTACCGGCGATTTCTGGTTGGTGGACAGCCCCGCCGCCGCTCTGGAGCTGAACAGGGTGGAGCCCCGTTTCGAAAGGTTGATCCTGATCGGCTTGCGGGATCAAAGCGGTGAAGTGATCTCGGAGGATGTCCGACTCAGCGCGGATAATCGTGCTCTGCTGGAGGAGCTGGCGGCGCACAACGTTTCAATCGAGATTCGCCGTTTCCCGGAGAATGACGGCAAGACCCTGACCGGAACGGAAAGTTGAAAGGATCTGACTGAACCATGTCTACCCTGATACTCGGCATTCACAATCATCAGCCTGTCGGCAATTTCGATCATGTGATTGACGATGCCCAGAAGCGCGCCTACCTGCCGTTCCTCGAAACGCTGGAAAAACATCCGGCGATCAAGATGGCCGTCCACACTTCGGGACCGCTCTTCGAATGGCAGAAGCGGGAGACGCCTGATTATATCGAGCGCCTGCGTGTGCTGGTCGAGCGGGGGCAGGTGGAGATCGTGGGCGGCGGTTACTGGGAACCCATTTTGACGGTGTTGCCCGAGAAGGATCAACACGCTCAGATAGAACGGATGTGCCGGGAGATGGAGACAACCTTCGGGTCTCGACCTCGCGGCCTCTGGTTGGCCGAGCGCATTTGGGAACCGCACCTGCCGCGCATACTGGCGGCGCACGGTTTGGAGTATGTCGCGCTGGACGACAGCCATTTCCGGGCAACCGGCTTCGCCGACAGGGACCTCCGCGGCTACTACCTGACCGAGGAGGGGGGCGAGTCGTTGGCCGTCTTCCCCATCTCTTTTCAGCTGCGGCACCTGGTTCCGTTCCATCCGGTCGAGAAGGTGATTGCCCACCTCCAGACCCTGGGTGACGAGCCCGGCAACGATCTCGGGTTGTTGATGGATGACGGGGAAAAATTCGGCGTCTGGAGCAGCACGAACAAGCTCTGCTATCGTGAAGGATATCTGAAGAGACTCTTCGCGGCTCTGGTGAAGGAGCCGAACCTTGAACTCTCCACCTTCGGGGAGTTCCTCGACAACCACCCACCTCTGGGGGTCGCCTATCTGCCGACCGCGAGTTATCACGAGATGGGTGAGTGGGCGCTTCCCTGCCGAGCCCAGAAGGGGCTGATGACCTTGACCGAATTCGTCAAGGAGGAGAAACAGGAACTCACGCACTTCGTGAGCGGCGGTTTCTGGCGAAACTTCTTCGTCAAGTATGAAGAGAGTCACTGGATGCACAAGCGGATGCTCCATCTCGGACGACGGTTGGAGGCGGAGCGGGCGACCGGACGTCTGCCCGACTCGACGCTGGAGCAGGCAGAGGATCTCAAACTGCAGGCTCAGTGCAACTGCGCCTACTGGCACGGCCTCTTCGGCGGGTTGTACCTGCCCCATCTCAGGCACGCCATCTTCGAGCGTTTGATCAGAGCCGAAGCCCTTATCGCATCTGATGAGAATACGCTTACAGTCGAGGATCTCGACTTCGACGGCGACGAGGAGATCGTCTGGACGACGCCGCGAGCACAGGCTTTCATCAAGCCGCGGGGGGGGCGTGTGCGGGAGTTGGATTTTCTTGATATCCCGTTCCCCTTGACCAACGTGCTGAGTCGGCGGGAGGAGATCTACCATGAGCAGCTCCTGGAGCTGGCCGCCATCGAGTCGAAGAGGAGTGAGAAGGATGACGAGACGGAGGAGAGCGTCAAGAGCATCCACGAAATAGTAGCCGCCAAGGAGAGGGGGCTGGAGAAATTCCTGATCTACGATCCCCATCCCCGCGCCTCGCTGGAGGAGCGGTTATATCCCGCCGGGAAGGGTGATGCCGGTTACAATGACTCCTGGTTTGATTTCAGCTCCGGCCTCTTTGCGGTCGATCTGCCCGCAGAGAGCGATGGCGAACTGCGTTTGCATCATGATGCGGAATTCGAGCCTGGTCGCACATTGAGCCTGACCAAGGTTCTTTCCTGGGCGGACGGGGGAGCAACACTGGTCGTCCGGCTCGAATTGAGTTATGATGGCCCCGGTTGTCTTGAGGCCCGCTTCGCCTCGGGGTGGAATTTGAATTTCCTGGCGCCCGCTGCTCCCGATCGCAAGGTGTTGGTGGACGGCCGACCGGCTCGGCGTCCACAGCTGAGGAGCAAGGGGTGGGAGCGGGCAAAGCGCAGCCTGGCGCTGCATGATGAATGGAGTGGCGTCGCGGTAACGATGCAAGCCGACGAGGTTGTTGATTTTTACCGTGAGCCGATCGAAACTGTCAGCTTATCGGAGGCAGGTTTTGAACGCGTATACCAGGGTTCCTGGATCGCGGCTTGTCGCGATATCAATATAGAGTCAGGTGCGGTTGCCGTTCTGAGCTATCGCATCGCAATGACCTCATTGAAATAGAAAGGTTGGAGGGAAACCGTGCAAGAGCGGGATCTGAAAGTAGTCAACATCAAGGGTTTGCATCTGCGTGCTGCAAGTGAACTGGTCAAGTTGACCGCCACCTGTATATGTAAAGTAACGCTGTATAATGGCGTGATCGAAGTTGATGGGAAGAGTATCCTCGGTGTGGCGGCTCTGGGGGCGGCCCAGGGGAGTATGGTCACGATCAGGACCGATGGCGAGGATGAGGGTGAAGCCCTGGATAAAATCGCAGACCTGTTCGGTCGCGGCTTCTATGAAAATGAGATCTAAACCTCAGCCGATGAGTCGTTTTCACGGACGTGCGGGCGCCCCCGGCATCACGCAGGGCACGGTGCTGGTCTATGACCCGATGGTGCCTACGAGCGGCCCCCGCAAGATTCCGCACGAGGAGATCCCGGCGGAGCTGGAGCGCTTTGCCGTTGCGCTGAAGACTACCGATACCGGCATCCAGGAGGCGCGGGGTCGTATCGCCGATGAACTGGGCGAGGATCATGCGAAGATCTTTGATGCGCATCGGTTCATCCTCAATGATCAAACGCTGCTGTCGAGAACTCGGGATATGATCCACGAGGGGTGGAGCTCCGAAACCGCCTATACCGAAGCTTGCGAGGAGATCTACCGCTCCTTCGCGGCTCTGGGGGGCGGACTTGGCGATCGCGGTGGAGATCTGCGCGATGTGGAGCGACGCGTCTTGTCGCATCTGCAGGGACGGCGCGCATCCGGCTTACGTCACCTGCCCGATCCTGTGATCATTGTCGCTCGGGACATCAGCCCGTCGGACACCGCCACGATGGACCGCAGCAAGGTCCTCGGCTTCATCACCGAACGTGGCGGCGAAGCGAGTCACTCCGTGATCCTGGGTCGGAGTATGGGGATCCCGGTAGTGATGGGGGTCGAGGGGCTGGTCGATCATGTGCAGAACGGTGATGAAGCCATCCTGGATGGGCATACCGGCACCTTCGTCCTGCATCCGGACGAGAAGACACTCGTCGGGTTCGAAGACCTGGTCAAGGCCTATGATGATCTTGAACGCGACAGTCTCCGCTACAAGGACTTCCCCGCCGAAACGCGGGACGGCAGGCAGATCGAACTGCTGGCGAATATCGAATCACCCAATGAGGTCACGGCTACGCGCAAACACGGTGCAGCCGGGATTGGCCTCTACCGAACCGAGTATCTCTACCTCACCGCCGAAGAGGCGCCCTCCGAGGATGAGCAGTTCGAAGCCTACAGGATGGTTCTTGAGGGGATGAACCCCGACCCGGTGATCATCCGCACCATGGACCTGGGTGGAGACAAGGTCGCCTCCTATCTCAACTTCCCCCGCGAGGACAATCCTTCACTTGGCTGGCGGGGAGTTCGTTTCGCCCTGGGCAATATCGGATTGTTCAAGACGCAACTGCGGGCCATCTATCGGGCCAGCGCTTACGGCAACCTGCGTCTGATGGTGCCCATGATCTCCCAGGTCGAGGAGATTCGGCGGGTCAAGAGTCTGATCGGCGAGGTCAAGGCCGAACTGAATAACACGGGGCATCCCTACGCGGAGGACTCGCAGATCGGTGTCATGGTCGAAACTCCCAGCGCCGTGGTGATCGCCCATATGCTTGCGCGTGAGATCGACTTCTTCAGCATCGGCACCAACGATCTGATCCAGTATTCCCTGGCCATCGACCGCGACAACAGTTACGTCCAGCACATGTACGATCCCTTCAACCCGGCAATTCTCCGCCAGATCAAACGGGCGGTCAAGGCCGGCAAGAACGGCGGCTGCTGGGTAGGCATCTGCGGCGAATTGCCGGAGGATCCGCTGTTCGTCCTGCTGCTGATCGGACTGGGCCTCGATGAGATCAGCGCCAGCGCCTATCGAATTCCCGAATTGAAGCGGGTGATTCGCAACATCACTTACGATCAGGCCAAGAACCTGATCAAGAGCGCCTGGAGCTATTCGACGGCGGATGAGATCAGACGCAATGTACGCCGTCTGGCCATCCGCAAGTTTCCGGAGCTGAAGGAGATCCTCAACAGGTATCAGGGAGTCCAAGATTGAAATCCATATCTCTGAATGATCACGGCTATTTCTCCTCGCTCGATCCCGACGGCATGCTGACGCGCGTCTCCGGTTTTCCCGGGGCCTTCGCTGCGGCATGGGCTGCCGGGTGTCCCTCTCTGCCGGGCCTTCTGCCCCGTCGTCTCCTCTCCGGGGGGATGGGGGGGAGCGCGATTGCCGGCAATCTGGTGGCGTCAATACTCGCCGATACGGCGGGGCCCATCCCGATATCGATTCGCGATTACACCCTACCCCCGACAACCGACGGCGACCTGCTTCTGCTCTGCAGTTATTCGGGGAACACAGAGGAGACTCTGTCCCTGTTCTCCGAGGCGGAGGAGCGGGGGCTGCCCATGATTCTCATGGCCGCGGGCGGCAATCTGCGCGACATGGCCGGTGACAGCTACCCCTTTGTCCCTCTGCCCCCCGGGTCGCCTCCACGCGCCGCGTTGCCCTCAATGTTGGGTTCCTATCTTGCCGTCGTGCGTGAGCTCGGACTCTACCGCCCCGCGCCGGGTGAGATCGACGAGGCGATCATGGCCATGAATGAGGTCGTGGCGGTTTGTGCGCCGGAGATCCCCATTGCCGATAATCCGGCCAAGACCCTGGCGGTTGCGCTGGGGGATGACCGCGCCGTTTGTGTGGCGCTGACGCCCGCCTACGAGGCCGTCGCACTCCGCCTGCGTTGCCAGTTCGAGGAGAATGCCAAGGTGTTCGCCCTGACCCGTTCATTGCCCGAAATGCATCACAACAGCTGGATCCCGTGGATCGGCGGGGATCGCCTGGGGCGCCCGCTCTGGCTCGGAGCGGCGGATTCACATCCCCGCACGCAACTCCGACGGCGGTTGACGGATGAACTGCTCGAAGCTCAGGAGGGGCTTGGTGGGCTTGAATTGCCTGTACGCGGCGAAGGAAAACTTGCCCGATTGTTGACAAATCTGCTGCTCGGGGATTTCTTGAGCGTCTACCACGCGCTGCTGCATGAGGTCGATCCCACTCCTGTGGATGATCTGACCACAATGAAGGGGCGTCTGGCCAACCTTACGATGTCTGACGATTAGCTTGATGGAGAGACCATGGGAATAACTGCGATCATTCCGGCCGCCGGAATCGGCACCAGGCTGCGGCCACACACATTCAGTCTGCCCAAGGCGCTGCTGCCCGTAGCCGGGAATACCGTGCTGGGACATATCCTCGACCAACTGGTTGCCGCCGGTGTGGACAGGGTCGTGCTTGTCGTCGGCTACCTGGGTGAACAGCTAACGGAGTGGGTACAATCGACCTATCCCGATTTACGCGTGGATACGGTCCATCAGGCGGAGCGTCTGGGATTGGGCCATGCGATCTACCAGGCGCTGGAGGGTGCGGATCTCCGCGAGGGGCGCGGTCTGGTCATCCTGGGCGATACGGTGGTCAAGGCTGATTTCGCGGGATTGCTCGCCGCCCCCGGCCACGCCATGGGTGTGAAGGAGGTTGCGGATCCCCGGCGCTTCGGCGTGGCTGTCACCGAGGGGGAGCGCATCATCGAGCTGGAGGAGAAACCCGAGGAGCCACGCAGCAATCTGGCGATGGTCGGGCTCTATGCGTTCAGCGATCTGGGTGCGTTGCATCGCAGTCTGCAGCATATCATCACCGGGAATATCCGTACGCGGGGTGAGTTTCAACTGACCGATGCGTTACAGCGGATGATCGAAGAGGGTGAGTATCTGTCAACTTTTCCGATCCAGGGTTGGTTTGATGTCGGCAAGGAGGAGAGCTGGCTGGAGACAAACAGGGACCTTCTGGCCCATGTTGAGGAACCTGCGCCACGAGAGGGTGTGATTTTTCATCCGCCCGTCCATGTCCCCGACTCTGCCGAACTATCGGATTGCGAGATCGGTCCCAATGTGAGTTTGGAGGAAGGGGTCAAGTTTAATCGGGTAGTGATCGAAAACAGTATTGTCGGGACGGGGGTAGTTGTGACAGATTGTGCAATCCGCGATTCCTTGATCGGTGCAAACAGTCGGCTCATCGGTCTCAAAGGCTGTTTCAATCTAGGTGAAAATTCAGAAGCTGTCGGGGAGTGATCCCGTCCACAGAATGGAGACGCCGTGTCAGAAAAAATGTTCTTCACATCAGAGTCGGTGACTGATGGCCACCCCGACAAGGTTGCCGATCAGATCTCAGATGCTATCCTCGATGCGATCCTGGTGGAAGATGACCATGTCGAGGATGTGCGAGTCGCCTGTGAAACCATGGTGACGACCGGTCTGGTCGTGGTCGCCGGAGAGATCAGAACCAAGTGCTACGTGGATATCCCCGACATCGTGCGTGAGACGGTCAGGGAGATCGGCTACGTCGGTGGCGACATGGGTTTCGACGCCGATGCCTGTGCGGTCATGACCACAATCGATAAACAGTCGCCCCACATCTCGATGGGTGTCGATACGGGTGGCGCCGGTGATCAGGGCATGATGTTCGGCTTTGCGACCAACGAGACGCCGGAACTGATGCCACTGCCTTTGACTCTGGCTCACCGCATGGTCAAGCGCCTGGCCGATCTGCGTCGTGCGGGGGACCTGCCCCTGGCGCGCCCGGACGGGAAAAGTCAGGTGACGATTGAGTATGACGGGCGCAAACCCGTCAATATCGACACGGTCGTCATCTCGACGCAGCACTCACCCGACTGGGAGATCGAACAGCTCCGCTGCGATGTGGATGAAAAAGTGATCAAGCCGATACTCGAGGAGAGCGGCTACGATTTCGAAGGGTACAAGAGGCACATCAACCCCACTGGATGTTTCGTCATTGGCGGACCGGTTGGGGATTGCGGCCTGACCGGCCGGAAGATAATTGTCGATACTTACGGCGGCCGCGGCAGTCATGGCGGCGGCGCCTTCAGCGGTAAGGATTCGAGTAAGGTGGACCGCTCCGCCTCCTACATGGCCCGCTATATCGCCAAGAACATCGTTGCCGCCGAATTGGCCGACGAGGTCGAGGTTCAGTTGGCCTACGCCATCGGCGTGGTGGATCCCGTCAGCGTCATGGTGGACACTTTCGGATCCGGCAAAGCCGCCGACGCGGTGATTACCAAGGCAGTGCGGGAGATCTTCCCGCTGCAGCCGCGTCAAATAATCAAGCATCTGGACCTGTTGCGTCCCCAGTTCCGGCGGACCGCCGCTTTCGGCCACTTTGGTCGTGAGACGGAGGCTTTCCGCTGGGAGGAGACGGATCTGGCCGGAGAACTCAAAAGTCGTTTTAACCTTTAGGGCGCGTAACCCCTTGGGAGGATCAATATGAGCACGCAAGTGAAATTCAAAGTTGCCGACATGTCTCTGGCTGCTGCCGGACGTCGTCGTATCGAATGGGCCGAAAGTCGGATGCCGGTGATGATGGCCCTGCGGGAGGAGTACTCCAAAAGCAAACCGTTGGCTGGGCATCGTGTCGCCGGTTGTCTGCATGTAACCAAAGAGACGGCCGTGCTGATCGAAACATTGCGTGCCGCCGGTGCCGATGTTCCCTGGTCCGGCTGCAACCCGCTCTCCACCCAGGACGACGTCGCCGCCGCTCTGGCCGAGAATGATATTCCGATCTATGCCTGGCACGGGATGTCGACCGATGAATTCTACTGGGCCATCGATCAGTGTCTGGAATCGGAACCGACCCTGACGCTGGATGATGGCGCGGATCTGATCTTCACCGCCCACGCGCGCTATCAGGATCTCTGCAAGCGGCTGCATGGCGGCACCGAGGAGACCACCACCGGTGTGCATCGTCTGCGCGCCATGGCCAACGACGGCAAGCTGCTCTATCCCGTGGTCGCAGTCAACGACGCCGAGACCAAGTGGGACTTCGACAACGTGTACGGCACAGGCCAGTCGAGTCTGGACGGCATTCTCCGCGCAACCAGCGTGTTGCTCGCGGGCAAGAAGTTCGTCGTCGCCGGATTTGGCCACTGCGGGCGCGGCGTCGCGATGAGGGCCAAGGGGATGGGGGCCCACGTAATCATTACGGAGGTCAAGCCCACCGCCGCTCTGAAGGCGATTCTGGAGGGCTTCGAGGTGATGACCATGGATGAGGCCGCCAAGGTGGGCGATGTCTTCATCACGGCGACCGGCATGAAGGACATCATCATCAAGCACCACTTCGAGAGCATGCGCGACGGCGCCATCGTCTGCAATACCGGTCACTACGACTGTGAGTTGAATCTGGTGCAGCTGGCCGAACTCGCGGGTGAGGGTGTTGACGTGCGGGACAACAACGTCCGCTTCACCACACCGAGAGGCAACAGCGTGTTTGTCCTGGCGGATGGTCGCCTGGTGAATCTGGCCGCCGCCGAGGGGCACCCCTCCGAGGTGATGGACATGTCGTTCGCCAACCAGTTCCTCTCACTGATCAGGATGGCGAAAGAGGGCAAGTCTCTCGAACCCGCCATGTATGACATCCCCGAGGAGCAGGATCAGCGTATCGCCGGCCTCAAGCTCAAGACACTGGGTGTCGATATCGACATTTTGACTCCGGAACAGATCGCCTATGCGGACGATTATTCCGCGGGCACCTAAACGGGAGAGATGATGCCCATCTGGTTGATAGTGGGCCTGGGGGGATTCCTCGGGTCCACTCTCCGTTATGGAGCTACCGAATTGCTCAGACAGCACGTGACGTCCCGGGCCTCCGGGACCTTCCTGGTCAATGTCGTGGGGTCCCTGCTGATCGGATTGCTGTTCGGCCGGCTCTCCGCGCACGACGGTCTGCGCTGGAGTTTCCTGGCCATCGGTCTGTTCGGCGGATTCACCACTTTTTCCGCTTTCAGCCTGGACACGCTCAAGTTCATCCAGCGGGGACAGTGGTTGTGGGCGGGGGGCAATATCCTGCTGCAGGTTGCTCTGGGGGTTCTCGCGGTCTGGGTTGGCTATTCGATTGCGAACAGCCTGCGTTGAACGGACGCATTCCGATTCAGTCACATATGCCTGGAAGCGAAGGGGGCGACGAGCCCCCTCTTTTTTTGCCCCGGTCAGCGGCTGGCCCGGGCCAGCAGGACGACTCCGACGAGAAAGAAGACTATGTTCCCAACCCAGGCTGCGAGGAGCGGGGGGAGAGTGTGATTGTGTCCGAGCGATAAGCCCACCTGCAGAAAGATGAGGTAGACGAACGCAATCGCCACGGTCAACCCGAAACCCGAGGCCATGGAGATGCGTCGCTTCGACGCGCTGAGGGCGCAGCCGAGCAGCACGATGAGCAGATTCGACCAGGGGAAGCTGCTCTTGACATGGAGATCGACCCACAAACGATCGACGTTGGTGCCGGCGCTGGTCTGCTCCACGATGTAATTGCGCAGCTCCCGGGCCTCCATGATGTCGGGGTTCCGCTCATCCTCACAGAAGTCATCCGGCGTCTCCGCCAGCTCCTCCATATCAAGATGCTCGAAATGGTAGGTACCCTCCTCGGGGCGCTCTTGCCCGGAACTCAGCGCGAAACTGTGGTGGTAGCCCTGTACCAGTCGCCAGTGGCCTGCGCTCCAGAAAGCGTGTTTGGCGTTGATGTATTCCTTGAGTTGGGAGTTTTCGTACCGCAAGAGAACAAGATTCTCGAACCGTTGCTGAGAGATGAAATAGGATTCGGCCCAGTAGAGAGTACCATCCTCGCCAATCTTGTGGATGTTGTGGCGCACCGTGCTGTTGCTGCGGGTCTCCTTGTTGAGTTCATACCGCTCCAGCTGCTCCAGCGCGCGATTGGCCCTGGTGATCACCTGCTCATTGAAGACATAGGTGGCCATACTGACCAGGGCCGAAAAGATGATGATGGGGAGCAGGATGCGCATCAGGGGTATACCGGCGGCGATGATCGCAGACAACTCCGAGTTCCGGGACAGCCGTCCCAGACAGAACAGACTTGCCAGGAGCATGGCGACGGGGAGGATCAGATTGAGGATCGCCGGCAGTTTGTAGAGGTAGAGCTTGACGATGGTCATGGAGCTCGTCCCCTTGTCGATGAACTTGCCGATATTCTCGAAAAAATCGATAACGAGGTAGATTACCAGGAAGGCGACGATACCGATCACAACGATCTTGATGAACTGCCCCAGAACATAACGATCGATGATTCTCATGCCCGCGCACCTTTCCGCGCGGCAAGCCAGGTGTTGAGCCGGGTGAACAGGGCTATGGGACGTGATTCCCGATTGGTCGCGTAGAGCAGGGTGCTCCCGAAGAACAGCAGCAATATGTTGGGTGCCCACATGACAAACCAGGGGGGGAGAAGCTCCCTGTCGGCCAGGTTCTCACCGGTGGAGAGGAAGATGTAGTAGATGACAAACAGCACCAGACTGAAACTGATGCCCCAGCCCGTGCCGCTCCGTCCCGTTTTGATGGCGATGGGGGCGCCCATCAGTATGAAAAGCACACAGGCCACGGGGATGCTGTATTTCTTGTGGATCTCAACCTTGTAGGCCGTGATCCGTTTCTGCTTGGCCGTTACGCTGAGCAGCTTGTTGGAGAGGCTCCGCAGCGTATTCTCCTCGTCCTGGATCCCACGCGGACTTCGGCCGCGACGTCTGGTCAGAAGCGAGTCGCCGGGGGCCTGCATGTAGCCTTTGGAGATCAGATAGCCGTGTCGGGTTTCCCGGTCGAGCATGCCCGTCATTTTTGCGAATTGCTTGTCCACGAGGTCGACCATGCTCAGATGAAGGCGATCGATCTCGGCGAAACTGTTTGCGATCCTCTCGTTCATCATCTCGACAGACATCTCACGATCGCCACGGTGGGAACTCTCATGGCGTTTGAGATCGTCGTCGATATCGTGCATGAGGATATCCATGTTATCGAATACGGTGATCTGGAATTCTCCGGGGGTACTGAACGAGGTTTCGAACTGCTCGCCGTCGACGAGTGCCATAGTCATCAGATCCTTCTCATCGTCACTTTCGAAATTGGCGGTGCGGGCGGAGATGACCGTGGGCCCCTTGCCGCGCTCCTCCTTGAAGATGAGCAGACTGGTGAGTTCGTTCGTGACGTCATCCTTGTCCCTGGCGAAGAGGGTATAGCCGGGCAGATCCTGGATGAAGCGTCCGGGCTTGATGCTCAGCGCCGGTTTCTTGCTCTTGACCGCCACCAGAAGATTCTTGAGACGGTGGTTGGTCTGGGGCAGGACGAAGTTGGAGAAGAGGAACAGGCCGATAGTCAGAAAGAATGCCGCCACCAGCGGAGCCGCTATGATTCGGTAGAGACTGATGCCTCCGGTCCGCATGGCGGTAATCTCATTTTCGGCCACCATTTGGGATAAAGCCATCATCGTGGAGACAAGTACGGCCATTGGAATGGTTAATGCAAAAATATGCCCGAGGCTGAGAATTACGAGCTCGAATATGATCTTGGCAGGGACTTTATTGACGAGGAACATCTCAAGAAGATCATAGAAGAGGTTGATGATAAAGATAAACGTAAGGACGGAAAGCCCAAGGAGGAAGGGCCCAACGTGATTACGTAGAATGTAACGATCCGCCAGCCTCATTCGTTACCTCATTGATGACAACGACTTAAGAAGAGAGGCGAGTGTACTCCACCCCTGCTTGCCCCGACAAGGGGTTTTTCAGTTGCCGATTCCTCTGATGAAAGATAGAAAGAGAATCGGTTATCGCAACGAGCATCCGACTTTGGCGCCTGTCGGATGGACGGGATGAGCATGTGTCCTCTTCCGGGGACCCGGTTGTCCTTGTGGGGGGACAGTGTGCCCATACAGATTGCAGGCAATGCTCAAGCCCGCTGTGATGTAAAAGGGAAGATTGTATGATTAATCCATGGATGGATAATGCATTTCGACACCAGCGCCGGGTGTTGTTTTTTGCTGCCCTTTTCATCCTGCTGCTGACTCTCCTGACCAGGCCCTCCGCTTACGCTGAACCTTTCCCGACGCCGGAAGTTCCCCTGGCCAGCGTCTATACGAGCTGGCTCGAAAACGAGATCTACGCTAAAGAGTTCTGGATACGGGGGATGAACAGCCGCCACTGGATTGCCCCCTCCTCCCATGCCCGGGAGTGGCTCAACTACAGCAAGGATGAGATTAAGGTCCTGCCCGAATCCGGGCTGGTTCTGAGGTTGAGTTATCCCGCCGTGCTTGATCATCTGAGCCCATTGGTCGACGGCGACGACATGTACGGCAATCAGTTGATGAGGGGATGGGTCGGAGCCCTGCGGCGGGATGTGGTGACGCGGGAGAACTACCTTGCCAGTCAGATCCGGAAGCAGCGCCGTCAGCTACTGCTGGACAAGGCCAAGCTCACCCGTACGCAGGTGATGACGGAGGACGCGCACGGCTCGCTGATCGACATCAACATCCCCCTGAAGCTGCCCAAGCGGATCGAGCGGATTGTCGGCAAGGGCGAGAAGAGCAATATCACGGTGACGGGGCGGGAGTCGATCTCGTTCAGCGGGCAAACCGATCATCGCAGCAACTACATCGCCGATGAAACCGGCAAGGGGCAGTCGCTCTTTCCCCGATTGGAGATGAAGCAGGACCTGCAGGTCAAGTTGAGCGGGACCGTCGGCGAGAAGATCCATGTCGAGGTGGAGAACAACAGCAACGCCATGGGGGGCAGCGCCAACAAGATCAGGATCCGCTACGAGGGTGACGAGGATGAGGTGGTCAAGCTCATCGAGATGGGCGACACGCAGCTCAACTTGCCCAGCTCCGGCCTGATCAGCTACTCGGCGAGCAACAAGGGGCTCTTCGGCATCAAGGTCAACGGCAATGTCGGCGCCCTGGATTTCACCGCCATCGCCAGCAAGCAGGAGGGGGAGGTTCAGAGCAAGACCTTCAACGCCTCCGGCCAGTCCGAGCAGAGCACGTTCATTTACGACACGAGCTACCTGGCCAACCAGTTCTTCTTCCTTGATGATCCCTACCAGGCGACCGGGCAGTACAATCTTGAGATTGATATGGCCACGCTGAACATCTTCATCAACGACCAGACCTCGATCGCCCGCGAGAACGATGATAAATATGTGGGATTCGCCTTCTACGATCTGGCGGGAGATGGTGAACTGGACATCGATCCTGAGCAGCTTGCTGACGGTGGCGGCGTCAAGGGCATCTATCGCAAACTGGAGACGAATGAGTATCAACTAGGCATTAACGATTCGAAACTCCGCTACATCCGGCTGTTGACTCCTCTGCAGGAGAATCACGTGCTGGCGGTTAGTTTCAGGACAATGAGCGGAGAGCATGTCGGCACGACAGCCATCACCCAGCCCCAGTACTGGACGCTGGACAGCAGTGCCTATTCAACCATGACCTACGAGAACACCGAAAGCGTTCTCCACATGGAACTGATCAAGCCCAGTAACTACACTCCCGAGAGTCCGACCTGGGATTACATGATGCGCAACGTCTATCGTCTGGGCGGGCGGGACATTGATGTGGATGCCCTGGATCTGCAGATCGAGCGGCTGGCCAGTTACGACAATCCCGAGCGACCCGAAGGTGAAAGTCAGGTCCAGTACCTTCAGATTTTCGGACTGGACACTTATTCGAACTCCTCTGTGGAGAACGACAACAACCCCAGACCCAACGGCAAGGTTGACCCCAAGTTTGTCGATGAGCAGAACGGGTTGCTCTTCTTTCCGATTCTCGAACCCTTCAATCCCGCTCCGGACAGCGTTTTGGCCTGGACCGAAAATGTCACCGGCGTGGCGACTGGAGGCTATGTTCTGGCCGAAGAGGATCCCGATCGCAATCCCGAGCTTTACGCCATCGATTATCAGGCGCTGCGACAGGATCCGACGCTATACAGCAAGTACAAGATCAGTTTCGTCAGCGCTTCAGCCTCCAGCCGCTTCAACCTCAACGCTTTCAACGTTATTGAGGGGAGCGAATCGGTTGTCGTCGATGGTCGCGCCCTGAATCGGGGCACGGATTACAAGATCGACTATTTCTCCGGTGAAGTGGAGCTGATCGGAGAGGCTGCCCGCGATCTCAGACCGGACAGTCAGGTCTCGATCAAGTGTGAAACCAAACCCCTGTTCGGCGGCGGCAAGAGCAGTCTGATCGGCTTCAACGGCACTTACAATCTGGGCAACCGAAACAGGATCTCCAGCTCCTGGCTGTTCGAATCGCAGGCCAGTGGCGCCCGCCGTCCCCGGATTGGTGAAGAGTCGACCCGCAACATCGTGGGCAATATCCTCGGATCCTACTCCGCCAGCCCGATGTTCCTGACAACGTTGATCAATACTCTGCCTCGGGTGGACACCGATGCGCCCAGTACACTGAACATGTCAGGTGAGCTGGCGCTCAGCTATCCCAATCCCAATGTCGACAACAATGCTTATGTCGATGATATGGAGGGGGCCGAGGATGCCGATGAACTGGGCATCCAGCGGGCAATGTGGCAGATGGCCAGTGCGCCCATCACCGACATGCGCGTTCCCGGTGGGGCGGACATCCCGGCGTTGGCCAGCACCAGGGCGGATCTCTATTATTGGTACAATCCGCATGGGGAGATGATGCCCAGGAGATCGGATTTCAACCTCAATCTGCAGAGCACGGAGGCCGACGATAACGTCGAGGTCTTACGTTTGAACGTACCGGCGCATTTGTCCGAAAGCGATGTGGCGAATTTCTCCAAGATCGGTCCGATCAACGATGCGAACAACGCCCGTGGGGATTCTCTATGGGTCGGCCTGATGCGAGGTTTTGGCGGAGAGGGGTTGGATCTCAGCGAAGCGGAATACATCGAGATCTGGGTCAACGATTTTCAGCAGGACAAGGACCACCGTGTCGGCCGGATACACTTCGACCTGGGCGCCATCGACGAGGATTTCTGGAAGCCCGAACGGAACTCATCCCAACATGATACCGAAGACTTCAAGTTCCCGACCGGCACTTTCCGCGAGTCCGAGGAGGATGTGGGGCTGGATCAGTTGCACAATGATGAGGAGCCGGATATCGATCACCCTCTGGAGGATTCCGATTCTCCCGCCTGGGGGGGATCGAGCGACATGTCGGGCGATGACTATGTCGCCGGCTCACACGGCAACATGGGCTACTTCAAGATAAACGGCATGGAGAACAACGGTCGTCTCGATACGGAGGATTTCAACGGCAACGGCCTGCTTGATGAGGTCAACAGTTACTTCACGCTGGACTTCTCGCTGGCCGATTCCGCAATCATCGATATGGTCGATGTCTACCAGGAGGCCGGTGAGGGGACCCCGCAGAAAGATCGGGCCTGGCGTCTCTATCGTCTCAATCTGGATGAAGCCCGCATCGCTTCGGATGACCTGGGCAATCCCAACTGGAGCCGCATCCAGTACTTCCGCTTCTGGGTGGAGGGGCTGAATACGCCGACGGGCAACCTCGACCGCGAGTACTTGACCGCCCTGGAGATCGCAAGCATCAAGATCGTGGGCAACCGCTGGAAGTCGCACGGCATTCAGGAGGTCGCCACGGGGGAGACGCTGCTTCCGGGCGAACTCGGTATCGGTGAGGACATGCGCGTTGAGGTCATCAACGACAAGGAGCACAGCACCTTCGTCTGGCCCTACTCGACCGAGACCAATCCGGAAACCGGACTCAAGGAGCGGGAGCAGGCTCTCTCTTTCCTGGTCGAGGATATTGAGCCCGGGCACCAGGCGGTTATCCGCAAGAATTTCACGAAACTCAATCTGATGGGGTATGAGAGCCTCTCTTTCTGGGTCAAGGCGGACGAAGCGACTGTGGGGCACGACATCTTCCTCCGCGCCGCCTTCGACAGCACCGAGTTCTATGAGATTGTCTTGCGCCCGGAGAATGAGAGATGGCTGGAGGTCAATTTCGATCTGAGCGCCTGGACCGATCTCAAGCTCTCGGCCGACCGGGATACGGTCTCGACCACCATCTACGACAAATCCGTGACGGGACGCGAATACACGATCCGCTGTATCGGCCGTCCCGAGTTGACGAACATCCGGCACCTGTTCCTCGGTGTCGTGAATGATGCGGAGAGCGAGGAGCTGAGCGGTGAGGTCTGGTTCAACGATATCCGCGTCAAGAATGTGCGGCGGGACATGGGTTATGCCGGCAAGATCAACGGGTCGGTCAGTTTCGGCGGCATTATCTCGCTGAACGCCAGTTACGACAATCGCAGCGCCGATTTCAGAAGCCTCGGCGCCTCGAGCGGCAGCAATACCTCGACCCGCAGCTGGTCCGTTTCCGGTTCAACCAAAATCGGGCATTTCCTCCCTATGAGAGGTTATGAGATTCCGATCTCACTCAGTTACAGCCGCTCGAATACGACGCCCAAATACAAGCCCAACAGCAACGATATCCTGATTGCGGACGACGTGCTGAAGGAGCGCTATCGGACCAGCTCCGTCAAACAGGGATTCTCCACCAGTCTGATGCGCACCCCGTCGCGTCGCTGGTTGTCGCGGACCCTGCTGGACAATCTTAAAATCAGTCTGCAGGGCTCACAGAGCAAGATCCGGGGACCGAGCAATGCCACGTTGTCCGAGAGCGTGAACTATTCGGTATCCCATAACACCTCATTCAAGGAGCGGGAGATCAAGCTCTTCCGCGGCTACCGTTTCCGCTGGGTTCCCGCCAGCATCAAGATGTCGAGCAAGACATCGCGCAGTTGGACCAAGAGGTGGTCGAGTCTCAATGACGACAGCAATCTGTTTACCGAGCAGCCCTATTCCCAATCGGGCAGCATGAACAACAGCTTTGATCTCAAGTGGGATTTCTTCCCCTCATTCAAAACGACCTACTCCATTGGTGACAGGCGTGAATTGCTCCATGATGATGCTCAGAGGGTCAGCGTCGGTGATGTGGATATCAATCTCGGTTTCCAGAAGAGCCTGGATCAATCGTTCTCCTGCAACTACACCGTTCCGTTCATACGGAGATTCAAACCGCGTATCGTTTACACCAGCAAATTCAGCCAGACCAATCAGGCATCGGTCGCCGGGCTGGGTGAAACCGCCTCCGGCAGTCGCAATTTCTCCGGCCGCAACGAGATCTCGACCGGATACACGTTCAAGATCGGCAAGCTGTTCAAGAAGATGGTCGGCGACAGGCTGAAGAGTGAGCGGCAACCCGGCGTGGGAGCACCTCCGCCGACGCAGCCGCCTGTGCAGATGAGGAGGCGGGGCAGCCGGATCAGGTGCAATGTGGATCCTCTGCGCGGTCCCGATCCGCGGATGTTGAGTCGAAAATCACGTCGCTGGTTCCCCGAGACGACGCCGGTAATCGTGGAGCCGGTCGCGGCTGTCGCCGACAGTGTTGAGGTGGAAGAGGGCGTTGACGCGATGTTCGTCGTCTGGAAAACACTGAGCGTCCTTGGCGAACTCAAGGATCTCAAGGTTGATATCCGGCGTGACGTCAACCACTCCTACAGTCAGGTGCGGGGCAAGGCGGGCGCGCTCTACCGCTTCGGTTTCTCGGAGAGCCTGGATCTGCCGGCCTACAGCGCCACGGGCGCCGATCGTCTTGTCTCGAAAGACCCCGACACCTACAACGAGGGGCGCCAGCTGAAGATGTCGACCGGTTTGACGGTCGGTGGAGTGGTCTCGATAACCACCAAGTTCAACCAGACCTCGAAGAACAGCAACTCTTCGAGATCCCGAATGAAGACCATGAAGCGCAAGTGGCCCGATTTCAGTCTGGAGGTCCTCAGTGTGGAGAAATGGCCCGTCTGGGGGGGCAAATTCAAGAGCAGCAGTATCGGATTCGGCGTCGCCAGGGACCTGGACACGACCGAGAACCTGGGCACCAGCAGCAGTACGAAGACGGTGAGGCTTGGCGTCATGCCGCACTGGAATGTCACCTGGCACAGCAGGATGACGACCAATCTGAACTTCAATTACAACTCCGACACCAATTTCAGCGTGAGCAATACCACGAAGAATGTCCGCTTAGGCGGGGACTTCAAGATGAGTTACAGTATGTCCGCCCCCAATGGACTCAACCTGCCGGGATTGCGGGGTGTGCATTTCTCGAGCAGTCTGGATCTCTCCTTGAGTCTGAAATACAACCGGACCTCCAATTACATGATTCAGGAGGGGCAGGCGGACCGGAACATCAGCGGCAGCTCGAATTTCTCTATCGACCCCTCGGCAAACTACAAGTTCTCACAGAAGCTCTCTGGCAATGCCCGCCTGAGTTTCTCACGCAATCACAATAAGGATTCAGGGCAGACCACAACCTCGGTGGGACTCAGCGTGGGGGCCACGTTCGTGTTTTAGCCGCATCGTCGATAACCGGCTCTGGATATCTTTGTAACAGGTTGACGTATTGTCATTTTTACACTTGCGGTATCAATGATTCTGGTCTACAGTGTTCTCTCAAGTGGGTGATTGTGCCCACTTTTTTCTTTATACTCTCCCCGGGACGGCAGCGGAATGAATGAGGACCTGGAGAGGCTCCTGGAGGCGGAGGTCCGCCGAGAGGGCTTCGACCTGTATCAATGGAGTTTGCGACCCGGTCAACGGCGCAGGACCTTGCAGGTTTATATACATTCCTCCGAGGGTGTCAAACTGGATGACTGCGTGCGTATCAGCCGTAGCCTCGGCCCCCTCATCGAGGAGGCGGATATCATCCAGGGTGCCTATGTCCTTGAGGTCTCCTCTTCGGGGGTGGACCGGACGCTGACCAGCCCCAGGCATTATGAACTCTCTCTGGGTGAGAGGCTGCGGGTCGTCATCAAGGAGGGGGACGGGGACACCCGGACGATTGAGGGTATTCTGAAAAGCCTGGAGGACGAAGTCGTTCTCCTCGCAACCGGGCAGACGGAGGAGCGTCTCCCTCTAGCTACAATCCACAGGGCTCAGGTCCTGCCGGAACTGGTCATGCGTCGCAAGAAGACGCAATCTCCGACGGAGGAATGTGATGAGTGATGGGTTCTTCGAAGCCCTGACACAGATCACGCGCGAACGCAAAGTCGACCGTGATGTCCTGATAGAAACACTGACCTATGGCCTGACATCGGCCGTGCGCCGTAAGCACGGTTCCGAAGCCGAGGTCGAAGTCGAAATCGACCCGGCGAAGAGCACCATCGAAGTCCACCTGGTTATGGAGGTCGTCACTGAAGAGGCGCTCGATAACGAGGACAGGGAGCTGACGGTCGATGAGGCTCGCGCCTATATCGACGATCCCGAGATCGGCGATGTCATCCGCATTCCTCTTGATGTGAAAGAGTTCGGCCGCAACGCCATCATGACCGCCAAGCAGGTTCTGGTGCAGGGCGTGCGCGAAGCCGAGCGTGAGCGCATCTTCAACGAATACAGTAAAAGGGTCGGCGAGGTCGTCAGCGGTACCGTGCAGCAGGTGGATCGCGGCAATATCCTGGTCAACCTGGGACGCGCCGAAGCGATTCTCCCCTATCGGGAGCAGATCCGGCGCGAGCGCTGGCAGCAGGGTGCGACGGTGCGCGGCCTCGTCCTCGAGGTTCAGCGTGACGCCCGCGGCCCGCAGATCGTCATTACGCGCACCCACCCCGATTTCCTGCTGCGTCTGTTCGAGCAGGAGATCCCCGAAATCTACGAGGGTCTGGTCGGCGTGAAGTCGATTGCCCGTGAGCCGGGCTGGCGTTCGAAAGTGGCGGTGTTCTCCAACGATGATCGGGTCGATCCCGTCGGCGCCTGCGTCGGCATGAAGGGGGCCCGGGTCATGGCCATCGTCAAGGAGCTCAGTGGGGAGCGGATCGATATCGTCCCCTGGGATGACGATATCAACACATTCGTCAGTAGAGCTCTCTCTCCGGCCCAGGTCTCCTCGATCCGGATGATGGATTGGGAGTCGCAGGCGCTGGAGGTGATCGTTGAGGAGGATCAGCTCTCCCTGGCCATCGGCAAAGAGGGGCAGAACGTACGTCTGGCCGCCAAACTGACTAATTGCAGGATCGATCTGGTTACCTCGCTCCTGCTTCAGCTCCGTCGCGAAGCCGATGAGTTCGTAAGGGTGGATGTCTCCGAGTTGGAGGGTATAACTCCGCGTCTGGCGGAGGTCCTTAAGGGGGCTGGACTGAATACGGCGCAGGATCTCGTAACCGGCGGCGAGAAGGCCCTGGATGAGATCGAGGAGATCGGGTTGAAGACATGCGAGAGTCTGCTCAGCCTGGCCCAGGACGTATGCGACAGTCTGCACGGCAAGCGGCAGGAGTTTATTGAAAAGCGTCGCAAGGAGCTGGAAGCCGATCGTCGTGACGAAAGCAAACTGTTCAACGAAGAGCTGTTTGATGCCGACGCAGATGCCGATGTCGAAACAGATGATGCAACGGAAGAGGTTTCCGCCTCCCCGTTCGCCGAAAACGAGGTTGAGGATGAGGTGCCTGAGGTCGAGTCGGATGAGGCCTCCTCACCCTTCAGCGACGCCGCAGAGGGTGTCGAGGTGGAGGCCGAAGCCGGGGATGACGACAGCGCTGGTGATCAGGTAATGGCGGAGGAGAGCGGCGCGGAGGATGAATCCGAGAAGGATTCCGCCGAGCCGAGTGAAGGAAACGCTTAGCTGTGGCCAAAAAGGGGGTGGGACTGAGGGAGATAGCTTCCTATATTCATCTCGCCCGGCGCAGCGGAGCCCTGGCCGTGGGGTACAGGGCCGTCAAAAAAGGGTTGGGACGCGGCACATGCCGTCTGGTCCTGTTGGCTGAGGATGCGGGAGAATCGCTCACCCGCCTGGAGACCGGCCGGATTCCGATAGTAACCATCAGCGATAAGGCTGAACTCGGAAACTTGCTGGGACGGAATGAGGTGGCGATCCTGGGGATAAACGATCCCCATCTCGCCGCCGCAATCGCAAAACGATCAGGGCCCTCGGAGGCCGCAGATACGAGACCGGTCTAACTGGAGGTAAGTGTTGGCCAAAAGAGTCTATCAGGTCGCGAAATCCCTGAAGGTGGAGCACAAGGATCTTGTGCACTTCCTGCGTGACAAGGGTTTCGAGATCAAGAGCCACATGAACCAGATGACGGATGAGATGGTTGAGGCCGCCGAGGTGAAGTTCCGTAAAGGGACACCTGCCAAAGCGACCAAGAAGACCGCGAAGAAGGCCGTCAAGAAAACTGCCGGCAAGACAGCAAAGAGGACGGCCAAGAAGACCGCCAAGAAGACCGCCAAGAAAGCGGTTAAAAAGGATGAGACCGAGGTGGAGGAAGCTGTAGTCGAAGCCGTTGAGAGCCAACCGACAGAGGCTCCCGTGGTGGAGGAGGCAGTGGTTGCGCCACCTGTCGAACCGGAATCTCCCGTTGTCGAAGAGAGGCAGGAGCCTGCCCCCGCGCCCGTGGAGGAGGTGCCGGAAGTTGAAGCGGCACCGCCGGTTGCCGAGGAATCTCTCGTGGAGACCGATGAAGCCACAGGTGTGAAACTCTCCCGCAAGAGTGCAAGTGAGAAGGAAGAGGATAAGATCAGGAAGGCCAAGGAGGAGGAGGAGAAGAGGCTGGCCGAGGCGAAGAGGGCCGAAGAGGCTCCCAAGCCTCGTGTCATTCGCTATGCGCCAGGCATGGAGCCCGGTGCCCGCCCGCCTGCACCTCCTCAGCGTCCAGCCGGTCGCCCGGGCGGTTACCCGCAGGGTGGACAACAGCGGGGCGGCTATGGCGGTCCCGGACGCGGTCCCGGCGGACCTGGCGGTCCCGGTCGCGGTCCCGGCGGCCCTGGTGGCCACGGTGGTCCTGGCGGCCCCGGACGTGGTCCCGGTGGCCACGGCGGACCTGGCGGCCCCGGACGTGGACCCGGTGGCCATGGCGGTCCAGGTGGACCCGGTGGTCCTGGTGGACCCGGCGGAGCTGGTGGAGCCGGCGGAGCTGGTGGAGCCGGCGGAGCCGGCGGTCCCGGTGGCTGGGGCGACAAACGCGGCAAGAAACGGCGCAAGAAGCGCGACAAGGTTGACCAGCAAGAGGTCAAACGGAGCGTACGTCAGACAATGGCCAGCCTTGATACCCGTGGTTCCGGCAAGAAGCGACGGCGCGTCGGTGAACCCCTTGAGATCGAACACGAGAAAACCGAAGTTCAGGCCAAGGTGCTCAGGATTCTGCCTCTGACCACATTGGCTGAGTTGGCGAATGCCATGAAGGTGCCGGAGATCGAAGTGATCACCTGCTGCATGCGCAGCGGTTTGATGGTCACGATCAACCAGCGTCTTGAAAAAGAGGATATCGAGGTGATCGCCACGGAGTACGACTTCGAGGTGGAGTTCATCACCGAGCTTGAGGATGAGGTCGAAGAGGTTGAGGAGATCCCTGAGGCTGAGCTCGAAGCGCGCGGTCCGATCGTAACGGTCATGGGGCATGTCGATCACGGCAAGACCAAACTGCTCGATTATATCCGCAAGGCCAACGTGGCGGATGGGGAGGCCGGCGCCATCACGCAGCATATCGGCGCCTACTCGATCGAAGCCGGCGGCGGCCTGATCACCTTCCTGGATACGCCCGGTCACGAGGCTTTCACCGCCATGCGCGCGCGCGGCACCTCTGTAACCGATATCGTGATCCTGATCGTCGCGGCGGACGATGGCGTCATGCCGCAGACGGTCGAGGCGATTGACCACGCCAAGGCGGCCAAGGTGCCGATTATCGTGGTGATCAACAAGATCGACCTGCCGGCGGCGAACATCGACAAGGTCAAGCAGGAGCTGTTGCAGCACGGGATCACCGTCGAGGATTTCGGCGGCGATATCGTGTGTGTGCCGGTTTCGGCCAAAACCGGTGATGGGGTTGAGCGGCTCCTCGAGATGGTCCATCTCCAGGCGGAGATGCTCGAACTCAAGGGCGCCCCGCATCGGGAAGTCAGAGGAACGGTGATCGAGGCCAAGAAGGATCCCGGTCGCGGTGTCCTGTTCACGGTTCTGGTACAGCAGGGTACCTTGAAGGTGGGCGACTCCTTCTCGGTCGGGCTGCACTTCGGTACCGTGAGGGCGCTGGTCGACGAGTGGGGCAAGCGCATCAAGGAGGCCGGACCGGGAATCCCGGTTGAAATCCTGGGTGCCGGTGGCGTCCCTGAAGCCGGTGACAGTTTCTCCGGTGTCAAATCGGAGGTCGAGGCTCGTTCGATCTCGACCAAGCGGCAGCAGTTGCGGCGTGAGCAGGAGTTGCGCTATCACCGTCGGATGACCCTGGATGATCTCTACAGTCAGATCAACAAGGGCGAGGTGCAGGAGCTCAAGCTGGTTCTCAAGGGTGACGTATCCGGTTCTGTGGAGGCGATGGCGGACAACTTCCAGAAGCTGTCCACCGATGAGGTCAAGGTTATCGTCATACACAAATCTGTCGGCACGGTCAACGAGGGGGACGTCCTGCTGGCATCGGCGAGCGATGCCATCATCATCGGCTTCCACGTGCGTCCGCAGGTTTCGGTGCGGGAGATGGCCAAGAGGGAGCACGTTGAGATCCGGACCTACGATATCATCTACGAGGCTGTCGATGAGATCAAGCAGGCCATGGGTGGACTGCTCTCTCCGGAGATCAAGGAGAAGGTGCTGGGCTCGGCCGAGGTGCGTCAGGTCTTCCGTGTCCCCAAAATCGGTGTCATCGTCGGTTGCTATGTGCAGGAGGGCACCATTGAGCGGAAAGCCCAGATCCGGGTCCTCCGCGAGGGTGTGGTTTTAAGCACACGCAAGATCTCCAGCCTGAAACGATTCAAGGATGATGTGGCCAAGGTTGAGTCCGGTTTCGAGTGTGGTATCGGCTTGATCGATTTCCAGGATCTCAAAGAGGGCGATGTCCTGGAAGCGTTCGTCACCGAGGAGATCGCACGTAGTCTCTGACGGACTGCCGACCCCCTGTCGGCGGATCTGTCATCACTGTCCCGACCGGATGGTCGGTCGGGGTAGTCTGCAGAGATCGGAGGCGGGTTGGGCATGCGCGTACTGGTGGTCAGGTTGAATCTGATGATTCCCGGTTGCCGGAGCCTCAAGGAGAGGCGGGGCGTGCTCGAACCCCTCAAGAACAACCTGCGCCGGAAAATCAATCTATCGGTCAGCGAAGTGAAACCCCGTGATATCCATGATCGGGCAAGTTTGGGTATGGCGGCGGTTGTGGACAATACAGCGGACGGCGATGCTCAGCTTCGTCGCATTGAGGCGATCGTGGAGCGTGAGCACATGGTTGTCCCCCTCGAGCAGGAAGTGGAGTACTGGTAATAATGGCAGGGCATTACAAGAAAAGGCTCGAGAGTCACATTATGGAGGTTCTTACCGAACTTCTGGAGCGGGAGACAAGGGATCCCCGTGTCGAGGGGGTAGTGGTCACGGCGGTGGAGATCAATCACGACTTCTCCGTGGCCAAGGTGTTCTTCATGGGTGGCGAAGAGGAGGAGGCCCTGACGGGGCTCAAGAAGGCCGGACCGTTCCTCCGGGGACAGGTTGGCCGCTACCTCAAAATGAAAACCGCCCCTCTGCTCCGTTTTCACGAGGACACGAGTCTGGATCAGTATAATCGGGTCGAGGACCTGCTGGATGACTCCGGCAACGGCGATGAGACCGATGCCCCGGCCCCGGACCCGAAGAGCGACACTGCAGACGGCGAGGCCCCCGCCCCAAAGGGAGAGGCCTGAGATGTCACGTCTGATCCTCGTAGACAAACCCGTGGGACCCACAAGCCACGACATGATAAGCACACTGCGGAAGACCTTGGGAATCAAGAAGATAGGTCACTGTGGTACGCTGGATCCCATGGCCTCCGGCCTGCTTCTGGTGCTGACCGGCAAGGCTACCCGCCTGGCCGAGATCTTTGGCGACCATGAGAAGACCTATCGCGGGACGGTTCGTTTCGGCAACGAGACCACTACCGATGACAGGGAGGGTGAGGTCACTCGGCAGCTTGAGAATTTCACCCTGGACGACAATGCCCTAGCCGACGCCCTGATCGAGCTCAAACGGCGACCCACGCAGGTTCCGCCCGCGTTTTCGGCGATCAAGGTGGGGGGCATCCCCATGTACAAACTGGCACGGGCCGGACAATTGAATGTTGAGGATATCCCCAGCCGCCCGGTGCGGATCGACCATCTCGAGCTGATCGCCAAACGGGACAATGAGGTCGATCTGGAGATGACCTGCAGCGCCGGTACCTACGTGCGGGCTCTGGCCCGCGATCTGGGACGGCTGCTGGAGATCCCCGCGCACCTTTCGGCCCTGCGCCGTCTGAAGTCGGGGCCGTTCCATGTTGACCGGGCCGTCGACAAGGATCGCCTGCTCTGGGAGGACAGCACCGCGCCCATGGGGCTGTCGCTGGAGGAGGGGTTCGCCCATCTGCCCGCAGCGGTCATCCAGGAGGGCTACCTGACCCGACTGGGTTTTGGCGCCCAGCCCGAGGTCGGAGACCTGGTGGGCCCGGAGGAGTTGCCGGCGGTGGGGGACTGGGTACGGATGATTACGGCCGAGGGGAAATTGATGGCTCTGGCGCGGGTTGAAGAGGATCCCGATCCCGTGCTGCGTCTGCGACGCAGCGTCTCCTGAGAGATGATCGCCGCATGAAGATCCACCACTCACTCGACGAAGCCACCCGGAGCGGGAAATGTCGCAGGGGGATTGCGCTGGGGATCTTCGACGGCGTCCACAGAGGGCACCGCAAGATCATCAACTCCCTGCTCAAGGCGCAACGGAAGGAGTCGCTCGACTCCTCCCTGATACTCACGTTCGATCCCCATCCCCTGGCGCTGGTCAGACCGGAGGCGGCACCCTCCCTCATCCTGACCATTGATGAGCGGCTGGCCGAACTGGAGCGGCGCGGCGTATCCGAGACGCTTGTGCTTCCGTTCACCCCTGAACTGGCTCGAACCTCATATGAAAGCTTCACCCGCGAAATCCTCATCGACACACTCGGTCTAGGGCATCTCGCCGCCGGCTACGATTTTCATCTTGGGAGCGGACGGCGCGGATCGGCCGAGGGGATGGCGGCGCTGGGGGAGGAGCTGGGTTTTCGGGTCAATGTCGTTTCACCCTGCTATCTCAACGGTCATATCGTCAGCAGCACCCGCATTCGCCAGGACCTGGCCGCGGGGGATCTGCCTCAGGTGGCAGCGGCCCTGAACCGCCCCTGGCGGATCAGCGGCGAGGTGATCGCCGGACGGGGGCTTGGACGGAAATTGACCTTCCCCACGGCCAATATCGCACCTCCGCCTGCGGAGAAGCAGCTGCCGCCGCCCGGAGTCTATCTGGTTCAGGCATACTGCGGGAAAAAAACTCATCACGGCTTGCTGAATCTCGGTTGGGCGCCAACTCTGAAAAACGAGTTTTCCGCCGAGGTTCATCTGCTGGACTTTGCCGGCGACCTGTATGGGGATCTGCTTGAAGTGGATGTTTTGCAATGGCTTAGGCCCGAGGAGACCTTCCCCGATGCTGCGGCTCTCTCCTCGAGAATCCGTGAGGATATCGCCAGGGCGAGAGAGATCCTGGCCGCTGGTCCCGATTTTGCCAAGTAAATCCCAAAATTAGCCCCCTTTACAGTTGAATAGGCTTGTGCTAATTTGCGATCCGACTAGGCGGGTTATAGAGCCTGCCGCCATCGCGACTGCTCAATGTTACCTGGAGGTATACAGACGATGGCTCTTGAAACCGAAATCAAGAAGAGCATTATCGAGAAGTACAAACTTCATGATAAGGATTCCGGCTCCGCGGAAGTTCAGATCGCTCTCCTCTCGGAGAGGATCATCCAGCTCACGGAACACTTCAAGGTTCACAAAAAGGATCACCACTCTCGTCGCGGCCTGATGAAACTTGTCGGGCGTCGTCGCAGATTGTTGAACTACCTGAAGAAGAACAAGCTGGAGACTTACCGTGAATTGATCAAGGCGCTCAAGCTGCGGCGCTAGGGAACGGTTCCCTGACGCTGCCTTCGAGTTTCAATTCATTCACGCGGCAGCTGTGGAGAGGGAGGGTCCCTCTCCACAATCACACCCCGGTCCGTCCTGGACCACGGAGGTAAAATGCAGAAAGTCAGTCTAGAACTGTCAGGGCATGAGTATGCCCTTGAGACGGGGTTAGTGGCCAAACAGGCCAGCTCCGTCATTGTACGTTGTGGGGAAACCGTTGTACTTGTCACCGCTGTCGCTTCCAAGAACAGCGATCCTGACAAGCCCTTCTTCCCTCTCTTTGTCGAATACCGTGAAAAGAAGTATGCCGCGGGTATGATCCCGGGCGGTTACTTCAAGCGCGAGGCGCGTCCTTCCGAAAAGGAAGTTCTCAACTGTCGCCTGGTCGATCGTCCCATTCGTCCTCTCTTTCCCGAAGGTTACATGGCCGAGACCCAGGTCGTTGCAACCGTTCTCAGCTTTGATCAGGAGAACGATGCGGATGTGCTCGCCATTACCGGTGCCAGCGCCGCGCTCAACCTGTCCGACATCCCCTTCAACGATGTGCTCGCCGGCGTGCGGGTCTGTCGTGTCGATGGGACACTCAAGGTCAACCCTACGATCGAGGAGGCGCTCGACAGCGACCTGAACCTGATCGTTGCGGGGACCGAAACCGCCACCCTCATGATCGAGGGCGATGCGGGGGAGTTGTCCGAAGATGAGATGATCGAGGCGATCCAGTTCGCGCACGAGAATATCCGCCAGCTGATCACCCTGCAGAAAGAGCTCATCGAGAAGTGCGGCGGTACGCCGACCAAGCGTGAGTTTATCGTGCCCGAGATGCCCGAGGGTATGCTCGAGCGTGTGCAGGCCGACTACGGTCAGGCGATCAATGAAGCCGGCCGCGTGCTGGGCAAGGGCGAACGCCAGAGCGCTCTCGACGATGTGCGCCAGCGCATGTTGACCGAGCTGGCCGAGGTCTATGAGGACCAGGAGAAGTGGCTCAAGACCGCCTTCGGCAAGATTGAAAAAGAGCTGATGCGCAAGATGATCCTGGAGGAGTCCATCCGCTCCGATGGTCGTAGTCTCGACCAGGTTCGGGCCATCAGCATCGAGAACAGTTTCCTGCCTCGCACCCACGGTTCGACCCTGTTCACCCGTGGCGAAACGCAGGCGCTGGTTGCGGTGACTCTCGGCACCAGCCGGGACGAGCAGCGGATCGACAACCTTGAGGGCGAGTACTTCAAGCGGTTCATGCTCCACTACAACTTCCCCGGCTTCAGTGTCGGCGAGGTCGGGCGATTCTTCACGGGTCGCCGCGAAATCGGTCACGGCAATCTGGCGGAGCGCTCTCTGCACGGCCTGCTGCCCGAAGAGGACAGCTTCCCGTACACGCTCAGGGTCGTCAGCGACATCATGGAGTCCAACGGCTCCAGTTCCATGGCCACCGTTTGCGGCGGCAGCCTGGCTCTGATGGATGCCGGCGTGCCGATCAAGTCGCATGTCGCCGGTGTCGCGATGGGTCTGATCACCGATGGCGAACGTTTCCGCATTCTCACGGATATCCAGGGTCTCGAAGACCATCTGGGCGACATGGACTTCAAGGTTGCGGGGACACGGAAGGGCATCACCGCCTTCCAGCTCGACACCAAGATTGAAGGACTGCCCGAGCAGGTCATGCGTGACGCACTGGCGCAGGCGCGTGATGCGCGGATGCATATTCTTGGCCTGATGGAGGAGGCGCTGCCCGCGGCGCGCACCAACGTCAGCAAGTATGCGCCGAAGATCACGTCGATCAAGATTCCGGTCGCCAAGATCAGGGACATCATCGGCAAGGGCGGCGTAACCATCCGCAAGATCCAGGAGGAGACCGGCGCCACGATCGAGGTCGAGGACGACGGTACCGTGAAGATCGCGGCGGTCAACGGCGAGAGCGGCGACGCCGCCATCGAGTGGATCTCCTATCTCACTGCCGAGCCCGAAATCGACAAGATCTACGACGGCAAGGTGAAGACCATCACCAAGTTTGGCGCCTTCGTGGAGATCCTTCCCGGGCAGGATGGCCTGCTGCACATCTCCGAGATCGATCACAAGCGGATCGATCGTGTGGAGGACGTCTTCCAGGTGGGCGACGCCGTGCAGGTCAAGGTTGTGGACATCGACAACCAGGGCAAAATCCGGTTGAGCCGGAAAGTGCTTCTGGAGCAGGGCGAGTAACCTGTCGTCGTCGTTTGCGACCATGAAAATAGGAAGACATGAACAAGAAACTCTTCGCCAACAGTGAAGATATCTGCAAGGTGGTCCTGGATAACGGGGCCACCTTGATTTCTCAAGTCGTACCCGGAGCCTTGTCGGTGTCTGCGGGCGTCTGGATCAAGAGCGGCAGCCGCGATGAAACGGCGCACGAGCACGGCATCACCCATTTCCTCGAGCACATGGTCTTCAAGGGCACGAAGGAGCGCAGCGCTCTGGAGATTGCTCTGGCCATGGATCGGATCGGGGGGCAGATCGACGCCTTCACGAGTAAGGAGTTGACCTGTTTCTCCACTCGCGTACTCGCCGATTATTTCGACATCTCCCTCGATGTCCTCTCCGATCTCATCAGCCGACCCACGCTGGACGAGACGTTGATTGCTACCGAGAAGAAGGTCGTTCTCGAAGAGATTCGGAACGTCTACGACGAGCCTGACGATCTCATCTTCGAAATGGCGGCGACCGAGATCTTCGGCGAGCATCCCCTCGCCCGTCCGATTCTCGGTACCGAAACGTCCGTCAACGCTTTCAGCCGCGACGATTGTCTGAGCTGGCTCGAGCGGAAATACAATGCAGCCAACATCGTGATTGCGATTGCGGGACCTTTGACGCACGACGATCTGCGCACCAGGGTCGAAGCCCGCTTTCCGATACGCGACGGCGTTGAACAGAAGCGCAACGGGAGTAGCGGACCTCCGGCCGTCAAACGGATGCGTGCCGAGACCAAGGATCTGAATCAACAGCATATCTGGATCGGCAGACGCGGCCTGGGCTCGCGTGATGCCGATCGGTACACGTTGTTGCTGCTCAGCACCATGCTGGGCGGCAGCATGAGCAGCCGACTCTTTCAGGCAATCCGTGAACAGGCCGGACTTGCCTACAGTGTCTTCAGCTTTACGGATTTTGCCAGCGACACCGGATTGATCGGAACATACATGGCGGTATCCCCGACCAATGCCGGCGAGGCGATCAGACGAACCTTGGACGAGTTTGCGCGGGTAATCGGTGAAGGGTGCACTCCGCAGGAGCTGGAGGACACCAAGATGCAGCTGAAGGGGAACATGCTGCTGGCGATGGAGAGCATCAGCGCCCGCGCCTATCGCCTGGCCAAGATGGAGATCAACGAGCGGCGTTTCATCGGCGTCCAGGAACTGGTGGACCGAATCGACTCCGTCGGTGTAGAAGATATTCTGAGGATCGCCGGTACCTACCTCGATCCCGATACGCAGACTCTGATCTCCTTGGGACCTTCACCCGAAACGGGGCCTTTCTGATGAATGATGTGGTGCTGACCAGCAGTTTCTCCCGTCTGTTGATCGACTCCGCGCTATTCGCTGCGGATGCCGATTACGCTGCCGAAGGTCGCACGCTTCTCGAGGAGTTGTCGGGCAAGCCGGAGCTTTTGCTGTACCAGGCTAACGGTGGCGATACTGTGGGGTCGGAGGGCTTTTCCCGCATTCTGGTCGATGCGCCCAACAGCTTCACGGAACTCGAGCGGGTTCTGCAGGCCGGTCTGCTCGATGACACTCTCCTGGTCACGCCACGTGAACGTCTTGTCGCCTGGGCGCGCAGACACAAGTTGCCCGTCGTCTCACCCGAGCCGGGGCAACCCTTGAGTGAGACCGTACACAAGCGGGCACTTGTCGTGCGCGACACCGCTTCTCTCATCATCCAGTCGAAAAGGATGAAAGAGGATCGTCCGTTGCTCATCGGCGTCAATGGAATCAGCAAAGCGGGGAAGGCCAGTTTCACTTCGCGTATCGCCGAGCAATTGCGGGGGATGGGCTTCAACATCATAGAGCTCTCGCTTGACCTCTTCATCGCACCGCGCAAGCAACGGCGAGCGCGCGGTTATTCCGTCGCCGATCTTTACTACCACAAGTACTTCGACATGGAGCGATTGCACGAGCAGTTGCTGCAACCCATGTTCTCCGGGCGCTCGAATGAGTTGCGTATCGATGCCTACGATCTCCGCAAGGAGCGGGTGAGCGAAACCCGAGTGCATGAACTGGATCGCAAGACGATAGTGCTGCTTCAGGGGCCATTCCTGTTTCAGCGCGATTATTTTTCGACATTCGATTTCAGGATTTACCTCGTTACGGACTTCGAGCGTTCGCTCTCTTTGGAGCTGAATGGACTCGAAGGCAAGAAGCGGGAGAAGCGCCAACGCGAATTCACGCAGCGTGATTTGGCGGCACACAGTTGCTATTTACGCCTTGAAAACCCGTGGAAACGCGCACATCTGGTTGTGCGAGGCGTCAACAGTGACGAGCCGTCTATCGAAGAATTTCGCTTCAACGCTCTCGATGATGGTGTCGACAACACGCTCACGGCGTTCGATCTCTAGTTTGACGTCCGGATATTATTTACACGAATATCAGGATCTTCGTTAATTTCTCCTTTACAAAATTTCGATTGTTCCGATATCTATGTCGGTGAGGGTAGGTAATACCTTCGTGAGCAATCCGCTTTCCCTACCTTAGGAGGGTAGAAATGGCCGTGAAGAAAAAGGCTGTGAAAAAGGCACCGAAGAAAAAGGTTGTCAAAAAAGCCGCCAAGAAAGTCGTGAAGAAGGCTGCCAAGAAAGTTACCCGGAAAAAGGTAGCGAAGAAGGTCGCCAAGAAGGTCGTCAAAAAGGCCGCAAAGAAGAAGACCGTCAAAAAGGCCGCCAAGAAAAAGGTAGCCAAGAAGGTCGCGAAGAAGAAGGCCGTCAAAAAGGTTGCCAAGAAAAAGGTAGCCAAGAAGGTCGCGAAGAAGAAGGCCGTCAAAAAGGTTGCCAAGAAAAAGGCAG
>JAAEPZ010000252.1 GCA_024231955.1 bacterium | reverse complement strand
GATCAGCGGCAAGGTCGACCAGTTGCGCGGGCTCAAGGAGAACGTCATCGTCGGCCGCCTGATCCCGGCCGGCACGGGGCTTGCGCACTACCACGACTTCCACATGGAGGAGGAGACCTACGCCGACGCCGGGGCGGACGATGAGGTCTACTTCCAGTTCGAGGACGAGGAAGACATCCGCTCCCTGCCCCGCGATCGCGAGGTCGCGGAAGCGGAGTAGGGGCGGCCCTCCGTGGCCGCCCGCCCATCCGATGTAGGGGCGATCCTCCGGGGTCGCCCCTTGCGCGTTACCGAACGAGGAGGTGGGAACGCTCGAAGCGTTTCCCAACGGCGATGTGGTTCCCTACGTCGATTTGTTGGGGATGGAGCCGGCGCAGCTGCGCAGCATGGGGCGCTACGTCCTGCGCTGGCCCGGGCACGGCGCGCTGTGGAAGACCCTGGTGGACCTCCATCTTCTCGACGACGAGCCGGTGATGCTGGATGGGGTGGCGGTCGACCGGAAGCGCTTGCTCGCCGACGCGATCGGACCCCATCTCCGGTATGGCGCCCGGGAGCGGGATGTGGTGGTGGTGCGCGGCGAGGCAAGGGGCCGGAAAGATGGGAACGAGGCGCACGCCGTCTACCAGGTGATCGACCGGCGTGATCTGGACACGGGGTACACCGCGATGAGCCGGACCGTGGGCTATACCGCGAGTATCGGCGCAGATGATCGGAGCGGGCCGGATTGCCAAGAGCGGCGTGCTTTCGCCGGTCAACGATATTCCGTTTCGGCTCTTCGCCGAAGAGCTGAGCAAGCCGTCTCGAACGAGCTTGAGCAGAGCGTCCTTGGCGCCGACATGCAGCACGTTGTCGAGCTCCTCGACGAAGTAGCCGAGCTCACTGGTCTCCACGTTCGCGTCGGCCGTCGAGAGGAGGGTACCGTAGACGGAGAACCAGATCTGCCGCCACGACCAGAGCCCCCATCTCATCGAAGACACCCGCCCGAACAGCCAGGATGGGGGCTGTTGCGTTTCAGTTCCACGGACACACTTCATCCCTCTGAAATGGCAGCGACTGGATGGCGTAAATACAGCGTAAATCATCGCCCTCCCGCGACCTGCTCACAGTCTCATTGCGGAATCGCTGGGGCAGCAGGCCACCGGACCACCGGGGTAGTAGGTCAGCTTCCGCCCCATTACCGCCACCTCGCCACCTCGCCACCTCGGCTATGTCTTGACTCTCCTGCTTGAATCTGCTATGCTTGCTACTACACCATACAAAGGAAGAACTCCAAGATGTCTGCATGTTCATCGAAATCCAACCCAGGAGCCAACAAGCTGCTGGTCCTACGCTCACCCGGGTCTCTCGAACGACTCCGACTGGAGAGGTCTGGAATGAGTCCTGGCTATTCCAAATCCGGTAGAGGTCCCTCGGCGTTCGATGTCCTCCTGGTCCAGGCTCTGTGCAGCGCTACCTGGACCTCTCAAGGCATCCCTTCGACCCGCAATCGCTCCTCGCAGGTACGTTGCGGCGTCTTTACGGTTTCTGCGCACCGAGGGACTGGCGAAGTACTGAAGGGAAAGGGCGAGAGTGCGAACAGGAAAGGGGGAAACCATACCTTGGTACGTCTCAGGAACGAGATCGGCACAATTCTCGGCGCGTTTTTGGTACTCGCCATCCTGCTGCCTCCCACCGCACAAGGAGCTGGCGCCGACATATCAGAGCGGAAATCGTGCCATACGGCATCGGTGTCTTACTCAAATAACAACATCCATGGCAGCGATATCAGCCTGGTTAGACACCACGGAACGGGCGATTGTGTCGTCGGGCCGGGCGGTTGTATTGACAACAGGGATCAGCGGTCGACCAGGAGCTTTGTTCAGCCTACTTCCAAAGTCGTCACTGCTGTTTGGAGACCAGTTGGGGTAACTGCGTTATCACCAGCGCCGCAGCACTTACGTCCTAAGGTTCTCGACCGATGCTACCGAACGAGGCTAAGCCGGAAGCCGGCCTGGATCAGTCATGCGCTCTGGAATGAGGCGCGGTCTGAGGTGATGGCGATAAACTCCTACACAGGGGAGATTCATCGGTACTCGATTGGCACAAAGGGAGGAACGGACGGTATCACGGTGAGCGTCGTCGCAGCAGAAAGCTCCTTTTTCTCTCATGTCAGGAGTTCCTGGCTCAATCAGCTGATTGCGATGTCGAATGAGATCGGGCCGAGTGTGGCTAGGGTCGTCGCTGCCCTTCCCGCTGGCTCTCGCTGGGACGGAGATCCGCCGCTTTATGATTGGGCAATAGCCGGGGAGCGAATATTCGGATACGGCCCGGTCTCCACAGCACCGGATGGCACTCAACATCTTGCCACACTAGGTGAGGCGTATCAATTGGGCTTCTTCGAAGCCAGGAAAGAGAAGGACTCACCTTCCCTGCAAGATGTGAAATTAATGCTACCATTTGAAAACTACATCCCTTACATACTCGGCTACAATTATGTGGCGACGAATGAACTGGGGACTTTTTTCGTGGCCATGGAGTCAGCGCCTGCGATTTACGCACGGTTTCCCTTGAAACCTGAGAGTTTCGTAAAATTGACCTCCATGGCGGGTGGATATGATGAGATTCAAATTTTTACAACACACGCCAGCGAACAGAGGGATACTTTCGAGCTCTTCGCAGAGCTCGAAAGATTGCGGATACCCGTTGGTTTGTACGGCTACGGGCGACTGCTCTACGTTTTGACCCGCCGACCGAGTACCGATGGGATGAAGACTGAGTGGTGGATGCACCAAATCGATCCTGAAACGGACGAGATTCTCGGGAGGGTGCGGTTACCCACATCCGCGAATCACCTGAGTGTAGTTGTTGCAAGAGATAACTGGTTCTTTTTTGAAAAGGGACCGGTGGAAGGAGGGGGCATACAAAATATCGACTCGCTTCTCACGATTCCTGCGAAATGGATCACCGCCCCGGAAACTTCGCCTCTGAATTCTGATGACGAGATCGACGCGTGCTTATCGGAATCAGTACCGGCGTTCGAGAGAATGGAACTACGAGTGGCGTCCCTGAGCCCTTTTCGATAGGCAGCTTCAAATTGAACTTATTGTGGTAGCAAGAGTAATGACTTCTACGATGCATTTCAAGGCGCTGTTGATATTGATTTTTTCTTACAGCTGCCTTTTTGTTGCAAGATCGGTATATCCTGAGTCATGCAAACATTATCCGGTGGACTGCGAGGTCTCCTGGATACGTTCCTCGATCTGGATGGCCGAAGATTCGGAAATCGTCATTACCGATCCAAAAAGCAAAAAGGTCATCAAGCTGTCAGAGACGGGAGAGTGCCTTAGTGATCCAGACCTAGTCCAATGGTTGGAGCCTCGAGCTGTTGGAAGAGCGATCGGAGGATTCATTCAGATCGTAGCCGAAGAGAATGATATTCCCTCAGGTATTCGTTGGTTCGATCAAGAATTCCGTCCAAGAGGTACGTCGAGCGTAATGCCGACCTCCAAGCCCGGATACAGGGGGGGATATAAAATATACGGTCTTTACGAGTGGGCAGTCGCTGGCGATCAACTCTTTGCCTTTGGGGCGCTCGGGAGCGATGAAAAGTCCTTGGACTATGATTTGTTGGGATTCTTCAGACATCAGTTAGATCATTCAGGGAATACGGATAAACCCATAACAGAACTAGTGATGCCCTCCGGAGATAGCACTGACTATTATCTCCTGGGATTCCCTTACATAGCCGCGATTGGTCGTGTGGTATATTTCTTGAAAATGAATAAATTTCCTTCACTCTATCGATACGATACGGTAACCGCCGATTCCTTACCGGTACCGCTCGTTTTCCAGGGTGACGATGAGCCGCTGCCTGTGATCGACGCGGTGTCCAAGACGGATGTCCTCTTCAAGGAAATTGAAAAGCTCAACATACCCGTAGGGTTATACGCGGCGAAAGGTAATATCTATGTCTTGCGAAGAGAGAGAGAGCACGGTGATCGCACATTATGGACGTTGATGCAACTGAGCATAACATCGGCGAGAGAAGCCTCAGTGGAAGTTCGCGGGGTAGTAATTTTACCGACCCGCGCGGAACACTTAACTCTACTTCCTACGCCTAAAAAATGGTTTGTATTTGAGGGATCCACGGTGGAAAATGGGAAGCAGAAAATAAGAACAATTCTTCAAATTCCATCTCGATGGATCGAGGAAGTCGAAACGTCACCGCTTGCGGCGGGCAAGCAGGTAGCGGCGCGTCGACGTCAGAGGGAGTTCTGCACAGCTCATTTTCAATAGCCGATTTCCCTGGTGTATTATTTTTGTTTCGAGTAAGTATATGTTTTGAGCGTTTTTATAATCTTTTCCCTGGGACACGGCGTTATGCCTGCGCAAGAAAGATTCCGATTCCGGCAGGCGCCGAAACGTTGAGCCGATAGACAACGCTTCCCTGGTGAAAGCCAGGATTGGCTCCGGCTTGAATTGGTAAAGACTCCCGAGAGTTAGCTGCCGATCTAAAAGGAGGAATTTGATGAATGTTGATAATGAACCCTCCCCGAGGCACGAAAACAAGAAGCCCGAGTCGGGTAACGACCATCAAAGCTTAAGACCTTCAGAGCCGGCCAAGCAAGGCACCGATTCGTCATGGAACGGATTCGAGTTTGTGGCAGGGGTTGTGGTCACTCTCACTGTCGGAATCTCTCTGAGCTTCCTCGATTTTACATGGCTTAGTGAACAGCTGGTCGCTCTGAGTGCTATCTCGTTATCGTTACTTCTACTTGCGGCGTCTGCAGCGCTATTCATTCGCTTATTCAGAAAGAGCCTTCTGAAGGCCATCGGCCTGCGAGGAGATGCGCGCCTGTCTTCTGCCTTGCAGGAGATGGGAAAGTTGACTCGAATTGTGATGCATCGATCGGAGATCTCTCCGGAACAAATCGATCACAGCGTTCGTGAGATCACTGGAACGGTGATATCTTGGTATACGTGGACGATTGTATTGAGGCGATCGATTTACATAGTATTGGCACTTTTCGGTGGCTTCGGCGCCCTGATCGGAGCATCTCTGCTCGCACAACAAAACAAGCACTTCATCGAGCAAAATGAGAAGATTCAGAATCAAATCGAGGTGGCGGCACAGGATTCGCGATTCACCCGCCGGACGCAGCTGCTGCAGTTGATCTACGAGGGTTGGGCCGATGTCGACGGGCAATCGTGCCAGAAAACGCCACTGCCGTTACGCGAGACAGCGATAATGGAACTCATCGTAATCGAGGAGGAGTTGCGTTTGTATCAAGTGGAATTGCGCCGGGCGGATTTGAGTGGCTTAAGGTTAACGAAGGCACATCTCAACGGTGCCAAATTGGAGGAGGCGAAGCTGCACGGTGCGGACCTGAGAGATGCGGACCTTCGCGATGCGCATCTTCAGGGAGCGTTTCTGCAGCAGGCGGATCTGACTAGGGCGAGAATGGATGGGGCCAAACTGATCGGCGCACGAGCAGACGAGGGCACAGTCATGAGGAGCGTTTTCTTACGACGGGCCGATTTGAGCGAATCATCGCTGACGGGAGTCGACCTGAGCGGCGGTTCAATTCTGGAGGATGCGATCTTGAAGGAAGCAGACCTTCTAGAAGCGAATCTTAGCGGAGCCACGCTCTTCGGCGCAGATTTGAGCGGCGCATTGCTCTTTGGTGCAAACCTGAATGGAGCAGACCTGAGAGAGGCAAATTTAAGCGGAGCGAAGCTAGTAGCAGCTGATTTGAAGGGAGTAACCTTCTTAGGTGCCAACTTGGTGGAATCAATACTGGACGGTGCAGATATGACGGGTGTCCGGGGACTGACTCAGAAGCAGCTTGATTCCGCGTGTGGTGATCTTCATACCAAGCTTCCAGAGGATCCGAATCTGAAAAGGCCGAATCATTGGACGAATGCTACCAGGTCGCCCTTCGAGCAGCGAAAATGTACGATAGCGGAATCCTCAAGGGAGTAAAATCGCAGTCGGTAGATGCCAAGATAGTCATGCATGTATCTGCTTCAATGCTTTTGTCCCAGGTCAGCTTTCTCGGGCGGTGTCTTTTCAGGGTTGTGTTGAACGGCACCGACCGGAGTCCAATTCCGTTTTCTCGCGCCCGAAATATCGGTCATAGGGCGGTGTCGAAACATCGGTCATAGCGCGATATCAAACGGTTCTCGGAACCGTCAAGGCTTCCCTTCGGCGCCTTACTCTTGCGTCGCTCGGCTGCCTTCTACCATGGATTGCCTGCCGAGGCCAACGCCTCGATGGCAGCGGTAAATAGAGCCGCCGGCCAAGCACACCAGCCACCACGGCAACCGCCATCACGTTGGCGCAAGCAGCCAGCAGCGTCGCCGTTTCCGACAGAGCTGCCTCCTTGCGGCGCAGTTCCCGTTCCAGTTCGCGGCCCCGCCGTGCTTCGGGGGAATGGCCCGGGTCCTCATCTTGCGGCCCTGCTGCAGCCCGCCGAGCATTTGGTCCCGCCATCCGGTGAGCTGCGCATGGTGGACGCACTGACGACGCAGAAAGCCGCCGAGTTGATCATCGGGCAGCGTCACTGCCGCCAGCACGACCTCGAGCTTCTCCTCCGGGATCCGGTCCTCCGGACGCTTCGGTCCGTCGTGACTCTTCCTTCAGCGCTATCCAGAATTGAGCCACTTTTGCTTGGCAAAATTGAGCCACCCCCGCCGCCGTTTTGGCGCGCGCCAAACCTCCCGACTCCCGATTCTGGCAGGGTCGGAGGGGGCTGTCAAGGCTTCCCTGCGGCGCTTCGCGGCCTTGACAGCCCCTCCGACCCTGCGGGCTGGGAGCCGAGAGGGTTGGCTGATAGAAAATGTCGGTGGCTCAGTTTTGGAGAGCAGAAGTGGCTCAATTCTGGCGAGCGCCGAGGCTCTTCAGTTCTTGGCCCATGGCCCCGACCTTACCCGCCTCGCGCAGCCAACGCAAGAGCGTCGATTGACACATGTTCATCTCCTGGGCCAGAGCATTCTCGCCGCGCCGGTGAGGCCCAGTCATCTTCCGCACGGTTTTGTCTTCGAAGGCTTCGGAGTACGGCATGGTCGAGCTTCATCAGGTCACGTCTGGGTGCTTCTTGCGCCAGATGCGGTGGTCTCGCAGATCCGCATCGGTGAGCTGGCCGGCCTGGCGCAACGAGGCGATCGCGTCGCTCAGCAGGTCGGTTCGGACACAGTGAATCGTCCCCCACAAGTTGGCCGCGGTGTCCTTGGGGATTCGGTACTCGTTCATCTTCGAAAAGTAACGAGCCAACGCAATGGTCGCCGTGATCTCAGTCAAGCGGTGATTTCATCTTAGGTTTCTTCAAACACAATCTTGGATCACCCGGCGATGAAGATGCCATCCCGACCACCGAGATTATCGCATCCTTTGCTCAGCTTGACTACTATCTGTTAGGAATCAACTATTTCGTCGCTGTTGGTGAAACCGTTTACTATCTCGAAATGGGAGATTTTCCCTCCCTCTACAGCGTTGACCCCAGGATCGGTCAACAACCGGTCTATCTCTACGGACTTCCGGGTGCCAACAGGTCTCTACCACCTCGCGATGCCAGTGCACCGGCCGGGGTTGTCTTCGCCAGAATGGAGCAACTCGATATGCCCGCCGGCCTGTTCGCCAAGGATGGCTTCCTCTATCTTCTGAGGAGAAGCCCTCATCCGGATTAGGGTGATGCTACTTTGTGGAACCTTATCAAATTGGGGCCGAAGCCACCTCAGGTCGGCAGCGTTGTCGCCCTCGGAAGCGTCAAGCTTCCAACGGAGGCAAAGCACTTATCGGTCCTTCCGACACCGGATCACTGGTATGTATTCGAGAAGTCCTCGGTTGACGAAGAAGGACGGCAAGAAGTTACTTCCATGTTGACCATTCCCGCGTCGCTGATCGAGGACCCGACTAGCTCGGAGCTGATGACCCTCGCCCCCGAGTAGCTCTTCAGGCGCTTCATTACAACACTCTGGTCAGGACTGCGGACGACCGGTTGCGACCCACGTGGGATCGGGTATGGTCGGAGACTCCGTCCGGAGGTGGCCCACTACGATGGAACTTTCACTGCCTGTTTCG
>JAAEPZ010000251.1 GCA_024231955.1 bacterium | reverse complement strand
GGCCTGGAGGCGGTGCCGGGCGAGAGCAACCTGGTCGAAACCTTCCGCACCAGCTACGTCCGCGATGCGTTCGGGCGTCCGCTGATCGAGACCAGCAGCAACGGCGTGGTGAGCCACACCGCCTACGACCGTGCCGGCGGCGCCATCCGGATGCGCACCGGCGCGGGCGCGACGACGAGCGTCGCGTTCGACAGCCGCGGCTTGCCGATTCGCCGGATCCGTCCGAACGATCGCGGCGAGACCAGATACGCCTACGACCTCGACGGCCGACTGCTGCGCCAGGTGGTGAGGGCGGGGAGCGGTGAGGAGCGGGAGACGGCCCCGCCATTCACCCGATGTACGGTATGATGCGTCTTGCGCTGGCTTCGCTGAGGCGGACCCTGGCATTTCGTGCAGAAGGCCGTGCTTGCACGGCTGGTTCGGCATCAAACTGCGTGAGCAGGGGCGATGGCTGTGAAGTTTCCCACAACGAGATTCGGCCGCAACGACTACTTGTCCTGGTACCGCCCTCGGCTGTGGCGAGAGGGCGATGCTGCGATTGACCTACACTCCAGCGGCGTGGCGTGGGTTGAACCGCACGAGTTGACCCTCCCGGCCGAAGACTCCGAGGGGATGGTCTCTCGGTTCGAGTCCGGTCTCGCCGACTGGCTCGGACTGACGCCACAGGAGGTGGTGTTCACGCCGGGCGCCACCGGTGGCACGTTACTGGCGTTGCTGACGTTGGCCGAGGGCGGCGATGAGTTCGTCGTGGAATCGCCTGTCTATGAGCCTCTCCTGCGCCAAGTCGAGCGCCTTGGCAAGCTGGTTCATCGCATCGAGAGGCGCCTCCAGGACGCTTGGCGACTGCCGCTGGATCAAGCACGGGACGCGATCAGCGAGCGCACCTCCGTCGTGCTCGTCACGGAGCCGCACAACCCGAGCGGGGTGCTGGCACCGAGAAAGCAGGTGCTGGAGTTGGCCGCCATGGCCGCGTCTAAGGGAGCCACGTTGCTTGTCAACGAAGTCTACCGCGGGTTCGCCGGAACGACTTCCTACCACGGCTCGGCCGACAACGTCGTCGTGGTGTCGAGCTTCTCGAAGCTGCTGGGTGCCTACTGGGCGCGCGTCGGATGGCTGTCGTCGGAACAACGGCTTGCCCAGGAACTGCGCCGGGCCCACTGGAACATGAGCATTCCAAGCTCCGCTGGTGCTCAGGCCGGCCTGGGCTTCCTTGAACACGCTGACGAGCGTACCCAAGCGGCGGTCGAGGCAGCGGGGACGGGCGTGGACGTGGTGGACGCGTGGGTCGACGCCCACGACGGACTGGCGTGGCACCGGCCGAATGGCCCCGGCTTCGGCGTGATTGGGCTCCCCGAAGGGGTGGACGACATCGCCTTCGCGGAACGGCTGCATGACGTAGACGGAGTGCTTGTCGTGCCTGGCACGTGGTTCCAGGCGCCAGGCACGCTCCGCGTGAGCTGGATTCAGACCGGCGATCGTCTTCTTGAGGGGCTGTCCATCCTTGAAGACGCACTGCGGCGGGAGCAGGAGGACTCGTGACGCCGAAGGGCGAGCAAGCGAGCTTCTTCCGCTGCCGCAGCGCTCTCCATGACGGTTTGTCGGTCACTGTAAACCGCCGCTGTCGCTGCGGAGTCGCACGTGGTGTCCGGTGGTAACGGAGGCGCGGGCGGGGCAGGCCGAGGCGTGGGGCCAGTCCGCTCGCCGAGCCGGGCCCGGCCCTGGCAGGACGCGGCGGCTTCGGGGCTGCCAGGGTGACGTCGAGGTCGCGGACCATCTCGACGGGCGGGAGATCGGGCTCGGTCGGCCGGTCGGCGTCCATACGGGAAGGACCTGCCGCAAGGCACTAAAGTCCTTGACGCCAGGCAGGCCTGTGCTGTAGTGTTCATTCTCCTCGGCAAAGGAGGACCGTCGCCAGTGGCCATAGGGCTTCCCTCACAGGATAAATGAAGAGGGAGAGTAGAGGATTCTAGGGATGATCGACAAGGTTCGAGTTCAGTTGTCCAGAACTTCTGCCAAGAGTTCTGCGATACCAGCCGCCCCGGAGAGGCCACGCCTCGCCCGGGCTTGGCGTCTCCGCGAGCCCCGCGTACGGATGGCTCCGTTCCAGCACGGTCGTACTCCGCCGGCCTTTCGGGGCTTGGAACCGAGTTGGATCGCCGCCCGGAACCGGAGTGGCGGCGCTGGCGGCAACCTCCAGCCAACCCCAAAGAAGTGGCTGGCATCGGGCGCCACCGGTCGCCCGCGCCCTCGGAAAGCGCCTCTGTGGCTCCTCGTCGCCCCCCGGCCTGCGCAGAAGACGCGCTGGCAGCGGTTCGAGCGGTCGCGAGCTCCGCCAACGCCCTACACAGGGCGGTTGTTCGGCAGCTGCGCGTTCCCAGGGACCAGAAAGGTACGCGCGGGCGATCGGTTGCGCCCGATGGCATCTCGGTGGCGGCTCATTCCGATCGAGAAATTCATGCTCGTGCAAGCCGGCCTTGGCTCGCCTCGATCCGGCAAGGCACACAAGGAACTTGATTAGAGCCACGTTGAAGCCCTTAACCCAGGGTTTCACGGTTAAGCAAAGGTGGATTACTGTATGGTCACTACTGATTGGAACCTCACCCTGCCAGAGATCCTGGCAAAGCTCTATGAAACCACGGAGAGCTCACGGCGGGTGGTGTCCGATGCGGACCTGCCGTCAGCCGGCATCGCCTTTCAAGATTCCGCAGCCGAGAACTGGCATAACATCCTGGTCGAGGCCCACAAGCACGGTCGCGTCGACAGACTGGTGAAGATCGCGAAGCGCAATTATTCCCCGAGAGCAGCAGAGCTGGACCAAGCCTACCAACGCTACATGAGCGCTATGAGTGCTGGAACCACGGATCGGCCGGACCAAGAAAACCATGGTGAATCCAAAAAGCCAACAGGAGTTGAACGACCGCTATCGGACCCGAAACACCTACCGAATATTCTTGTGGAAAGGGACTACCTATTTCAACCACTGTTGGACCTCGCCGCAAAAAGAAAGATTGTCTTCCTCACAGGAGGCTACAAGAGCGGGCGCAAGACATTCCAGAGGCAGTTCGAAGACTACATTTGGGATTCTCGTTCGCAAAATTCTTTCAATGTCAATTTCCGACACACTGAGTACGAGCAGATATTGAAATTTCGCAAACATATAGAAAAGGGAGGTGGAGTGACTCTCTACCAGTTCATAAACTGTCTATTTGCATCGCTTACCCTTTCCGCGTACCGCCAGATCCGCTGGGAGCACAGTGCGGAGTTCAACACTACGAGCATAGATGAATTCGTGCCCGCGAATGCAAGGACAGAAACCCCACCCTTTTGCGAAGCATACTTCAGCGGGAAGATCCTGGGGTCTAGTGACGCCAAGGTTTGCGTAGAGCATTTCCTTCGTTTCTTAGACAAGCTCCTCTCAACGCGTAAATCAAATAACGATCAGTTCAGTATGACCCTCTTTATGCCCTATGATGAAGCTTCGAGATTCATTGGCCTGGAACCCGCCGACGAGAAAAGCCGCGTGATTCAAGAACTCTGGCTCGCGATGCTGGATTTTTGTCAGAACGATTTGCCTCTCGATGACGCGGCCGGAGCTACTAGCACTGGTAACTCCTTCATAGATGGACTGGGGCCTATTGGCGTCATCATCGGCATAAGCGCCGTACCCGTCGGAACGGAGATAATCGGCGAAGATATCATGAAACACTCGGTCTTTGCCATACCACCCCTTTCGAAAGAGGAAACTCGACAGCTAACACACCGAGTGCTAGGTGTTGATTTGAATCAGAAGATTGCCTCAACAATTTACGAAGCGACCGGAGGTGCTCCCTGGTTCGTAAAACTCATTCTTGCGTCGTTAATACCGAAGGGGCCTAAGCTCCGCGAAGATGGATCACTCACTGGGATTCTCGATGAGACGATAGCGGAAGTTAAGTACCTACTAACTGGCGACCCGAAGGATAGCGAGGCGCCAGGAGGCAGTGTTCGAGAAGATATTGAATTGTCTCTCGAGAGAATGACAGACGTGCTTCAAACATATAATGCCAAAGACGCAAAAATATTCAGGGCCTGGACGACCGGCAGGATTGTTGACCGGTCGCGACGTCTCGAGCAATGGCTGAAGACGGGACTGATCTGGCTTGACCAAGGCTCCTCTAAGCGACAGCCAGGGACTTCCGCCCTTTCTCAATACCCGAGGATTCGACTCCAGCAAGCCGCAAGTCTCCCGATCAAGTTGTACGAGGGTTGGAAACGAAACTACACAAGTGGCGCTGTCTAAGGAGATGTAACGATGCCTAGTGAGACGAAACGAAGAAACTCCTTGATCTTGAAGCAGATGACGAAGGTGCTCCGCAGGCCTGAGTTGAGGCTTGGCAGAAACCATATCGTTCCTGCTTCCGTGGATATTACGGAGACTGAATTTACAAAACGCCCTCTAGAATTCTTTGAGGCAAGAACCCAGGCGCTTGAAGAAGAAGAAGTGGTCGCCTTGATCGCTGTCCCGAAGTCGGCAGTGTCGTCTACCCAAGAACATGTGGCGTTATTAACCAGGAATGTGCCTAAGATTTCAAGGTATCACAAGATCTTTCTCGTGTCACTAGAACATGATAAATCAAAGACGGCACGCCTCGATGAGAGTAGGTCTTTAACAAAAATAGACCCCGACGGTCTATTTAGAATGTTGGCTTCATTTCCCACGGACTTGGCGAATCTTCTGGTGCAGGCGGCACGACCGGATGAACCTGATGAGATCGAATTTCTATATCAAAAACGTACTGCTAGAGTCCTTAATGACCCCGAGGAACTCTTGCCGGTTGGTCATGAAGTAGGTTTGGAGAGTTATCTTAGCGAGTGGGCGACCTCCTCGACGCCCCGTGGGCCAATTCTGCTAGTTGGCGAACGCGGTACGGGGAAAACGTGGGAGATCTTGCGGTTCTGTACGGATCAGTACGAAAGGCACTTACGGTCAAGATGGGAATATGGACCAGCACTTTTCGTCAAGATCCGCGGTCTGAGGAACTTCATTGAGGATTCTGGTCCTGCAACACCACTGTTACAGCAATACCTCTTAAGCAACTATGAAGGACTCTCCTTCTGTAACGATTTTACCATGCAAGCCGCGTTTCTTTCGTCGGGTCACACGATCACTTGCCTCGACGGCTTCGATGAAATGGATTTGATGCCCGGTGATAAGAAAGTTCACCAGAACCTTTTTCTTCTACTGAACATGATTTCCAATCGTTCTCGGTTTTTGATCACCTCTCGCCGTTCTCACTTCGGTTCATTGACTGATATGTTGCAATTGGAGACCTGGAGCGGCAGCACGGTTCGCGATAGCATCCAGGTTCTTGAAATCCTTCCGTTCATGGAGGAAGTAGGCTCCTATCTTGATTCGGTCAGGACAAGCCGGCCCGGGCGCCGCGCGGTGGCCGACGTGATTTCCCTGCTGATAGGCGAGGCGGATGTGCCGGAGATTAACGGCTACAAGGTGGCCCCTGGTCTGAAAAAGGCATTTAAGTTTTTGAGTAGGCACCCCTCTCTTCTTTCGCATATACGGCAGCTTGTCGAATCGAAGCAGGAGGATATCCGGCCGATCGATCTCCTTTCCGGTGCTATCGAAGGAGGGCTCATTACGTATAACATAAAACGTGAACGCACGCTTGGCAGGTTCTATCAGGGCGACGACATGATCGAGTTGACTCCGGAGCGGCGCGCTACGATGTGCCAGGAAATTGCGTGGCTGCTCGCCGAAAGAGGAAGGGATCAGTTTGATATTGCTAGAATGTCGGGTAGGATGGAGATCCATTTCGGAATCAAGGGAGATGTTTTGGAACGTGACCTCCGGTCACAGACAACCTTCGAGCTCGCTGACCCACTGGCAGAGAGCAGGCAGGAGGTGCAGGAAGCGTCCGATGGCAGTCGAAGTGTTGTGCGGTTTCTACTTCACGTTGATGGCGCCGAAGGTGGTGCCGTCAGTCAGACATCCGTTACAGGTGCTTATTTTGTGGCACGTTACCTTGCGACTCGCCTATCGGAACAAGGGCCGTTCGGCCTCTTGCCCCTAAGCCATAAGCTCCGCTATCTCGGGCGCGTTCCACTAGGCCAGATGGCTGGAAGCATACTGGCGGCCCTATTGCCAGAGGGCAGCTTGCCCCTCGAGGATATCTGCAGGGAGATCGGGTCTGCGGCGGAAAGGGGAACATTTGAACTATTTTCTCCATGGTACCGGTACCTATTTCCAAATCTTGTAGACATGGGCCGTATCAAGCAATCGCTGGCTAACGATCTCGATCCATGGTCTACTCAGATAAACGAGATCTTTCAGCCCCCGAAGGGGATTCCACATTATGCGTTGGTTCTTGTGCCTACCCAATCTCCTTTTGTCATTGGCGTGCACGAGATCACAAATATGCAATATGAGCGTTTTACCTCTTCAGAAGAGGACTGGCGTGTAGAAACGATGACCCGTGCGGCGAGCGGTGAAATACAGCCACCCTCGCGATTTTCCGAGCTCACCAATGAGTACCATCTCTACTTCTGGGAAAAACAGAAGGCCGCAGGAGTAGACCGCTTCAGCCCACCACTGGCTTCCGGTGAGCACCCAGTCACATGGGTGAGTTGGTATGCTGCGGCGGCCTTCTGCGACTGGTTGAGCGAAGGCGAGGGCCGCGTCCGGCAGTATAGAGAACGGTTGAAGGATAAGAACGGCCGCACAGACCCAGTGTCAGCCGACAAGAAAAAAGTGGGAGCGTACCGACTTCCTACCGCCGAGGAGTGGCAAGAGGCGGCCAAAGGCGGTCACTCTGATCTTGAATATCCCTGGGAGATGTTTCCATTTTTCTTGAATCGAGCCGATCGCTTAAAGGCGAACAAGGTAAAGGCCGGTCACGGCGACGACGCCGGCGTAAACCGAGCTGCGCTTGATTATTACTTGCAGTACCAGAAAATCATGAAGAAACTCCTGGTGGATTCTAGCAAGGAGACGAAGGAGGTAATGTATGATGAGTTCAACGATTACGGCATTTCTGGTCTGATCGGGAATGTGAGGGAGTGGACTGACGATTCTTCTAGTGAGCGTGACCAAATTATCCTTGGCTCCTCGGGATACCTCGATGAGAGAAGTTTCAGGTTCGACTATAATACTCCACTTTTCCCAGAGAATACAAATCCTGATGTTGGATTTCGTATCGCCAGGTCGCTAGATGGTGAGGAAACAGAATCTCTCAGAGCACGCCAGTCTCAGATTAGGCAAGTTGCTCTTAAGTTGGCGGACACAGGAAATAATAATGGATACTGAGCTAGCGCATAGGATGGCCAGCCGGCCAAGCGAACTCACAAACGATTCCTACCGAACTCACAAACGATTCCTACTGAAAGGAATGGTTCCTACTGAAAGGAAAGGAGCATGCCATGACGGTTCTCTCACAGGGTGGAGGCTACTTGCTCATCGTTATCTTCGGCGTGGTGATGGTGGGTCTCACCCTCCTCGTCTCCCGGGATCCGCGGTGGAAAACAACTGGAGCTGGCTTCCTGGTTGCTGGTCGAGAAGTGACCTGGAAGGTTGGTGCTACGAGCATCGCCGCTTCGTGGATCTGGGCTCCAGCGCTGTTTGTCAGCGTGCAGAAGGCTTACGAGTTGGGCCTTCCTGGAATCTTTTGGTTTACAGCGCCTAACATACTGGCACTCGTGATCTTTGCCTGGCTGGCGCCACGCATTAGAGAAAAGATCCCTGGGGGTTATACCTTACCGGACTGGATCAAGTATCGCCTGAATGACAAGAAGCTTCATGGCATATACTTGGTCCCGTTTCTCTGGTACCAAGTGATGGCGATTACCGTACAGATCTTCGTAGGCGGTCTTATGATCAATTTCTTGACGGGCATTCCTCTCAACGCCGTCATGTCTTTGCTACTGGTGATAGGACTGTCCTATTCACTGATATCTGGATTAAGGGCTTCGGTGGTGACAGATTTCCTACAGATGATTTTTATCGTCGTTGGTCTGGCCATTACAATCCCTTGGGTCGCTTCAGTGGCCGGCGAGGGAGCGATCAGCAAAGGATTCGGCGGTCTCGCCGGGAACACCAACATCTTTGATCCTAAGGTGGCATTCTCCTTTGGTATCGTTACCTCCATCGGTCTGATAGCAGGGGCGCTTTCTGATCAACAGTATTGGCAGAGGAGCTTTGCTATCAAGCAGGATCATCTTAAAAAGGCCTTCATTTTTGGTGGCATTCTGTTTGGGGTCGTGCCCATCGTGCTTTCTATTCTGGGTTTTCTGGCTGCGAACCCAGACATGGGAATTGCCGCTCCTGAAGGAACAGGGCTTCCAATGATCGGGATTGCAACAGTGGTGAATCTTCTGCCGCAATCAGCCGCTATCTTTTTTGTTGTGATGCTGTTGGCGGGTCTCTGTAGTACCTTGGACTCCGGCCTATGTGCTGCCAGTTCGCTATACTCGATTGATATGGCGAAACTCTCCGAAGCCGAGCGGGAAGTACTCAGAAAGGAGCGGATTGGTCTGGACCTTTCCAAGGAGGACGCGAAGGCCAGAGAATTTCTTAATGAAAGGACGACGACCAGGGCGCGGATAGGCATGTTCGGCATTGCTATTGTTGGTCTCATCACCGCGTTTATTGTGCAACACCTATTCAGTCTCGATCGCCTGTGGTGGATATTTAATGGAGTTGCCTCCTGCTTCGTGGTGCCAACCGTACTCAGCGTTTTCTGGGATCGACTGAGTGCCAAGGGTGCTTTCTATGGAATCCTGGGCTCATTGGTAGGTATGGTGTTTTTCATTTACGGAAATTGGGTGCAAAATGACGTCATCACGGTTTTCAGTGCGATCTTCATCGTAGTGATTAGCGTGGTATTCTGTCTGGCCTTCAAGCGTGAGACGGCGTGGACGGGCTAGCGCGCGCTCGTTGGGTGCGCGGCCGCTGGGATCAGCATTAACGAGGCGAGGGCATCCCGGACTTGGGTGGAAGATCGATGGGCTGGAACAGAAATCTAACCAACCTCAATCACGTCCTGGCTGGCCTCTACCCTTTGCCCCAGGACTCCTACCGAGTTGTAGATGCCGCGGGCCTGCCGAAGATCCACATCGCCTTCCAGACAAAGGCGATCGACAACTGGCATGCGATCTTGACCGAGGCCGACCGGCGGAAGAAGGTCGCCGAGCTGATCCGGGCCGCTCGCAAGGACTATCCCGAAGATCCATTTCTGCCCCTGGCGGAGCGAGGCGAGCTCACCTCAATCGAGGGGCCGGTCCTCGGTGAGGATCTGAGCTGGCAGACCGAGGAGCCAGCCTCAACCCTCGAAAAGATCATGGGTAGCCAGAGTACCCTGCTGCCGATCGGTTTTCTCGCTGTGGGACTCGAGCGGGCGCGGTCGGTGGCACGGATCGTGCTTCCGGACGCTCTCGGAACCGGGTTCCTGACCAGGGAGAACCTCTTCGTCACCAACCATCATGTGATCGCCAGCGAGGAGCAAGCGCTTGCCGCGACTCTCCAGTTCAACTTCCAGAAGACCCCGGCCGGCCTCGACCAGAGGCCGGTCGAGTTCGGTCTCGACCCAGACCAGGGCTTCGCCACCTCCGATGAGAGCGACTGGAGCATCTGCCGTGTCCGCGGTGACGCCAACGCGGCCTGGGGAGGCATCGCGATGGCGCCGGCGAAAATCTGTAAGAGCGATCGGGTGATCATCATCCAGCACCCGGCAGGAGGTCCTAAAGAGATCGCCTTCTACCACAACGTCGTCACCTTTGCCGACGACAAGATCGTCCAGTATCTGACCGACACTCTCCCGGGGTCCTCGGGTTCACCGGTATTCGATAGCCACTGGAGATTGGTGGCGCTTCATCATAGTGGCGGGCATATCCGGGAACCCGGGTCCAAGGCTCTCGTCTTCCGCAACGAGGGCATTCACGTCAACCAGGTCCTGGAAGGTTTCAAGGACCTGGAGCTTGGATGGGTGAAGGAGTCCGGATGAGCCGCATCGCTGCCCTCATTCGGTTGGGGGAAATCCTCCAGGAGCTCTATGTCGACAAATGGAGCTCACGGCGGGTTGTGGGCTTGGCGAAGCTGCCGGCCGGAGCCATCGCCTTCCAAGACTCGGCGGTCAACAACTGGCATAACATCCTGGTCGAGGCCGACAAGCGCCGACGCGTCGACAGCCTGGTGGAGACTGCGAAGGGCGAATATCCCGAGAGAGGCGCCGATCTGGACGCGGCCTACCAATACTACCTAACGGCGATCAAGGACGAGCCGCCAGGGGTCAACTTGGCCCCTCCGGGAGCTGAACCGTTTGCTGACGACAGGGCCGGCACCGAGCCTGATCGGTTGTCGCATCCCGGCCGGCTCCAGGTCGTTCTTTGCCACTCGTCGGAGGATCGGCAGCGGGCTCGGGACCTCTACCAGGAGCTTGAGGCCGATGGCTTCCGGGCGTGGCTGGAGAGGGAGGATCTCATGCCGGGCCAGAGCCGAGAGGCCGAGATCGCCCGGCAGATCCGTGAGTGCGACGCCGTCGTCGCACTCCTTGGGGGCGCATTTCATCGGCAAGCCGGGCTTGAGCACAAGATCATCAAATGGGCCTTGGAGGTGCATCAGGAGCAGCCGCCCGGTTCGATCTTCCTGATCCCGGCCCTCATCGAAGAGTGCGAAGTCCCCGACAACCTCCGGGATCTGTCGCCCGTGAGGCTATTCGAGGAGGGGGGCCACGAGAAGCTGAAGCGTTCCCTCAAGGCGCGCGGAGAGCAACTGCTTCGGTCGGTGAGTGGGTAGGACCGAGATGACCTCCGAGCTCCAGGACCTGGAGTATTTCTTTTCCGGCCTGCCGGAACGACACGAGGAGCCTTTCTGCGACGAGGTACCGAGGCTCTCGACAGGGGACTTCCCTGGCGTCGTGGCCACCGTCGCCCAGGTCCTGGAAGGTTTCAAGGACCTGGAGCTTGGAGGGGTGAAGGAGTCCGGATGAGCCGCATCGCTGCCCTCAGTCGGTTGATAGAGATCCTCGCGGAGCTCTATGAGAACAAAGGGAGATCAAAGCGAGTTGTAGATGCGGCGGGCATGCGGAGGAGGCACATCGAATTCAAAGACTCGGAGATCGAGAACTGGCATAACATCCTGGTCGAGGCGGACAAGCGCCGACGCGTCGACAGCCTGGTGGAGACTGCGAAGGGCGAATATCCCGAGAGAGTCGCCGATCTGGACGGGGCCTACAAATACTATCTAGCGGCGCTCAAGGACGAGCCGCCAGGGGTCAAATTGGCCCCGGTGCATGGAGCCTCTCGGACGCCGTTAGAGCAGCCCATTCCGAACCGAAGCGACCTGTTCCCACGCGAGAAGCATCGCCTCTTAGAGGAGCTCGGTGCCTGTCCATGCCTGCGAGATCCTGTGAAGCGCGGACGTATTCTGGAGTCACTCCCATTCCGGGAGCGTTTCGCGTGGAAGGGTGGCTATGATGCAACAGACAGCGAGCTAATCGAGGTTTGCAGCAAGGAGCCAAGGGGCTTCGGTGCGCTAGTCGACGTGCTCCGTTTTTACGAGGAGCCCCCACAACGTCTGATTGCGGGCCTCTGCGCCGCTCTCGACGAGTTCTGGCCGCAGAACGTCTACTGGGGCGAGCTGGTACGGCTCAAAACGAGCTTGACAAAGATCGAAGTCTCGGACAGGGCGGTTCAGGCTCTCTACTGCGAAGCTCTCGGGACTCAAGAACCGATCGAGAACTGGAGCTCGAATCGCTTCCTGGCCGGGCTGGATCTTCTCGCCGGAAAACGTGTAAAAAAGTTCCTTAGATATCTCTTCGGCGGGCTGGCGAGCGCCGGGAGGGAACCCGACGAACGGACTCTAGACGTTCTACGCGACATCGCGAGAGCTGAGCCTGGGCTGGATCTAGACGTTTTACGAGCTGACCTCCGAAGCCTCAGCCTGCCTGATAATGCCGTGCTCCAGATCAGAGCGGAGCCGGATGTCGACACACTGGTGTCGGCTCCGGAGTCCTTCCGATTGACCGCGAAGGTTCGAGAGGCCGGCCGGGCCGAGGCCGTCGTGACGCTCAAGATTGGTGAGAAAGAAATAGAGGAGGTGCAAATTGAGGCGGGTCAGGAGGCAGACCAAATCACCGAGGAACTCGGCAACGCATTCCGTGAATTCATCGCTGCATCCTGGGACTTGGTAGCTAGTTCGAGAATATGTATCGAGATGTTCCTCCCCATCGATCTTCTGCATCAACCCATCGAAAGCTTCGGCATTGTGGTGGGTAGCCAACAGAGTCATCCTGTCGGCCGACACAGTTCGATCTACGCCCGCTCCTTCGAACGTTACTACCATAGGAGCTATCGCCTAACCCACGGCTATTGGCAAGAAAAGTCGGATTCGAGGCCATCCCGGGATGAATCTGCGGGCCACAACCATGTCTACTGGGCCGAGAGCGATGCCGATTTTAAAGGCGATCTCTCAGCAAGTAGGCCGCTCTTCGCTTCGTTTTTGCCCATGGGCGGTCCTGGCTGCCGTCGTTTTCGGACGGTTCTCGACAATGGATTCCCAGCCGTCTTGTGGCTGCGCCGAGAACAGGAGAATCTCGCCAGCGCCCGCGCCATGTTCGAGGAGCTTGTCTACCGCAAAGGGTTCGACGATCTTCCCGGTCACCTTCTAGAGAAACGGTGCCATTCTCGTCAGGGAGAACCGCTCTGGGACAAGGTGGCCTTGCTGTGGGACGATCCCGCTCGACCACCCTTCGATCTCGAAGACGATCGGCGTTTTTCAAGGAATCACAAATGAGTGAAGTCGACAGACAAGACCCCGCATGGTGGATATTCCGCGGTCAAGGCCGGGCCGATCCCATCGATCTGCCGAGCCCGCCCCCCTGGCGACGCTTCGATGCCGAGGCCCGGAAGCGGCGTGGCCAGGTCTACCGGCCCGGCAGGCAAGAGAAGATGATGGTCAACGCGGCCCTTCTCTTACGCCGGCCGCTTCTGGTGACCGGCAGACCGGGCACCGGCAAGTCGTCCCTAGCCTACGCCGTGGCCGAAGAGCTGGGGCTTGGCTTGGTTCTCCACTGGCCCATCACCACCCGGACTACCCTCACCGATGGCCTCTATCACTACGACCCTATCGCCCGGCTCCACGACGCTTCCCTGGTCCGGTCGAGGCAGCAGGACGCACAGCCGGGTGAGGAGGAGCGGCAGCAGGACGCACAGCCGGGCGAGGAGGAAGCGGAGGACATCGGCCGCTACGTTCGCCTCGGTCCGTTGGGTACTGCCCTGCTGCCCCAGGATACTTCCCTGCCGCGGGTGCTCCTGATCGACGAGATCGACAAGAGCGACATCGACCTTCCCAATGACCTGCTGCACCTCTTCGAAGAGGGCGAGTTCGAGATTCCCGAGCTGCGCCGCTTGCCGGACAAAGAACCCTATCGTCGCGTTGAGCTCCTCGTACACGGAAGCGAGGAGCCCGCCATCGTAGAGCGTGGCCGTGTCCGCGCTGATACCTTTCCCTTTGTGATCATGACCAGCAATGGTGAGCGCGAGTTTCCCCCGGCTTTCATGCGCCGTTGTCTGCCGCTCAACATTCTGCCACCGGGACGGGCGGAGCTGGCCGAGATCGTACGTCGGCATTTGAAGCTCGCCGAAAACGCCGTCGAGGGAGAGGGGGTCCAGCAGCTTATTAGAGAATTTGTCGACCTGCGTGACCAGCACGGAGACCTGCTGGCGACCGACCAGCTGCTCAATGCTGTCTACATGCTCTTTGAACACGTGGATCTGAATGAAAAGGAGCTTCGGCAAGCGCTCTTCCATTCCCTGGGTGACTCATGACTATCGAGCGCCTGATCACGATCCTGCAGCGAACCGATCACGACCTCTTTCCCGAGGAAGTCGCGGACGTCCTGTGGCTGGCTGCTCACATGGGATCTGGCGCTGGGGCTACGACTATCTCCTCCGACGGAGGATCCAGGAAATCGCGCTCAGCAGAGGAAACGGACGCGTTCGCTCTAGGCGAACGCTTGGCGCCGGGCGAGCCACTGCCAATCCGGCGCGGCGAGCCGGTGAGTGCGATATACCCCCAGACTTCCAAAGCGCAGGAAGGACCGCAGCGGCGGGGCGCTGTGGTCCACAGCCCGGGTGCCCGGGCCCTGCGCCGTGGGTTGGAGGTAGCCCGAGCCCTGAGGCCACTCCTGAGGCGCGTTCCGTCGGCCAGGGCCCGCGTCCTCGACGAGGTAGCGACAGCTGAGCAGATCGCTGCGATGGGGTTGGCGCGGCAGGGCCGCGACTTAGGGATCTGGTGGCCGGTTTTCCGCCGAGCGAGCGAGAGATGGCTGAGCCTTGCCTTAGTGATCGACAGCAGCCCTTCGATGCGCATCTGGTCGAAAACCCTCGCAGAGCTAAAGAACCTGCTGCAATGCCTGGGGGCGTTTCGAGAAGTGCGCACCTGGTCGCTCGACGCCGCGGATTTCAAGGCCCCGTCCCTCTCCAGGGGCCAAGGGGCACCGAGGCGTGCTCCGCGAGAGCTTCTCGATCCGGCTGGCCGGCGCTTGGTGATGGTCGTGACAGACGGCGCCGCGCCAGCATGGTATAGCCCCGGCATGAAAGAGCTGCTTGACAGCTGGGCCCAGCATCAGCCGGTAACACTCCTCCAGATGCTCCCGAGGCGTCTCTGGCAACGGACCGGTCTCGTCAACGCGAGCCTCATCCGCGTGCGTTCGCTCCGGCCGGGCACTCCGAATGTGCGGCTCCAAGTGAAGGCCCGCCGCCCTTTCGAGGCTTCGCGGGAAGCGGGATGGCCCCCGATCCCGATCGTTGCCCTAGATCCGACGTCCCTCGATGCCTGGGCACGGTTCCTCGCCGGTTGGAACGAAGCCTCGGTGTGCGCGGCGCTGTTCTATCCGGACGAGGAGTCACCCGCGATCCGAAAGGGATCCTTTTGGAGCGGAACTGATGAGCAGACGATGACTACCGAAGAGAAGACCCGGACGTTCTGGCGCCATGCCTCTCGCCCGGCCGTCCGTCTAGCTCGTGTGCTGACCGCTGTGCTCCCTTCGACCCTGCCCGTCGTCCGGTTGGTTCAACGGGTGATGTTGCCGGACTCCGGCCGGAGTCATCTCGCCGAGATCTTGCTGGGCGACCTGATTCGCCCGGTCGGGGCCGTGACCGGCGAGCTCGATCCCGAGCGCATACTCTACGACTTCTATCCCGAGGTCGGCGAGCGGCTCAAAGAAAACCTGGATCTCGCGGACATCGTCCACGTGAGGCGCCTGCTGGACCTCTATGTCTCGGCGCACGCCGGTAATGCTCCCGATTTCGCTGCCGTCGTGGCCGACGAGGAAGGACCGCTATCGATCTCGACTCAGGAGCGACCGTTCGCGTCCCTCCCTACCAGCCCGTGGCGAAAGACTCCTGGAGGTGACAGCGAGGGATTTTTCGTCGGCTCAAGGACCAAAAGCGCAAAATCTGACATTCCCCGGGGATTTCGCGACGAGGTTACACCACCGACACTGGTTGCCTCACCTAATATTCTTGTGAGCAGGGAGCATCTGTTTCAACCGCTGTTGGAACTCATCGCTAAAAGAAAGCTTGTTTTCCTAACAGGAGGCCACAAGAGCGGGCGCAAGACATTCCAGAGGCAGTTCGAAGAGTACATGCGTGAATCTCGTTCGCATAATTTCCACCATGTCGATTTCCGAAGCACTGAATACGATCAGATATTGAAATTTCGCCGACATGTAGCCAACGAAGGTGGAGTGGCCCGCTACCAGTTCATAAACAGTCTATTTGCAGCGCTTGCCCTTTCCGCGTACCGCCAGATCCGCTGGGAGCACAGTCCGGAGTTCGACACTAGGTGGATAGATGAATTCGTGCCGAGTAGTGCAAGGTCAGAAGTCGTACCTTTTTGCGAAGTATATTTCAGCGGAAAGATGCTCGTGGCTAGCGCCGCGAACGTTTGCGTAGAGCACTTCCTTGGTTTTCTAAGCAAGCTCGTCTTAATGCGTGAACAAAACAACCAGTTCAGCATGACCGTCTTTATGCCCTATGATGAAGTCTCGAAATTCATTGGCCTGGAACCCGCCGACGAGAGAAGCCGCGTGATTCAAGAGCTCTGGCTCGCCATGCTAGATTTTTGTCAGGTCGATTTGTCTCTTGATTACGCGTTGCATCCTGGTGCCCCGGCCAGACGTAATTTCTTCGAATATGAACTGGGGTCGCCTATTGGAGTCGTGATCGGCGTGAGCGCCGTACCCGTCGGAACGGAAATAATCGGCGCAGATATTATGAAACACTCGGTCTTTGCTATACCACCACTTTCGATAGAGGAAACCCGACACCTAGCACACCGAGTGCTAGGTGTTAATTTGAATCAGAAGAACGTTTCAGCAATTTACGAAGCGACCGGAGGTGCTCCCTGGTTCGTAAAACTCATCCTTGCGTCGTTGATACCGAAGGGATCTAAGCTCCGCGAAGGTGGATCACTCAATGGGATTTTCGAGGAGACGATCGCCGAAGTTGAGTACCTACTAGCTGGCGGCCTGAGCGATCTCGAAACCCCAGCGCCTGAAGTTCGAGAAGATATTGAAGAGTGTCTCGAGAGGCTGACGGATGTGCTTCAAATGTATCATGCCAGAGACGACCCAAAAATATTGTGGGCCTGGAAGGCCGGCGGGATTGTTCCACGGTCGCGACGTCTCGAACAATGGCTGAAGACGGGCCTGATCTGGCTTGACCAGGGCTCCTCTGAGCAAGAGCCAGGAATTTCCGCCTTTTCCCAATATCCAAGGATGCGGCTTCAGCGAGCCGCGAGGCTCCCGCTCAAGCTGTACGAGGGGTGGAAGCGGCGCTCTCGGGAGATGCAACGATGAGCCGGTGAACGTCCGTCCCGATCGGCGGTCGCCCCTGCCGGCTCTTCCATCGCCAGAGGAGCTTGAAGCCCTGGGTGCCAGCGGATCAGCGTTTCCGGTTTGACGATGACGAGGACCTCCTGCGGGAGAACAATGTAGGGTTAGCGGACGAGATGTCGATTTACGGTATGAATGGGTGGTCATTCCGTCCGGGATACCGTGCTCGTACCCCCCGTCCATCCACCAAAGAGATTGTGCCGAACATTGCCGACCATTCCACCAGGCGGGGGGGGAGACGGCGGATCGCTTGCGGTGGTAGGTGCGCTCCCGGTGCCGGTGAGCAAGGGCGGCCACGGAGGGTCCGCCCCTACGACTCCCCCGGGAGGTGGGAGGGCGCAGGTAGGGGATTCCCGTTCGGACTCCTGCCAGGCGAATACGGTAGAATGACGCCGACATGCC
>JAAEPZ010000250.1 GCA_024231955.1 bacterium | reverse complement strand
GATCCTTACGTCGTGGAACGGCCTGGCGCTCAAAGCAATGTGCATGGGATATCAATTGACCGGGGATGAGCGGTACTTGAACGCCGCCATCAAAAACGCCACGTTCGTCAAGAGCGAATTGTTCAAGGACGATAAGCTGACGCACTCCTATCGCGAAGGCCGCCATTCGAACGGTCAGTTTCTGGAAGATTATGGCTACTACATCGGTGGACTAATCGAGTTGTACCAGACGGACCATTCCGAGGACAACGGTCAATGGCTGGAGTTTGCGGTCGCGCTGGCCGAGAACGCTATTGAGTTGTTCATGGATGAAAACGGAACGATGTACCTTCGCCCGGACGGCCAGGACGATCTGATCATGCGGCCCAAAGACGAGCGCGACGGCGCCACACCTTCGCCGGGTTCGCTCCTGCTGGGGGCGCTGCTCAAGCTGGACCGCATGACTACCAACGAGAAGTTTTCCACCGCGGCGGAGAAGGGCCTTCAGGCGTTATCCGGTCTGATGGCGCGTGCGTCCGGAAGTATGACCTCGGCGCTGCTGGCGCTCGACTATTACCTGAGCGACAAGATGGAGATTGTTATTGTGGGGCAGAGCGCGGAGCGCCGCAAGATGCTAACGGAACTGCACAAGCGCTATATGCCGGATAAAATTGTTGCGGTGAGCAGCTCAGGCGGTGGTGACTGGCCGTTGTTCGAAGGACGCAGTGCGGGCAACGGCGAGGTGCTGGCGTTTGTCTGCCGAAACTCCGTCTGCCGCCTCCCGGTCTCCACGGTGGAAGAGTTCACCAAGCAGTTGGACGCGGTGGGGAAGTAGTTTTGTAGGTCGGGTTTGACGGAGCAGCTCCTATATGAGTCATCCCCGCGAAAGCGGGGACCCAGTGTTCTTCTG
>JAAEPZ010000249.1 GCA_024231955.1 bacterium | reverse complement strand
TCTTGCGTTTAATCTCGCGGACGATCTTCTCGGGATCTCTGCTGTTGGTCATGGCACACTCCTCTGATCGGTTAATTATACCTCAGAGTGTCCACTAATTTGGAGGGCGAAAGAGTCCGGACGTTGCTGGCAGGAAACAATATAATCATCTGTACAGATGTACTACCTCAAGATTGACACCGTGTAGGACACACCTAGACCTAGACCTAAACCTAAACCAATACCTATACACTTAGACCTAATTCTTAAGAGTTCTTATGAAGGAAGATAGATTGTCTGAATATGAATCCTTGATCGTTTATACTTGATACTTCCCGCCCTCGTTTGAGCCGCCCTACATGTTCCAGCCGCTTATTACATGATATCCATCGAAGACTGTAACATACATGCTCCTTGCCCCGCGCCCTTACAGGTCTGTAGACTTGTACCCAACATCAACACCAAGGGAGACACCATGGCCAAGGATAAAGCGAAGACTTTCATGTTCGTTTCAATCGGCATCCTGGCGCTGGTAGCAGCGTTCCAGATGGGTGTGACGACGACGAAGGCGGATTTTGAACCAGATAGCCCGACAATCGTAGGTTTCGATTATCAAGGAAGTGATTGGGCTTGGGTGCTACTTCCTAATGGTGAATTCTGGAAGCGCAGTCGATCCGATTCCGAATGGAGCAGAGTTGACATCCTTGACCCTCCGATCCCTATCAATGAGATCACTCACTGGGGCTATAAAGCAGTAGTAGCTACGAATGGGGATGTTTGGATGTGGGACTCGTACGACAGTGAAACATGGGAGAACTGGGGTTCCCCTAATGCTCCTGTCCCCGCTAGTGAAACATCCACCAGCGATGTGAAAGCCATGTTCAGAAGGTAGGGAGTAGATATGTTGCGAATCAGCAAGATGCAAAGGATAGTGCTGCTTATTAGTGTCCTATTGGTTGCAGTACCAATTCTTTTCCCTCCGTGGTTATATTATCACAAAGTCAAAACCTCTCAGACAGAACCAGCAGGGCATCATTTCGTAAACACTCCTCCTAGTACATCCAAGGTTCCTAGTGTAGTAGTTAAATATGCAGACAAACCGCTTAGACTTTTGCTTCTAGAATCTGAGGACCATACTAATAGATTAGCAGAACGTGATGAAGAGATAGCAATTTCAGGTCGGGTTTTCAGAGTCAAAATAGATCATCGGTTGCAGAGAACAGAAGTCGGTGGAGCTTTCTTGATTACGGTACTACTGTTTTTAGTTGTTGGTGGTATTCCCTCCAACAAATCAAAAAGCCATGTTCAGGAGATAGGCCATATCCCAAATCCCTGAATAAACGGAGTCGGACCAACAATCCCACTAGCTACCCAAGGCATTTGAGGGTAGCCCCATATCTCGACCCTGAACAGTTGATCAGTGGTCTTGGACCGCTCACAGAAGGTGCGGGAGAGGTCGTATAAGGGGTTTTTCGACACCTAAAACGCATTTGGATTGAGGGGGTGGTACCCTAGGTCCACTTTGAATATCGATTGAAATAACAGGGCTGAAATAGCCCTTTTTAGGGGGGTTATTTCCTCCCTGCAAGTCAAGAGTCCACTTACCCCCTCCCCAATCCCGTTAGCCAGCAGCCAGCCCCGATATTAATCCTGAAGTGGACGCCGTAGTATTGCGACCATCACCCGTCGAGCCACCGCATCTTTGAAGTTTTATTTGCTTGGGACGGCTATCATTGAGTACCTGGAGCAGCACTCATAAAGACCGGAAACGCTGCAATTATCTCCAGCAATCACCCTATCTGCTTTATATTATTCAGACTACCCTGCACCCGCTGATCCTATTTCAAGACACTTGTTATGTATTATAGCATTGAGTCTTTCCTGGGGCCCTGTATACTCCGAGCAGCTTTGACTGTCGGTCTGACGGCAGATTCATCGAAAGTGCTTGTCGCTTCGTGAGGCTATTTCTGGGTGATAATACTGGAGGTTGGAAATGAGGAGAATGGGGCTGTGTTTGCTCATCGCGATTGTGGTTTTCTGTGGATGCAACGAGGATTCGAGCTCACCGTCATCTGTTGGCTCACTTACTCCGCGTTTTACCCTTAGTTTCTCGCACTTACAATCTAATGATGTTGCTGTGTGGTTCTCTGGTGACCATTTCACCAATTTGCCAACACTAGTGGTTGATGGTACTGGCTGCCCAATTCTTCCCCATGGGGGGGGCTATAGAGGGTATATGGAAATGGCTATGGATAATACCCAAGCCCTCCCTGAATTGCCCTATACCCTCTCCGATGGCAGCAACACCTGTAGCGGATCAATACTCTGGCCAACGCCATACTCGGATCAGGCAGTGAATGGTACGCCGTACTCCCATGGATCAACTCATTCGATCGGCACAGCCCCCATTGAATTTTCCTGGGAATGCGAGAACGCCGAAAGCTACCGGTGCCATATCCTGTTAAACGATTACGAGAATGGTGTTTTTATCCAAACCTATGAGACTTTCAAAGTTGTTAACTCAAATCATCTGGAGATAGACTCGGACACTTTCCCATGTAGTGCCGGGGAAGATGATATTATTCAAGTATACGTCCATCCATACGGACTGGCCGACCTATCTGAAGACGGTGAGCCAAACTCGATTTCAACATTCGGAACAGGATACATTTACACAGAAAGCTCTGATAATGATGTGTCGGAGTTTGAATTCTATATATTTCTGACGGAATAGCAGGATTGCTCCAATCGTTCAGACACTTGCAGACTGCATCCTGAAAATACCTGAATGATCGATGTTGGGTATACAGCCTCTCACTCGCCCCTCACAGCGAGGGGGTAGCCCCCCCCTTCTTGGTGCCCGGGAATCCGGACACCTCAACCGGCATCTCGGACACCCATCACAGTGTGTGTTTACCCCCCGAAACTGCCAGTAAAAGCATCTCTAAGGCGTTTAAAGCACCGGGGTGGTGTGGTAGGTCCACTCAGAAGATGCGGCTGTTAAAACGGTCGTAATTCCACGGTGGTGTGTAGGCTCTGCTTTCCCGCCAAAGGTAGCACCAGGGTAGCACCACGCCTATCCCCTTAAAACAAAAAGGACTCACCTTCCGGCAAGCCCTTGAATTCAAACTCTTTATCGGTACGCCCAGGAGGATTCGAACCCCCAACCTCCTGATCCGTAGGCAGATTATTGTCTACAATACCTGTCTCCAATCCCCGCCACAACCTATGATCCTCATATGATCAGGGCTATTCAGCCCAAAGGGAAAGGGCTCACCAAGACGGTAAGCCCTTCACGTTTATTGTCTTATCAGGTAGGCTGCCCAGGACTTGAACCTGGCACAACCTGATTAAAAGTCAGGTGCTCTACCAGATGAGCTAGCAGCCCAAAACCTTGCCGAATTAAAGCAAAAAACCCGGAAACGTCAAGGGGCCGGAGACTTACAGATTCAGCGTCTGCTTCCGGTCCGGTCCGACGCCCAGCCAGGCGATCGGCACGCCCAACCCTTTCTCCACAAAATCGAAATAGGTGCGCGCGGCGGCCGGCAGGAATTTCACATCGCGAACCTCGCTCAGATCCTCTTCCCAGCCCTCAAACTCCTCATACACGGGCTCCACCCGCTCCAGCGTCGCCGCATCCCGCGGGAATCGGGGCACCTCGACATCGCCGATACGATAGCCCGTGCACACCTTCAGCGTCTTCATCCCGCTGAGGATGTCGAACTTCGTCAGTGCGATCTTGTTGATGCCGTTCAGCCTGATCGAATAGCGCGCCGCCACCAGATCCAGCCATCCGCAACGCCGGGGCCGCCCGGTCGTCGCGCCGAACTCAGCACCCCTCTGCCGCAGCTCCTCGCCCACATCCTCCAGCTCCTCGGTGGGAAACGGTCCGTTGCCGACCCTGGTGCAGTAGGCCTTGAAGATGCCGATCACATCACCGCAATCCCGCGGCGACAAACCGCTGCCGCTGATCGCGCCGCCGATACTCGGATTGCTGCTCGTTACGAACGGATAGGTGCCGTGATCGATATCCAGCAGCGTCCCCTGCGCGCCCTCGAGCAGCACGGATTTGCCGCCGTCAACGGCGTCGTGCAGGAACGAGTGCGCATCGATCACAATCTGTCCCATGATCGGCTTAATGGCCATCAGCTTATCCACCAGGTCATTGGGGCTGACGGGTTCGCCGCTGTAGAGCGAGTCGATCAGACGATTCTTCTCGATGGTTTTTTCGATGATCACCCGTTTGAACCGCTCGTCATCGAGCTTGAACAGCTCGGCCCGCAGCCCGGTACGGTTGATCTTGTCGGCGTAGGCCGGTCCGATGCCGCGCCCCGTCGTGCCGATGCTCTTGCCCTTCTTGCTCTCCTCCTGGAGACGATCGATCAGACGATGATAGGGCATGATCAGATGGGCGACATCGCTCATGAACAGCCGCCCCTCGACGGAGATCCCCCGCTTCTTCAGCGCCTGAATCTCCTCGGTCAGGGTCAGCGGATCGACGACGAGTCCGCCGCCGAGCAGGCAGTCCTTGCCCTCAAGCAGAATTCCCGACGGGATCAGGTGGAAGATATACTCCTGCCCCTCGGCCCGAATAGTGTGACCGGCATTGGCGCCGCCCTGAAAGCGGACGACGACATCATGCTTGGCGGCCAGGTAATCCACGACCTTGCCCTTGCCCTCGTCGCCCCACTGTCCACCCAGCACCACACTCACTGATCCATGCTTGCGACTCATGATCACTCCTTGATCGGTTTTGAAGCCGCCCCAACATAGAGGCTATCCACGGCTCTGTCAACGCCCCTCGGGGTCCTGCCAGGCATCCAGCACCTTATCGGTCCAGGATTGCACCTCACGCTTCCCCTCGCCTTTCATCGCGGAGAAGAAGACAACCGGCTGGTCGTCCTCCATCTCCAGCACCTGACGCACCTGCGCCACGGTTTTGTTGCGCACGCCGCGCTTGATTTTGTCGGATTTGGTCAAGACGATCAGAAACGGCAATTCGCAGTGACGCAGCCAGCCGACCATCTGCTGATCCAGCACCGTCGGCTTGTGGCGACAATCAATCAACTGGACGATCCCCGCCAATTGCTCCCGCTTCTCGAGGTAATCGGCCATGAAGCGACGCCACTTCTTGATCTCGGATTCCGGTACTTTGGCGTATCCGTAGCCGGGGAGATCGACGAGACGGGAGTTGCCGGGGAAGCCGAAGAAATTCAGCATCCGCGTCTTGCCCGGCTTCTGGCTGACCTTGGCCAGAGCCTTCCGCTGCGCCAGGCAGTTGAGCATGCTGCTCTTGCCCACATTGGAGCGGCCGGAGAAGGCCACCTCGGGCCAGCGGTCCTTGGGACAACCCTCCAGGCGCACCACGCTTTTCTCGAATACGAGACCCCGGTAACGATTCATATCTCTGATACCGTCAGCTTCGCGGCTGTGCCGAGGTGCGTCCGCGACCGGTCGGTTTGGCGGTGCGCCCCTTCCGCTTCTTGCCGGGCAACTTGAGCAGGGCGTGCTGCAGAACATCGTCGATATGACCGACGAAAACCAGGTCCATGTTCTTGCGCACGAACTCGGGCAGCTCCGGCAGATCCTTCTTGTTGTCGGCCGGCAGCAACACCTTGTTGACGCCGAACCTCTGCGCGGCGACGGTCTTCTCGGGCAATCCGCCCACGGCCAGAACATTGCCCCGCAGAGTGATCTCGCCGGTCATCGCCACCTCGTGCCGCACCGGAATCCCCGTGATGGCGCTGACCAGGGCGATCGTCAGCGCCACACCGGCGCTGGGACCATCCTTCGGCGTCGCCCCCTCGGGCACATGCACGTGGACATCGCTCTTGCTGAAGATATCGCTCGGGATACCCCAACTCTCCGCCCGGCTCCGCACTATCGTCTGCGCGGCCTTGGCGCTCTCCTTCATCACGTCACCCAATTGGCCGGTGAGGATGAACTCCCCCTTGCCCGGTATGAGCTGGACCTCGATGTTCAGCGTCTCGCCCCCCACCTGCGTCCAGGCCAGGCCGGTGGCGATGCCGATCTCGTCCCTCTTGTCCATCTCCTTGGTCAGGAACCGCGGCGGTCCCAGCCAGGTCTCCAACTGCTTGGGGGTCACCTTGAGGCTCTTCTTGGCCTTCTCCACAACCTGAATCGCCGTCTTGCGGCACAGGGAGGCAATCTCCCGCTCCAGGTTACGCACACCGGATTCCCGCGTGTATTCCTCGATTATCCGATCGAGCGTTTTCTCCTCGATCTTCATCTGCTCCGGCTTGAGGCCATGTTGATCCGTCTGCTTCGGAATCAGGAAGCCCTTGGCGATGGCCTTCTTCTCATGCTGCAGGTAGCCCGGCAGGCGGATGATCTCCAGGCGATCGCGCAACGCATCGGGTATGGAATGCAGCGAGTTCGCCGTCGTGATGAACAGTACCTCGGACAGATCGAAGGGCACCTCGAGATAGTGATCGCTGAAAGTGTGATTCTGCTCGGGATCGAGCACCTCGAGCAGCGCCGACGCCGGGTCGCCCCGGAAGTCCATACCCAGTTTGTCGACCTCATCCAGCAGAATCACGGGGTTACGGGTGCCCGCCTTCTTGAGCGCCTGAATGATCCGCCCCGGCATCGAACCGATATAGGTGCGACGATGCCCGCGAATCTCGGCCTCGTCACGCACGCCGCCCAGACTCAGGCGATAGAACTTGCGCCCGATGGCGTCGGCGATCGAATGTCCCAGACTGGTCTTGCCGACCCCCGGAGGGCCGACGAAACAGAGGATGGGGCTCTTGGTCTTCTTACGCTTCGTGAGCTTCATCACCGACATGAACTCGACGATCCGCTCCTTCACCTTCTCGAGGCCATAGTGATCCTCATCCAGCTTGCCCCGCACGCGGGGGATATCCAGGCGGTCGCGAGTCCGCTTGCGCCACGGCAGGGCGATGAGCGTCTCGAGATAAGTGCGGATGACGCTCGCCTCGGGACTCATCTGCGGCATCCGGGCCAGACGCTCGACCTCCTTGATCGCGGCGTCCTCCACCTCGCGGGGCATCTGCGCCTCGGTGATGGACTCGACCATGTCGTCGAGTTCCTGCCCGTCGTCGCCCTCCTGACCCAACTCCCGACGGATCGCCTTGAGCTGCTCGTTGAGGTAGAACTCGCGCTGGTTCTTCTGCACCTGACTGCGGACCTCGGTTTCGATCTTGCGCTCGAGCTTGAGAATCTCGATCTCCTCGGTGAGCACACGGATGATGATCCGCAACCGGGCCGCCGTGCTGGCCTCCTCGAGCAGCGTCTGCTTCAGCTCCAGCTTCTCGGGAATATGGGTGGCGATGGTGTCGCCCATGAGCACGGCGTCATCGATCGAGTTGAGGGCGGAGTAGACGGCATCGGGCACGCGCTTGTTGAACTTCACGAAATCCTCGAACAGGTCGAGGGTGGCGCGCATCAGCGCCTCCATCTCATTCTCGTTGGTCTCCTCGACCTCGAGCGGTTCGACGGTGACGCGATACAGGCTGTCGGTCTCGGTGTAGTTGGTGATGCGGGCACGCATCAATCCCTCGACCAGAATCTTCATCGTGCCGTCGGGCAGCCGGAGCAGTTGCGTGATGTGCGCGATGGTGCCGACGCGATGGATATCCTGCCGACGCGGCTCCTCGGTCTCTTTGTCCTTCTGCGTGGCTACCATGATCAGGCGCTCGTTGAGCATGGCCTCTTCAACGGCTGTCACACTGCCTGATCTGCCGACCAGCAACGGATGGATCATGTAGGGGAACACGACAACATCCCGCAGCGGGAGCAACGGCAGCTCCTCGGACATGCTGATTGTCTTGCCCTGATATTCAATCTCGTACATCGGAGTCCTTCATTGAAATGCCAGGGCGACGTAGCGGTCGCCCCGGCGTAATCTGTCATGGCAACCAGTGGTTATAGGCAACCGGTTAAGCTTCCCTGATCTGGTTTTCATCGTTGTAGAAGATCTTGGCCTTGCCCTCACCCGTGATCGCCTCTTCGGTGATGACAACCCGCTGGACGTCCGAGCGGCTGGGCACGTCGTACATCAAATCGACCATGGTCTCCTCCATAATCGCTCTGAGGCCGCGCGCGCCGGTGTCCCGCTCCGTCGCCAGATGGGCGATAGCCCTGATCGCGCCGGGATCGAATTCGAGCTGAACGTCATCCATCTCGAAGAGTTTTCGGTACTGCTTCACCAGGGCATTCTTGGGTTTGACCAGAATCTCGATGAGGGCGGCCTCATCAAGTCCGTGGAGAGGCGCGACGATCGGCAGACGACCCACGAGTTCGGGGATCAATCCGAAACGGAGCATGTCCTGGGGCGCGACCTTCAGGAAAAGATCATCGAGATTGCGCTCCTTGGTGCTCTTCACCTCGGCGCCGAAGCCCATGGGTTTGTCCCCCACACGCTTGGAGATGATCTCGTGCAGCCCGTCGAAGGCGCCGCCACAGATGAACAGAATGTTCCGGGTATTGATCTCGATATACTTCTGCTGCGGATGCTTGCGTCCACCCTGCGGCGGCACATTGGCCACAGTCCCCTCGAGGATCTTGAGCAGCGCCTGCTGCACACCCTCGCCGGAGACATCCCTGGTGATCGAGGGGTTGTCGCTCTTCCGGGCCACCTTGTCGATCTCGTCGATGTAGACGATCCCCCGCTCCGCCGCGCTGACATTGTAGTCGGCCGTCTGCAGAAGACGCACGAGGATATTCTCCACATCCTCCCCGACATAACCGGCCTCGGTCAGGGTGGTGGCATCGACGATGGCAAACGGCACCTTCAGCAGCTGCGCCAGACTCTGGGCCAGCAGGGTCTTGCCCGTACCGGTGGGGCCCAGCAGGAGGATGTTGCTCTTCTCGAGTTCAACCTCTTCAGCATCACGCAGGTGGAAGATCCGCTTGTAGTGATTGTAGACGGCAACGGCCAGGGTCACCTTGGCCTTGAGCTGACCAATCACATACTTGTCAAGCTGTTCCTTGATCTCGAGCGGTTTGGGAAATTCACCATCCTCGAAGAGAGGCGGTCGGACCATCTCCTCTTCCAGGATGTCGTTGCAGAGCTTGATACACTCGTTGCAGATATAGACATTGGGGCCGCTTACCAGTTTGGCGACCTCATCCTGTCCTCTACCGCAAAAAGAACATTTGATCATGGTAGTACTTTCCGAAATGGCAACAGGGAGGGATCAGTCCCCCCCTGCACCATAAGATAAACCAAGATCCCGATCCAGCCAAGCAAAGATGAACCAAAGGGGCAATTCTACCCCTTATTCCTCCGACTTGACCTCATCCGACGACTCAATCACGCGATCCACGATGCCATACTCTTTGGCTTCGAGGGCAGTCATGAAGTAGTCTCGGTCGGTATCCTCGGCGATTCTCTCGATCGACTGGTCGGTGCGTTCAGCCAGGATCTTGTTCAGTTCGTCCCTGGTTTTCAGGATTTCACGCGTATAGATCTCCAGATTGGAGGCCTGCCCCTGTGTGCCGCCGCTGGGCTGGTGAATCATGATGCGGGCATGGGGCAACGCGCTCCGTTTGCCAATAGTTCCAGATGCCAGCAGAAAAGCCCCCATACTGGCCGCCATCCCCATGCAGATCGTGGCGACATCGGGTTTGATGTGCTGAATCGTATCGTACATAGCCAGCCCCGCCGTAACGCTGCCGCCAGGCGAATTGACATAGATGTTCACATCCCGATCGGGATCCTCCGCCTCCAAGAAGAGGAGCTGGGCAATGACGACATTGGCCAGGTGATCATCGATAGGCGAGCCGATGAAGATGATACGGTCTTTAAGCAGACGACTGTAGATATCGTATGCGCGCTCACTGCGCCCGGACTGCTCAATAACCATCGGTACAGGAACGTAGCCCATGGATCCATCCTTTCACTCACACCGGGCAAATCTCTCATCACCCGGGTTGCTTCCCGTTATCCCCCGCCATTCAGGCCTGATTGAGGGGAACCATTTCTTCCTTTATCTTCGCCTGCTCTTCGAGGTAGCTGTAGATTTTCCTGTGAAGAATGTCTTCGCGAACCCTGCCTTCGGCCTGAGAACGCTTGATACTCTCACGGATCTTCTCAACCTCCTCCTCACCCTGGCCGGCGGCCAGATTCTGCAGGTGATTCTCGAAATCCTCATCGCTGACCGCAATCTTTTCCTGTCGGCTGACGGCCTCAAGCATGAACCAGCGTTTCAGAGCCAGTTCGGCGCCGGGGGTGAAATTCTCCTCGGCTTGCTTACGATCCGCATCGGTCAGCTTTTTCTGTTCCCGCTCCTCCTGTTCGGAGATCATATGCGTCACATAACGATTGATCATTGAGGGGGGAACTTCGAACTCGTTGATCGCCAGCAAACCCTGGACCAGAGCGGCTTCCAGACGTCCACGGTTATTCTGATCGACCTCGGCATTGATGTTCTTGCCGATCTGGTCCTTCAACTGGTCAACATTCTCGAAATCACCCAGAGAAGCGGCAAACTCGTCCGATACTTCCGGCAGTTTCTTCTCTTCGACCTTCCGAACTGTCACATTGAAGTACCGGGTTTGACCCGCCAAGGTCTCCTGCTCGAAGTCCTCGGGGTAGTTGACTGGGAACTTTGTTTCCTCTCCGACAGCCAATCCGCGCACACCGTCCGAGAATTCGGGCAGGATATTCGCACTGCCCAACTCGAATTCGTGGCCGTTGACATCGGTCCCCTCGATGATTGCGCCATCCTCCTCAACCTGCCGGAAATCCGCCGTCAGGCGATCGGAATCGGCTGCGGCCCGTTCGACTTCGACATACTCGGCCCGACTTTCACGAATCGACTCGATTGTCCGCTCAAGTCCGTCGGCCGGTACCTCATCTTTGTACCAGGTCACCTTGAGCCCCTTGTACCCCTCCAGCTGCACCTCGGGCTTGATCTCGCAGGTGGCCTTGAAGGTGAAGTCCTTGCCGTCGCCGAAATCGATGTCCGAGAACTCGGGATCGTCGATCGGGTAGAGCCCACCCGTTTGATGCAGGGCCTGCTGCCAAGCGCGCGGCAGGAGCCACTCGAGAGCATCCACCGAGATCTGACCTGCGAACTGGTTCTCCACGATCTCCTTGGGCGCCTTGCCCTTACGGAAGCCGGGCACCGAGACCTTCTTGCGCAGCTGGATCAGCTGAGCGGCGCAGGCGTTCTGCCACTCGGAATCGGGCAGAGCAACGGAGACAACGCGCTGCCAGGATTTGGTCTCTTCAATATCCACGGAGATGAGCTCCACCAGGGAGAGCTGCTCTGTATTCTGCTCGTTCACGGGCTTCGAGGTGCTCATGACTTACCTCTGTTCAGGCTTGGGTGATTACATCCAGCAGGCTGCTGCAATTTACGATCTTTGATCAGGCACACCATGTCATCCCGACCTCGGCCCCGATCCACAAACGGATCCGTCAGCGGAATCGTGACCGGTTTCAAGCAGCCTTCTCGGTGCGAGAGGGGGGACTTGAACCCCCACGAGTCTCCTCACAGGAACCTAAATCCTGCGCGTCTGCCAGTTCCGCCACTCTCGCGCTATCCGTTATTGATCGGGCATTCTCACTCCGCTCAACTTGCGGAGGAGACAGTAAAAGCCCTTTTCCAGAATCGGTCAAGCCCCGGCTTCAACGGGAAAGCCGGGGCTTGCGAATTTCTTTCGATTCAAGGGGTCATGGAGCCAGCCCCCCCGGACAGATTATCAGCAACCTTTGAAATCGGCCTTCCGTTTCCCGAGGAAGGCGGCTGTCCCTTCGACCATATCCTCGGTGCCGCAAAGCAGACCGAACAGCTGAGCCTCCAGCCGAAGCCCCTCGGCCTGCGAGCTTTGCAGGCCACCCCGCACGGCCTCCAGACCGGCTCGTGCCGCCAGGGGACCAACCTGCATAATGCTTGAGGCCAGCTTCTCGACGGCCTCCTCCAGCTCCGCTGCGGGCGCAATGCGATTGATCAACCCGAGCAACAGCGCCTCGTCAGCCTTGACCATCCGCCCGGTGAGGATCATATCCAGCGCCCGCCCCATCCCGAGTTGTCTGGCCAGCCGCTGAGTGCCGCCATAGCCGGGGATGACTCCCAACGTCACCTCGGGCAGGCCGAACACGGCAAGATCCGAAGCCACCCTCAGGTGGCAGGCCAGCGCCAGTTCGCATCCCCCACCTAGTGCATAGCCGCCGACTGCGGCGATAACCGGGATGGGCATGTTCTCGATCCTGTCGAACAGAGCCTGACCGTTACGGGCGAAGTCGCGCCCCTCCAGCCCCTTGAGCTGAGCCAGTTCACTGATGTCGGCACCGGCGACGAACGCCTTGTCACCGGCTCCACGGATGGCCAGGATATGGGTTTCGTTGGCCTCGACATCGGCTACGACCTGATCCAGGGCGGCGTCAAGATCGGCCAACACCTGTGAATTGAGGGCATTGAGCGCCTTGGGGTTGTGCATGGTCAACCAGCACAGCTTCCCGCTCTTCTCCAGTTTGACATGTTCGAAAGGCATGATTCCTCGCAATACGATTATTAACCAGGGACATTGTGATGCGCGCAGTCTATCCGCCCCGAATACACAAGTCAATCCGAGGGTGTATCCTGATCGTACCGAAACTCAAGTTCGACAAAATCCGCAACCGGTCGGTAGCCGATCTTCCGGTAGATGCTGTTGGAGACAGGGTTGGCAAGATCGGTAAACAGCGTTACGAACCGCCAGCCCCTCTCCAGAATATCCCGGCTCAGAACAGCCACCAGCGCAGTCGCATATCCGCGTCGCCGCAGCTCAGCCGGCGTGTAAACCAGGTTGATACTGTTGCCGTTGATGGTCGTCCGTCCACAGGCCGCCATGGCGACAGGCGCTCCGTTGTCCTCCCAGAGCCAGATATTACCCAACTCCAGATTCCGCTCGGCCATCGTTTTGGCCCTTGCCCGCTCATCGGTCGCGGTTGCCGGCGTCGACGCACCGGTTTCGCCGGTGAAAAGGAGAATCCAATCGGTCATGAGCTCCAGATCGAGCGATTCGGCCAGGCGAGCTGCGCCCGGCGGTTTGGGAGGATCTATCACTTCAAGCAACTCGAAGCAGCGGAGATTCATCACCGGCTGCGCCGAACAGAGCTGTTCACCGCGCCAGATCTCGGCGAAACGGCGCGAATCATCGGCCTCGCCGTTAACCCCCGGGAGCTGCGGGAACAGTGGAGCGAGGTGTCCGGCCATCAATTCAAATGCGACATCCCGCTTTTCATGGAGTTCGACTCGCACCAGCAGATTGAAAGGTGGTGTCATGATTGCAGCCGCAACGGGACCGGCTTCGTCAGCGACACCAATAAAGACGGGGAGCTCCCCATAGAATTCGGGAGATTCCGCCACCCTGAGCGTGATACCCAACAGGAGACCGTTCGCCACCTCATTGGCCACCAGCACGGGTTGCCAGTCGTCCAGAAACTGCCGAGCATGGTCGTAATGGGTGAGTCTCATCATCCCTCCGTAATGACGTGAAGCTGATCTTTGACGTTCACCAACCAATCAACCGCATGGACCGGAACCGCAATTCTGGGATCGCCCCGGGGGAACATCCAACAGTTTGCCGTCAGGGATGGAGGCGGTCAAGCATACAAGATCGCCGAAGCGGGGCTGGCAGATGAGCAGCCGTCAGGGTATCGTCTGAGATCCGGTTCGGAGAGGACTCCCCCAGGACCTCGGCAGGATTATGAAAGCTCCCGATCTCGCTGTTTGCGGGTCAGAATCAGGGAGCGGGTATTGAAAACAATCGAAAGCCCCATCATGACGCTCCCGCAGAATGTCAACATGAAGAACAGCGGAGTCCCCCAGGAGACCCCGAAGAGCTCCAGAGTCGCTCCACCGTCCAGGCGGACACTTACCAGGGCGGCCCCGGCGCAAACTCCGATCCCACCCAGCAGCAAGCTGATGCCCAACATCCTCATCGCGGGCAGATTCTCAATATCGTTGAAGTAATCTCGAAGCAGCATGGCTTGTTCCCCTCTGGATGCGGTCAATTCCGTTCACGGCACCAGGCCAGTCGGCGCGATCCGGCCGCTAGCGGTCCTTGAATGGATGTGGAGATGGGGATCAGAGTCGCTGACTCCCCGCGGCGGTGATGTGCCGGAAAACGGCCTCCAGACCGTTGTCGTGAGTCTCCACCACCCTGATCAGAACCCCCGTTTCGCTAACCAGCGCGGGTAGTTCATGGTAGCTCGATTCCGGTCGTGATGTCACGAATTCCACGCAATCAGCCTTCACCAATCGAACTTCGGATACATACTCGCGGGCAATCAGGGCCTCGGCCAGGCGACGAACGTTGTCGGCCTCAAGACGGATCCGGTGCGGATGCCTGTCGCGCAGTTCGCGCAGCAGGCGGTCAATACGACCATAGCCCAGCAGACGGCCATGTGCCAGGATGCCGACACGGTCCGTCAGCGCCTCCACCTCGTGAAGAACGTGAGAGGAGACAAGTACGGTGCGGCCGGAATCGCCAAGTTGGCGAATCAGTCCCCGCAGAAAGCGGCGAGATGGCGGATCGACACCGAGGAAGGGTTCATCAAGGAGCACAACCTGCGTCTCGCCAACCAGAGCCAGTCCCAGCTTCAGGCGCTGACGCATACCGCGAGACCAGGTGCCGTAGCGCCGCTTGCCGTCTTTGGTCAACCCAGATATCTCCAAAGCCTGCACCGCCAGCCTGCGAGATTCCTCACCCGAATGGCCGTGAGCCATGAAAACAACCTCGAGATTGCGCTTGCCCGACAGAGTCTGGTGGAAGCATTCCAGTGCGGGCACAAAGCTGATTCTCTTGCGCACATCGGGATCGGAGAAGGGGTTACCGCCAAGAATCTCGATTTTGCCCTCAACAGGGGCGATCAGACCCGTCATGACTTTCATCAGTGTGCTTTTGCCGCTGCCGTTGGGGCCGACGATCCCCGTCACTCCCGGCTCAAGCTCCAGACTCACTCGGCTCAAGCCCACGACTTCGCCGTAGAAGACAGTGACCTCGTCCAGTTTGACTCCCCGGCTTCTCAGTTCGCCCCCGCTCATGGAATCATCTCCTTCTTGACGCGCATCAGAGTGATCCACATGCCGCCCAGGCCATAGAGGGTCAGGGCCAGCGCACACCACCAGCCATCGGGACCGGAATTCAGCAGCGCCTCCTGCAAACAGACCAGACAACTCTGCGGACCGACCGTAACCACATCAAGATTCCACATCACACCCGCCAGTTGAACAATCGTATCCGGCAGCGAGAATATAGCCAATGTGATCAGAAGGGCCCAGCGACTCTTCTTGGTGCCGGAACTGGCGCCGACGGTTACACCGGCATAAGCCGCACCCATGAGAACCGAATAGGTCGTCATCTTGAGGATCATCACCAGAGCCTCACCCACATTCAATTCCGAGGTTACGCCAAGATGCAGCAAGGTAATTATCACACCGGGCAGGAGCATAAGCGCTGTGCAGGGCAGGGCTACCGCCAGCAACTTGCCCAGGGCGTAGTGCCAGGGCTGCACAGGTCGTGTAGCATAGAGAAAGAGGACATCTTCGGCGCGATCGCGCGCCACACTGGGGATCCCCAGACCCAGCGCCAGCAGGCCAACCGGCAGCGCCTGGAACTCGAGGAATCTCATCAGGGGATCCCACCCCAGGGTCATCCCGGTGGCCTGTTCGGCCATGTTGCGCACGATGATCACGATGATGAGAATCAACGGCGGCAGGAGACTGCCCAGGAACAGCAGCTTGACCAGCTTTCGCTTCCTGGCCATCAGCAGCTGTCGGCGGGCTATGGCGCGAACCGTGTGGAATGAGCTGGGAGCTTGCCGGATGACGTTATCCATGATCCGCCTCCATCATGTCCACGACCGCATCCTCCAGGGTGACGACATCGCAACCCAGCCGACGCAACTCGGCGCCCCGTTCACCGGCAATTCGCCAGAAAAGCGCGAGGTCGTCATTGCCATGACTGATGAATTCGATCCGCTGCTCAGTGTGATTCAGAACCTGGATCCCGGCAGCAGTCAGGGTTGCGGCGAATTCGGCGTCCAGTCCGCTCCCCTCGGCGATCAGACGACTGCTTGACCTGTCCACGAGTCTGGAGACGGGGCCCGCGAATGTAATGACGCCGGCCTCGATCAGGATCAGATCGTCGCAAAGGTGTTCGGCATCCTGCATGATGTGAGTACTGAGCAGAATGCGGCGGCCGCCGTCCCGCAGATCCTTGATCAGGTTGAGCAGCTGAAGACGACCTGGCGGGTCGAGACCCACGGTGGGTTCGTCCAGAATCAACAATTCAGGATCGTGTACGAGACTCATTGCCAGCTTGCAGCGCTGACGCATTCCGGTGGAATAGCCCTTTGTGGGCCGGTAGCGCTCCTCACCGACATCCAGAGCGTCGAGTGCCTGATGCGCACGCCTGAGGGACTCACGACGACCAAGGCCGCTCATCTCGCCCGCAAAGCAGACGGCGTCCACGCCGGAACCTCCGGGATAAACCCCGGCCTGCTCCGCCATCACGCCGCTGCGTGTGCGCAATTCACGCGCCCGAATGGGGATATCCAGGCCGAGGATCGAGATGGTCCCCTGTTCGGCGCGTAGCACTCCGAGCATTGCACCGATCAGCGTTGACTTGCCTGCGCCGTTTACCCCTACCAACCCCACAGCCTGCCCGGATAGGGCCAGGTCGACACCTTGGAGTACGGAACGGCCGCCTCTTTGGAGATGCAGACCGTCAATCTCCAGCCAGTCTCCATTGTTGCCTGTTGTCAGCACAGATTCACCAGATTCCTGCGGGAGAAGAGGAGGGCGGTCAGGGTAGTCGCGACAATCGTCACGAGGACCATAACCATAGCAGAGAAGAACAGTGACGGGTCGGATACGTCCATCATGACGGGGATGGAGATGGAATCAATCTTGTCCGATAAAACGCGAAGATGAAACGAGGGCGCTAGATTGCGCATCGTAAAAGGCAATCGTCCGACAGGCAGATCAAACAGGGTAAAGACACATAACGAGATGATCAGAGCCTTGGAGTTCACCGCATGGATCAGACCGAAGAATGCCACATAGGCTATTGAGCCGAAGAACAGGGCCGCCAGCTCCTGGGGGAAGATACTCCATGACAACTCTCCCAGTACCTTCACGCAGATCAGGGTCAACGTGGCGCTGACAAACAGCAGCAACCCGGTTGCCAGAGTGCGTGTTACTGCGATTGTCGTACGGGATACCGGCCCCAGAAGCGGATAGAGCAGGGTACGGTGCGTGATCCCGTCGCGGAGGGACATTTCGGAGAGGAGAACAGCGAAAAGGGGAATCCCGTACAGGATCAGGGAATCAGCGATATTGATAAATGCAGTCGGGGGCAGGAAACCGGTCAACCGGCCTGTTACTACAAGCATAAGCAACAGGGCCATGAGGACGCACGTCATACGGGTCGCTCTCGCAGAAGCCAATGGTGCGAGATAGCTCAGAAGAGCTATTCTAATCGATCTCATCATCAATGGCTCCGAAATTCGTTGAGAGTTTACCGCGGCCGATCTCCTGGGCGGGGGGATTGCCAACCCCCCGACCGCAAACTCTAGCGTGTTCGGTATATCAAAGTTACACAAGATTCAGAGCGAAGCAAATCATAAGAGCTATTATTTTCACATATTTTCTCATCCCCGCGAGGTAGCTTGACGTTGTCCCCGCTGGCAATTACACTGGGCTCTCTGAAATTCGCAAAATACTACACTCCCGAGCCGAGGGTCTAGATGCTCCATAAAGACAAGTTCAAAACACTGGAAGAGAAACGTGAACAGGCCAGATTGGGCGGCGGACAGAAGAGAATCGACAAAATCCATGAATCCGGACGGCTGACAGCCCGGGAGCGGGTTCACCTCTTTTTCGATCGCGGGACCTTCCAGGAACTGGGGGTTTTTGTCACCCATCGGTCGTCTGATACCTCCATCATCGACAATAAACCGGTGGGAGACGGTGTTGTCGCCGGTTTTGGCCGCGTCAATGGCCGTCTGGTCTATGCCTTCGCCCAGGATTTCACCGTCTTCGGTGGTACGATGAGCGAGGCGAACGCCGGCAAGATCTGTCGCCTGATGGATCTGGCCGTCGAAAATGGGGCGCCGGTTATCGGTCTCAACGACTCGGGCGGCGCCCGGATCCAGGAGGGTGTGTACAGTCTGGGCGGTTATGCGGATATTTTCCTCCGTAATACCCTCGCCAGCGGTGTAGTGCCCCAGATCAGTATAATCATGGGCCCCTGCGCCGGTGGCGCTGTCTACAGCCCCGCCATCACCGACTTCATCTTCATGGTCGACGGCACCAGCCACATGTTCGTCACCGGCCCCAATGTGATCAAGATGGTCACCGGGGAGGAGGTGAGTTTCGAGGATCTTGGCGGCGCGAATACCCACAACAGCCGCAGCGGTGTCGCCCACTTCATGGCATCCAGTGATCAGGATGCGCTGCTGCAGGTCAAGAAACTGCTCAGTTACCTCCCGCAGAACAACCTTGAGGACCCACCCGTGGTCGAGTGCACAGATCCCCCCGATCGTCAGGATGAGGCGCTGGACTCGATCATCCCGGAGGATCCCAAAGTACCATTCGATGTGAAGGATATCATCAACCGCATTGTTGATGTGGACAGCTTCTTTGAGGTGCAGGAGGCCTATGCCCGCAATATCGTCGTCGGATTCGCGCGCTTGGGAGGTCAGTCCGTCGGCATCGTAGCCAACCAGTCCAAGGCCATGGCCGGCGCCCTGGATATCAGCGCCAGTCTCAAGGCTGCTCGCTTCGTCCGCTTCTGTGACGCCTTCAACATCCCTCTCATCACATTCGAGGATGTGCCCGGCTTCCTGCCCGGCACCGACCAGGAGTATGGCGGCATCATCAAGCACGGCGCCAAACTGCTCTACGCCTACTGCGAAGCCACCGTGCCCAAGCTGACCATCGTTGTGCGCAAGGCCGATGGTGGCGCTCACGATGTCATGAGCAGCCAGCATCTCCGCGCCGACCCCAACTACGCCCGGCCCACGGCCGAGCTGGCCGTGATGGGCGCCGAGGGAGCGATCAACATTCTCTACCGCAAGGAGCTGTCCACGGCGGAGGACCAGGTGGAGAAGCGGGCCGAATTGATCGCCAAATACAACGAGCAGTTCGCCAATCCCTATCTCGCCTCCGAAGCCGGATTCATCGACGACATTATCATGCCTCGTGAGACGCGCCAGAAGCTGATCGCGGGCCTGCAGAGCCTGGCGGGCAAACGCCAGCAGGTTCCACACAAGAAACACGGCAACATTCCGCTCTAGCAGGATCGAGAAAGCAATGGCAAAAGAGTTCAAGAAAGTTCTGGTGGCCAATCGCGGAGAGATCGCGATGCGCGTTATACGCACATTGCGCAAGCTCGAGATTCCGACCGTGGCGATCTACAGTGACGTGGATCGACAAGCTCCGCATGTCTTTTTCGCGGAGCAGGCTATCCCCCTGGGCGGGCGGACATCGGCCGAGAGCTACCTGCGTATCGAAAAGATCATCGATGCCTGCCGCCAATCCGGAGCCGACGCAGTTCACCCCGGATACGGCTTCCTCTCGGAGAACCTGGAATTCGCGGCAGCTCTGGCTAAAGAGGGGATCACGTTCATCGGTCCACCACCCGAAGCGATTGACGTCATGGGCAACAAGCTGAAGGCCCGTGCGTGCATGGTCGCCGCCGGCATCAGCGTAATCCCGGGCAGCGACGGTGCCGTGTCCGATCCCGTTGAGGCGAAACGACTGGCCGCCGAGATCGGTTACCCGATCATGCTCAAGGCCGCCTCCGGCGGCGGCGGCAAGGGGATGCGCGTGGTGCGCGGCGACGACAAAATGGACTCAGCCCTGCGCGCAACTCGCGAGGAGGCCGGCAAGTCGTTCGCCGACGACGCCGTGTTCATCGAAAGATATGTCGAGAAACCGAGGCATATCGAGATCCAGGTCATGGCCGACACGCACGGCAACGTCATCCATCTGGGTGAGCGTGAATGCTCAATTCAGCGCAGGCACCAGAAAGTTGTCGAGGAGTGCCCCAGCCCACTTGTTGATGATGAGATGCGCTCGCAGATGGGCGAGATGGCGGTGCAGGTGGCCAGGGCCGTGAACTATGTCGGTGCGGGTACGGTCGAATTCATCGTCGATGCCGACCGCAATTTCTTCTTCCTCGAGATGAATACCCGGTTGCAGGTGGAGCATCCCGTTACCGAGCTGACAACCTGCACGGATCTGGTGAAGATGCAACTGGAGGTCGCGGCGGGGCGCAGACTCAAGTTGCGTCAGGAGGATGTCCAGCACCGCGGCTGGGCTATGGAGTTCCGCATCTATGCCGAGGATCCGGAGGCGGGGTTCCTCCCCTCCACCGGCAAGATCGCTCTGTTGCGGGAACCAACCGGTCCCGGAATCAGACATGACAGCGGCATCTATGAAAAATACGAAGTGCCTATTTACTACGATCCGCTGTTGAGCAAGCTGGTCATCTATGGGGAGAATCGTGAAGATGTCATCCAGCGCGCCAGACAGGCGTTCACGGAATTCGTTATCGCCGGCGTCAAGACGAACATCCCCTTCCATCAATGGATCCTCAAGCAGGAGGCTTTCTGTCGTGGGGAGTGCGACACGCACTATATAGACGATCATTTCGACGCAAAGCAGATCTCACATGATGCTCGAGTGCCCCAGGTCGCCCTGATCGCGGCAACGTTGGCCTACCACCAGCACAGCCGCAGACTCAATCTGGATTCCGTTCAGACGGAGAAAGAGGCGCAAAGTCGCTGGAAACTGATCGGTCGACGGGAAGCGGTGAGCAGGAGGTCAACAATATGAGTGTGAGTCGTTATATTGTTCAGATCCAGGGCGAAAAACGGGAAGTGACCATCGAGCTCCGCGGGCAAAGGTGGGCAATCACGATTGACGGAGAGATGCATCTGGTCGAGCAGTCGGTCATCGAAAAGGATGAACATTACTCGCTGTTGATAGAGGGACAATCGTTTCTCGTCGATCTGATCGAGAAGAACTGGCAGGACGGAGAATTTACCGTCAACGCCATTGCGGAACAGATCAACGTGCGTGTACGTGATGAGCTGGAGGCCGTGGCCGATGAGATCACACGCGCCAACGTGGATGAGGGGTTGTTCGTACTGAAGGCTCCCATGCCGGGGATTGTTGTGCGGGCGCTGGCGTTGCCGGGCGAGACGGTCGAGAAGGGGCAGGGACTTCTGGTGCTGGAGGCGATGAAGATGCAGAACGAATTGGTCACCGAGATTGGCGGCATCGTCCAGGAGATCGAAGTCAAGGATGGTGAGATGGTCGAGGCAGGTGCTACACTGGTCCGTGTAATCGCGGACGATTCCACTGCGGGAGCCGCCTGATGAAACGATATGATGAAATGCTCCCTGCGGGGATCTGGCGTCGCCTGGACCATATCGGAGTTGCCGTCAGCGATCTGGAGATTACCGCAAACAAGTACCAGCAACTGGGCTTCACTGAGATTGAACGTGAGAATCTGCCGGAGCAAGGTGTCGAAGTAGTGATGCTCGATGGCGGCAACTGCCGCCTGGAGCTGCTTGCCCCCCTGCGGGACAACAGCCCTATCGCACGATTCATCGACAAGCGCGGACAGGGTCTGCAGCACATCGCTTTCGAGACGAAGAGCCTCGATACGGCTTTGGCGGATCTGGCGACCAGGAATATCGTCCCCATCTCGCCACCATCAATTGGCGCTGGAGGGAATCGCGTGGCGTTCCTGCACCCTCGCGACACGGAGGGTGTACTGCTGGAGCTGGTTGAATATCCCTGAGAACCGTTTTGAACGGCAAATCCGCCAAAGCCTCGTCGTTGATGAGCGGAGGCTTTCCATCTAGACATTATCTGGAAGCGACCAGACCGATCAGCGTCACGCGACTGCCGATCTCCCAGTTCGGTTTCTCCTGTCCCAACGGTACGGTCATCAACCAGTAATCGTCGCCACGGTACAGCAGATGGGTCATGGACTCGCTGCCACCCTCCCCTTGTTGCACTCGAATCGTACCGGTGAAATCTTTCCGGGGGCTGGCGAGCACCCAACGCCCCTGCTCCTGACGATTGAGGATCTTGACGGTCACCCGCTGCTCTTCACCACGCCCTTGATCGGCAGTCAGGGCCAGCGCCCTCTTAAGGCGATCGATGCGATTGTCGATCTTCCCGTTTTCACCGGCAAGAGTGCGCGCACGAAGGAGATTGGTGAACGCCATTTCCGGACGCCAGGTACACAGATACAGATCGGCACGCTGACTTGCGGCCTGTGAGTTCCAGGGCTCGGCATGATCATCCAGCGCGACCGGACCCAGACGCTCCAGAGCATGTTCAAACTCACCGACACTGGTCAGGAGACGTCCCACCAGAAAATCGCGTGCGGGGTCATACAGGTTGCACTCGTTGTTTTGGTTGAGAGAGCTGAGGCAAAGACGGTACAGAATCGCCGGGACATTCGGGACATCCTCAACTCTGTTGGAAAGGATGGGGCTGCCCTCTTTGAGACCGTATTCATGATTGATACCGGTGGGAAGCTCCTCCTCGAACGATACTTGCATGTTTTCCGCGGCTAGAAGCCAATCACCCCTGAAAATCTGCAACAGATCGAGCCTGGCCAGGATGAGTTTACATTCGGGCCATTGGCTGAGTGCATGACGGTAGGCCGATTCAGCCGAATCGTAATCGCTCTCCTCGACGAAGTAGTGATCGCCAAGATACACATACCCGACATACCCCAGCGATTCCGACTTGCCTTTCCAGATGAACCGCTTGGGCAGATCCAGCGGCGGCTGCTGCAGGAAGGCGCTGCTGTCGTAACCGGCATCCCCTTTCCAGGTACCGTCGGTCGCACTGGATTCGGGTAATACGGTTCGCCAGTCGTAATCATCGCCTGGCTCTTTGACAAGATTGTCGGTCGCGAGGTCCGGTGAAGGCTCTGCGGTAAAGGGATCTATCACTTCGGCTGAATCCGCGGCACCCAGTGTTGGCAGCTCAATCCACTCGCCCTCTCCACCTAGGGCAACAGAGGGTGGCAGAATCAAAATGGACAACATCAGGCAGATGATTGTGATTGCACATCCTTGAAAATGTGCAACGGCCGACCTACGGATTCCACGTCTGCTTGTCATGATCTCTCCCTTGTCGATCATCAAAGTGGCTCGAATTCGACCACCGGCGCCAGTTTATCGTTCTATCGTTTACACCGGAGTCTGGGGAGGCCTGGTAAGTGACGTATTGACAACATCTGGAAAAACAGAACTCCCGCCGAACTTTCGACGGGAGTGAATACTCAAGTATTGTTCCAGGAGTGCTCCGGCAGCTGGGGCACCAACCTCCCCGCAAATCCGGAACCCCAGTCAACGGGTGATGAATCTGAGCGGTCCCATGTCGCCCTCGACTCCATCCGTAACCGGACTCACTCTGAAGTTGTGATACGTATACATCGTGTCGCAAACACCATAGTTGGCACACAACTCATCATCGGGCAGCAGCATCGCCGGGTCAACGTCGTCCCAGGTATAGTTCAGTGTCGCTACCGTAGTAACCAGTGAGGTCGTGTCCAGAACCTGGGTGCCCTGAACCACCGTAGCCCCAAGATAGACCCGGTAGGAATCGGCATAGGCCGCATCCGCATAAGTCCATGCTACCGCAACCGAGTACTGATCAGGCGCCGTCTCTGTTAGACGAGCTTCCTGAACTACAGGGAGGGGGAAGCTCTTGAGGAGTTCGGTGTGTTCCTTGGAGCAGCCGAAAACAATGACAAGGAGCAACAGGCTGACCGGAATTATCATTCTTCTCATCACGCTCGTCCTTTCGGGATTGAGCATCCATTTATTGCGGGACCGGTGTTCGGCGCCCTATGCTAAAAATCGATAGTCCAGGCCAAACCTGGTGCATTACCGTGAACTACAGGTTCAAGTCCGCCCGGCAAAGAGGTCAGAGCGGAAGACGTCTGAGTACCGGACTGCCTATCAAAGAGCCACGTATCGACCAGGCTTCCGGCCCACCACAGGACAAAACCGAACTCTACCGTAGTCCGGATTGAGTGCCTGTCCTCTGCTACTTCATGGTAATCAGCCAGTTTGTTATAATAGTAGTAGGCTGCATCGGCGGAACCGGAGGCCAGAGCGTTCCGACAACTGGACAAGGTGTTTTCATAATCCTTGGCCGCGCTGTTGTATTGCTGATGGGAGTAGAAAGTCCCAAGCGCAAACATGACCGCACCACCAGCCCAGATACTGCCCCGGATCTCCCGTCCCTGGGCGATCTGGCCCAGACCGGGCCAGATCAAACTCTTGATCAGAGCCTGATTCCGTGTTGGACCCTGGTCATCCAGGGGGAGATCATACGTTCGCGCGAACGCAAACGCCGGGAACAGACCGGAAGCCAGGATCAGGCTCACCAAAAACAGAGAGATCATCAATTGCGAGCGCCGCATAGGCTAAGCCCCTTTCAGGATCAATACTCGTAGAATCCACGCCCACTTTTACGACCTAGACGACCAGCGTCGACCATCTTACGCAACATCGGGCAGGGACGATATTTACTGTCACCGAGATCGCGGTGCAGAACTTCCATGATGAAGAAACAGACATCGAGGCCGATCAGATCGGCGAGTGCCAATGGTCCCATGGGATGGGCCATTCCCAGCTTCATGATCGAATCGATAGCTTCCTTGTCGGCCACACCCTCCTGAAGCGTATATACGGCTTCATTGATCATGGGCATCAGGATACGATTCGCTACAAATCCGGGGTAGTCATTGACGACAACCGGAACCTTGCCCAGCTTTGCGGACAGATCCTCAATAGCCTTCGTGACCTCGTCACTGGTATCAAGACCGCGAATAATTTCCACCAGCTTCATCATCGGTACCGGATTCATGAAATGCATGCCGATCACCCGTTCGGGATTGGGCACCTTGCCAGAAATCGTACAGATTGAGATGCTGGAGGTATTCGTACCAAGAATGCAGTCATCGGCAACGGCAGTAGCCAGTTTGCGGAAAATCTCCTGCTTGACCGGAAGATTTTCAGTAGCAGCCTCAATGGCCAGGAAAACATCAGACTCGGCGGGGACCTCGGTGGCAGTTTCGATTCGGCCCAGGATGGCCTCCTTGTCGGATTCCGTGATCCGCTCCTTCTTCACCATGCGATCAAGACTCTTGGCGATAGTTTTAACGCCTCGATCCAGGAACTCCTGTTTGACGTCAACCATCAGAACATCGAAGCCCTTTGCGGCAAAGACCTGAGTAATCCCGTTACCCATGGTCCCTGCGCCTACTACCATCACTTTGTTGTCGTTCATTTTGCCTCCTGGCCATGCCTCCTACGAGGGGAGGTCTAATTGGTTTCCACATCCATTCGGGAAAGGTAAAGGAATGTTAACACGATTGGCGAAATCCAATTTGCCAGTCCATCACGTGCTTGGCAAGCCCCTTCTCACATCGAAGCGGATCCGTCTGTCACTCTAAATTAATGCTCAATCAAGCTCCTCGGCGATATCCCGCGCTGATATCCGAGCACGGACCAGCTTCTGAATGAGATGACGCGGCATCCGAATCGTAAAACAGGTCCCCCTTTCCGGTTCACTACTGACCGAAAGAGCACCGCCATGCTTGCGGATAATCCGCTGCGACAAGGCCAAACCCAATCCCGAACCATCGGTCTTGGTTGTGTAGAATGCCCGGAATATCTTCTCGCACTGCTCAGCGCTCATCCCGCAGCCGTTATCCTCCACATCGACGAGTACCCAGTTCCCCTCGACCATTGTGCGGATGCGGATCTGCCCCTGATCCTCAATCGCCTCAATCGAATTCTGAACCAGATTGAGTAAAACTTGCCTGAAGCCCTGGTGGTCCAGCGGGATCTTGGGCAGATCGACAGCCAGATCACATACGAGATCGATACCCGATTCTGTCAGGCGATCACCCAGCATATTCAGCAAGGATTCTATTTCACTGTTCAGGTCGGTTACCCGCAACGGCCGGTCTTCACGCTGGGCCCGACTGAGCAGGCGTCCCAGAATCTCTTCCAATCTCAAACTTTCGTCGGCAATTGTCGCAGCAGCCTGCCGATCCCTGGAAGACAGATTCTCGCTTTTCAGCAAGCGGCGACTGAAACCGCCGATAGCTGTGAGCGGGTTGCGAATCTCATGGGCAACGGCAGCTGACAACTCCCCAGCCGCCGCCAGTTGCTCCGCCCGAGCTACTCTGTGACGAATCTCACCCAGCACCTCCGACGTCGCCTGCATCCGACTCAGATTGCGCTCCAGCGATTCGCTGAGCAGCAGATTTTCAAGAATACTGGCTGCGAAACGGACCAGCATCTGCAGGATGTCCACACGCTCCGGCGCCAGACTGACACCCGTAAAACGGTTGTCCACAGCAATGAAACCCAGTGAATGCTCGGCTCTGGCCAGGGGCAATGTCACGAAATGTTGCAGATCCAGATGGTTGACGACAGAGGCATCTATCGAATGGCGCAGTTCAGAGCCGTGCAACTCCTGCAATTCATAGAGGGAGCGGAGCAGCGTGTAATCCTGAGGCTCCTCGGGTAAGCGAACTTTCCGCAGGCATCTGGTCAATGGAGCATTCTGCGCACTCTGCATACGTCCACTGTCAACCAACGCCTTCAAATCCAGCCAGGGTTCCTGTTCCGCCAGCTCGCGCCAGATTCTCACAGCCTCCTGGTCATCCAGCGGGCCGATGGCAGCTCGACCGAAGGTGCTGTTCAGCTCCTCCTCTCGCCAGAAAAGCATGGCCCGATTGAAGCCCAATCCCTGTCCGGCGGTGATCACCGTCAACAGGGCAAAGCAAACCTCATCAACGGTTTTCATGGTGGGCAGGAGTTGACTGAACTGCCCGAGCAGGTTGAGTTCATCCAGCTTGGGCGCCTCTCCCTGCTCCAGCAACGCAAGACGACGCTGGAAGGAGGCGGATCTGCGCAATGCACGCTCCAGGAAGATGTCGATGTTCCGGTCCACGGATCGCCGTCCGCGTCCGCGGTGCCGCAGACGTCTGAAATAATCGCAACCCAAAGCCTCGATCGGTCCCAACGAGCCGCTGCGCCAGGCATCTACATTCGTGAGTTCCACGTGCATCCGCTCGGGACTTCCCACGATATGGTCGCCGAATACCGGACAACTCCGGTCACGACACTGGTACAGTTCCCAGCAAACCTGACTGTTATCGCTCATGAATGCCTCCCATCAGCAGGCTAGCACAGCAACCGGAAGCGATCCAGCCATTTGCCGGACAGAAAAACGGCACGACGAGACCATTGACTCGCCGCGCCGTGCACCACCCGCTCCAGTGTATTCTAATTGGGGTAATGGCTTTTGATTTTGCTCCAGGAACTGGCCACCACACTTACACCCTCACATTGGTTGAGAACACCGGGAGAGGGCAAGCAGGCCGTGGAGCCGGGTTCCTGGTTACCGTGATACATATTCAGACCATCGAAGAGGACCCAGTCATCACTCGTGAGTGGCACCCGAGCCATGGATCGATTGTCATCAATCTGGTAGGAGCGATATTCGTAGCTGTCGACGAATTGGGCACCATCCTGAGTATCGCGATACAGTGCCACGACTCCGCCGGAGTTGCTCAAGCTAAGGCCAGCGGAACCCAGTCCGAACTCCTCCTGCCAGGCCACAGCCATGGCTCCGGTGACGTACAGGGCCTCACCCGCTCCCAGCTCTCCGCTGAATTGATAACGATAAACCGGAGATGTGACCGAGTCGGAGATCCAGTAATCCGCCAGATCGATCGTTTCGGTTCCACGATTGGAGATCTCCACCCATTCGTCATTTTTGTAGTCGATGATTCCGTCCCCTGACCAATCCGTCATCGGATCCGCCAGGATCTCGGACAGGATGATATCGGCTTGTCCGGCCGTAGTCATGGAGATCAGGATCACAAAGGGTATCAACAGGGACAGAATGCGTCCCCTGTCAAGGCGCATATTCATTGGGCCTCCTCGAAATAGGTACAAGGGAGGAGGAGGGGAACATAATGGACAAGGCAAAAGCTGTGCCGTCAGGACGGGCTGTCGTCAGTTCCGGGTGGGAAGATCACCATCGGGCGGAATCACCTCGCCGGGCTTCTGAATGAACAGGAGCAGACAGGCGACGAACAGCAGAATATCGCGAATCAGCAGATCGAGACCAACGGCATGCCCGGCCCCAGTCTCGAAGCAACCGCATGAAATGTCGAGGTTTCTGTACAGAGCCCAGGAGATGCCAACGATGAACATCAGAGTCATCAACCCACACAGAAGAGCTCCACCTCGACGCACCCAGGGGATGAACAGAGCTATTCCTGCCAGGATTTCGACCCAGGGCAGATAGACCGCAAAGAAATGGAGAAAGACGACGGGGAGGAAACGGTAGTTGTAGACATTCTGTGCAAAGGCACCGGGGTTGGCGATTTTATCCAGGGAAGCGTAAACATAGGTTCCACCGACAATCAGGCTGAGCAGGATAATGACGGGGAGCGGCAATTTGACCAGGAAGCTCAGTTTTTTCATCGCGAGCCCCCCTCTGCGCCACCACCGGCTTTGCGCCAGGCGGGGTAACCGCCGGCCAGGATCGACAGATTCTCATAGCCGCGATCACGGAAGCGGGCGGTCATGGCCGCAGCTCGCTGCAGGTCGCCGGTCCCGTAGACAATCAGTGGATCCGTTGGGTAGATGAAGTCCAGCACCACGAGCAGATCATCTTCAAACGTGTCGGTGCGTATCGAAAAGGCTCCGGGGATGTGCTCGAATCCGGAGAAATCTCCGGGGCGGATGTCGATGAAATAATGGGTGCCCTCTTCGTAGAAAATCAGGCTCTCCTCTGCGGTGACCAGGGGGAACTCCAGTTCAAACTCATAAACAGCCGGATCCGCGACCGGTGCCAGACGATCACTCCGCAGTGCCCAGGAGAAGCTGGACAGCAGAAATGCCAACATCAGGATCAGCGCCGCCTCGGAGCCGATCCTCTTCAGATTAGACCATTGGAGCAATTTGCCGGAAACCATCATAGGTCATTTCCTCAAAATGTAGAGTACATCCACCTGGATCAGAGGTTGAGCGGCCAGATCCGTATGGATCGACAGCACACCCTTTACCCGCCCCTGATTCTCCAGCGCTCTAGGATCATCCGCACTCACGGGGACGCCCGCTATAAGCACCCGCGCCTGATCACCCGACGCCTCGATGATCTCCGCCTGCAGGCCAGGCAAATCGATCTCGGCCCCCACGATGGAGAACTCGACCCCCGCCCGCGAGGAGATCACGTTGATCTCCCTCCTCAATTCCTGACCGACTCGAGCGAAGCGAAAGTTGGCGATTGCCGGCACAGCTTCAAGGTCACCCTGCACTACACCGCAGATCTCCAGGTCGACAGTGGGCATGTCTTCGAGATTCGTCTTCAGGCGGATCACCTCACGCAAGGGGCCGGCCACGGCCTCGGCTCTGATGCTCACGCTGAGTCGCGCCACCGCGGGATCACCCTCGACACCATTTCTGAGATCAACATCGAACAGGTCCGTGTTGACCAGTTCCAGCTCCAGCAGCAATTCGGGAACCGCTGTTGCCTGGAAATCGGCCGACAGGTTCGGACTCTCCCCCTGGCGACACTCCCCGAAGTCCAGGCTGCGATTGTCCGGGTAGATCATCAACGGCGTGCTGATATAGGCGCGCACCGGGATCTCGATGAAGTCCCGTCCGGGATCGTTGGAATTAATCTCGATCACCTTGCTGGTTTCACCCTGAAAATCCCGGCTGAAGAAAGTTACCTCAACGATTGTGCGACCACCCGGAGCGATCACCTCCTCCTGCAGCTTCAGAACAGTGCAGGGGCAAGAGGTGTAAATCTCGGTGATCAGAAGCTCCTCGTCACCGGCATTGCGAATTACGATCTCCCGCTCAAGAACGGTATGTTGCGGGATCGTACCGAAATCAAAGGACTCGACACTGATGTCGATGATCGGATCCCCCAGCGCGACGCCCCCCCCGACCAGGAGGAGAGTCGCCGACAGGATACCGACAAGGATGGATCGCAAATTCATTCGCCTGCCTTTCGGTTAATCATCGAGCGAGAAAGCCCACTCGCCGCCACGCATGAGAGGTTCGACGGCGCCATCGGGCAGCACCCCATCGACATCCATCTCGGCCGACCCGACCATGAAATCAACATGGGTCAGACTGGTATTGCCGCCAGCCGCGTTGAACTCATCGTCCGACATCTCGACGCCACCTTTGAGACAGGGCTGATAGGCCCTGCCGACCGCAAAATGGCTGGAGGCGTTCTCATCGAAAAGCGTGTTGTAGAACAGCAGCCCCGATTGGGATATGGGCGACCCATGGGTGACGAGGGCGACCTCACCCAGCATGGTCGACCCTTCATCGGTGTCGATCAACCGCTGCAGAACATCCTGACAACGGGCCGCCTTCACCTCAACCACGCGACCGCTCTCAAACCGGAGCTGGAAATCCTCAATCAGCGAACCGGCGTAACTCAGAGGTTTGGTGCTGCTGACGACCCCCTCAACCTTCTCGCGGTGCGGCAGCGTGAAGACCTCCTCCGTGGGCATGTTGGGCACACAGGGGATTCCAGCCTGCGAGGTCGATTCTCCACCCGACCAGATGTGATTCTCAGGCAGGCCAACCACAAGATCGGTACCGGGAGCCCGATAGCGCAACTCGACATACTGCTTGTCATTGAGATACTGACGGACGGTCTTGAGCTTATCGGTATGGGCGCGCCAGGCTCCGACGGGATCCTCAAGATCCGCCCTGCAGGCATTGAAAATTGCGTCCCAGAGCTTGCTCACGGCATCATCCGTGGATGTGGCTTCGGGGAAAACCTTGGTCGCCCAGGCGGGGATTGGGGCCGCGATGATATTCCAGTTGACCTCTCTGGCCGAGATCCGCCTGGAGACGGGGAGGGAATACTTCTGACTGTTCTTCTGAACCTGCGCAACGATTGCAGGGTCCTGGTCCTTCAACAGATCGGGATCCGATGCGAATATGGACATGACCGCATCCCCGCGGGCAGTACCCTTGTCCATCGCATCCGCGACAGCTGTGGAGATCTCGTCGAATGAATCTGCGGGAGCGTTCGCGAAACGACTCAGAGTCACGGCATCGTCGCTCCACAAGACATCCACCAGGCGAGCTCCGGCCTTGTAGGCCTTGTCGACAATCATGCGGGCCAGAGGAGCGCATTCGACCGATGATCTGAGCAGGAGACGCTGCCCCGGTTGCAGGCCCACACCGATCTTCACCGCCAGTTCCGCGTAGTTCTCCAGTTTTTGCTCGAAGTTGAGACTCATCTGCGCTCTCCTTGATGGATATTCGTTTGGCAATTGCCGTCCTGCATGACCGGATAATCACTCGATCAGAGCAAATTACCACATCAACCCTGTCGTTGCCAGTATCAGGGCAACCAGGCCGTCAACTCGTTGGCGGATAGCGGGCTCCGGGAATGAAATCAGGGGTGGTGCATTGACCGAAGAGCCATGCATACCCGAACCTCCCGGCGGAGTTCCCCCCACGAATTCGACGATACCGGGACTCGGTCGGGAGCCATCCGGCTCTGATTGTCGGCTATCAGCAGAACCGGGAAGATACGGAGAGAGGGACAATCAGGAGCGTTTCGCCTGCAGACGATCGATGCAGAGACGTTGCCGATCATCGAAAAGGCGACGCGAAGCGAACATCACGGCCAGCAAAGTGCCGAAGCCGGTGCAGACGGCAAGGAGGAACATCACCAGGATCTGGTACTTCACGGCCTCGAGCGGATCCGCTCCAGCCATGATCTGACCGGTCATCATGCCGGGCAGGCTGACGATCCCGGCGGTGGCCAGACCATTCAGGACGGGGGTCATCCCTGCCTGGATGCTCTCCCGTCTCAGCGACTGGATCGACTCCCGCCAGGTTCTGCCAAGCAATAGCCGCCCCTCAATCTCGCGCCGTTGTTGCCAGACGCCGCTCGTGAGACGATCCATGCAGAGACCGATTGCGTTCATCGTGTTGCCAAGCATCATCCCCAGCAGGGTGATGGAGAACTGGGGCGCGTACCAGGGTTCGGGACCGACTATCATCACCAGGGCCAGGATCACGACCGAAAACGCGGAGATGAACATCGACACGGCGCTGATGCTGAAACTCCAGCCCCCCCTGAAGCGTCGGTTCTGACGCGTCAGCACTTCGCGCGCTGCCGCGGTGAGCATCACCAGTGCCATCAGGGCTACCCATAACGGATTGGTCGTGCTGAAGAGGGACTTCAGCACCAGGCCGACCAGCGTCAGCTGGATCGCAGTACGGGTGGCGCCGATCATCAGTGGACGAAACAGACCAAGCCCGCGCTGCAAAGTGGCGAAGCCAACCAGGAAGACCAGCAGGGCGGCAATGCCGAGATCGGGATAACTCAGGGAGACATAGTTCACGATGCCATCCTCCCGGCGACAAGACGGAGGCAACGTCCACCCAATCGCTCCTGCTGCGTGGGATCATGACTCACCCAGATTACCGCCGCCTTGCTCTCGGCGGCAAAGCATCTCACAAGATCCTCAAGGCGCTTTGTGTTCACCTCATCGAGATTGGCGGTGGGCTCATCCAGAAGCAACAACCTCGGAGACATCGCCAGGATCCTCAGCAACGCCAGCCTCTGGCTTTCGCCGGTCGAGAGACGCTCGATCTCCCAATCCAGCACATCGGCCGAAGCGAAACCGAGAGAGGTCAGATTCGCCGTCAGGGGTGTCCCGGCGACCGGGCCGGGGGGAAAGCAGTCGCCGACATTGTTATCCCACCAGGCCGGAGCGGCCGGCAGCAACCCGACCTGTTGTCGCCACCGGGGTGGAGAGACATCGAATTGTTCGACGCCATCGAGTTTGATCGAACCGGTATGGGGATCGAGGTCGGCCAGCGAGCGGAGAAGCAGACTCTTGCCGGATCCCGACGCTCCGCTCACACAGAGCAACTCCCCCGCGACGACATCAAAGTCCAGCGGTCCCAGAAACGACGTGGCGAGTTGTCTGACTTCGAGCATCCGGTACTCCGGCACTATTGGTGGGACAATGAGCGAACCGACAGGATTCGACAGGCGCTAAAAGCCGGATTCAATCTCGTTATTGATTTTCGCGGCTGTCTTCCGCAAAGCCTCGGCAGGCGAGGCGCTGCCGCGCATCACGCGCTGAATCGCACCCTCCTCGAGATACTTCCGTCCGGCAAACCAGGCGGCATTGCTCGGCTCGCACTGGGCGGTCTCCAGTTGGTCATATGATTCCTGGAGGCCGGGAACGGCATCCATGTAGACCTTCATCTCGGGCACTGCGAGGCAACTCTTGCGGACGGGGGCATAGCCGGTGGCCATCGCCCAACGGGTGGCGTTTTCGGTGTTGGTCAGGAATTTGATGAACTCCCAGGCCGTGCGTTTCTGAGCGTCGGTGGCCTTGTTGAAAACCACCAGATTCGTCCCCTGGATCATGGCTCGATCCAGTTTGCGGCCCGGCAGGGGCGCCACACCCAGTTCAAAGTCGATCCGGCCGCGCAGGAAGGAGAGGGAGACGCTCGAGCTCTCCATCATCCCCACCTTGCCCGCCTTGAATTCGTTCTGGAAGGCATAATCGAAGGTCGAGTAGCCTATCTTGCGGCTGCCGAGCAGATCCCACATATACTGCATCGCCTCGATCCCCTCGGGACTGTCGATCGTGGAGACCTTGCCGTCGTCGGAAAAGAAGTTACCGCCATTCTGCAGCAGGAGATTGCCGAAGAACGTAACTGAGGATTTGGCCGAGATCCCCCACTGGTCGGGGGTGCCGTCGCCATCGAAATCCTCCGTAAGCTGCTGACACTGATCACGCAGTTCGTCCCAGGTGCGAGGCGGATTGTCGGGGTCCAGACCGGTGGCGGCAAAGAGGTCACGATTATAGAACAGTGTCCGGACACTCTTGTTGAAAGGGAAGGACCAGAGTTTCCCCTCGTAGGTGCATTCATCCAGGAAGACCTGGCGGTAATCGCCCCAGTCGAAATCGGAGAGACCATTCTCACCGTCGGCATAGGGCTGGAGGCACTCGACGATCCCCCCCTCCATCATCTCCGCCGTCCATGACTCATAGGCCTGGCTGATAGTCGGCGGTTGTCCGGCGGCCACCGCAGCGATGATCTTCTGGCTCAGCGCCTGGTAACGGCTCATGTTGTAGGCCTTCACCGGCATTTCGGGATGCAGCTTGTTGAATTCGTCGATGATCGCGAGGAGGTCATCCTCCCAACGCCCCATGGCGTGCCAGAAGGTCACCTCATTCTCGGAGGGGCCGGGCACGCAACTCGCGAGGGGGAGCAGAACACAAACCAGCAGCAGGCTGAATACCAAGCGACGCATACTTACTCCTTCAGGCCACTGGAGGCGAGACTTGCGATTATCTGTTTCTGGGCGAAGAAGTACATGATCAGAAGCGGCAGGACGCTGATGCAGGTCGCCGCCATCATCAGGCCGAACTCGGTGCCCTCCTCCTGGCTGAATGCCGCCAGGCCGATCTGTATGGGACGCATCTCCGGGCTGTGGGTCATGACCAGCGGCCAGAGGAAGGAATTCCACGAACCGATGATTCCGAACAGCACGATCGTCACCATTATCGCTTTGGAGAGAGGCAGCACGATCTTCCACAGGATGGAGAAGCGCGAAGCGCCATCGATGGTTGCAGCATCGAAGAGATCCTGCGGGATGGTTTTGAAGTGTTGCCGCAGCAGGAAGATCGAGAAGACCTTGACCGTCCAGGGGATGATCAGCGCGTAGTAGGTATCCAGCCAGTGCAGCCGGGCGATGATGATGAAACTCGGCACCAGGTAGACCGGCTCGGGCACCATCATCATGCTCAGGAACAGCATGAAGATCCAGTCCCGCCCCTTGAATCGCATCCGGGCAAACGCGTAGGCCGCCAGGGAGCTCGTCACCACCACACCCAGAACACAGGACAGCGCCACAAACACCGTATTGAAGAAGTAGCGGGCGAAAGGCGCGCTTTGCCAGGCCTCCGCGTAATTGGCGAAGATACGTGACGGCGAACGCTCCTCCCCTTCGGAACGGGTCCCCTCGGCGCCGAAGTCGGAAGAGAGCACCTCAGGGGTGAAGCGGTGCGGATCACGCGTGATCTCCATTGTGCTCCTGAAGGAGGTGGAGACCATCCAGAAGAAGGGCATGATCATTGACAGCCCGAAGAGGATCAGCATCAGATGAATGCTGCTCCGATTGAAGACATGCCCGATTTTCGCAGATGAAACCACGTTCAGCCCCCGCTAGTAGTGCACACGTTTTTCGGCCACACGTCGTTGAACAACGGTAAGGCTGAGAATAATGACAAAGAGAACCAGGGCTACCGCACTGGCGCGGCCAAGACTGGCCGGCGGTGTAAAGCCTTTATCAAACAGGTAGTAGACCAGCACCTTGGTCGAGTCTTCCGGCCCGCCGGGAGGGGCGGTCATCAGGTAGACGAGACTGAATGTCTGGAAACTGACGATTGTGCTCATGATGAACACGTAAAAGGTCGTCGGGGTCAGAATGGGCCAGGTCACATTGCGGAACAGCTGCCAGGTGCCGGCGCCATCGATTCGTGCGGCCTCGTATTGCTGCTGCGGAATGTTCTGCAAGCCTGCCAGAAAGATGACGATATTGTAGCCGAGCCCTTTCCAGGTGTTCACGATCGCAAGGCTGACCAGCGCCAGACTGGGGCCGCCTGCCCAATCGGGGATGTTGAAGCCCAACCCGTTCGCCATCATCTGAAAGATGCCCCTGCTCTCGCTGAGCCACCCCACCTCAGGCAGATGCAACTTGGCGAGGAGGAAGTTCATGATGCCGATGTCGGGCTCCAGAATCCATTTCCAGATCACGGCTACTGCCACCATACTGGTAACGACCGGCATGAAGTAGACGGTGCGATATAAACCGAGGGCCCTGATCTTCTGATTGAGAAGCAGCGCAAAGAACAACGACACAAAGATTGCGGGCGGTACGGTACCGAGGACGAACCAGATCGTTGTCTGGAGGGAATACCAGAATGTCGGATCCTGGAAGAGCTTGACGTAGTGCCCAATCCCGACGAAACCCACGAGGGCGCCCATTTTGATCTCGAAGAAACTGAATGTGAACGCCGCCAGAATCGGGACAAGTCGGAAAACGATGACAATTGTCGCCGCCGGCAGGATATAAAGAAGCGCACCTGCCGCATCGCGTCGCTTCCGTCGCGTCATCCGCTGCACGAGATCCGAGTGAACAATGACTGATTTCATTCTCCGCCGATCCTGATATTGTACTTACTGCCGTGATTGTACTCTGATGATTGAAACCAAGAGTGTTACTCTAAGGTCCGATCGGGCGTCTGTCAATATGGTGTGGCAATGATGGTCAGTTGTTTCTCGAACGCCCCCATTGCCACCTCTCAAGACACATCGGGGCTCAGCGTCCGTCCCGAGCAGGGTTTGTCTTGACTTCAAAGGTCGGGACATTGGACATTACGTTACCTAATCGGCAGACCCGATCCGAATCAGGTCTGCCGGTACGCTTCATTTCCCATCCGATATACTCCGAGGTCGGAAACAGTAGGAGTTGAAATTGGTACTGCTGGTGATCATTCTCAGTGATGAGGCCTATCTGGTCGACATTCTGGAGGGTTTTATTGAGATCGGCATTACCGGTGCCTCGGTTCTCCCCGCCCGCGGCATGGGTGAGATCCTGTCTCAGGATGTCCCCATCTTTGCGGGTCTCCGCTCACTTTTCCCCGGAGGCGACAGCCAACATCGTCTGCTCTTCTCCGTAACCGAACGTGGTAAAGCGGACGAGGCAATTGCTCTTATTCAAAGGATTTGCGGGTCTCTGGAGGAGAGAGGTACCGGCATCGCCTTCACAATTCCGGTTGAGGAGATCAAGGGGCTGGCCAAGGAATTCTGACGTCATCCCGAAATTCAGGTATCCGGATTCATGATCGTCACCTTCAGGACAAGCCGCGTTTACAGTTCCCAATACTCGCAACATGCTGTGTTATTACTTCCTACCTACATTTCTACAGGTTTCCGGGTTGACCCAATTTCACCCTTCAGGGTATAATCATACTTGTCTTTCGCCCCATGTACCTATTCCTGTTCATGGGTAGTATGATTTTTGATGAATAGCATCTTCAGGGTAAGCATAACTTCATTCTGATGCTCCCCTGCTTGACCGGTTACGCCACCGGGGGACAGAGCAAAAGGCCTGTATCCATACCGGGGCCGTATTCACCTTTTAGGAGGTTTCGAATGGCCAAGAGGAATATTATCACCCTTGCTTTGACAGTCATGTTCGTTCTGGGCCTGGCGGTAGGGGCAAGTGCTGGTATCCCGGATTCCAACAACTCCCTCGCCAGTTCGGCTGAAGGCCGTACAACTATCGCTCCCGGCGGTGGTGACTTACTGAGTGATGGCGATTACACGATCTCCGTTACCATTCTCGATATCAATGGCGATCCTGTTGTGGGTCTGGTTGCCACAGACATGTGGGTTCGGACTTACGATATGGCTCCTTGCTCCGGCACATTCAGCCAGGCTGATGCCGCGACCGATGGTACCGGTTCCGCAACATTCAGTGGCACCATCTACGGTGGCGTGACTAATGACGGACCTGGTGGCGTGGACTGCGACACGAACTTCTTGTACGTCTATGCCCAGGGCATCGAGCTGAACGCTCACAATCCTGTCGATGTTGCCGTCGACAGTCCTGATCTGAATGGTGACTTGGCGGTTGGCGTTACTGACTTCGCCAAATTCGCTGTCGATTTCAACTGTGCTACCACCAGCTCAGCTTGCGATCCCTGTCACGATTTTGATGAAAATGGAGCAACTGACATTGGTGATTTCGCCATCTTTGGCGCCTTCTTCAATGTTAGCGTCTGCCCCTAAACCGGATTATTCCGGATCTTAGGCGAGACCGGGCGAAACACTGTCCATGTGCAGGAATTACGGGAGGGTCAAACCCTCCCGTTTTTTTGTTTTCAAGATGTTATTCACTGACGACACCACCATTTCTTAGTTATACTTATTATGCATATTTATCAACTTCATTATCCGAGGAGGGTCCCATGCTCCGCCTGATCACTGCAGGATTAACCTTGCTGCTGCTTGCAACTGTAATCAGCCCCGCTAAAAGCGATCTGCCGCCTGAAATCTGGTCAATTGCAACTCCGGAATCCGAAGGGCGATTCACGGTGTCACCGAGTGGAGTCGACAATCTCGGCGATGACGGATATACGATCGGGCTGGTGATTATGGACATCAATGGGGATCCGTTCGTGGGCATCCCCCGTACCGATATGTGGGTTTGCGCCGATGACATGAGCCCCTGTCCCGGTATATTCAGCCAGGCCGACTACGACACGGATATTACCGGAAACACGACCTTCAGCGGTCCGATCTACAGCGGCTTGCTTGGAGATGCCCACGACGGGATCAACTGCGATGAGACCTATCTGTATGTCTATGCTCTGGGGATCATGCTCAACGATTTCACCCCCGTCATGGTATCGGTCGACAGCCCTGACCTCGATGGCGACCGTCAGGTAAGTATCTCCGACTTCGCCAAGTACTCCAGCGATTTCAATTGCGCCAGTATCGGCGTAGCCTGCGATCCATGTCACGACTACAACTTTGATGGCCAGAACACCATCACCGACTTCGCCATCTTCTGCTCATACTTCAACAGGAGTTTCTGCCCCTGAGCAACACCCGCAGCTCTGACACCGATGAAGGGGGGCGCCACAGCCCCTCTTCCAGCAAATACGATCGTAACTATTCCCGATGCATTGCAGCCTGGCTGTGATAGACTGTCCGCAACGGTCACCGCTCCTCCAACCTTCTCGGTACGACATGCCCATTCATCTCGATATCCAATCCGACCTCGCTGTGATCGAACTGCGCCAACCCCCGCGCAACATGCTGAGCACGGAGATGTTGAAGGCCCTGCTCGCCGCACTCGATCAGCTCGAAAGCGGCGATCCTCCCACATTGCTGCTCCGCTCCAGCGGCCGTCACTTCAGCACAGGCTACCCAATCGATGAGATCCCCGAAGCGATATTCCATGCCGACCCCGAGGTGCGCGCCAACGCCCCCTTCGAGCAGGTCATGGCCCGGTTGACCGCCTATCCGGCACCGATCGTGGCCGCGATCCAGGGCGATGCATACGGCGGCGCGGTGGAATTGCTGTCCTGCGTCGACCTGCGGATCGGAGTCCAGGGGATACGGTTCGCCGTACCGGCGGTGCGGCTCGGTCTGATCTACAGCCACACCGGCCTCAGACGGATGATCCGCGGCTTCGGCTCCAATCTCTCCCGGGAGATGCTGCTCACCGGCGAGCCCGTCAGCGCACGACGTGCGCGTAGAGCCGGCTTCCTGTGCCGTCTGGTGCGGACGGAGGAGCTGCAGGTAACCGCCGAGGTTCTGCTGGAGAGTATCGGGCGTGGTGCGCCGCTCGCGATCAGGGGCACTCGCCGAGTTCTCAACCTGGTTGAGGAGGCGGAACCGATTGCCGCCGATCTGCTGAACGAGATCGCGCTGCTGCGACACACATCGTGGCTCAGTGAGGATTTCAAGGAGGCGCAGCAGGCCTTCATCGCCAAACGGCGGCCGGTATTCAAGGGCTGCTGATCCAGGTCGGCGGCTGCATCAATCCAGATGAATCGCCAGAAGTCGTCTGAGCTCCGTTGGATTCGCGCGGCCGGACGAGGCCGTCATTACGCAACCCATGAAGAAGCCGAAGAGGCGCCGCTCACCGCTCCGGTACCGTTCGACTTTATGAGGATGATCCGCCAGTGTGCGTTGCACGAGTTCGTCCAAATGTGCGCCAGCGGCTATGGACTCCAGATCCAGAGCCCGCAGGCCGTCGCCCGCACAACCACCTTCGGTCAGCATCCAGTCCAGAATCCTGACGGCGCTCGTAGTTGTGATCCGCTCCGTCGCCTCCAGCTCAAGCAACTCCGCCAACGCCGTTGGTGAGACGCCGAATGTCGTGATCTCACATCCACCCAACCGGTGCAGGATCTCTCCGCGCAGCCAGCGCAGCGCGCGAGTCGGCTCCACCCCGGCGGCGCACAGCGTTTCGAAATAGACGGTCAGCCCGGCATCGTCTGCGATTAGCCGTGCGGCCTGTTTGTCCAGATCGTATTCGCTCCGCAACCGGTTGCGACAGGCCGCAGGCAGTTCGGGCATCTCCTTGACCAGACGCTGCAACAGCATCTCCTCAACGACAATCGGCGGCAGGTCCGGCTCGGGGAAGTAACGATAGTCGTGGCTCCCCTCCTTGCTCCTCAGCGGCAGCACCTCGCCGGCGGCGGCGTCCCAGAGCAACGTCTCGGAGACGACACACCCTCCACTTTTCAGGATCCCCTCCTGACGCGCAATCTCCCGCTCAAGGGCCCTCTCCACATTGCGAAACGAATTGAGGTTCTTGATCTCCGTCTTCGGACCCAGAGTACTCTCACCCCGAAGCCGCAGTGATACATTGACATCGCAGCGCAGCGAGCCCAGCTCCATGTTGCCGTCGCAAATGCCAAGCCTGACAAGCAGGAGGTGCAACTCCCGCAACCAGGCGCGCGCCTCGGCCGGATGCCGCAGGGCTGGTTCGGTGACGATTTCGGCCAGCGGCACGCCGCAACGATTGAGGTCGATCAGCGATCCATTCTCACCGTGAACGCTTTTACCCGCATCATCCTCGATATGAATGCGTGCAATGCCGATCCGCCGCTCACCTGTCGAGGTGGTGATCGTCAGACCTCCACCCTCGCAGAGTGGTTGCGCATACTGGGTTATCTGATAGCCCTTGGGTAGATCGGGATAGGCGTAGTGCTTCCTGGCCATCACGCTGCGGGTATTGACGCGACAGCCGAGGGCGAGTCCCAGCCGCGCCGTCAGTTCGACCGCCCGCCGGTTGAGCACGGGCAGCGCACCGGGCAAACCCAGGCAGACCGGACAGGTGAGCGTGTTGGGTTCGGCATCCGATGCGACTTCGCAGCCGCAGAAGATCTTGCTGCGGGTCATCAGTTGCGCGTGAACCTCAAGACCGATGATACACTCCCTGGTGTCGGACATCATGGCTCACCACCTCCGTCGGCCAAGGCGGCAGCCACGGCCGCTCCTCTCGTCGCACGCATGGGGAATGCCCGCTCCAGAGCTGCGAGAGTTCTGATCAGGGTCGCCTCGGCAAAAGGTGGGGCGACCACCTGCCCGCCAAGGGGGAGACCATCACAAAGCCCGAGCGGCACACTTCCCGCCGGGAGCCCCGCCAGACTGGCCGGTACGGTGAAGAGATCCTCCAGGTACATGCTGAGTGGATCCGCCAATCTGGACTGCAGCGGGAAAGCGGGACCCGGCGTTACCGGCAGCAACAGACATTCACACCTCCGCCAAAGACGATCGAAAGCGTCAGTGAGTCGCCGACGCACCTGCTGAGCCCGCAGATAGTAAGCGGCGTAATAGCCGCTGGAGAGGGTGAAGGCGCCGAGCAGAATACGTCTTTTGACCTCGGGGCCAAACCCCTCGCCCCTGGTCCGGGAATAGAGGGTGGCGAGATCAGCGCAATCAGCGGCCCGTGCGCCGTAGCGGACGCCGTCGAAACGGGCCAGGTTGCTTGATGCCTCGGCGTTGGCCAACAGATAGTAGGCGGCAACCCCCTGCTCAAGCTCGGGCAGATCAACGGGGACAATGCGGGCGCCCTCTGCAACCAGAGCCTCCCTGGCGTCATTCAGGCTTTTTCGGATCGACGACGAGACGGCCATTCGCCCCAATCCGGACGGCACGCCGATCCGCAACCCCCGCACGCCATTGTCCACTTCGGACATCAGACCGGGTGTGGGCAGATCGCGGCAGGTGGCGTCCCGCGGGTCGGCACCCATGATCAACTCCAGCACCTGGGCGGCATCCCTGACGTCACGTGTGATGGGACCCACCTGATCAAGGCTGCTGGCGAAGGCGACAAGTCCATATCGACTGACACGTCCGTAGGTCGGCTTGATCCCCACGACACCGCAATGAGCTGCGGGTTGACGCAGGGAACCGCCGGTATCGCTGCCCAGCGCGAAGAGAGCGCAGTCGGCAGCCACGGCAGCCGCCGCGCCGCCGCTGGATCCCCCCGGGCTGTGGGCCGGAGACCAGGGGTTGCGGGTGGAACCATGGATCGAGTACTCGCACGATGATCCCATACCGAATTCGTCCATATTGGTGCGCCCCAAACCGGACCCGCCCGCTGCCAGCAGTTTCGCGGTAACGGTGGCGTCGTAGGGCGCGCGGTATCCCGTCAGGATGCGCGAGGCGCACTGCAACGGTTCGCCGAGCCGATGCAGGTTGTCCTTGAGGGCAAAGGGGAGCCCGCGAAGCGTCCCCGAGCGAGATGGGGTCTCGGCCTCATCAGACGGCTCCAGATAACAATAGGCGTTGAGTACCGGATTGATCTGCTGAATGCGGGCACGAAGATCGCGCCTGTATTCCGCCGCACTGAATTCACCCTTTTCAAGTCCCTGCAGAGCCTCCGTCAGGCTCAGGGCAGTCAGAGCTGACTCACCGACGGAGGAGGTGACCGGAATCGACGGATTGGCGACTGGTGGCGCGACGGCAAGCGGCGGCGGAGATGAATCGGCGGCTGCGGGCAGTACGGGGGGCACCAGAAAATGGCCGGCGCGTACCGTCGGTGCCGCCGCCAGAGCCTCGGTTTGCGACAGGGAGGGTGAGATCTCATCGGGGCGATCACCAGAGAGATGCGTCGGTATCGCCGTCCCGATGGCCTGAGCCGGATCGACGTCTGGCAGATCAGCGGCGTATTCCAGGAAGCGACCGAGATCGCATCGCAAACCTCGACGCTCCTCCCGACTCGTCTCCAGACGAGCGATCCCCTCCAGGTGCCGGATTAGCGTCTCACTGATTCGCATTACCCCTCCCGCGGAGGGCGCGACGGCAGCGGCTAGATCGGTTGCAATCCGGCAACACGCGCCAGCAGCTTGCGCGCCCCCACACCGTCGAACATGACGATAACACGAAGTTTGTCGCCGCCGCCCTCTAATTTGTGGATGACTCCGTCTCCGAGGCTGGCGTGCCGAACACGCATTCCGACTCTGAACCCGCCATCCTCCTGGCTGACATCATCATCAAATCCGGATACCTGGCTGAACTCGTTGCTCTTCGGTTTCAGAACCTGCACAGCCTTGTTGATCCTCGGCGCACGGTTGGCGATGGGTGACCTGGGTTGAGTCGGGGCGGAATCCGACGAGGGCGAGTAGGAGGAGACGCCATTCCGATTGGAGGTTTTGCCGTAGCCGCGACTCTTGTCGGCGTAGGTGCTCCTGGCCCCCCAACCGCCGTAGGTGCCGAGCGTGGCGGTGGCCAGGACCTCCTGGCCCTCCCGCTCGATCCACTCCTCGGGCAGCTCCTCCAGGAAACGACTTGGCGCACAGGAGAGAGTGTCGCCGAAGCGGCGTCGATTCATGGCGTGGAGAATCCAGAGACGGCTCTCCGCCCGGGTCACGCCGACATAGAATAGACGACGCTCCTCCTCGATTTCACCTTCATCGTCGCAGCTCATCGCATGGGGCAGCAGCTGCTCCTCGACTCCGCAGAGGAACACGGTTTCGTACTCCAGCCCCTTGGCGTTGTGCAGGGTCATCAGTGTGATCGTGTCTGCCCGCGCCTCCATCTTGTCGATGTCCGCAACCAGTGCGACATCGGTGAGGAAATCGAGCAGCGAACCAGGCTGGCCCAGGCGATCCATGTCGCCGTTGCTGCCGTTGCCCCCCTTTGCGGTTTCGCTGAGACGCGCTTCGTAAAAAGACTGCGCGGCGCTGAGGAGCTCCTCCACGTTTTCGCGACGGACCTGCGCCTGCACGGGATCGCTCCCCTGCAGGTAGTCGACATAGGGCACTTTGTCGAGGAGCTTCTCGAGCACCTGCGGCGCTGGATCGGTCGCGGGGGCGGCGGAGATGTCCAGCAGCAGACGACCGAATTCACGCATCTTGCGCGCGGCGGAGGCGGGCAGGTCCTCATCGAGAATTTCTGCATAGGCGGTCAGAACCACACCCGGCGCAAGACGCCTGCGCTCGGCCAGGTCGATCAAACGGGCTTCGCTGGTCTTGCCTATCCCCCGGGTGGGTACATTGAGAATCCGCTGCAGGCTCACCGTGTCGGAGGGATTGGCGATCACCTTGAGATAGGCCAGCAGGTCGCGGACCTCCTTGCGATCGTAGAATCGTGTGCCGCCGATGATCTGATAGGGTAGACGATAACGCCCCAGCGAGGCTTCCACCGCCCGACTCTGGGCATGGGTGCGGTAGAGCACGGCGAAATCCCGAAGTTTGCTGCCCATCGCCGCCTGACTCTTGATGCGACGGGCGATGACCTCGGCCTCCTCCTCCTCGTCCAGCACCGAAACGACCCGCACCTTCTGCCCCTCTTCGCGATCGGTCCAGAGCTCCTTACCCTTACGATGCGTATTGTTGGATATGACGGCGTTGGCGACGGCCAGAATAGGCTTGGTGGAGCGGTAATTCTGCTCGAGGCGAATAAGCACCGTGCCCGGGAAATGGGTCTCGAAGTCGAGAATGTGACGGATGTCCGCACCACGCCAACCGTAAATCGACTGGTCGTCATCCCCTACTACGAAGAGATTTCCCGTCGCGCTGCTGAGATGCTGAATGAAGCGCATCTGCAACGGATTTGTGTCCTGAAACTCATCGACGAGGACATACTCGAATCGTTTGGCCCAGCTCTTCCGCACATGCTTGTTGCTGTCGAACAACCGAACGGGCAGGGCGATGAGATCGGTGAAATCCAGGGCCTGGGCCTGACTGAGCCCACGCTGATACTCCTTGTAGATACGAGCGGCCTGCGCTTCGCGGAAACCCTCAGCGTGCTCACCCGCCTTGACGGGATCCACCAGCGCGCTCTTGTATTTCTCTACCAGGGAGCGTGCGCCCTGAGGCGTCAGACTCCCCTCGGGCAGCGCCAGCCCCTTGATGATCCGCTTGAGCAGGGAGAGCTGATCATCGGCATCGTAGATGGTGAAGTCCTGGGGGATACCCAGCGCCTGCCATTCACGACGCAGGATCCGCACACCAATAGAGTGGAAAGTACCCAACCAGAGACGTGAGGCCACCGGCCCCAGGTTCTCCTCCAGACGCTTACGCATCTCGCCTGCGGCCTTGTTCGTGAAAGTGAAGCCCAGAATACTCCAGGGAGGTACGCCCGACTTGACCAGGCGTTGAATTCTTTCGGTGAGTACCCGGGTCTTGCCGCTACCAGCTCCGGCGATAACCAAACAGGGTCCCGGACCATGGTCCACGGCCTCCTGCTGAGATGTATTCAGCTGCAGTCCTGCCAAGATGATGCCTCTTTCAAAATGCTCAAGTTAATCGGGTGCGACTTGCCCCGGACAGACCAAAATAGACACTGAACTACCACAAGGAAAGTGGTTTTTCCAATTACCGTTATAACGTTTAAGATGCACCATCCCGGCGCGGAAATACTCTAGAACTGCATACCCAGCGAGAAGTGAATACGCTTGTCGCCGATCCCCCGCAGATCGGTAGGCCAGGCGAAATCCCACATGGCGAGCACGCCGCCCAGATTGAGTCGAATCCCGTAACCGATGTCTCCGCGCAGGTCGTCAAAGCGGAGTTTTCCGTCACGCTCGGTAAAGGGGTGGAAGTCGTCGCCATACCAGGCGCCTCCGACATCGGCGAAGAAGGTGCCGCCGATCCCCCCCAGAATCATGGGTAAGGGACCACCGAAAGCTATGTAGTGGATGAAGGGGAAGCGCCACTCCAGACTGGCCAGGGCCGTACGCGTACCGTCGATCGTCAGGTAATCCAGGCCACGAAGATTGGACGGGCCACCGAGATAGTAAATCAGTGGATCGACCCCTTCGCTGTACTGCCCCCCGATCCGCAACGCGAGACTGTGTCCGCCCGGTCCGTAGAGATAGCGCCGCCAATCGGTATAGGCCATCAGACGGGATGTCTCCTGGTCGCCTCCGAGGCTCTGTGCATAGGCGATCCCCGTAGTCCAGCGAGATCCTTTCACGGGACCCAGATTACCGAAAAGGGCATCGTCGTAGACATAGGTGAGACTGGGCTGGGCTATCGTACGTTTCTCCACCAGATCGCGGTCGGGATTATCCGGGTCGATTACCGGCACCGCATTCCCCCACGGATCAACCCCCTCGTAGAACTCCTGCCTCGAATAGAAGACATTGAGCCCCATATCCAATCGAGAGTACATGCTGAAGGGGTAGCTGCCCATTGTGTAGGCGCCCCGCCGCCACTCGAGTGCGAGGCGATTGGAGCCGAAGTACTCGCCGACCGAACCGATACCGTACTGGTAGTAGCTGAAGAAGGCGTAGCCCCCGACCGTCCAGTTCATGCGCCGTTTCCGGCTGGTATAGGAGAGCAGCATATTGGAATCGGTGATCTTGCCGTAGATATCCAGAACGACCGTGATCTCTTTGTCCCCCAAGACATCCTTGAAGCGCAGAACGGTGTTGCCGTAGAAACCGTAGAGCGTATCCCAGGCGACTTGGCGCCCCATGGCGTCCACGAGATAGCGGGTTTTATAGGGCTCATCGATTCCGGTCAGGGAGTCCGGTTCCTCATCGGAACGTTCCAGCGGCAAGGGGAGGTCCTCTGGACCGAACGCGTAGGTAAACGGCGTGAAGCGCCAGTCCCCCGCCGCGGCTCCCGTGCTCACCAGGCTGTTGTCGGCCATCCGTTCGGCGAGATTCTCGAGGACGAACACATCAAAGCCGCCGCCGGTGAGGGAGGCGAAGAGAAGACGGTTTTCATCGGAGGAGAGAGAGGGCGTGTTGATGCCGCCCGTGGGTCCGTATACCGCTCTGGGAGTTGATTGTGATATCTCCTGCACCCACAACTCCTGCAGCCCGCCGGCATCGCTGACGAACAGGATCGAGCCATCGTCCAGCGGCAGCGGATGACGGTCATCGCCGGCGGTCATCAGACGTGGCTTGGGTTTCTCATCGAGCTTCATGATCCAGATATCATAGCCCGTGCCGACATTGAAGATCTCGGGGTGCTGACCGAACTCGTCCAGATCCAGTTCGGCGGGCTTGATGATATCGGCGGGGTAATCGTCGAACATCAACGGCGCGTGACGCGCGAAGAGCAGCGTTTCGTTATCGACCCAGACCACATCCTGCTCATCGGCCAGATTTTCGGTCAATCGGCGCAGAGCACCGTCGGCGGCATCCATCAGATAGATATCGGTGACGCCGTTGGTCGAGCCGCTGAAGGCGACGTACTTGCCGTCAGGGGACCAGGACGGATCGCGCAGGCTGTCCAGCTCCGGCCTGAATCTGTTCAACTCCTTACCCTTCCGATCGATGATGACCAGCTCATCGCGCCCCGCCTGCAGGACCGAAAAGGCCAGACGTTCGCCGTCGGGACTGAAAGTGACACCCGTGTCAAACGCATGCATGCTTTCGAAATCACCCGAGCGCTGGCCTGTGACGAGCTTGCGTTCGACACTGCCGTCCAGACTGGAGGCCAGGTAAAGATTGACCTCCCCGTCGTGATCGGCGAAGAAGGCCAGCGTACTGCCATCGGGGGAGAACACGGGGCTCAGGTGATATGCATGTTTGGTTTTCTTGTGGTTGAGAAGCGAGAAGGCATCGTCCGAAGGGTGCGGCCGCTCGGCCATGGTCGCCCAGGCGCTCTTCTTCACATCGCGCTGGAATTTCTCATCGAGGTCCTCATAGTCCAGACCGGTAATCTTCTCCAGCGCCTTGTGCATATTGCCCCGCCCGGCCATCTCGCGCAGCAACTCGGTAAGCACCCCCTCGCCGTACTCATCCGTCAGCCAGCGCATGACCGCCTGGCCCTCTTTGTAGGCCATGAAATTGTGGAAATCGACCGTCAGCGGTATGAGATAGTCACTGGCGACCGCATCCTCTATATGCAGCTGGGCGGTGGCGTCCCAACCGGTGGACAGGTATTCGGCCAACCCCTCGATGAACCACAATGGCGGCATGCGGAACTGGCCGATATCGCGCATGACGAACTCGGCGCCATTGCCGCCGAAGAGAATATCCAGCATGAAGACATGGACGAGTTCATGGATAATCACATGACGAAAATCGGGCAACGAGCCGTTATAGGGAAGTACGACACGGCTCCGGTAGGTGTCGGTGAAGCCGCCCGTACTCTCCGAGATCAGAGAGGGTGAGATGTTGGTCTGCTGAAAGGAGGGGTGCGATCCGTAGATAACCAGCGGAATCCGTTTGGAGGGTTTATGGTCGAGGCGCTCCGCCAGCCGCTCCCAGGCCTGCTCCGCAATCAGAATCGCCTCGCTGGCCAGCATCCCCTCGCTGGGGTAGTAGTAGAGATCGAAGTGAGGACTGTGAAATACCTGCCAATCGAAATTACCGTAGTGCACCTTGTTCTTGCCGAAGTTATAGGCGGCGACGGGCGGCGCCCCCAACACGCTGACCAGGAACACCAGTAGAATTAGAATCGGATACCTCTTCATTTCTGCGCTCCATATTCTGGTCGTGGATCTTCCCGTGTTGCGAACCACAAGGTTAGTAATCGTATCGGAATGTGATATCGAAGTTGTATTCGTTGGCGAGGCCATCCTCGCCGAGCTGATTGCCGCGATTGATCACTTCCGATTTCAGGTAGAGACGGTTGTAGAGACGATACTCCAACCCCACTTCGATATCGCTGTCCAGACTCAACCCCTGGTTGTAGCTGAGATAGAAACCGCCGGGCAGGTACCTGCCGATCTTCCAACGGGTCTCCATCTCATTCTTACCTTCAAGATTGCGGTTTTCCAGTTCGAAATCCACTAATCCGGCCAATTCACCGGAAACCAATCGCTCCAGGCGATTGTAAAGCTCCGCCTCCACCCGTCCGGAAACGACCTCCTCCGCCGAGATATTGCTCCCCTCGCCACTGACCGGCATGCCCAGGAGAATTCTGAGGACATCCTCCTGACTGTATCCCTCCTCGCTGACCACTGCGACATGCGGCTCGGCGAAGGTGTTGGTGATCTCGATCTGTATCCTATCACGCCGATTGCGCGTTTCGACCAGGATATTGATGCGCGGGTTGATGTCGGCCGCACTGCCGAAGTCCAGATTTCCCGTAAGCAGATGGTATTTATTGCCAAATACGGTGTAGTAACCGCGCAGGGTATTCAGCTCGCCCGAGATATCCTGCCCCTCCGGCGTGTGGACCAGTTTGAGTTCACCCGACAACTCAAGATTTGCCTGTTTGTTGATCAGCATCAGATTGTTTTCGGCCTTGACCTCGATCTCATAGCTGACGATCGGAGTTACGGTTGGCGCAGCCTTGGCGGCCACCTCGGGATCCTGGAATTCGTAGGATAATGTGCCGTCGTGTACCTGAAGATCACCGCGAACGAAGGGGTGCGGCTCGATCCCCTCCTCCACCAACGTACTGAGCTCGATGTGACCGGACGTAGTCCCGTTGAAGAACGGCAACGTGCCGACGGCGACATTGGTGCCGTCCGCTCTGAGGAGGTAGCGGAAGGGTCCCCACCAGGTGACCCAGCCATCTCCGGCAATCTCCCCGTTCTGCTCATTGGACCACTTCAGTCCCTCACGGGAGTGCGCGGACAGCAGCTGCAGTGTGTCGCCCTGGAACACTGCATCGGCATTCAGGTCGACGAGCTTCTCCTCCCAACCCGCCAGCCGCATCATCCCGTCGCGAACGCGGATATAGCCGGTGGCCTCCGGTTGCGCCAGGCTGCCCGCCAGGTTGAGATCACCATCGAGATCCCCCTCCGCCTCGGCCAGGAACCACACCGGGCCGAGGAGATCCTCACCTCGTCCGGTCAGGTGCAGATCGCCCGAGATCTCCCCCGACTCCCTCAAGCGGGGTCGATTCAAGATGGACAGCTCCAACGGCAGCACCAGCCAGCCGTCCAGGAAGGATTCCCCACGGACAATCTCCAGGTGGGAGATCCTCATATTCTCGACCTCGGGCCGGATTGTCCAGCGGAGCAGGTCGAGGTCAACCGTTCCCAGTCGAAAATTCTCAAGCCTGGCATCGGAGGCGATTGTCGGCTTGGCGAGCGGTCCGCTCAATTGGATGCCCCCCGTAAAGTCCCCGACCAGACTATCGGGATCGGCCCGCAGGCTTTCGAATCTCTCAACCGGGAAGTTGGTCGCCTCGATCGTCAGGTCGCAGAGCAGCTCCTCGCTCCTGAATTCACCCAACACCCCGAGGTCGGCGGATGCGGGGGGCATGCCGGAGAAACGCCCCCGCATGACCGCTCCCCGCTCCCCATCAAGTGCCCAGACAAGTTGGTCGACGAAAAGCGAATCACCGACCCAACGCAGATTGAGCCCCAGATCCCCGGCGGGCAGACCGCCCAGCAGGGCGTCGGTGATGCTCGCCTCCAGGCTGAAGCCGCCATCGGGCAGACGCGTCAACTCGGCATTGACGGTGCCATCGGTATCCAGGAACTCCGGGATCCAGGGATTGAGCTGACCCAGATCCAGCTCCTTGAAGATGATCCTGTCCTCGGATGAATCGGTTTGCCCCCAGGCAATCTCCACCCCGCCCCGCGGGGAGTTCCAGCGAGTCGGAGCGATTTGGAAAAGGCTGTCGGCGATTGCGATATTCAACTCGTCCCGATTGATCCAATCGGTACCCAGCCAGCGCACCCACAGGTTTTCGAGTATGGTGCGCGGCGGCAATTCCAGGGGCAGAACGGTACCGTTGGCCACGACTTTGCCCGATTCGGAATCCAACGAGACATAGGTCAGCTTGACCGTGTCCTCCAGGGCGGAGGCATCGACATAGACCTGATCGAAATCCAGACCAAACCGACGCACCCGCTCCCCCTCAAGGTGGATCTTCATCGGGCTGAGAGTCAGTGAATCGGTCTCCAGCTCAAGGTCGGCGGTGTCGAGCCCGATCCCCAGATACTCGGCACCATTCAATCTGCCGGTCAATTCGAAACGGGGTCCGCCCAGATCTCCCACGAAGCGGCTTTCGAAATCAAGTTCCCCCTCGGAGCAGGAGTCGCCGGAGAAGTACCGGAACAGGTTGGAGGACAGACTGACGCCGTTTGCCGTGACATCAATGAAGTTCTGGCTGGGGTGAATGACCCCCAGCAGCGTGAGATCGAGTCCGTCGTCCAGAACCTGCAGACCCTGAAAAAGCAGAGTATCCTCGCGCAGATTCATATCGCCCAGGGCTTCGCGGAATTCGTACATGTCCACCGTGCCGGGCCCAAGATCGAGAATGAAATGCTGGCCCAGGCCGCGATCATAAGCGACCACATCGCCACTCAGATTCGTCTCCAGCCCCTCGCCGATGAATGTGGCCAGGTTGAAGGTATCCACTGCGCCGTCTATCTCGAATCCGAACTGGTGTCCTGCGACAGGCAGCGTAAACAGCGCCTCTCCACGCACCTGGTTGTTGTTGAGGACCCCCTCCATGTGCTCGAAGTCGAAGACGCAATCGGAGTAGGTGCCGTTGAAGGTCATATCCTCCAACTGGAAATCGTAGATGTCGCCGGAGACCTGGCCGTTGACCAGAAGCGTATCGGGGCGACCGCTGACATGGACATCACCGGTAAGGTGACTTCCGGTGATGACCTCGGCGCCGAACGCGGCTGCAGTCTCCTCGAAGTAGAGCGGCACCATCCTCACATCAAGATCGACACTCGGCCCCTCGTTCAACTCGACATAGCCGCGCATTTCGATGCGTGAGCGCTGGACGTGCATCCGCACTCCGGCCAGAGTGATGGAGCCGCCCTCCCGCAGGAAGAAGCGTCCCCGCAGCTGGACCTGGGGAGCAGCCGGTTGGTGGACGGCCATCCGCTCGATATCCACGGAGGTGCCGATGGCGTTGCGGTAAATACTGAAATCCGTATTTCGGACTCTGACCGAATCCAGCTCCGCCTCGATTTCACGAATGATGAGGAGGTCGTTGAACCGGACCGTCTGGAGGCTGAATTCGATCTCGCTGCGCACACCCGGCTCCGGATCAAAGCCGGGATAGGCCCAGTCGTTACTCTCCCCCATTCCGAAGGCGCGCAACTCACCACCCTCCACCGTCAGAGCGGAACCGTGGAAATCGCCCCTCATCATGCTCAGCGGTTCGAAGGTGATATCCACGACATCGGCGCGGAAGAGATCGAACGGCACGCGTCGCCCCCCCGTATAGCGCACCACGACATTGTTGAAGACGAAGTGGCCATCCAGGTTGCCGTCGCAGCGCTCGATACTCAACGAGTAGCCCCGCTCGCTGAGGAGGTTGCGAGTGATGTAACTCGCCAGCTTCTCGCCCACCCAGTCATCGCGCCACTTGAGGAGCGCCACCACCCCCGTGAGGATGAGCAGAAAAGCCAGAGCGGCAATCAGGGTGCTGTTGCGGATCTTCCGTTTCATCAGAACGTCTGCCCCAAACTCAGGTGCCAACGACCCGAATTATCCCCGATGTTCTGCAACGGGAAACCGTAGTCGATTCTGATCACGGTCAGTGGCGTGATGTAGCGGAAACCCAGACCCATGCTGTAGAAGATGCGGGTGCGGTCATCTCTCTTGCCCGGCTGCCAGGGGAAGGCCGCATTGATGTTGATCTCGTCCAGATTCAACCAGGAGTTGCCTGCATCGAAGAAAAACACTCCCCGGAAAAGGTCATGACCCATAATGCTGATCGGGAAGCGCCATTCGATATTGGCGACGAGCATCATCCGCCCCCCCATCATGTACTCGGGCAGGGAGGAATCATGCAGCCCGGAGTTCACGATCCCCTCGGAGGAATCGAGCAACGGGCCCAGGCTGTTGTCCCGATACCCGCGTACCGTGGAGCCGCCGCCGCAATAGAAGCGCTCTTCGAAGGGGACGCCGTCACCGGGTACACCCAATCCCGGATCGGCGCGGCTTTCTCCGAAGGACCAGACCGTGCCCAGGAAGAGGCGATGCGCCAACACGCCGCCCGTTATCTTCTTGTGTCGACTCATTGACCACTGCAGGCGGTGGAAGTGATTGTCCCCACCCTGCAGGCCACCCGCAATCTCGTAGCTGAACTGCGACCTGGTTCCTCGGGACGGACTGAAATAGTCGTTGCGGCTGTCATGATCGAGAATCAGACTCAGAGAGCGGGTATTGGTATTGGGCTGGCTCTCCACCTCAATATCTGTCCTTTGCCGCTGGTACAGGATATCAAACTGCTCACGCACCTTGAGGATGGTCACCGGATTGATCCGGCGGGCCGCACTGAAGCGGATCGCACGCGTCTCCAGATTCGTCGCGGTCATCTCCTGCTCATAATCCTGCTCACGGAACAGCAGCAGAGAGAGATAGGCCCGCAGCCGCGCTATGCGCATGAAGCTGTACTCCAGCGCTTCCCGTTCGAAGCTGCGTCCGAACTCACCCTCGCTGTTATCCTTGAAACTGACCATGCCGTTCAGACTGAGTCGCCGTCCCTGATTGAACAGGTTGCGATGGCTCCACCCGCCGACAAGCCGAAGGCCATCGACGGTACCCACACCGATCCCCGTCTCCACCGCCGCCATCTTCCGCTCCCGCAGGAGCCAGACGAGGTCGAGGACATCCTCCACCGCACCGGCGACGCGTGGTCTCTGCTCTATTCGGTAGTTCACCAGGCGGAAGAAACCGGTGTCGTACAGGTTCTGCTTGCTCTGCAGGATATCATCCAGCCGCAGCCGCTCCCCCCGCTCGACATTCATCTCCCGGAGAATCAGCTCCTCGGGCAAGTCGCCGCCTTCGATGCGGATCTCTCCCAGCCGGGCGGGCAGATCGTGCTCGATCAGGAAGTGAATATCGATGGAGTCGGCAGAGGCATGCGCGGGGGTTTCGTGAGGTATGGACTCGTACCACACCCGCGCGGCGAAGTAGCCCTCGTCCTGGAGGGAGCGGGTGATCGTGAACACATCCATGCCCGGTGCCTGGGGATCGAACGGCGCGCCCTGTCGCAAGCGGAGCAGCCGCAGAACATCCTCCTCATCCCCCTCGAGTTGCGGTTCGAATGTGATCCGATTGAGGTAGCGGCGCTTCCCCTCGATGATATGGATCTTGACATACACGCCGTTGAGGTCGGCATCGTAGATAATATCCCGTTCGGGATGGGCAATGATCTGAACGTCGTAGAAGCCCGCCTGATGGTAATGGGCGGCCAGCACGGCCAGGTCGCTACGCAACCAGTCACGAACATAGCGAGGATGATTGAAGAGCTGAAAGATGCGGGGAGCGCGAGTGCGCATGAGATCCTTGAGTTCACCAGCCGGGATGGACAGGTTGCCGTCGAACTCGATACTGAGGATCAGCGGCTGTCCCTCATTCTCGGAGGCTGCCGCCGCGAATGGGATCAGACAGAGGAAACCCAGCAAACAGAACAGAGTAAACACGCCGATGCGCATCACCTTTGACAGATCCCCTGTTCTTCCGTAGATTGTACTCATGCATGGAAAGGCCGACATGTCAGGAGTTAACACCATCCTCAAACGGATTGTCCCCATCTTTCTGCTCAGCCTGGTCATCACCCTGGGCTCCTGCACGAATAACGACTCGTCGGAGGATGCAATTGTGCTCACGCCCGATGAGATTTTTGTCGTGGAGCAGTATCTGCGGCTTGTCGAAGCTCGCCATCTCTCCGCATCCAAAGACGATGCAGCCGAATCAAGGTGGAACTTCCTCGCCTTCGACTTTCCGACGGATTCCCTACAGGTCGTGATGGCTGAGATCACTGCCCGGGATCCCGAACGGTGGTCCCTCGTATTCGACGAAATCGTGCGCCGGAAAAAAATCATGATGAATCAACCCTGACGCCGTCAGCTTGCCCCATCTCTCCCAAGCTAGAACAATTTCACGATATCCAGCACGACGATCCAGGCCATCAGGCCCAGAATCAGGACCATCCCCACAGTCGTCAGTCGAATCCGCCAGGTCTCCGACATCGGTACCCCGGCGCCCTCAAGCGTGAGGAAGACGATATGCCCGCCATCAAGTACGGGGATGGGCAACAGATTCAGCAGGAAGAGCTGCGTACTGAAGAACGCGATGAATGTGAGTAGACGGTTGAAACCCCAGCGCGCCATTTCGCCGGCAGCCCGGAAGATGGTTATCGGCCCCCCAACCGAATCCTTGTTCCCCTGGCCGGCGATCATCTTGCCGATCCAACTCAGGGTCACCTTGCTCCACAGAAATACCTGCTGCGATCCCAGGGAGATGCTCTCGCTGAATTTGTAGGGGCGCCAGTCGCGATAGGGTTCGTAGAAGATCCGACCGGCCTTCATCAGCCGCCCCTCCTCCTCGGGATCAGGTACGTCGGCGGCCTGCACCATCACGGTGCCCTCCAGCAACTCACCCTCCCGCTCCCAGACGAGATGGACCTCCTCTTCGGGAATGCTGTTGATTATCTCGGAGATCTCGGAGAAAAAGGTGACCTCTTTGCCGTTGACGTTCAGGATCCTGTCGCCATGCCGCAAGCCCACCTGATCGGCGGGACCATCCTTGAGCACCTTCCCGACGCGGCAGTCGAGAGTATAACCCAATCCGGAGAGCACGGGGTCGCCGTTCCCGTCAACCAGATTGAGCGATATGTCCCGCAACTCGCCATCCCGTTCGGTGGTGAAATTGAATGTCGACTCATCGGAATCGTTGATCAGAACGAAAAGCTGATTCCAGTTGTCGACTGCTACGCCGTCCCAGGCGACAATCCGGTCCCCGGCAACGATCCCCGCCTCCGCAGCGGGACTGCCGGCCGTGGGGCCCGAGAGGAGCGTGTCGGGTATGATCTGCTCACCCTGATAATGCAGCGTGGCGATACTGAGCAGGAGCGCCAGAATCAGGTTGGCCAGCGGACCGGCCACGATGGCCAGCAGCCGTTTGCCCACCGACTTGTTGCGGAACAGCTTTTCGGGCGGAAGCAGGGCCTCGTCATCGACCTCCTCCCCCTCCATGGGGGCGTCGGCCATACCGGCCATCTTCACATAACCGCCAAAAGGGAGCAGACTCAGGGCCCACTCGGTCGAGAAGGCGTGCCAGCGAAACAGGATCGGACCGAAACCCAGCGAGAAACGGTGGACATGGATGCCCACGGCGCGAGCGGCCAGGTAATGCCCCAACTCGTGGATGAAGATGATGATGCCGATCGTAAAGATTCCAGCCAGGATGATGCTGAACATGATACTCCCGTGTTTAGGCCTGACGGATGAAGGTCCGGGTAAGCGGTTAGTTTATCGGTCGCTTCGCCAGCCAGGATTTTGTCATTTCTCTCGCACGCAGGTCCGCCAGTTGTAAATTAGTAAAAGTATCCTCACTCTTCCAATCGGTCATTTCGATAACGGCCTGAACCGCTTCGACGATGCCGGGAAAATCAAGCTCCCCCGCCAGAAACGCCTCGACCGCCACCTCGTCGGCCGCATTGAAGGCCAGTGGTGTCGTGCCCCCAAGATTCAGCGCCAGCCTGGCCAGCTTCACTGCCGGGAAGCGCTCGTCGTCCAGCGGTTCGAAAGTGAGATTCAGCACCCCGTCGAAGTCGAGTCGCCCATAGGAGGACTCGGGACAATCGGGATGACACAACGCCTGGAGAATCGGCTGACGCATGTCGGGCGACGCCATCTGACAGATAACCGAGCTGTCGGAAAACTCGACCAATGCGTGAGCCGTGGAGGTCGGGTGCACCAGCACGCCAATGTCGTCAGCGGGGATATCGAACAGCAACGAGGCCTCGATCACCTCGAGCCCCTTGTTGATCAGTGTCGCGGAGTCGATGGTGATCTTAGGACCCATCCGCCAGGTCGGATGATTCAGGGCCTGCTCAGGCGTCACCGCCCTCATCCCGGATCCGGTCCAGGTTCGAAACGGCCCGCCCGAGGCGGTCAACCAGACCCGATTGACGGAGCCCTCCGGCCGTCCCTGCAGCAGCTGCCACAGTGCACTGTGCTCGCTGTCCACCGGCAACAGCAGCCCGCGGGAGGAGGCGCGCTTCCGCTGCAGATATTGACCGCCGCAGACCAGGGACTCCTTGTTGGCCAAAGCCACGTCCAGATCCAGCTCCAGGGCGGCCAGGGTGACGGCCAGTCCCGCGAAACCCATGATGCCATTGACGACGATGTCCGCATCCTCGGCAGGCATGTCCGCCGCCTGGGCATCCTCCGGGAGCAGCAGAGCTTCATGCTCACGATTGAGCTCAAGCCAGGCAGCCCGGGATGCGGGATCGCTGATCAGAATACGCGCGGGTTTGAACTCTCCGATCCACTGTGTCAGACGGGTCGTATTGGTGTGGACACTCAGGCCGACAAGGGTGAAACGGTTCGGGAATTCGCGCAGGATGGCGAGCGTATCCCCTCCGATACTTCCTGAAGCGCCGCAGAGGATGACTTTTTTCATGAGGTCGACAACACCCAGAAGAGGAAATAGTAGAAGACGGGCAAACTGAAGAGCATGCTGTCCACACGATCCAGGAAACCACCGTGGCCGGGAATCTCCTTGCCGCTGTCCTTGACCGCTGCGTCCCGTTTGAGGAGCGATTCGAAGAGGTCACCAAGTTGACTGGACAGGGCGATGACCACACCCGCCAGCACGGCCTGCCAGGTGACCAGCAGAGGCACCAGTTCACCAAGGGTTTCGCCATCTTGAACCAGAGGAACCTTGATGAAGTGCGGCGCCAGCAGGATGGCGCTGATCACGGCGCCGACCAGACCGCCGATCATCCCCTCAATGGTCTTTTGGGGGCTGACCGCCGACTTGAGTTTGTGGCGTCCGATCAGGACACCGACAAAGTAGGCAAAGGTGTCGCTGAGCCAGGTCACGCCACCGGCAAACAGCAACCACTTGCCGCCGAGCGCATAGTCCAGATCGAATTCAAGCGGCAACCTGCGGAGCAGAAGCCAGTAGCCGGGCAGAAGTCCCAGATAGAAGATCACCATAATCTTCTCGCTGCAGGTCGCCGAGGCGTTTTCGATCCGCCCCCGCAACGCATCGAACATCATAACGAGCAGGCAGGCGGCGGTGAACATTGCCATCCCGGCCGAACTGCCCCAGCAGTGGCAGGCAATGATGATGGCCAGCAGAAAAGGGAGCAGGGCGGGGAATAGCCTGCGGTGGCCGCGGGAGTCGGCCATTTTACTGAACTCATGCAGCAGCTTGCTGATCCACAGGCAGTTGGCAACCAGAATCAGCCAGCCGCCCTCGAGGAAAATGAAGATGAAAGCCGGAACGAGGAGAGCCGCGCCCAACAGACGCCAACCCAGTGAGGAGAATCTGGATGTCTTCCGATCAGCAGAGTTTCCCAAAACGTCTCTCCCGTCCCTGGTAGTCCAAAATGGCCTTGTATAGGTCTTCCGCTTTGAAATCGGGCCAGAGCTTGGCTGAGTTGTGAATTTCGGAGTAGGCCAGCTGCCACAGGCAGAAATTGCTGAGTCGCTGTTCCCCACTGGTTCTGATCAACAGATCGACGGGGGGCAATTCGGGACGATAGAGGTACTGCTCAAAACTCGCCGCATCCAGATCGGAGATCGCGGCTTCACCAGTCTTGACCTTCTCGGCGAAAGCGCGGGCCGCATCCACGATTTCACAGTGTCCGCTGTAGCTCAAAGCGAGGTTGAGGACCATTCCGGTATTGTCCGCCAGCTGCGCCTGAGTTCGCTCCAGCGTTTTGAGTACGACGTCGGGCAGGTTATGCAATCGCCCCATACTGACCAACCGGATATTGTTCTCCGCCAGGCGGAGGAACTCGCTCTCCAGAACCTCCGCCAGGAAAGCCAGAAGAGCATCAACCTCATCGGTGGGTCGTTTCCAGTTTTCAGTGGAGAACGTGTACAGGGTCAGACAGTCGACACCGAGTTCGGCGGCAGCTTCCACCGTGCGTTTGACGGCCTTACGCCCGGCACGATGCCCCATGATGCGGGGCTGCAAGCGCTTCTTGGCCCACCGGCCATTGCCATCCATAATGATCGCAATGTGTCGGGGCAGGTTACCATTTGCCAGAACTTGATTTTTCATGGATTACCGTCAGTCTTGATGCCGAAGCATCAGACCTCCATGATCTCCGCTATCTTGCCGTCAAGAACCTTGTCCAGATCGGCGATGAAGCGGTCGGTCAGCTTCTGAATCTTGTCGCTGACTCTCTTGAGATCATCCTCGGTGATATCCTGCCCCTTCTGGGCCTGCTTCGCCTGGTCTATGCCACTGCGGCGAACATTGCGGATCGCAACACGCCCGTCCTCAGCGAGCTGCTTGACCCGTTTGACGAGCTCCTTGCGGCGCTCCTCAGTCAGCGGTGGAATAGGGATCCGGATCACATTGCCGTCATTGCCGGGCGTCAGGCCGATATTGGCGGCCAGAATCGCCTTTTCAATGGCGGACAGCAGCGGCTTTTCCCAGGGCGATACGGTCAGCAGGCGTGCCTCGGGCACCGCCACACTGGCGACCTGGTTGAGCGGGGTCGGTGTACCGTAGTAATCCACACGGATGGAATCGAGCAGCGCGGTGCTGGCCCGACCTGCACGCACTTGCGAGAACTCCTGCTCTGTTGCCTTGCAGGATTTCCCCATACGCGCTTCAACATCTTTCAACAATTCGTCAATCATTCGGCTCCTCCTGAAAAACCAGACTGCCCAGCTCCTCTCCCGAAAGGATGCGATTGAGTATGTCCGGTTCCGAAAAATTGAAGATCCGCATCGGCAGGGAGAAATCCCGGCAGAGCGCAAATGCCGTTGCATCCATGATTTTCAGATGCCGGCGCAATACTTCGTCGTAACTGAGGCGGGGCAGAAATTCAGCAGCGGAATCCACACGCGGATCGGCGGAGAAAACACCGTCAACCGTTGTGGCTTTGAGCAGGACATCGGCCTTGATCTCGATCGCCCGCAAGGCGGCAGTCGTGTCCGTTGAGAAGTGGGGTTGCCCGATCCCCCCGGCGGCGATAACAAATTCGCCCGCTGCCATGGCGGCGCGGGCGTTTTCGGGTGACCAGGTTTCCGCGAAGGCCGGCATGGGCGTGGCGGTGAACATGCGGACGGGAATCCCCTCCGCCTCCAGTACCGCTGCGAGCGAACTGGCGTTCATCACAGTGGCCAGCATCCCGAGCCTGTCGCCCCGGATCCGATCCACACCGACATTGCGGGCTTCCCTGCCCCTAAAAATATTGCCGCCACCGAGAACCAGCGCGATCTCCACATCGTGTGATCTTAACGTCCCCAGTTGGTGGGCCAGAGTTCGAATTCTGCCGAAGTCGAAGCTCTGACCGTTTTCTCCACTGAGGGTTTCACCACTCAGTTTGAGGAGGACGCGCTGGTATCTCGCTGACGGCATAAATCTCCCGAGTTAAATCTCTTCACCAAGCTGGAAGCGGGCGAAGCGACGGATGGCCATATTCTCGCCGAGAGAACCGATCATACCATCGAGCAGATCCTTCACGGTCATGTTGGGATCCTTGACGAAGGCCTGCTCCATGAGGCAAACCTCGCCGAAGAATTTCTCGATACGACCAGTGACGATCTTCTCGGCAATGTTCTCCGGCTTGCCGGATTCGATAGCCTGTTGCTTGGCGATCTCACGTTCGTGCTCGACGACCGCAGGGTCCAGGTCTTCACGTTCGACCGCCAGGGGAGCGGAGGCCGCGACCTGCATGGCAACATCCTTGCAGAAATTCTGAAAATCGGGGGTGCGCGCCACGAAATCCGTTTCGCAGGCGACCTCGATCATGACGCCGACCTTGCCACCCGGGTGGATGTAGGAGAACACGAGGCCCTCCTTGGTTGCCCGGCCGGACTTCTTCTTCGCATCGGCCATGCCCTTGGTGCGCAGATAGTCGATCGCCTTGCTCAGGTCGCCATCGGTCTCCCCAAGTGCTTTTTTGCAGTTCATCATACCGGCCCCGGTCTTCTCGCGAAGCTCCTTCACCAGTTTGGCAGTAATCTCAGCCATGGAATTCCTCCTCGACATCGCAAATGTGTTGTGCTCTGCCCCGGTTAGGCGTCCAGCTTGGGAGCGTCCTCTGTTTTGACCGGCGCGGCTTCTTTTTTCTCGACCTTGGGCGCGGCGGCGGGTTTGGGCTTCGGAGCCCTCGGAGCCGGTTTGTCCGCCTGCTTTTCGGCAGCGATCTTCTCGGCCTTGGCCTTTTCGATCTTCTCCTTGTCCTTCATCGACGCACGCCCCTCGATCACGGCCTCTGCGGTCATCCGCGTGAAGAGTCGGATCGAACGGATCGCATCATCGTTACCGGGGATAGGATAATCGACGGCATCGGGATCACAGTTGGTGTCGACCATGGCGACAACCGGAACCTTCAGCTTGTTGGCCTCTTTGATGGCGATTTCACTCTGACTGGTATCGACGACAAAAACGAGTCCCGGAGTCTTTTCCATACCCCGAATACCGCCGAGCATGAGTTGGAGACGGTCGCGCTTTTTGTTCAGCTGCATCCGCTCCTTCTTGTTGAACTGCTCAAACCGGCCATCCTCCATCATCTTCTCGATATCGAGCAGCTTATCGATGCTCTTGCGCACGGTCTTGAAATTGGTCAGCAAACCACCAAGCCAACGCTCGATGACGAAGAACTGATCACAGCGCTTGGCCTCCTCCTGGATTGTCTCCTTGGCCTGCTTCTTGGGTCCCACGAAGAGAACCGGCGCACCCGTCGATGCCGCCTTGCGGATGACCTCATAGGCCACCTTGGCGCATTCGTGGGTTTTCTGAAGATCGATGATGTAGATGCCGTTTTTCTCGGCAAAGATGAAACGCTTCATCTTGGGATTCCAGCGACGGGTCTGATGCCCAAAGTGAACCCCGGCTTCCAGCATGTCCTTGATGGTCACGTTGAAACCCATGACTTCCTCCTGCAGGTTTGTCCACCGCCGACTTCCGCCCGGATTCCACTCCCGCTATGGGAGACCTGCAATCCGATCCATCGACGTGTGTAATGTAAAAGTTCTTCTACCGCTTCGAGAACTGGAAACGCTTACGCGCACCGGGCTGACCGTACTTCTTGCGCTCCTTCATACGAGGATCGCGAGTCAGACAACCAGAACCACGCAACGTTTTCTTCAGCTCTTCATCCTTGACAAGCAGCGCACGGGCGATGCCAAGGCGAACTGCGCCCGCCTGGCCGGTAATTCCGCCACCATTGACCCGCGCGTGGATATCCACGGAGTCCATCAGGTCGACGAACTCAAGGGGTTGGCGAACCTGGATAATCAGGTTGCGACGACCAAGGTAGCTGTCCAGCTGACGGCCATTGATGGTCTGCTTACCGGTACCGGGAATAACAACGCGACCCCGAGCCACGGATTCCTTGCGCCGTCCGGTCGCTGTATAGACTTCAGACATCCTATTGGACTCCTTCTCCAAACTGGAGCACTAGATCTCCAGGGTTTCGGGCATCTGGCCAACATGCGGATGGCCGCTGCCACGATAAACTCTGAGTTTACGGATCAGCTTGCGGCCAAGACGATTCTTGGGCAGCATACCCTTCACGGCGTGAGTCAACACTTCCTCAGGTTTGTCAGCCAGCATGTCGCCCAGTTTCCTGGTCGTCAGGCCACTCTGGTAACCGGAGTAACGCGTGTAGGTTTTCTGTTCTCTCTTGTCGCCACTGACATACACCTTTTCGGCGTTGACGATGATGACATGATCCCCCATATCCATGTGGGGAGAGAAATCGGGACGGTGTTTACCGCGAATGACCTGAGCAACACGACTGGCAAGCCGACCGAGGGTAGCCCCTTCAGCATCAACAATATACCAGCGGTGTACCAAGTCCTCTGTCTTCGCGACATAGGTCTTCATGATCGCCTCCATCTATGAATTTACACACCAAACCGCTGCCCCGCCTTGGATTGGGGATCGGGTACAATCGGGCCTCGTGAATAAACGAAGTGCCAAAGTAGCAAAGGCTTACGGCACTGTCAAGAGCACCGGCAGCTATTTGTGCCCGGTCGGCTCCGGATGAATAATATCCACAAGGTGAGACAAATCGGCAACCCCGGCATACCTACCGATGTGGTTGGCGCTCGCCACCACCGCTGCCACGCTCCGATTTTCCACCGTCCAGTCCAGTGGACGTCCGACCGCTCTCACCAGGGGATAGAGTTCGGACCAGGGGATCTTACCGGCCCCCACGGGCAGATGCTCATCGTGAACACCATTGTTGTCATGCAGATGCAGCGACAGTAAGCGGGGCCCCAGGATATCGAACCATTCGGACAGAGAACCCGCACCCCAGGCAAACCAGTGCCCGATATCGAGATTGACACCGAAGATTGGGGAGGGCAAACGGTCAAGCAGCTCCGCAAGGAGCGTCGGCTGAAGATCAAAAACATTCTCCAGACCGAACCGGCACCCCCGTTTCGCCGCCTGCTCCCCCATATCCAGCCAGAAAGTCGTGGAGCGATCGAGCCACTCGGCGCGATCCAGCCCGTACATGCGGGGATCCCAGGCCGTGTGGGCAACCAGATCGCGCACGCCGAAATGCTTGGCGGCGTCCAGGGCCGCAATCAATCGACGGCGGCTGATCTCCAGGATGTCCGGATCAAAGCCGCCGGGATTGATGTCCCTGAACGGAGCGTGAAACCGACAGGCGCGCGCCCCCTCCCGCAACATTGCCCCCAGGCGTTCGAGCTCGGGGCGGAAATCATCCCGCAGGGCCACCTGATCCATATAGATCTCCAGGCCGAGCGGCATCTGCTCGAGGGCGGGCAGGTACCTGTCCAGCATGGTGGCCGGCACATGGGCAAAGAAACGGTGTCGGGACAATACATCTCTCCTGGTAGTCGAACTCTGTGTGATTCCCAGCGATTACAGGGGATATTCTAGGCAATGTGGAGCATGAGGTCTATCCCCGATATCCATCGTCGCCCCCCTTTTCCAACCGGCACATCGAGAAAAGGGGCCCCGGCAGATGCCGGGACCCCTTTGATTTCTCGAGCATAGCCTTGTCTTAGGAGAGACGCAGGATCAGCCCGTTTCCGTTCTCACAGGTGTCCGCATTACCGCCACCTGTCCCCGAAGAATCGGAATCGCGCAGCGATTCAATTCTTCGTGTAAGCAAAACAGCTCTGTTGTTTTGCGACGCGATTCAATTCTCCGTATAAGCAAAACAGCCTGGTGTTTTGCGACTCTTACTTCAGCAGCAGCATCCGACGTGTCAGAGTCTCATGAGATGTGTTCAGACGGTAGAAATACATACCGCTTGTCGACATGTCACCCTGATTGGTGTCACCGTTCCAGGTGACCGTATGGGAGCCGGCTCCCAGTTTGCCGCTCACCAGAGTTTTGACCAGACGACCCTGAACGTCGAAGATCTCCAGGCTCGCAAGACCATCGCTGGCCAGCGCGAAGGAGATTTCGGTCTTCGGGTTGAATGGATTCGGGAAGTTCTGACCCAGGACCGCATAGGCGCCGGGCGTTACCTCAACACCGACCGGATTCTGGTAGATGATGTCGATATCATCATCGCTGCGGGGCTGCAGGATGTACTCACCGAATGCATATCTGATGACGCCACAGATATTCAGGGTATCACCGAGACCCTCAACGTAGGTGTAGAAGTCATCGTAACCACCACTGTAGTGGTTCACGGAATCGATCTTCAGCCAGTTGAGTCCATCCTGGGAGACGTTCCAGTCGTAGAAGTTGTAATCGCCGCCACGTTCGACCACGACCACCTCCTGCACTTCAACCAGGCTACCCTCGACCACTTCGTAGTCGCCGCCATCGATGACCATCACCTGCGGGTCGGGAACCGGGTTGCCGCTGGAGAGGATATCGAAGTAGAAGAAGGGCTCGGCCATACAGGTCATGGCGAAGTACTCGTAGATGTAGTCGCCGATGACGACAATGTCACCCACGTTGACCAGATCCAGCGAGGCGTTCATGTAGATTTCGAGGCCACTGTAGTCGCCGGGGCCGCTGAGGTCACCCAGGTAGATGTGGCTCTTGCCGTAACCATCGAACTTGCTGTGCACGATACCGGTGACGGTAACGTAGCTCTGCGCGATGGCGCTGGAGTCGGCGCCGGCATCCGGCGTCGAGGCGAAGACGATGCTGTTGATGTTGCCCCAGAAATCCACGTTCTGCGGAGCCATCGGCACGCCATCCTCGTTGCGCACGTTGAAGACGATCATACTGACCAGGGTTTCGACGGTCATGTCGGCACCCAGGGTCAGGTTGACGATCTGGGCATTTTCCGTGTCGATTGCGGCGGCAGTCACGGTCAATCCGCCACCCAACATGTAGTTGGTGACGAGTTCGGCCGAAGTCTGCTCGACGTCGCGATCGAACCGGATCCGCACTGTGTTGGCGCCGGTGGCGACAGCCCACTCCAGATTCGGAGCCGGAGCGGCGCCGTTATAGACGAAATCCTCGTTGCCGCGCGGGTTGACGTTGAACTCGTTGTAGGAGTAACGCACGCAACCGGTGACGCTGTCGAGCAGCTGGCCGGGATTCGGCTGGGAGTGATCGAAGGCGTCATCGAGACGCAGCGTATCGTTGATCGCGAAGTCGAACTCCATGGCGAAGTAGGCACCGTAGCCGGGATCATCCGCCAGGGGATTCAGATTCTCGGCGTAGATCAGAACCGATTCCCACTTTTCGGCTTCATCGGGGTTGGTGGTCTTGACCTGCACGGCCCGCACCAGGATAGGATCCGGTACAGTACCGTCAGGATCGGTCACCGTAATCGATGAGCTTGTACTCATGGGTAAGTTGAGCTCCGCAAGCCCCTGATACTCCTCGTAGGGACCGATGATGTCGCAGATATTGCCGACCTCCTCCGCGGGAGGGTTGGCGCTGCCCGTATAGATGAAGATCCCGCTGTACTCGCCGCTCGCCTGCTCCTGGACATAGAGCCCGTAAGCCACGACGCCGGTGATGACGACATCCTCCAGCAGAACCAGTGTGTCCAAGGGAACGAGGCCGTTGTTGAGATCGTAGATTGTGGTCGCGAAAGGATCCTGACCATAAGCCGCACCGGATGTGAAAACCACAACCAGCATCAGCAGAGAAAAGAGCTTTTTCATATATGCCCCCTGTTTGATTGTTGACAAGACAAAGCTGAGAAATCTTCGGGCCAGGGATCGACCCGCTGCTCCGCTCCCCCATTACTGGGAGAGCACTCCAAACCCCCGCAGGAAGTCCAGGACATCCTCCAGGGCGTTGTCGTAACCATCGGCGAGGCTGACGGGGAAGGTGAGCAGAACAAGCTCGCCACCACTCGCCTCGTAAACCCGCCGAACACCCGCCGCACCATTTAAGGTACTGGGCGGATAGACGGTGCTGCCCGCCACCCGGTATAACTCTTCGATCAGATTTCCGGCGATGGATTCCTCGTCCAGCGCCATTCTGTCCGTGCCCGCTTTGGTGGATTGATTGCGGAGGGTGTGGGTTCCAACCTCCGGGAAACCTGTAATCTCCTGACCGGTGAAATGCCACCAGTTCGGTGAGGCCTCAACCCCCGCGGGCATATTCGTGCTGTGGACCAAGAGACTGTCGACCAGAATTACATCCTCTTCAAATGCAGCCGAGAAACTACCGCCGGCTGCGTCGCCACGGCTCGCGCCGAGCAGGTTGAACCCGGTCAACAGCGCGTGGCCGCCCTGCTCCAGGTACTCAACCAACCCCTCCTCCGCTGCCGTGATCTCCGGTGTCGGACTGCTGACGAAGCTCATATCGGCCTCGCCCGCGTTTCCATTATACCATATCACAGCTTCGAATAGGGAGAAGATTGCGTTAAGAATGCTCTTGTGCCCCAGTTGACCATCGTTCTCAAAGTCGTGAAGCACAACCTCTTCGGCCGGGAACAGGCTAATTACCTCATCGCGCCAGAACGCATCCACTATGGGAGAATCGGCCACCAATGACCCCGCGGAATCCAGGATCAGAACCCTGGCCGCCGAGATGTCCCGCACGAAGGCGGTACCCTCCAGGATGTTGCTCCCCGCTCCCGCCAGATCGAAGGCCTGGAGATGGAATTCGCGGTCGACACCCACATTTTCGCCGAAATCCGTATCGTCCAGGATCAACAAAGTGTCGGTTGGAGCCAGCGAAATAAATTCCGCGGGGTCCTCAAACCAGAATCTGATTTCCCGGATAAATTCCACCCCCGGGTCATCTTCCGTGGGCATATTGTCCGGATCGATGACCATGAAATCGAGATTGCAGACGGGGAGGATCGAGGTGGGCAGCTCCATTGTCCGCAAAGTATCCCCGCCTGTCTTGTAGTAGAGGATGGGAGCGCGGTTGAAAATCCTGAAATCGGCGGAGGCCGGAGTCGGATCCGCCAACCCCTTGGTGTCCACTGCCCGAATCTGGAAATTGGCCGTGAGCTCAGTGTGCCACTCGGTGGGCAGGGGAAGCAGGAATGTATCGCAGACCATCTCGACGAACGGTTCCACCAGGCCGACCCAGGTGGTGTCGAAATCAGCCGTCACGGCACCCTCGGGGAAGGTCCACTTGTACTCGAAGCGGATCACCTCGCCGTCCTGATCCTCACCGTGCCAACTCAGAATCTGCTGGTAGTGGGTGGTGTGCAGTGAGCCGTCATCCACGAACAGGGTGGTCTCCGGAGGTAGATTCGGCAGCAGGCGCCCCTCGTCGGAACACCCCCACCCCATGATCAGGAGCAGGCCCAACAGGCAAAAACTCGTCAATTTCCAAAAGCGCATATCGTACTCGCTCTTCCTGAATCGAGGTGGCTCTACTTCAACACCAGGAACTTGCCCTGCTGGGTATCCCCTGAACTTTTGTCCCGCACCGAGAACAGGTACAGCCCCGTGGCGACCGGTTGCCCGTTGTGATTGCGGAGATCCCAGGCCGCCATGGTCCCGGACAGATTGGGTGACAGCTCTCCATCGAGGCCACGGTAGACACCGGCGGCATTTCCGGCCTCGTAGGTATCCCTGTTGAAGGAGATCTCGTCCACGAGGTCGCCCGCCAGGGTGAAGATCTTGATGTCCGCCCGGGGGGGCAATCCGGCGAACCAGACATAGCGCCCCGTCGCCCGGTTGCCGTCCCAGCTCGCGCTGCCGCGGTAGGGGTTGGGGAATACGGTCACATCGCGCTGCCGGGATTGCGCCGCGCTCAGCCCCGGGATCACGTAGAGCATGTTCTGGCTGATGCCGCTCTCCAGGCTCGGCGTCTCGGGATTGCCCAGGTCATAGCTCGTAACCCCGGCCCAGTAACCGTGGCCGTCGGAGAGATTATCCAGATCGTAGGCGTACTTGTAGGTCAGCGTATCCGTCTCGACGACCTCGACCACCCACTCCTCGGGCGGCAAAAGGATGGCCTCCATACCGGTGTTGTATCCGACCGTATCGACCTGCGTCACCAGGAACGGTTCGACGGCATCCCCATGATAGCGGTAGACCTCCTCGCCCCAGATGCCGTCGAGCACCTCCTGCGCCGTCTCGTATTCCGGCGTGTTGTCGATCTGGTAGGTGAGCCAGGTGTTGGTGAAGTAGGCCTCGTTCATCGGGTTCTTGGCTGGGATCTCCGCCAGGTCGAACTGCTTGAGCAGATCGAACGACGACTCCTCCGCACTCCGGCCGACATAGATGCGATAGCCCTCGAAATCGTAGTCATGGGTCACGGCGTCAACGGAGTGCTCGGGACTGTCCTCCCACAGCAAGCGCACCTGCCCCGCCTGGATATCTATCTTCGAGTTGATCTGCGGTGACGGCGGCGGGGTCGGCACGGTGAAGTTGAAGTTGTAGACCCGCTGCGCATAGAGGGCGTTGTCGACGAGGTCGTCGAAATCATCGCCGCCGAGGAAGGCGAAGGAGATGACCAGCGAATCGGGCGCCTCCTCCGCACTGCCGGGGAACAGGTTGCAGGGCCCCAGATCCAGGAGCATGATGGGGCTGTCCCCGGAGTTGTCCCCGGAGGGGGTAATCTCGGTCCAGTCGTCGATCCCGTCCTTGCTGAGCATCACATACTTCTCGGAATCGTTGTCCATGGTATAGCTGCCCGGCTCCCAGGCCCACCAGCGCCAGGCGACACGTCCGACATCCTCAGTCCACTCCTCCCCCGCCGTCTTGTACTTGGCGCCCAGGAACTTGATGCCGGCATGCTGCGGCGCGTGACCATCACCGTACGTATAGTGATGTTCGGCCACGAGATTGAGAGGATCATCGGACATCGCGGCGTAGTCGGGCAGATCGTCCACCCAGTAGAGATAGTGGTGATGGAACCAGTTCGCACTCGAAGGCGGCCACCCCGAAGACTCCGGATACTGCCCCTTCCAGCCGGTCGTCAGCTCCGCATAGAGGCCGACATAGGTATTGCCGATGATCCGGGTGGGCACGATGGTCCACTTGAGCAGGACCATGGCATCGGCCGGCTCATAACTCCAGGCGTAGCTCTCCTGGGTCACGATGAGGCCACTGGCGTTGTGATAGGTATCGGCGTTCCCCGTAACGGGTGTGTGGGCGTGGTCCAGCGTGTCGAGAAAGCCGGTGACGAAATCCTGCTCGCTGATCGCATTCAGCGGATCGTAATAGGGACTCGAGGGGAGCGTGCTCCGCTCACGAATCCACCCCAGATCCACATCCTCATCCTCGATCGATATCGGGACCCACTCGGTCGAACGGTTGTAGGTGCCCCAGTAACCGTCCTGAACACCTGTCGTGACCAGCGTATCGAAGTTGGTGTTGAGACCGCCGATCCACAGACCGGCGCGCACCATGTGATCGACCTCGGAACCCTTGGGGTACTCCATCGAGGGATCGCGCTGGGCGAAGTTGTCGCCCAGGAAGCCGTGATTGCTCACAGCCAGAGCCAGGTTGCCGACGTTCTGCACCTTGAACGTATAGTCCAGTTGCAGATCACGGTCGGCCAGGGTCATGTAGGACTCGTGGACAGGCGGCACATAACCGGCGGGGGCATCATGAGACGATGCCCCGGACGCATTGCCCGTCACCGACAGGCCGGCGGCCAGGAGGATCAACGCCAGCAACGTCGCGCCCACCCTCAGGTGGCGTGCCGGGGTACCGGTCCGGTTCAGCGGCATACGGCTAGGGACTCTGACGTTTTTCATAATCGACCACTCTCTCAAGCACGGAATCAGCGATATAGACCTTGTCATTGTTCACGGCGATGGCGCTGGGGAGGATAATCGTGGTGTCCGCTGCGGCGGCCGCCACCAGGACACCCCCCTCGGGATTGTTCAGGTCCTCCAGATCGAGTTCCCAGACCGAAGAGTCCCCCTGGTCCACAACGAAGCAGACGCCCGGGCGACCGACCATCGCGATCGGATCCGTGAATTCTCTCTGGGTGCCGACATAGTCCTCCTCCACGAACTCATCACCAACGAGGAGGAAGCGGCGAACCGCCCAACTGCCCTCGACCAGGAGCACTACGTAATCACCGGCGACATCCACATCCCGAATACTGGAGCTGACCTGAGCGCCCCACGTCAACTCCCCCTGCAGGGTGATGGCATCGTCTTCGAGCAGGTAGTGATACACCGTGTTGGCGGCATTGTCGGCCACGAATATCCGCCCGTGGCTGTCGGCCGCGATGCCGACGATATCCTGCCAGTTCGGATCGGTGAACTGAATCTCGATCTCGAGTTCGTCTGCGAAGATGTCCCGCCCGTGATAACCCTTGATATAGCCGTCGGCATCGTCAAGAACCCACAGACGATGGTGCCCGGAATAACCATCCGCGAGAAGGAGCGGCGTACCCAGACCCACGAAGATCCGCTTGTTGATCGGCTTGACGTCAAACGTCTTCTGATAGGAGGGGTAGATGCTCAGGCTGTCTTCGTGCTGAATCGCCGTGAAGATGTTCCCGCTCCTGTGGAACATCATGCTGGTGATCCCATCGATGTTCCAACGATAGTTGGCCGCATACCCCTCGTCACCCAGCGGCTCGGTGTTGGGAATCTGGCTCGGCAGTTCCGTCTTGATGCCGCAGGCCAAGGCCAGCAGAGCAAAGGGCAACAGAGCCTTGACTAATCCGCGCATGCCGTACCCGTCCTGCATTAGAAATCGACCCGGAAGGCCCAACGGTGAATGGCCCCCAGGGAATTGCCGTCGGTGAATGAGTAGTCCAGGCCCGCCAGGGCGGTCCCGACCAGGAAGTTGGCCCCGAAACCGGCCGACAGTCCCATTTCGTCGGAGAGGAGGTTGTAGCCCGCCCGGAAAGCCAGCAAGCCGCCGCCGTAGAGCATCTCCAGACCGGAGGTCAGCGTCTCCCGGTTATCCGAGAGATGGTTCATCTCCACTGACTGGGTCAGCAACCAGGGGTAGCTGAGCCAGAGCTCGTAGGCGAGCCCCAGCTTGAAGTTGGACGGGGGCGGGAAGCCCTCGAACTCCTCATTTTTCTCCTCGACGTGGTTCCAATAGCTGCCGGATGGGGTGAGCTCGGACCCGAAATTCTGGATGCACATGCCGATGCGCATGTTCGCGAAAGCCAGATGATAGAGGGTACCGACATCGATCACCAGTGAGTTGGTCACGGGGCCGCCGATGGAGGAGCCGAAATCCTCCCGCACGTATTTGACCGTCCCCCCCACCTGGAGCTGGGCGGTCATCGATCGCGCGTAGGACACCCCCAGCACCAGATCCGAATAGGTGAAGGAGCGGCCCGTGCCGTAGGGATGATATTCATCGGTCTCATCCATCGTCGTGAACAGATTGCCAACCTGAACCGCGATCGTGCCGTGGAGCAAGGACGACGGCACCGCGACCACCAGATTGGTATAGCGGATATCGGCAGGCCAGGCAGTGTAACCGGCAAAGACCTGTCCCGTCCCGAGTTGAGCCAGACCGGCCGGATTGTACCAGGCGGCAGTGGCGTCGGAGGCGATTGACGTCCAGGCGCCACCCATGGCCTCGCCTCGGGGGCTGATGCCGATCTTCAGGAACGTACCGCTGCTCGTTGCCACTCGCAGTCCGCCTAGTTCACTGTTGGCGGATGCGGTAGAGGTCAGAAGCAGCAGGCAGAGCATCGGGATGAGCATGCGTTTCATCATCAGAAGTTCACCCCCACGCTGAACTTGAGTCGTCGCGGGTTGCCGTTGCGCGATGGATCCATCAGCCCCAGGTAGCGACTCAACTTGGAGTCCGGGTTGGTCAAGATATTGCTGTAACTGCCGTAACCGTCACGATAGGCCTTGCCGGTAACGGGATCTATGGACTTGGGCTGATGCCAGTTGAAGACGTTCCAGCCCTGAAGCGTGAACTCCACACGGTAGTTGCCCCAGTTGATCCACTTGTTGAGCTTGAAATTGAGGTTCTGCTCCGACGGCCCGTTTTTGGAGTAGCTCTCGCTGGTCTCGACACCCGCGGCATTCTGAGGCGTATAGGCCCGCCCGCTGGAGCGGCTGAAATAGGTATTGAATCCCCAGCAACCGGGCAACTGAATGCCCAGGATCGTGGGGCCGACCGTATCGCGCACGCGGAAATCCAGGGTGGCGGTCATCCGGTGGGGCCGATTCCAGTTGAGGTACCCCTCCTCAAGTTCCACTTCGCCGGTCGAACCGCCGATGTAATCCTCACGTTGCGCGTTGGGATCACTGCTCTTGCCCGTGGCGATGGAGTAGGTGTAGCTCAGGCCGCCGGAGAGAAAGCGTCCCCGCCGTTTGCGCATACTGAGTTCGACACCGCGGCTGCGGGAGTAGTCGCTGTTGCGATAGAGGAAGTAGGTTCCCTCCTGGCTCCCCTCGATCGGATCGTAGTACTGGTAGATCATCTTCTGGCTGGTGGGATAGTTGAAGATGTCCTTCACGAAGACCGTCACGTTGCCCGCCAGATTGTCGGTGAAGGTGTGCGCCGCGCCCAGTTCATACTGGATCGTGATCTTCGGATCGAGGTTGATGTTCCCCAGGTTGCCGAAGAGGTCCTCCACGCCGCTGGCGACATGCGTGTAGACATAGTAGTAGGTCGGCCACTGGTTGAAGTGGCCGTAATTGAAGAACAGGTTGTCGCGGTCGGTGACCGGGAAGCTGATCGCAATACGCGGGCTCAACGTGTACTTGCAGCGGTTGCCGAACACCATGTGCGTCTCGTCCAGATATCTCTGTCCCACGGTTGGACTGATGATATCCCCCAACTCGCCGGCGACGGCGGAATTGGCCGTCCGCTCGGCCAGGCTGCCGGGGAACCAGACATCGGCGCGCAGACCGATGTTTGTGATCAAACCCTTATACTCGATGTCATCCTGCACGTAGGCTGCGAAGGTCGTCGGATTGGTGCGGAAAATATCCTTGCGGCCCAGACTGTCGGGACGCGAGACCCAGGGATCTTTAATCTCGATGTTCTGAATCGTTTCGTAGTTGATGACGAAACCGGTCTTGGCGTGGTGATGCGGATACCAGTTCTTGCTCAGATCCCACTGCAGCGAATAGCGCTCGGAAAAACGGTCGCGATACTGATTGTGATCCCCGTTGAGATAGAAATAGGGGTGGAAGAGCCACTCCTCCTGCTGGTAGGGATCGGGCCAGTCCAGCGCCTCCGGCTGGTATTGCGCCAGATAGGACTTGAAGTCGTCCACGTACTCACCCTGCGAATCCTGATGAATCCGGGAGTAGAAGCGGGAGAGCAACACCTCGTAGAACATGTCGCCCGCCAGCGTCTGGCGATACTTGAGAACGGTGGTGTTGCGATCCTCGATAAATGCGCTGTAATGATCCAGGTATTTGGACCACTGGTAGGGATAGCGATTACTCTGTCGTGTGAGATCGCTGATGTCATGCCGCTCGAAGCCCTGATCGATCGACAGGTACTTGGTCATCGTCAAGGTGAACTTGTGGTCCTGATTGAGTTTCCAGGCCCACTTGGCAGTCATGTTGAGGGCGTTGTTCTGCCTGGGCGCCACGTTGGGGCTGGACCAGGTGATGGGGATGCCCAGGAAACTGTCCTCGTACCGGACGTTGAGATCCTCCCCCCCCGCGGGCATACCGGAGATTGAGGGGAAGCGGGTATTCATAGTCTCGACGGACAGGTTGCCGAAGAAGCTCAGGTACTCACCCGGGAACCAGGTGCCGCTGCCCGGCATCGGACCGCTGCACTGTATCTTCCAGGAATCGGTGTAGTAGTGCTCCCAGTCCGTCTCCACACCGGGCAGATGGTCGACGCCGTACTGGGTGAAACCGCTGAACGTCTCGCTCCCCTCCTTCAGGGTCACATTGATGACGCCCCCCATCGCATTGCCGTATTCGGCGCGCCAGCCGCCGGTGATCATATCCATCTTGGCGACCGACTTGGAATCGATCCCCTTGGCGCTGCTCGTGCCGGCCAGGGCGTCGGACATGGGCACGCCGTCGACCAGGATCAGGGTCTCGTTGGCGCGGCTGCCGCGGATATGGATCTCGTTGTCCTGCTCCACCACTCCGGGCTGGGTGACCAGCACCTCTTCGACATTCTCGACCGGCATGCGGGCGATGTCGTCAGCGGCCAGGGACTTGGTGCTGCTCGCCTCGGAGACATCCACCAGCGGTCGCTCGCCGTAGACGGTCACCGCTTCGGACTGGATAATCGATGGTTCGAGTCGGAACGTCAGCTCGACGAGCGTGCCGTTGCGTAGGCGCAGACTCACTTTCTCCGCGATTTTGTATCCCATATAGGTGGCGCGGATCGTGTAGGTCCCCGGCGGGATATCGGTGATCAGGAAGGTGCCGTCATCCAGGCTCATGCCGCCCCACGATGTCCCCACCAGGACGACATTGCCGTAGGGAAGCGTCTCCCCGGTGACTCTGTCGTACATGGTTCCGGAGATGGTGGCACCGGAGGATTGCGCCAGGACGGGCGACGATGCGTGCAGGAGCATCAGCATCAGAACCGCCAAAAACGGAATAATCCGTCCGCCAAGACGCACTGATTCATTGATTGTCAGTTGATGTAAACGCGGGGATGCCAACATTTTCCCTTTTCCTCGCACCGGAGTATTGCGAAAGCGTTCAGATAGGCCCTCTCCACACGAACCCCTGTTGGGTCGCGACCTGCCAACCTATCACCTGCAGGCGGGCCAGTCAACCGGCTGCGGCGTGTTCGTAATAAGTCGCTGCGGGAATTTAGGCCATCTTCTCGAAATCCGCCAGCAGACGGGTGAGCAGCTCGAGCGGCAGACCCATCACGTTAAAGTAACATCCCGAGATCCCGGTGATGAATTGGCCGGCGTACCCCTGAATACCATAGGCGCCGGCTTTGTCCCACGGTTCGTCGGTGGCCAGATAGGACTCGACCTCAACGGAGGTCAGATCGCGGAAGGTCACTCGGGTGCGGCTCATGTCCAGCAGTTCGCTGTCGTCGCGAACCAACGCCACCGCCGTGATCACCTCATGGTCCCGCCCCGACAATCTCTGCAACATCCTGCGCGCGTCATCCATGTCGGCAGGTTTACCCAGCAGCAGATCCCGGAGCACGATCGTATCCGCCCCGATCACCACAGTGCCGGGATTCTCCGCAGCCACCGCCCGAGCCTTTCCCAGAGCGTGGCGGCGCACGGCCTCAACGGGATCCTCACCGGACTTGTTCACCTCTTCATAGGGGCTGATCACGCTTTCGAATTCGAAGCCGAGTCCGGCGAGCAACTCCCGCCGCCGGGGGCTGGCCGAAGCCAGGATCAGTCTGCTCTGCGCCGCAGGGGGCAATATCGGATTCATGCTCACCTCTCCACAGCCGGGGCACCTGCGGCCTCCCGGTCTATGACCAGCGTTACGGGACCGTCGTTGATCAATTCGACCTCCATCATGGCCTGGAAAACTCCGCTCAGAACCGGGACACCCTCCGCAGCCAGCGTCGCCAAGAAACACTCGTACAGGTCATTCGCCTGCCCGGCGGACGCGGAGCCGACAAAACTGGGACGACGCCCCTTGCGACAGTCGCCGTAGAGGGTGAACTGGCTGACAACCAGTATTTCGCCCCCCACATCCCGGACCGAGAGGTTCATCTTGTCCTCTTCGTCCCGGAAGACCCTCAACCCGGCACAGCGCGCGGCCATCCATTCCAGCACCTCCTGATCATCCCCGGGTTGGAAGGCGCACAGCAGCAGAAGTCCCTGTCCGATCTCACCGACGACCTCACCCTCGACGGCTACCCGCGCCTCCGACACTCTCTGCAAAACCACTCTCATACGACATCCCTCTCCAGCCATCCGGCCGTCTGGTCCTCGACCTCATCAAACCTGCCTCCGAACCCCCTCGACTCCGGGGCAATCCGGTACTGTATCGGGCCCGGCCTACGTGCCGCCTGATCGCGGGTCAGCGAAACCGGGCCTCAGCCGCGCCTGACATCCTGCACGCCCCGCACCTTCCTGACATTCCGGATCACCAGGTCGAGTTGGCTGAGGTCCTTCAATTCGAGTGTGAAGTAGAACCGGTGCATCAGCTCCTTTTCATCCCGCTCGAAGCTGCCGGCCACGATGTTGGTGCCGGTCTTGGAGATCTGCCCGGTGATATCCGCCAGCAGGTTGCCCCTGTCACCGGCGCTGACCAGCAGCCGGGCCCGGAACCGCTCCATCTCCCCGGCATCCCATTCCACCGATACCAGCCGCTCCTCAAGCAGTTCATTGCCGATGACGTTGACGCAATCGCTCCGATGAATACTGATCCCCCGCCCGCGAGTCACGACTCCGACAATGGCGTCCCCCGGCAGAGGGCGGCAGCAACCGGCGAACCGGATCATCATGTTGCCGTGCCCCTCGACCCGTACGCCCCTGTCGGTAACTCCCGGTGCGGTCGCCTGCGGTATCCCCTCCTCGATCAGGGTGAATGGGACCTCCACCTCGGTCGGATGCATCCGGTTGAAAACCTGCGCCGCCGAGATATTCCCCCGTCCGACACCTTCGATCACCCGCTCCAGGCTCTCCACGCCCAGAGATTCGGCCACCGCCTCCAGAGCCTCATTGCCGGGGGCGCTCTCATGGTGCTTCCGGAATTCCCGCTCCAGCAACTCCCTGCCGAGGGTCAGAGACTGCTCCAGCTCCCGCTCCCGCAGCCGACGTTTGATCCGGGCCGCCGCCTTGCTGGTCTTGACGACATTGAGCCAGTCCCGACTGGGATGGGCATCCTTCCTGGTGATGATCTCCACCACATCGCCACTCTGCAGCTCACGCCGGAGCGGTACGATCCGGTTATCGACGCGCGCACCGGCACAACGGTCCCCCACCTCGGTATGGATCGCGTAGGCGAAGTCCAGCGCCGTCGCCCCGATGGGCAGACTGTGCAGGTCGCCATTGGGGGTGAAGACGAAGATGCCATCCTGGAACAGCTCGATTTTCAGGTGGGCCATGAATTCGGAGGGGTCGTCGCTCCACTCCCCCTCCTTCAGCTCCTCCAGAAAATTCCTGAGGAAGTTCAACTCCCGTCCCGACTGCTCATTCTCCAGCGTACGGTCGCTATCCTGTATATCCTTGTAGCGCCAGTGGGCGGCGACACCCAGCTCCGCAATCTCATGCATGCGTAAGGTGCGGATCTGCACTTCGAACACCGTCCCCTCATCGGCTATGACCACGGAGTGCAGGCTTTGATAGCCATTCCGTTTCGGAGTGGCTATGTAATCCTTGAACCGCTGGGGCAGCGGCTTGAACAGGGTGTGGATCACGCCGAGCACATGGTAGCAATCGGCCACCGAATCGGTGATGATCCGGAAGGCGAGCAGATCGAAGATCTCGTCGGCGTCGAGTTGCTGGTCCTGCATCTTGTGAAACACGCTGTAGATGTGCTTTGCCCGCCCGTATACCGTGCACTCGACACCATTACTGCTCATCGCCGTCTGGATCTGGCTGCGCATGTTTTTGATGAAATCGTCCCGCTCAGTGCGGCGCATTCCCAGACTTCGCGCCACCTCGGCGTAGCTCTCCTGCTCCAGGTACTTGAAGCAAAGGTCCTCCAGCCGCCACTTGATCCGGCCGATCCCCAGACGGTTGGCCAACGGCGCATAGATATCCAGGGTCTCCCTGGCGATCCGGATCTGCTTCTCCCGCGGCATATATTCCAGGGTATTCATGTTGTGCAGGCGGTCGGCCAGTTTGATCAGCAGGATACGGATATCCTTGCTCATGTGCAGGAGCAGCTTGCGGAAGTTGGTCGCCTGGGTCCGCTCTTCGCTCTCGAACCTGAGGTGGCTGATCTTGGTCACGCCATCCACCAGCGCGGCCACGGTGCGGTTGAAATCCTGCCTTATGATCTCCAGGCTGACGGCCGTATCCTCCACGACATCATGGAGCAGGGCGGCGGCGATGGCATTGGTGCCGAGATTGAGTTCGGCGCAGGTCAGCGCCACATCGAGCGCATGGTTGAAATAGGGCTCGCCGGAGCGTCGCAGCTGCCCCTCGTGCGCCTGCCGCGCGGTCCAGAACGCCTGTTCGATCAGGGCCGGATCCATGCGCGGCGACAGTTTGCGGGCCCGCATGACCAGGTCGGCCAACTGTGCGCGCGCCGCCTCGGAGCGATCCTGCCCGTTCAGCTCTCCGTTCATCATGTATCCCCCGGACACGCACTCGGCGCAAAATCCACGAGATGAAAGGAGACGCCGTGCTCACCCGGACGCTTGCGGAACGTGTCGCGAGCCAGGCGCACGCAGATATCGGTTTCAACGCCGGTTTCGATGCGAGCCAGCATCTGCTCGGCGCGTCCGAATGCGATACAGCTGTAGGATCCGCCCGCGGGCGATTGGAACTCGAGCCGCAGATGGATCTTCTTGATGACCCGCGTGCCCAGGGGTATCACCCCCGTGATGAGGAAAATCGGTTCAGGATTCTCCTCGCCAAACGGGGCCAGCAGCTCCACTGCATCCAGACAATCCCGATCAAGCTCCTCAGCCCGGATCTCCAGAGCGGCCTCCAGCATCGGCTTGACCTCTCTCGGCTGCGGCGCAAGCTCCTCGACGCGCGCGGCGAAGGCATCCCAGTTACTCTCCTGAAGCGAGAAACCCACGGCCCGGTGATGCCCCCCATGTCGATCGGTGAACTCGGCGGCTCCGTCGAGAAGCTCCTTGAGATTGAGTCCCTCGCCGGCGCGACCTGAGCCGCGCACCACGCCGTGGGCATCCACCCCACCCAGCAGCACAGGCAGGTTGAAGGTCTCCTGGAGCCGCGAGGCGGAGATGCCCAGCACGCCGGGATGCCAGCCCTCACCCATCAGCACCAGCACACCGGGGTTATCCCCCCGTCCCAGGCGCCGTTGCGCGGCCGCCAGAGCCGACTCGGTGATGCCCGCCTCGATCCGTCGACGCTCCAGATTGCAGTTCTCGATCTCCCTGGCCAGATCGGGAATCTCGGTGAGGTCATCGCTGGTCAGCAGTTGCAGCGAGAGACGGGCCCCGGCGATACGGCCGGGGGCATTGAGTCGGGGACCAAAACGGAAAGCGAGATCCTGGGCATTCAGTTCGCTCGGCGATATGCGCGCGACCTCCGCCAGGGCGCGCCAGGCGGGATGGCGGTCGGCCTTCGTGCCGCGACGACAGGTCATCCGCTTGCTCAATTCGATCAACCCGGCCCGCACCAGGAGGCGGTTCTCACCGGTGAGGGGCATGACATCGGCCACCGTGCCCAGAGCCACATAGTCCAGCCAGAGTTCGGGCGCGGGTGTGCGCCCCAACGCTTCGTAGAGCGCCCGGGCGAGCTTGTAGGCTATCGTGCTCCCCGCCAGTTTCGGGAAAGGGTAGGTGCTGTCGGAGCGCATCGGGCTGACGAAGGCCAACGCTTCGGGCAGGTCGGTGGCAAGATGATGGTCGGTGACGATCGTCTCCATGCCGAGCAGGGCCATCTCCTCTATGATCTGCCCCTCCGAGGAGCCGCAATCCACCGTAACCACCAGCGAGCAGCCGTTCTTCAGGGCGTTCTCCAGGGCGCGACGCGACAGGCCGTAGCCATCCTTCTCGCGATGCGGCACGAAAACGTGAGCATCCATGCCCAGATCGCGCAGTGCTCGAAACATGACGGCGGCGCCGGTGAGCCCATCGACATCGTAATCGCCATGGATCAACACACGCTGCTCGTGTTCGCGGGCGAAGATGAGCCGCTCCACGGCAGCATCCATGTCCGGCAGCAGATGGGGATCATGTTGATGGGTCGGATCGGAATCGGAATAGGCCAGCCAGGTGTTGCGGTCCCGCAGACCCCGTTGCCAGGCCAGTGCGGCGGCGACGGGATGCAGCTCCAACTCATCAGCCAGACGGGCGATCTCCCGCTCGGACGGCCGAGGCGACAATGTCAAACGCGGAGTGGGGACAACGGACACACATCCTCCTGGTGGATCTGGAATAATAATGGAAGCGGACCTGTAAGCCGGGTTCTGTAACCCTCCCCGAGAGGAGGGTGATGACCATTTCTCTAGGGCCGCCGTTACCGACGGCCTCGAGCGATCTACCCGGGGATGGTTGAGGCGGGCCACCTCGTCTCCCCTGCTTGATCTTGCTCCGGGTGGGGTTTACCATGCGGCGCTCGTCACCGAGCCCCCGGTGAGCTCTTACCTCACCTTTTCACCCTTACCGACTGCAGCCGAGGCTGCAGCAGGCGGTATATTTTCTGTGGCACTTTCCGTGGAATCACTTCCCCTGGGAGTTACCCAGCACCCTGCCCTGTGGAGCCCGGACTTTCCTCGGACCGAAGCCCGCGGCCACCCGGTCCACTTCCAAAACGATTATAGAGCGTCCAGCGCTTCATTCGCAAGCGCGTCGGCGGCGGCATTGTCTTTACGCGGCACATGCCTGATCCGCCAGGATTCGAATCCGTACAGAGCCAACCGCGCCTTTTCGAAGAGCGGCTTGAGCGCCTGGTTCTTCACCTTGTAGCGGCCCTCGATCTGCCGGACGATCAGCTCGCTGTCCAGAGCCACTTCAATCTTCCGGAAACCGAGCTGTTTGACGGCCTCAAGCCCCAGCAGCAGCGCATTGTATTCGGCCTGGTTATTGGTCATCCGACCCAGGGGCTCCCCCTTGCCGTAGATCTCCTCGCCGTCGAGGTAGATCACGAAGCCCGCCGATGCCGGGCCGGGGTTGCCGCGGCTGGCTCCATCGCAATGGAGCAAAGCGCAGGCGCCTGCCGGGGGGCTCCCCGTGCGGCTCCTCGCCCTGTCAGTTGAAGCGGCGGCACGTGGAGTTGCGGCTTTGCCGGACGCCGCCTTCGGCTTGGCGGCACTTCGCTTCTCGGACAGAGCATCCCGCTGCGCGGTGAGCCAGTCGAGAAGTTCGACCCTCTTCGGAGCGCTCAGATCCAGCCCCGCCCCCGCTTCGGAACGGAGGAATATCAGCAGTTCGGTGATACTGTTCCTGGTCATTCCTTCACCTGTATGACGAGGCGTCCGCATCCCTGACACGAGGCAATCGCCCCACCCGTGCGGACATCCATAGCCTGCTGGGGCGGCATTTTCTCGCCGCAGAAACCGCAGGCCTCGTGGTTCAAGGCGGCCAGGACAGTGTTCCCGAACCCCTTGAAGAATCGTTGGTATCGACGACATTCCCGCTCGCCGAGCTGATTGATCAATTGATCACGCGCAGCGTTTGCCGCAACCAGCTCCCGTTCGCACTCCTGCAGCTCCTGCTTGAGATCGCGGCTCTCCCTGCCGAGATCCTCGCTGTCGCTCTCCTCACCGGGTTGACGCAGCTGATCCTGACGCGCCATCACCTCCAGCGATTCGAGTTTCCCGAGGACATCAAGCTCAATCTCCTCGATCGACTCGGCCAGTCGGGAGATATCCCGCTCGCCGGCCTCCATGGCCTCGACACTCGTCACCTGCTTTTGCCTCTTGGTGAGCCGTTCGAGTTGGGTGCGCTGAAGCTCCAGCTCCCGCTCCTGCCGCCTGGCGGAGGCCTCCAGTTCGGCGATCTCGGCCCGCCGCGCCTCTTTGGCATCAAGTGCTCTGCCGCCATCGGAGACGAGTTCCTTAAGGGCAATCGGAATCTCCTTGAGACGACGCTCAAGGAAAACCACCTTGCGATCTTCATGGTATAGATCGATGTACAGCTCGTTATCTTTCAAATCGCACCAAACCTGAAAGAGCTTCCGTCCGAAGCTCAACTCCAGCCGAAAGCTCCCGCTTCAGGATGCAAAAAAACCGCACGTTGCGGCTATATCAGGTGGGCCCACCAGGACTTGAACCTGGGACCAAACGATTATGAGTCGCTTGCTCTAACCAACTGAGCTATGGGCCCGCGCGACACAGGCTATTGCGCTTTGGGCAGTTAGTCAACCCGGAAAAAGTTCGGGAGGGCATTATCCCCGGCGAAGACGGCAGCCGGCCGGTCAATTGGACCTCCAGCCACCATTCTCCAGCGTCACCGACCGCGCTGCATCACGTCAGGGTCATCTACCTCAAACGGAACAGGCCACCGCCTGCGCAGCGGTGGCCTGTTCGATATCCGAGACAATCCGCTAGTAATTATCGACATACCCCTTGAGTTTCCGGGCGCGACTCGGGTGCTGCAGCTTGCGGATGGCCTTGGCTTCGATCTGCCGGACACGCTCGCGGGTGACCTGGAAGATCGTCCCGACCTCCTCCAGCGTGCGCGGAGTGCCGTCGCCCAGACCGAACCGCAGGCGAATCACCTTCTCCTCACGCCGGGTGAGCGTGGAGAGCACCTTGTGCAACTGGTCGGTGAGCATCGAGTGCGCCGCGCTCGTCGCCGGGCTGTCGGCATGCATATCCTCGATGAAATCACCGAGATTGCTGTCCTCATCTTCGCCGATAGGTCGATCCAGGCTGATGGGCTCCATGCTGGCCTTCATCACACCCTTCACCTTCTCCACGGGGAAGTTCAGGAACCGGGCGACCTCTTCGGCTGTCGGTTCGCGTCCATACTCCTGGATCAGTTTGCGGCTGGCGCGGCTGACCTTGTTGATCGCCTCGATCATGTGCACCGGCACGCGGATCGTCCGCGCCTGATCGGCGATGGCTCTGGTAATCGCCTGCCGGATCCACCAGGTGCCGTAGGTGGAGAATTTGTACCCCTTGCGGTAGTCGAACTTGTCCACCGCCCGCATCAGACCGCCGTTGCCCTCCTGGATAAGATCCAGAAATTCGAGACCACGATTCGTATATCTCTTGGCGATGGAGATCACCAGCCGCACGTTGGCCTCGATCATCTCCCGCTTCGCCTGCTGCCCCTTGCGTTCGCTGGTTTCGACACGGGCCATCAGCGTATCGAGCGCTTCATGGCCGATCCCACGCTCCTTCTCCAGAAGCCTGAGCTGTTTGATCAGCGAGAACTCTTTCTTGCGAAGATCCTCCAGGGCGATGAAGGTCCACTTGCCCTTGCCGCGCACCTTGATGGTCGCCCACGAGCGGGCCTTCATCTTCTTGAGAGTGTCCCGCAACTCCTCATAGGTCATCCCCAGGAACTTCTCGTAGTGGAAAATCTGCTTGGTCAGGGTGGTGAAATCGGAGTGGGTCTCCCGCAGCAGCTCCACCATCGCATCGACGTGTTGCGGCTGCAGGTTGAGGCTGTGCAGCAATTCGTTCCAGCGCTCCTGCCTCAGGGCCAGAGCCTTCTCCGCCGATTTGACCTGCCGTTCGTTGGTCGCCCGGGCCAGTTTGTCGGTTGTGGCCTGGATCTCCTCCTTGAGCTTCCGGACCTTCTTGAGATTACGGACAATCAGACCCTTGTTCTGACGTTGGGGCGTGTGATGATCCTGATAACCGCCGGTGTCGATCTGGATCAGCTCCTCAACGGCCATTGAGCCGTCTCCAAGCGCCTTGACCCAGACATCGATGAAACGGTTGGCGAAACTCGAGAGGAACACCGCCTCGACAACCCGATGTTTACCGGCCTCGATCCGCTTGGCGATGGAGATCTCCCCCGCCCGATCAAGCAGAGGCACCTTGCCCATCTCGCGCAGGTACATCCGCACCGGATCGTCATAGCGGATATTGGCCTGGGCCGCCTGGGTCATCTTCTCTGATAATTTCTTCTGGCGGGCCTCCCTCGCCTTCAGTTTGGTCTGGGCCTCGTCGTGGTTGTCGAAAACCTCGAATCCCAGTTCAGCCAATCGGGAGTAGACGATATCGACCGCATCGATATCGAAGTTCTCCGAAAACTGCTCGTAGATGTCATCGTGGAGCAGGTATGAATTTTTCTCGGCCAGCTTCTTCAGAGCAACGATAATATGACTCGTTTTCGGTTTGCTCATGCGCTAGGACCCTTTCTGCTTCTCTAGTACCTGGTCGATTTCAGCGCGCAGCGAGCGGATCGCCTCGCCCACATGTCGCCATTCGCCCAGTAAATCGGCTGGAACCGGTTCGCCCGCCAGCTCCATAGCCTGTACCCGTCCCTGAAAATCCCGATTGAGCTCCAGCAAGGCTTTCAGCTTAAGCCGCAGGGCGCTCGCCTGCACCCAGTTATCCTTGCTCTGCCCCGGCATTTCGAGAAAGGTCAATTCATTGATCGCCGCCGTCGCCGCGGGGTCGGGGAAGATCTCCCCCAGCTCCCGCGATCCGGGCACACGGCCCAGTGCGACGAGATTGGAGAATAGCCTGGCCCGTACCGGATCACTGAAGTATTCCGGACGGAGCAATTTCAGCAGCTTCTCCCGGTCCTCCCCCTCGTGGAGCAGGACCCTCAACAGTCTCTTCTCTATCAACTCGGCGCGATCGTCCTCGCGGACAGCCGCTTTCTCCGGCAGGGACCCCTCGCTCTGCTCGGGTCTGCGCCGGGTTTCGGGGCGACGGGTCTCCCCGAGCGCACGCTTCAGCACCCGGATCTCCACGCCAAATGTGTCGGCCAGTTCGGCCAGCAGGCTCTCGAGCCTGAGATCGCCATCCTGGAAAAAGGCCAGATCCTCCAGAATCCGTCGGATTGCCCGCTCTCGGGATGCAGGCTTGTCCCCCCGTTCAGCCACCAACTCCCGCATGTAGCCGAAATAACCGGCCGCATCCCGGATCCGCGCCTGAAAAGCCTCCAGCCCCTCCTTGCGGATGAGCGAGTCGGGATCCTCATCGGCGTCCAGCCCCACAATGTTCGGGCGTCCACCGGACTTGAGCACGATGCCCGCCACCTTGATGCCGGCTTTCTGCCCGGCGGCGTCGCCATCGGTGACCACGGAGACCCGCTCCGTGTATCTGCCGAGCAGTTTCGCCTGCTCCTCACTGAAAGCGGTGCCGCAGGCGGCCACCGCCAGGGGGATCCCCGACTGGGTGAGGCTGATGACATCGAAGTAGCCCTCGACGAGCAGCGCCTCTTTCTCCCTGCGAATCTCCCGCCAGGCCCGGTCGAGCCCGTAGAGGATCCGTTTTTTGGTGTAGACCGGGCTGTCGATCGAATTGATGTACTTGGGCAGTGAATCGTCCATCACCCTGGCGCCGAAACCCAGCACCCGGCCCGCGACAGATCGGACAGGGAAAATGATGCGATTCCTGAAACTGTCATAATAGCCAGGACCAGAAGATTTGCGCCGAATCAACCCGGCTTCGACGCACTTGTCCGCCGGGAAGTCGCTCTTGCTCAGGAATTCGTATAGCTGCCGCCAGCTCTGAACCGCGAAACCGAGCTGGAAATCCTCGATACTCTGATCACTGATGCCACGTTTGTGTAGATACTCCAGGGCGATCTTACCCTGGGGGGAGCGGGTCAAAAGCTTGTGGTAAAACTCGGCGCTGGCCTCGTTGATCCTGTAGAACAGCTCCTGGCGACTTCGCTCTCCGCTCCGCGGATAGGACTTCGGCATCGCGATGCCGGCCCGCTTGGCCAGAAACTCAAGGGCCTCCCTGAACTCGAGCCCCTCCTGCTCCATGACAAAAGAAAAGACATCGCCACCCTTATGGCAACCGAAACAGTAGTAGTTTTGCCGCTCCTGATTGACATTAAAGCTGGGGGTCTTCTCGTTATGGAAGGGGCAAAGCCCCTGCCAATTGCTCCCGGTTCTTTTGAGACGCAGGTATTGCCCGACCAGTTCGACAACATCGGTTGCGGAGCGAACGGTCTCCTTGAAATCGGAAAAATTCTCCCGGGTTGCCGTCATCACACCCCCCGACCGCTGCGGAGTGTGGCAACGGTCGCACCGCTGCCGCCCTGGTTCTGGTCCGCCAGACGGGAGTTGTTTACACGCCTGTCCCTGCTCAGGTAATCGGTTACGGCGCGCCTCAACGCTCCGGTCCCTTTACCGTGAATGATCTCCACGAACTGAAATGATCCCAGCGACGCGCCGTCGAGGAACATATCCAGCTCCTCCAGAGCCTCCTCCACCGTCATCCCCCGCAGATCCAGGCGATAGGAATCCGGCGCTTCCGCCTCCAGACTCATCGCCCCCAGGCCACGCGAGTGGAGATTGTCCCTCTCCGCCGCCGGTTTGTGCGGAATGAGCTCGGCTTTGGGGACGACCATGGCCATCTCGCCCAGAGCGACCCGCAGACGACCCTCTCCGACCTCATCCAGGATCTCGGCCTTGCGACCGCTCCCGCGCAGGGTGACGATATCCCCAACCCGCCAATCACTCAGCGGTACGCCCGCCTTGTTCGGTTGGGGGACGAACTTGTCCAGATTCTTCTCCAGGTGCGCCAGTCGCTGACGACCGTCCAGGATGGTATCGCGCTGGGCCTGATTCTCCCGCAGCTCCCGCACGACATTCTCAATCTCCCGACGCGCCTCGATCAGAAAATCCTCCCCCTCACGTCGGGCATTCTCACGGATCTCCTTCACCTCACGCTTGACGCCGGCCATCCGCTCGGCGTATTGACTCTCCAGATCCTTATAGTTGAGGCGGAGCTTCTCCCCCTCCTCGCGAGCGACACAGGCGGCTCGGGTCTCCCGCTCCAGCCGCTCCAGCAGGCTTTCGAGATTGAGGGCATCCTCGCCGATCAGGCGCTCCGCCTCGGCCAGCACGGTGGTATCCATGCCCAGACGCCGGGCAGTCGCCAGCGCCCGACTGCTGCCGGGCACGCCGAAGCGCAGAGTGTATAGCGGGCAGCGTTTGACGGGATCGAAGTCCATCGAGGCGTTGACCGCACCGGGAGTCTCCTGGGCAAAGCCCTTGAGCACACCGAAATGGGTGCTGATGATGGCGGTGGCGCCGCGGTCGATCCAGTGGCTCATGGCCGCCTGGGCCAGCGCCGCCCCCTCCTGGGGATCGGTGCCGTCACCGATCTCGTCCACGAGAATCAGGGTGTCTTCGTCGCACTCCTCGACCATTTCGGTCAGATGCCCCAGATGCGCGCTGAAGGTGGACTGCGAATCGTGAATGGACTGCTCATCGCCGATATCCACGAAGAGCTTGCGGTAGCAGGGGAGATATGACCCCTCTCCGGCCGACAGCGGAAAGCCGCACTGATTCTTGAGGACCATCAGACCCAGGGTTTTCAGCAGTACGGTCTTGCCGCCGGTGTTGGGACCTGTGACGAGGAAGAGGCGGATATCCTCGGGCAATCCCAGGGTGAGAGGCACCAGATCGCACCCCGTGGGCAGGTAGCGGGCGAGCAGCGGATGCCGCGCCTCATTGACCTGCAGAGCGCCGTTGTCGGCCCATTCCGCCCAGCAGTGATCCACGTTCGCATGCGCTCGGGCCACCGCCAGGGAGATGTCCAGGGTGTGAAAGGCGTCAAGCCGGTGACGGATCTCGTCGCTCCACTCGCCGGTGCGCCAGGTGAGATCCATCAGTATCCGCGCCTCCTCCTCCCCCTGCTCGGTCAGTAGGGAGGTGACACGGTTGTTCAATTCAACGGTGGCCAGCGGTTCGACAAACAGCGTGCGACCGGTACCGGACTCGTCGTGGATGATCCCGGGCAACAGCGAACGCTGCTCCCGTTTAACCGGCAATACCAGGCGACCGGAACGGATACGGGGCCGGATATCCTTCGGGCTCCCGTCGAGATCCCGACGGATGATGCCATCGAGCGTGGAGCGCACATTGTCGCGCGATTCCTTGATCTGGGCCCGGATACGCCGCAGTCGGGGGCTGGCGGTATCCCGGATCTCCCCCTCCTCATCGATGCAACGCTCAATCTCGGAGGCGAGTGGACCGAGATCGACAGGTGTCCCCCAGTCGGCCTGAAGAACGGGAGCCGCTTCACGATTGACCGCGAGGAAGTCGGCGAACCGGCCGATCCCCCGCAAAGTTACGCCAACCTCGTGCAACTCCTCGCCGCCGAGGATCGCACCGGGGATCTTGCTTCGCTCCAGCCCTGCGCCGAGATCACGCAGTCCGCCCAGATCGGGGGACACATTGTCCTGAAACAGGCGCAACCAGGCGGCAACGCGCCGCCGTCTCTCCTCCACCAGCGCAGGGGTCGCCACGGGGACCAGCTCACGCAGGCAACAGGCACTCCGCTCGAAATGGGCGTACCGCGCAACCTCCTCGAGATACTCGGGGAAATCAAGCACGGCGGCCGAGCGGCCGTAAACCAATGCGCCTTCAGTGGAGTGCCAGGGCATCAAATGACGTCCTTGGGTATTGTATGGCGGACCTCATCGATGATCGGCCGTATCTTGTCGAAAACATCGGGGGTAATATCGACTATCACACGGAGAAAATGGCGCTCCCAACCATGGGCGATCCGCAGGTAGTCGGCCAGCAGATCCGTGTGCTCCATCATGCTGAGAATCAGCCCGTTGACGAGGATGCCGATCAACAGCCCGAGCGCTGCGCCACCCAGCTTGTCCACCCACTTCAGCGGTGTCCAGTGAATCGCCTTGGAGAGCAGGAAGCCGACGACGCTGAAAGCGATGGTTATCGCCAGAAAACTGAGGAAGATCAGGACGAACCAGGAACCCGGGAAGCCGAGTACCGACTCCAGATAGGGATAGAGGGTCCAGGCGAGCGGACGAGCCAGCATCAGCCCCGCAATCAGACCAAGCACCTTGAAGCCGCCACGGATCAACCCGCCCCGATACCCATTATAGATACCGAGAGCCATGGTGCCGGCCAGCGCCAACACCAGGAAATGAACTCCCAGGGATGGATTCATTTAGATAGCCTGCCCTTGACTATTGCGCTGACGGATCCGCCATCGGCACGGCCTGCAGCTCGCTCCAGAACAACCTTCATCACGGCCCCCATCTGCTTCATGCTGTCTGCACCCTCCTCCTCGATCACTTCGTCAACCAACCGGGTAAGTTCATCCTCATTCATGGCCTGAGGCAGGTACGCCTGCACCACCTCATATTCGGCCATCTCTTTGGTGAACAGATCCTCCCTGCCCCCATTACGGAACTCAAGGGCGGCATCTTTCCGTTTGCGACCGTATCGGGCGAGGATATCCATGATCCCCTTCTCGTCCATCGTTTCACGCTTGTCGATCTCCACATTCCGGATATCGGCGCGAATCATCCGCAGGGTGCTCAATTTTCCTTTTTCCCCCTGCTTGAGGGCTTCCTTGAGATCATGGTCCAGGCGTTCCCGCAAGGTCATTGAGACTTCCTTTTCTATACATGTAAGAGCCGGGAGAGGATGAGGTATATAAACTTAGCCATTATAGACACGGTTTCATGGTGTGTCAAATCGTACCCCAAAGCACCTCATCGCACCTCAATATATCTGAATTATCCGACTAAACCCGGCATTCGGGATAACCTGAATCCCGAGTCAGGCCTGGCTGTTCGGGGGAGCCAGGCATGAGAAGGAATACATTTCCTGACATCAGGTTCCCCAACGCCCTGATCAGAGGTCTGGCTGCAACAGCAACCGGCAAGCAAGCGCCACGGCGGCGGTCTCCGAACGGAGTCTATTGGGACCCAAACTCAAAGCGTGGGCATTGGCGGTCAACGCCTCCCGCTCCCCCTCGGAAAAGCCCCCTTCGGGACCGATCCACGCCAGAGACGGTTGATCAGCGTTGCTCGCAACCGGGGTTGTCCCCTCCCGACCGCCTGTCATCCCCAAGCATTCATCGGCCCAGAATCCCCGCCAGTCATTGGCCAGCGCGAGTTGCATCAGATCCGCGAAAGGGACAGGGTCGTGGATCTCGGGCAGCAGCGCCCGACGACACTGACAGAATGCAGACGTAACGATGGATGAATAGCGGTCATAACCCTTGTCGCGCCGAACAACGCCATGATCACCGATGAAGAGATGGAACGCCTCCACCCCCAGTTCGGTGGTTTTCTCGAGAACCCAGTCCAGCCGCTTCCCCTTGAGGAGCGGTAGAGCCAATCGCAGACGGGGTTGCCGCGGACGCGGCAACTCAGCGGAACTCAGGATCTCCAGCCGCGCATGCTTTTTGGTCGCCTCCCCTATAACGGCGGTAGCGGCCAACCCCTTGCCATTGCGCAACTCCAACTGGTCACCAGTTCTCAGACGCAGCACCCGCCGCATGTGATGAAACGCCTCATCATTCAGATCCAGGCTATTCAGTCCCATCTTCAAATCGGGTATGAACAGAATCGGAATATCGGACATGAACGCCTCGTCTTTCCGGACTTGATTGGAGTTGAGGTTAAATATTCGGAATCTGATGTCCGTTGCGCAAGTCAAACCTTGTATCAATTTGAGACGCGACTCTCGACACGAGGTCTAAATGCCGTCAGCTGATTAGGCCTTTTGCAGATGTCATCGATCCGGTATATCCGCAAATTGTCCGTCATGGGCGGAATCCCCCTCCCCAGCACCCCGTGATTTCATCTCAAGGTAGGCACGCTGAATACCGATAACATTGCAGAACCGTGACATAGGCAGCTATTCAAGAGAGGGCCTCCGGCATCCCCCGGGTAATGACGCCCAAAGGGATCTCGGGAATCCATCTCCCAGCTTGGAGCAAGCCATGCGTAAAATCCTGATCATCGACGATTCCTTCATCACGCGCAGACATGTACGGAAATTGCTGGAGGCGGCCGATTGCGTTGTGGATGAGGCTGTTAATGGTCAGGAGGGGTTGGACACCGTCGCGGAGATCGCCTACGACTGCATTGTTCTCGATCTGCTGATGCCCATCATGGATGGCCAGACCTTCCTGGCCAACTTCCGCCTCAAGGATAAGACAACCCCCGTCATCGTCGTCACTTCGGATATCCAGAACTCGACTCGAGCCGAATGCAAGGGGTTGGGCGCATCCGCATTCATCCACAAGCCGTCAATCAGGGATGAACTTCTGCCCACGATGGATGACCTCATCAAGGAACCGGCGGAGCATTCTGTATGACGCATTCAGTCGATCAGATTGAAGCTCTCAAAGAGTTGATCAATATCGGAATGGGCCAAGCCGCCAAGAGCCTGAACGACATGCTCGATATGCACATCTCGCTGCATGTTCCGGATTTGATGTTCGGCACGTTTGATGAGTTGCAGGATTCGCTGAAAAGATCCTACGCAATTGATTACTCCAGCATTTCGCTGGATTTCCACGGCGAGATGTCGGGCCGGGCCTCTCTGGTGATCCCCAGGACAAATGCCTCCAGATTGATATCGGCTGTTCTGGACGGGGAATACGCCGAGGAGGATCTCGATGTGGTCCGGGCGGGTACTCTGACCGAAATCGGCAACATCATGATCAACAGCGTCATGGGCACCTTCAGCAATCAGCTCAATTCGCCGATCCGATACAACCCTCCCGAGTACAATGAGAACAGGGCCGGAAGCGCCGAATTCATACAGCAGTCAAACGGCGAGGTTGCCGTCGTAATACTCCAGACGCGCTTTGAAATCAGCAGCTTCGAAACCAGGGGCGAGATAATCCTCGTATTCCGGTTGCCTGCGATCGAAAGCCTTACCCAGATGGCCCAGAACATGTACGAAGTCTGAATCCATCCAAATCGCAAAGGACCCACCGGTTGATCCGCCGGTGGGTCCTTTGCTTTACCCGTTTATCGCTTGATCGACTGCCGGTCAGGAGCGACGCCGCGGCCCGGGGACCTTGCTCTCCTCCAGTTCGAGAAGACGTTCAAGCAGCTTGGCCTCCTCCTTTGAGGTCCGCCCGGGGGACCAGGCCACCAGGCGCACGAGCAGATCACCACGCCGGTGCGCATTCAAATGGGGCAAGCCCTTACCGCGCAAACGGAACAGCTGATGACTCTGCGTGCCTGCCGGCACCTTGAGTTTGGCCGCGCCGTCCAGGGTCGGCACCTCCACCTTGCCGCCCAGCGCCAGAACACTGAACGCCACGGGCATATCGATTATCAGATCCTGCCGCATCCGCTCGAAAAGATCATGCTCGACCACCTCGAGGATCACCATCACATCGCCGGCCTGAGCGCCACGCACTCCGGCCTCACCCTGCCCACGCAGGGGGATGTAGTCACCCGTCGACACACCGGCCGGCACATTCACATTCAACGTTTCATGATCGTTGGCCCGCCCTTCGCCACGACAATTCGTGCAGGGGTCCTTGACGATCACACCCTCGCCGTTACAGGCGTGACAGGGGGAAACGTTGACGAATTGCCCCAGAATCGATCGCTGCACCCTGCGCACCTCGCCACTGCCTCCGCAGGTGGCGCAGCGGCTTACTTCGGATCCGGGGCGTCGCCCGCTGCCGCCGCAGTTGCTGCAGGCGACCTTCTTCTGAATCTTGATCTGCTTGGTCGTCCCGTCGTAGACCTCCTCCAGCGTCAGCTTCAACTTCACCCTCAGATCGCGCCCGGGCGCCGGTCCGTTTTGCTGACGTCCCCGACCGCCGCCTCCACCGAAGAAGGAATCAAAACCAAAGTCGCGCATGAAGGAGCGCAGCGCGTCCTCCATGTCGATCCCCCCACCGCCGCCGAACGGGTTGCCGCCAAAGCCACCCTGATCCGACACGCCGGCGTGGCCGAACTGATCGTAGGCCTGCCGCTTCTGGTCGTCCTTGAGCACCTCGTAGGCCTCGGTGGCCTCTTTGAATTTATCCTCCGCACCCGGATCATCGGGATTGCGGTCCGGATGGAATTTCATCGCACGCTTGCGGTAAGATTTCCGGACATCATCAGGCGTGCAGTTTTTTTCCAGCCCCAGGACTTCGTAATAATCTCTTTGCGACATGGACCTTCCTAGCGTGACACCGCGACCTTGCTTGGCCGCAGTACTCTGTCATCGAGCAGATAACCCTTCTGGATCTCCTGGACAACCAGACCTTTCTCGGTGTCCTCGACCTCCATCTGCATCAGGGCTTCGTGGTATTGAGGATCGAATTTCTCGCCGAGCGCTTCGATCGGTTTGAGGCCGAATCCGTTCAGGATCTCAAGCATCCGCGTGGCGATGAGCTGGAACCCCTCGGTAAAACTCGCCGAGTCCCCATTCATCTCTTGGGACAGGGCTCGTTCGAGGTCGTCCAACACGGCGACAAGCGATTCGAGAATCTCACCGCGGAAGCGGCGTTGCTCGAATTCGCTGTCCCGGAAACGGCGCTTCATCTGGTTATCCCGTTCGGCCAGGAGGCGGAGCAGACTGTCCTCCTTCTCGGCCCAGGCGGCTGCGGCAGCAGCATGTCTGTCGCTGAGTTCCGCCATTGCGGCGGAATGCTCGGCAATCAGCTTCTCCTCTGCCGTCATCTCGATATCAGCCTCGACAGCCGAGTCGGCATCGACCTCATCCGACGGCACCTCAACGCTGCCGTCGGCCGTCTGTTCGGGATTGAGTTCGACGACTTTGCTCTTCTTCCCATTCTTGCCGGGCTTCGACTTCTGGCTCTTTTTCATATTCCTCTTCGCGGTCATGTCAGCTCCATGAATCTGTCGGGTCGGTATCTTCGGTATGGAGTAGACGAACAAGGCTGCTCATCGCGCCAAGAACCAGGGGATACTCCATCCGCACAGGACCCAGTATCCCGACCAGCGCCTTCTCTTCCGATCGGTAGATGCGTGTTGTCACCAGGGTAAAATTCTTGAACCCGCTCAGAGTGTTCTCCTCGCCGATCTGCAGCGTCACCTCACCGGGATCCCCCGCGATATCTCCGAGATAGCCACCGATGGGTCCGGAATCATCGAGCAGGCGAACCAACACCTTGAGCCTCCCCGGATCATCGAATTCGGGCTGCCCGAGCAGTTGATCGACACCGGCAATCTGGATCCGGTTGTCCCCCAATTCGTTTTCGGGGGAGAAGACCAGAACGGAGAGCCCGAGAGCATGACTGATCCGGCTGAGCAGAACCGTGGCCTGATCGATGAGTTCGATCAGCGACTGCCGCCCGGGATCGAGTTCCGCCTCCAGCACCTGATCCATGGGGTTGGCCATGCAGCCGCGGGTGACGATCTGCTCGACGAAAACCCGGTAACCGAGATCGGTAGGCACGCGTCCGGCGGAGCGATGGGGCTGAGTCAACCAGCCCAGCTCCTCAAGCTCCATGAACACATTGCGTACCGTGGCCGACGACCAGCGACGCTGCAGGGCGCGCGACACCGCCGCCGAACTGACGGGTTCCGCCTGTTCGGTGTAGAGCCGGATCACGGATTCGAGCACTCTCAATTTGCGATCCGTCGGGATGTCGTAATACCTGAAATCCATAAAAATCAACCTGTTTGGTATTGTGAACGAGAATTTAGGTCAGCCCTGAAAAGCTGTCAAGTAGTCAGGCGGGCCAGAATTCCGTCCAATCGCAGCCAGCCGGCGGGCAGGAGGCTGAAACGCCCCTCCTCCCGGATGGCCCATCCGGCATCCTCGCAGTCCTTCAGCAGCGATTCCTTGCCGGCAAGCAGAGGATCCTCAAGATCCAACCCACGCCGGGTGCGAAGCGCCAGGAGTAATCGCTCCAGGGTCAGAGCCTGCTCATCTCGAGGATCTTCGATACGCAGAGATGGTCCTCCGGCCAGCAGATTGTCCTGCCAGGCGGTAAGGTCGGCCGGCTGCGACCAGCGTCGTCCGTCGGCGAAAGTGTGGGCGGATGGTCCAAGTCCTACATACTCGCCACTATCCCAAATCGCCAGATTGTGGCGGCAAACTCCGCCGGGACGGCACCAGTTGGAGACCTCGTAGGCCTCAAAGCCCATCTTGGCCAGGTGACTGTGAGCCAGCATATAGGCATCGGCGCGAAGATCGTCGCCCGGATCGAGTTCGGGGCGCTCCGCAAACAGCTGCCGCATGGGTACGGGCTCGTCCAATTCGAGACAGTAGAGCGACAGGTGCTCCGGCTTCAACTCGAGGACACCCCCCAAGGAGGCCAGAAACGAAGTGAGGGTCTGCCCCGGCAAGCCGATGATCATATCGACCGCCAGGCGAAATGACCGAGCGCGGGTCAGGGTCATGGCGCGCCAGACCGTGCCGGCATCGTGACGTCGCCCCGACAGGCGCAATTCGGAATCGATGAGCGACTGCAGCCCCATGCTCACGCGATTCACACCACCGGCGGCCAGCAGTGCGAGCAGGTCGTTATCGACATCCTCGGGATTGCATTCACAGGTGAACTCGGTGTCGGGTCCGACGAATGGATCGAGGTGCTTGAGCAGTTCCGCCAGCTCCGTACGGGGCAGCCGACTTGGTGTCCCCCCGCCGATGAAGATGCTCGGCAGCGCCTCATCGCCCAACAGCGGGCGCTTCTGCTCCAACTCCAGGAGCAGGGCCCGCAGAAAGGCCCCCGTATTCTCCGGGGGCCTCGAATAAAAATTACAGTACGCGCATTTTGCCGTACAGAACGGGATGTGGATGTAAAGCGAGCGCCGCACGCTGATTATCCGTCCTATCTGATAAGGTCACCAATACGATCCAGACGCGGGAATTTCTTATCCCCGTTCCAGGACCAGTAGATGAAGATAGCCTTGCCCTTGACGTCCCGCTCCCAGTCGACAAAGCCGTGCACCCGGCTGTCGCTGCTGTTGTCGCGGTTGTCCCCCATCATGAAGAGCTTGCCTTCAGGTACCGTTACCGGGCCGAAATGGGTGGACCTGCCCCCGAGACGGCCGCCATGAATGTACTTGGTGTAGGGCTCCTCCTGCGCAATGTCGTCGACATAAAGGGTGTTGCCCTTCACCTCCACGGTCTGACCCTCGACAGCCACGCACCGCTTGATGAAGTCATCCTTCTGGTCGGGAAACTGGAAAACAAGGATATCACCGGGCTTGGGATCGCGAATGCCGGGTAGCCGAACCTTCGTGAAGGGGATCTGCGGACCGTAGAGGAATTTATTCACGAACAGGAAGTCGCCCACCAGCAGTGTATCCTTCATGCTGCCGCTGGGGATATGGAACGCCTGGATCAGGAAACTGCGCGCCAGGAAGGCCATGACTACGGCCCACACGACGACATCGATAGTTTCCCTGAGAGCCGACTTTTTCTTGGCGGGACCCTTGGTTGTATCTTTCTTGCGCCGGAACATTAACTCTCCTATCTCTCGACTTTCAAAATGGCCAGGAACGCCTCCTGGGGTATCTCCACGTTGCCGACCGATTTCATACGACGTTTACCTGCGCGCTGTTTCTCCAACAGCTTCCGTTTTCGCGATATGTCTCCACCGTAACATTTGGCGGTTACATTCTTCCTCAGGGCGGACACATTGCAGCGCGCGACGATCTTCGCGCCGACCGCCGCCTGGATAGCCACCTGGAAGAGCTGTCGCGGGATCTCCTCCTTGAGCTTGCTCACCAGCAGACGCCCCCAGATATGGGCTTTCTCCCTGTGGGCAATACTCGACAGAGCATCCACTATCTCGCCGTTGACCAGCACGCTCAGCTTGATGAGGTCACTGGGTTCGTGCCCCGAATACTCGTAATCGAAACTGGCGTGTCCTCGGCTATTGTTCTTCAGACGGTCATAAAAGTCCACAACCACTTCCGATAACGGCAATCGAAAATGCAACTCGACCCGTTTGCTGTCGAGATAACTCATCCCCTCCTGCACGCCGCGACGATCCATGCAGAGCTTCATGACACTGCCCACATATTCGGAGGGGGTATAGATGGTGCTCCTGACGTAAGGCTCCCGAATCTCGGAATACTCGCCGGGTTCCGGCATCTGGGCCGGGTTGGCGACGGTGATCTCGTTGCCGCTCTTCAGCGTCGCCTCGTACTGCACATTGGGGAGGGTGGCGATGATGGTGAGGTTGAACTCCCGCTCAAGCCGCTCCTGGACGATCTCCATGTGGAGCATCCCCAGGAAGCCGCAGCGGAAACCGAAGCCGAGCGCCTTGCTGCTCTCCGGTTCGTAGGTGATCGCCGCGTCGTTGAGCTGCAGCCGCAGCAACGCGTCGCGCAGATTCTCGTAGTCCTGGGCATCGATGGGATAGAGTCCGCTGAACACCATGGGTTTCACCGGTCGGTATCCCGGCAGCCGTTCGGGGAGCGGAGAGCTGTCCACCGCCAGCGTATCGCCGACGCGGACGTCCTGAATCTGCTTGGCGCCGGTTACGACGTAACCCACGTCGCCGGCCCGCAACTCCTTCAGGGGCTGCCGCTTCATCACGAAGCACCCGACCTCCTGCACCTCGTATGATTGCTCCGTAGCCAGAAAGCGAACGGCATCACCCTTGCGCAGAATGCCCTCCATGACGCGCACAGTGGCGACCGCGCCAAGGTAGGGATCGTAGCTCGAATCGATAATCAGCGACCGGAGGGGCAATTCGGAATGATCGACGGGCGCCGGCAGCAACCGGGGGATGGCGGCGAGCAGATCGCGCACACCGACACCACTCTTGGCGCTGACGGCCTGAATGCCATCCGGGTCCACGCCGAGGATGTGGCCCACCTCCTCTCGCACCTCATCGGGGCGGGCGCTGGGCAGGTCGATCTTGTTGATCACCGGCAGGATTTCGAGATCGTTTTCCAGCGCCAGATACAGGTTGGCCAGAGTCTGGGCCTCCACACCCTGAGCGGCATCCACCACCAGGATCGCACCCTCGCAGGCGGCCAGGCTGCGGCTGACCTCGTAGCTGAAATCCACATGTCCGGGGGTATCGATGAGGTTGAGCCGCCACTCTTCACCGGAATCGTCGGTGTAGTGCATCACGATCGGATGACTCTTGATCGTGATCCCCCGCTCCCGCTCCAGCTCCATATCGTCAAGCACCTGCGCCTGCATGGAGCGTGAATCGAGAGTCCCGGTATATTCGAGCAGACGATCGGCAAGTGTCGACTTGCCATGATCAATATGCGCAATGATACAGAAGTTTCGGATGTTCTTCGCCTTGATCATTCCCCCGCCTAAAATTGTAGCCACAGTTGCAGGCCCACGGAGCGCTCTTCGTGATCGATCATGGGCAAAACGGACGCACGTCGTCCCCGGATGTCATCGATATCGAAATCATGCAGGTGCGCAAACACATACGCATCGAGGATGCTCGCCAGGATCAGAGCGCCGCTGTACCAGATGTAATCGGTCTCCCGCTCAATTCTCCGGTTGAAACGAGCGCGCAGATCCTCATAGCCCAACCCGCGCCAGGTCTCCCCCTCGCCAAGAGAATCGGCCTTCCGCTTGTAGAAATCGGCCAGCCTGCCGTCGCGCACGATCCGCGCAATGTAATAGGCTTCCCAGCCGAATACCAGCAGGGTCTTCCACCCCTCATTGTTGTAGAGTTGACCCAATCCGGGGAAACTCAGCGACGTCAACATCGCCAGACGCGCATTGCGTCCGCCGACAGACCGGTCGTCACGTACGAGACGATCCGGAATCCGGAAAGCGGTTGCGCCGGAATCCACGTCCTCACCCGGACCGGCAGAGCCTCGCTGCCCGCGGGGCGCAGGATCCGCTGATGACCCCGTCACCTGCGGCTCCGTACCGGAAGGGGTCTCCACCTGACCGACACCAAGACTGTCCTCGACAACCGGCACGGGATCAGCGATCCCCTGCGCAGGGCAGATGCCCGCCTGAATCAGAATGGCGGCAAACAGGAATATGGTCGGAGACAACCGGCCCATTAATCAAAGCCTCGCTGAGGGGAGAAAATGGCGGGAATGTGTGGGAATCGAACCCACCCCGGATGGTTTTAGCACCCGGCATAAGGATTTGAAGTCCTTGGAGCCCACCAGGACCCATCCACTCCCGAAATCATACGCTGCCCGTTTCCCACGAGCGCTCCTTTGAGCCATCCAGTTGACGGCAACTGGATGCAATCTAATCCATTTCAGGCGCGATGGCCACCATCTCCACTTCGATGAGGGCACCGAGCGGGAGAGCCGCGACCTGGAAGGCCGAACGGGCGGGTGGTTCCATCCCTGCAAAGACGGCCCCGTAGATATCGTTGAACTCGGCGAACTGAGACAGATCCGCCATGAAGCAGGTGCTCTTGACCACGTCGCCAAAACCGGCGCCGGCCGCGGCGAGCACCGCTTCAAGGTTCTTCATGACCTGAGCGGACTGCTCCCGGATCCCACCATCGACCATTTTCATGGTAGCCGGATCCAGCGGCACCTGTCCGGCCGTAAAAATCAGATTTCCGGCACGGACAGCCTGGTTGTAGGGACCGATAGCCGCAGGGGCCTGACCGGTGCTGATGATCTCTCTTTTCATGCTCTACTCCACGGTTACGCTTTTGGCGAGGTTACGCGGCTGATCGACGTTGCAGCCGCGCAGAATTGCGATGTGATAGGCCAGAAGCTGCAGCGGGATCACCGTCAGCAGCGGTGAGAGGTAGTCCACGGTCTCGGGGATCGAGATCACATGATCGGCGAGCGCCGACGCATTGACGTCCCCCTCGTTGACGACGGCGATGATCTTACCGCCGCGCGCCTTGACCTCCTCCATGTTCCCCAGGATCTTCTCGTTGTCGCCGCCTCGCGGACTGACGAACACCACCGGCATGTTCTCGTCGATCAGGGCGATGGGACCGTGCTTCATCTCGGCTGCCGGATACCCCTCCGCATGGACATAGGAGATCTCCTTCAGCTTCAGCGCACCCTCCAGGGCCACGGGGAAGTTGATCCCGCGCCCCAGGTAGAGGAAGTTATCCGCCTTGGAGTAGACCTTGGCGATCTTCTGGATCTCATCATCCATGGCAAGAATCTTCTCCACCTTCTCCGGGATCGCCTTCAGCTCCTGCACCAGCTCCTGCCCCCTGTCCTTGGAGAGGTTGTGGAAGCGGCCGATCAGAAGGGTGATCACCGCCAGAACCGTCACCTGGCTGGTAAAGGCCTTGGTGCTGGCCACGCCGATCTCCGGACCGGCATGGATGTAGACGCCCCCATCGCTCTCACGGGCGATAGTGCTGCCCACCACATTGCAGATGCCCAGGGCGAGGGCGCCCTTGGTCTTGGCTTCCCGCATGGCGGCGAGGGTATCCACCGTCTCGCCGGACTGGGTGATGGCCCAGGCGACATTGCCGTCATCGATAATGGGATTGCGGTAGCGGAATTCAGAGGCGTACTCCACCTCAACCGGTATGCGGGCAAGCCGCTCGATCATGTATTCGCCGATCAGGGCCGAATGCCAGCTCGTGCCGCAGGCGAGGAAGAGGCAGCGATCCATGGCGCGCAGCGATTCGATGTTATCGGTCAGACCACCGACCTTGGCTTTACCATCCTCCTCCAGCAAGCGCCCCCGGAAGGCGTTGCGGATCGTGCTGGGTTGTTCGTAGATCTCCTTGAGCATGAAGTGGTCATAGCCGCCTTTCTCTATGCTCTCGAGATCCCAGGTCACCTGTTGCACAGGCTTCTGGATTTCCAGATTAGTCACGGTCTTGGTGCGGAAGGAGCCGTCCTCGATGACGACCATCTCCTGATCATCCAGGTAGATCACCTGGCGGGTGTGAGCCAGAATCGCCGCCACGTCGCTGGCGAGGAAATGCTCATTCTCGCCGATACCGACCACCATCGGACTGCCGTTGCGGGCGCCAACCATTTTGCGGGGATGATTCTTGTGCACTACGGCAATACCGTACGTGCCCTCGATGATCGACAGCGCCTTGCGGACGGCCTGCTCCAGGCTCCCCTCATAGTAAAAGGCGATCAACTGCGCCAGAGCCTCGGAGTCCGTATCGGTCTGAAACTCAATCCCCTGCTCGCCGAGGAAGCGGCGGAGGAAATGGTTGTTTTCGATGATGCCGTTATGCACTATCGCCAGGTCGCCGACGGAGTCCACATGGGGGTGGGCATTGTTGTGGTTTGGCGGACCGTGAGTGGCCCAACGGGTATGGGCAATCCCCACCGAGGATTCGAACTCAAGACCGTTCAGGGTCTCCTCAAGGTTGACGATCTTGCCCTTCGCCTTGATGACCTCGATCCCTTCGGGAACATGCAGAGCGACACCCGCGGAGTCATAACCCCTGTACTCCAATCTTTTCAGCCCCTCAAGCAGGATGGGTAAAACCGGACGACTGCCCACATAGCCAATAATTCCACACATAGAACGCCTCTTTGCTGCAGGTTATTACGATTTTGTTGATTATCCGTCCGATGTGCAGATTGATCAACCCAAATGTCGTCTAAAAATATCTTCGACCCGATTCAACTCGGTTTTCAGCCACTCGGCATCGTTTGATTCTCCACTGATGCGGAGAATCGCTTCGGTGTTCGAGGGGCGTACATGGATCCACCCTTCGGCGGAATTGGCCTTAACGCCATCCCTGGTATCTAGTTCCCCGGTGAAATGCTCAAGGGCCAGCGCTCTGATTTCATCCATATCGCCCTTGGCCTGCAGCTCCACCCGCCGTTTCTCCATAACGTACACCGGAAGATCGGCCGCCAGTTCGGAGAGCTTGCGCCCCGAAGTCGCCAGCGAGGAGAGCATGAGCGCCGAACCGACCAGTCCGTCCCGCCCTGCATGCAACTCGGGCAGGATCACACCACCATTACCCTCGCCGCCGATCACGGCATCGTGCTCAACCATCGCGGCAACCACATGCGCCTCGCCCACCGCCGAGCGATGGCAGATCTGCCCGTGCCTGGCGGCGACATCGTCGAGAACCCTGCTGGAGCTCATGTTCGCGGCAACCGGACCGGGCTGCCGGGCGAGGAAATAATCCATGACCAGCGCCAGAGTGAACTCCTCGGAGAGAACCGTGCCCGTCTCATCGACAAGGACCAGACGATCGCTGTCCGGGTCGAGAGCCAGACCGAGATCGGCCCCCTCCTCGCGCACACGCACGGCCAGGTCACCCAGGTTTTCGGGTTTGGGCTCGGCCACATGGGGGAAGATGCCGGTGCCGTCGCAGTAGAGACGCACGACCTCACACCCGAGGATCTCGAGCAGATTGGGCAACACCTCGCTGCCTGAGGAGTTGACCGCATCGACAACCACCTTGAATTTTCCGGTGGCGATGGCGTTGCGATCCACCGACGACAGGGCCAGGATCGCATCGATATGATGCCGATCAGCGCCGTCCCAGACGCGGCTCGAACCCAGCGTCTCATGACCCTGCCAGGCGAAATCACCCGTCTGCTCAACGGCCAGGACCGCCTCGCCATTCGCCGGCGAGAGGAAGTTACCGTCCGCATCGAGGAATTTCAGGGCATTCCAGGGAGCGGGGTTATGGCTGGCGGTGATGACGATGCCGCCGATAGCGTTGCAGGCGGGCACGGCCATGGCTGTGCCCGGCGTGGTGCACACCCCCAGATCCACCGCTTCGAACCCGGCGGCCGCCAGCGTCCCCTTGACCAGATCCAGAACCATCATGCCGCTGGGGCGGCCATCCCGTCCGATGACGACGATCCGACTGTCTCCCTGATTGCGGCACCAGGTGGCATACGCGGCCGTGTAGCGGATTATCACTTCGGGCAACAACGACTCACCCACGATACCACGGATTCCAGATACACTCACCATCAAGGGTGCCATTTGGGCCTCCCGGAAAATGGAAAGGCCGTCCCTACCGGAACGGCCCATAAGGTGCCTCCTCCCGGATTGGGAGAAGTCAGGAGCTGATGCGCGGACTCGAACCGCGGACCTACGCATTACGAGTGCGTTGCTCTACCAGCTGAGCTACACCAGCACCTCGCAGCAGACCTATATAGAACTGCTTAGGGGCCAAAGTCAAGTAGAGGAGTGCAGGCAATGGCCGTGCCGAGGTGGATTTCCCGGAAGAATTTCAACACACTGCCCGTGCCGTCGCGATTCGATCCGCATATCCGCAATATTATACGGAGAATCCGGAGTCCTGTTCATCCGGCAAACGAACCCCACACCATCCCCGACTCGGCAAATGAGATGACGGTGAACAGATCTGACCACCCACCGGCACAACATAGTACCTTTCTTCAAACACGACATACAAAAAAACCCCACCAGTTGCCCGGCGGGGTTTCGGTGGGAGGAGGCGGAATTGAACCGTCGACACGCGACTTTTCAGGCCGCTGCTCTACCGACTGAGCTACCCTCCCATAGACGGCACACAAAAACACACATGTTCCCGATTGTCAAGTCCCCCTCACGGAGGAAAATGTATCAGCCCCGGTCTTTATAAAGAGACCGACTCCACTCCCAGGCTGAAGCGACAATCTCGTCCAGATCACTGTACTGAGCCTGCCAACCGAGGCACTCCTCCGCCTTTTTCACGGCCGCAATCAGCTTCGCCGGGTCACCGGTTCTGCGCGCCCCGTCTTTGATCACAGATTCCCGTCCGGTGATCCGCACGACCGAATCGATCACCTCCTGCACGGAGTGTCCCCGGCCGGTCCCCAGGTTCAAGACCCCCTCAACACCCCGGTCCAGAGCCGTCAGGGCGGCCAGATGAGCACGGGCCAGATCGTTGACGTGGATGTAGTCGCGAATGCAGGTGCCGTCGGGTGTGTCGTAATCGCGGCCGAACACGATCAGTTCCCGTCGTCCCAGAGCGGCCTCCAGAGCCAACGGGATCAGATGGGTCTCGGGGTCGTGCCGCTCGCCGTGCCCGGGCACCGCCCCCGCCGCGTTGAAGTAACGCAGCGCCAACCAATTCAGCCCCAGAGCGGGCGCAACGTGCGCCAGTGTCTGCTCCATGGCCAGCTTGGTGCCGCCGTAGGGATTGACCGGCAGGAGCGGATCCCCCTCGTCAAAGGGGCGCCCCTCCCCTGAACCGTAGACGGCTGCGGAGGAGGAGAAGATCAGACGGTGAGGTCCATGCAGCCGGATCCTGTCCAGCAGCGTCAAAAAGCTGCCCAGGTTCTCACGATAATAACCCACAGGATCCGCGACGGAATCCCCAACGATGCTCAGTGCGGCGAAGTGGACCACGGCGTCGGCTCTGGCCAGCAGAGGATCCAGCAACCGAGTTTCACGGATATCCGCGCGCACGAACTCCACTTCGGGCGGGAGAGAATCCTCGAAGCCGGTACACAGGTTGTCGATGACCATGATCTCATGCCCGGCCGCCAGAGCCGCCCGCACAAAGACGCCGCCGATATATCCGGCGCCGCCGGTGACCAGAATTCTCATCAGTCATGCCTCCCGCTAATTTGATTGGCGATTCTCACATCCGCTGCAGCAGTGGCTTGAGATACCGCCCGGTGATCGATACGGGGTTGGCCGCAATCTCCTCGGGCAGACCCTCGGCGATTATCCGACCGCCGCCGCCGCCCCCTTCGGGCCCCATGTCGATGATATGGTCGGCCGCCAGCAGTACCTGCAGATTGTGCTCCACGACGATAATCGAATGCCCGATCTTGAGCAGCCGCTGAAAAACCGCCAGCAACTGGCGGACATCAAGCGGGTGCAGACCGGTAGTCGGTTCATCGAGTATGTAGAGCTTCCGCTCGTGGCCTGCCTCGGCCAGTTCGCGGGCGATCTTGAGCCGTTGGCTCTCGCCGCCGGACAGAGTGATCGCCCCCTGTCCCAGTTTCAGGTAGCCGAGGCCGACCCGGTGGAGCATCCACAACCGCTCCCCCAGCGCATGGTGTCCACTGAAGAAGCGGATCGCCTCATCCACGGTCATGTTCAGCACCTCGGCGATCGTCCGCCCCTTGTAGCGCACCTGCAGGCTCTCGCTCCGGAACCGGCTCCCCCCGCAGGCCTCACAGGGGATATAGAGATCGGCCATGAAGACCATCTCCATCTTCATCGAGCCCAACCCCTTGCACTCGGGGCATCGCCCCTCCTTGCTGTTGAAGGAGAAGTGCTCCTGCCCCAGATGGAGTTTACGCGCCTCCAGACGGGAGGCATAGAGCTGGCGGATGAAGTGGAATGCGCCCAGGTAGGTGGCGGGATTGCTCCGTGGGCTTTTACCCACGGCATCCTGGTTCACCACCTTGACCGAGTGGATCCGGTCAACACCGCGGAGGTGGCGCCAGGCGTCGCCGGGGAGAGGGCCATCGGGGCGGCTGAGGGCGCTGACAAGCACATCGGTAACCAGCGTGCTCTTGCCGGATCCGCTGACACCGGAGACGGCGACCAGTTGTCCCAGCGGAAACTCCACATCCAGATCAACAATGTTGTGTTTGGTCACACCCTGGAGCGACAGGTGCCCCCGCGCACGCCGACGCGCGGCTTCGCCAAAGGTCAGGGGCTCGAGGTCGGCCAGGAAACGGATCGTGGCGGAGGGATGATCGTGATCAACCGCGGGCAGTTCACGCACGGGACCATTGTAAACCAGTTCACCGCCGCCGGCCCCGCTGCCGGGACCGAGATCCAGCAGACGATCGGCCCCCCGGATCACCTCGGGGTCATGCTCCACCACCAGTACGCTGTTCCCCTGATCCCGCAGATCGATCAACGTGCTCAGCAACCGATCGGTATCGCGGGGATGGAGCCCCACCGTCGGTTCATCCAGGGCATAAAGGGTGTCCGTGAGATGGCTGCCCAGCGAGTTGGCCAGGTGGATCCGCTGGAACTCCCCCCCCGAAAGGGTGCGGGTGGGCCGGTCAAGCTGCAGGTAGTGCAGGCCCATGTGGTTGAGGAAGCGCAACCGCCCCGAAAGCTCCTCCAGCACACGATCCACACCCAGCGCAACAGGGTTGCCGATATCCAGGACATTCAGCGCGGCCTGCGCCTCCTCAAGCGGCAGGCGGCAGAACGAGGCCATGGTCCACTCACCCAACCGGATGTTGTCCACCTCGGAGCGGAGTCGGCTCCCGTTGCAGGTTTGACAGACATGTTCGGACATGTAACGACGGGAGAAGAAGCGGGCGTATTTCTTGTAGGCCTTGCTGCGCAGATTATCCAGCCAGGGGATGACCCCGGTGAAACCGGAACCGCCCCGGATCAGCTGTTGCCGTCTGGTCTCGGGCAATGCCGAGAAGGGCTCTTTCGTGGCAATGCCGTTCTCACGACAGAAGCCGAGCATCCGCTTGTGGAAGTGTTCGAAGCGGGGAGAGGACCAGGGAGCCAGCGCTCCCTCCTCTAGGGTCAGACCGGGATTGGGAACTACCTTGATCTCGTCGAAGACCAGATTGTTGCCGTACCCCCGGCACTCGGGGCAAGCTCCCTCCGAGCGTTGAAAGGAGAACAGGGAGGGCTGCGGCTCGGGCATCACCGTTTCGCAGACGGCACAGGTGGCCCCCTCCGCGAATCTGAACAGCTCGACCCCAGCGCGATTGAGGATACGCAGGTGGCCCTCACCCTCGCGATAGGCGATCTCCACGGCCTCGGCCAACCGATCGCGGTTCTCCGGATCGATCTTGAGCCGATCGATAACCACCAGCACGTCGGCGCTCAACAGCTCCTCTTGCGTTGCTTCATCAAGTCGACGGAGCGCTCCCCCCGTGACCAGTCGCGAAAAACCGCGGGCAACCAGGATCTCCCTGACCTGATCACCGCTCAGGCCGTTACCGGAGCGAAAGGGGAACACCGGCATCACGGCCTCGCCCGCCAATTCGGTCAGCAGCTGCTCGGCGACTCTTGAGGCTGAATCCGGTGTGACCGTGCGTCCGCAACCCGAGCAGTACTGGGTTCCGGCCCGTGTGAAGAGAACACGGAGGAAATCGGCGATTTCGGTGTAGGTGGCCACCGTTGAGCGGGAATGCTGCACCGAATTCCTCTGACGGATGGCCACGGCCGGGCCGATCCCCTCCAGGGAATCGATATCGGGGCGTCGCAGCCGCTCCAGGAACTGGCGGGTGTAGGTGGAGAGGCTCTCGATATACCGGCGCTGTCCTTCGGCGTAGATCGTATCGAACAACAGGCTGCTCTTGCCGGAACCGCTCAGGCCGGAGATCACGACCAGTTGCTCGCGGGGGATATCGATGTCCAGATTCTTCAGATTGTTTTCCCGGGCACCCCGGAGGCGAATGTCGCTCATCTCTCTCTCTCCGGCAGGTTGGCGTCAAACCCCTCTGCCTGTCATTGGAAACAGTCCCTGAACCGTGTAACATAGCTTGAGATCGGGCGCGAGGTCAATGTTGATCCCGAGGAGAGTTCCTGTTGGTTGCGCCACAAAAACCGTCGTCCGAACAGCAGGTGCATTGCCTGCCCACCTCCCGCGTGCTAGATTGCGCCCATGAAAAACTATCCCGATAAGGAACTGAGAGATCTCTGGCAAATCCTCGAGCGGCTGCTGTCGCCCGCCGGTTGTCCCTGGGACCGGAAGCAGACGGCTGCGGATATTGCCCGGAACCTCATTGATGAGGGGCACGAGTGGCTTGAGGCCATCGGCAGCAATTCCGGGGCTGAGCAGATCGAGGAGTTGGGTGACGTCTCCTATCTCACCCTGTTCGGTCTTTTTGAACTCGCATCGCGGCGGGAGGGCGGTGCCGCCCAGGCGCTGGACTCGATCAATGAGAAGCTGAAGCGACGCCACCCCCACATATTCGCCGACGGCGACAAGGGGACACGGGACGAGATGCCCGAAGATGCCGACGCTCAACTCGTCGTGTGGGAAGAGGTGAAGCGGAACGAGCGTCGCGCCAGGGGTGAGAGCGAGCATCTGCTCAAGCGTCTGCCGGCCAGCATGGGCGCATTGGCGAAGAGCCACCGCTACCAGGAGCGGGCCGCCACGGTCGGCTTCGACTGGCCCAACCTGGATGGCGTCCGGGACAAGATGGCCGAGGAGTTGGCGGAGCTGAAGATCGAACTGGATCGATTGCCCGGGCCGGAGGCGGCTGCAGGCGATGAGGGCAGCCCCTCCGTCCGCTATCGCCAGACGCTTGAGGGGCGGGATCTGAGCTGTCTGAAGGATGAACTCGGCGACATCCTCTTCGTGATCACCAATCTCTGCCGCTGGGCGGGACTGGATGCGGAGGAGGTGGCCGAGGCGGGCAACGCCAAATTCCTGCGGCGCTTCACCGGCATGGAGGAGAGCTTGCTTGGGGCGGGCAGCAGCCTGAAAAAAGCCGACCTGCCGGAGATGGAGCATCACTGGCAGGTCGTGAAACAGCGGGAGAAATCGCCCGACAACTAGTACGTATCTCTAGCTCGTCACCTTGAAACGTTTGACCACATCCTTGAGAGTCAAAGCCATTTCAGCCAGCTCCCCGGCTGCGGAGCTGGTCAAACTCACACTCTGCACCGTGCTCTGGGCGGTCTGGCTGACACTCTTGGCGCTGTCGGCCATCTCACTGGCGTTGGTCGAAGCGCTCTGCACATTCGACGATATCTCCGTCGTGGCCTGAGATGCGCCGCTGATACTCTGGGCGATCTCCGAAATCGTGGCGGACTGCTCCTCGACCGCGCTGGCGATCGTGGTGCTGATATCGTCAATCTCCGAGATGATGCCCGAGATCTCCCCAATCGCCCCGACGGCGTTTTTGGTGTTCGTCTGCATCTCGTCAATCTGGTGGCTGATCTCCTCGGTAGCCACCGCGGTCTGTTTGGCCAGCTCCTTCACCTCGTTGGCGACAACCGCAAAGCCCTTGCCAGCGTCACCGGCACTTGCAGCCTCGATCGTGGCGTTGAGCGCAAGCAGATTCGTTTGATCGGCGATGTCGCTGATCGTATCGAGGACCTTGTCGATCTCGGTCGCAGAATTACTCAGCCGCTCCATGACCTCACTGGTCGTCCGGGTCTTGCCGACAGCCGTCGTGGCCACCTGGGAGGCCTGGCCGCTGCTCCTGGCCACTTCGCTCAACGAGGCGCTCATCTCCTCGACGGCGGCGGCTATCGTGCTGACGGTGGATGACATCTCCTCGGAGGAGGAGGCAACGGTCGTCAAGTTGTCGGACATCTCTTCGACCGCGGATGAGATCATCCCGGATCTGGAGGAGACATCCTCGGCTCCGGCTCCCATCTCATTGGCGGTCGAGAACAGCATCTCGGATGCGGATGAAACGGTTTCGGCCTGTTCGCCGATCGACAGCAAGGCTGTGCGGAGATTGCCGGACATTGCGTTGAGCGCGTTGGCCATCCCCCCGACTTCATCCTTCGAATCCATATCCAGACTCTGGGTGAAGTCGCCATCCGCGACGACCTGCGCGAAATCCGCCCCCTGCCTGATCGGACCGACAATACTTCTGGAGATCAGCAGGGCGAGTCCGATCCCCAGAACCAGAGCGATCAGACCCGTCGTCATCACTCCGATCCTGGTGCTGCTCACTTTGCTCATCATGGCTGCATCGCTGGGCATATTCTCATGCAGAATATCGGACATGCCGTCGACAAGGCCCATGATCTCGTCTCTGGCATCCAGCGTCCGAGTGGCGTAGATCTCCTCGGCATGGTAGTAGCCCCTCAGATTCGCTTCGGCAATCTCCTGCAGATGACCCAAACTGGCCAGACAGGCCTGCAGGGCGGGGGTCGTCGTCACGTCATATATCCCCTTGGCGGCGTTGCGCTTCTCGATCAGGCGATCTTCTGCGGCAATCCCCTCGCCGAGCCAGTACTGAACCGAATTCATCTCCGACAGCAGTTCATCCCGGAAGGCTGTCTTGGCAATCTCCGTCTTGCCCGCTTGCAGAGCGGCGTCAATTTTGCCCGCCGCCTCATACATGTAACCCAGGGACATCCTGGTCGACTCGAGAGCGCTGAACATTTCGGCATAGCTGCTCTCGAAACCGGTATAGCGGCTGGTGGCAAAGAATCGGCCCAGGGCACTCTGAGTCGGATCCAGATTGACATCCAGTTTCTTGTCCCCCTTGATGACCGATGCAGAGACATTCTGCGCCCAGTTCATGCTGTCGGTGAGGTAGTCCAGCAACTCCCCTTTAAGACCCGGATGGATCTGGGCATAAGTCTCATGGATCATCTCCCCGCTCTCATGAAGGAGCGCATGTTCTCGCATCAGATCATCCCAGGCCGCGCGGAATTCCGTATTGCCCTTGGCGTAGATCTCCTGCCCTTCGGCACTCGTCAGCCATTGCCCCATTTCGCATTTAACGGGGTCCAGTGTGACATCGATCGAAGCCGCGTTGGTCAGGAAGGCATTCTTCAGGATGTCGGCCCACTCCATTTGGTCGACATGACGGGCAACCAGCGTCGCAGGCAATTTCGGATCCGCGTAGGAGTAGTAGTCATCGATCTCAATTGCCGAGGCGTGCAACAAGTAATGGGGTTCCTCAAGACTCTGGAGGAGGGGTGCCATTTCGGGGATCAACTCCTCCGCCGACTCGCGATCCTCGCTGTAGAGCCAGGTCCCCAATCTGCACTTGTGATCATCCGTTTGGACAGTCAATTCCGTGATATCGTCATCCTTCAGGAACTGATCCAGTTCGTTCAGCCAGTGCAGATGATCGAGTTTGACCTGGGTAAAATGAGCACTGAGCTCATGACCTTGAATCACGCCGGTGGCGTTCCCCTTGATGCCCCCGATTCCGAATACCGAAAACAGAACCGCGACAGCGGTCAGGATTAAAATTAGAGAGAAACCACCGATTATCTTGTGCCCTATCGACAGATTCTTCAGCATTTTCAGACCTCGCATGCCAAGGTTAAGGATCAATAATTACATGCTCTGATAAATCAAGAGACTTCAGGATATGCAATGTTTACATCTAGGCATCGACAGAACCTGTAATCTTCTAAAGTACGGAAAATCTATACAATGAATCTTTTCGTCTCATTTTGTCTACAGTCCCCGCGATAAGGAACTATGAGGAATAGTAGACATGTAAAGTTTACACTTTGGCGGCTTGATGAGGATTGCATGCAAAGGGATTGCTGATTATCCGGAGGGTCGGGGTCATTCGGCTGAGAAGCCTACTCAGAATCGGAGGTTGAGTCCGGATCGTCACCGGGAGCAATGTCGCGGTCGGGACAGCCATCCTCATCGTCGTTACCATCATAATCTTCGGCGCGATCGGGGCAGAGATCATCGCGATCAGGGATGCCGTCATTGTCATTGTCCAGGTCGGGACGGCCGTCATGATCCTCGAAGCCATCGAAGTCCTCAGGCAGGTTCGGGGCGAGGTCGATGATATCCAGAATGCCATCCAGATCGTTGTCGAGATCGGGACAACCGTCGTGATCCTCAAAGCCGTCCATGTCCTCCGGACGATCCGGACACAGATCCTCATCGCCCCGGATGCCATCATTATCCAGATCACCCGAAAGCACTTGCCACCGCTTGCTGACGCCTATTGTCGTGATCAGACCGGGATAGTGCGGTTCGAAATCCGTGTCGAAATCATCCCGGGCAAGGTTGATATCGAAAGAACCGAAAAGCTCCATCTGCCACGGCACATCAGCCTTGAACCCCAACGCCAATTGCCACGGCTGCTCGGAGAGTTTCATGGTTTCGCGGAGATGAAAGAGATCGTCGACGGAAAGTTCCGCGTAGAGATTCATCCGCTCTCCGATGAATTCCAGCCCCGCACCATAGATGATCTGACGCCGAGCACTCGTCGTCTCCCCCACCTGGAGTACCGGATAGTAGGCGGGCAGAGGTGCGGACCAGGTCGTCGGGAGTATCCCCGGAGGTGGGGCATAACCCAGAGGGTTACGATTGATCCGTAGTCCGTAATTCAGGTGAAGGAAGACCGGCAGAAATCGACGGCCTCGATACAGTTCAAGGCTGAGAATCCCCACAACCTCATACTCTTTGCAACCGGTACCGAAGTTGTTCGACTCATCACCGGTGGGCAAGCGAAGAACAGCCTCACCGGCAAAACGCAGACGGGATCCCGGTACAGGCAGCACCAGGCGACCGGCCAGATCGCTGTCGCCGATTCCGGTCTGCCACGCCGGATCATCAAAGGGAGCTACCGAGACCATGTCCTGATCGGACACCCTTCGCCACACGCCGTGCAACCTCGTGTCGATGGAGATCTGCCCCATCGCGCCGAAGCCGAACGCCAGACCCAACCGGTTGTTGAACCGATGATAGCGGCTTTCGCGTCCTACATCCTGATAGTAGTAGTTCTGGCTGAGACAGACGCGGATCGCGCCCAGACCGGTGGTTTCGTAGCTGCGGACATGCAGCAGCCCCTCACTCTCCGGTAGACCAAAACCTGCGGCGGCAGGCAATGACATGAAGAGAAGGGGCAGCATCCCTGCGCAAACAAGGAGGAGTATGCTGCAACGACGATCCATCAATCGCCGGCCGCCTGATCCTCATGTTTGTCCTCGGTGTCCGCGGTCTCGGGAGTTTCCTCGGCAGCCGTTTCCTCTGTGGCAGGTGCTTCCTGGTCCTTCTTCACCTCATCGATGTAGTTGAGGCGGAGACTGGTGAGGGCGCCCTCGAGCTCCTTCATCTCCTCCTCGCTCAGAGCACCCCGTGTCTTCAGTTCGAGGCTGTCCAGCATATCGATGAAGAACTTGGCCCCCTCCAGGTTGCGCTCGATCTCCCCCGTAACCGGGTTGGCCATCTTCCCCAACTGAAAGAAGGCGGACGTACTCAGATACTGAACCAGACCCCGAAAACGGATATCACTTTCAATTGTCCCTGCCATCGTGTCCTCCTACATATCGTCGATGCTATGCCGACGTGTACTCACCAGAATGATATCGACCGAGTGCGAATTTGACGGATTTATAAACCCGTGGTCCTCGGATTCCAAGAAATGAACGCTGTCGCCTATCTTGAGGTCGACCTGTTCATCGCCGGATGTGAAGCGCAGTTCGCCCTGTTCGATCATAAGCGTGGCTTCACCCTCCGTTGAGGGGGGACTATATTGGAGAATGGCGCCGGGTTCAAGGTGCAGGCGGTAAGATTGCAGCCTGCCGCCGGGAATGCCGAAGGTCAGTTGCTGATAGTAACCATTTGTCGTCTTGAAAACGTGCTTCTCGCGATCCTCGTATTTGATGCGGCAGACATCGTCGAGATTCTGCGACTCGAGGAAAAAGGCCGTGTCCTTGCCCAGAGCCGATGCGATGCGCGAGAGTGCGCCAATCGTCGGACTGGTTTTGCCCCGTTCGATTTCCGAGATGTGTGTGGCCGAGACGCGACTGCGCCCCTCGATATCCTTGAGCGTCATGCTGCGGGATTTGCGAATGCGTTTGATACGCGCGCCGAGTTCCTGAATTTCCATATCCTCATCTCCCCTAGATCTTGAAGCAGGGCACGGTAACGACCAGCGCCTCGCAGATGGAATCGCCTATATTCTCGATCCTGTGCGGGTTCGAGGCATGGTAGTGCAGACTGTCACCCTCTTTGAGGATGTAACGCTCCTCTTCGACGAAAACCTCGAGAATCCCCTTGCGCACCAGGAGGAACTCCTCCCCCTCGTGGCGATTGACCTCACCGGTCGCTACGGCACCGGATTCCCAGGCCATCAGCATCACGGACATCCGGGAGTGGGGTATCGTACCCGACAACGATTCGATCGCAACAGGCGGTTCGACGAAGCGGTAGCGCCGACGCTCACCGACACGCACAAAACTGACCTCGGGCAATTCGTCCTCTTCGACGAAGTAGGAAGCCTCGGTACCCATGGCTGCCGCTATCTTGCTCAGGGCGCCGACAGTCGGACTCGATTTGCCCCGCTCAATCTCGGAGATGTGGGTTGCGGAAACGCCGCTGAGCGCTTCGATCTGTTTCAGAGTGAGTTTCTTCTCGAGTCGATAGCGTTTGATCCGCTCCCCGATCTCGACTCTACCACGCTGTTCCATTCAATTGGCTCCTTGCGTCTGGAATTGAGGTTGACCTCACGGTGGAGAAAAAGTAAGAAATATGGGCAGATCGGTCAAGGGCTTACTATATCCCTTATTAACCTTGAAATAATACGGGATAGGCCGCTAATTCCGCCATACCGGGAATGGCGAGAGTATCGTTTCAGGTTTCAAGTCCCGGGTCCTGCAGGGGTTTATGGGTCAATACCAGCTGACGCATCAGATCGCGCAGGAATACCACGCCCAGGCAATTTCCATCCAGATCGATCACCGCCAGGAATCGGCTGCGACTGATCTCCATTTCATCGATCATATCCACCAGATTTCGCGAAGCGGGGATGCATCGCAACCGTGTATGGAGATGTTTGAGATTGCCCTGCTCCTCCAATCCCAACAGCCTGTTCGTCGACAGGACGCCAACGAGATTCACCGGCGAATCGTCGTACAGAAAGACGCGGTTGTCCGCACCCTCCTTGAGATGCTCCTTGAGCTCCCGGATGGAGGCGGTCAGCGACATGGTGCGCAGTTTGGCGAGGGGGATCATCAGATCGCGGGCCGTTTGACCGGCCATCTGACCGATGCGGTGAATAACCTCCTCCTCCTGCTTCTCGATGATCCCCAGTGCATGTCCCGTTTCCAGGTGCAATCCGAGGGTGTCCCAGGAGACCCCGGCCCTCTTGCCCTGCCCTCTGGATCCGGGCATCATCCGCTTGAGCCCATTGGCCAGGGCCAGTATCAACCAGAGAACCGGGAACAGGAGATAATACAGCACCAGGAGCAGCGGAGCGCTGGCTCTGGTGATCCGGACGGCATAGGAGTGGCCGATCCCCTTGGTCAAGATCTCCTCGGACAGAACCAGAAGCGAGATCCAGATCGAAGATATGATATCCCGCCAGAAGGCCGGCAGATTCACACCCAGAGCCTCCAGACCTTCCTGTGTGAGAACCAGCGCCGCAATCGAGATGACGATATTGGCGACATTGTTGCCCAGCAGCAGCAGGGCCAGGATTCGCTCCTGGTCGATATAGAGACGTTCAGCCAGCTTGGCCAGCCGCTTCCCCTTCACGCCCGCCGCCCTTTGGCGCAGACGATCGCAGGAGACAACGGCCGTCTCGCTTCCCGAGAAGAAGGAGGACCAGCACAACCCGATCAGCAGTACCCAGCCCCAGGGATTCATGGCAACTTCTCCATCTTGATTGTCCGGATCACGGGTCCCTCGGCCGACAGGATCGTGATCCGCAAGCCGCGCCGTCTGTAGACCTTGCCCGGTTCAGGCACCTCACCCAGTATCTCCATCACGTATCCGCCCAGACTCTCCACCTCGTCGCTCGCCAAATCGAAATTCAGCAACTCGGCCGCCTGCTCCAGATCAAGGCGGCTGGACGCAATCAGCGTGTTCGCATCCACCAGGTAGAATCGCTGATCCTCCGCATCTTTCTCACCCAGCACCCGACCGACCATGATCTCGCAGAGGTCCTCCAGCGTCACCAGTCCGGCCAGCGCTCCGTACTCGTCGAGCACGACGGCCAGCGCCTCCTCCTCCTGCAGCAGATCAAGCAGCAGAGCACCGGCCGACTGACTCTCGGGGCAGAAGCGCGGCGGCACGATCAGCTTGCCGACGGGTGTCTCCTCGTCTTCGTGCCTGAGCAACACGTCGGCCGTCAGGATGCCGACCACTTGATCGGGGCTTTCGTTGAAGACCGGCGCCCGACTGTGCCCCGAAAGCCTCATCTTCACTGCGGCCTCGGTTGCCGGCGTATCGGTTGCCAGCAGGAACAGGTCGACACGTGGGGTCATGATCTCATGGAGCTGCGTATCACCCAGTTCGAAAACCCCCTCGACCAGCGTCTTCTCCCGGCTGTCGATGCCCCCCTCCTCCTCGGCCAGACTGAGGAGAGCAAGCATATCGTCCTCCTCCAATTCGAGATCATCCACGGGGAGAACGCGATTGATTCCGCTCAGGATCTTCCGACTCAGCATGCGGAAGAACAGGATCAACACCCGCAGCGATTTCATGACGCTCAGAAGCGGACGTGCGACACGGATGCAGAAAGGCAGCGGGTCGCGCACCGCCAGGGTCTTGGGGAAGATCTCACCGAAAATCAGCAGGAGGATGGTGACGGCAATACTGCTTATCGCCATCCCTCGCGCCATGCCGAATATATTGATGAAGATTCTCGTCGCCAGGATAGTCAGCAGAATATTGACGAACGTGTTGCCGATCAGTACCGCGATCAGCACCTCGCTCAATTCTCCCAGAAGAGATGTCACCCGGCGGGCGGGAAGATCCTGCCGTTTGCGGAGAAAATGCCGCTGACGGGAGTCCAGGCCGAACAGCGCAGTCTCCGATCCGGAGAAGAAGGCCGAGGCAAAGAGCAGCCCGACACAGGATACGGCAAGCAGGATGTTGATTATCATATCACCGGCTCTTGCAGGGGGGCGAGCAGTTCCAGAAGAGTCGTCAATCCCGGTTTGACCACGATGTGATCCACACCGGGTCGGGTTGCCGTATGCAGGCCGGCTTCCCCCGTCAACAGAACGCAGAGCGCTGCGGGGTCCCGCCTTTTCCACCGGGCCAGAAGGAGGTCACCGTCGAGGCCGGGCAAATTCAGATCGGTCAGTACCGCCGCGAAGCTCCCCGCCCCCGGCACCAGATCGTCACCTCGCTCCCGGGCTTCGACATGATAACCTCCGTAACGGAGGAACTCGGTCATCATATGGCGCAGTTCAGCATCATCCTCAATCAGGAGAATTCGGGGTTTGCCGTCATCCCGGGGTTTGAAGCCGAAACGGGTCCCACCGGGGACACTCTCCACCGCCAGAGCCAGGTCAAGCTCCGCAGCGGCCCGCAAAATCAAACCCAACCCATGACCCCGCTCCCCCTGCGGTTCGGGGGCTCCCCCTTTTGACAACATCTCCAGCAAAGGGGACGGCAACGGCGTACCGCCGTTGGTCAGGATCAAACGGTCGCGCAGCACCTCCAGACGGATCGGCCCCTCGGGGGCGGCGGCAACGGCATTGGTGAGCAGGTTGAGCACCAGCGAGTGGAGGACACGCGGCTGACCGAAATAGAGGGGCAGATCAGTCGTAATAACCAATTCACTCGCAGCCGACCGGAGCTGCCCCGCCCGGACAAAGCGATCCCAGATCTCACGGATGAGCTGCTCCTGGCCATCCTTATCGGCGACGGGCATCTCTCCGTGCCCCTCCAGAAGTCCCAGAGTGCGGGTCAACCCATCATCCAGCCGCTCCAGAATGGCGGCATAAGGGTCCATTACGGCCGCTTTGTCCGCTTTCATCCGCTCCATTACCAGACTGAGGTCGCAAGCCAGCAGAGCGACCTGATGCCGTAGATCATGAGCACTGATATTGTATTCCGATGTCACGCCCCTGATTGCCTCCTGATTACCCATACCTTCCCCCTCAACGCGGTTATTGTCAAGCAGGCTGCTGAAAAACCTGATCCGGATATTGCCGCACGAGCTACCGGCGAGCCCCCGCTTGACGCTTCGACGCACGACCTCTACACTGCCCTCTTGCGGTGAGTCTGCGCGAACCGTTTTCGCCCCTGCCGCTATCGGGCGAACCTAACAGTGTGCCATACGGGGTGAGATTCGGGCGATATGAAAATACTTGTCATCAGATTCGGCTCTCTGGGCGACCTCGTGCTCACCTTCCCCGTACTCAGGGATCTTGCCCTCAGCTGCGGGGGGGAGATCCACTTCCTGGTGCGGGAGGAATACGCCCCTCTGCTTGAACCTCTGCCCGAGATTGCGCGGCTTCACGCTCTGCCCCGCGGAGCGGATCTCCAGGCGCTCCGCCGATTGGCCAAGACGCTTCGTCACGAAGATTACGAACTGACACTCGACCTCCACGGCAATCTTCGAAGTCGCATGCTGCGATTGCTGCTGGCTGGGCGGAGTGGGCGCTGGATCGGCACGCCGCGGCAGGATCTCCGGCGGCGTCTCATGGTGGCGACAGCCCTCTGGCCGGGCGGCGGACGCTCCAGACCGCTTCCGCCCGTTTACGCGCGCCATCGTCTCACGCTGGCCCGGGAACTGGGACCCGGATATCGGGCTGCACCCGATGCGGTTTATCCGGTCGAGGAGGCGCTCGCTACGGAGGTGACGGATGAGTTGACCGACCTTGGCCTGCCGGTTGATGCGCATCCCATCGGCATCGCCCCGGGCGCCGCCTGGCCGGAAAAGGTCTGGCCGCGTTTCGCGGAATTGATCGAGCGGCTGAGTGACCGGGTCCCGCTGGTGCTGTTCGGCGGCCCGGCGGAGGCAAACCTCTGCCATGAGCTCGCGCAGTCGGCAACCGGTTCCCGGCCGGTGGTCCCTTTTTGTGGCGGACGCCCACTCCCCTCGGTAGTGGCGGGTCTGTCCCGTTGCCGCGTGATGGTCACGGGGGATACCGGCCTCGGCCACCTGGCGAGCGCCGCGCATGTTCCGGTCATCACGCTATTCGGCCCGACTGTCCCCGCCTTCGGGTTCCCCCCCTTCGGCGAACACAATCGCATCCTCGAACGGACTCTCCCCTGTCGCCCCTGCTCGCTGCACGGCAAGAATCCCTGCCGTCTGGAGCATCGTGCCTGCCTCGACGCGATCAGCGTCGATGATGTCATAGACGCTCTGGTCGCCATGCGCCACCTGCCGCCGATCCGGGAGGGGCAATCTTGATCCTCACACTCTACCGAATGCTGGCCCCTCTGCTTGCCGCACTTCTCCCCCTGGCAGCCCGGTTCTCGCCAAAAATGGCGGCATCACTGGCCTGGCGCAAGGAGCGCCCCTTCACGGAAAAGGACCGTCTCGCTCTGGCCCCCCGCACCCCCCGCTTCTGGGTGCATGCCGCCAGCGCGGGTGAACTGGAGCAGGCCCGTCCCATCATGAAGGAGCTGCGGCGGCGACACCCGGATGGGGCGATCCTGCTCACGCTCTCCTCCGTTTCGGCCCGCAAGGCCGCTGACGGGGTCGCCGAAGCGGATTGCGTCATACCACTGCCGCTCGATACCGCCAGAGCCATGGGGCAGCTGCTGGACGCCGTGAGCCCGACAGCGGTGCTGATGGTCAAATGGGATCTCTGGCCCAATCTCCTGCGGGAAGCGGCCCGACGAGAGATTCCGACGTTCCTGATGGGCGGCGTACTCTCCGCCTCCTCCGGGCGCGCGCGCTGGCCCGGGCGGCTGCTGACGCGACGGGTTCACGAACTGCTGACCGGCGTAGGCGCCGCAAGCGAAGAGGACGCCCGGTTCTTCCGAATGCTCAACGTGAGCGACGGGAGATTGGCGATCAGCGGCGACACCCGGTTCGATCGGGTCGCAGCCAGAAAAGACGAGTCGCGCGACACACCCCTCCCCTCCGCCGCGGATGCACGTCCCCGCTGCCTCATCGCCGGCAGTACCTGGCGCGCCGAGGAGGAGATGCTCCTCGCAGCTTTTGCCAGCTTGCGCACGGAGTTCGCCGATATGAGCCTGCTGCTCGTCCCCCATGAACCCACCCCGGCGCACCTCGCTCATCTGGCGGAGAGCGCAACTGCTCTCGACCTGCCGCTCTGGCGCCTCTCGGAGAGGGCGGAGATCGCCGCCGGCGGCATCTGCGTTGTCGATCGCATCGGTATCCTGCCCGAGCTTTACGGCCTGGGCGATCTGGCCCTGGTCGGCGGCGGCTTCGGCGCCGGCATCCACAGCGTGCTCGAACCGGCCGCCTACGGGTTACCGGTCCTGATGGGTCCGGGGATCGATCGAGCCGACGAGGCGCGACGTCTTTGCCGGGCCGGCGGCGGGATCATCTTCAACAATCGGGACGAACTGCTCTCTGTCTGGCGTTCGTTTCTCGACGATCCCGATCGTCTCCGGGTGGCCGGGGAGCACTCGACGGCGTTCATCGCGAACGGATGCGGAGCGGTGAAGAGGAATCTCGCACTCCTGGATCGACTGGGCCGGTAACAGGCAATCAACTGTCATTATTGCATAAACGAGCTTGATCCCGGGTTTGGGCAGGGGTTACATTCCTCCCGAACTTCTGAAAGGAGCCTCATGCCTCGTTCGATAATACGGATCAGTGCTATCGCCTTGCTTTGCTGCCTCTCTCTCCTTTTGGTCAGCAATGATGCGAGCGCTCGCAGACGACGCGAATTTGTCCCCCTGGACCTCTGCACAATTGAGTTGGGAGGGATGGCCTCCACCTTCGTCGGTCCCAGCCACGATAACCTGCTGATGCACATCAACAGGATCATGCCCGTGCTGCAATCCCCGGTGGGATATCAGTTCGAGGATTTCGGGGCCATCGTACCCATCAGCCTCCGCATGGTCTGGAATGTGAAGTACCCGGTGGCGCTCAGCGCCACCTATACCTTCGGTCAGTTTCAAACCGAATCGGACTTCATGCCATTCGAGTGGGACTCACACCGTACGCTGACCACCAATACCCATATCATCGACATGGCGCTGCAATACAGCCTCCAGTTCATCCGCTCCCGCGTGGTCATGCCCTATATCGGCATGGGGCTCTCTCTGGGGATCGCCGCCAGCACGCTCGACATCGATCTGATCAACACTCCCCAGGTCGCCCCAGCCGGAGAAGATATGCCGCCCTACCCGGATCGGCTCTTCCAGGTCAAGTCCACGGACTTCGCCATCGGCGCGATCGCCATGGCCGGGCTCACCTACCATGTCAACCGTCGCTCCGCGCTGGTGGTGGAGATCGCCGGGATGATGAACCAGGTCAATCAGAACTTCGACTTCGATGGAACTCTGCAGTACACCAATCCGGGTGGAGGTATTGATCCTACGGATCCGAGGACAAACGACATCCTCTCGGGCAACTATCCTCTGAAGATGAACGGCATCCGTGTTTCGCTGGGAATATTGATCGGCATCTGATAACCTGTCACGGAGATCGATATCGGATTTTTCAACACATCGAGGGTGTAATGCTACGTGACCTGCCTGTATCCCAGAACCGTACCCACCTGCTGATGATCTGTTTACTGCTCTTCGCCGTCGGCATCGCCCTGCCGACGGCGGCGCTGTCTCAGACCATGGCTCCCGGCAAGGAGATGCCCCCCGGCAAGGACCCGGCAATCCGTCCCCATGATGCCTGCCGCTCCCACATGTCCCATCTGGATCGCACCGGCGAGGGTATAGCGGGGCAGAACGAGTGGGAGGTGCGCTTCTACGAGATCTCCGGCGAGGTGGACTTTGAGGAGTTCGATTTCGACGCCCGCGTGCACATCTGGCTGACACCCATCGCGGAGGTGGACGAACTGGTGCTCGATGCGCTGGAGACGCTCACCATCAGCAAGGTCACCCTGGATGGCGAAGAGGTCACCTTTGACGACACCGCCGTCGATCTCGTCACCATCCCCACGCCCGACGTCATCGTCGGTACGGAGTATGAGATCGAGGTGACCTACACGGCCGAACCCAACTCCCAGGGTTTCGGCTACGGCTGCTTCGTCTTCGTCGACTACCTGATCGGCGATACGCGTGTCACGACCTGCCAGACCATGAGCGAGCGTCAGTACTCCGGCAGTTGGTGGCCCTGCATCGATCGCCTCACCCACAAGCCCGAAGGTGTGGAGCTGTTCATCACCGTGCCCGACACGATGATCGTCGCCGCCAACGGCGTTCTCCAGGACATCGACACCTCGACACCCGGCAAACGCACCTACAACTGGCGCACCGACTACAGTATCGCCACCTATCTGGTCAGCATGACGGTGGCTCCCTTCGCGGACACCTACCGCTCCGCCGGACCGGGTCTGCCCTGGGAGGAGAGCTACACCTCCAGCGGCGGCGAGACCTTCCCGCTGCAGTATTTCATCTGGCGCGACTATCTCGAGGATGAGGCGTTAGCGGAGAAGGTCATTCGCAACCTCTCCAAAATACCTCTGATGATGACCTGCTTTGAGGAGCTGTACGGCCCCTATCCGTTCCGCGAGGAGAAATACGGCATCGCCGAGTTCAGCTTCGGCGGCGGGATGGAGCACCAGACGATCAGCAGCATCGGCAGCGCCTACATCATCAGCTCGGACAGCCTCACGTTCGTCCAACACCACGAGTTGGCCCACCAGTGGTTTGGCGATCAGGTGAGCCCGGCCACCTGGGAGGACATCTGGCTCAACGAGGGCTTTGCCACCTACAGCGAGGCGCTCTTCTTCGAATACGTGGAGCGGTATACCGCAGGGGAATATCTCTATCTGAAGCGTCGACTTCAGAATCCGTTCCCCGGCTCCATTTACGCTCCAGACGGTTACTTCAACGCGACCGTCTACTGGAAGGGCGCCTGGGCGCTGCACATGCTCAGGGATCTGATCGGCGACGGCTACTTCTTCGAGGCGATGCGCAAATGGGCCGATCCCGCGGAGTCCTCCGTGGCGGGCGGAGTTGCGACCACCGCGCAATTCCAGGAGCATGTCGAGTCGATATCCGGAAGAGACCTCGAGACCTTTTTCCGGAACTGGATCTACGGCGTCGGGCGACCGGTGTACAGCCACTTCTTCCTGAGTACCACCTCGGCCACCACAGGGTGGGATGTCGAACTGGTGATCGAACAGGCCCAGTCGGGGACCGTTTTCGGCGACAGCCTGGATATCCGATTCAACTTCGAGGACTCCGACCTCACCTTCCGCAGGTGTCCGAACCGGGCGCAGCAGGTATACGCATTCAATCTGCCGGCCGAGCCCATGAGCGTTACCCTGGATCCCGACTACCGCCTGTTGCACAACTCGGTTCAGATAGCGACGGGATCGAACCCGTTCAGGGTCATAGGCACGACCCCATCACTCAACCAGGTGGCCGTTGAGCTGATCGTCGTCAATCCCGGACGCGTGACGGCAAAGATATACGACGTCGCCGGGCGACTGGTTCGCGAGTTGCGCGACGCCGACACCCCGGCCGGGTCTCTGACCATGCACTGGGACGGCAAGGACGACAACGACGAGCAGGTTTCGGCCAGCATCTACCTCTGTCACATTGAGGCGGGCGGACATCGGGAGACGACCAAGCTGCTGCTGCTGCACTAACTGTCGTCTGCATGTTTTTCGAAAGCCGACCCTCACCCGGGGGTCGGCTTTCCGTTTGGGGACGGCACGTAGCGTTATCGCTTCAGGTCGATGACGAGGGGCAATGTGGGGCGAGGAAGCAGGCGGGGCAATCCGGTTTCCGGCTGCGACACACCGCACGGCCATGGCTGATGAGCCGATGCCCGAGCATCACCCAGCGCTCCGCCGGGAAAAGGTTCATCAAGTCGAACTCCACCTTCACGGGATCCTCGTGAGAGGTGAGCCGCAGGCGGCGCGACAGTCGGCCGATGTGCGTATCCACCGGCATGCCCGGAATATTGAAGGCGTTACCCAGAATGACATTGGCCGTCTTGCGACCGATCCCAGGCAGACCGACAAGCGCCTCAAGATCGGCGGGAATCTCACCATCGTGTTCGGTCAGCAGCTGACTGGCGGCGGCGAGAAGGTTCCTGGCCTTGTTGCGGAAGAACCCCGTCGAGCGGATCAACCCCTCCAGTTCGGTGTCGCCGAGCGCCGCCAACGCCTCCACGTCGGGCGCGGCGGCAAACAGATCGGGCGTGACCTTGTTGACCCGCTCATCCGTGCACTGCGCGCTGAGCACGGTGGCGACCCACAACTCGTACGGGTTGCGAAAGGTGAGACTGCAACGGGCGTCGGGATAGAGTTCACCCAACCGGGCGTCGATTGTTGCGGCGCGCGCGCGTTTGCTCTTGAGGCTTTCTCTGGGCATGGTTCCACTCTATACTCAACCGGCGCCGGAGACAAGTCCACAGCAAACGAAAGGACCCGAAATGGTTATCAGCGGATTGATCCGGGTGGAGAGTCAGGGACGGGGAGACACGATCGATATCGGTGACGTCGTGCAGGCCGAAGTGGACAGGAGCGGCCTGCGTGGGGGCATCGTCACGTTGTTCGTCTCCGGTTCGACGGCTGGGCTGACCACGATCGAGTATGAGCCAGGGGCCGTCGCCGATTTTGCCCGTCTCTTTGAGGAGATCGCCGCCAGCGGACGCGACTACAGCCACCACCTGGCCTGGGGCTGCGACAATGGCCACAGCCATGTCCGTGCCGCGCTGCTCGGGCCGAGTCTGACGGTCCCCATCATCGACGGCAAGCTGACCCTCGGCACCTGGCAACAGATCATCGTCATCGACTTCGACACCCGTCCCAGGCAGAGGAAGATCGTCGTCCAGATTCTGGGCGACTGATGGGGAGATGGGGACACGCACCTTCCGGACAGATGGGGACACGCACCTGGAAGGTGCGTGTCCCCAACAAAGAAACGGCGGCGCCCCTTTCGGGAGCGCCGCCGTCCTCGTCTTCGGCTCGTCTCGTTGAGTGAAGACTAACTACTTGGCCATGGTCCGCAGGACGTTGTGCAGGATGCCGCCGTTGCGGAAGTACTGCACCTCGACCGGCGTGTCCAGACGGAGCACCGCGGAGAACCTGATCTCCTTGCCGTCCTCGGCCTTCGCTATGACCTCGAGATCCTGGCCGGGCTTGAGATCGTCGCAGACGCCGGGCAGGTTGAAGGTTTCGCTGCCGGTGAGCCCCAGGCTCTGCCAGTTCTCGCCATCCTTGAACTGCAGCGGCAGGACGCCGAAACCGGCCAGGTTCGAACGGTGGATCCGCTCGTAACTCTCGGCGATGACCGCCTTGATCCCCAGCAGCTGGGTCCCCTTGGCGGCCCAGTCGCGGCTGGAGCCGGTGCCGTAGTCCTTGCCCGCCAGAACGACCAGGGGTGTACCCTCCGCCTGGTAGGCCATGGCGGCATCGTAGACGCTCACCTGCTCGCCCGAGGGCATCAATTTGGTGTAGCCACCCTCGACGCCATCAAGCATCTGGTTGCGAATCCGGATATTGGCGAAGGTGCCGCGCATCATGACTTCGTGGTTGCCGCGGCGGGAGCCGAAGCTGTTCCAGTCCTTGCGATCGACAGCGTGCTCGGTCAGATACTTGGCCGCCGGGCCATCGGCGGCGATGGCGCCCGCGGGCGAGATGTGATCGGTGGTCGTGCTGTCACCGAGGACCAGCAGACAGCGGGCGTCGGCGATCGCCTCGATCGGCGTCAGTTCCTGGCTCAGCCCCTTGAAGAAGCTCGGTTCCCGCACATAGGTGCTATCCCCGTCCCACTTGAAGAGCTGCCCCTCCGGCGCGGCGATGGCGTTCCAGTTCTCGTTGGCGGTATAGACCTTGCCGTACTCCTCCTCGAAGAGTTCGGGGCGCAGGGCCTTCTCCTCAACGTCACGAACCTCTTCGTCGCTGGGCCAGATATCGGCCAGCATGACGGGCTGCCCGTCCGTACCGGTGCCGATGGGCTCGTTCGCGAAGTCTATATCAACCCGGCCCGCCAGCGCGTAGGCCATGACCAGCGGCGGGCTGGCCAGGTAGTTGGCGCGGGTGTGCGGGCTGACGCGACCCTCGAAGTTGCGGTTGCCGCTGAGCACGGCGGAGGCCACGAGGTCACCGTCGTTGATCTGCTCGACGATCTCGTCGGCCAGCGGACCGGAGTTGCCGATGCAGGTGGCGCAGCCGTAGCCGACGACATGGAAGCGCAGAGCCTCGAACGACTCCAGCAGATTGGCCTCTTTCAGGTAGGCCGTGACGACGCGGGATCCAGGGGCCAGGCTGGTCTTGACATGCTCGGGCATCTCAAGCCCCTTCGCGACCGCCTTCTGGGCCAGCAGACCGGCGGCAAACATGACGCCGGGGTTGCTGGTGTTGGTGCAGCTCGTGATCGAGGCGATGACGATGGAGCCGTCACCGATCTTGTCCCCCTCGGGAGCCTTGACCTCGGTCTTCTTATAGCGCTCCTTCAGTTCGCCGGCGAAGTGGCTCTTCATCGACTTGAGGGAGACGCGGTCCATGGGACGGGTCGGGCCGGCCAGACTCGGCTCGACCTCGGTCATGTCCATGCTCAGAGTCTCGCAGTAGGCGGACTCCTCGTTGTAATCGGTGCAGAACAGATTCTGCTCCTTGGTGTAGCGCTCCACGCGATCCACCAGATCGGCAGGACGACCGGACAGTTTGAGGAAGCGGAGCGTCTCGTCATCGACGGCGAAGAAGCCGGCGGTGGCGCCATATTCGGGAGCCATGTTGGAGACGACCGCGCGGTCGGCCAGGCCCAGGTTCTTGACGCCGGGACCGTAGAACTCGACCAGCTTGCCGACGACGCCGTGCTGGCGCAGGCGCTCGGTCACGGTCAGCACCAGATCGGTGGCCGTGACGCCCTGCTGCAGCTCGCCCTCGAGCCTCATGCCGACGACCGGCGGCAGCAACATGCTGATGGGTTCGCCCAGCATGATGGCCTCGGCTTCGATACCGCCGACGCCCCAACCCAGGACACCCAGGCCGTTGATCATGGTGGTGTGGCTGTCGGTGCCGACCAGGCTGTCGGGGAACAGGACGGGCAACGACTCGCCGTGAACATCGGCGGCGGTGGCGACGACGCTGGCCAGGTACTCCAGGTTGACCTGGTGGATGATCCCGGTCGAGGGCGGTATGGCGCGGAAGCCGTCGAAGGCCTGTGTGGCCCACTTGAGAAGTTCGTAGCGCTCGCGATTGCGCTGGAATTCCAGTTCGGTGTTCTTGCCCTCGGCTTCGTGATCGCCGAAGTAGTCCACCTGCATGCTGTGGTCGATGATCAGATCGACGGGCACGCCGGGATTCACGCGGGAGGGGTCGCCCCCCATGCGGTCCATGGCGCTACGCAGGGCGGCCAGATCGACGACACTGGGCACACCGGTAAAATCCTGCAGAATTACACGGGCCGGGCGGAAGGGGATCTCCACCTTCCCGGCTGTGGCGGGGCTCCATTTGGCGATCCGCTCCACGTCCTCCTCGGTGACGCGGAAGCCGTCACAGAGTCGCAGAGCCGCCTCCAGGATAACCTTGATCGTCCGGGGCATACGGGACAGGTTGGCGATGTTCCTCTTCTCGACACTGTCGAGACTATAGATAAGGGCCTCGCCGTTGGCTGTCTCCAGCCGTTTTCTGGCGTCGAAAGGATCCCTCTTGAACTCACTCATTGCAGTCCTCCCGAGGCACGCGTAAGAGTTGTATTGACGTGCCTGGTTCTGATCGGATTTTGTGTTTCAGATTTATTACCCGAGAGACGATCTCATAAGAGCCGCCCTACCGGTTAGCCAGCAACAAAGGCAAAATTAGCAGGTTCGCGCAAGGGGTTGAGTTCGGATAAAAACATCCCTTCATTGCCTGGGTTCATTCAATTGACGCTGAATGCTGATCATCAGACCGAACTTGGTTCAGCGCAGGCTGAACCCCATTCTTTCGGAGGAAAGCGAATGGAAGCTCCTCAATCCAATTCCCGCAAATATGTGCTGCTGCTGCTGGGTGCCTTGATTGCGGTTCTCAGCGGTCTCCTGCTCAAGGATCTGCCCGGATCCCAGCGGGTGATGGCCTCCATCTTCATCATGGTGGTTTTCTACTGGATCACGGAACCCGTGCCGATCTACGTCACCGGCATCCTGGCCTCCCTCGCCTGCGGACTGCTCCTGGGCCCCCTGGCGCACCTGTTCGGGAACGAAACGCTGAATTACCGCGACTTCCTCTACCCCTTCGCCAGCCCGGTCGTCGTTCTGATGTTCGGCGGCTTCGTGATGGCGCGGGTGTTCAGCAAGAACAACCTCGATCTGGAGTTCTGCCGCCTCTGCCTGAGCAAGCTGGGAACGCGGCCGGGGCGTATCCTGTTCGGGATGATGATCCTTACCGCCATCATGTCCATGTGGATGTCCAACACCGCCACCACGGCGATCATGGTGGCGAGCATCCTGCCGATTGTCCGAGCGCTGCCCAGGGGCTCGAACCTGGCCCGGGCCTTCATGCTGGCGATCCCCTTCTCGGCCAACATCGGCGGCATCGCCACCCCTATCGGCACCCCGCCCAACGCCATCGCCATCGGGCTGATGGCCGACCAGGGGCTTCAGATCTCGTTCATCGGCTGGATGGTGGCGGCTTTCCCCCTGATGTTGGTGCTGCTGGTGATCACGTTCTTCCTGATCCGGCTCTTCTTCCCTCTGGGCAAGGATGACCTAGAGCTGAGCATCTCCGCGGGTGGAGCGGCCGCCAACCGCAACCTGGTCTATTCCGTATTCGGGATCACGGTTCTCCTCTGGCTCACGGATTATTTCCACCATATCCCATCCGCCCTGGTGGCGCTGGTGCCGGTGAGCGTCTTCACAGTCACAGGCCTGTTCAAGAAGGAGCAGCTGCGGGATGTCTCCTGGGATATCCTGCTCCTCATCGGTGGCGGCCTGGCACTGGGCGTGGGGATCAAGCAGACGGGTCTGGGCCTCACCGTGGTTCAGAGCCTGGCTCTGGACGGCCTTCCCCCCTTCACCGCCATGTTGATCATGGGTACGGTAATGGCTCTGCTGGCGACCTTCATCAGCAACACGGCCAGCAGCAACATCATCCTCCCCCTGGCGATGATGCTCACCATCACCGCCCCCGCGGTGATGAGTGTGACCGTTGCGCTCTGCGCCTCCTTCGGTATGTCGCTGCCGATCAGTACGCCTCCCAACGCGATTGCCTATGGATCCGGCTTGATCGAGACGAGGGACATGGCCAAAGTGGGCGCTCTGGTCACCATCGTCGGAGTTTTATTGACAGTTGCGTACCAGAGTGGTCTTTTCAAACTGTTCCCTGCGATCTTCCCGGCCGTGGGGTAGGAACAGAATTGAGCGGAGGAGTAAAATGACCCTGCAACTCAAATCGAAGCGTGAACACTGCAAGAATTGCAACAGCACGAAGATGCAGAACTTCATCTTGATGGAGCCGGGCGAGGATCTGAGAGTCTTCGTCGAGTGTTCGGAGTGTCAGGAGTTTGTCGCACGATACACGCTCAAATTCTATACCTGTGAGGATCCCTACCGCTCGTTCCTGCGGCGGATGCGTCACCAGCGCATGTCATCCGGCCCCGCGGCCGCCAAGGCCTCCAAGGCCTTCAGCGAAACGCTCTGGGAGAAATTCGGCAAGGCCAAGGAGTTGGCCGCAGCTCATGAGGAGAACCGGGAGCTGGAGGATATCCTCGATGAGTGGGATAAGGACGGAGACAACTAGCTGACGCTCCCGCCAAGATAAACCTCTCCCCTCGTGCCGGATCTTTCCGCCGCGAGGAGAGAGGTTTTTCCGTTCCATGCGGAATCGGAAGCGTGGGCGATTCTATTTCAGAAGCACCATCCGTCTGCTCATGATCTGGCCATCGGCCTCGATACGACTGAAGTAGACGCCGCTGGCGACGCACTGGCCCCGGGCATCGGTTCCGTCCCAGATCAGTTCATGGTGCCCGGCAGCCAGTTCCCGGTTGACCAGGGTCTTCACCCTGCGCCCGGTCATGTCGTATACGGCCAGGTCCGCGAAACTGTCGTGCGGGAGACTGAAACGGATCGTCGTGGTCGGATTGAACGGATTGGGGAAGCAGGAGCTGAGCTCCAACCGCTTGACATCCACAGGCCGATCATCAACAGGGGTGCCGTCGCCGCCCAGCGAACCATCCAGGTTCACCCGCATGCCGAAGATATCAGAAGAGCCGCTGCGATCATCCTCCCAGACGAGTAGAGCCTGACCGTTCGGAGCCTGGGCGACAGGGAGTCGCCACTTGTCGCCGGGGGCGGTGGAGACAGCGATGGGTGTGGGCGCCCAGACGAAGATGCCGTCGCCGTCCACGCGGAATGCCCTGATGCGGTCACTGCCCGGGTCATCGATCCAGAAAACCATGGCTCCATCGGTAGTGGGCAGAGCGCGGTAGTGGCTCTTGTAGAGCGTGTCGGTGGGCAGAAACATCTGCCCCCGGCTGCCCCAGTCGAGCAGGCCGTCGGTCGTGATCCGCTGGCCGTAAAGCCCCCACTGGCTCTGGCCGCCATTGCGCTCATCCCAGAACACGAAGATGTCGCCCGCCGGTCCCACCGCCATCGTCGGCGAGATGTGATGCATACCGGGCGCGGTCGTGACCTGCAGTCCGCTGGCGGTCAGTAGCTGGTTGCCGTCGGCATCCAGGTGCTGCACACGCGACTGGTAATATCCACCCTGGTACACGTGCCACAGGATCACCGCACCGCCTCCGCCATCGGACTGTATCTCGTGGGCATAGCCCATGGGCAGCGGGTTGAGATCGTAGATTATCTGCGGCGTCCCCCAGACCGAGAGACCGTTCTCGTCGAAACGGTCGGCCCAGATATGACTCGGAGACATGTAGTAACTGAGGTCCCGCTCCCAGGTGACGATGACATCGCCATCCTCGCTGGCGACCAGATCGCAAAAACCGGGAGATTCATTGACCTCTCCCCCGACGATCAGACCATTGGCGGGCAGCCGTAGAGCACCGGCCGGGCTGATGCGCTGCATGACGATCTTGCCGTCCCCCGACTGGGGCATGTCGGACCAGACCACCACGGCATCGCCGTCGGTGGCCACCGCGACCATGGGCGAATACTCGCTGCCTGTGTTGTCGGTCAGGGCAATACCGTCCTCACCCCAGAGCTGCAGACCCGTGGGTGAGATCTTGTAGGCGTAGATGTCCCAGTCGCCGCCGGTGCGGATGTCGGGGAAGACCACGATGGCATTGTCGTCACCATCCACGGTTAGATCCCAGTCACAGAGCCAGGTATCCTGGGGATGGCCACTGACCAAAATACCGTTGTGGGGCCACAGCTCCTCGCCATTGGTGCTCAGGTGCTGCAGGTAGACGTCATAGTTGCCGGAGGCGTGGTCATACCAGGCGACATAGCAGCCCCCTTCGGAATCCGCGGCAATCTTGGGGACGGTTTGATCACCGGTGCGATCGGCAACAGCAAGATTGTCGGCGGGAATCTCCGGCCAACTGGCCCATGCCGGGGTGAGAAGCAGTCCGACACAGAGGAGTACAATCGCATAACCGATTAGCTTCTTGTTCATAATTGCTCCCTCTCGTTATTCTCGCGGGGATACTTATGGGCGCAATTATACCTTTTTGACCTCTCCTATCCCAAGCATATACAGTGTTCGACCGTTTTTTTTTACACTTCCGATCCGCTACCGATAAGCGGAACAATCTTGATTCGGGGTCTGACCGCCAGGATTCAGGCGTTCCAAACAGCAAAAAACGCGAGCCGCAAATGCGGCTCGCGTCCATCTAACGCATCGGACCCATAAGATCCAATCTTACTTCAACAACATCATCTTGCGGGTGAGCATCTCCTCACCACTAATCAGGCGGCTGAAGTAGAGACCACTGGCAACCCTGTTGCCCGAATCGTCTTTGCCCTGCCACATAATCTCGTGCTGGCCGGCATCGACTGTCCCGTTGACCAGAGTGGCCACGCGACGTCCGGTGACGTCGTAGATCGCCAGATCGACCTTGCCGGACTTGGGCATGTCGAAGGTGATCGTGGTCGTCGGGTTGAACGGGTTCGGGAAGTTCTTGCCGAGGGCCAGAACCGCAGGCGCCACATCGCCGATGCCCGTCTGGACATCGTGCGTGATCTTGACGCACCACTCGTTGAGAGTGCCCGTATCGCTATTGGCGGAATCCGTGATCGACAGAGTCCAGTCACCCGACATGGATTCGCCCAGGAAGTCATCCAGGCTGCCGTCAGGTGCCAGAGTCGAAGGATACCAACCGTAGATATCATCCGCACTGCTGCCGGAGTTGTTGTGGAGAATAACCGAAGTGCCGGCAGGCGATTCCAGCGTGATCTCCAGGTCTCCGATGAAGGTGTGTGTGATATCCAAGAAGACTTCGACCGCGGTGATCGTGCAATCCATGTCGACATTGATCACGTCGGAGCAGGTCTGGTTATCGTTGATGGCCAGAGCGGGCTGCGAGCAATACTCATCGATATAGACACGCGACAGGGTGAAGTCGATACCCGACAGGTGCTGACCGGACAGGAGCGAAACATCCTGAGCACCAGTCGCCCAGTCATCTTTGCTGGCCCTGATCTGATAGGGGCCGGCGAAGAGGTCGTCGAGCGTGTAACTGCCGTCGGCGGCAGTCATGGTGTAGCCACCATTGGGGATAGCTTCGATGCGCACACCGGAGTGATCGGTCTCGCTACCCAGAGTGACTGAACCGCTGACGGCACAGTTGCCGGCCTCGGTAGTGATCAGCCAGGTGACGGCGTTCTGCAGCAATTGACTGCGAACGGCGGCATCCATGATCGAGTAGTTGAACGCGAAGAACACGATCTGCCCACCCTCGGGCGCCGGATTGGGATCAAAGGCTATGATACTGGCATTCGAATCGCCGGTCCACGAACCGACCATGGCGGCATCGGGTGCCACTACAAGGCCATCCTCATCCGCGAAGCCGCCGTAGTTCATGCTGATCGGACCCGTGATGACATTGGGCACGCTCACCAGATAGTGCTCGCTGTCCTCGATCGTCAAGTCGCCGCAGCTGTCGGCGGTCCAGTCGGTGATATGCAGGACCTGCGTACCGAAGGCGTCCGTCTGGTGGTCATAGCCCACCTCGCCGCCCTCAACCAGAATGTGACCGCCGGCCTGCACGAAGCTGACGAGACTCGCTCCGTTCGCCACGGCCTCATCATTGCTGCCTGTGGAGAGGAGGATCATGTCGAAGTTCCACCAGTCGGCGGGATCGCTGCCGGACAGGTTCTCCAGCTCCACCGCGAAGCCAAGATACTCGAGGTCGGTGACGATGTCGGCAGCGGACTTGGTGTCCTCTGCGGCGTAGCCCGCCGCGATCATCATGCCGGTCTTCTCATCGTACTTCGCGACCTTGTCCTCCTTGGAGCCGTCATCCAACACCAGGATGTTGCCGATGGTCTCTTCGAGGATGAAGTTCTTCACGATTGTGGGCTCATCGACTGTGATCGTCATCGTGACCGGCATGTGGTGCCAGGCGCGAACATTGACGATGTAATCGAAGTAGGGCAGGCCGGCCGTCGTGTAGGCACCGGTCACGGCATCACTCTGCACTTCACTCATGAGCTGCATGTTGTCCGAACGGTACACCTTGATCGTCGCTTCGAGCGGGATCTCGGTGTCGTACTCGGTGATCGTACCGGAGATCACACCGGCGGGCGCAGCGACCAGATTCACATCATGGACGTTCGCGCCGTAGTTCACGAAGATATCCTCTTCGTAAGGGAGATAGCCGAAGAGATCGATGGTGGCCGTGTAATCCGCGACCAGGATATCGATACCGAAGTCATAGGCGCCGGCAGAGTTGGCGGTCGCCTCGGCGACCTGCTCCATCGAATCGTCATACAGTTTGATGACTGCATTCGCTGCGGGAGTACCCGCCGCGTCGATGGTGCCCGTCAACGTACCGTAGGCTTCGATGACTTCATAGCTGCGCCTGACGAGGTTGCAACCGTCGGCGGCGAAGATGCCTTCGACAGTGCCCAGTTCCGTCGCGGTATACACATACTCATCCGCCGTTGTACTGCCGACGGCGACGTCGTTGTGAATCAGCCAGAGATCGTGCGCGGGCAGCGTCTGGCCGAATGCCGCGAAGGCAACCAGCGTACCGGGCAGGTTGAGCGGGAAGGAGTTGGCCAAACCGATTTCGGTCTCGACCTTCAAGCCCACATGCCGCAGCGGTGTCGCGTTGACGGTCAGCACCTCGGTGAAGAGGAGCCACGGATCCGCAGGATCCTGACCGTGAACATTGATGCTGGGACCATAGTTGTAGTCGATGGTCAGCTGACAGTAGCCGTCTGCGCCGGAGACGACAGCAGGCACCGAATAGCCGAGCCCCTCGGCCCAGACATTGATGCCGGGCTTTGGAGTCGTACCATCGGATTCGAAGACACCGATCGTGACGACGGTCGGCGTGTTGACGTCGATCGCCGTGGGATCCATCGTGATCGTCGCGGGGACGATAACGTTGATGTCCGTGATGTAGGGCTCCATGAACTGACCCATCACCACGAGATGAACGGGGCCCGGAGTCAGGTTCGTGAAGAACTCCATATCGAGCGTACCGGTTTCGTCAACGGTACCGGCTCCGACCAGAATGCCGTCCTTGGTCAAGCCGCAGTAGCTGTTGGGAGCGGCATCGATCACCAGCGACATGTTCGTCGTGAAGATCGTTCCGACGTGGGAAACCGGATTGATCTGCGGGGTGCCGATCCAGAGCGAGAGGCTCGGGTCGCCCTGCAGGTTGTAGGTCGTCCAGTAGTTGTTGGCACTGCTGTTGCCCGACTGGGAAACGGCCAGGTTGCCGCTGAAGATGATGGCGTCGTTGGTGATGTACCACTGGGTCATCGCCTCGCCGTGGTCGTGGAAGATGCCGTCGTACGCGCCCAGACCCGTATCCTCATACGGGATGGCCGAGCCGTCGATCTCGCTGCTCGGATGGAAGCCGACGCCCCACCAGTAGTCCTCGTCCCAGGAGGTATTCATGCTGGCGCCGATGTAACCGATGCCCCCCTTTTCCGCGACGCGGAGCCAGGTCTCGCCGAAGCACTCGTCCGCGCCGTAAGAACCGGTGACGCAGCAGTTGCCGACGGCCAGACAGTACTTGCCGTAGTTGTCGAGGTTGTTCAGGTCGGTCTGGTTGAACTCGGGGTCCACCCAGTAGGTCACGCCGCCGTGGGCGGTATAG
>JAAEPZ010000248.1 GCA_024231955.1 bacterium | reverse complement strand
TTCGGGCGTGATCGTCGTCGGTGAGCCGACCACGGAGTTCGCCTGGTTCGCCGGTTACTCGTGGATCTACTCGATCTGCGGCGGCTGCGGGACTCATCTGGGATGGTTCTTCGAGGGGGGGGAGTCGGGATCGTTCCACGGCCTGATCCTCAACCGGCTGGAAGCGGAGGACTCGACCCAGCCGCAGGGATAGCACCCCCCTCTCCCGAGGGGTGGCAAGGGCAAGGCTTGGGGCCTCATCGGGTGATGATGGTGGCGTGAGATCCCACCACCCGCTGGGACCAGCACACTTGCCCTTGCTTTTGCCCGGGCAAGACCAAGGGCAAACTTCTTGACACCCGACGCCTGAGGCACCTGAATGAACCGCTGGTGATACGCCCCACTGTTCGTGTCGTTTGCCCTTGCCACCCTGAGGAAAGGGGCTTCCAGGGGATTTCCGGCCACGCCTCTGGGGTAGGATCATGGCCCAGGCAATCGGTCGCCGACGGGCTGGTCGAATCGCCTGACTTCCAGCGTCTGGCTGAGCGCATTGCAGTACGATGCGGAGCACGATGAGCAAGCTGACGAAGGACCAGCAAAAGAAGCTGTTGAACCAGCTCGCCGACCTCGGCTATGGGCAGGCGGAAAGCGAGGACAGGACGCTCTTCGTCCGCAGATTCCATCCCTTTGCGGAGCACGTCAAGGCATTCGATCCGGACGTCGTGCTGGTGGTGGGTGACCGGGGTACCGGAAAATCCGAGCTCTTCAACGCGGTCTTCGGGTATCAGCTGATCACGGCCCTCGCGCGCTATGCTCCGGATGCCCGCCTGCCTCCCAATCAGGCGGGTCGTACCGCATGGGTGCAGGCCCATCCCGTTCATAAGGACTTCCCCGATCCTCTCGGTCTGCGGCGCTGTTTGAGTGACGACGAAACCGCCCTCAAGCTCTGGTTTGCCTACCTGGTCCGAATCTTGGAACCACATCTCGACGACGAAGCGATTCGGGAGCTTGTCGCCGTCTTGAGACCCCCAGGAGGAAGTCCCGGAGAGGTCTTGCGGGCGTTCGACGCGGCGCAGGACGCCCCCTTGCTGGCGCTCGATCGGTTGGACGAGAAACTGAGCCGGGAGGACAGGTGGATTTTTGTGGGCTACGACGAGCTCGATACGGTGGGCGGCTTCGACTGGCAGAAGATGGTTCAAGCCATCCGGGGATTGACTGCCTTCTGGGCCGGCTACTCCAGGCGGTGGCGGCGCCTGCGTGCCAAGATCTTCCTGAGAACGGATCTGTTCCGGCGGCACGCGGACGTCGGCGGTGCAGACCTCGCCAAGCTTGCGGCAAACCGAGCCGAGCTTACCTGGAGCGATCGCAACCTGCTGACGATGCTGGTCAAGCGCATCGCCAATACCAGCGAGGAGCTCCTCACCTACTGCCGGGGTAGCCGGGCTCGGATCCGCTTCGAGAAACCCGATCCCGAGCTGGGTCACGTCCCCGATCTCCGAGAAGCTGAAGATGCTCGGCCGTTGATCCACCGCATGGTAGGTCCTTACATGGGCACCGATTTCCGAAAGGGCCGGACGGAACGTTGGATACTCGATCACCTGCGCGATGCCCGGGGACATGCGCCACCCCGTGCCCTGGTCCGTCTCATCGAATTGGCGGCCGGGAAGGAACGGGGCAAGCCGCGGGTCACCCCTCCCAGGCTTCTCCATCCCATCTCTCTCCGGCAGGCGCTCGACGACGTGTCTCACGATCACGTCGAACAGGCCATCAACAACGAGTGGCCCTGGTTCCATGG
>JAAEPZ010000247.1 GCA_024231955.1 bacterium | reverse complement strand
TCTTGCGTTTAATCTCGCGGACGATCTTCTCGGGATCTCTGCTGTTGGTCATGGCACACTCCTCTGATCGGTTAATTATACCTCAGAGTGTCCACTAATTTGGAGGGCGAAAGAGTCCGGACGTTGCTGGCAGGAAACAATCTGTAGAGCAACAACCCGGTACAATGTTTGTCATCGTAACTTACAATCTGAACGATATCGATGGTGATACCATAGCTGTCACCTTACTTCTTTCCGAAGACGGAGGGGCAACATTCCCGTTCAACTGCACTTCAGTTACCGGGGACATTGGCCCGAGCCTTGTCTCGGGTAATCGTAAGAGTATCATCTGGGATGCCGGTGCAGATTATCCCAATAATGCAGGCGCTGGTTATGTTCTCCGCGTGATGGCTGATGATGGACATGATCGATCATACTCTAAAAGTGTTTTGCCACGCTAACCCAGGCTATCCCGCAAGTTAGCTTGTTGATCGTTATAGACAGACGTTGACATACACACAGCATTATCAAAGGATTAGTCATGCATCGTATAGTTCTCCTGGCACTTGGTATGCTGTCGCTCGCAAACATATCCTTGGGCCAGACGACATGGACAAAACATCCAGACAATCCAATTCTGGATCTTGGTGATCCCGGAACTTACGACAGCCAGCATGCCGCCGTAAAATCTGTAATCCTGAATGATGGTATTTTCTACCTGTTTTATCAGGCAACGGATGATACTTATACACAAATCGCCCTCGCTACTTCTAGCGATGCTCTCAATTGGACTAAGCACGGGATTGTTGTTGGTACAGGCGACACAAACGAATTCGACTCTGTTCAAACTTGCCAACCATCCGTTTTTAATTTTGGTCAGGGCTGGCGCATGTATTATGAAGGTATGAATACCACATTACATAAGCAGATAGGTTTAGCATATTCTGATGATCTTTACAGCTGGACCAAAGCTGCATCGAACCCTGTGTTACCAAGGGATCCCACCATTCCGGAAGAGGAAACTGGAGTCTCTCAGCCCTATGTTCTGTTCGATGAAGGTTTCATCATGTACTATATACGTTGGAGACCATGGGCACCTGATAATATTCACTATTTCTCTATCGGCATGGCTCTTTCGGATGATGGAATACTGTGGACTAAATACACAAGTAATCCTGTTCTGCAATACGCCTCTCCACCGGCTTGGGATGACATGTCTGTTTCGGCACCCTTTATACAGAGCTACTTACCTGAAATTAAAACGCTTTGGTATTGTGGTGTGGAGACCTCTTCCGGGCTTGCCAGAATTGGTAAGGCAACATCTCAAGATGGAATCAATTGGGATCGTTCTCCCGACAACCCCATTTTGAATACCGGCGCCCAGGGAACATGGGATGACATATGGATCACCTGCCCATTCATTGTCAAGTATAACAACGAGCAATATATGTTCTACTCAGGTTATGATGGAGAGAACTGGCGGGTGGGGCTTGCCACAGCGCCTATCCAAGAACCCAATATCTCCAATGTCCTGGCCAGGAAACTAGACCCACCTAACAACCTGGTAGAGATATCCTACGATCTGTACACCCCCTCCGATGAACCGGTTGAAATATCACTCCTGGCAAGTAACGATCTTGGCGCGACCTTCGACCTTCCGACAACAAGCGTCACTGGCGATATCGGATCGGATGTCACTCCTGGACTGTCGAAACTCATCTACTGGGATGCCAGACGCGACTACCCGGGGCTTTTAACCGATTCGATGAGAGTGCGAGTCATCGGCATCACGGAAGGCAAGTAATGCGTTTGGTCTTTTTGCTGCTCATGATTGTCTCATCTGCTGTGGCCCAAAGCGCTGTTATCAACTCTGGGCTGATTGCACACTGGGATTTTAATGAAAACAGCGGCAGTACTTTGAACGACCTTACAGACAATGGTTTGCACGGATCTGCTTCCGGCCCATTCTGGACTTTCGGCATTTCGGGTTCAGCATTACTGTTTGATGGGGTGGATGACTATGTCAGTATGGGCAACCCACCTGAATTAGTCATGACCGAAGCAGTATCATTGTCTGCCTGGATCTTCGCAACAGGTGAAGGGTCTTTGTCAACTCGCTACTGGGGTGGCATTGTCATAAGCAAGGAGGGGGAGTATGAAATAGCCAGGTTTGCTAATTCCAATATCGGCTTTGCTATCGCGAATGACACCCCCGGGTGGGACTGGATAGACACAGGTGTATCAATCCCCCTATATACCTGGGCACATATATCGATAACATATTCGGTCAACTCTGCCACCATAATCGTTTACCTAAATGGCAGTCAGGCATTTTCAACACCAGGCACTGGGCTTATCGACGATTTCCATCCAGTTGAGAATGATTTCATGATTGGTAACCGGCAGAGAACAGAACAGGTGTTCGATGGGATGATTGATGATATCCGCGTATACAATCGGGTCCTGTCCCATACTGAAATTCAATACATCTACCGACTCTCCGCGGGTGCTGGACCGGCAATCCTTGTGAATAGTGTGTCACAAAATAACCTTCCCTCTCAACATGTAGAGATTATCTACGATCTCTCTCATCCTGAGAACCTTCCCTGTACCATCAGTCTCATGGCCTCCATTGATCATGGCCTTTCTTGGGATGTCCCTGTTACCACCGTCTCTGGCGATATTGGTGCTGGCGTGTACCCAGGCAACTCCAAAGCAATACTATGGGATGCCGTAACAGATTATCCAGACAATCTCATCAACGATCTGATTGTCAGAGTGGCTGGAGATGACCATCAATCCCCTATCGATATGATTCCTTTCCCTGCCGGTTCATTCGTCATGGGTGATGATAACTTAGGTGGAAGCTCTTCCCCGGAGCACATGATCACAATCTCGCATGATTTTCAGATCAGCAAGTTCGAAACCACCAATCTGGAATACCTGGAAGCAGTACAATGGGCGCATGACAATGGCTATGTCTCCGTCACTGAAAACTCTGTGCAGGCATATGGACAGGAACTCCTGGATCTTGATGCTACCTATGTGGAGATTGTGTTTTCTAACGGTCTCTTCAGTCTTCGAGCCTTGAGTGAGAATAGTGGTTCCTGGGGCCCCGGATTCGCTTACCCGGATGGGTATGATCCTGGTACACATCCTGTCAAGGAGGTCTCCTGGTACGGTGCAGCGTGTTACTGTGACTGGCGCAGCAGGATTGACGGTTATCCCCCTTTTTATAGTGGCATATGGGATCAGGATGCAGGTCATGATCCATATACGTCAGAGGGATATAGACTCCCCACAGAAGCAGAGTGGGAGTATGCAGCTCGCTACAATGACAATCGGATTTATCCCTGGGGCGCTGATGCCGTATCCTGCTCCCATGCAAATACTGTGATTGCCTCATCATACTGTATAGGATGGACTGCGCCTGTAGGCTCTCGACCAATCGGAGTCAGTTATCTTGGCCTTTTTGACATGGCCGGGAATCTCCAGGAGTGGTGCGGTGATTGGTTTGATGCCTACAGTGGTTCCTCCCAAACTGATCCTTTTGGAGCCACTTCTGGTGCAGAGCGTGTCGTAAGAGGTGGCAGTTGGGGTTACAGTGGTGGTGAAGTGCTCTCTGCCGCTAGAGCGAGCATAGCCCCAACCGGCGTTGGAGCCCAAATCGGTCTCCGGGTTTGTCGAACCACTAACCCGTAATGATCAGGCGATTCTCTAAGCTAGTTTGTTGGTCGTTACAGATAGACGTCAATATCAAACAGCATTTTCAAAGGATTTGTCATGTTCCGCATAGTTATCCTTGTTCTTAGCATGCTGTTGATTGCAAATCTGTCCCTTGGCCAGACTACTTGGACAAAACATCCAAGCAACCCGATTCTGGATCTTGGAGATCATGGAGATTTTGACAGTCGCCATGTCGGGATGAAATCAGTCGTTTTACATAACGATTTGTTCTTTCTTTTTTATCATGGATCTGATGGAACTTCCTATAAGATTGCTCTCGCAATTTCTTCCGACGCGATCAATTGGTCGAGATACGGAGTAGTCCTAGACATAGGTAATCCTGGAGATTTTGACTCTGAACACGTTTCTCAACCACATGTGGTTCAGATTGGTCAAGAGTGGTGGATGTATTATGAGGGTAGAGATGATCTGTCCCAACAGCAAATCGGTTTAGCCTATTCAGATGACCTTGTACATTGGACAAAATCCATTTCCAATCCTGTTTTGCATCGGGACCCATCAATTCCAGAAGAGGCTATTGGAGTCTCTCAGCCTCATGTGCTCTTCGATGGCGATTTCAGGATGTACTATATCCAGTGGAATTACGATAATAATATCTACTATTTTTCTATCGGCCTGGCATATTCAGAAGATGGAATAGTTTGGTCAAAGTACGCTAATAACCCTGTTCTTCAATGTGCTCCTTCCCCCGCTTGGGATGATAACTTTGTAGCAGCGCCTTTTATCCAGATAGATAGTCCGACCGATTACTCTATGCTGTACGCAGGCGGAGAACTCTCCACAAATCACTGCAGGCTTGGTAAGGCAACCTCTATAGATGGCATTGAATGGAATCGTTCTCCCGGAAACCCTTTTATGGACGTAGGCACTTCTGGGGCGTGGGATGATGAATGGATCACTCATCCTTATATCGTCATTCATGCGGATATTCAGTATATGTTCTATTGCGGCTTAGATGGCGATAACTGGCGAGTGGGGCTTGCCACAGCGCCTATCCATGAACCCAATATCTGCAATGTCCTGGCCAGGCAACTAGACCCACCTAACAACCAGGTGGTAATATCCTACGATCTGTACACGCCTTCCGATGAACCGGTTGAAATATCACTCTTTGCAAGTAACGATCTTGGCGTAACCTTCGACCTTCTGGTAACAAGCGTCACGGGCGACGTCGGGTCGAATATCACTCCCGGCCTGTCGAAACTCATTTACTGGGATGCCAGACGCGATTATCCGGGGCTTATAACCGATTCGATGAGAGTTCGAGTTATCGGCATTACGGAAGGGAAGTAGCGTTTGCATTCATTTGACATAATGACACCACGTAAAATGGATCGGGACTTCATCATGCAAGTCAAACATATCGTAGTTTGCGTCTTCATTATCCTCTCAGTAGCAGAGGCAGGATTCACTCAGGTGATCTGGGACAAGCATCCTGGTAATCCGGTTTTTGGACCAGGGGCTGCAGGCGAATGGGATGAGCGGAATGTTTACGCACCCCATGTTATCTTCCATGAGAATGAGTATTGGTTGTATTACGTTGGCAAGAACCTGTCGAATGATGTTGGTATAGGTTTAGCGATCTCAACAGATGGTGTGCAATGGGAACGCACTGGCCGAGTCCTAGATCAAGGATCTTTGAACGATTGGGACCTGAATATGGGTGATCCGTTTGTATTGGTCTGGGACTCACAATTCTGGATGTGGTACCAGGGGATCAGTAATTCCAACGAGAAACTCATAGGGTTGGCCACGTCAATTGATGGTCTTAACTGGACTAAATACGGACCTGTATTAAACCGAAGTGAGAATGGCTGGGATTCCTCTTGGCTGGGGGGGCCATGCGTTCTGACCGTTAATGATCACCTTGAGATGTGGTATGATGGCGGAGATGGCTCCCCCCCTAAACTTGGTTTAGCTTTATCCGAAGATGGTATCAACTGGAGCAAGTATGATGATAATCCGGTTATGGATGGTACTCTTTGGGATCAGGGGGTGGGAGATAGTCACATACTGAAAATAGGACCCCTATATCATATGTGGTATCAAGGCAATTCTCCAGAACCATCTACATATCAAGTAGGGTATGCATATTCAGATGATGGCATTCACTGGTCAAAGAGAGACGATAATCCAGTACTCCCGCTTGGGCCGACTGGTGCTTGGGATGAGCTCCATACAAGTGATCCGTCTGTGCTATATGTAAATAGCGAGCTCCGTATGTGGTACGATGGATTTGATGGAAGCAATTGGAGAATTGGTTTTGCCACCAGCACGCTCAATATCCCCTATATTCTGAATGTTCAGGCAAGTCAACATCCGAGCCCATCAATGTACTTTGACATAAGCTACGATCTGTATCGTTTCGATGGCATGCTCAATGTTGTTGATATTCAGATTTCAGATGATAATGGCCAAACGTGGAATGTTATACCGACGAATGCTGTTGGCGATATAGGACCAGGTATTTCTCCAGGCCCCGACAAGTTGATAATCTGGAACGCTGGTCTAGACTACCCAAATATCATTAATGACCAGATGAGAGTGCGAGTCATTGCAGATGATGGGCGGTAGTCGTTTGGTGCCCCCGAATTGTCAGGACTCATTTCTTCATCAATAGTGGGATACGCTGATTAGGGTTCACTTGCTATACGTTACCAAGGTGAGTATCTCCAGATTTGATAGAGCTCTTGAGTACACCCTCATATTGTCAACACGAGTCTGTCGTGCCCCATAGGAGTCCCCCACTTTTGAGGCTCCAAGTATTACATTGCCAAAGGAAATCGGCGGATACATCTCACCCAATATTGCATACTCAAGACTTCCATTGAAATATAGAGACAGATTGCCGCTTTCACGATCCATCGTGAGGGCAATATGATGCCATATGCCATCGGTTATGATTGCATCCTGATTCTGGCCATTGAAAGGCTCTCCGATGTGAGATGTATATATCTTACCATCACCTACCGAAGCGTACGCTGTCGCTGTCGCACCGGCATTGTAATCAAGAACAATGCTGAACTCGGATCCGAATAGTCTGCCATTACATTGACCATCATCGAGTGTCAGAATCCACATGCAAATGGACCAAGAGGAGTCATCCAGGTTTTCATCTACGAATACATCTCCAAACTCCACCCAACCTGTAATAGCTTGCCCACATTGGGGATTTTGAAACTGTATGGCATTACCCACAACTCCCGTGGCAAACTCGATTGAGCTACCGCTAATTACACCGTGATTCCCATTGCCACTCTCATCATCAGCATTATTCTCAAAGGGGAAGTAAGCAAGAAGTCCATTTGATACCTGAGTATTATCCCACGCAATGACTCGCACTTGATGACTAGCGCTACTTATGCCTGGATTGTCTTGCCTCGCATCCCAGAATATCCTCTTACCTGTGCCCGGCAGGATATTCTCTCCAACATCTCCCCAGACAGATTCGATAGGACTGTTCCAACTCACACCATTATCATCACTCGCTCGAACCCCGACGGACATCGGAGTCATATCATCATGGAAAAGATCATAATCAACATGCACAAACGCGTCCTCATCAGTTGCCTGAATGGCTGTTACGTTTAGTACTTGAGGTATGTTAACATCTCTGAAAGCAAGACCTATTTCCCAGTTGTCAGATTTGCCATCATAGAAGAGATATTCCCGATCCTGTCCGCGCATGAAAAATGGGTTGGCGACTCCGTTCCCATCCCATTCCCCCTCTGATCCAAGATCCAGCACCGGATTGTCTGAATGCTTCTGCCAGGTTATTCCATCAGTCGAAGTAGCCAATCCAATCCTGCGCACATTATCCTCATCCGCGCCGTCATACCACATACGATATCCGTATTGATCAGCGACTACATATGGCGCCCAGATGTATGAAGTATCCCACTCTGGAGATTGACCTCCTACCAAAACCGGGTTTCCTGCATACTTTTGCCATGTAATCCCATTTTCGGATATAGCTAGTCCAATGCTCTTGTCACCTTGGGAATCTCTTCCTACGTACCACATCTTGAATGCACTTTGATAAACAACAGAAGGATTCAAGATTCCGACTGCATCGAATTCACCAGCAGTGCCTTCCAGGACAGGGTTCGAGGTATGTTTAACCCAATTGAATAGATCATCCGATTCAGCAATACCTATCTTCCACTCCAAGCCGCTGACACCTCCATAGAACATGATCCATCTGTCTTCCACCCTGATTGGTCTGGGGTCGTATACCATCTGCTCATCCCAGGCCCCCGAGCTCCCCAAATCCAGGATAACTCCATACTTTGTCCAATTAACAAGATCTGTTGAAGTCGCCAAACCAATCCGATAATTATGATTGCTATCGACACCCTGGTAGAATAGATAGTAAGTGTCCCCCCACTTCAATACCTTCCCCGCGTCAGCATGCAGTTCATCAAAAGCCCCTGATGGCCCGGCTTGAAGCACCGGATTGAATGCGGATTTTCCCCACTGCCCTGCTGCCAGTATCCTAGTGGGTGCCAACATAATGGCTAAGCAGACAACAATCAGGCTTATTGGAGTACCGTATGATTCCCGAGAGATCATGTTCATGAGCATCTATTCTCCCGCTAGTGTCCGTCGTATGCCAGAACTCTGGCAACGATTTCAGAGGAATCGATTCCAGGATAATCAATGCTAGCAGACCAAATGATCTGCTTGTTTGCTCCCGATTGAATTCCAGCGCCAATATCCCCCTCAACTGTTTTAACTGGAACGTTCCACGTTTCTCCTCCATCAGATGATACTTTGAGAGTTACATTCAGAAGATCACCATCTATATCGTACAGGTCATAATTAACGACAACATAGAACTGAGTATTCTGGATTTGGTGAACCGTGATATTCCGCACTTTCGGTGCATGATTACGTGTAGACCATCCACTAGGAGGACAACTTATCGAACCACTACCGGTGGATAACAATTCACCCTCTGTGAATTGCCCTCCGCTCAGCCCTGTGAACAGCAGTATTCCTATGTTCGAAGCGGAAGCTACAATATCTAGAGCCCCATCACCATTGAAGTCAAATGCATCTGCATGACCGTTACCAGGCTCATTATCTCCCGTTTCATCAGCCACATTTGTGTCGTATGCCTCATCAAAGTAGACAAACTGCCCCATTCCATCGGCAATATATGTCCAGGTTTGCCCTGGATCACCTCCATCATCCTGACCCACAATCACGTCAGCTGATGCCCCGCTCACAAACTCTCCAACAATGCAGGCAGGTGTGCCATCAGGATTGCTATTGGAAAATCCATTGAGCTCTGAGAATTGTCCTAAACCATTTCCTGCAAATATATGGATGTCATTTTCACTACTATGCCTGTTGTAGTGTGCAACTGCGAAATCCACATGGTTATCACTATTTATATGTCCGCAGTCGATGCCTGACATACCTTCATTTGCAATCCCTAAAGTCCAGGCAATCGGTATCTCTGACAGATTGAAATCATCACTCTGAGTACTTGTCAGGAGGTATATTTGGGTGTCGCCTATCTGGTTGTGTGAAGGAATCAGGATATCGGGATAGGTGTCAGAGTTCAGGTCCCCAGTGGCCAGGTCGTTCGCGCCGAGAATAAGACCACCCGCGATGGTATAGGGTTCTTCCCAACCTCCATCTCCTGTGGCAAGTATCACCTTCACTGATCCATCAACACAAAGAGTGAGAACATCCAGTTTCAAGTCATTGTTGAAGTCGTCAACTGCAATGGCATGAATGTCTGTACTTGGCATGTTGATGAACTGAGGACCTGAAAATCCTCCGGCCCCGTCACTCTCGTATACGGCAATCTGATTGGGAGAGTTCTTAAAGGCAAATATGTCAGTTTGGGCGAAGGAAGTGAGGTGATGAAAAAGCAGAGTGATCAGCACGATGATGGCTGCTCCTCTTGGTAGAAAGCGTTTGCCTTGATTTTCCTCATGCGCCACTAAACAGGCTTGAGCTTCTATTCCCATGCATCACTCCCTCCATGACTGTGCTGATCCTGAAGTGAAAAAAGAATGCTATCCTCCTCGCCGACAACAATGATAGAAGCAGTCCCTCTACCTTCCGTCGTCTGCTAGGACTCTGATCTTCATCATCTCACTCATCTCACCTGGCCAATCAGAACCTGCATTCCAGATAATCCTGTATCCCATACCCGGCAGGATATTCTGCCCGACATCACCATGAACATCGTTAACAGGGATATCCCAGCTCACCCCATCATCGGCACTTACCTGCATGCTGATGGACATCGGCAGATTCAATCCATGATACAGATCGTATTGAATCGTCACCGCATTAGAGAAAGGTTCCTCCGGAGATATGATGATGTTGGTGGGGTGTGGCCTGTTCACTGGAGAGGTAGATGGGATAAAACTGGCATCGCCAGCGAGTGTTCCGTGATTGCCGAAGAGGGAGGAGTCACCGGCGATCACTCCACTCGACTCGTTGAATTTCCAATAGCCACGCAAACCGACCTCATCTCCGGATATCTCGGCATACATGCCTGATGCTATCTCCTCCTGAGTTCTGCAAACACTCCAGATCCGGACATCATCTATTATTCCCTTGAAACAGTGTTCCTCAACTCCGGGACGAACATTCCAGAAATCACCGATATAATAGTCATCGTAAACATATTCATCAGTTGTGAGGTTTGAAAATGGAGTATTTGCAGAGCCATCAGGATTGCCATCAACATAGAGTTCCACACTACTGTTACTGAAAGTAAACGCGCAATGATACCATCTGCCCTCCTCCAGAACACTCAGACCATAAAAACATTCAGCAATATAAGATGCATCTGTATTTGCCAAGTATAGTGCTAACCTCCCTGAGCTTGATACATGGAAAATGAATGTCCCTGCAATAGGGGAGCCATACCACTTCGCAACAATCCAGTAATTGTCGAGTGTTGGGGGTTCAAGCAGGTTTTCCAGGTATATCCACGCCTCAACTGTGAGTTCATCAGATATGTCAAGGCTGGGGTTATCTGGGACAATAACCCAGTCCCGCCACCCATCCAATGCAAGTGCATTCATCTGGGCCAGGGAGGGTTCCACAGAGAACACAATCAAGACCATCGGCAGCAATAGCCTTGAGACGACTTGCGGGACCTGAATTCGCCTAATCCTCACAAACATGTTCAACATCCGCTTTACCACTTTCATATGACTGCCTTTGATCTGTCCATTCTGCACGTGATTTGAAGTAGTCCGCCTTGCTACATTATCAGGCTCAGAAGGATTCGTCTGGGTACCTGTCCCCAAGTCGCATACAAGTGCATTTGAGAGTACCTCCATCTACGCAGGATCAAGAGTTTAAGAGTCATGTGCCTATTCCGCAGTCCTTGCGGGACGAAATCCGATGCTTCTGTGGCAGCTACTTGGATCACTCGGAACGCGATCCGCAGATCGGCAGCGCCAGGCGAAGTAGCCCCAACTGCCACCCCGTTCCACACGATACAGCCTTCTGTCCGGTCCAGGAGGATCGCTACCTTGGCTTGAGTCATAGTAGTCGCTGTCATACCAGTCGTTGCACCACTCATAGAGATTCCCATGCATATCGTAAAGGCCCCAGTCATTGGCAGGATAGCTGCTCACCGGCATCGTCCATTCCTCGTAGGGACCGGAAGGGCAACCACTGTAGGGACCGTTGCCGTTGTAGTTTGCCTCCGTGCCCGCTTCCAGGCAGTCGCCGGTACTGAAGGGCGTATCGGTGCCCGCACGGCAGGCGTATTCCCACTCGGCTTCTGTAGGTAGACGGTAACCACTCGCTCCGTAAGGGTCTCCACCGTTGCATTGCCAGTTTCCGTGGTCGTAAGCCCTGAACAGGCCCGTCTGCAGGCTCAGCCAATCGCAGTAGGCTGCAGCGCCGTACCAGGTCACCTCCTTAACGGGGTGATCCTCCTTTCCAGAATCCACGGTGAAATGACCGCTGCTGAAGGAGATCTCGCAATCGCCATCGTTCAGGTCCAGTAGCTCGTCCATAGAACCATCAAGGGTATCGATCAAGCTGTCATTGTTACTCGTGACCGCGCAATAGCCAATATCATAGGCCCACTGAGCCATGTCGGCGTACTGCTGGTTTGTTACCTCGGTGGCTTGGAGATGGAAAGCGCGCGTCAGAGTTACCTGGTGGCGCGGGTATTCGTCTGACTGGGCGTCATCCTCGCCATCCTGGGCACCCATCCAGAAGCTGCTGGCGGAGATCAGTACGAACCCTACCGGAGGAGGTGTCCCCTGTAGATCATCCGCTTGCACACGCACCTGATAGCTGCCCTGATGGTTGGGATGGTCGGTACGGGCGTCCCAGATCAGGCTGCGGTTGCTGCCCGAGGTGAAGCTGCTGCCAGGTGGCGGGGTGACCGACAGGCACTCGACAGGGAAGGTGGCTCCCCCATCCTCGGACAGAAATAGCTGCAAAGTCATCGCATCGCCGTCTGTGTCGAAGAGGTCGAAGGTGATGTCCACCAACCCGCTATCATCGGTGCGCTGAGCAGCCTGCACGTTGCTGACAACCGGCGCTTCGTTGGCCCGGACACACGAAGTGAACGCGAGCAAAATCAGGATGATCGGGAGAAATACTATAACCCCGCTCATCCTTCTCAAGTCAAATATGCCCTGTGTATGCAACATCAGTTTGTCGATCTAACAACAGGTCGAAAGCCGATGCTGCTGCTGCTGAAGCTCGGGCCGTAAGCGCCCTGACAGGCGGAACGGCAGAGTAGCGCGCCGTCGTACCAGTAGCCACCACGGATCACCCGGTAGTCGCCAGACGCAAGGCCTGTCGGATCGGTCTCATCACCGTTGTAGCTTCCATACCAGTCATTGCACCATTCATACAGGTTCCCGTGCATGTCGTAGAGACCCCAAGCGTTGCTGATCTTCTGACCAACAGGGCTCGTCCAACCCTCATGATTGCCGCAGTACCAGCCGATCACATCAAGAACCGAATCAAGGGGACTACAGTTAGTATACGTGATCGGGCCATTGGCAAAGGCGGTCGTGCTCATTGCTCTACAGGCATATTCCCATTCAGCTTCCGTCGGCAAACGGTAACCCTGGGCACCGTAAGGATCACCCCCGTTGCATGACCAGTCGCCACTATGTTCATAGGCTCGGGGTAGACCCTCAATCAGGCTCAGCCAGTCGCAGTATCGAGCAGATCCGAACCAGGTGACCTCCATCACCGGGTGGTTCTCCTTGCCCGAGTCCACAATGAAAATGCCACCGCTGAAGGATATCATGCAATCATCATCGTTCAGATTCAGCAATCCCTCTGTCGAGCCATCCAGGTTGTCCTGAAGACTGGAACTGCTTGCGATCACCAGAGGGGGATCATGATCATAAGCCCACTGGACCATGCCCGCGTACTGCTGATTTGTCACCTCAGTGTTCTGCATGCTGAAAGAGGTGGTCAGAATAACCTCGTGTTGAACCTCATCGGAATCACGTCCGAGTTCATCCTCCGGACTGCCCATAGTGAAACCACCGGCAGGAATAAGTACAAACGTATCTGGTGGGGAGTACTGACTATCATTTACCTGAATGCGCACATGATACTCGCCTTCATGCCCGGCGTAATCGAGACGGGCGTCCCAGATCAGACTGCGATTGCTGCCCGAAGTGAAGCTGCTGCCAGGCGGTGGGGTGAGCAACAGGCACTCGACAGGAAATGTGGCTCCGCCATCCTCGGACAGAAAGAGCTGCAAAGTCATCGCATCGCCATCAGCATCGAACAGATCGAATGTGATGTCCACCAGCCCGCTGTCATCGACACGCTGAATGGATGATACGTCAGATATCACTGGTGGAGTATTTGCAGGAGACTTGTGGATTACTACAGTCCAATTGTCTATGCCACTATCTGATGTGATTAGCTCCATACACTGTGGTATTGCAGCATTACAGGCATTAGAAGTGAAGTAACCAAGCGTGATTGGCATGCCCTCTCTAGAGAAGACCGGGTATTCAGGACCTGGTTCAGAAGGTAGTGAACTGAAATCTTCAGGCGTGAGATTATCAAACACATGAGAGACCCAATCCTGGTTTTCGACTGCGTGATCCCAATGCCAGTAGTGTTTCCCACCTTGCATCAATAAAAGACCATAGCCAGCAAAGGGATCAGCGAACGCATCACACGCAAGATCAATTGTGGAAATCGGACCCAGAAGCCCAGGATCATAGATGGCAGTTGAATTCAAGTGGGCAATGATCATACCGCCTGGCCCTGTGAATTCATGGTGTGTATATCGATACTCTCCCGGATTACCCCCCTCCAATCTTTGCTCGACAGTCACCTCCGCATTCCCACCTGGAGTACTATCGAAACACAGGTTGCATTGCCAATGTGCAGCAGGGAATACTGAATCCGTGAAGACAACTTCATCATCAGATCGCGAAGCTCTAGCTCCTACAACCATGATGAGAGCAACTGAAAGCAGTATGCGAATAGTCAGAATTCTCAATTGGCTCCTCATCAATGGATCGACCTTACTGGTCGAAAGCCAATACTATTGGTCCCGGAAGGAATACGTCCATCGCGAGCTGCAGAGCGGCAGCGCTGCGCATGACTGATCCAGCTTCCACCTCGTGCAACACGAAGCGTCGTTGGTGAAGGACCAGGAGGATCATCTTCCGGACTTGATTCGTAATAGTTACTCAGATACCAGTCATTACACCATTCCCAAAGATTGCCATGCGAATCATATAGTTTCATGTCATTACTATTGAAACTACCTACTGGTAGTGACCTTCCTTCAAAAGGACCTGGCGGGCACCCTGGATATGGGATATTGCCTCTATAATTAGCGTCACTATATGCATCCAGGCATTCGCCAGTATTAAACGGGGATCCAGTTTCAGCTCGGCAGGAGTATTCCCATTCCGCCTCCGTCGGCAAACGCCAGCCCTGAGCATTGTACGGGTCTCCCCCATTGCATGCCCAGTTACCACCATGCTCATAAGCACGAGGCAGATCTGCATGCAAGCTCAGCCAATCACAGTAACGGGCAGCTCCAAACCACGAAACAAGTGTCACTGGATAATCTTCTTTACCTACATCTACTATGAATGTGTCACTAGTGAACGTGATCTCGCAACTGACATCATCCATATTCAGTAGTTCCTCCATTGCGCCGTCCAAGACATCAACTAAACTCATACCTATTACAGTGCAATAATCGTTGCTATATGCCCACTGAGCCATATCCACATATTGTTGGTTAGTAACCTCAGTATTCAACATTTGGAAAGGTGTAGAAAGAGTCACATTGTGCAGCAGTTCGTCTGGATAGTGCCCCAGTTCGTCTTCTGGACTACCCATCCAGAAGCTGCCGACGGAGATCTCCACGAACCCTACCGGAGGAGGTGTCCCTTGTAGATCATCCGCTTGCACACGCACCTTATAGCTGCCCTGATGGTTGGGATAGTCGGTACGGGCGTCCCAGATCAGGCTGCGGTTGCTGCCCGAGGTGAAGCTGCTGCCAGGTGGCGGGGTGACCGACAGGCACTCGACAGGGAAGGTGACTCCCCCATCCTCGGACAGAAAGAGCCGCAAAGTCATTTCATCGCCATCAGCGTCGAACAGATCGAAGATGATGTCCACCAGCCCGCTGCCGTCCGAACGCTGGAATACCTGCACGTTGCTGACAACCGGCGCTTCATTGGCAAAAGCAGCTGCGGATAGTGCGAGCAGGATGGGGATAAAGTACAGTAAACGGATCGGTTTGATCAGGAGCTGTAAACTCCTGGGGGTGAGGAGATACGTCATCAGAAGATAGACCTCACAGGCCGGAAGCCGCGGCGGAGGCTCCCGGCGTACGGGCTGCCGGCATCCCGATAAGCAGACCGGCAACGGTTCGCGTCGCGATCCCAACTGCCGCCGCGAAGCACCCGGACGGAACCGGACACCAAACCTGTCGGATTCGTCTCGTCACCGCCATAGCTTCCGTACCAGTCATTACACCACTCCCACAGGTTACCGGACATGTCGGAAAGGTTCCAGCCATTGGTTATCAGCTGACCTACCAGGTGCGAACTATCAGCATTACCACAGTACCAGCCGATCTCATCCAGAACCGGATCGTAACCGCAGGAGAGCTCTGTGATCTCACCATTGGCGAAGGCGGTGGTGCTGCCGGCCCGACATGCGTACTCCCATTCGGCCTCTGTCGGCAATCGGTAACCCTGGGCACTGTAGGGATCACCCCCGTTGCATGACCAGTTGCCACCGTGATCATAGGCCCGGGGCAAACCCTCCTGCAGGCTTAGCCAGTCACAGTAGCGAGCGGACCCGTACCAGGTAAGCTCCTTCACCGGGTGGTTCTCCATGCCTGAGTCCACCGTGAAGACGCCACCGCTAAAGGAAATCTCGCAACTAAAACCGTCCATATCCAACAGTTCCTGTGTCGAGCCATCCAGGTTGTCCCGAAGACTGGAATTACTAGCAGTCACCAGAGGTGGATCATGGTCGTAAGCCCACTGGGCCATGTCCGCGTACTGCTGATTCGTCACCTCGGTATTCTGCATACTGAAGGGGGTCGTCAGGATCACCTCGTGCTGCGTCTCGTTGGAACTACGTCCTAGTTCATCAGGTGGGCTACCCATAGTAAAGCTCCCGGCAGGGATCGGTACAAAAGTCCCCGGCGGGGAGGACTGACCATCATCAGCCTGCACACGAACATGGTAGCCTCCCTCATGCTCCGGGTAATCGGCACGGGCATCCCAGATCAAGCTGCGATTGCTGCCCGAGCTGAAGCTACTCCCCGAAGGTGGAGTGAGCGACAGGCACTCGATGGGGAAGGTTGCTCCCCCGTCTTCGGACAGGAGGAGCTGCAGTGTCATTGCATCGCCATCTGCGTCGTAGAGATCGAAGGTGATGTCCACCAGCCCGCTGCCATCAGTGCGCTGGAATACCTGCACATTGCTGACAACCGGCGCTTCGTTGGCTATGACACACAAGGACAGAGTGAGCTGAAAGAGAACGGCCAGAAGGCCTGCTCTAATCTTCTCCGGACCCCTGATCCACCCATTTGCTGGATTCCACACCATCAGAAGGTCGACCTCACGGGACGGAAGCCTATGTGGCTGCGGATGCTGCTCGGGATGCCGACGTCCCGTTCGGCGGAGCGGCAGTAAAGGGCGTAGTCGTTCCAGTGGCCGCCTCGGATCATCCGGTAGTCACCAGACCCAGAACCTATCGGATCGGTCTCATCACCGCCATAAGTCCTGTACCAGTCATTGCACCATTCATACAGGTTCCCGTGCATGTCGAAAAGACCCCAGGCGTTGTCTATCTTCTGAGCAACAGGGCTAGGCCAACCCTCATCATTACCGCAGTACCAGCCGATCTCAGCCAGAACCGGATCGTAGCCACAGGTGAGCACTGTGATCTCACCATTGGCTAAGGCGGTGATACTGCCTGCGCGGCAGGCGTATTCCCACTCGGCTTCTGTGGGTAAGCGGTAGCCTTCGGCATTGTAGGGGTCACCCGCGTTGCAGGACCAGTCACCGCTATGATCATAGGCCTTGGGCAAATCCGCCTGTAGACTCATCCAGTCGCAGTAGCAAGCAGATCCATACCAGGTAACACCCTTCACCGGGTGGTTCTCCTTGCCTGAGTCCACCGTGAAGACGCCACCGCTGAAGGAGATCTCGCAGTAGCCACTATCCAGATCCAGCAGTTCCTGTGTCGAGCCATCCTGGTTGTCCTGCAGGCTGGAACTGGTCGCCGTCACCAGGGGTGGGTCATTGTCGTAGGCGAACTGGGCCATAGCCACGTACTGCTGGTTGGTCACCTCGGTAGTTTGGACATAGAAAGATCTTGTTAGAGTAACTTCATGTTGTTGTTCATCGGGGTGGCGTCCTAGTTCATCCAGAGGGCTGCCCATAGTGAAGCTGCCGGCAGGGATGAGAACGAAAGTCCCCGGCGGCGGGGAGGACTGCCCATCATCCGCCTGCACACGAACATGATAGTCGCCGTCATAGTCCGGGTAATCAGCGCGGGCATCCCAGATCAAACTACGGTTGTTGCCAGAGGTGAAGCTGCTGCCCGGTGGCGGGGTGAGCGACAGACACTCGATGGGAAAAGTAACTCCCCCATCGTCGGACAAGAAGAGCTGCAGTGTCATGGCATCGCCATCGGCATCGAAGAGATCGAAGGTGATATCCACAAACCCGCTGTCATCGTTGCGTTGCACGGCCTGCACATTGCTGACAACCGGTGCTTCGTTGGCTCCAGCCTCTGGAGACCAGACAACCAACATCAAGAGCACGATTGACGCAGCCAAGCCCGATGCCACTCTTGCGGAACCGCAACCGAACAGTCCGTTCCGGGATATCGACCCGGTTCCCCCTTTCATTATTTCACCATTACGATCTTTGTCGACTGCTCAATGCGACCTGCGTTGAAGCGCACAAAGTAGACGCCGGAAGCAACACGCTGCCCATTGTCATCACGACCGGTCCAGGTCACCTCCCAGTTACCAGTGTCCCTTGTTTCATTCAACAGGCTGACCACGCGCCGACCCTGGAGATCGAACACCTCCATCCGCACTCTCTCCTTTTGGGAGAGAGCAAAGGGGATCACAACCGCCGGGTTGAAGGGGTTGGGGTTCGGCGTACCGAGACAGGTGATCGCGGGCGGCACAGTCTGCGGATCGTCAACTATGCCCACCGTCGTGACATCATCACTGGGGTCAAGCGGATCCGTTCCGTGGTAGAGCACCTCGGAACCGTCGGGGCTGCCGCCGCCATCGGTGTCCCAGTTCCAGCCGTCCGTACCGTGGACATCAACCTCGTTGCCATCCCACAGGCCATCACTGTCCGTGTCCGGGTCCGTAGGGATGCAGAGCTCCGTGAACTCACGCAGGTTGCTCAGCGCATCCGCATCCGTATCACCCTCGGGATCGCTAATGGACCAGTAGTTCTCCCAATCGTCCGGCATACCGTCCATGTCCAGATCGGCGGCATCGAGCGGGTTGGGATCGTTGCCGTCCTTGACCTGATCATAATCGGTGTCATAACGGTTCGGATGGGTGAAACTGACTGTCAGCTCGGTTTCGTTGTCGAGGTAATCCGCATCGGGATCATCCGCCGCACCGAGATCCAGATTGCCGAAGCACTCCATCTCCCAGTCGTCGGGTAGACCATCGACATCGGAGTCGACATATTCCGAGATCAGCACGGGGATCGGATCGGCGGGGTAGGTTTCGTTACCCGCCGCATCGATGGCCGAGATGGAAACGTAATACTGCACGCCCAGACGCAGGCCGGTCAAGGTCAGCGCATCAGTATTCCCCTGCAGGATCGGCGAGTCGCCCTCCACCGCACCGGTGGCGGAATAGGGCCCGACGACATCGGAATCGTAGTGGATGCGATAGCTGACGGCCTCCTCGACCTGAACCCAGGTCAGGGACACGACATTTTCCTCAACATCGTAACCCGCCGCCAGGCTCTGGGGGATCGGTGGGGCCTCGACGTCACCCAGCGCATTCGGCGCCGCGGTCACCACATCGCTCACGGGTCCGGCGACATCCATGACATCATAGGCCTCCAGCCAGACATCGTAGGAGAGACCATCCTCCAGGCTGGAGAGCACATACTGCGGCGACAGACCGACATCAAGAGTATCGATCTCTGCTGCACCCGACGGCTGGTAGAACAGACGGTAACCCTTCACGTCGCCGTTCCAGGTAGGATCCCAGGTCACCCTCAACTTTTCGGGTCCAACCCTGAGCTGGACACTAGTTACCTGCCAGGGGGCGGATTCATTCTCGAGTGAGATCGTGAAGTCCGAGGTGTCGGCGACAGCCATGTGGGGGGCATCCTCAACCTCGTACACGATCCTGTAATCACCGCTCATCATGCTGCGCGGCTGCCAGGTGAAACTGGTGGTTGCCTCCGGCAGATCCTCGGCGATCAACCACGGTCCGGGGTCCTGATCGGGTACAACAATTGCCGGTATCGCATAGAGCGAAACCGCAATCGGATCCCCATCGGGATCACTGGCCGACCAGCTCAGTTCGTAGTCCTGTTCGGTGTTGCCCGTGACATCAGCATCGGGCAGAACACCCAGGATGGTCGGCTTCCCGCCCTTGAAGAGGATATCCAGCTCGTACTCCTCCCCCTCGTCAATATCGGTAACCACGATCTGCCAACCGCCGGCTTCCGGCTCATCGACACTATACAGAATCTGATCGGTGAGTTTGCGGTAGGCGAAGCCCGCGTTCTCCTCGCAGTAGAGGGAATCCACCACGACCATGCCCGGCGTGATCAGGTGAGCACCCAGCTCCGACCCGCTGTCTTCGGGCAACTCGATAACGCTGACGATCATCGGGCTAGCATCAACCGGCACGTCGACCGTATCGATCGAATCGGCGAATGCAAGCCTGACCACCCTGAAAGCGCTTGCCGACAGGCTGCCGTAGGGGCGAACCAGCCAGTTATCATGACCTACACGCAGGAACTCCACATCGGTGTCCGTATCGATATCGTGGAAAGCCAAACCGTCGCCGGTCTGGATGCGACTGCCGGTGTCGAGGTTGGTTACAGGGATACGTTGGTAACGGCGGATACCGATCCGCTCGCCCGTCTCCGATTGGTAGCGCATCTTCCACTCGTGGAAGTCGGAATCAAAATTGTAGCTGCCATCCCAATTGAGTTCCGCCGTCACCTCCCAATTCGGTGCGGATTCATCAGGAACGAAAAACACGCCACGCATCCCCACCTGATCGATCGTGGTATTAAAACTGCCCAACATTATGTCATTCGTATAGCTAGGAATCTTGCTGGCCGGTATCGAGAGAGTGCCGGCACTGGTGCCGGAGAAGTTGAAACTGGGTTGCCAGTGGACGTTGAAATCAGCATTTGCGTGCAAGAAAGGAACCGCCGGTGGTAACTCGATCGAGCCATAACCGTGGAAGCGGTTGGAGTACAGTTCGAAACCGGCCGCACCCAGATGGTGACCCACGACTTCTACCGTCCCCTCCGCATTCAACTGGAAGGGAACGGGCTGAAGACTCATGCTGACATCGGCGCGCAGCAAGCTCAGATCCGGCGGGACGATCCGATCAGCACTGGACATGCCCGCGGTGAAGGAGATCACCCAGACGTTGTCGCACTCGCCAGGATCAGCAAGGCAGCCGCCGATATCCGTTAGCAGTATCCCGGTGTTCCCGATGGGTACGCCCCGTCCCTGAAACTCCGCCGACATGCAGAAACGCTGCAACAGGTAGTCGCAATCGGTATTCAGATCGAAAGCGATCCCCACCGTTGCAAAAGCCGGTATCGCCAGTTCACCCTCCGCCGTGAGTACGAAGCCACCATCGTCTTTCGTATCGAAATGGGCGTAGACCCCCGCCAGATCATATGTGCCGATCTTGAGCGGCGGCACGCGGATCTCCCCGCCCGACAGGCGCACGACATCGCTGATCTCGATGTTGTAGACGCAGGAGGATGCCGAACCGCTGGGTAGCGGGAATTCAAGACAGGCGGATTCGGCGAGGAAACAATCATTCGTAATGGTCGATTGCGTCACTTCAAAGCTGAAGCCCCCGTATCCGAACGAGAAGTTGGGGACGGTCAAACCCTCGGCGGAGATGCCGTCCGGGGTGATATCCAGAGAACCGAGACTGATGGCATCGACAGGCAAATCGAAAAGGTCTGTGCTGAACGTGAACACCGGGTTGGTGACGTGCACACCGGTCGCGTCCCAGGTGGCGTCATCCATCGCCAGTTCGCCGGCCTGCAGATCCCAGGGTGCCGAGGGGACGATGAGTCCGGATATCGAACCATCCATGCCAATTGTAACCGTGACATCCGCGCTCGGCAGATCATTGCCGGGGATGCCATCGACATCATCAACGATTATGTTCGTGACGATCTCCAACCCGGGCGGATCGAAGATGAGGTTGAAGGCCATGTCATCGGGATCGACAAAGTACCCGGCGATATCATCCAGCAGATTGTTCGCCGCGACATCAACGGCGAGCGAGCCATCCTCGCCAATGCCGAACTCGCCGTGGAACAGATCGAAGGTCCCGAGCGGTCCCAGGTGAGCTTTCAGAGTCACATCGCTACTGGCGCTGATTGATTGTGGGAAGCTGGTGACCACATTGATGCCACCGTTGGCAGCCAGCGCCAGCTGCAACCCGCTGCTAACATGAGTCAGGCTCACGTTGCCGGTCAGGGAGAAATTGTCGGTTGTCGTCTCGATCACTTCGCTTGCCCGAAGTGAAAAACCGCAAGCCAGAATCGCCAGGGGATCCAGTTCCGTCGACGGAGTGATCGACAGGGCGATATCGGTGAACGTTGCAGCCGCCAGGTCATCGACAACAGTGACCGGAATCAGATAGTCATTTGCCGCAACACCGGCGGGGATCACGTAAGACAGCGAGAAGTCCGATCCATCGCCGCTGACTGGCGTGTTGTCTCCTCCACCAATCTGACGTAGATCAATGGTTACGGCTCCGATCGCGCCATCAATATCACTTGCCTGGATATTGAAGCTCGTCTGCTCGGCTCCGGAGTTGCTGACACTGGCGGGAACAGCTTCCGCAACACCGATGACCGGCGGTGCATTACTGAGATCGATGGTGAACGGGCCCTGAGCGAGAACAGCTCCCCCCTCACTGGGTTCGCGCACTTCGTAGACGTAATCGCCCTCCAGCAGATCACCGAACTCGACGGATCCACCAGTGGGTCTGTCACTGCGCAACACCTGTGTGTCCTGCAAAATATCCACGACTACGCCATCGAAAGGAGAACCGAAGTTGGTGATATCGAGGTAAGCGATTTCGCGAACCGTAGAGACGATAGCGTCAATATCGAAAGTCGAGGATTCGTGGATCAGGCTGAAGCCACCCACAATGATGCCATCAAGATCCCCGCTCCCGGAAACGCTGACAGTCAACGTGTTCACGCCACTGACCAGGAGAGTCGTTACAACCTGCCTGTAGGTTGCCACGGTGCACCCGGTTCCTACCGGAATCTCTGGCAACGAAGAACCGTTAAAACTTACCGATGTTGCTGCAGCATCATCCACATTGTAGTAGCTGAACTGTAGCGACCCACCAGAGTTGAACAGATTCTGCAATTCCTGTCCGCTCAGGTTGAAATAGATCGCCACACTGGTGCCAGGCTGTTGCGGCACGGGGTCCAGAACACATGGTGGGTCAACTTCATCACCGAGGTAGTAGAAATCGGAATCGATCTCATCCTCTGGAGTCATTGTGTTGAGATAGAAGGGCGGGGAATCGGCCCACCCTATTGCCGCATAGGCGGGAACACAGAATGACAGGAAGAGAACCGCAATCAGGCAAGTTTGCAGGCAACGCATGGTACACTCCAGATAAGGACTATGTTGGTGAATCAGATATCAAACACGGGAGGGATTATATCATTAATATGAGACCGCTGGCGAGGACATACACCCGCAGCGTCTCATTTGCGAGACAGCCAGTGCAGGAGGGCGCTTTCCTGTTGGCCACCAAGGGATTGGATGGTCGCCAAATCGTGGTGTCTCCTGGGCACCGCATACGGTGCCCATTTGTGGTTACCGTCAGGGTAAGCTTTTCAGAAACCAAAAACTCAAGAGGGGGAAGTCATGACCAAGGACAGAGCAAAGACATTCATGCTCGCATCCGTCGGCCTTCTGGCGCTGGTGGCGACGTTCCAGATGGGTGTGACTGTGACGAAGGCGTAGTTCTCAGGGGTCGGGAGTATTATCGGCCAGTATGGCCATCGTGTCCTTACCAATACTGGAGAAGTTTGGGACCTAAACTATTTAGGTGATATTGGTATTGTATAGGAGCGGGTGCCACAATATGATATCGTGGTGCCTGCCGCTGAAGTCATAATGTGGGTTCCAGGTGCCTAAATAACGAACTCTGATGAACTCTGGTATAATAACAGCGCCAGCAATTATAAGTGGATAAATGGTGGATCTCCTCTCGACGCTGTCCCCGCCTATGAAACGACCACCAGCGATGTGAAGGCAATGTTCGGGCGCTGATCGATCCAGATCGAAAACTGACAAGCAAGACACGGATGGAGAGATTGAACTACTCGTAGAAGACGCTGGCAACGATGGATCGATCCTGTCACGGAGAGAATCAAGAAACGGAAAAGGCACGCGCCGATGAAGGTGGCCTTTGTCTCCGCTACGCCTCAATCCCCTTAGGAGTCACGCGCGATCTTCAAGGCGTTCGTTCGAGATTTGGTTAGGGAATCCATCTCGAAGTCGAATGGACCTCTGAAACAAAGTACTTGAGATCAGGGACCTTCTTCAAGCTCTGCTTTCTTCCTCAGCTCTTGAATCTTGGGAATAGTATTTTCATAGATGCGCGAGCAAAGGTTCCTAGTCTTCCGATACTCCAACTGTCGGTCCTTCGGGAAGAGTGTGAGGTCCAATCTTTTCTTTGAGGCTTTCAAAAGCATTTCGTACACGAGCAAAGTATGGCTAATGACAAATGATTCCCTCTCTTGAACGACCTCCGGTACCCATATCGAACTGGGCTGCACTGGGTATTTCTCTGGTTTATCATTTCCGATCCAAACATGACCTACACCACGTTTTGAGTCTTTTGCGTTCCTGATGAAGTAATCTGATTCGAAAGATTCAGGTTCCATCAATAACTCAGACACGCCCGAAGCAATTGGTTGCATGATCACGGTTTCGTTGCAATTGAACGGAAGTTGAATAACAGGAGTACGGATTTTCCCTGTCCCGGAGTAGAGTTCCCCATGAATTCGACCATCAAGGCGAAGCTGTTTTTCGTTCATATATGGCATTCCGAGCCTGTATGAAACCAGATTCTGTTCTGCGATATTTATAAAAGACATGTGGTTAACAGTTAGGCTGAAACAGAAGGGTCGGAGATGGAAGTATGGAGTTCCACTTCCAGCAAAAGTGCATCTTAGCGAAGGACCTCTTCTTTGAGCAATTAGTAGGGCTCGGTCTGTCATTCCCAGTCTGGAATCAATGTGGAAGTTTGGTCGAACTCCAAATGGATTCTTATCGAGATAGATGAATCCTAACCAAAGCCCAATCCTGACTTTGTCAAACCAGTCCAAGAGAATGATCCACTGTTCCTCTGACATTGGTTTTAAACTCAACACATCTTCCATCACTCCCTTCGCTTTACCTTCAAGCTCTGAGTAGTCAATGTTGCATTTGGTACATGCTGGAAACTTGAACTTGGATGCCGAGAATTCCCTAGGGCTAGACCCCTGCATTGAGAATGTGTTTAAGGTGAAGGTTCTGTTGATATCCCCAGTCAGCTTAAGTAACCACTCGGGCAAGATGTGCTCTGCATTCTTGTTTATTGGGCGCTTTCCACAGAAAACACAAAACCTGTCCATGTTATCTCCAGAAACCAAGGCCGCAGGCAGTGACCAGCTAGTGACCGCCGATCCCGCCCTAAACAAAACAGGGGGCCTACTTCCGTAAGCCCCCATCTTCAAACTCTTTAACGGTACGCCCAGGAGGATTCGAACCCCCAACCTCCTGATCCGTAGTGTAGCTGTCGCTGTTCGCACCCTATCCCAGTGACGCTAACTCGTTGTTTTTCAGCACTTGTATTGTCACACTTACGGCTCTGATAGGCTCCGAGCGGATACAAGTGGGCACAATAGTGGGCACAAGCTACGGTCTCACGAGTGGCAACTCCGACCTATCTCTTTTACGGCAAATAGTCTGCAGTCTCCCCGCAAAGGAGAGATGAGGTTGAACCCTTTACTCCCATTTCCCTGATTTCGCAATTCCTTCAGTATCGCGAGAACCGCACAAACCTGGTCGAAGTCGACCAATGGATTATTCTCTTGAAGCGCTTGGAAATCAGATTTCCGAACGTTGGCTTCAATTGCAAGGACAACCGGCGCAGTGCGTGCGTCAGCACGGACTGTGACAGATGGCGTTATCGGCTACAAGTGGTTGTTAGAATGTCGTTTGACACACAACACCGACTTTGCATTACTACTCTTCGACGGACTCACTTGCTACGGGCGACAGCTTCGAATACTGTTGGCCTGACAACCCACCCGATGTATTCAATTGCCTTATGAATATTAGGATGAGCTCTGCAAGAACACAATAGAACGCGGCAATCGTATGCGGGAGAACCAAGGACTTTGAAGGCCCCCATGAGTCGTGTACTAACTGCTCGTCTCCCCCCAAACTGTACCCTTTAAGCAAGGCGCGATAGGAACGATGTGTAAGCTTTGACAACTCATTGTAGAGCTTTTTACGTGCCTCTGCTTGCGCAGCCCCTTCAAATTCCTCGATCCATTTTCTGATAACTCCATGTCCCGGTGATTCATTCTTGAACCACCGGCGCAAGTTCCTGCTCGCTCCGTCAGGAAATACTGCGAAATAGTACGCAAGATCCGCTGTTTCCAGTGCCTCTCGGAACAAAATCCCTGCTGGCTTATGGCGCTTTTCACCGATCAAGCACAGCGACTCTTTTAGGCTCTCTATCGTATCTGAACGCAACATCCAAACGGCAAGGTCTGGCGCCTCCTCTTTCGCGACGTATTTCAATTCGCGCGGATTCAATATCTCCTGCAATTGCTCCAAGATAGTTTCAGCCTCATTAATAAACTGCTTCTGCCCCTCGTAGCCGTAAGGGTTCGAATATGCGTCGTCGGGCTCCTGCTTCCAGATGATACTTGCCATATATATTCCTCTAATCATACTAATGCCTAAACAAACCACGTGTGACTTGGCGCGGGCTTTGCCGAATGAACATTCATACTTTTATCACAGATAAACGCAAAGGGTGTGACAAGTCACTAAGTCGGTCTTATTATTTTGATATACTTCCTTCCACCCTTTTGGACCGATAGATCATAATGATACTTACCCATTAAATTCTCCGTATCTCAACAATATCTCAAGTCATGAATCAAATGGGGCACTTTAAGTGAGTAAATAAGCAGATTTCGTGTAAGCTCATACAGGAATTTGTTTGCGACTTCTTCCGAGCCTAAGACTTGAAGCTCGGAGTCAAAATCAGCAAGACTTCCATGAGCAATAGAACTCCTATAGCTGTATAGCTTCTCAACGATTTTCTGATCAGTTAGTCCATCTGGCCCCTTAAAGTAATCCGAAAACGATAGTGGCTTTGATAGAAGATTATTTAGGAGCGGAATTTTCGTTTTAAGTTGATGTGTAATTGAACGGTCTGACCGGCCTGTAATGTTTGACGTCATTAATATTTCCAACACAGTAAATATGCAAACCACTCTGAATGGCGATCTAGTTGACAACTCCTTAAGCCTCAGGAAGTCACTAAGCGCCTTATCTAAAAATCCGTACTCAATACGTTTACTTTCATCAAAGCTATCGAGCAAACCTCTCACTTCCTTTAGATTCTCAAGTATGCATTTTGTTACAAGAATCTTGTCGGTTGATAAACGATGTTGGTAATACACATCTGGAACTTCTGGAATCAACTTCCCACTTCTCCCATGGCTACCAAAAGCGCTAAACAGAGGTGTTAAGCGAGCATCCGATAGTTCAATAGACACCTCTAATTTCTCATCTCTTCTGAAATTCGTTTGTCGTACTATCCAATATTCCCATTCGTCAGGACCAACAGCACATGAGCGATTTCCATTTCCATCTTCGTTTGGTATACACTTTTGCTCGTGTATACTGAAGTACCTACCATCGATACCACGTGACAGGAAATTCCCATAGAGTCTGGATTTAATTGCCTCAACATACTTGCCTTCAGCTTTCTCCAAAAAAGCGTTTGGACTCACTTCTAGCGGCATGCGGAGACCTTCTTCTAGCCGGATTGCTTCTCCTATAAACACAAACGGAGATATTTCCCACTTAGGGTTCGGTAAAGCTGGTTGAATCGAACTCATGCGTCTCCCAATAAGTATAACGTTCCAGCTCAGGCGCGGCAGGCAGCCTTCACACTCAGTCCCCCCTCCCGCTGTCGCCTGCAGCGGCTAGTTAGCCATAGCTCTTCAGCGCTTTAAATAGCGAACCCTTTCGCTCAAGTCTGCTTGGTTGTACTCCACCTTCAAATATCTCGCCAACTGAACCAAGCACTCATCTTGAATCCTCTGCGGCTTGAGGTTGACGGCAACTGTCGTTACAGACAAATTGAATAGCGCCTTCCGCACCCTCTCATTAACGATCCGTGGCAACTTCTCAGCGAAGATCCTCGACAACTCCTCGCTGTCAATCATGGCTTCAACCTGGTGGTGCTGTTCCGCGCTGAGTTGTAGTCGCTTATTAGCCTGCGAGTAAAGCGTCAAGACATTCTCCGTCAGCTTGTCATCGGCAGTGCCGACATAGAAGATTAAGGGAAGGATCCACAGTTTTGCCTCTGGATCCTCCTCTTCAATTCGCTTCATTTGCTCAAAAGACAATGAGCGTATTTTCGCTTTTATCTTAGCCCATCTCCCAACACTTTTCGTCATTCTACTGTTGAAGGCGTAGCCGATACCAGCGTTAACGACCGGTATTAGCCGCATAACGTACTTCTCACCGAGGTAACGTCCAATCCTTTTGCCGGCGACTTTGATAACTCTGTCTTGCACAGCTCGCCGTATCCCGGTCCGGAGAAGCTTTCGAAATTGCTTCCGAGCTGTCTCCGTGAAAATGAACAGGCCACAGCCACGAACTCGCTCAGTCCCTTTTAGCCCTAGCGCTGCCTTGAAAACTGTATACACATCTTCCTCGTCATCACGTTCGAACGAGGCCCCATACAAGTCAGCGATTGCAAGTAGAAGTTGCATCTGAATGCGCGTAGTATACGCCATGTCACCCAACAGTAGCGCAACCATGCCAGTCCCCGCTGCTACTTTGTGGATCGGCTCAGGTACTGGAGTAGCTACCAATATTTCACACGTCGTCACACCAAGACCGTTGGCGGCACCCTCCCATTTAGTCTTACGTGCGGCTCGTTTAATCATGATATCTGCGAGCGCGTCACGAGGGAGCCCATGGTACTTATCGCGAACCCGTTGCGCGTCAACTCCTGCCTTCTCTGGATTCATAGATGAGCGCACGGCGGAAGTAAATATTTGGCCTGCTTGTGCTACAACTTGATCCCTTATTTGCCGATACTTACTGCTCATACGACCAACCCAAAGGGCACCATCCTTATTATTCTGGCTAACTAGATTTCTATTGACCAGTGTATCTGGTAACATCGATCAGTGTATCCAGATAAGCTGCAAGCATTGTGGTGACCAGTTTATATTACTGGAAGGTCAATACTCACGCCTCTATATATTCCATTGCAAGTATTTCATCTTGGAGGAATAGATCGTGACATTAGCGGATTGATATAATAGACTTCAATATTGCTACGTTGCAAGGCAATTCGTTCATGGGATATCCACCCCACAATAAATAGTGCGCCTCCCCAAGGCCCTGGAGAAGGCGCGCGACGTTGGAATAGAATCCAATTAAAGAGTATTTACGTCGATTCGAGTATATCAATTCTGCATCAGAAGTATACTATTTCCCCAGTGACTGTCTGAATCTCGCCATCGTCGAGGGTGCTTTATCAATAGACCGGAACCCTGCGTTCGCGCCCAGGAGCAGGCAGGCGAGCTTCAGCATCTCGACATCCGGGTTCGGGATCGCTGTTCCGGGCCGGAAGATCGAAACCAACGTTGGCGCCATAAGGGTGAAACAGATGCAGAGGGTGACACCGTATCCCAGAGTCGGCCGCCACCGGCTCGTGTACCGATCATCGCTCCGGGTCTCTGCGATCTGGACGGCGTGTTGGGACTTCATCATCTCCACCTCCGCGTCCTTCAGATGCATCTCGAGCTCGGCTTGCATGCTGGTCATCCGGGCATCGATCTCCGACGCCTTTTGAGATCCGTCCTTTGATTCGTCATCCAGAATCAGCTGCACGGCTTTTTTGCCGATCCCGAACGCCTTCTTCGCGCCTCCGATCCAGTCCATGGCTCTCTCCCCTGGTTATGACTTCCCTATCAGACCTTTTATCAATGCGCCAACTCCACCGGCTGCAAGCAGCAACCCCGCGATGATCCCCCTGCCTCGATCGAGGGTTGTCTTCAACCCATCGACGTCGACCCGTAGACGCCGTACCTCCTCCTTCAGGTCATCCACAGCCTCCAAAAGCCGGCCGCTCTCCGTGTCGCTGATCGGTGTCATGCTCCCCCCCTTGGGTACTGGCTCTTGATTGCTTCCCTTTTCGCCTGCAACTCGATCAGGCCGTCGTCCCTCTCCTCAACCACCGCTTCCCACAGGGCCACCAGGAGCGCCTCAGGTGTCAGGCCTGCCCTGAGGTATGCCGCTCTCCGCTGGCTCTGATACGCTGTCTCCTGCCGTTCCTGCCCCATCCTCTGCAACTCCCTTTCAATCTCATCCCGGGATGGACAGACGTTGTCGAGATCCAGCCACCGGATACCATCGTAATCATCCCCCTCGATGGTGAACTCAGCGCCCGGCACCAAATGCTGAATCGCCTTTCCCATCAGAACAGCATTCATCCGGCGATCTCCATGAGCGTGATCGAGGATGCAGTGCGTGCGAACGCAGCCGTGTCGCTATCCGTAAGTGAGCGGTTGATGGCGCCAAGCGATGCACCTTGGGCAAGATTGGTTGCGATGTAGTAGCCGACCAAAACATCAACACCTGGTGAATCCAGGTGATTACCGCTGTCGGAGATGATCACACCCCCATCGTCGGAGGTCTCATACCCACCACCGATTTGCACCCGGTTGCCGCCGGGGGCTCCCTGATAGATGTCCTCATACCCGTTCACACTGTCCTGCCGGCCGATCTTCCACACCAGGTCAGGCGAGTGTTTCAGGTCAACCAGGACAAGGATTTTACTCGTAGAGGATGAGGGAGTTATCGCCGCACTCAAGCCGGTAGTTGTGGCCCAACTCCCCCCACTCACAACAAACACCGAGTCGATCGTCTTGTGGACAACCTGCAGCACCTTGCCGACAGAGTTCGCGGCCGCTTCCTGAACGGATCCATCGGGAAACTTGAAGCCCCCGGCAGTGGCTTCAATCGTTCCGGGGACCGTGAGCGGGGAGGTCGGATTTGCGCATCCGGCCAGGCCGATATTGCCCGTATCATGCGAGATGAACATTCTGACCTGAGATCTCGTGGCATCGAATAAAAGCCAGTAATCGGCTGAGTTGTTCGCAAAGCGATATAGATTTGCCTCATTCAGGCTCAATTCACCACGCACGGCCAGATCACCAAGTGTTTCGCCACTCACTGACAGCGATAAAGGAAGAGTTATCCATCCTGTATCGGCGGCATTGCGGATCTTCAGTTTCGGAGCTCCTGAAGTATCTACCCAGAATTGATATGGCCTTGTATCCACCGGTGCGGAGGACCCTGCCGACCCGGATGCAAGCGCCTCCAACGCATTGTTGATATCCCCACGGACGCTGGCACCATCCGAATTACCGACGTTGAAATCGTGCTGGCTCATATTACCCTCACAGCTCCTCCGCGAAGATCGTCAATGTATCCACGCGGATGTTATATGCAGGATCTTCGGACGATAGTTTGACGCGGAATTCAAGCCCCCGCGCATAAACATCCTCCGCTACGAATGGTGTCCAATCGCCCCAATCGGGGCTTTTCCCGCCCGGGTTGTCCGGTGTTGTTCGCACTTCCACGATGAATTCACAGGGGGCGGCGGTCGTGCCGTCCCAATCCTCCCAGGTATCGACATTGCCCGATCGGCTGTCGAAATCATCGGCAGTATTGATGCAGGCGAGATCAACTTCGAAGCGAATCCGGAGGTTCTTGACCGTAATTGCATCAATCCCGCTGGTCGGTGTGAACACGCCCTGCGCCAGGACATCACCACCGGAAGATTGCAGCTGTAAATCGCTGGAATTGTAGACTTCCGTGTTGTCGTGGGTGCCCGACCAAGTTGGATGCAGTACCAACGATGCGACATTGGCGAACTCGAGCACGTTTGCGGCCGCTGAGGTCACGCTGGCAACCGGTCCGCGTGTACCGGATGAATCAATCGCCCTGCACAGATAGGTGCCTGAGAGGAGCGGCAGGACGATCTGAGAGGCGCTACCGGGAGCCTGCCCCACCTGGTGTGATGTCGCCCAGGTGGCACCGGTAAGGTTTGAGCTGTGTCTGAACTGAACGCTACCACCGATGCGGACATCGAGATCCTGAGATTGACTCCAGTTCAAAACAGCCACTGAGTTGATCGCCCCGATCGTCAGGTTGGAGATCGCCGCCGGCGGTGCTCCCAGTCCGGAGATGGTGACCGAGCTGCGCGTGCTGAACTCGCTGGTGACACCGATTGAGTTGATCGCAGCTACCCTGATATCGTAGGTGCCTGGAGCAACGTCCAGAATATCGTATCCGGTGGCATTGGTTACGCCGACCAGTGTCCAGTCGTCCGCCGCCGTCAGCTTCCACTCCAGGCGATACTCGGCGACGAAGGGGCCTTCCGAGTCTTCCCAGGCGACAATGGCCTTCGCTTTGACTCCAGTGCCCTGACGCGTCTCGTAGAGCTCCTCAGACATCGTCGGCACACCAGGCGCCGCGATGTCGGTAGGGCTCGGCAGATCGGTGTTCGGGGATGGATCCACTTCCGGGATTACACCCCAGTCGTAGATCGTCTCGTCGTACTCCCTGCAGGTGATCTCGACATCACCTTCCGCCAAGAGAGTAATCCTGTCGATCCGGAACGGCTTCCCGTTCCAGCCGGGGGTGTTGTGGGAGATCGTGCCCACATCCCCCACCTCGCAGACCATCCCCGCGATCGTTGCGCGGAACTGGACAATGATCCCCTGCCTGCTCTCGTTCAGCGCGATCGCCGCGAGACGATATGCCTCCTCATAGTTGTCACAGAAAGGGAGGTCGATCTTCCCCTCGAGGAGGGCACCTCCGTCCTTCACCCGCAAAGCCGGGCTGTCGGCGATGGCGAAGTCCGGTTGCCAGTTCTTCGCCTTGTTGAAGAACCGCGCGCGGACCCGGTTGTGCAGCCGATCCTTGCCCGGCAGAGTGATGTTCCAGCCACCGACAATATTGTTCTCGTCGAAGGCGAACGTGCTCGGTGTCGGTGCGTCGATCATCAGCCGATACAGGCCGCCGCTCTCAACAAGCAGCCCGCGACAGCCGATGAGTAGACGGTTGAGGTTCTCCAGGGGGGTCTGGCTGGTGTCGAGCACGCCGTTGCAGGTGTACCGGGGAGCAGTGGTCGTACCACCCTCGCCGTCGGGCACATCAACGAGTTGGCTGCAGTAGTTGGCAGCCGCCTCGAAGCTGTCATCGTGGATCTCGTCGGACGGCACGCTCCAACCGTAGATCGGATTTGCCAGGAAATCCCGGATCGTCAAAGCGGGATTCGAGGAGAACTCCTCGGTGCTCGTGCGGGGATCCAGGACTTTGCTGCCGCGAACGTCCATGGTGATCGGATCGGGCACGCCATCTACGAACACATCCTTATGCCATTTCAGACGGATCACGACATAGGCCAAGCTGCGGAGCCGGTGATCGAGGGTCCATTCGGGGACTGCGGCGACCAGTTCCGGGTCGGCGAGCTGATCCTCAGCCCCGGCGTGGAAGAGAACCAGAGTCCTCTCCTCGAAGTCGGTGCCGTCGATATCCTCGTTATCGAAGTAGACAGCGTCATACCCGTCGACCTCACCCTCTCCCAGGACCAGTACGAGCCAGAGATATGCCTTATTTCTCGGGCCGGCACCTTGAGCATAGGAGGTTGCCGCAAAGGCGACAGTACCCCCGACCCTTCGCCTGCCGTAGATAACGGGGATCGCCTCGTTGGTGCCGGTCCAATTCCCTGTCAGATTGTTCTGGGTGATCTGGTTCTCATCCTCCTCGGGCGGTTTGAGCCAATAGTTCAGGCCAACCGTTATCCCGGCGCCGACCAGAGCTCCTGCTGTACCCCCGATCGCGGATGCCGTCAACGCAGCTCCTCCCGATATCGCCAACCCTGCAATAGCCGCCGGCATCAGGCACCTCCAACTCTGTAGATCGAGCATTCGACCAGGTCGCTGAGCGGGATGAGACGACCACCCGTCTCGATGTCTACGGAAAGCACTTGGTGACCGGTACAGATGTGCGCACGGTGCCAGGGCTCGCCTTCAACATGGGTCACCAGGAAGTCTCCGGGTTGCTGGAATCCGGGTTCCACGAACTCGACCTCGTGCTCGAGCAGGATCTCCACCAGGGTCCGATCGCTCTCCGCAGCGAACCGGGCCGCTTCAGCCTTCGTTGAGTACCTTCCGACGATCGCCGCGAGCTCTTCGGAACCGGTCAGGAGATCGAGCCAGCGGAGCGCCAAGATGTTGCAATCGAGTTGCCCCCATTTGAAGGGCTTGCCCAAGATCTCATTGGCCAATCTGACGAGTGCGCGTTCTTTGCTGGGATTCATCTGCGCTTTGCCCTCCCGTGCCACTTCTTGGAGAGACCCCACATGAAGGTCGTCTCCACGAGCTGGGAGGTGAACTCAAAGCCCTTGTCCCCGGGGAAATAGATCTGCTGCTCTTCATCGTTTGTGTGCCGTCCTGGATGTCGACCGGTGGCTCCCCAAACACTTGATACGCTGAAAGCGACAGTGCAGGTGCCCGCATCCGGGTCTTCCAGTATGCTGGGGCTGTCGGTCCGTCCGCGAAAGAGCGGAGAGCAGTCACCGATCGCGGCGCCGTTGTTGTCAAGAAACAGGCGATAGATGGTGACCGGCCGGTCGATGTAGTTCAGGGAGAGCACCAGAGCCACCATGGACCGATCCACGCCGGAAAGCGCTAGAGTCAGCTTGGAGATCTCGGGGTTGCGGACCTCCTCGATACCGGTGAACTCGAGGGAGTGCCCGAATGCATAGTAGACCTGGTCCCGGAAGGTGATCGAGCTGACGGCATCCGTGAGCCTGACGATCGCCTCCTGGAACACGATCTCCACCAGGTGGACGATGCAGTTCCTGGCCTGGCCGGCTGCGGTGATGTAAGGAGCGGATGCGCCGCGACCACTCATCACACCACCTCCACCATGCGAGCGCCGTAGGCAATAAACCCGGCTTTGTCCGTGGAGATCTCCACGACATCATCGGCGAAGGCCACATGAAACGGTACATCGTGTACCGTGAGCGCTTCGCCATCGTTGGGCACCGCCTGCAGCGCTGGCTCGATTGTGAGCGTCGCCTTGCCCAGCTCGTCGCTGGCGGTGTCCTCCACCACCATGTACACCTTCGTGTGACCGGCGATTTTCAGGTAATCGCCCGCTTTCAGGATCCCCGTGGTCGTCGGAGTCCACCCCTCTGTCTCCAGCTCGCGACCGGATTGCCCAGTGCCGTCGATCGTTGGCGCTCCAGTAGCGATGCCCAGCGGCGCAACGTTGGGGGGAACGTAATCGAAGACGCCATACTGCCCCCGCATCCGGACCGCGAACGCTGCAATCGGGGCGAACGTCGCCCGGAGCTGCGGCCGCCAACCGAGATCCAGTTGCCAGAGATGACCGCCACGCGATCGCACCTGGCGTTTGAGGGAGTGCGTGATGCTGACCAGGTTCGGCTCGAAGGACTTGATCGTGATCGTGGCTACTTTGGGAGTTGCCGGAAAGATCATCGGGACAACCCCCGATGCTTGCGGAACCCTTCTGCGACCAGACCGGTGATCATATTGCGCTCCTGGTAGAGCACCTCCTGCACACCCCGGGAGTCGATCGTGTTGATATTGAACTGGATGTTCGCTGCGGGCATGTCCACCGTGCCCGCCGTCCCGCCGTATCCGATGGAAGTCGAAGCACCACCGGAGGGATTCATCCAACCGGTTAGACCAGCAATCAGGGGCTGAGTGATGAATTGCCGGATCAGAGCGGCGCTGATATCATTCAGCGCCTGCAAAGCCATGTTGCGGAGACTCTCCCAACCGTCCTCTGCGTTCATGAGGAAACCGGCCATATGAGCATCGAGTGAATCGAGGACTTTAATTCCTTCATCTTGGAGCAAATCAAAATGACTGACGGTCTCCCCTGTTGATTTCTCCAAACTATCCTTGAACGTCTTCTCCGACGCCTCTACTGCCCGATTATAAGTCTCTTGGCTGATCGATGCCGACATCAACAACTTGGTCAGACGCTCCATATCATCTTCGTAGATTTCAAGCGGTGTTCTCATGGCGGCTGTTACTCGCGCCCCCTCAGCCATGAGCTTGTTTAGTTCCCTCTGTTCTTCAAGGGTATGACGCTTCCCGGAGGGGGCTGGCTTTGAATCCCCGTCATCAGGATCCAGACTATCTCCCTTGAGGAGGTTATCCTGATCACGCTGCAGGCTTAAAATGATCTCAAGGAGATTCTTATAATCAGAGAGAAGCGTGTAATAGGTATCGAGATCATCACCCATCTTCTCCCACTCCGGCCCAGTTTCACCCTTTGCGCGAGCAGTCAGCAACGTTCGATACTGCCCTTCAATCAGCCCCATGATACGTTCAGTTTCTTCGAGATTTTCCGGATTGAATTGATCAGGGACACGAGCAAGCTTCTCCATGCTCTCCCAGGTGGATTCGATATCGATGCCTATATCCTCATAGGCGGAGATTGAGCTACGAATTTTCTGTTCATTGGCATCCCACTGGTCGTTGAAATCCTCAACAGCCATGACAGCATCTCGGCCAACCATCTCGGTGGTTTTGTTCATCCACCCAGCAAGATCGTTGTAGCTTGTCCCAAACCGAGCAATCTTGTGGGTTCCATCGGAAACCTTCTCATTATGGAAATCAACAGCTTTGCCGATCTTGGCCAGAGATTTCGCCAACCCTCCAGAGGTCTGCGTCAATGAACGCTGAGTTTCAGACAGTTTTCTAAGGACCATCATTCGCTCTATGTCTTCAACTTCGCTACCAAGCTCCCGCATTTTTTTGATAGCCCGGTCCATCTCGGACTCGGTGATCTCCTCCAGAAAGTCCCCTGCTGCATTCGTTGCACTGGTCAACAAGTCAGCAACATCGATGATCGCCGGCGCAAAGGCACTCGCAAGCGTCACTCCCGTCCCTCGTATTGAGGCCGCGATATTTGTCACAGCATCATTGGCAGACGCCATCTTATCGGCGGTTTCCCGATCCAGAGTCATCCCCAACTCACGGGCCTCTTGCCGCATCGTCTTGAGCGCATCACTCCCACCCTCCATTGTCTGGAGCAGACTCACGCCTTCAGAATCGAAGAGCTTCATTGCCAGGCGAACCTTGTCGTTCTCCTTTTCAACATGACTCATTGCATCGGCGATCGCTTCGAACTGATCCTCTGGGGCCAGCTGAGCGAGGTCTTGAACATTCAATCCCAGCTCTTTCAGGGCACCCTGCGCTTCACCTGTACCCTGTGCCGCCTCAGCAACTCGGCGAGTCATCCGCTGCCAACCCATGATCAGAGTATCATTGCGGACCCCCGTCAGCTGAGCCACATGCTCATATTCGGAGAGAGCCTCCGTAGAGGCTCCCAACCGAATAGCGAGTTTTTGGATTTTGTCGCCAGCATCAAGAGAACTCTTGACGAACGCTCCTATCGCGACGCCACCAGCAAGAGTTGTAAAGGCCGGAATCAAAGGAGCAACAGTCTTGTTCAATCTGGCCATATTGGACCTGACAGACTTCATCGCCTCTTTGGTCTTATCAACCGCTGTGATGTGAAAGCGAGCTTCAGCTTTCCGACCCATCTGTTTGCCCCTTTAGTGAGTAATAAGCAAGCCATCCCTCGAACTCATCCTCTGGCATATTCCAGATCTCATCCAGATCCTTGCCCCGCAAGTGGGCTAGGTCATAGACGGCTTGGATGAGTTCGAGATCGTAGGGTCCGACTCCTCATCCGAGTCCTTTTGAACCTTTTCCTTCCCATGATTTATCTCATGTACAATACGATCGAAGACAGTCGGATCAGGACCAACACTCTCAAAGAACTCATCATGGAGGCCTTCCGAGAATATGCGGTGCCCATCCTTGTCCTTAGCCCTCTGGACCAATGTCATGAACATGCCTTGATGTGTGCTGATACGGGTGGCCTGATGGATTAAATCCCTCTCACCAAGCGTCACTCTTTGGATATAGATCTTCAGATCCCACTCGGGGATCTCTATCTCACGCGGCGCAAGGCGTACACCCAAGTGATGAGATTTCATCTTTTTGATCAGTTGGAGTTGATCCATCAGTCAGACACCGTCCCTTCCGTCAACACACCTTGGAAGGCATACTTGCGGTCGACGTTGCTACCTTTAGATATCGAGAATCCTCTGGACGAGATGGATACCTCACCGGTCCACTCGTTGTTTGTCGGTTCGTTCCCCTCTGGGTAGAGCGATAGAGTAACTTTGGCACCAGGCACCAAGGCTTGCTGGCCTGCATCACTCGGTCGCATGCGGACCGTGATGTTGCCGCGTCCTTTTAGCTGACCGGCTTCGTAGCTCTCATCCTCACCCATCCCGGAGTCGTCAACAAGATCGGCGCTGTCCTCGTAGTCGAAATCGACAACCTTACCGACTGCAGTACTGTCTACGTAGACGGTCCCTTTCTTACCATGCATCTCTCACCTCTCATGTGATCAAGGTTTCCGGATCATCGTCCGGTGTCTGATAAATCACTTCGAACATCAAAGTCAGTTGGCCGATCTTCCTCTCGGCTTCATCATCGATTACTGGAACTGTGGTCTGGAGCTGGATATCATGAACCTGTTGATTGAAATCATTCGACCCGAGAATAGCCTTCTGGGCATGCACAGCGATCCGATCCATCTCATCCTCAAGGGCCTCTGTTTCCTTCGCCGATATCCGCACGAAGAGCTCCAGACGGCAGGCATCACCATCATCATCTGTGAAGTCCTCTGCTAGGTCATCCTCGCCTGTGAAGACTGATATGCATGGGATAATTGAATTATCAATCATGTGATGCCCAGTGGGATACACACGGCCTCCAATCTCAGGGAGTCCGAGCAACACTGCTGCAGCGGCTTTACGAATCTGCTCTCTAGCGTGGATGATTCATCCTCCATTTGATTTGAGCTTTGAATTCATTCCTCAATATCGAAGGAGCCTTTTTATTTACTAAGTGCCGGGTAAGGATCTCGGCTTCAATGGCAAAAGGATTTTTCATAACAGCGAGTTTCTGGCGCCGACGCATAACTCCATTGATGTTCCTCATGACGTATTGCCATTGAATTCTACTGAAGATCTGTCTATTCCCAGGTTGGCTCTTTGGAGATGTTATAAATGCTCCCTGGAATCGGTGTTTACCTGCAGTAACGCCTTTCCTCGTTTGCCGTCTTCCCTCTCGGATGGCAGTCGTCGGTTTCTTCTTGAATCCGATCATAATCCATAGTTTGCCGCGTTTTGCCTTCCCCAGACGGATCCGCGATCGAACACTCTTTTGCTTGATTTTTGCTTTCTCCGAAACACCTCGAACAGCCTGTGTACTCATTTTCGCGAGGGCTTTATTGAGTGCTGCCCTCGTAGCTGGCTTGATGACTTTTTTTTCGACAAAGTCCATCTCCTTGAGTACCTCATCAAAGTCACCTTTTACATTCATAATGAAGCTCTTCTTCCCGCTGTACAAACTACAGACCTCCTAGTGTCAGAAGCCTGGGGAGCAGCGCGCCAACCTCGAAAGGCTGACTTGCCGCGACGGAATCCCCGTCCTCTGTAGGGAGTTCGTACTCTCGGATGAGATCGGCCGCGATGTAGCCATAATCACCCGTGGCCATGTCGGCGATCACCAGATAGACATTTCTGCCGCGAATGCTGGAGAGATCCCACACACGTTCGCTGAGTGAATGGCCATCCTTCCCTGTTTCGCTGAAAAGGATGCGATCGGTGTTGGCATCGACGAGTGCCACGAACTCGGCGTTCGGATACTTGCCGCCGGCGACAAGCAGGCTGATACGATTGCGGGTGATGATGAACTCGGAGCTCTTGATGCAGCCGATGCGGCTGTAATCCGAATAGGCCATCCCATTGTAGTACGAGCCAGGGTGATTGTGGCGGTAGCGCGGAGCTATGTAGCTGTTGCCGGTATGCCCGGATGCGACTCCGTCCGTCGCCAGCGCCTGATCGCCGAATACGGGCTGATTGTAAAAGGCACCAAGGGAGCCTTTTGTGTCGATGATGCTCCAGCCGAGGGAGAGGTCCTCCTTACCCTCTCGAAGACCGACAAGACCATCAATGCCGATCAGCGCGCGCTCTACCGGCTGGCCGCCGTCATCCGGGTACAGAAGTTCGTTGATCTTGTAGTAATAGTAACTGCCTTTCACAATGTGACCGGAGATGTTGAAAACATCCCCTTCCACCTGAAAGACATCATTCGCCAACCCCGTACCTGGTCCAACGTCGTTGACTCTCTCGCCTGCGTAGATGGATGTATCCCAGGGCGGACCCATCATATCAGGATGAAGATCCTGCAGTCGGGTTCCGCCTGAACCGCCGAAGTACAGGCTGTATAGACCACGATGTTTGAACATGCTGCAGGCTTCAGCCGAGTATTGGCTGCCGTCGGAGATCACCACCAGCGCCGCCGGCGCATGATCCAAAGACAGGAAATCGGGATCCGCTCCGCCGGCGACCGTTGCCAGGCCGATCACCATGTCGTTACCGCCACCAGCTGCACGGCAGGTGAGGATCATTCGCCAGTGCTCCCCATCGTAATAGACGCTGGGATCCCTGGAGTCGCCGTACCAGGCACCACCGTACTCCGCCCAGGGCGCGCCGTCGGGATAGGTTGTCGTGGGCATCCCTGACCAGTAGATCGGCTGGTCATCGTTGAGGATCTCCCAGACGGAGCAATCATCATCCCGACAACCAGACAGAGCGATCTTCTGATGGCTGTAGGATCCGCCCGCCTTGGTTACACCAGTCCAGAACATCAGATGCTTGAACGATGCGAGGGCGCCATCACCGCCATAGCCTGGATTCAACATGACAAATGGGGCAAAGCCGATATTGCGCCAGTGATCGGCAATCCCCGTACCGACCTCGATGACAGGTTGCTCCGTCCAGGTCCTTCGATCGGGCGAAGTGTAGTGAGAGAAGTACATCGACCCAGTATCGGAAGAGTCGCATCTGATACCGATCAGATGCCAAGTCCGCTTGCCGTCTACAACCACCGGATAGACGCGGTGGTCGTTCTGCTTCATCCCATCCGGCCCCTGGATAAAGGGCTGGTTGAAGTTGAAAACGACACCCTCACCTGCCGGCTGTGCAATCTCCCTGAGGATCAGTGTGATCGTCTTGCGGCGTGCAGATGGTTGGACGTAGGAGACCTTGAACCATCTGCCGTCGACGACGATCTCCGCACCCTGCACAAGCTCTTGCAGATCCTCGTGAGGACCAAGGAACATAGGCTGCTCGCCCGCCATGTCCTGGATCTCGACATAGCGGCGGGTGAAGTGCCCGTAGACGGGGACCCCCGCCACAACGGCGAGAGTCCCTCCATTCTCGGGTGCGAAGAGGTTGCGAAGATCGTCTGTCACACTATTCCCCGTCGTCGTAGTGCGCTTCGAGGATCTCGTCGGCCTTGACCGGATCGATCAGCCCATCGCCATTCACAGCGCCCTCTAGGACACCCTTCTTGATCAGGCTGGCGATCTGAGCGTGATGATCCCCCTCCAGCTCGAGCTCCTTTCGGTGAGCCGCGTACTGGGCGTTGGTCATCAGGTCATCGACAACCGGCGAGATCTTGAGCACCTCCACGCGTGGCGGAGTTGTCGACCGCCTAATCGAGTCGGCGCTGCCCAGGGCAATGATCCGCTTAGCGCCATGAGAATCCATCTCCTCTGGCACCAGGTACGGCTCCTCCCGTGGGGCAAAGAACTTCCCACCGCAGTGAACGCCGCTGGTCACCCGAACGGCTGTGATCTGAACATCGGTCATGATGCTTCTGTCTCCCTCCTCCGGGCCGATGGCCTGGGCGTATTCATCGGATACTTTCAGCATCCGAGTTAATTACACGGCAGGTTCTTGGCGCCGTTGCGGATCGCTACAATGTCCATCGGCGTCCCGTTGGTGTGCGTACCGATCCCCGTGACATTCACGCGGACATAGCGTTTGCTGCCGAGATACTCGACGAGGATCTGGGTCCCAGCCTCACCAGGTGAGTCGATCTTGGCGAAATAACCCGAAATCGGGAGACCGCCCTCAATGCGCATGAGAGCATCGGCGCAATGCGTGAAGGTCGTGTTATCGTCCGATTCCTCCAGGGCCGCCGTGAAGTAGCGGCTTCCGCTAAATGTTTCACCGGCGGCACCTATCGATAAGCGAAAGAAAGCCCGATCAAATTGGGCCATATCGACGCTGGCGGTGACCTGACTGCCGGCATTCAGAACCTCGGGCGGCAGGACATTGTCGAACTTGACATCCTGAAGAACATCCGGGGCTACGCGCATAATTCCCTCCCTGCGAAAGTGTTTAAGTTGCCGGAGCGGGACTCCCCCGCCCCGGCATGTCAACTCGACCGACTACTCCGCGAAAGGCGTGATGTCGTTGATCATCGCGAAAGCCTCGGGGTAGCGAACGCCACAGTCCATGGACTGGTAGGCGATGAGCCGCACCTGACCCTCGGCCGCTTTCGTGTAGGGATCAACCGTGATATCGATACCGCCGAAGTAGACCATGACGAACTTGTCGAAATCGCCGAAGAGCAGCGCCGACAGAGTCGCGCCACTGCCGGCCTTGACCAGGTCGTCCGGGATCTGCTCGGTCATACCGACCTTGTACCCCATCAGGCTGCCCATGCCGTTCTCGTCGATCTTGTCGCGCATGATGAAGTTGGCCGTCCCCTCCGCTCTCTCAGTGGTCATCAGCGTGCCGACGACCGAGGAGTTGGTGAGCCAGCCCATGTTGGCGGCCAGAGCGTTTTTCTTCGCCGTCTTTTGCCACAGGTTGACGATGCTCTTGTAGGTCGGCACCCCACCGTTGGCACCCAGCGCGACACCACTGATGCCGTCGGTGAAACGAATGCCGAGGGGCTTCTTGACGCCGTCACCATTGATGCCTACGTGATCGCTACCCAGTGCCAACGAATCCATCATCTCGTCACGGAGAAAGCTCTCGATGTCGATGGAGGGTTCGATCAGCATGTTGCGATCGTAGGAAACCAGGCAGGCCTGCTCCTTCGGGGTCAGAGCGAGCAAGCCCAGCTCGGGATCGCTTTCGGGCGGCGCTTCCCCGGAACCGACCCAATAGGTGTTGACCCCCTTGTTGACACGAGGGAAAGCCAGATTGCCGGACACGCCCGTAATCACACGGGCACCCATGGCCTTGAGCAGCATCTTGTTCTTGAGGAGATCGTCCATGCTGCCCAGCTCGGTCTCGACGAGCATACCGCCGGACTCGCTGACCCCGGCGTTCATGGTTCGCTGAGCCATTCGAAGCGGACGCGCGGTCCGATCGACCAGAACATCGACGGGGATCTTCATCCCACGGGTCTTTGTGCGATCCTTGAGGGCCTGTGCTTCGCTGAGCTCACGTTCAAAGCCGGCCTCATTCTGGGCCTCACGACTGTGGGGCTCGGCGACCGCACGGAGCAGCCTGCGGAGACTGAACCGCTTGAGATCCTTCTCCTGCATGCCGATGTCGGCGCTCTCCGGCGCTTTCGTGAAGTTGTCCTTCTGGGTCTCGATCCAGGCGCGTTCGCGGAAGTCCGCCAGATCCTCGCCCTTGGTGATGGCCTCGTCCACCAGATGATCGACACCCAGGGTCTTGGCTGTGGATCGAATGCCATCGATGCGATCGCGCTCCTGCTTGACCGCGTCCTCCCTGGCCGTGTTGACCTTGACCGCCACCTCTTCCAGACTGACGCCGTCGGGGGTTGTATTCTTTTCGACAGGCTTCGGCATTTCTCTCACCTCTCCTGTTTCGGGTTCATGCTTTCTCCCCATACCGACGACTCCGTCTGCGGGGACACCTACAAGCGAGCCCTCCAGGACCCGCCACTTCGTGACCAACCAGGTCGGTACTCCGTCCTCCTCGCTCACCTTCTCCATCTTCAGGATCTCGTAGCCGACACTGGTCTCCTGGATCGTGCCGTTCTCGACATCCACCAGGATATCCTTGACCTCCGCCCTCTCGCCGAAGGCAACATCTCCACCGAGTTTGCGATCACGCACAGCCAGATCATGGATGCGCCCAACCGGCAGAGATCCCCACCTGTGCCCGACCAGGAACGGGAGTCCGTTGGCCGCGCGGGACATGTCGATTGCGCCCGGCTCGTGGCTCAGGATCTCGAACCCGAACCAGCGTTCGTAGGGTTCCTCGCTGGAGATGGAAGTCCGGTACCGCTTCTTCCCTTCATCACCCTCCTCCGCGCGGAGAGTCGCAACACGGGCGGATGTCTCGGCGTTGATCTGCTTGATCAATTCGGCAGGTGCGGGTACCTCTCCGCGAGTGAACAGTCTTGGCATTTCAGTCTCCTACTTCAGTGAAGTTCGGTTCGACTTCATCAGGTTTCGGATCGTCATCAACATTCGAGGATGAATCCGTCTCCTCTGCCTCGTTATCAGAATCGATTGCCACATCCTGCTCTCCACTCTCCATAAGCGCTTGCAGATTACCGGCGGCCGCCGCGATCGCATCATCCTCGAGCACCACCTCCCGGATCTCCTCGAGGGCGGACATGTAGACGACGAACTCACCATCGACGATTTTGCCGGTTGGGTGGCGCCAGCGAGCGGATCCGGTCTGATCCGGCACCTCCGCCAGGTAGTAGCGGCCAGGCGTTTCCAGGAGGGCTTTCTCTTCTTTTGAGGTAAGTTCCCAGGGGCTCTCCAGATCGAAGCGCCCGGCCGCAATCCTTGCCTGTGCAAAACCAACTGCCCGGGGATTCAGGCGAAGCGCCCGTGTAAGTGCACGCACCTTGTCGGCGGGTTTGTTGGTGACCGGTTCGTCGACCGGCGGAGGGGGTACTGTCGGCTTCGCGGTTGCGCTTTGGCTGAGAGTCCCAGGCGGCAACTCGAACTGATCCTCGATCGCCCGCTTGCGCTTGAATTCCTGCGCCCGTTCAATCCAGACCTCCTCCGGATCTCGGCCGCGATTGCGAATGATCGAGCTCTCAGTGTCGTATCCGTTATTCACGGTGATCTCGTCGCCCTTGCCGTCCTTCACCGGATCGATGGAGTTCCAACTCCGGGCAACCCAGTCCCGAAACAACAGACGCTCCATGTGGCCGGAGTGGAGGGTCTCGCCGTCGACGACGACCCGTCCGCGAGCGAGTTGGATGCCGAGCCAAAGGTGGAAGTACCAGTCCAGGAAGTTTTCACGCAGATAGCGCTGATATGTGCGATATGCTGCGCGGTCCTCGCCCGCCCCCATCTTGCCGCTGGAATAGTTGACCTTCCTTAGATCGTTCGCCAGCGTGTGGTAGCTGACGCCCAGGCCGGCAGCCGCACTGCGGAGGATAGCCCCGTTGAACTCGGGGAACTCCCCTTGCGGATATCGAGGGTTCCACTCCTGGAATTGCAGGTTCTGGGGCACCTGGCGGAATACGCCGGGTTCGGCGTCCATGATCAGATCATCGACGGCATTCGTTGTGTCGCCGGCGCGCAGCTGCTCATCATCCGACGTCGTGAAGAATCCGCCGGCGGTGGCGCTGATGCGCGCCCGGATCAGGGAGGCGTCGGTATAGCCGCGAAGCTGGTGCAGGCGGAAGATCGCCGACACCGCCCATGGCATACCCCTGAACTGCTCCGGATCGTCGTAGATGTACCCGTGGGAGATCCACTTGGCGTCGATCCGTTTATAGTGGCGCCCCCGATTCTCCCAGTTCGCGCCAGACTTTGTGCGTATGTAGTAGCCCAGCGGACGAGTCGCTTCATCGAGCTCGATCCCCATGCAGATGCGGTGACCGTTGCGGAGATCTTCGTTGTGATCGACATCGACACGCTCAGTGTCGAGGAACTGCAGAGCGATGCCGTCGGGGTTGCGCTCGGTGACGTGCGCCTGAACGACCGCCTCCCCGTCCTTGGCGGTGGTGACCAGGTACTGCTTCTGACAGTCACGCATCGACCGACGACCGGTGATGTCGCAGATCCCCTTGCGGCCGTGCTCTTTCCAGAGTGCTTCGATCGTCGCGCGAGCGGCCGTGTCCGGTGTCCCGTCGGCGGCCAGCGCCTGCGACTGCAGGACCAAACCCTTGTCGCCAACGACGTTGTTCTCGAGCAGTCGGTAGAACCGCTTGAGCCAGTCGTCATTCTCGGAGGCGTTACGCACCCGGGCGCGCACCTTCCGCAGGTGGCGCTTGAGCATCTCCTCGCTGGTCCAGGGGCGACTCGGCCAGTCGGATGTCATCATCGAGTTTTGGGACGCTTTGAGGTATCGGCTTTGATAGGCGTTGAGACCGGGACGCCTCGCGGACCTGTGGGATCGGATCCGAGGTTGCGAAACCTGGCCGCCCGCGTGGGTGTTGCGGGATCGCCTGTAGCGAATGGGCGGCGGAGCGCCGTTCATGGTGTGGGAGCGTTTCATCCGCGCATCCTGAACATGAGTTTGCGGCCAGTCGGGCGGCCTTGACAGAGGAGTTTCTGATCACGCTCCCGGTTCTTCATCCGGCTGGCGTGTTCGATCGCCGTGATGATCTCCTCGGCGGACTTGAACTCCCGGGTGATGTCATCGATCTGGAACTTGGAAACGACGCCGTTCGACGCCGTGTACTGCTCATAGGCAGTGAGCAGATTGTCGTGGATGATCTCCCACTTCGACCGACCATCGTGACCGGTAACGGCCTCGAGGGCATTCGGCAGAACAGTGAGTTTGCACTCGCGGAGCAGCTTCCGCTCGCCGGAGCCGTCGAAGATGTAGCCGTAGAGGGTGTACTCCCCCGAGCCCCAGGTTGCGGTCTCGGCACTGGTAAGTGTGAGGAGATGGCCGCCGTCGCCGTTGTTCATCGACTCGACAGTGTGCTGCTCATCCGGACGCGTGAGAGCGTAGGACATGCGGGCGCCATTATCGGGCAGATAGTCCGAATGGTAGATTATCCAGTTGGCTGAATCGCCGGCGGATATGGCGGTTGGTTCTGTATTCGGGATGGAACTTTGCGGCATCGACGCCACCTCCTCCATCCACCCATATATTCGCATGGAGGATCGAAGGCAACGACGATGTTTTTACAGAGGTCACTAAAAGTCACTAGAGATCACTAGAAGTCACTAATACAGAGAGCCGAGATTCATTTGAGTATATTGACCCCGTACCCATGTGTATTTTAAAAGATATCAAAAGCACCTTGTCCTTTGCTACGAGAGAAGGTGCATATCAACTCGGATTTTGTAAATCTGGATCCCGCTAACGTACTTTACTACGAATCAAGTTATCCATTTTTGCCTCGAGATGCCCTGTTGATACACAATCACGATTCATACTAGAATCCATGAGTGTCGCTACCTGTGAAAAGACACAATTCACTTTGACGGTTACTCCCGCATCAGTGGTCCGGACAAATACATTGAATTTCCCTCTACGAGATTGCTCTATGGCTAGACCTAGTCCTCCACAATCGCAATAGCCTGAGTTAGATGTACCATTGAAGCTGATCCAATCCGTAGTGATAATTCCCGAATCTTTTTCCAAATTATCAATGGGGAAGTTCATCTCTGCAAATGTTTCAACAACTGCGGACCAGACTGAATCAAAGTCTTCAGTAAATTCAAAACTGTTGACAATTGTACGTATCTTAGGTGCAGTTGCACAGGACAATACCAATACCACCATAAGCAAACATATAGCGACAACGGACGTTCGCATGTCCCCCCCTTTGGATTATCAGAATGATTGCACATCAAGTTTTCTTCAGATATCTCTTACCATTCTCAACATTCACACCCATCAATGCAAGAACTAAATACTATACCACATTATCATTTTGGTAGATGTTAACTATTGGTCCTTAATAGTTGTTCACAAATCCTCCTCGCTGGCGACCTCTCCCTCGCCCCCCCACATTCGATTTCGGGCCAGGTTCTTTCTTCGGTTTCTGCTCCCCGCATTGAAGCATCTTCTCGAACTGCTCCCATACAGGATTCAAGCGATGGATCACTGCCAGATTCCCAACGAACAAATCCAGAGCTTCATTCCTTGGGCGGGTTTGGTACCAGTACCGCTCTTTCCTTCCGTGGTTTGTGCGGTAGCGGATCTCCTCCCCAGCAAGTTGCTCGAAGTACTCCTGATTGTAGTCGTCGCTCAGGGGGAAGTGACAGTACCCGGGTCCGTGCTCTGAGATCTCCAGTAACGTGAAGAGCGTACTCTTGGCCGTATCGGTGCCGATCATCATGAGCTCCACCGGTCGCTTATTCTTGCCCTTCCCTCGCGGCATTACCTTGAACATCGGTGCCCCGATCACCGCCTTGTCCCCCTTCGTTGCCCATACGCGGCGGCCGCGATTCTTCCTGCAGAACTCGTAAACCATAGTCGGCAAGTAACCAGAGTCGATCCCCGATGCTGCGATCGATAGCTCTGTCCCGCTCTCATGCGTCCATGTCTGCCGGAGGAACATGCCCAGTTGATCCCACACGGGCTGCTTGATCGGGTTGCCGTAGATCACCCGGTACTCCACGCCCCAGCTTTCGGAGTTCTTTCCGAACGCGCGGACTTCCGTCTCCAGACGATCCCCCTGCACATCGGTGAAGGAGACCAGCACAAGACCGTCGGCGGGCACCTGCGCGGAATAATTCTCCCGTCGGTTGAACAGGGCATTGTGATCCAGCTTCTCCTTCTCCACCTTCCAGAGCTCGGCCAGGCAGGTGTTCACCCACGTCTTGTGGGTCTCGGGGTTGTCCTTCGACTCCAGGAACTGTCGGACGCACCGCTCCCACGAGCTCAGACCCGACGACAGCTCCGACATGTGGAAGCCGGCCACGCCACCGACGCCCTTGTTGGTGGCCTGCCACTCGCCCTCCTCGAACATCTCGAAGCGCTCCTCCTGGTCAATCACCCCCTCGCACAACTCGCAGATGTAGTGGATCGATTCGGGAATCAACGTCTCGCCGTCCTCCCGCTCGAACTTCAGGTTGGACCACTTTAACACCTGGTAGTCCCCACACCGTGGACAGGGTACTTGGAAGATCCGCTTGTCGCTGAGGCCGTGGAGTTCGGCGATCTTTGAGTTGCCTTCGTCGGTTGGACTGCTGACTGCGACGATCACTCGGTTCTCGAATCTGTTAGTGCGCTTCTTCGACAACGACCAGGGATCCCCCTCGGGGCCCGCGCTGACAGGCCACCGATCGAGCTCGTCCCCCAGGAGCACGCGGATCGGGCGGCTTGCGAGCGACGCGGCGGAGTTGGCACCAGCAATCGATATCTGTCCACCGGGAAAGGTCTTGTGGAGGATAGTGTTTCCGGAATCCCTGGAGCGGGGATCGGCCACCAGTCCGCGCAAAGCGGGCGTGTCCCTGATCATCGGAGCGAGACGGTCTTTGGCGAACGCCTCCCCCATCGGCTTCACGTTTGGCTGAACCAGCATGATCGGTGAGGGATCCTGATGGATGAAGTATCCGATGGTGTTGAGGATGATCTCGGTCTTCGCCGACTGCGACGGCAGCATGGCCACGGTCATCTCGATGTCGGGATCGGAGATCGTGTCCATAATCTCAACGGCGTGCGGCGCTCTATCGTTTCGCCACTTTCCGGGCTCGGGATTTGCCTCGGGGGACAGATACCTTTCCGCTTCGGCCCACTCGCTTACCGTCAGCTCCGGCGGCGGCGCCCAGATTTTTGACACGCGGCGGATCAGGTCGATGGTCGTCTGACTGTACTTCATACTTGCTGAGCTCCTCCAGAAGGGCTCGGGTCTCCGTCTTGGCTCGCTTGCGAACCGCGCGGTTACCTCGAGCAACACGTTCCGGGAGGGTCAGTAGTTGCGATCTTGCATTGCCGATCAATGCGGACCAGGCCGAGCCGGCCTCCTCCGCAGGGATCAGCTCTCGCCGTTTTTCGGCGAGGTCGATTTCGGCTCGATCAGCCTGGGCCTTCCTCAGGCGGGCGGACTCTTTGTCGAGGTCAAGGACTTCATCAGACGTCTGTTCTTTCGGGAGGAGTACTTCGAAGACGTCCGTCATGAGGTAGAGGTGGGCGCGACCTTTCATCGACACCGGTTTGACTGATTCGAGTCTACGGGCGAGTGTCCGGCGGTCCATCTTGAGTTCGACCGACAGAGCGGAGATTGTCCAATGCTGGGCCTGCATCGCCATCTCAGCCTCTCCTATGATAGTCGGTCATGTTTTCGCCCTCTCATAACTCGTTGTGGTGGTACACTATGCAGGCCCTGCCGCTATGCAAATCTCGCCGTTCGCGTTCCCCCGCAAGGGGCTCTTCGGGAAGGACCCGCATGATTATTAAAGTTCAATCTCTTCATGCTCAAGTTTGAACGCATTCTCACTGGGCGACAGCATATAGCATCTAGCATTGGGATATCGTTTCTTTAGTATTTCACATATTTCCAAGATTTCAATGTGGTTGGCTTTATGGCCGAAATAGACAGTCGTAACAGACTCACGACAAATACTATGATATGCATACGCTACTCCCTGATCTCCCATCTTTCCACTTCTTAGTACTCTCCACTCTTGTTCATTGGCCCATTGCCTCCCTTTAGACTTCGATAAACGATCCAATCCCTTTTGCAATATGGGAGTAGGATCAGCAAAGCCACATATAATTTCAGCGGCTTGTCTTTTCGTGCAATAGAGAGGGATCTCTTCTACATATTCAACCTTAATAGCATTGTCAAATAGCCCTGTCTGATTCTCTACAACAGAGAACTCAATAACAACACCTGCATAATTGTCTGCATAGTGGGCCCACATAGTAAGATTGTCATGTACCTCTGATAGACAGAACACAAGAATGTCTTCTTGGATTTCCTTCCAAAGGGTCCTGATATAATCCAATTTTTTTCGGAATCCATATGTCCAGTCAAATCCATTTTGCATGATATCGTTTGTACATGATTCTACACTCCGCTCGAATCTCTGAACACTATCCCACTTGGACTGCACATTTGCTTCAAGTAACTCGTAGTGCCGAGATTGGCGCTTGGCAATATCATTGAACACGGGCTTCTTACCTGCTGCCAGTAGCTCAGCTATTAGTTCACGTATCCCTTGTTCAATGTCACTATCACTAAGGTCAATAACTACATCTAGAGCACAATCAAAAGGATCATTGAAGTTCCTCGGAGAGGTCATGCGAATTCGCTCAGTAGATAGAACTGTCTTCGCGGCAGTCATATTTATATATTTATATAGGCGTTTTGGAGTATTCCCCACTATGACCCTCCTTATATTTGTCAATGTAACTCATGCGTCATCAACTTCAGATAATAAATCCTTGTAGTAGTCATTATTCCATTCATTTACAGCCTTTAGGCATGCTGCAACAACCGCACAGCATTCACTCGTGTCTGGAATAGTAAGTGACCGAGTGATAGTCCTTTGATGGGAATAATGGTTGATGAACTTCCACACTCGTTCTCGCACTATTTCATCCGGTAATATGCGAACAAGCTTGACTTTCAATCCTTTTGACAATGGGATCATAATTCCACCAAATGCTTCCATGAAGCGACGTAACACATTTGGAAGAGTTAGTAAACGATCAAATTCGCCAACACCACTATTGTTGAATTTATATAGAAGCGAGAATAGATAGTGATATTCTGACTTAAATTGGAGAAGTTCTTTCGGTATTACCTCTAATATTGATTCTCTATTATCTTTGCATACAACATGTAGAATGCTCCACTTTTTCCAATTCGCCTGAGGTTTTTTTATTTTGTCTTTTTCGACATCCGATACCCACTCTCGGATGAGGTTGTAGAATTCGAAGCTATGAGTCAGGATGAATAGTTGATGACACCCAGATAGCTGTGTTTTTATAAGCGCATATGTATTGAAGAGATGGCTAGCATCAAGACTTGATATTGGGTCATCGATAACAATACAAGTGTCATCGAGAGGTTGTCGTCCATCTTTGACACTTGTAATGAAATGAGCAAATGCGATCGCCGTCTTCTCTCCCTCGCTTAGATTTCTTGCAACTGCAGATCCTCTAACTATCTGAAAACGATCAATAGGTGACACAACTACTTGCAAGTTATTCTTCCCAAAGTAAGCGAAAAGATACTCGTTAATCTGTTCAGCTCCTAATGATGCTTGAGACAGCTCCCCCTCTAACACACGAATAGCACTATCCAGCTTCTCAAGTGATTCTTTCTGCTTAGATATAAGAGTTTTCAGACCTGCCATCACGTCAATTTGCTCGCTGAATTGATAGTCCTTTGCCAAAGCTGCTGCATAGTGATTCTCAAGTGTGACAAAAGCCTCATCGCGCTTTTCTTCAAATCCTAAGGTCCTAGCATTATGCTCAGCATTGACCTTGTAAATTGATTTAAAACTTTCCATGATTTCTATTGTAGGGTCATCCACTTTGGGACACTCTATGCTTTTAAAGGCTTGGGTTTGTTTCTCGACCAGTGCATTCTGAAGTATTTTGAGTGACTCCCCCCTTCTTACGATATTGTCTTCTATCTTCAACTTTTCTTTGTTGAATAGATCCCTGTACTCTTTGTAATAATTCGCTTGATGGTCACATGTATAGTTCTCCTCCATCGCTGAAGTAATCTCTAAAATATGTACCTTCAGTTCTGCCATCAATTCTTCATAATCTACAGAAAAATGTCCCGACAGATCATTCAACAAGTTGGCAGGTAATCTTTGGTCGCAGTATTGGCAAGTATTCTTGTTCTCATGAAGTAAGCGCCCTTCATCCACCCAGGATTCCACAGCTGGATTGGCCTTTAAGCGCTCAAGTGGTTTACTTCCAATAACGACCCTTTTAAGCAATGCTATGGTTTTTCCTCTAAGTTCTGACAATGAAGTTATTGATATTGGAATATCTTGAACAGGTGATTTCTTTTCCTGCGAGCTATACAGCGCAAGACAGGATCTCAATTCATCATCACTTAGTAAGTATTCTTCATAGTCACTCTTACGCTCTATCACTTTAGGTTCAAATCGGGTCTTATCATAACTAGGGATTGATAGTGGGTTTTTGATATTATCACGTGCATTTTGAGACATTGCTTTGGCTAGAGCCGCATCGATCTGCTTCCACTTTTTTTCATTGGTATCCTTGAGGAGGATAATCGCTTTGCGTTCTTCTCTCTTTTTATCTAGATCTGATTGCTTGGCAATATCAATGGCACCAAGCACTAGAATTGCCTCCGCACTTCCATCATCAAAGCTGAGGTTATTGCGGACAAAATCACTGTTGAACACACGGAACAAAGGTGCTGTATCTGGAGCTGATAGATCGTGAATAGACCCGTCATTAGATTTCAGTTGTACTTCTGAATCAGGGAAGTCCTCATGCCTTTTTTTAAGTTCAAAGCTCCGGAACATTCTTGCCAAAGTAGTCTTGCCGGAGTAATTCCAACCGTAAATCAAGTTGTATTTCTTAAATTCTGGAATAGACCCCTGCCAGCGGAAATCACGAAAGACTCCAAATGATTTTACTCTCTGTATGGATCGAATCATTGCTTCCTCACAATAGAGATGTAGGGAGTGTGTGTGAATCTAATCGATACGACTCTAGCTCAATGAAAAAGGTGAAAGCCTTATTACGCGAACGGTTACCTTTAATAACATAGTATCAGGACTATCTCCTGCTCACAATCAAGAATCGAATGCAGTAGAACTAATTCTCCACAAATCAGTTTTACGCGATCAGAACAGGCTGATTCATTTTGGATCATTCGAGTCCTTTCGGGATTTCACGCCAGGATCGCTCTCGCATCTCCTCCACTAGGCGAAGTGGAGCAATTTTTCGGATATACTTGTCTGTAATAGCAATGTTGGAGTGTCCAAGCTGATCGCGAATGAGGGCAATGTCCGAGCCCTCCATAACTAGCTCACCCGTCATGGTATGTCGCAGGCCATGAGCATGAACACGCTTCGATATACCAGCCAGAGCCGCCAGACGAGGCATCAGATGTCGAACATAGCTTGGATCTATGGGCTTGCCCTTCTCACCTTTCACAGTGCAGAAGAAAGGATTCCTCCAGGTGAATTTCAAAACCATACGGCGCTCGATCCATATCTGGATCAGCTTCACCGCCGTCTCATCGATCCCAACAGTCCTGAACTTCTTCCCCTTGCCCTTGAGCACTCGCATCGAGTTCTCAGCCAGGTTCAGATCCTTCTCATAGAGCTTCAACGCTTCGGTGCACCTCAACCCTGCTCTCCAGTAGACAGCGATTAGGGCTCGATTCCGGATCCCTGTCGAGCTCGTCGAAGAACACGCATCCAACAGCGCAATTACTTCTTCAAGTGTCAGCACCTCGGGCGGAAAGGTCTTTCCACGGTTGTTTTCGCCGTTTATTGCCACTTCAGCCCACCCGTATAGTCACGTTTAGCCTAAAAAGCGTGATTCTATTTGAGGACTCAGAGTGATTTCCCACCAAAGCGTGACGATACGCAACGAGTCCGGTGAATTTCCTGATGAGCATCATGATTCTCCCTTCTCTTCAGGGTCCTCTTCTGGGAAAAAGACCTCCTTCAGAGTATCGGCCGCACAAAGAATGCAATCGGTTGTGTAGCTTTCCATCCGACCACCAGCTTCATCGTTCAATCCCTGGATCACGGCTCGAACCATATTTCCTGGATCGGAGCGACGCAGGTGCCGACATGCTGGACTAACACCGGCACGCTCGATCGCTTTGGGCTCTCGATAACATAGCTCGAACAACTCATGCTCGATGCCCCAGTACACGCAGTTCTCACAGATCGGATGAGCCGCATTTCGGTCCGAATCCTCGATTAAATTGCTGAGCCGCGCTCCGTCCGATTCCGAGGGCTTAGAGGGTGCTGGAGGGTAAAAACCCATGTTCTCTCTCCCTGTTCTGTTACGTTTGCTCATGTCCTCCATTCACAGTTGGATAGTTGCTTCCTTCACGAGCCGCTCGACAGCGGTCTCGCAGTACCTTTCCTCTATCTCGATTCCGATCACTCGACGCCCCAGCCGCCTGGCTGCAACGAGTGTCGTTCCGCTTCCCATATAGGGGTCGAGGATCAGATCGCCACAGCTATCGGAGAGGAGTTTCTCAATCAGGCCGAGGGGTTTCTCGGTCGGGTGAAGCCTTCTTGTCGCTGGGATGATCGGCCACGACTCCACATCGTGTGGTCTCTTGCCAGCCCACTCGTGCTCCTGCTGCGGGTAGAAGACGCAGGCCTCCCACTGGCGGCCGTAGGCGTGCTTCAGATCGCCTGCCGTCCAGTTGTTCTTTGCCCAAGCAATTACGCTCTTCGGTTGGGGCATCTCCTTGAGGTTGTCCCACCGACAGAATGTGTATACTGCTGCCCGTGCTTTTCTCATGAGCAGCGTCAACATTGGTGTATCAAAGGCATCATCACCATGGATCGGTCCCAGGTGGGCCGACTTCCACTTCATGCCATAGGGCGGGTCCATCATAACGATATCGACCATTTCAAGCTGGGGAACAATGTCCCAAGAATCGGCGTGATAAATAGTGATCCCATCTTCGTCGTAGTAAGGCTTCGGTAAACTCACGATCCTCCCATCCCATGTATGTGTTTGATTTACATCGTTCATCGTCAGGTGTCTTACTTCCCCCTCCTCGTGTTGTTGAAACTGAGCCAGATACTCGGCCTTCACTCCCCACCCCCATGCTCTGCGGGTAATAGCGCAGGCATCTGGCCGATGGAGTAGGCCGACTCGATCTGTGGCGTCATGAAGTCGCCGACCGTCTGACCGTTGGGAAGTAGGATGTGCGGGAGAAACTCCTGCTCGAAGGTGAAGATCCCCGCGTCGACGCTCTCCAGCTTTGCCTTGATGACCAGGTTCAACGCACGCCAGGAGGATCTCTGCGCCTGCTCCCAGTGTTTATCGATGGCCGACGGGTTCCGCTCTCTACCGGTGTCGGTTTGCTCAAAATCCGACCGTGAAGGCATCGGCAGTATGAACCGGACATGCCGTCCCTCCATCACGAACCCGATCATCGCCTGCTCCTGGTCCCACCCACTCATGAATTGATCGGCACCGTACCTCCGGAGAGTCTGCTCGATCTCGCCCTTGCTCTTCTCGATTGAGACTGTCGTATTCTCCGCATAGCGACTCATGATCGCCTCCTCAATCCGCGTGAGCATCGGCCTGTTCGCCAACGTTCGGCAGGAGTTCGTCGAACAGCGCCGTACCGCGACGCTGGGCTTCTTCGGGGGACAAGTGGAAGATCTGCCCCGGCTCGCAGTTCAGCTTCTCCAATTCTTCGTCCTCGAGCTCGACAACGAAGACCTCTACGTCTCGCACGTTCTGCATGATCTCCTCCTCAAGTTAGATCTCGTTGAGCGACATGTTATGTTTTCTGCCGAAATGCCACCCAAACCTCCAGGAATCGTTGAAGGCCAGAGTGACCGGGTGCCATCCAGCATAGGGATTGTCATCCAGTTCCTTGCCCATGATGAACGCCAACAGCCCTTTCCTTGCCGCCGCACGGAATGGGCCGCCCCGCTCCGACTCCAGTTCGACCTTGGGAATCACATGATCGAGAATCACCTCTCTCCTCCTTCGGTTGCGCGCTTCCCATCAGCGCTTTGATCGCGAACACGGCCAGGATCAGGAAGGCCTGAAGCCGGCGCATGGCCGGGTGAGTGCATCGCTCGATATCGACCTCGATCTCGATCTTGATCACTGGACCGTCTCCTCTGCTTGTTCCCGGAAGCCGCCTCCCCGGAACCGTTTCTCGTATTCCACTACTGCGCTCAGCGGATAGCGGATCGCCCCACCCACCTTGAAGAACGCGGGGCCGTGCCCCTGGCACCGCCAATTGCTCAGCGTCCGCGTCGACAACTGCCACCGCGCACCGAGCTGCAGCGGCGTGAGGTACAGCTTCTCTCTCACCACTCCCGCCATACTCAGTAACTCCAGATATTCGGGCGCTGGCTCCGCTCTTCCGATGTCAGCGAATCGATGTGGATGAATCGCTGAGCGACCGGACCACGCTGATTGATGCCGATCCCCCTGATCACCGGACTCAGTGCGGCCAGACGAACCAGAGCCAGCGCCTCTTTGCCGTGAATCCGGATGTCGATCGCCTTGCCCGTTGTGTGAGGGCCGTCCTGCTTTGTGCCAGGGCTCACTCGGTAGTTGTGCACGGGACAGCGAAACGCTGATGTCACCGGTAACGGGATGTCCAGCGCTCGACGAATCCGCACAACCTCTTCCATGAACTCCTCATCCATCAGCATCCGGCCGCACCCACAATGGCAAGTCAGTTCGGCATCGCTGAAGTTCTCCCACTTCTTCATCTCGGAATCTCCTTCTCGTTGTTTTTGGTTGGGAGGTATTCCATCCATCATCTCGCACCGCTCAACTCGAGCTGATCCGCCACAGCTTCGGATTGATTGCATCGCCTGCACCCAAGCATCTCAACATCCCGCTTACGTCGGTAATCCAGCTCAGCTTGGGCTGACCGCCGGTCATGCTCACGGTTGCCGATGAAGCGCACTCTGCCGACTCCTTGACGGTTGAACATCTTGTCCAGCTCGTTCAGGTTCTCCACTGCCTGTTTCCAGGATATCTGGCCATCGAGGTGATTCTGAACGACCACCGAAGCGCCGGCGGTATAGGCACACCAGTCTCTGTCGGTCATCCAGCACCATCCGCGACTTTACCCAGGACATTGATTTGTCCCGGTCGAGTGAAATCACCCTTGGAGTCTGATTGCGACCTCGACTGCTCACGCTGCCTCAGCTCCTGGTCTTCCTTTTGGCCACGCGTTCTGCTATCCCCCGCGCGCATCTGCTCCCGCATGGACTCGAACATCTCCGGAAGCTGCCGCCGCTTGGCAGGCTTCTGAAGCGATCTCATGGGGACGGTCCAGAACTCCACACCCATGGCCCACTTGATCACCGTGTTGATCTGCTTCCACGAGTATCGGGTTTCGGCTTTGATCACGCTCAGGCCGTCCGCGATGTTCGGGATGAACAGCCCCGGACCTTGGGGACTGCGGCGTTTGAGCTTGTCGTGGATCCAGGTGGCGAGTTTCAGAGCTTCCGGGGGATCTTCGGGCGAGAGATCCGGCGCTGGGGCGCCGCTCTTCTCTCTTTCTTTGTCTGAGTCTGAGTCTGAGTCTGAGTCTGAGTAATTCGGTATGCCTTTCGGTAAGGCTTTGCCGAAGGCTTTAGTAAAGGCTTCCTGAAAGGCTTTCGATAAGCCATCCGTAAAGGCTTTAAGTATCATAAGCCACTTGAGTTTGAGGGGACTGTCGGGGATGCGCTCGTAGAACTTGACCCACCCTTTGAGCACATTGGGAGACTGAGGGAAGTTGTGTTTGAAGGCTTTGGGCAACAGGATGACCCGGGCGTCCGCATCGTACTCCGCAAGGCCTTCCGCAATGACTTCCCGAAAGGCTTCCCGAAAGCCTTCCGGAAGGCTTTCGAAACCCATCTCCTCGGCCAAGGTGAAAACACCACAGGCCTGAATGCCGGGAATCTCGTAACCAGGCCGCGTCAAAAGGTAGATCCAGATCTCCCTTCCGCTCGGCTTCTCCGGTCGACTCAGCCGCCTGTACTTTTCATCGCCATAGACCTGGCAATCCACTTTTCGATACCAACTCATGATTGCTCCTTCCGAACGACTGCACGCCGTAAAACGGCGGCGCCCACAAATGGGGCACCGCCCTCCCTGCCGCCCCCTCCCGTGAGTGACAGGGCTGATGAAGGCGGCCACGAAATGTGGAGTTGACTCAGAGGGTATTCCGCAACCGCCAGGGGCCCCCGTCGGATTCGAACCGACTTCACCTGGTGCTCTGCACCGGGAGCAAAACCCGGCGACGGCAACGCACGCCGCCGGGCAACAATAGTCTCAATGCCACTTAACGATGTCGTGATAGCCCGCCGGCGGAGCTCACAACGATTCTGATTTGATGCCGGCTACCCGGTATATCCGGGATGCAAAAGCGGCGGGGCCTTAGGTCCCCGCCGCCACGTGTGCCGCACTACTGGCCACGTCGTAACCATTACCGTGAGGGATTGGATTGGTGATCTTGGTTTTGACCACTCGCCGCTCAAGGTGGAATTCCCGATAGCTAAATCGCCCCGGGGATCCCCCGCTGACGGTCGTGATGTTGACTCTCCCGAGCAGGCCTTCAGCGAGTACCCGCTGGAATGCGCGCCTGTAACTGGACGCCGCTCGGTAGACACCGCGATCGCGCCAATGCTTTGCGCACTCAACCTCGATCGTATGCACCAGCGAGACTCGTTTGAGTCGTCGGGCACGCAGGAACCGAAGGACGAGTTCTTCGGAAGACAAAGTTGAAGGATTCATGACGCCCTCCTCAAATATCCGGGTTCGTCATGCTTGATCCGGTTTTGGATCCACTCCTCAAGCGTGGGCAAGTGGTACCGCGCCTCACGTCCGAACGGGACGAAGGGGATCTCCCCCGCCTTCCTCATGTCGCGAAGCTTGTAGATCGCGATCTTCAGGTAGTCGGCCGCTTCCTTCTCATCGAGGAGACCGGCGGCGGCCACGCTGCCGGCTTTCTGCTCAAGCAGCTCTTCGACGAACTCGAGGACCGTCGCGGTAACCATGACGCCCAACTTCTCCGCTTGTACGCCGAGGTCGAGGTCGTTCTTCTTCGCCATGCTATCGACCTCCCAGGTTCAGGATGCCGAGTAGCGGGACGCCCCAGAGCAGCGCCAGGAACAGACCACCGAGCAGAGTCGCACGCAATGAAACAGGCCGAGAGGGAGCGCTTTGCCCCCTCTCAGCCATCCCGGCGTGCGCTCCGGAAGGCGAAGGTTTTAAAGAACGGGTGAGTTTTTCGGGCAGGGTATAGCCCAAGTCAATTCTGGACCGACGCACGCCGAGTCTCCTTTCGCTTGCCACCGAAAGGAGCTCTGCGTATTATGCAGGTCTCCTAACGGAGAATTCTGGCCTTGGGCGAGTTAGTGTCAGCTGTCGCGCCCAGGGCCTTTTCTATGTCTGTTGTCGTTTCAATGCCTCCAGAGATGAGCGGATGATTTCCGTTTTCCCTCCCCTCTTCTTCAGCTTCTTCTCCCTCAGATACCGGTAAATTGTTCTCTCGGTGACGTTCAGCTCACGGGCTGCATCTGATACTGAAACCGTTATGAGCTTTGCCAATCATCCACCTCTCTGTGTCAATGTCTGACATCATCATGTATCAATATAGGCGTATTGTCAATATATGTCATTGTCTTTTTTCCATAGTGTCAAATATTGACACGATGCTCAATGTAACCTACAATAATTCAACACTATGCCGTGGAGCGGGTATGAGTAATTGGGCAAGTATTCTGAATGAACGTCGAAAAGAGATGGGGCTTACCCAAAGGCAATTGTATGACCTCATCGTCCCCATCATGGCAGAACGGGGAAAACGTCCGATCGAGTATGGAACGATGGTTGGAATTCTCCATGGAAAATCGACAGGCATCGAAACGTATGGAATTCTGATGGAAGTACTCGGGCTCGAGATCGTTGCTTGCGGAGACTCAGATGATGAACGCATTGAGCGTACTGCTCGTTTAGCTGTGAGAGACAAGCTCCGCGAAGTTGCTCGACAGGTTCTTTCTGGTGAAGACATCGAGGACGACATCATAGTCATCGCCGACGACTTGGATAACGACGAATAGCAATCACGCAGCACCTGCACCGCCCATCATCCAACTTCTCAGCCAGATTCAAGAGCTGTTCAGCGAATGCTGCACGCATGTCTACACTCCCCACCTCAGCTTTCAATACCGAGTAGTGGAGCTGTTCCCCCTCAAAATGGTCGCAATTCAATCTCTCTCCCCCTGATGTGTACTGCGACCTCCGAGATCCCATCCTAAGATCTCGGAGGTCATCACCCTGGCGGATACAAGGACGCCAGGAGCTCGGGAGGAGACTCGTGATGATTGATATATTGATGAAGTAGATCCCCTAAGGATTCAAGGGCAGCTTAGCGAAATCGTTTTTTTTTACCTGTTGAGTGTCGCAAAATAGAACAGTCTGACCATCCCATCGATAAACTACCGTTTCTTCAGCCTGCGATAGATCTTCGAGCGACTGATACCGAGCACTTGAGCCGCATGCGAGATATTGCCGCTGCATTCCTCAAGAACACTCTCGATGAGATCGCGTTCATGATCTTTCAGCCTTGCGATCGACGGCGAAGGCTGGCTCGAAAGCATGGCCATATTATGGAGTTTTTCGCGCATCTCCGCCGACTGCACTTCCGCCCCGATTTTGAGATAGAGAGCCAAAGCCTGAACACCGCTCTCAAGGGCTTTCTTCTCCTGCCGGCGATTGTAGAACTCCGACAGCGTGGAATAGGAATTGGCGCATTCGAACAATTCACCGCGACTCTCAAAGAACCTCGCGGACTGCTCGAGCAGCATCTCTGCCAGCTTATACTTCATCTTCTGTTTGGCCAGCAATCCCTGAAGTCGTTGAATCAAACCAAAGCCAAAGAATTCATTCGTTTCCGTGCAAACGCGGTGGGCGTCCTCGATTTGGAACTCGGCATCTTCATACCTTTCGAGAGCATGAAACAGATAAGCTCGACGAATAAGGATCTCCCCCACCAGGGGAGACGGATCCGCTATCGCGCGCGCACGGTCGAGAGCGATCTCCACAATGCGAAGAGCTTCTTCATGATCACCATTTTGAGCGAAGAGGTCTGACCGAAGGGCAAGGATGATCGCCTGAACCCGACTCTCTATCCGTTGCCCGGTGACGGCCGGCATACTCGCGAATACTTGTGCAGCTCGTTCCGGTTGGCGAAGCATGATAAACAGTCGGGCTGAATCAGCAAGGAATCGAACATCATTCCGACGGGACGGCGCCAGCGCTTCGTGTTGTTCAAGCGCCTGTGAGAGATCACCCCGACGCCTGTAGAGGGTGAAGAGCCGATATCGCGCCCTCTCTGCGTAGTCGCTGAGACCACCACGTTCGAAAGCGGAGATTGAACGTTGAGTGAAGTGCTCCGAGAGGGCGTACTCCATCTGGTCTTTCCAGTGAACACCAAGAAAGAAGCAGGCGACACCGGCGATTCCAGGGAGGTCATGTGATTCAGCGAGATTCAACGCCCGCTCGTAGTGAAGCCTCGACTGCTCATCGCCCTTCGATTGTGCGGCGATCTTCCCGACTACGATTTCGATCCGAGCATGAAGACCTGCCGGGAGATCTGCAGGGCTTATTGATTCGATCAACTCCCGGGCATCGGATAGCTTCCCATGCAGACTCGCATGGAAAGCCCTGACAGCGCGAGCAGCAGCGGATGTCTCGGTAGTTGATAGATCGTTCGGAAGGGCCGCAAGGTGCCTCTCGGCCGAGTCATACCGAGTCTTCGATAAAAAGAACCAGGCGAGCATGACGTGGAGATACTCGCTCTCCTGTGCGTCGCACTCGCCTCGGTACAGTGTTTCAAGAAGTCTGTCAGCATCGGCTGATGTTGGATATTCCCACCGATGCATGCAATCCCCTAGATAATCAGAATAAGTAGAGTCAGGACTGTTTCCATCAGCGTGATCGGAGATTCCACCGATTGCTTGCCGAGGGGGTAGTCGTCATCGTCGTCTCCGCCCGTGTCCACCGGCGTAGGTGGCGGCGACGGATCACCATCAGCTAATGCTGTGACGGGAGAGACGCAGAACGCTACTGAAATTAGCAAAATTAGTGCAAGAAGAACAGAAAATTGTTTCAAGTGCTTCCTCCAAATTTAGGGAAATGGAATACCCACATGTATGGGCAATTCGTGTACCGTCCCATTCTCCCAGTAAATGAAGGCCTAAGCCGAGTTACACTAATGCATTAATGTCAGTTTTTACTCACTCCCACTCCCCCTCCAGTGTATATTTTCATTTGACTTCCAGTTTCTCATTCTTGCTATACTACTCGCCAACCGACCATGGCATGCACTCGAAAAGGGAATCACAAATATCCATTTAGCCTTAAGGGATAAGGATGAAATCTTCGGTAGCCATTTTGCTCGTGGGGCTCCTTTGCACTTCCACTGTTTATTCAAAGGCCTCTGAACTTGATTCTTCTGATCTTCTCTCAGGGAAATATTCTGCGTTCGGATTCTCCTGCCACATCCCTGCTCTTACAAATGGAGTATTGGCTTTTTCCCTTAATAGACGGGACATCGGCTTCTTCGTACATGCCTGGAGCAGCTTTCCCCTCGGTGAAGGAATAACTGAATATTACTCCGACATCACTCCACTTCAGGTATCTCAGTGGGGTGATCAATTGTTGGAAGTTGATGATCGTTGGTTCTCAATCAACGTTGGCATTACACACGTTCTCACAAGATATGTAGGTGTGTACTTTGGAACAGGGTATTCGCATGTGGATCAATATGAACTGCGATTTGATCCAACCAGGGAACTGGGGCTTTATGGAGAGTATTGGATTCAAGCAGACTCGAGATCGATGCTGAGTGCATCTGCTGGTTTGATTATCCTTCTGACATCACGATTCGGAATGCTAATCGGAACTGATATTGAACCCTCGGGAGTCACCCTTGGGTTTTACTCTTTTATCTAATTGCCCTAGGAATTGGTGATCATATGGCTACTGTGCGATGGTACCGAGAGAAATGGGTTATGGATTACCGCGATGCCAAAGGCAAACGGCATCGGGAAGTCCCCAGTGATGGCGGCAAGAGTAAGAGATTAGCTGAACGTGAGCTTCGTGGCCTTCTCAACAAGATCGATGCAGGCACCCTGCAGACGAATCACAATAAACTCACCTTTAAAGATTTCGTGCAGCTATGGATACGGGAACGCAAGCACACATTAAAGCCAGGTACCTGGGAAACCTACGATGGGCAAATCAGACTCTATCTTCTACACTCGGAGTTTGGACTCGGAGCAATCAAACTCTCCCATATCAATCAAGAGGTTGTGAAACGCTTCCGAGTCGATCTGATCGATCAGTTCCTTCGGCCTGATCATATGGAACCGAGCCGGCCGCGCCAAGCCCCCAAGGGCTATCTGAGTGAACGTAGTCTGAATGCTATCCTCACTCTTTTGGGTACGATTCTCCAGGATGCCGTGGGTACGTATATACCCAGCAATCCTGCATTGAAGCTCCAGAAATTTAAAAAGCGAAAGACCGACGCCATCCCTCTGGACATTGACCGAGGAGAAGAGCAGATAGCTCTTGAGACTGCCAGACGCATCAGCTTTGACGTGTATATGATGGTCGTCTTGTCGATCTGTGCCGGGCCGCGACGCGGTGAACTATGTGCACTTCGGTGGTCCAATCTTGATGTTCGGGATCCACAATCCCCCACTCTGAGTATCGGCGAGAACTACGCAAATGGAATCATCCACTCCCCAAAAACAGAAACCTCACACAGAACTGTTGATCTTGCTCCGGAACTGGTGCCGATAATCAACGAGTTCAAGCTCTATAAGGGCAATCCTTCCGGTGATACTTTTGTATTCGACTCTGGATCCGGAAAGCCAATCCACCCGGACACGATCAGTAGTGTGTATTGGAAAAGGATAGCCAGTGAAGGGGAGCTTCGCGGCCTGGCCTCACGAACTGGCCCCAGGAAACCTCTGACTTGGCACAGCCTGCGTCACACATTCGCGGCGATCCAGATTATGCATAGAGTACCTCCAAAAGCGATCTGTGAGATGATGGGACACAGCTCGATCATGGTGACTATGGATATCTATGGACACCTGTTTCCGTCGATGACACTGGAGGCTGCGCGCATGATGGGAAAGTTGGTCTTTGGAGCAAACTCAAAACGAAGTGGGCACAAATTGGGCACAAATGCAAAATCCGCTGCAACTTAAAAGAAAAGTCCCCGCTGCAAGTCATTGCAACGGGGGCTTTTATGGGTACGCCCAGGAGGATTCGAACCCCCAACCTCCTGATCCGTAGTCAGGCGATCTATCCAGTTGAGCTATGGGCGCATTGCTTTGGCCGAAGCCGCAGCACTCAAAAACGGCGGAGAGGCAGGGATTCGAACCCTGGGTGAGCGATAAAACCCACACTCGCTTAGCAGGCGAGCACCTTCAGCCAACTCGGTCACCTCTCCCGGTAACCTGATTGCCGATATGCCGGCATCTCCATCGTAAGGCGGAGGACGAGGGACTCGAACCCCCAAGCGCTAGGCGCGGCGGTTTTCAAGACCGCTGCCTTACCAGTTAGGCTAGTCCTCCATATTCAATCCGGATCGGGACACGCAATATGCCACAACCCCAATCTGGAGGCCAATCCCTTTTCAGGCCGGAGCGCAATATATCAGCCTTCCCCGCCCCTGTCAATCCACCCTCTGCCTCTCCAGAAACTTTCCTGCTCATTATCGCCATTATTCTTCCCGACGACGGCTACCGCCCGCCTCCGAGCGCGTAAACCGCCAACTATCAGAAGCATAATCATCACGACGAGAACCACCGATCCGGAATACTGGAAGCCGAGTCGCCGATATCTCCGCATCACCCGGTCATCGAAGTCGTCACAGAAAGCCGCCAGACCCATTCCGATGGTGCTGCGGAGAGCTGAATCGAACGATTGGCCGTCGGCCAGCAGGTGCAGCAGCCGATTCCACCGCTCAGGGTCGACAGCAAGCTCCAGCACGGCCGCCTGCGCCTCGGCGTAGGCCAGACGCGCTCGGGGTCCCTGCGCCGGGAATCCCCGCTCCATCTCGGCCAGGGGGATGCCCCGGTTCAGCCAGCCGACCAGCGACAACTGCCCCATCGCTCGGATATCCCATTCGGCAGCCTGCTTCTGGGCGAAACCCTCATGGAACCAGTGCGGCACCCGCTGCCCCCGCAGCAGTCGCTCCAGTACCGCATGCGCCACCTCATGACGAATCAACTGCCGCATCCTCCCCCGATCCCGCAGGTAGCTCTTCTCCAACAGGATCACTCTGCCGCTCTCTATGGTCAAACCGGCCGCCCACTCAGGGCTGCGCCCCCCCGACCATTCGAAGAACTGACGCTGATTCGGCGCTACCCGCACAAGCAGCGTCTGGCCGTTTTCGGTGGCCCGGAGCAGGAGGTCGTCAGGATAGAAGGTCAGGGCGGATTCGACCTCTCGGCGCACGTCCTCGGCCAGGAGGCGATCCTCGGGGATATTGTCCATCTCCACATTGATCCGGGCCTCGGCTGCCGTTACGGCAATGATATACGACAAGCATATGACAACTGTAAAAGACTGCAGCTCCCTCCACGGCATACCCTTTGGTGACTTACAGTTTCCTGCCGCACCTCTTGTGTAAGCTGAGCTTATCATCCTCTTGCGTCTCATGCTATAATACCTATGTTCCTGCTACCTCTCATGGAAAGGAAAATCCTCTCATGCTTCGACGCTTTACCGCGCTGCTGATCCTGCTCATCATTGCAGTACCCACCCTCGCCGATGAGTTCAGAATGTGCAACTGGAACGTTCTCAATTTCTCCAGTAGTTCAGCCGCCAGCCGCGTACCCTATTTCCGGACAGTTTTAGCAGACATCGAGCCCGATCTGGTGGTTGTGCAGGAAATGTCCAATCAGACGAGCGCCAACTACTTCAGGACCCAGATCCTCAACTACCTTGAACCTGGCGAATGGTCACTGGCCCCCTACCACAACAGCTATGATACCGACCGCGCCCTGTTCATCAAGTCCGATATCTTCGATGTGCTCGATAATGGCTTTCTGGACACCGATCTGCGCGACATCGAGTGGTGGGATTTGGAGGTCACAGCCTCGGGCGACACCTTCCGTCTCTATTCCATGCATCTTAAAGCCAGCTCCGGGAGCAGTAATGCCGCCCGCCGTCTGGCCGAGGTCACCGTTTTGCGCGAGCACAGCGATCTGCTCGCTCCGGGAACCAACTTCCTGGTTGCGGGCGACTTCAACCTCTACACCTCGGGCGAAGCCGCCTACGGCAAGCTGCTCGAACCCGGCAACGGCCAGTTCCACGATCCGATCAACCGTCCGGGCAACTGGCACGACAGCTACACTTTCCGTCACATCCACACGCAGAGCACCCGCACCAGTCTGAGTGGCGGCGCCACAGGCGGTCTGGATGACAGATTCGACTTCATCCTGGCCAGCCAGACGATGCTTGATGGAGCCGGTCTCGATCTCGTAGACGAAACCTACATCGCCTACGGCAACGACGGTGCCCATCTGAACAGGGCGATCACCTACAACGGCAATACCGCCGTGGGCGACGTCATCGCCGAAGCGCTGCGCCAGAGCAGCGATCACCTGCCCGTGATCGTTCAGATCGAATATGAAGATGCCATCGCCGTGCCGGTCGCCGCACCCGACGGCCTCCACCTGTCCGCATGGCCGAACCCGTTCAACCCGACGACCACGCTGAATTTCTCGATTCCCGTCGACGGTCGCCTCCGTCTGGAGATCTTCGATGTCAGCGGCCGTCGCCAGGCGGTTCTGGTCGACGAGTTCTCCCCCGCCGGCAGCTACAATTTCGATTGGCAAGCTGACGGACTGAGCGCCGGTCTCTACATGGCGCGCCTCAGCCTCAACGGTGAGCCCCAGGCCACCACAAGGCTGGTTCTGTTGAAGTAGCGCCGCAAAACGGTTCCGCCGTCTTGCAATGCGTTTGAGTGGTAGAATCGGAAATGCGGAGCATTTTCAATTCTTCGTGTAAGCAAAATGGCATAGCCATTTTGCGACGATTCCGGGAGCGAAAAAACCCTCATCGAGCTCGAGCGCGTCACTCGAAATCGATGAGGGTTTTTCTTGTCCGTTGTGGCAGGTCAGAGGTTCTCGGCGCTCTCGATGATCCCGTGCCCGAGTACACACTCGTCACGATACAGCACCAGACTCTGCCCGGGAGCCGCAGCCGACACCGGCTCCGCAAAGATGACCTCAAGCTGACCATCCCGGAAGGTCACCGTCTCCACGGCGCACCCCCGGCTCCGGTAGCGAATCCGCGCCGTCAGGCCCTCGACCGCAACCGCTTCGCCCTGCAACTCGTCGTGAATCCAGACATCCCGGCAGGTCAGACGCCTGGCGTCAAGATCGCTCTCGTCACCCAGCACGACATGTCCGGTTTGCGGATCAATTGCCGTCACGAATACCGGCTTACCCATGGCGACCCCAAGTCCGCGACGCTGCCCGATCGTGTACAGTTCCACGCCGTCATGGTCACCGAGCTTGTCGCCCCGCATATCAACGATCTCCCCCGGGCTCAGCAGATCGCGCTCCGCGAGATACTCCCGCAGACTGTCACCACCGAGGAAACAGATATCCTGACTCTCCACCCTGTCGTGAACATGGAGTCCGATCCCGACAGCACGCGCGCGGGTCCACGGCTTGCGGAATTCACCGAGAGGGAAGAGGATCTTCCCGTAGTGCGCCGGATCAACCGCCGCGAGAAAGTAGCTCTGGTCCTTGTTGTCGTCCACGCCTCGGGTCAGACGCAGGCTGGTCGCACCCTCCGCATCGGTGAAGGATCTGAAGCGCGCATAGTGTCCCGTCGCCACGTAGTCGCAACCCAACTTCTCCGCCTCCTCCAGCAAGACCGGATAGCGCACGGCCACATTGCAGCGCACGCAGGGATTCGGCGTGCGGCCCGCGTGATATTCATCCTCGAAATTCTGAATCACCTCGTCGGTAAAGCGTTTGGTTTCGTTCACGATGACATGCCGGATCCCCAGCATGCCGCACACCGCCTGCGCATCGGCGGCAGCCATCTTCGCGCAGCAGCTTCGGGGCGAGGGGGCCTTGGACGCTGCAAACCGGAAATTCCTGAAGGTGATCCCCACCACCTCGGCTCCGGCCTCAAGCAACATGGAGGCGACAACCGATGAATCCACACCGCCGCTCATGGCCGCGAGCACCCGCTTGCCTGCAAGCGGTACGCGGGGTCTGTATTCCTGCTGCATGTCATCGGTCATCGTCATCTCGTTTCGCCAGATCCGCGATCGCGGGTATCATAAGGCCCGAAGGCACCACCCCGCCGCTTGCCGAGTGCCGTCTTCAGGCCGTATATCACGCTAGCCGGCAACACGGGATTCCGAACGTCCCATGCAGCCCGAAGCAGGTTGTCAGCGGATCAGATACCCGCGTCCGCGCGCCAGCTCCTCCTTGGCCTGCTCGAGAAGCGTCTCCCACTCCGAGGAGCCGTGAGCGATCTTGCGGGAGTAACTCTCCACACGTTTCACAGCCGCCTCGTTGATCTCCTCCTCGATCAACAGATCGCTGGTGATCCACATCTCCACCAGATCCATGAAGACCCGCTCGGTGACCATGATATCCACGAGTTCGTCATCCAGCAATCGATCGGCGATACGCCCGGCCAGAATCTCGATACGCTCTTCGCTCAATCTCATATCGTGTACCCCCGCTTGCGGGCGATCTCCGTCTTGAGCTTGCGGCGCAGCATCGTCTGATCCATATCCTGGTTCATGATCTGCCTCTCGTACTGCTCAAGCACCTTGTCGACCTCATCTTCGATCTCATCCTCGATCTTCAACTCTTCGGTGATCTCCCAGCCGATGATCCGCGCCAACTCATCCTCTTCGATGAGAAAGCTGATGTCCTCACGCTCACGCATGATCTTGATCATCTTATCCGCCAGGTACTCGATTTTCGCAGGACTCAGTCTCATAACGCTCCTTGTCTTTGATCTGAATCTAGGTCAGCACACGGGTGGTGTAAAGCCCATTCACTCCCGCTTGACCCGCATCGTCCCCCTCCGGCGAGGTTTCCTCGGCCTGTGTCCACTTCTTGCAATCGGAATTTCCGTGTGACGGCGCGCGAAAGGATGTGAGCGCATGGGCAAGAACGGGACGGTGGACGACAGCAAGAGGAATTTCAGGCAATGGCTGGATCTGCAACGGGAGATGCAATCCGCGCTGGAGTATCGACTGCACCAGCAACTGGATGACGAACCCGCCTTCCTGGCCAGCTATCGACGCCGCTATGAGCGCCAGTTCCCCGACTGGACCGGCCGGCAACTCACCCCCGATGAGCTGACGGAGCGGCTGTTGGCCGGAGATATCATAATGCTCGGCGATTTCCACAGTCTTGCCCAGTCCCAACGGACGGCGATGCGGGTGCTGCGGCGACTGCTCAAGCGTGGTTTCCACCCGGCTCTGGCCCTGGAGATGATCCCCACCCATTATCAGACCGATATCGACGCCTACCTGGCCGGACAGATGACCGAACGTGAGTTCCTGGATCTGGTGCGCTGCGAGGCCTGGTGGGATTTTCCCTGGGCACCCATCCACGCCCTGTTGCGCCTCGCCCGACGCCACGCCCTGCCTGTACTCGGTCTCAACAGCGATGTCGCCTCACCCGACCGGGCTCTGCAGGAGCGCGACACACATGCCGCCAACGTGATCGCCGATTATCGCGAGACGCACCCGGAGCGCCCACTCCTTGTCTTCTTCGGTGACTTCCATCTGGCCGATGGGCATCTCCCCGCAGCCCTGACGAGTGAACTGGAGGCGCGTGACATTGAAGCCGATGTCCTGCGGGTGTTCCAGAACTTCGAGCCGCTCTTCTGGGAGAGCCTCAACTGGAACGGTCGCTCGCCCGAGATTCTCGAACTGGACTCGGGCGATCTCTGCATCCAGAGCGCCACCCCACTGGTCAAACTGCAGTCCTACATCTACTGGCTCACGTTCCATGAACCCTACCTCTATGCCGACGATGAAGAGTTCCCCGATCAGTCCTGGATCCGCGAGGATCTCGGCCGGGAGGTCGGCGCCGCGTTGAAACGGATTGCCCGCTACCTCCGCATCCCGCTGCTGGAGCAGGAGGCGCCCCACGTCTACTGGGTTGGTGATGAGGATTTCGCCAGAGACCTTGCCCGGAAGCCGGGCTGGACCCGTGACGATCTCGCGCAGGTCCAGTCGGCGCTGGCCCAGGGTGAGGATTCATACCTGCCGCCAAAGGATCTGGCCGTGCTGATCGAACCGGGGCAAAATCGCATCGCGGAGATGGCTGCTCGGGTACTCCACGAACGCTCGGCGAAGATCAGCGATCGCCCCCGCTCACTCACCGACGACTTCTACCTGCGCGTGATCCGTCACGCTCTGGTCTTCCTCGGCTCAAAGCTGATCAACCCCCTGCGCAAGAGTCGCGACAAACCCTACCTGCTCCGGTTCCTGCGCGAGGAGAAGACCGTCGGCAAGGATTGGCGTATCAGGGCGGAGCTGCTGCTCTCCTATCTGCGGGCCGAAGAGACTTTCCTCGACACGGGCAGTCTCTCGGGGTTCTCGACCAGATACTATCAGCTGCGGGGTCCACAGCACCTGGCGCTCACCAGGTCCGTGGGCCGCAACCTCGGTGCCCGTCTGTACGAGGCGTTGATCTCCGATCGAGTCAGCCGCTTCTGGCTTCGCGAACTGTTCTTCAAACCCTTCCACCTCGAGGGGAGTCCATCGCAATGCTATTTCGATTGTCTGGAGAAACTGGGGATCTGGGCCGAGGATGGGTTGGCCGAAGCCGAGGGGGAGAGGCTGTAGATACAGCCTGAGTTCGATACCTTGCCGAGAGCAGGCTCAACCGTCCGGTCGGCCCTTTCGGTCTGCCGTCAGATTCGCCGCTCACGAATCAGATCGGCCAACTGCACCTGGAACAGGCGATCCGGCGGACTGAATTCCAGCGCCTCCATCTCCCGGACAGTCCACCAGCCGATCTTCTGACCGTCCAGGCCGCTGGGTTCTCCGGAAAAACTCAGGCAAAGGATGAAATGCAGGCAGACTCGGCGCTCAGGGTAGTCGTGGGTGATCTCGGCCACCTGCTCACCCGGCACGACCTCTATCCCAAGCTCCTCCCGCAATTCCCGCACGAGTGCGGCGCCCCTGGTCTCCCCCGGCTCCACCTTGCCGCCGGGAAACTCCCAGACAGGCCCGAGGCGATCGGTGACTGTGCGCTGCGCCAGGAGGAACCGATCGTGACGCCGTATCAGGCCCGCGACGACATCGATTGCCGGAGGTGTATTCTCGGGAGATGAATCGGGCATCGCTCCCCTTCGGCAAGGGCTGGGAGGTGACATGTCAAGATGGATGATCGGCGCTTCTACTGAGTATCTTCCGAGGCCGGTCGGACATCTTCAGCATCGGCCAGCGACTTCAGATCCGTCAAAGAGGTCTTGGCCGCGGCAAGGTCCGCCTTGAAAACCATCATCCGGGCATAGCCCTTCTGGTTGGCGAATATATCGCTGTAGGGCATGGATTCCCAACGATCCAGGACAAAACGGATACCCCGTTCAGTCAGTAGCCCACCAAGTACCTGAGCCTGAATGGCATTGTCCAAAGTCGTCAGTTTTACGAGATCCCTCGTATCCAACTCCTGGTCACTCATAATCACCTCCTGAAGTCGTATATAAATCCATCTGCGGGTGGAAGCGCAAGATTTTACCGTCTCCAGCAGGTGTTTTCCTCTAGCACCATACATCTCATGCCTTTATCTTACTCAAAGATTGACAATCACTACGATGATCCACTAGCTTACTGTGGAATCCCACGAAGTTTAAGCCCCTTGAAGTTGGAGGTCTTGGCAAGTCATGCTGAAGCAGTTTGTACTATTGTGCACATTAGTTGGTTTGATACTGCCTTTGCCCGCCAACGCGATTTTGCTGGGTAATCATCAACTTACATTCGACCTTCTCGGCACCACGAATTACTTCGAATTCGCCGACTTCAAAGAATACGAATTCCCTGTGCAGGGCCTCGACTGGGGCGGCTTCGGTCTCCCTGATCTTTTCGATGATCTCGATCCGGATCTGCCCAACAATCCCAATGACCCGGGCTTCATTTATCAGAACCGGAACCAGATCCAGATGAAGTTCATCGGCTCCCTCGATGTGGGTATGCGACTAAAAACGGCGATCTCCCCCAATTGGAGCGTTGAGGGCTTCTTCCGTTACACGCCGGTCGATCTCATTATCACGTTCAACGGCACCGATGTTTCCGAATCGCAGTTCACGCGCTATTCGGGGGTGACCAATCCCGGCGATCTCGAGCTCAACTGGATAGAGGGGGATTACCCGACCTACCATGTAGTGCGTTTTGGCGCCAATCTGGATTACACGGTATACCGCTCGAACGACAATGCGCTCAACGCCTTCGTATCCGGTGGGCTGGGCGCCATCACCTTCTTCCGTGAAGGTGATCTAATGGTCGCCACCGATAATCCAAACGGGGATGAAGGCACCGTCCCGACCGCACCGCTCAATCTCGATTACTACATCCCCCACGACAGCTTCGTCACGGCGAATCTGGGTGTGGGCGGCGTGTTCTTCATCCATCGCTACTTCGGCTTGAGCCTTGATCTGCGTATGAATTTCGCGCCTTTCAACATTAAGGATCGCAGCGAGTTCGATTCCGTCAACGCCTTCTTCTTCAGCGGCAGCCTGGGCTACTCGCTTCGTTTCAAGCTGTAAACGCTGCTCCATCAGTTTCATGAAGCCTCCGCAAGCGCGGGGGCTTCTTTATATCCTGGATTTATCGAAGGGGAGCCATGCAGCTGGGAATCATTTCGGACACACACGGTCAGTTGCCCATCGAACTCTTCGATCATCTAGCCGGTTGCGCGGAGATCCTGCACCTTGGGGATCTGGGCCCCCTGGGGCTCCTCAGGGACCTTCGGACCATCGCACCCACCACAGTGGTCTGCGGCAATACCGATGCCCCAGGACGGCCTGATCTGCCGCCACACCGCAAGCTGACTGTCGAGGGGCTGCCGATTTTCATGCGACATCACCCCTGGTCTCGATACGACCTTGAACCGGAGCTTCCCGCGCTCTACCTGCATGGACACACCCATGTGCCGCATCTTGAGCAGGTCGGCCCTGCAACCATCCTTTGCCCGGGTTCCATCACAAACCCTCGCGAGGACAATCCCGCCTCTCTGGTTCTACTGGATCTTAAGCCATGTCTCATTCACGTGACCATGATCGCCATCCAGGATGGGCGAGTGATTCTCCAGAGGGCCTGGCCGTACGCCTGACGCTCGGAGTTTCTTTCCCAACAGAGACATTTTCATCCCCTCCAGACGCCCACATCCTCCCAGATCGCTTGATTTCCAGCGGCCCGATCCTTGCTTTTCTGTAATCATACTGAATCCCGACACATGGCTTGACATCACACGGGGATTACGGTTGCAGGAGGAATCATGTCGACGAAAGCTCAAAATGCACGCAACTACGAGGAGGCCAAGTCCCAGGCAGGTCTGTTGCGGAAAGAGATACTATCCATCCAACGGGAACAGGGGCTGCTGGTCGCCGAGATGGTGTGGAACGAGATGCGCGCTTGGGAGCTCAAGGTGAAGCTCGATCGCGATGAGGAGATCGATAGCGAGGATCTACCCAAGTTGCAGCGCGACTACGCGCTAAGGTTGCAGGAGATTCGCAGCCTGGCTCTTTGGGAGGCGGGTGCCGACAAGAGTCTTCGTCGTCAGAGTCAGCAACTGAACGAAATCATGGACAGCTTTCCCCTGCTTCAGGATGAGATGGGTGATGTCCTCAGGCTGCTCGATAATCCAAGACTGGAGTATATAGCGCGTGCGGCCGCAGAGGAGCTGGGTCTCCCGTTGAAGATGTCGGCCAACGCCAGTAACTAAAAACCTCCTCCTGACTGGTCCCCTGCGCTCGATTCGCGGCGCAGGGGTTTTTTGTACCCACTACAGCTGTCGATTGCCGTGAACCGGCGACACATGAAAAAGCCCCGGATCCTGATGGATCCGGAGCTCGTGTTTAATTGCCCGGGACGAGAGTCGAACTCGTACGAACTTTCGTTCACTGCCCCCTCAAGACAGCGTGTCTACCAATTCCACCACCCGGGCGAATCTCTTAATCTTCCGACGGAGGCGGAGTCTCTTCGCCCGTCTCCTCTTCAGGAGCCACGGCTCCCTCGGTCGATATCTCATCGAGGATGTTGGTATTGGCATCAACATCGTATGTATTGAGAGCGCCTGCATCGCGGGCGCCGGCGACTACACCGTCCTCAACCGGGCCACTGCTTTCGACTGGGCTACGGGATGACGCGATCGCCAACATCAGTGCCAGGACCATATAGCCCGCGGCAAGGTAGATGGTAATCTTGCTGAGGAGCGAAGCAGCTCCGCGTCCACCAAGAACCGAGCTGTCGCTGCCTGCGCCACCAAAAGCACCGGCCAGGCCGCCACCTTTGCTGGACTGCATCAGAACGACAATGATCAGAACCAGACTGACCAGAATGAATATCGACAGCAAAAAGGTAAACATCACCTTCTCCTCAAGGGAAATGTCAAAGGGATCAGCAAGTTATCAAATAGCTTCCGACCTGTCAAGTCGATGGAAGCGGGGGAATTAGGGAAAGGAACGATTCTGCATCGAGACTGGCCCCACCGACCAGAGCACCATCCACGTCCTGCAGAGCCAATAGACCAGCAACATTGTCCGGCTTCACGGATCCCCCATAGAGTATCCGTATTTTTTCCGCTATTGCGGACCCAAGATTCGTGGCAAGGCGATTCCGTATCGCACCATGCACCTCCTGAGCCTGCTCGTTGGAGGCGGTCAATCCCGTTCCGATAGCCCAAACGGGCTCATAGGCCAGAGTCAGCCCCGCCAGTTCATTCTCAGGCAGACCGGCCAGAACGCCGTCCACTTGCCCCAGAACCACCTCCAGAGTGCGGCCTGATTCCCTCTCCTCCAAAGTTTCTCCGACACACAGGATCGGTTTGAGTCCGGCCGCCAGGGCGGAGACAGCCTTCGCCGCGACACCTGCATCCGTCTCACCGAAATACTGACGTCGTTCGGAATGGCCCAGGATCACCCAATTGGCGCCGGCCGCTCTCAGCATCTCGCCTGAGACCTCGCCGGTGTAGGCACCGGAACGCTCTTTGTGCATGTTCTGCCCGGCCACACCGACGATCGTCCCCTTCAGCTCCCGTGACACAGCCTCCACACAGAGATCGGTCGGACCAACTACCACATCCGCACCAACGGTACGCTCTGCTATCCCCGCCCGGATCTTCGCGGCAAGATCTACAGCCTCATCAACAGTGAGGTTCATTTTCCAGTTACCTGCGATAAGAGGGTGACGATCAGCCATACTAACTCCTCTGCAATTCGCTCAGCGCCTCGACGCCGGGCAATGGTTTTCCCTCCATGTACTCCAGGCTGGCGCCGCCGCCAGTGGAGATATGGCCGAACTGCTCCTTCAACCCCAGGGCGGCGATTGCGGCGACCGAATCTCCGCCACCTACCACCGTGATGGTGCCGCGTCCCGTGGCTGTCGCCATGGCCGTGGCCATCTCCATCGTGCCCTTGGCAAAATTAGAAACCTCGAAGACACCCATCGGGCCGTTCCAGAACACCGATTGGGATCTCTCCAGCACATCGCTGTACAGGGCGATGGTCTTGGGGCCGATATCGAGCCCCATCCAGCCCTCGGGGATATCCGTAGGCAGGATGATCTTCGTCTCCGCATCGTTGCTTATCTCGCGGGCAATCACCAGATCGACGGGCAACAGAATCTCCCTGCCGACCTCCTTGGCGGAATCCAGTATCCGCTTGGCGGTCTCCAGCAGCTCCTCATCCACCAGACTGGCCCCCACATTCAGACCCAACGCCCGGAAGAATGTGAACGCCATGCCCCCGCCGATCATGATCGTATCGATGCTCTTGAGCAGACTCTCGATTACGGGGATCTTGCCGGATATCTTGGCGCCGCCGAGCAGCGCGGCCGAAGGACGCTTGGGTTTCTGCAGCATCTGTCCGAGGAAATCCAGCTCTTTGGTGACCAGCATCCCGGCTGCACACTCCGAGAAGTGTCGCGTCATCCCCTCGGTAGAGGCGTGTGCCCTGTGCGCCGTGCCGAAAGCGTCGTTCACGTAGAGATCGCAACCCTCGGCCAATTCGCGGGCGAAGTCCGCATCGTTGGTCGTCTCTTCGGCATGGAAACGGAGGTTCTCCAGCAGCAGGATCTCACCGGGATTCAGTCCGGCGATCAACTCCTTAACCTCGGCACCCACACAGTCTCGCGCGAAACGAACCGGGCTCTTCACCAGCTCCGCCAGTCGATCGGCAACCGGTGAGAGGCTCATTTCGAATACATTCTTGCCCTTGGGGCGACCAAGGTGACTGGCCAGGACAATCGCCGCATTCCGTTCCAACAGGTGATTGATCGTCTGCAGTGATGCCGCAATGCGGGTATCATCGGTGACTTCCTGTCTGTCATTGAGCGGCACGTTGAAATCCACCCTGACAAACACTGTCTTCCCTGCGACATCCAAGTCACGGACTGACAGTTTTGAAGGCATAAATCCTCTTTCGTTGAGTTCCCCGTTACGGGACAGCCCGAGCACGCCATTTGTTGTTCGGGTAAATTTCCTACGCATTGCTGGAATTGTCAATGGAAGACATTCATCTGAATGCTTCAACGCGAGCCAACACCAGAGCGCCGAGCACCTCGGCCCCCGCTGTCTCTAAAACATCACGGCAGACGCGCAAAGTTGCCCCCGATGTGCAGATATCATCCACGAGAACCACCGGTCCCTCAACGTTACATCCACGCTTGATGTGATACTCTCTTACAGCATATTCGAGTCGCTGCTCTCGTCGCCTTCCGGCCTGCCGTCCGGCCAGGGGACTCCGCTCGAGCCAACGTCCGAGCCGCAGGTTGTCCCGCTTATGTATCAAACCCCGGGCCAACAATTCGCTTTGATTGAACCCGCGTCTTATGCGGCGCGGCAAGGGAAGCGGCACGGGCACCAGGGTCACCCCTGACGGCAAACGTTCCAGCGCCAGCCTGTCAGCCATGGCGGAGACGAATAGCCGACAGGGCGCGTCGCGTCCGCCGTACTTCCACCCCTTGACCAACGTGAAGAGCACCTGATCCGGTGCGAAGGCGCAGAACAGAGGTAATTCGCCAAGGAGCACACGATTGCCCTCTGACGGCCCGAGACGCGACCGGCATCGCGCACAAAGGAGGTCGAAACGGGGAAAGTGTTCCCGCCTGTCGGTGATGATATTGCCGCAGGCGTGACAAAGGGTAGGCCAGGCAAAACGCCAGGCGCGATCCAACAGAGAGCCGAGAGAGAGCATGGCTGAACTCGTATCATCATGGCCAAAGCCGATACGGGAGGTCGGGATTCAGTAGACCGTTACACGTGGGGCATGCTCATGGACGCGGATGATCTCGGGTCGTCAATCCGAACGCAGAACCTCGCGCATGGCTTGAACCGGCGCAGCGATCCCTGTCCAGAACTCGAACGCCGCAACGCCTTGCCAGAGAAGCATGGAGCGGCCATCACCCACGGCGGATCCCGCTTGTGCGCACGCACGCTGCCAGGGGGTGACATGCGTAATCAGATCCAGGGAGAACCGGACACCGCCGTGTGCGGGTAGCGGCGGCAGGGGATCCGTATCGTGAAGACCGAGGGAGGTGGTCTGCACCAGCAGATCGCAAGGGGGGACAGGGGCGTCGGCAGCCGTCTTGACGGCCGCGATCCGGGTCTCCCCACAGAGAGGAGCGAGATCGGCCAGCATCCGCTCCAGACGATCGACACTGCGGTTCCACACGTCGATCCGTCCGACCCCTGCCCGACAGAGCGCCAGCAGTACGGCCCGTGACGCCCCCCCCGCTCCGAGGACGACGGCATGGCCGCCTTTGAGGTTCCCGGCTAACTCCCCTACTGCCCGCTCGCAACCGAAAACGTCGGTGTTGGTCGCTCGCCAGACTTTGCCGTCAGGTTCGAGTTTCAGAGTATTGACGGCGCCCAGATTAACGGCGGTCTCATCCACCAACCCGGAACCCGCAAGCATCCGCAAGGCGACCTCCTTGAGCGGAACGGTGAGGTTGAGTCCTGCATACCCTTCGCTAGCCAGCGTCTCCAGCCGCTCGGTCAGTTGATCGGCCGTGGTGGCGATAGCCCTGTAACTGCCGTGCAAACCGGTGACATCAAGCGCCCTCTGTTGAAATCGGGGCGACAGGGAGTGCTCGATCGGATCGCCGAGCAGGGCCAGCTTCAGATCTTTACTCATTCCTCATTCACAGTATCGACAGGAACCGCCTGTGACGCCGTCCGCCGCGCCCTCGCAAGAAACACATGCAGCAGGATCGAGGAGATGATGAAGCCGATACTGAGCCACTGGTTGACGCTCAACCCTAATACACGCATGACCTCTTCGTAATAGCGGAACTGGTCGACGGAAAAACGATGCAGACCGTAGACAAACAGAAAGTTGGCGAAAGTAAAGCCAACGGGGCGCCCCTTGCGCTCAAGCAGGAGCAGGACCGCCAGGATGATCAACCCTCCCAGAGAGGAGTAGAGCTGCGCCGGGTGAATGGTCGCGCACGCGCCCGCCTCCAGGAATTCGTTGTTGCGCGCCAACAGGGAGAGCGCGGTGCGATTGGCTTCGCTGTGCGGCGGGAAGCAGACACCGAGATGAGAGTGGGTCGGCAGACCATAGCAGCAGCCGTTCAAAAAGCAACCTATGCGGGTGATCATGATGCCGAGGCCGATGCTGGGGGTCATCACGTCCGCCATCCCCAGGAACGAGATTTTCCGCTTGGACATGAAGAGCCATGAGGTCAGGAAGCACAGGAGGATGCCGCCGTAGAGCGTCAGTCCCCCCTCCCAAAGCGAGAACATGTGCAACCAGCGCCCCTCGTAGGCGTCCAGGTGAAAAACCACGAACAGAATCCGTGAACCGACTATCGCACTGATGATAATGAGCTGAAACAGATCGAATACGTCACGTTCCTCGATACCACGTGTTCTGGCGCGATAGCGCGCGAACAGGAGACCCAACAGGAAACTGATGGCCAAGGCCGTGCCGTAGGCGTGCAAGGTCAACGGTCCAATACTGAAGAGATCGGGATGCACTTGTTCCTCCGTTTTTTTCTAACTACGCCGCGAGGGCCATATCCCACGGAATTTACATCGGATGCAATCGGGTGGCAAGCCGATCGGGGATCAGTAATGCCGCCAGTTGCGCGAGATGTTCATCTGCATCCCCAGCAGGAAGCTCGTCGCGACCAGCACGCTGCCGCCGAAGCTCATCCCCGGCAACGGGAGACCGGTGACCGGCGCCAGGCCGATTGTCATGGCGACGTTCACGAAAACATGGAACAGCAGATAAGAGCTGATCCCCACCGCCAGCAACTGACCGAAGGGGTGTCGCGCTTTCCCCGCCACCTGGAAACCCTGTATGATGAGAAAGCCGTATAGCGACAGCAGGAACATCGCACCTATGAAACCGAACTCCTCACCCACCACCGAAAAGATGAAGTCCGTGTGGCGGGCCGGGAGGAAGGCCAGCCCTTTCTGGGTTCCCTCCAGATAACCACGTCCGAGAATACCGCCCGAACCGATCGCCACTTTGGATTGGAAGATCTGATAACCCGCGCCGAGCGGATCGAGTTCCGGATCAAAGAACACCAGGATCCGCTTCTGTTGATAAGGTCTGAGAGCAGCCCAGATCCGTGGGATCAGCAGCCCGACCCCTATGCTGGCGACGAGAAAGGCGATCCTTTCGAGCAGCGGCATCTCCTTGTACAGCAGCGCCAGCACGAAGATGGCGATCATGAATATTGCCCAGAATACGTGCGCGACGGTCAGTTCGGTTCCGGGGCTGACCTGCCCGTAGAGGACGATAAAACCGCTGATGATCGGTGCGGTCATGATCAACAGGCGTCTTATCGTCAAGCCGCGCCACAGCATGATGGGGAACATCAGCCAGATGAAGGTCAGGCCCGTACCCAGATCCGGTTGCTTAAGCACCAGCATCGTAGGCGGCAGCACCAGGGCCATCGTCAGCAGCACCTGCGAGAGCCGATTGGGATCCCCCCGCCGCCCGGCCAGAAATGCCGCGAGCATGATGACCATCGCGACCTTGAAGAATTCCGAAGGCTGGATACCGAACGATCCGAACGCCAGCCAGCGATGGGTATCGCCACGCATGGGCGGCAATACCAGCAGGACAATCAGCACGATCAATCCTGCGCCGTACAACAGCCAGGAGAGATAGTCCTTGTAGATCCAGAAAGGGATCATGGATCCGAGCAACATGGCCACCAGGCCGATCCCGGCCCAGAGCATCTGCCGCTGAAAAAAGACGCGACTGATGGTATAGGTGTCCTGATCGTCCGCATATTGCGCTGGAGGTGAGGTGACGGAATAGAGCATCAGCAGGCTGCAACCCAGAATGAGCAGCCAGGGGATCAGCACCCGGAAATCGATGACGCCGAATTGCAATCTCATCTATTCCCCCTCCTCGGTCGGTGCCTCGGGCTCACGGGGTCCTCGCCGGATAGGGCGCTTGCCCAGATTGAAGTACGAGTTGACGAGTTGCCGGAAGATGGGTGCGACGTCACTGCCGTGTTGACCGTGCTCCACGATGATGGCGATGGCAATCTCCGGATTCTCGGCCGGCGCGTAGCCGCTGAACCAGGCATGTTCCAGGCCGTGCGGATTCTGAACCGTACCGGTCTTGCCCGCCATCCGGAAGTCACGCAGTTTGCTGCCGCGGGCGGTGCCGTTTTCACCATAGAGTACGGCCTCCATCCCCAGCTTGACCACCGCCAGTTCGTCCGGATCCAGGTCGATCCTGCGACGCCCCCGATTGGGAGAGAAGGGGATATAGGTGTCGCCGTTTTCATCCTCCACATGATGACGTAACCGGGGGGTCACCAGATAACCGCCATTGGCGAGCGCGGCATAGACGCGGGCCATCTGCAGGCAACTCACAAGTACCTCGCCCTGCCCGATTGCCACGTTCCAGACATGACCCGTCGTCCATTTGCCCTCACCATACCTGTTGTCATACCAGCGAGTGTCGGGGATCAGCCCCCTCGCCTCGGAATCCAGATCGGCTCCGCTGGCGGACCCCAGCCCGAAAGCGCGGGCCTGCTCCGCAATATTGTCCACCCCCAGCATCTCGCCCACCTGGTAGTAATAAACGTCGCAACTCTGCTCGAGCGCTCCGATCAGACCCACCCGGCCATGGCCATTCGGCTCCCAGCAGCGGAAGGTGCGACGTCCCAGGCGCAGGCCGCCGAGACAGGTGCGCAGACGCGTTTCGGGGGTGACGATCCCCTCGGAGAGCGACTTCAGGGAGACCAGGGGCTTGAAGATGCTGCCCGGGGAGTAGGTGGCCATCGAGACGCGATTGAACAGGGGCTTGTCGGGATTATTCGTCAACCTTTCCCAGACCGCAGTCGGTATCCCGCCGACCAGTTGATTCGGATCGAATGCGGGGCGGCTGGCCGCCGCCAGGATCTCACCGGTTTCGACATTGAGCACTACCCCCGCACCGGCTCCCCAGAAGGCGAGGGCGCTGTCCAACTCAGCAGTCAGGTTGAGATCCAGCGTGAGGTAGAGCCGGTTGCCTGCCACAGGCGGCAGGAACTCGACGGTGCTGAGCTGGGCGCCCCGGGCATTGACCAGAATCAACTCCTTGCCGTCCGTGCCCCGCAGCAGCGGTTCGTAGGTCTTCTCCACACCCATGCGACCGATATTGTCGCCCAATCGGTAGGCTCGGGGGTCGAAACTGTCGGTATCGACCTCGCTGTCGCTCACCTCGCCCACATAGCCCAGCAGGTGAGCCGCAAGCCGCTCGTTGGGGTATGTCCGCAATGGCCAGTCCTGCAGATGGACACCGGGCAGCTCCATCAATCTCTCCTCGAGAATCAGAATCTGCTCCCGCAGAAGATCCCGTTCGATGACCGCTCTGGGTCTGTGCTCCTGACGCGCCCTTTCGAGACGCTCCCGGATCATATCCTCCCGGCAATCAAGTATCTCCGCCAATGCCGTAATCACATCGCGATCACGGTCAAGGGCTCGCACGGACACGCTCACTTCGCAGGCGGCCTTATTCGCCGCCAGGGGATGCCCCTGACGATCGAGGATCATACCGCGTGGCGCAGGGATCCTGATTTCACGGAATTGATTGTCCAGGGAGAGACGCAGGTAGCCGCCGGAGGCCAGCACCTGGATCTGGAATAGCCGCACGGCGAGAATCAGGAGCAGTATGACACTGAGGATAATCACACGTCGCGCGCGTCCAGAATCCGCGCCCTCGCGGTTAATGCTCGGCCGGTTCATGGATCAACGCCAGGCCTTCGGATAGGCCCCGGACGAGTAGCAGGGTCAATAAATACACCAGGGCGTTCAGCACGCTCCCCGGCAAGGCATAGCGCACCCAGGCCGCTCCGGCGGCGGGCAGGGACCAGTCCATTCGCGGCATCAGATAGATTGCCTGGCAAACCAAATAGCTGCCGGCGAGCAGGGTCAGGCGGATTGCCACATTCTCCCTGTCGATCTTCTCGCGCACGCCGCCGATAAGATAGCCGGTGAGGCTGAAGGCGAGAGCCGAGGCGCCCAGTTCGGTGGAGCTGGACAGATCGCGCAGGAGTCCGATGAAGAAGCCATAGAAGGTTCCGGGGGTGCGACCGCGGCGGATCGTCACCCAGAACAGCAACAGGAAGGGATAATTGACCGACACTCCCCAGGGCGCAAACCACTTCTCCGTTACGGGATAGAAGATCGTGCCGAGAACGAGCAGGAGAAGCTGGAAGCGGGTCTCTCTCACGGTCCCCCCTCCTCATCCGTGGCGATGCTGCTGTCCAGAGGGAAGCCGGGGGCCTCCTTGCTGATCAGGTTCACGATGAAGACATCCTCCAGCGTCTGGAGGCGAACAGACGGCTCCAGGAGTATCTGTTTGCGCAAGACGCCCGGGGGCATCTGCACATCGGTAACCGTGCCCAGCAGGAATCCCTCCGGGAAACGGGTACCCAAGCCGCTGGTCATGAAGCGGTCTCCGACCTGAACATCCTCGTTCAGATCCACACGATCGACATGGAAACCGCGACGGGGGTCCCATTTGAAAACACCCAACACGCGGCTCCGGCGATCGCGACAACTCACCGCGAAGTTCTTGCTGGACAGGAGCTGAACTTCGGCCTCCTGCTCATGTACCGTATGGACTGCCCCGATCAGACCACTGGAACTGACGACGGGCATTCCGGAACTCACGCCATCACGCCGCCCCCGATCAACCCTGATCAGATTGTTCTCACGGGGATTGGTCGGGAAACTGAGCAACTCGGCCGGGAGGAAGTGATAACTCTCGGCATCGCGGAACTCGAGAAGATGCCGAAGACGGGTCGCCTCTTTACGGTACTCCTCCACGCGATTCCACTCATCGGACAAGACCATCACTCTCTCCCGGAGGATTTCGTTTTCACCCTGCAGGCGGGAGAGGTGGGCGTTGAGCTTCACGACGCCATCGGAGGGGGCAAACACCACACTTCCGATGGCCCGGGCCAGATCGAATTTCAGCTCTGCGGAGGAGTTCAACAGCAACAGCGACATCGTCACACAGGCGAGTAGAGTCACCCGGTCGCGATGTCGCTGAAAGAGGGAGACCAGGGGCATGTCAACGCTCGGCTCCGCGCATGATCACCTGTTCATAATCTTCGATGTTCTCCAGGATTTTACCTGTGCCCAACACGACGCAGGACAATGGATCCTCGACGAGGTTTATGGGCAATGCGGTCTCATCCTTGAGCCGCGTGTCGATCCCCTTCAGGAGGCTGCCGCCCCCCGTCAGGACGATACCGCGATCAACGATATCGGCCGCAAGCTCCGGCGGTGTCTGTTCAAGTGAGCGCTTCAGCGCCTCCACGATTTCGCTCAGGGGCTCCTCCAGGGCCTCGCGCACCTCTTCGGACGAAAGGCGCAGGGTCTTGGGCAAACCATCGACCTGGTGCAGCCCCTTCACCTCCATGATCATGTTCTTCACGGACGGGTGCGCGCTGCCAATCTGTTTCTTCACCTGTTCGGCCGTCTGCAGGCCGATCATGAGGTTGTACTTCCGCTTGACGTAGTTGACGATCGCCTCATCCATCTCATCTCCCGCGACCCGGATCGAGGTATCGGCCACGATGCCGTTGAGGGCGATCACGGCAATCTCGCTGGTGCCCCCCCCGATATCGACGATCATGTTGCCCGTGGGTTTGTCCACAGGGAGTCCCACGCCGATCGCCGCGGCAACGGGCTCGCTGACCAGGTAAACTTCGCGAGCGCCGGCGTGCTCGGCGGAGTCGCGCACCGCCCGTTTCTCCACCTCCGTGATCCCCGAAGGGACGCAGATGATGATACGCGGTCGGATAAAACTGCGCCGCTTCCTGGCCTTCTGGATGAACTGACGCAGCATCTCCTCGGTCACGGCAAAATCGGCAATGACCCCATCCTTGAGGGGGCGGATCGCTTCGATATCCTTGTGGGTGCGCCCGAGCATCAGCTTGGCGTCCGCGCCGACCGCGTATACTTTGCGTGTGTGCGTATGAACGGCAACAACGCTGGGCTCATTCAGAATTATCCCCTCACCGCGAACGAATACTAGTGTATTGGCGGTTCCCAGGTCGATGGCGATATCGTTGGTGAAATATCGCGATAGTGATCGGAACAATTGAGCATCCTTGTTCATCGGGTCTTGGAGACCAGACCCCGCTCCTTGAGACTGACGAAAACCCCTCCGCCCAGAACGATGTGATCGAGCAATTCGATCCCGATCAGGCGGCAGGCTTCATGAAATCGTGTCGTCAGCTTGAGATCCTCCTCACTGGGCTCGGGATCTCCTGACGGATGATTGTGCACCAGCACCAGCGCGGCCGCAGAGGCCAGTATCGCCGGTCTGAGAACTTCACGCGGGTGGACCACCGCGGCATTCAAGCCACCCTGCGCCACCAGGATATCCTTGAGGACCTGGTGCTTGCTGTCAAGCAGCAGAGCATGAAACTGCTCCTGCTTCAGCCCCCCCATCAGGGGACCCGTCAAGTCCGCCACGTCGCCCGGCGAGCTGATGACGGGGCGCTCGGTTACCCGTTCCCTGGCGGCCAGTCGACCGAGTTCGAAACAGGCCAGCAGCCTCGTGACGCTGGCGGGACCCAATTCGCTCCAGGCCAGCAGCTCCTCCGGCGCCGCCCAGATCAGCGGCCGCAGACCGCCGAAGTGATCGATGAGCCGCCCGCTGAGTATCTCCGCGGAGGGTATCCCTCCGGGACTCAACAGTTCGGTCAGCAACTGAACCGGCCCCAGATACTCGCCCTGTCCCTGCAAGAGAATACCGCCGGCAGCGCTGGCCGAAGTTCTGTCGCTCATTTCGCACTGCCTGCGAACGGTTGTCGATCCGACAACGGAGCGGACAGTGGCTGTAAACCTGCAGCATTCCGCGGCAACGTATCAGCAAATAAGGAACTTAGCAACAATTATCAATTCCATTCACCGATTGCCTGTCACCGGGAAGGTCGGATTCAGGCACATTGACTCCTCAATAAACCCACAATCAAGGAATGTGCCTGTCAGAGCCATCCACTACCAGTTCGAAGAGCTGCGGCGCGCTCTCCGGATCTTACGCACAGACGTTCCCCAACCCCTGCAATGAGCTGCGGACCATCTGCAGGAACGGGGAATCGGGATAGAGCCGCAGGTAATCGTTGTAGAGTTGCCTGGCCCCGTCCCGATCATATTTCTCCTCTATCCTTGCCGCCCTGAGCATCAGCACCGGCATCTGCTCATTGCCCTTGTATATCGCGCGGAATGTATAGAATGCGCGCAGGGCGGCCTGATCGGCCCCCAAACGGTCAAGAGCGAGCACCAGACGCACCATATCCTTTTCGAGCAGAACCATTTCAGGATAGAAGCGCTGCGCTTCAGAGTAGCAGGCGGCGGCCCCCGCATCGTCCCCCTTCACAAGGGCCGACTTGGTCGCCTTGAGGTAGAGCAGACGCGCCTGCCTGGTTTGCCCCGCCATACGCGCCAGCCGCGCCGACAGGGCCAGGTCCTCGGGATTCAGCGAATCATGGAGCGGCAGGGAGGCTTCGTAGGCGCCAAGCCAGTTTCCCTTGGCAAACCGGGTATCGGCTCTGTGCCGATGGAGGAACTGAGCACCCTCCAGATGTAACCGCAACCCAACGGCAACCAGAGCCCCGATCAGCAAGCCGCCGAAGTGGGTGCCGAAGGCCGTGTTGCTGTTGCCCCCCAGCGTGTAGACCATGGCCGAGATCAACTGAAAAGCCACCCAGGTTCCGATCGCCAGCACCGAGGGGACATTCTTGATGCCGGTTTTCACGTGCCCGTAGAGAGGTGCGAAAATCACCCAGGCGGTGCAGATGCGGGCGTAGGGGAAGCGGATGGCGAACATCGCCATCATGGCCGAGATCGCGCCCGACGCACCGACAACCCCGTACCCGGCCTGATCGGGAGTGATATAGGTCGCCGTCAGCCCCTGGCAGAGGTTGGCGAAGAGCCCGATGAAGAGAAAGACCATCAGGAAACGAAGTCGCCCCAGGGCCAGCTCCAGACTGGGTGCGAAGGTCCAGAAGTAGATCAGATTGCCGATCAGATGCACCCAACCTGCGTGATTGAATATCGAAAAGAGTACGCCCGGCTTGGGAGCGCCACCGGGAAAGTAGACCCACCACTCCCAGGAGAGGAGTGCCGCGACGGGATTGAGTTTGAAGTAGGCAAAAACACCCACCATGAAGGCCATCAGGGCCCAACTAACCCATGGTCGCCCCTCGCGATCCATCGCGACGCCCGTTGGATAATAGAAGAAGAAGTACAATAGGGCCCGGTCCTTCCCGATAGTTCCTTCCGGTGCCATGACCGAAATGTGCGCTGCTTCTACATCGCAAGAGCGGGGCCTCTGATATCAGAAAAAAAGCACCCCGCCCGGAGGCGAGGTGCTGAATCAAATCAGATCAAGTTGCTTCCAGAGAAACTAGAAGTACAGCTTGGCCTGGATACCGGCGATGGGCTCTTCACCATCGGTGATGTTGCCGTGGACCCAGTAGCCCAGATTGTACAGCCAGTCGGTGTTCAGACCGAGATCGACCTGCCAGTCGCCCAGGGCGATGCCGGCACCGAAGTTGAGGTTGTACGGGTAGCTCATCTGGACGTTCTCGGCATCATTCTCGGCCTTGATCCAACGCTTGGTCGCACCAGCGCGGACGGTCAGCCAATCGAAGAACTCATGCTCCACCGCCAAGCTCATGCCGGGGAAGGTGGTCTGAGAGGTTTCGACGGCATCGCCATCACCACGCTCGTCCTTATTGGTGTACTTCTGCCAGTTCAGACCCAGGATCAGGTTGTTGCCATCGTTGATCTCATAGTCCATGCCAGCGCCCAGGGCGATGGTTGTCTCGGTGACATCATCCATCGGAGTCATTTTGCTGAACATGAAGACGGGAATGATAGTCATACCCTCTTTTTTGCAGGCGCGGAAGGCGCGAACGCCGAAGGCCATGCCGCTGGCGTCGAGGTCATTATCATCATCATCATCAAGGTCCTCGGAGCTGCCCTTGGTCATGGTGAATGACGCATCGATGTTGGTCTCGTCGTTGAGCTGATAGTCAATGCCGAAACCGAAGTCGTGCCAAGTTTCCTTGACGTCGCCGCCACCATCACCGGCGGTTGTGGCACTGGTGCCCTGACGGTTGATCATGATACCCAGGTTCATGTTCTCCAGCTCATAGCCATAGCCGAAACGGATGTTATTCCACTCGGGGCCGTAGGCGTCGCCGCGGTACAGACCCAGGAAGTAGCTGCCGTAGCCATCGGTGCTTTTGTTCAGAGCGGCGCCTTCGCCGGCATCGAGATTGATGGTCAACATGTCGGTGTAGTTGACGATCTCGCCGTACCAGTGCAGAACGCAATTTGAATCTTCCCAGAAGTTGCTGTTGAAGCTATCGCCACCATTGAGAGTGTCGAGACGCCAGTTGCCGGTTGCCGGCATCATGGCGAAGGCGGCGGTGCTGAACATCAACAACGCAACGAGGATGAGTATACGATTAAAACGAGTCACAAGTGACCTCCTGATCAAGTTTATCAGCTGAATGATCTTGTTTCCTCAGCTAGAACGAAATTCAAAACGTGCAATCTTGAGTGAAGATTCGATACTTTCCTGCGTTCCTCGCCAGGATCGGTATCGGATCTTCACTCGGATGCCAGGACCAGCTGGTCCAAAGATCAGCCTGTAATAGCCCTTTTTGAAACCGCACGCAAGGTATTTCAAGCGGGGATTACTGTCAACAAAAAAAACAAGGGGGTGTAAGATATACCGTATATTACATTTCCATTAATTGCCGTGCCTGGAGACGTAGATAAGATGGGTTATACATATCACGCTCCCTGGTGCTCTCAACAGGGATTTCTTACATCAAGCAGATTCAACTTTAGTTTCGTTTCAAGCTCTGCCAGATCGTCGATTTTGACAAAACCACGTGCATGCAGCAGTCTCCCCTCCCCGATCAACACACCCACATGATCGACCCTATCGTTTCCGAAGAAGAGCAGATCTCCAGGTTGCCATGTGGCGGGAGATCGGATATCCCTCGGCGCTCCACAGAGCGCCTGCATATCGGCATCACGCGGCAGGGCTATCCCAACGGAGGAATAGAGGGCCTGCACCAAACCACTGCAATCGAATCCCCACGTCGAGCAACCGCCCCATTCATAGGGCGCTCCCAGCAGACGGAACCCCATCGCAAGCAAATCCTCTCTGGGATTGCAATCCCGATCCTGGTCCGGAACAGGGGCCAGATCCTTTGTGGGGCTCCAGACAACCGCACCCAGAGGGGTATGCCAGGGTGTATAGCCCCGGCAATCATCACCACAGACGAGCAACCGCGTGGCAAAGGAGAGATCCTCAATAATAGGCGCATCCGCCCTGGGAGCGGAGCAGGCACGGCTGCTGCGGGCGACCACAACCATTTGGGTATCCGAGTGCGGTCTGGCCGGCGTGCGCTGGAGGTGCCAGCTGCGCAGCCACCCGGGATAGGCATCCGCGCCGCAACCAAGCAGCCACTCCTCCGATTCACTGACGGCCCAGACCTCGAACACTTCACCATATCTCAGCTGACTGATCTGCTCCTCCGCATGTCCGGGTTCCCTGCGGAGCGCTGTTCTGTTGGCCGTGATCACCCCCCAGCCCACGGTCTCGATCACCTCATGCTCCACGCCCTCCCCATCCAGCCCCGCGAGTTGCAGCTCCGCGAGCTTCGTAGCAGGGCCTGGGCGGGTTCTGAGCAATCGCCGCTCATGGCTCCACTCCCAGTATGCGATCCGCGCGTCCAGGTTCTCCTCCGCCACCTTGCGCCGCCATTTATCACCAAAATCGTGCTGCATCAGAGCACTCCCCCTCCTGAAGTAATCTTTCTGGGATCAAGCAGATCGCGCAACGCATCCCCCAGCAGGTTGAAGCCGAGCACGGCCAGCGCCATGCAGACACCGGGTATCAGAGCAAGCCAGGAGGCGCTCCTGAGGAAATCGAAACCATCCCGAATCAAACTCCCCCAACTCGGTTGCGGGGGTTGCACACCAAGCCCCAGGAAGCTGAGGCTCCCCTCGGCAATAATCGCGCTGGCCATCCCCATGCTGAACAGAACGATGAGTGTCGGAGCGCAGGCGGGGAGGATGTGGCGGATCATAATCCTCACGCGACTGCAGCCAATTACTCTGGCTGCGTCAACGTAGTCACTGTCCCGCAGAACCAGTACCTGACTGCGAAGCACACGCGCCACCTGCGCCCAACCCAGGAAGCCGAGCGCCAGGTAAAGTGTGGGGAGACTGGGGCCGAATGCCGCCACGATCCCGATCAGGAGGAGCAAAGCGGGAAAGGCCATCGTCATGTCAGCCAGGCGCATGATCAGGCCGTCGACCCACCCGCCCAGATAGCCGGCGAGCAGCCCAGCGGCGGTCCCAAGGAGCAGGGCCACCAGACGTGAGATCAGACCAACGGTGAGCGACACGCGCGCACCGGACACGACACGGGCCAGCAAGTCCCGTCCGGCGATATCCGTGCCGAACGGATGGGCGGCTTCTGGCGCCCGCAAAGCGGCATCGGTATCCGCCGCCATGGGGTCCACACCAAGAAGCGTCGGCCCCAGGACTGCAGCGACGATGAACAGCAGCACCAGAAACGCGCCGACAACAAATCCGCTGTGATGCAAGCAGGCCTTCATGCCCCCCCCCTGCGGGTCCGGGGATCGATCCAGGCATAGGTCAGGTCGACCAGAAGGTTGACCAGCACAAATGCCAGAGCCATGACCAGGATGGAGCCCTGCAGGGCCGGCAGGTCCCGTTTGGCCACCGCCTCCAGCGTATAGCGCCCCAGGCCGGGCCAGGCGAAGATCCGCTCGGTAAGCACCGAGCCGCTGAGGTAGCTGCCGAAGTCATTGCCGACGACGGTTATCACCGGCAGCAGGGCATTGCGCAATCCGTGGCGAACCAGCACCCGCCAGGGGTGCAGCCCCTTGGCGCGGGCGGTGCGGATGAAATCCTGCCCCAAGACCTCCAGCATCGCGGAGCGGGTCATCCGAGCGATCAAAGCGGCCGATGCCATGCCCAAGGTCAGTGCAGGCAGGATGATGTGACGAGGGTGCCCGTCGCCATAGCCCGAAGGCGGCAACCAGTTCATCCGGATCGCGAACAGATAGATCAGGACCATCCCCAACCAGAATACCGGCATGGAGATACCTATCGAGGCCAGGGTCATGCACAGGCGGTCAAGCCACGAGCCCGGCCGTGCTGCGGCGGCCAACCCCAGGGACAACCCCAGAACGATGGCCACGGCCATCGAGGCCAGCGCCAATTGAAGCGTCCGCGGAAACGTAACCAGAATTCTGGTCAGGACCGGTTCCCTGGTGACGTAGGAACGCCCCAGATCCCCTCTGAGAAGACCCTCAAGGAAACGACCGTACCGGACAAGCAGGGGATCGTCGAGATGCAGTTCGGCGCGGAGCTCCTCAAGAACGGACTCGTCATAACGCTCACCGGCCACGGCCTGCACCGGATCGCCGGGAATAACGTACAGAAGGCAGAAACTGGCGAAGGTGACCCCGATGAGAACGGGGATCAGCACCAGCAACCTATGAAGTAGGTAGCGCCACATCGCGCGTCACCTCGAGATAGTCCTGTCCATTGAAAATCACAGGCGGTTGATAGGAGTGAATGCGCGGATTGAGTACCTGAATCGAGACCGGGTACCAGAGCCAGATCCAGGGCGCCGCAGTATAGATTGAATCGTTGAGTTGAGCGACCAGCCGACGGCGAGCGTCACTCTCCGGAGTGGCGCGCAGCTCATCCAGAAGAATATCGGTTACCGGCTCGCTGTAGCGGCAGCGATTACCGCCACCGCCACGGTTCGATGTGTGGAACAGCGGATAGAGGAAATTCTCGGCATCGGGATAATCGGCCAGCCAATCGAGGAAGAAGGCGTCTGCGCTCCCCTTGTTGATAGCATCCTTGAAGGCCCCCCAGTCACGCACGACAATCTTGACCTCAATCCCGACATCGGCCAGAAAGATCTGGACCGTCTCCAGGATCCGGCTCACTTCGGGATTTTCCTTCTGCCAGATCTCCATATCGAAGCCAGCGGACAAGCCGGCTTCCGCCAGCAGTTCACGCGCACGCTCAGGGCGATACCTGAACTGCTCCCTCGGCGCCCCTTCACGCAACGAGGGCGGCACCGGTCCCCCCGCACGGGTTGCCGCCCCTGAGCGGCAGGTGCGAATCAGCGCCTCTACATCAATGGCGTAATTCAGGGCTTGCCTGACCCGCGGATCATTGAAAGGCGCACGCTCCGTGTTCAGGCCGATATAGGAGATCACCAGCTCCTCTTGCCGGGTCACTGTCCCCTTGTGCTCGCCCTCCACCCAGTAGGCAACCTCGGTCAGGGGGACCTGCAGGAGATCCAGGTTGCCGACACTGAATTCGGCGCCCGCGGTGAAGGGTTGGGGAATGATGCGGAACTCCAGCCCCGTGAAGTTATCCGGCCCCCCCATTTCGCGGCGACCGAGCAGGAAGCGATCCCCCCGATGCCACTCAGTCAAACGCCAGGGACCGCCACAGACGGGCAAGCCCGCAATCTGAGCAGGAGTGCCATCGGAGGCCGCAGGGTAGAGCCTGGTGGCGGGCATCGCCAGAAGGCCGAGGAAAGGGCTGAACGGAGTTTCGAGTTCGACGACCAGCGTATGGGCATCCGGCGCATTCAGTCCCGCCACATGGCCACTATGACCGGCTATAAAGGACTGAGCTCCCTTGAGGCCGTCAAGTACCCAACGACGTGGCGAGGGATGCTCTGGGTCGAGTAAGCGGAGGAAACAGCGGATCACATCATCAGTGTCGATCACGGACCCGTCGTCGAAACTGCGGTCAGGATGAAGACGGAATGTGTAGATAAGCCCATCCGCACTCAACTGCCAATCATCCACCAGATCGGGCACGGGGGTCCCGTCCGCAGCAAACCGGAACAATCCCGGATAGAGCAGTGAAACGAGAATGCCGGATGACTGATCAACGGCGAACGCCGGATCCAGAGATTGAGGTTCCTCGGACAGATAGTTGTGAAAAACAGCGGGATCGCCACCCTCGCCGCTGTTGCCGCAACCCAGAGACAAAAGACAGAGCAGTAAAAGTATGATGTTGCTCTTCATCAGCCGGTCACCCGGATGAGACTGAAGCTGTTCATACCGTAGGGGCCCTCGAAAACGTAGGTACGCCCCAGTCCGACATATTTCCAGATCACGATTGCTCGTTGGGAGATTTCATCCAGATGGTTCTCCACCAGATCAGGCGGACCCAATTCCAGATATACCTGACCGCGATCGGATTGATAGCCCGGTTTTGAGTCGGAACTGAACTTCCGATTGGCTTCGCTAATCCGATTGCAGAGAGATTCCTTGAGAAAATTGCCTGGAGCCTCGCCGTTGGGATCATGGATTTTCCAGAAATTCTGCCACAGGATCAGGCGGGACTCACCTTCGGCGTCCTCCAGATAGGCCAGCTCCTCGTTTTGAGCGATTGGGCGGATGAAGTCCAATGTGGCCTCCCAACTCCGCTCAAATGCCGCTTGCGTCAACCCGACATCCAGTTGTCCGATCACCTCCCGTCTCTCCTCGGGGGTGATGAATTCAATGCGCAGCAAGTAGGGTCCGGGCGTGAGGCGCGCAACGGGGATATCCCAGAACATTGTTGCCTGACTATCCGCCAGCGTCGTCTCCTCTCTATGATAAAAGGCCAGTTCGCCACGTCTGCTCTCAAGACTGACCAGCATTTCACCAGAGCGGGCGATGTCGTCCCAAGCCAGATAGCGACATTCAACTCGTGCCCGAACGTCGATACCGTCCACGAAATGGATGGCCTCTTCGTTGATGTGCCAGCTGTTGTCGAAACGGATAGGAAACTGTGAGATCATTTGTGTCGGGACCTTCATCCAGAATGGTCCTTGCAGGAAAAACTCTCCATCGGCTGGCGAGGGGACATCAATCTTGACGAATTTTCGCCAGGGGAGGACGGCCTTGCGCGTGAAGATGAGAGCTTCGACCTCCCACTCGCCAGGTCCCAAAGGCAATCTGAACTTCTTGCTGAAGATATCATCCGCACTTCGGCAGGCGCTGAAGCTGTCGCGCGTCAGGCTCTCCTGAAGGACCAGACTCTCCACATGATCCGTATCTTTGCTTCGGGCCTGACAAGTAATCCGGAAATCGGATTTGAAGCCCCCGTCGACAGCCCTAAATACCAGATTCTGTAAGGGGATTTTGAGTTCAAAGAGCAGCTCCGGGGTCCCGTCGTTCAATATCTCGAGACGATGATCGAAGACAACTGAGCGGGGCGGCGCAGTCATCTGGAGTGTGCGCGTCGAGCAACCAGAAACGAGAATCAGCAGCAGCAATATCACCGACGCCGGAGAGATGCGTACGGACATAACCGTCCCTTCGTGAAATGTTCTCAGGGAGTATATGGAGCGAATGGCTCAAGTCGCAAGCTTTCCTTCATCAGATGGCCATACAGAGGCGATGCCGCCGTTAAAAGCGATCGGCCGGCGGAGACAGGTATGAGCTTCAACAATCAGGAGGACTTCTGCAGGCTGTCGGTCTCCACGAGTCCATCGCGCAAAACAATCCTGCGCCCCGCATGGAGGGCAATTTCCGCCTCATGGGTAACGAGGATGACTGTTTGCCCGGATTTGTGGAGGTCGTCAAATATGGACATGATCTCACGTCCGGTCTTGGTGTCGAGATTGCCCGTAGGTTCATCAGCGAATAGAATCGATGGAGAATTCACCAGCGCTCTGGCAATGGCGACTCGCTGCCTCTGTCCTCCGGACAACTCGTTCGGTTTGTGACGAATCCGATCGGTCAGAGAAACAGCCTCAACCGCTTTCTCGACTTTGGTTTTTCGCTCTATCGCCGAGATCCCGGCATAGATCAGCGGCAATTCGACATTGTGATAGACATCCGCTCTGGGCAGTAGATTGAAGGTTTGAAACACAAACCCGATCTCGCGATTCCGGATGTGCGCCAGATCATCATCAGCCATATCGGAAACGAGGAGGTTGTTCAGGCGGTAGGTTCCGCAGCTTGGAGAATCCAGACAGCCCAGGAGATTCATCAGAGTCGATTTTCCGGAACCGGATTGCCCCATGATCGCGATGTATTCATTGGATTGGATATCCAGATCGATGCCGGCCAGAGCGTTAACCTGACTATCCCCGACATTGTAGATTTTTTTCAGACCTCGGACTTCAATCACAGCAGTGCCTCCAGATATAAAGCCGCCGATCAGCATTAACTGATCGGCGGGCTCATCGTTTCGCTATTGGAGAATTTTCAGACCTGAGATCCGCTCCAGTTCGGCCGCAGCAGCAAGGTAGCCGGTTATGCCTTCGATTTCACTGGCACGCGCTTGCACCAGTGATACTTCGGCCTCCGTCACTTCAAGGATCGCAGCAGCACCGACACGATAACGCTCCTGGGCCAACCGCAGATCCTCACGCGCCAATTCGAGATTCTGAGAAGCCAATTCGATGCGTTTATGATTGTTGTGCAGAGTGACAAGCGTCGACTCCACGCTCTGCACCAAAGTCCGCTTCTGCAGCTCGAGATTGTACTCCTGCACACGACTGCTGGCCTTTGCCTGGGCAATGCCGGTCTTGGTGGTGAATCGGTCAAAGATATTCCAATTCATCCTCATTGACAGGACGTAATTGTATTTGTCATCGAAGATCTTGCCGATATCATCGGGAGGACTGTAATCCGACCAACTGTAACTATAGGAGGCACTGACGGAGGGCCAGTATCCAGCTTTAGCCTGCCGCACACCTTGTTTGGAGGCATCAACCCTGTAACCGGCGGCCACCAGTGCCGGATTTGTTCGGAGAGCGGAATTGATCGCTTCATCCCGATTGATGCTGATGAAATCACCAACAGCCGGCACCGCCACCTCTATCCTGTCGGAAGGGTTGAAGCCGATAAGAGTAGCCAGAGCGACATTGGCGACGTCACGTGTGTTTTGAGCCTCAAGCAGATTCAGTTGCACTTCGGAATAGCGCACACGAGAACGCAACGTATCAGATCGGGCGACTGCACCCATCATGAAAGCACGCTTGGATTGTTCGAATTGAGTTGCCGAGGACTCAAGGCTGCTCTGATTCGATTCAACAAGCATTTGAGCCTTGACCAGGTCGAAGTATGCTCTGATGACCTGGCTCTCGACATCATCTCGTGTGGTTTCGATATCGCTCTCTGCAGCTTTGAGAGTTGACCTCTGAGCAGATAAACGAGCCCAACGGGAGAATCCGGAGAAGAGCGTAATATCACTGCTGAAGCTAAATGAATAGCCCTCGATGTCGTGACTCGGAGTTGGCGGCTGAGTGTAATACTCCTGCCTGTCCTCGTCATACTGAACAGCTCCCGGTCTAGGACCCATGAATTGATGATTGTACCCCGCCGAGCTGTTCACCATCGGCAGGAAAGAGCCGCAGGCACCAAGCACACCCGCCTTGGCGGACAGGATATCCTGATGGGCGCTCTCAAGACTGGGTGAATTGCGATAGGCAAGTTCAAGGCATTGATCGAGTTTGAGGGGTGAATCAGAAGCGAAAACTGGAGTAGCATTGATCCCAACGCTTGAGATCAAATACAAGACAGTTAACATGAAAGCAATGGCATAAGATCTTTTCATGGATGGTTCTCCCAGGGATATTGACCATCCCGCAATACGCAATCGTCCGCAGGAGGTTTCCAGCTTTTCTTTTGTAGCTGCGAGATTGACAACGTTTTAGCCATTATTGAGGCAGCTCTTCTCCAGGCTCAACCTCATTATCAGCTTCGTGAGTGCCATCTAGGTTAACTTCTAAAGGAACATGGCTGATCAGACAAAGTGTTTTCAACATTAGTAACAGATATTTTCAGCCCAAATTCACTTGGAAGACCACGATCCTCAAAAAAAGAGCTGGATTCGACATCCAGCTCTTCTAAATGGATTTCTCTAAATGCTGTGCCGGACACCTGTCCCGGTTAGTGCCGTCCGCTCAAACGGAACTGGAAAGGGACACTTATCGTCGTGGCGACAGGGATGTTCCGCTGCTTTCCGGGCTTGAATCGCCATTTCCTGGCAGCCTTCAAGGCTTCATCAACCAGGATCTGCGGTACTGTTGAAGAGAGCACCTTGACATCAAAGACATTGCCCCGAGGATCAACATAGATCAACAGCATGACAACACCCTCAAGCTCCGCCTCCTGCGCAAGTTTGGGATACCGTGCCCGCGCACGATAGATAGGCTGGGGCGGTTCATCAAACGCCAGGAACGTCGTAGTCTGTCCCCCCCCACCGGTAGCGACCGGGGCAGGGATATCATCCGCAAAATCGAAGCTGGTATCTTCGATGGTGTCATCCTCTGATGCCTCATCGGAAATCTCGATCTGCACCGGCACTTTGGGCATCTCCACCTCTTTGGGCGGCGGCGGGATTTCGATATCATCCGGGATGTCCACAACCTCGAAGACCTCCTCCTTGAGTGAGTAGGGAGTCGGTTCGAACGCTGGAGTGAAAAGGAAACTCAGAACCATGATCGTGAAAGTTACGAGTAAACTCCAGCGTACGATCTTCTCGTAGCCTCTTTTTGTCAACTGCTGGACAGTAATAACCATACTTACACTCCTGCCCTAGCGTGTTCGGGTAGTTTCAAGATCACTCGAGAACACAACGCGGACAGCATTGACCGCTTTGAGCTCCTCCATGATCGAATTCATTACTTCGTATTTCGCCCGATTGTCGGCCTTGAACGCGATCATCAACATTGGATTCTCCTCCAATTTGACCTTGATCACATTCTGGATATCGACCAGATAAACGAGTTTGTCGTTCACGGATATTCTACCGTTCTGATCGACCCAAATATTGGCCAGTTGCTCGGTCTTCTGCTTCTTGGATGCCTCGGCTCTCGGCAACGTGACAGCCAGTCCATTTTCCTTCTTGAAGATGGTGGTCGCCATGAAGAAAATGAGCAGCAGGAATACGATATCTCCCATCGAGGAGGTCGGGATTCCAGGAATCGGTTTCTTGGCTTTGTTTATCTTCATTTTCCCCCCTCCTCAAGAATCTAACATTTTGATGGAGATCTTCTTGATGTGTGCCATCTTCAGTTCATCCAGAATGTTGATCATCAGCCCATACTGCGCCAAAGGAGCCGTCTGGACGACCACAATCAACTTCGGATTGGCATTTTGAGCCTCTTGAACCATCTGCCGGATTCGATCAAGTCTGACCACATTACCTTTAACGGTAATGGTATTATCGGCCATGGCCTTGATTTCCAGGATGTTCTTCCGGCTCACCTGAGCTGCGTCACTGGCCTCCCCACTCGGAAGCACCAAGGGCAAACCCTGATCGACATTGAACACGGTACTCACGATGAAGAAGATCAGCAGCAGAAAGGAGATATCCGCAGTAGAGGCGGTATTGATCTCCGGCGCGCCCTTCTTTTTCTTCTTACTCAACATTCCCATGGAGCATTCCTCCAGTTGGCCGGCCTAGAGGCCCAGTTCCGTCAACTCGTTGATCAACTCGGCACTGGTTTCTTCCATCTCAACGACGAAGCGATCGACCAGACCCACGAAGTAGGAGTGGCAAAGGCTGGTCGGGATAGCGATGACCAGACCGGTTGCCGTGGTGATCAGGGCTTCAGAGATACCAGTCGCAACCAGTTTCGCACTAACGTTTTCAGAGGCGGCAATAGCCTTGAAAGCGTTGATCATACCGGAAACGGTTCCGAGGAAACCAAGCATGGGACCAACGTTGACGACAGCAGCAATGGCTGCCAGGCCCTTTTCGAGGAAAGCCATCTCGATGGCACCGGCGGTCTCGATTGCTTTCTCGACAGCAACGGGACCCCTCGCGGTTCTTAGCAAACCAGCGTGCAAGATTGCGGCGATCGGTCCTCGAGTTCTCTCGCATGTACGAATCGCAGAATCAACACCTTCACTCCGGAGTGATTTCTGAATATTGAACATGAGTTTACGAGTATTGACGCGTGCACGGGACAGAGTCCACAAACGCTCCAGAATGAATATCATGCCGATGATGGCCGTTGCCAAAAGGGGCCACATGAAGAGTCCACCCTGAATGAATAGGCCGCCGACACCGGAACGTCCCAGACGAGTTTGTTCAAACCAGGCGTAGAACCCGCCCTCGGAATAGAAATCAAGAGTTGCCTGCGCAAAACCGGTAGTATCCGAATCTGCAACTGCTCCAGGAGCAATACGAAAGTTCACTGTTGAAACATCGTCGGCAACATCAGCAGCATCCTGAGCGAAGGCCATAGGTGTTGACACCAAAACCAAGATTCCCAAGGCTAGAGCCAGCCATGAGCTATTCTTCCAGATATTCATCGATCCCTACTCCTTTGAGCATGAAATGAGGCATGTACAGGGTTCACCATTTACAACCCTGGACGCAGTGGCCCCCTAAGCTATTGCAAATCTTTGGCTTCTAGGATTCCAAAAGGACTTAAGGAGATCCAACTATAGGCTCCACAACCTGCCGAGTCAACGGAAAACCTTGTGTAACCTATTGCCAAATGGTCAAAAATCAAAATCCTCGGATCGATACAGCAAACGGTATTCTCCGTATCCAAATCGATCTGCGAAGATCAGCTTCAGCCCCACACCTGACAGATTGAGCTTAAACTCCGGGAGGAGTGGGTCTCCCTCAAGATCATAGGCCCAATACTCATAGGGTTCGCTTTCGCCCCCCATACTGAATGAAGCACCCATTCCCACAGAATTCAAGTCCCTGCCGAGGTCTGAATTTCGACTATCCAACCCGACGTCCTGCCCCTGATCCTCAGAGGTCCCCCCATGGAGCCCCCGAATCTCATTAACAAGAGCCTCTTTATTAAGTGGCATGATCTCTTGCCGGAAGATATCCGGCTCGCCATAACGGATCATTATTCGGCCACGATCAGTCAATGGTCCAGGTTGGAAGACCGTAAACTTTTCCATAGCGATGGAATATCGACTGAGGAACTCTTCATAAATTTCATTCTCCTCAGTCGATGGGTTGGGGTCACGATCATGCCAGAAGCGGGTCATAACCTCAACCCTGTTCCAGGCAGGCAACCGCAACCAATCATTGTAGGCTTCATTGCCAAGAAGGAGCTGAGCTTCTATGCTTCTCTGAGCGAGCTCCTTGTCATCGATGTCGAGGCTACCCACGATCATTAAGGGATAGGAGTATTCAGCGGATTGAACATCCTCACCACCAAGAACCAGCTTCACCTTGTACTCGCCTGCCTCAAGCCCGGCGATGGGAATTCTGAATTGAAGCGGCAATATTTCCGATTCGTATTTCCAGCCGCCTTTACTCCTGAAGCAAATATTCCCGAACCTATCCTCCACCTTCAATATCAGCGAGAAGTAACCTTCGCGGTTTGCTGGTGGTGTAAAACAGGTTCTGATTTCCATGTGCGGATCCCCGATCAGATACGCACCGGATGGGTTAGGTCTTGAAAAAAGGTTCTCTCCGACGATGGAATATGGCAGCAGGTCGGCAAGAATCCCACCTGCGCTAAAATCCCTGACGACAACCCTGGAGGTCAGAGAAGCTGCAGGATAGTGACCGAATAGACCGCCAAACAGTCCCCCGATCTTTCGTCCCTTGTCTTCACAGGTGAATTCCAGCCGATAAATGCCGGCGGGTGGCTGGACTTCCCTAATATAGTACATGCTTTGGAGGCCCTCGGACCCGATTAACGGTCGCACCAAATCGACATCCTCGTCGATGGCAACGACCGATTCGCCTGAACTGTTGAAGCTCCAGGTCACATGCAGATTAGCTATCAGACTGTCTCCGCTCTCATGCCAGGATAGATTGGCTACCGGCAATTGGGCATAAAGGACGAGACTTGTAGAGCCATCGGCGAGGGGTGATGAATACAGATCAAGGTAGGTAATGAATTCGCCTGTAGCGGTGAGAGCAGAAGCCGATGCTGCCGGCAAGAGGATGCATATCAACAAGTACAGACGAACGATCAGGCGAAGCCGCCCTCTGTAGTTGTTATGCAGTTGTCCTCTGGCAAACATTGACTCGCTCCAGACTTCCGGTGGCACCGCTCCCCACAGGGAGCGGTCTTAGACAACCTCGCGGGAGAGGTTACTTTAGTATGAAAAGCTCACAGAGAAACGGTGAGCAAATCCCAGATAGGACAGATCCTCAAAAGCGTAATCGATGAACAGCTTTGATCGGTCACTGGTATTGACTGCCAGGCCGAAACCGCCGGTCAGACCATTGGTGTCATATCCGGCGTTATAGCCGCTACGAAGGAACATGAAGCTGTTGAAGGAGTACTCGATTCCAAGATTCGCACGTTCCGCATTATCGGAAGGATGGGAGAATTCAATCACACTCATCATGTAGTGCGGCCCAAATTGGAAAGCATCAACGGCCAACCCGACCTTGAAGAGCATCGGCATTTTGGCGGCCCGAGAATCGAAGTCGACCTCGCCGCCGACATTCTGGACAACCATACCCAGCCGCATCCCCCTGATCCCAATCCTGTAGATCAGACCGAAATCAAAGGAGCTGGTATTGACGCTCTTGTCGGCCAGACCCATGTGGATGAAATTCAGGGTCAAACCCGTCGAGAACCTATCCGTGAAGAACTGCGAGTAGGTGAAGCCGAAGCTCATGTCCCCACAGTCAAAATCACGTCCGGTACCGTTGGGCAGATATATTGTCCGCTCAACCTGAGGGTCCATCGTCAAGGCCCTGGCCGTCAGACCGATGGTGCCAGGCAGGAAAGGTGTGCGGAACACGTAGGACACATAGTCCAGCTTTATGTCCGCGGGCCACTCCACATGGTTCAGGATCAACGCTGTATTCGGCGTATCCACAAGTCCACCCGGATTCCAGTAGGTCGCGCTGGCATCATTTGCGACCGCCGTGAAGCTGTTACCCATTCCGGCCGCACGTGCCGATGGTCCGATCTTGAGGAATTGAGCACCGAAGGTACCCACTTTTTCAAAGATCTCCCCTTGGGCAACCGTGGCGAAAATGGTCAGCATCACAATTGCTAACAGGACTACTCGTTTCACAATCAACCTCCCGCGAGATTGTATCTCGATGAATGTTTGCCAAGTCGGCGTTCGACCTAGCGAATCACCACGAATTTACCGATAGCTGTTTCGAAGCCGTCTGCTTCGACTGCGTAAATGTACACGCCGCTCGCCACATCCTGGCCATTGCGACTGACGAGATCCCAGGCAACCGTCCCAGTGGAGGCATAGTCACCATCATTGATCTGGTCTGTGAGGTCATGCTCTATGGATTCAACGAGATCGCCGGCCAAAGAGAAAATTCTGATTGTACAAACTCCCGCCGGCAGATGTCTGAATTCGATTTTCAAACCGGTAGGATCGTCGTTGTTGGCACCAAGTGCCCAGGGCGCCATACTCTCGGTTGTAGCAGGGTTGGGAACAACTATGACCTTACTGGGGTCATATTCCCAGCTCCCCTGACTTCTGCTCTGCGGCACGGTGTAAACGAATCCAGACGAGGGGTCGCCGGAAAGTCCCGTACCATAGCCCAGAACATTGCCGCCGGGATCCGAAATCGTGATGTGATCCATGGCGGTAACCGAGTAGAAGTAATGCATGCCTGTATGCACTCTGGTATCTTCATAACGGTAGTAGCTTCTGCCTCCAGGCAAACCAAGTTGCTGCTTGGCAATGGCGATGGCCGTATCGGCGTCCGCCATCGTGTAACCTCTGGGCGGCAGTAGATCATTGGAATCTTCGATTCCCGAATTGATCATCAGGGTATCCGTGTAGAAAGCGACCAGATTGGCGTCGATATTGGGCATGTAACGCACAATATCAAGCCCGCTGTCGCTGCCAAGGCCATTGGGCAGGTCATACTCATTCAGAAGCATCCACAGGTCAGTGGAGGGGCCGTTATCAACGGATGAACCATAGGGCCGCGCCCAGTTATCGGCACGCCAGATACGGTAGCCCTCGAAGTCGTAGACCAACTCGCTGACATCCGGGATTGATTCGCTGAAGTTGTCCCAGAACAGCACGTTCTTGCCCTCAGTAGGCCAAATTCTCAGATTGGGTGCAGGAGGAGCCGAGCCATAGAGCCAATGGATCTGGGTCTCCAGGCCGCCATACGCCTCACCTCGTCCAGTGCACCACCAGCTGTCACTGCCCTCTGTGGCACCGGGTGCACAAAGCTCGTTGGCCTCAAGCTCGAAAAGACAGTCATTATTGACCCAGGCTTTGTCCCCCTTGGTGACCACCATCGGTTGAGACAGGCTGTCGCAGGGGTTGGCCCATTCGACATCATTCAACGGATCGAAGATCAATGTCTCCGCGCAATCCTCGTCAGGGGTCGCAATGTCCCCATCAAGGTTGAACCAGTTGCCATCATAGGTGAGTTTTGCCTGAGCTGCATTATCAAGCAGGCCATCGCGTCCCTCGCCGATCACAAATGCCACCTGAAAGTTGATCGTCTCCCCAGCGCTGACCAGGAACGGCCCGGCCGAGAGCAACATGCGATAGTCGCGGGCAGCTGTAGGTTTCTTGTCGTTTGAATCATCAGCAAGCAGTTCATATCGCTGGTTATCGTTGGTGGGGTCTCCACCATCTTCGAAGGAGGCACTCCCCGAAAAAGCCTGCCAGGAACGGAGACCTACCCGGGCGGGCGCAGTCTCACCACCGGGATCTGTGGTGTGCCCCATGAACATGATGCCGATCTCACCAAGGGCCGGTTCATCCGCATCCAGGTCGCCGTCCTCGTCATAGGCCACGCCCATGGCAAAGGTGACGGGGATATTGAAGTTGCCCTTCTTCACGCAGGCTGTTTGGCTGATGACATCAACCAGATCATCCTCGTAGTTGTTGGGCAATGTGCGTGAACCGACATCGGGATCCGCGTAGAAACCCAGACAGAAATTCTCAAGAGTAGCTTCACCGATATTGGTGATCCAGAACTCCACACCGACAAAATCATCAACACGATCGTTCTCCCACTGATAGGATTCCTGAACGATGAAGACGTTGAGCGGCTGGTGATCCGATGAACTCGAGAAGCATTCGGGGAGGTCATCGCGATAGGTTGTCCGGAACATCTGGTTGGAGATGGCGGAGAAATCCTCATCGATCTCACCGTCGCCATCGTTATCGAACCCATCCAAGGGGTCCTCGTCTATCATGTTGTCATTGTCGTCATCCACTGCGGGAGAAGGTAGTCTGGTCCCCCCCCTTGCCCCCTCAAACGAGCGGTAGACTGTATAGATGGGCTCCAACCCCGGCCGGAATTCCCACACTCCAGCCTGGGTAGTGGAGACCCGCGGCACTCCCGAAACCAGAGCACCACACCAGATCCCGGCGGACCAGAGGTACTCGACGCCGCTACCCGCAGGCCATTGAGCCGAAGGCGACTCGGACATGGGCAGGCCCCAGGTGGGATAGGAGCCGAAAACACCGAAGTTGGTGATGTTCATCTGCAACTCGCCCACATTGTGAACAAAACTGCCGTCAAGCAGCATTGCAGCGTCCATACCCAATGCCTGGGTAGAACCCGCCGTCTTGTCCTGATGCGCTTGGGCAGATATCGATATTAGGAGAAGCAGCGCCAGGCAGACAATGAGTCCGCTCGGGCGATTCAACTTCCTCCCTTGAAACCGATAATGCATCACTCCGTCCTTTCTGCTTTCCTGGTAGCAGGGTCTAGAATTCGAAACCGAAACCGATTCGGAAGATCCGACGGGCGCTATAGACGCGCGGATCTTCAACCGGGTGATATTCGTCCTCGCCGTCGCCATCCATATCAGCCAGATAGGCGCCACCGTAATTGCCCGTTTCCGTCAAATACTCGGTATATGAGGTGTCGGCATAACGTAGACCGGGGAAGATTCGCGGATTGTGATTCGAGATCTGATCCTGATCAAGCAGGTTACGGCCATCGAAGAAGACGGTCAGATCCTGCCCCCAGACATTGAAGTACTTGTCCGCCTGCAGGGTCAGACTATGAGTTGCCGGATACCTTTCGGAGTTTTCAAGCGTCGGATCCGCACGCCGCTCATTGCGGAAGGCGGGCGTATAGGGGAAACCGGAACCGAAGCTGTAGGTGACACCCCCACCCCAACTACCCGGATCCGCCAGACGCAGCGTCGCCGAAAGCGAGTGACGTTCATCCCAACCCAGAGGCAGCTCCTTGGTCGGCAGGTGAGTCAGGCCCGCGGCGCTGGTGGCGCCGAAGAGCGCATCGCTGGCCACACCGTCAGCCCAACTCAAGGTGTAGGCGAACTGGCCGCCGTAGTTGTCCGAGAATGCCTTCCTCAGGGTGAACTCAAGTCCACGCGCCGAGGCGTAAGCCTGGTTGATATAGCGGAAGTACTGGGTGCCGCTGATCGTATCCTGAGCCGTTGTCGTCGCAATCAGGCTGTAGATATCCTTGTAGAAGAGCGCGCAATCCATCGAAACGTGTTCCGTGAACTGGTGGTTGACGCCCGCCTGGTAGGAGATCGTGATTTCAGGCTCGAGGTCGGGGTTGCCAAGTACAGGCTGGCCGGAATTCGGATCCTGGGACTGGAACAGGAAGTTGTTGGCCGGGGCCTGGATGAAACGTCCATAGTGGAAATGGAACACGTCGCGGTCGGTAATCGGGAAGGCCAGACCGAGACGCGGGCTGATGGCCTGCTTGTAGCGATCGATGGTCGGGTCAACGCCGTTTGACCGGAGCAGGACCTCGACACCGTTGCCGGGGCTGAACAGGTCATAGCGCAGGCCGAAGTTGACGACCATGCCCTGATAGTCCCACTGATCCTGCGCATAGAACGAAGCCAGTGGCGAGAAATTGTGGAACTGGTTGGCACTCAGCCCCTGGGCCGTACCGAGAAGACGTCCGGTCATGTCATCCACAAGCATACGGGTCAGACCAGGGGATCCGATCTGGTTGTTCCTCATGTCGTTGTACTGCGCCATGAAGCCCGTCTTGATCCGATGTCCATGCCAGCGGTTGCTGGTCATATCGAATTTAAGGATGTAACTGATCGACTGTCGATCATTGTAGGTCGGGTAGTCGTAGGCGGATGCCAGGAAAGGGTTGTCGGGATCCGTATAGTAGATCGACGGCGAGATGCTGCGCTGGGTTGCGCCGTTATGCAGAGTCGCCGGAGTTCCCGCCGTGTCGTACTCCCAGGGCTCCTGGCCATTCACGGTCCGAAGATTGTCGAAGAAGAGTCGGGTCAGCGCCAACCGGTAGAATACGTTGTCGCTGATGTTGTGGATGGCCATGAACTTCACACTGTTGCTGTAGCTGTCGGTTGTCGGTGTGTGTTCCGCCGAATTGTAGTAGATCTGTGAGGAGTCGTTTCTGACATAACTCCACCGACTCAGGGTATCCATGTAGCCATCGAACAGTTCATCGGTTAGGACATAGAATTCCGTCCCCGAATAGGCACTGTTGACCAGCATCGCATCGGCGATCTCGTAGACGGCCTGGCTCGACCCCGAAGGTTTGTATTTGATCAGGAGCTTGGTGAAGTTGTTGGGTAGTCCCTGCTCCTGAAGCCGCTTGTTGGTCATGTAATAGTCGGTGTACCAGGGACCGTGTTTGACCGGCATGGTGCCGCGCACAACGTAGAAGTTCCGCATGCCCCCTTCGGCCGACGCTTCACCGCTCAGCTCCAGGCGTTCAAACATGTGCAGACGATTAACGTACCCCTCCTGGTTCCAGTTATGGACATAACCATCGGTCGTGGACCAGTTGAGGTTGGCTTCCAGGTTGAACTTGAGATTCTTGCTGTACTTCCAGGTCAATTTGTTCGTCACCTGCATGGTGTTGCGCGCACGATCGGTCCAGCGCAACAGGCCATTGAGCGTTGTCCACTCTTCGCGACGGTCGAGAGTCAGGTCCTCGCCGTCGGAAAAGTTGCCCTCGGCGGACAGGAACCAGCGGAAGTCATCATGGAACAGCGGACCACCAATGCCGACCGCGAACCGATCGAAGTTGGTGTAGGTTTTATCCTGCCGCCCATAGTCATCAGTGGTGTAACGGAGCGAACCCTCCATCTGGCTGCCGCCCTCACGGGTGACGATGTTGAATACCGCGGACTGCGCATTGCCATATTCCGCATCCATGCCGCCGATGATGGCTTCGGAGTTGGCGACCGCCACGTTGGCCACCTGTACGGAGCCGCCCAGAGGGTCATTGACGGGCACACCGTCAATCATCATGGAGACCTCGCCGGCGCGACCGCCACGCACAAACAGCTGACCGCCCTTCATGGTGATGCCCGCTTCCAGGGCCATCGCCTCCTGAACATTGTCTACCGCGAACGCGTTCAGGTCATCGGAGTCCTTGTTCTTCTTTACCGTGGAGCTTTTGACATCCACCACGGGACCCTCGCCGTCGACGAAGAACGTCTCCATCTCCAGCGCAACGCTCGGCTTCAACTCGAAATTCACCGTCTTGTTCGACTCGGGTTCGATGACGACATCGACATGCTCCCCCTTGTCAAAACCCATGTAGCTGGTGATGAGCGTGTACGTACCGGCGGGAACGTAGAAACTGAATGTTCCGTCTTCAGCCGTCATGGCACCGAACTTCGTGCCCTCAACAACGACATTGGCGAAAGGCAGAGCCTCACCCGTATCGCTGTTTACGACGATACCCTTAACCTCTCCGGGTCCTCCGCCCTGCGCGAAGGCGAGGCATGGGAGCAGGAGAAGAAGGAGTAGACTTAGGTAGAGACCTCGAGCGGTCATGTTGATCCCCTTTTGTCATTATCCAATAGGACGCCAACCCAAACGTCCATCCCCGATTGTATTCCAGTGCCATATCGTACGATAGGACTGACCTCAACAGAATCCTCCTTGCCTGAAATCAATCGATAGATTCAAGCAAGGCTCTGTTTCGGAATTGGGGGAAGTTCAACCTGAACACAGGGTAATGTAATGACTCACAATTAGTTGAGTCAACCGCTTTCTTTACATTGATTCTATTCATGACGGTGACAACGGACAGACCGATCATTCCCTAAGTTCAATAGTGGCTGATAATTGCGCATACATTCCGGTTCTGCCTTGAAACAACGCGGCTGAAAGGCGCAACCTGAGAATGCTTTCACACCTCCCACAGGGTCCCCTTCGAGAATTCTCCCCTTCACCCGCTCCTCCCCACAACGCGGATCGGGGCGCGGTACGGCTGCCAGTAATGCGCCCGAATAGGGGTGCAACGGATTCCCGAATAAATCCCCGGCTTGAGCGCTCTCCACAATCTGCCCCAGATACATTACGGCTACCCTGTCGCAGATCTGCCGAACCACGGCCAGATCATGCGAGATGAACAAAATCGTCAACCCCAATTGGTCACGCAAGTCGTGCAGCAGATTTATAATCTGCGCCTGCACCGATACATCCAGGGCGCTGACCGGCTCGTCGGCCACCAGCAACTGCGGCTCCGTGGCCAGGGCGCGGGCAATACCGATCCGTTGACGCTGCCCCCCCGAAAACTCGTGGGGATATCTGCCCCCATGGGTCGCCTCCAGCCCGACCAGCGTCAGCAGCTCATCAGTACGTCGCACCAACTCCGCCCCTGAGGCCAGCCCATGCACTCGCAAAGGCTCCGCAACGATGTCCCTTATCCGCATCCGTGGGTTGAGCGAGGACCATGGGTCCTGGAACACCAGTTGAACCGACCGACGCATATCGCGCAGATCCCCCCGCGTCAGGGTCGTCAGATCCCGCCCCTCAAGCTCAATTATGCCGCCGTCCGCCCTCTCCAGCCGCAATAGACACCGGGCCAGCGTGGTTTTGCCGCAACCCGATTCACCGACCAGGCCCAGGATCTCCCCCCTGCGTATCTCCAGCGAGACCTCCCGCAGCGCCTGCAACCAGCCGCTACGGCGCCCCAGCGCCCCGCTGCGGATCGGGAAACGTTTGTTGAGGTCCCTGATGCTCACGAGAGTGCTCACGGAGACTCCGTCCTGCAACAGCGGACGGCACGACCATCCCCCACGCCTGCCAGATGTTGCGTTGCATCACAACCTGGACCGGCCTCCGTGCAGCGCGGACGAAAACGGCACCCCGAGGGCACGGCACCCGGCTGCGGAACCGTTCCCGGAATGCCGGTCAACCGCCCGACATCCCGGTCCACACGCGGCAAGCTGGCCAGCAGTCCCCGCGTATAGGGATGCAACGGAGTGTCGAACAGATCCGGCACGGATGCGCTCTCCACCACCTGCCCGGCGTACATCACCAGCACCCGGCTGCCAACCTCGGCGACAACGCCGAGATCGTGGGTAATCAACAGTATCGCCAGGTTGCGCGATGTGCGGAGGTGGGTCAGACGGCGTAGTATCTGCGCCTGGATGGTCACATCCAGGGCCGTTGTCGGCTCATCGGCGATCAGCAGCGCGGGACCGCAAGCCAGGGCCATGGCGATCATCACCCGCTGGCGCAGACCTCCGCTCAGTTCATGGGGAAAGCTGTTGAGGCGCTGAGCGGGATCGGGTATCCCGACCTCGGCAAACAGATCCAGTACGGCACTTCGAGCGGCCGCTCCCGACATCCGCCGATGTCGTCGCAGCGATTCGCCGACCTGATCTCCCACCCGGAGCAGAGGATTGAGACTGGTCATGGGCTCCTGGAAGATCATGGCGATCTCCCCCCCCCGGATGTCGCGCATCTCCTTTTCGCTCATGCCCGTCAGATCCCGTCCCCGAAAGATCATCTCCCCGGCGACGATCCGTGCCCCCCGCGGGGGCAGCTTCAGCAGGGAGAGCGCGGTAATCGTCTTGCCGCACCCGGATTCCCCCACCAGACAGAGGGTCTCCCCCCGCTCAATCGTGAAAGCGAGATCATCCACGACCATGGCCCGATCGGCCCCGTCGCCGAAAGCGCAGCACAGCCCGTTTACACGGAGGAGCGGTTGCCGATCAGCGGGCATCGGCGCCCCCCTCCACATTGTCCGGTGGTTCCCAGCGGAGTGCAAACTCCTCCGCGAAAGCCTGCGCCAAAAGAATCTGCAATTCGCCGACGGATGGGATCTCAGGCAGCAGATCCCGCAGGCAGGTCGATCGACGGGCCAGCACCCGGCGCATCCGGGCGCGCGCATCGCTGTCCCCCTCGGCGAACGGCAGCAGGTCGATCAATTCGAGATGCGCGGGTCCGATCGGCAGCGAGCCGTGCTGCAGAAATGCCCTGCGCCCGCGGCGCTGAGCGCTGCCGGCGATCTTCCGACCGTCAACCTCAAGCTCCGCCAGGCCGGGGGCCACGAAACAGGGCGCCTTGATCCTGGGTGAGAGTTCGACGGCGGGGGCGGGGCGCGAAAGCTCCGTCTCCAGACCGAGGTAACGGTAGAAACGTTGCAGGGCATGTGCGATCCGGCTGTGCGTTTCCGACAGCGACCCCGCGAAAGGGCCGCGCAGCGGGGCGATGACGGCATAAGTGATCTCATCGGCATGGAAAACAGCCCGCCCGCCGGTTGGCCGCCGTACCCAACCGTAGCCTCGTCGTCTCAGTTCAGCAAGGTCAAGCGCCATATCGGGCTGTTGTCCCTGGCCCAGCGATACGGTCCAGGGATCCCAGGTATAGGTTCTCAAAACGGGCAGGGGCGGCTCACCGGAGCCGCCCCTGTTCAATTCACTCTCTTCGCAAGCCGCGAACAATTCGCCATCGAGACGCATGTTGTTTTCGCCATCCAGCGGACCGTCCGACTGGAGACGCCAGGTACTCAACGCGTCGACACTCAGGAGCCCTCCCCCTCGCCGGTCGGCGGTTCGACAACCAGCAGGTTCTTCACGGCTCCCACCTCATCCAGTCTGCCGACCGGCGTCGTCAGGGGAGCCTTCAGCAGTATTTCCGGATCCTCCGCCGCCTCCGCGACGATCTGCTTCATCACTGCGACGAACTCGTCCAGCGTAGCCAGGCTTTCGGTCTCGGTCGGTTCGATCATCAGCGCTTCGGGCACGATGAGCGGGAAGTAGATGGTCGGCGCATGCATGCCGAAGTCGAGGAGTCGTTTGGCCACATCCATGGTCCGGACTCCGTGCGGCTTCAAAGAGCGGCCGCTGGCCACGAACTCATGCATGCAGAGTCCATCATGCGGAATCTCCAGGGTGTCACGCAGACGGGCCTGCAGATAGTTGGCGTTGAGAACCGCTCCGCCGCTCACATCCTTGAGGCCATCGCCACCCAGACGAATGATGTAGGCCAGGGCCCGCAGCAGCATGGCGAAGTTGCCGTTGGCTCCATGAACACTGCCTATCGCCTTGGATGCGGGATTGGCGCGGAAGCCGTCGTCACCCCTGACCACGCGGAGACCGGGCAGGAATTCAGCCAGCTCGGCCGTGACACCGACAGGTCCGGCGCCGGGACCACCACCTCCATGAGGCGTGCTGAAAGTCTTATGCAGATTGAGGTGCATCATATCAAAACCCAGCGAGGCGGGATGCACCCTGCCGGTCAGGGCATTCATGTTGGCGCCATCCATATACAGGAGCGCCCCAGCGTCGTGCACCAGCTTGGCGATGGCCCTGATCTCGGTTTCGAACAGCCCCAGCGTGTTGGGGTTGGTCAACATCACGGCGGCAACGTTGTCGTTCAACGCCTCGGCCAGCGATTCCAGCTTCACCAGTCCGTTATCACCCGAATTGATGGTGACGGATTTCAGGCCCGCCATGGCCACACTCGCGGGATTGGTGCCGTGGGCACTGTCGGGTATGATCACCAGTTCCCGCCGCTCGCCGCGATCCTCGAAGTACCGCCGGGCGATGGCCATGGCGACGAACTCGCCCTGGGCCCCGGCTACGGGTTGCAGCGAAACCGCGGGGAAGCCAGTCACGGCCTTGAGCTTTTGCTCAAGCTCCCACATCAATTCGAGGCAGCCCTGCACCGTCTCCGGCGTCTGCCCCGGATGGCAACCCGCGAAACCGGGCAGTCCCGCCAGATTCTCGTTGAGAACGGGATTGTATTTCATCGTGCATGAACCCAGCGGATAGAATCCAGCGGCGATCGAATGGTTGAGCGTGGAGAGCTCCACGAAGTGCCGCAGCACATCCAGTTCGCTCAGCTCCGGCAGACCCATGGCGTCTTGACGCAGTTTACTGTCACCCAGACGCGCGGTGCCTTGCGGCCCCCCGGCAGGCAGTGCGAATCCGGGGCGCCCCGGGGTGGAGAGTTCGAATAGAATCCTGCTCACGATGTGCACCTCCCGAGGAATGCGACGAAGCGATCGAGGTCCTCGATACTGTGCTTCTCGCTCACTGTGACCAGCAGCGCGTTGTCCCCCAGCAGGGGATAATCGCCGCCCAGCGCCAGCCCGGCGTGAATCCCCTCGGCTGCGCCTTGCGCTCTGATCTCTTCGGCCGAGATCGGCGCCGTGATCACCAACTCCTGGTAGATGTCGCCGCTGAAGGGGAGGCTGAAACCGGGGAGCGCTTCGATTTTGTCCGCCAGGTAGCCGGCACGATCCGCCAGCCCCCGCGCCAGAGTCTTCAGCCCGCTCTCCCCCAGGGTCGCCAGGTAGACGGTGGCCGCCAGAGCCATCAAACCCTGATTCGTACAGATGTTGCTTGTCGCCTTTTCGCGGCGAATGTGCTGCTCGCGGGTCTGGAGCGTCAGCACGTAGCCGGTCCGACCCTGATTGTCGACCGTACGGCCGACAATCCGTCCGGGGATCTTCCGCACCAGTTTCTGACTGACGGCCATCAGACCGAGTCCCGGTCCCCCGAAGCTCATCGGGATGCCGATGCTCTGCCCCTCGCCGACTACGATGTCGGCACCCTGCGCACCGGGCGATTCCAGCAGCGCCAGACTTGTCGGCTCCACACAGGCGATAACCAGCGCTCCGGCGGCCTGGATCTCAACCGCCAGATCGGCGAGCGATTCGACGACACCGAAGTAGTTCGGTGTCTGCACCACCACGGCCGCCACGTCGTCCCCGAGTTGCTCACTGAGCGCGGCGGAGTCGATCCGCCCCGTGCCGTCCCAGGGGATCTCGACCAGTTCCAGATCCATGCCGCGAGTGTATGTCTCCACCACACGCCGACCGGCTGCCCGCAGCGAACCGGGCAGCAGCACCTTCTTGCGACGCTTGGCGCCGCAGGCCAGAATTACCGCTTCGGCCAGCGCACTCGCGCCATCGTAGAGCGAGGCATTGGCGACATCCATCCCCGTCAGGCGCGCCAGGAGCGTCTGAAACTCGAAGATCATCTGCAGGGTGCCCTGCGAGACTTCGGGCTGATAGGGCGTGTAGGCCGAGTAGAATTCCGGACGCGACAGGATCTGCGATCCGACAGCCGGAATTACCCGATCATAGGTGCCGCCGCCGAGGAAGCACAGCTCTCCCCCGGCCGGACGATTGGCCGCCGCCAGCCCCTCGATGTGACTGGCGGTGCCGTATTCATCCAGGCCGTCGGGCATATCCAGACCTGCCGCCAGGCGGCAGTCGGCAGGCACCGTGGCGAAAAGGTCGTCGATGCCGGCTACGCCGATGGCGGCCAGCATCGTCCTGATCTCATCTTCGGTGTGGGGGACAAAACCGCGCATTATTCTCCTACCATGGCCAGGTATGCATCCTTGTCCATCAGATCGGTCAGATCATCGGTGTTGCTGAGCTTGACCTTGAAGAACCAACCGTCATCGAACGGGGAGTTGTTGACGATTTCGGGCTCATCCTCCAGAGCGCCGTTGACATCGACGACCTCACCGGCCACCGGCGAAAAGATATCCTCCGCGACCTTGACCGCCTCTATGGTGCCGCAGGCTCCGCCCACCTCAAGCAGATCGCCCATGGCGGGCAGCTCGATGAAGGTGATGGCGTCAAGCTCTCCCTGCGCGTAGTCCGTGATGCCGATGGTGGCGACGTCGCCCTCAACGGCAACCCACTCGTGATCCTTGGTATAAAGGCAGTTGCTCGGATACTCACTCACGATAATCTCCTTCCGCAGCCTCAGGCGCGCTGTTCTGGATTCTGGTAGAAAGGCATTTTTCTGGTCTCCACGGGTATTCTCTCTCCGCGAATTTCAACGGTCAACGGCTCTTTCAGGAAGGCACGGCGGATCTTGGCTATGCCGAGCACCTTACCCAGCGTCGGCGAGAAACTGCCGGTCGTGACGACGCCGATCTCCTCGTCGCCGCAGAAAACCCTGAAACCGTGACGGGCGACCTTGCGCCCGGGGCACTCGAAGCCCACCAGGCGACGCGCTTCGGGATCGTCCTTGCGCAGCGCCAACGCTTCACGGCCAATGAAATCCCCCTTCTTCATTTTCACAAGCCAGAAAAGACCGGCTTCGTAGGGGTCGGTGGTCTCATCCAGTTCATTGCCGTACAGACAATAGGAGGCTTCAAAGCGCAAGGTATCGCGACATCCCAGGCCGCACGGCATGAGACCGAACTGCCCGCCGGCCGTCATCAGCGATTCCGCAACCATCTCGGCCAGCTCATTGGGCACGTAGATCTCATAACCGACCTCGCCCGTATAGCCCGTCCGGCTGAGAATAATCTCCTGCCCCTCGAGAGTCGTCTCGAAGAACTCGTAGTAGGGCAGGTCGCCCAGACGGTCGGCCACTGAGGCGAACAGAGGGCAAGCGAGCATGATCTCCCGACTGCGCGGACCCTGGATCGCAATCTGACAGATACCGCCGGAAAGGTTGGTCACGGTCGGTCCCTGAATCCGCTCAGCCGTCCAGGCCGCCAGCTTGTCCAGATTGCCGGCGTTGACCACCAGCCAGAACCGCTCCTCGCCGAGACGGTAGATCAGCAGGTCGTCCAGAATCCCGCCGTCCTCCTTGCAGGCCACCGTATAGAGTATCTGGCCGATACCGAGCTTGGCGATGTTGTTGCTGACCAGATGGTTCACCTGCTCGAGGGCGCCAGGACCAGCCACCTCGATTTCGCCCATGTGGCTGACATCGAACAGACCCGCCGCATTACGAACGGCGGCGTGTTCAGCCATCAGGCCCGTGTACTGGACCGGCAGGGACCAGCCGTGAAAGTCGACGATCTTCGCCCCCTGGGCGACGTGCCACCGGTATAGGGCTGTTTCTTTCTGGATGCTCGTGGCAGTACCTCCCTGCGACGGCTCTGCATGTTGATGCTTGATGCCGTATTATCTTCGTAGAATCGCCCCCGTATGACTACGGGCGCATGTGACGATATCGGCGGGCCGGCCGGAGAACAGCAGTTCGCCACCTTCCGGCCCCCCCTCGGGACCCAGATCGATGATCCAGTCCGCTTCCCTGATTATGTCGGGATTGTGCTCGATTATAGTAACGCTATGCCCCTTGTCAACCAGCCGATGCAGGATGGCCATCAGCGTTTTCACGTCATCAAAATGCAATCCCGTGCTCGGTTCGTCAAGGATGTAGAATGTGTGTCCGCGGCTGCGCCGGGAGAGCTCCCTGGCCAGCTTCAGCCGCTGGGCTTCACCGCCGGAAAGGGTCAGCGCGCTCTGCCCCAGGCGGAGATAGCCGAGTCCGACCTCCGACAGCGACTGCAGTCCCCGGCAGATTTTGGGGATCTCTGAAAAATGCTCCAGCGCCTGCTCGATAGTCATCTCCAGCACCTCGGCGATATTCCGCCCCCGGTAATGGATATCCAGCGTCTCGCGGTTGAATCGGCGCCCTCGACAGGCCTCGCAGGTAACGTAGGCTGTCGGGAGGAAGTGAAGCGTTACCTTCTTCTGGCCCCCACCCTGGCACTCCTCGCAGCGCCCGCCCTTGACATTGAAACTGAAGCGACCGGCGCCATAGCCACGGATCCGACTCTCGGGCAAGCTGGAGTAGAGATCCCGGATGGGCCCCCACAGGCCGGCGAAAGTGGCGGGATTGCTCCGCGGCGAACGGCCGATCGGCGTCTGGTCCACATGGACGATGTCGGTGATCCTGTCGCTACCCTTCACGGCATCGCACAATCCCGCCCGTCCCTGGTAGCGGTGCTTCTCCCTCGCCAGAACCGCGTAGAGGATATCATGGACCAGCGTGCTCTTGCCGCTGCCCGACACGCCGGTAACGCACGTCAGGAGTCCCAGCGGGAACTCCACATCCAGCTTCTTGAGGTTATGTTGCCGCGCCCCGAGCACCTGTATCCCCTTGCCGGTCTTTTTGCGCGGTTTCCTGGGAGCTTTCGTCACAGCCTCCAACAGGCAACGCCCGGTCAGGCTGGCGGGATTCATCCTGATCGTCTCGGGGGTTCCCACGGCGATCACCTGGCCACCGTTTTCGCCGGCAGCGGGTCCCAGGTCGATTATCCAGTCGGCCCGCTCTATCGTCTCCCGGTCATGTTCGACCACGATCACGGTATTGCCCCGGTCGCGCAATTGCACGAGCGTCTCCAGCAATGCCTGATGATCCCTGGGGTGCAGGCCGATCGACGGCTCATCCAGGATATAGAGCACGCCAGTCATCGATGCCCCCACCTGCTCGGCCAGAGCCAACCGCTGCCGTTCGCCGCCGGAGAGGGTCGAGGTCGCTCGATCGAGGCTGAGATAGCCCAGTCCGACACGCATCAGAAAACCGACACGCGACAGGATCTCCGGCAGGATCTCCTCGGCCACCGGCTGCCTCGTACCGGAGAACGATACTCCGCGGATGAAGTCGTCCAACTCCTTGAGCGGAAGCGCCGTGATCTCGGCGTAATCAAGTCCCCCGATGCTGATCCGCAGAGCTTCGGAACTCAATCTCCGGCCGCCGCAATCGGGACACGGTTCATCCCCCATGTACTTTTCGATCTGTTTGCGCACGGCGGTGCTGGAGGTCTCCTCCTGCCGTCGTTCGAGATAGGGGATCAAACCCTCGAAAAGACGGCGATAGCGCCCACGCTGGGTCTTGAACTGGATATCCAACTGCCCCCGCTTGCTGCCGTACAGCAGCGTCTTCCGGGACTCCGCGGTGATCTCGCGGTACGGGGTATCCAAAGTGAAGTCCAGCGCTTCGGCCAGAGCCTCCACCTGCGCCCTCAACCAGGCTCCCCGCGTGCCCCGCAGATAATCAACGGCGCCCGCCCCAAGCGAGAGGCTGGTATCCGGCACCAGAAGATCCTCACGCAGGCTGCGGATCCGGCCCATCCCCTGGCACCCGCCGCAGGCGCCGCTGCGGCTGTTGAAGGAGAACAGGCTGGGGGACATCTCGGGCAAGCGGGTCTCCCCCTTGCCGGCCACGGTGAAGTTCCACTCCTCCTCATCGCAATCGGGGGTTGCCCCCAGCAGGACCCGCACGCGTCCCGCGCCCAGATTCAGACAGCTCCTCAACCCCTGCTCCAACCGGCGAACGGCCTTGCCGCCGGCCTTCAGGCGATCGACTACGGCTTCGATGCTGTTGCGGCGTCCGGGTATGAGCATCAGATCGTCATCGAGATCACAGATCTCACCGTTGAGCCGCACCTTCACCAGACCTGCCCTGCGGAGCTTGTCGAGCAGACGCTTCTGCGCACCCTTGCGCTCATCGAGCACCGGCGCCAACAGGGTCACCTTCCGCCCGGTTTCGATTGAGGTAAGACGTTCGAGGATGGCTATCTCGTCGAGAAGGAATGCGCCCGAACCGCCCGACAACTCCCCTACCCGAGCGTAGAGCAACCGCAAATAGTTGCCGATCTCGCTCAGGGTGCCGACGGTGGAGCGGGGTCCGGCGGAGGTGCTGTGCTGGTTGACGGCCACCGCCGGGCTTAACCCCTCGATCAGATCGACATCGGGACGGACCAGTTCGCCGATGAGCGAGCGAGCCTGGGTCGACAGGCTTTCGACATACCGCCGTTGCCCCTCCGCGAAGAGGGTGTCGAACGCCAGACTGCTCTTCCCCGAACCGCTGGGACCGGTGAGCACCGTCAATCGGTAACGGGGGATCTCCACATCCAGGTTGCGCAGATTGTTGACACGCGCTCCGTGAACTTTGATGAGGGGTTTCATGCTCAGCCCTGCCCTCCCGGAACCGCCAACCTCCGGAGACCATCGTTCGCCGCCTTGCCGAAATCGGAGTCCGCTCCCTGGCCGGCGATGACCTTCTCGTAGAGTTGCCTGGCCTGACTGACCTCGCCGCCCCTTTCGTAGAGGGTTGCGGCGCGCAGGGTGGCGGTGACGCCCCAGAGCCCCTGATCGCTGAAGAGATAGGTCACGCGGAGGAACTCCGCCAGCGCCTCCGGGATGTTCCCCGCGGATTCGAGGCAGTCGGCCATCCAGAAATGGAGGCGGGCCTTGCCCTCGCGATCCTGGAACAACTCGGCGTTGCGGTAGGCCAGAATCGCACGCTCATACTGCCCCAGCGCCTGCAGGTAGAATCCCACCTTCATCATCGCCTCCGGCACGTGTTCATCATCGGGATAGCGAGCGAGCAGGGTGCGGATGCGCGCCAGCGCAGGTTCGGCCTGCATGTTCTTCTCCAACGCGAGCGCCGAGTAGTAGAGCAACTCGGGCGGAGGATCATCATGCAGCGTCAACGCATGCTCATAGCGTTCGCCCGCACCGGCGAAGTCGCCCTGACTGTAGAGGATGCCCGCAGCCTTGATCGCCCCCTCCCGCGCGGCCGCGGATCGGGGGTGGAGTTCGAGCAGTCGATCGAAACCCGCGCAGGCATCGGTGAAGCGTCTGGCGCGCCCCTCGATCATGGCGAGTTCGTAGTGCGCCCAGGCGGCGGAGTCGTCACCGGGGAAACCGTTGACGCAAGCCTCGAAGTACTCGACGGCGCGCGGGACCTCGTCACCGGCGATGCAGGCCCGGCCGAAGCCCAGCAGAACCTGCGCCCGCTCCTCATCGGCAACGGCCGCAGCGGAGGCCAGCGCCTCCCAGGCCGTGGTAGCCTCGTCAGTACGACCCGCGAGCAGCAGCGCGCGCACTCGTCCCAACTCGGCTTCCGGACGGGCGTCGCCCAGGGTGACCCGGGCCAGCAGGGAATCGAAGTGGGCCACGGCCGTGGGACCATCGCCCGTCTCCAGGTAGATGCCGCCGAGCAGCAGACCGCCCTCGGCCGCGTAACGACCGTCCCAACCGAGATCGCGCAGGAATTCCAGATAGTTCAACGTGTCCTCATCGTGACCGGCCGCGGAGGCGGCGCGGGCCAGTCGCCAGGCCGCTTCACGCATGAAGCGGGGTGAACCGTTGCGCAGCAGCCAGATCAATCTCGTGTGGTACTCTGCGATATTTCCGGTCTGCTCCTCGGTCAGCGCCAGCCTATAGATGGCGTCGTCAACAAGCGGACTGTCCGGTTCGGCCAAACCCACCGCCAGGTACATCTCCCTCGCCTGGGGCCATTCGCCCAGGAAATAACAGGCGTCGCCGATGTGGATCAGACAGCGCGCCCGCCGGGGACTGCTCGGCGCCAGCTCAAGGTAGCGGCGGAAGTGGTTCTGCGCGGCGCGGAACTGCCGCGTCATCTCCGCGACCTCGCCCAGCCCGAAGAGGGCTTCGCAACCCTCGTAGAGGGTTGGTGCGGCGGCAACGATCTGCCGGAAGTGATCGGAGGCCTCCTCATGACGTTCATCCTCCAAAGCGAGATGCCCCAGGGCCAACCTGGCGCGCAGACGCCAGATCTCACTCTCTCCACTCTCCGGCTCCAGGGTCAGGACACGCTGATAATCCTCGGTCGCGCGCCGTCTGGCGGCCGTGCGGTCGCTCCAGCCGGGGCCTCTGTACAACTCGCCCCTTTCGAAGTAGAGACGGGCCGCCCATCGCGACTCGCCCCAGGTGCGGAGATAGCCGTCATAGAGCGGCAGGCGATCCGGCCCCGAGGGCAACTCGGCTAGCCGCAGAAGCGTCAGCTCGTACTGAGCTTCGGCCGCTGTCTCCCCCGCGGCGCTGCGCAGGCAGGTCTCCAGGGCCTGCAGCGCCCTGTCGCGCCAGATGGCGGCGGATTCATTCACCCCGGCGGCAAGCAGCAGCTTCTCTTTCTGACGCAAGGCCGCGCGCCCCGTCAGCAACAGGTATTGCTCGGTGGGATTCCGATTCGTCAGCTCGGAGAAATACTCCCAGGCACGGGGGAAATCCTTGAGGTCATTCATGATGACCTCGCCCACGAGAAGTGAGCGTTCTGGCTCGGCCATATCCGAGCCGAACAGGTCGAGGAGCTTGCCGACGGCTGCATGCTCATCGACCCTGTAGTAGAGGCGGAGGTTCTCCAGACTGCGGCGCGCATCCATCCCGCGCGCGCTCGCCCCATGCTCCCGGACCAGCCGGTTGTAGAGTTGCTCGGCTTCGCGCCAGCTCCCCTGAACCTCACGGAGACCGGCCAGTTTGAATAGTGCCGCCGGTACTGCGGCGCACGAGCTGTAGTCGTCGAGCAGGGATTCCCAGGCGCGCTCCGCAGCCAGGGGGCGCCCGCTCGCCACCCATTTATCGCCCAGTCGGAGCAGCACTCGACCCCGCTCGTCGACATCAGGCAACCGCTCCAGCAGACGATTGACGAGGGTGCTCAACCCGGAGATATCCTCCTCGGATGAGCTCTCCAGATGGAGTTCGAAAAGATGCTGCAGGGCGGCGAGGCCAAGCTCACCTTCAGGATCCAGATCGGCAACCCGCGTCCAGGCCTCCAGCGCCCGCTCCCGGTTGCCGGTGGCCTCGACGGCGCGACCCAGCAGATGCCAGGCGATCAGCGTATCCCCGGCACGATCCCAGTACAGACGGGCACGCAGGAGAGCCTCCTGCGGCAATGCCGCAGACAGCAGGAGATCCACCTCCTCGGAGAGCAGATCCAGGTCGCCGTCACCGGGGAAACGGGTGCGGAATTCGGTCAGGGAGTTGGCGGCATCCGCGTATCGCCCTTCGCGGATCTGCAGATCCGCACGCATGCGCAGGGCTCGGGTGAGGATCTCCGCAAGGTCGAAGTTGGTCAGGACCCAGTCCAGGTCGTCGTAAGCACTCTCCTCACGCCCCTGCGCCGCGGATTGCTCCGCCAGCTCCATCGCCGCGAACCCCGCCAGAGGATGCTTGGGGAGAGAGGCTTTCAACTGCTCGAGATCCGCACGCGCGGCTTCCGGGTCATGCTCGCCACGCAGACGTGCCCGCTCGAAGAGGGCACGACCGAGTAATTCATCGTCGCCGGTTGAATCTATGAGATAGCCGAGCAGTTGCAGGGCAACAGCCTCCTCACCCAGCGCGACCTTGACGCGGGCGGAGAGAAGCACCGCCGCGGCATGATGCTCACACTCCCCGAATTCACGCAGCAGACGGTCCAGAACCAAACCCGTCCTCTGCAGCTCCCCAGCGGCGGCTCCGCAGCCGGCCCCGTCGAAGAGGGCGGTGCAGGCACGACTGTCGGCGGGCGCAACGGTGGCGAACTCATCGAGCCAGGTCAGCGCCTCCCCGTTCCGCTCCAATGCGCGGCAGCTGTACCCCAGCAACCAGACGAGTTCGTTGCGCTCCGAGTGACGCGGATTGCGCGTGAGGAGGGCCTCCATCTGACCGATGGCCACATCGTAGAGGCCATCCGTATACAGTTTGTTGAAGAAGGTCAGATCCTCCGACCCTTTCGCTGTCGGTGACAGCAGCGTCAGCAGCAGAATCGCCAGCAGCGTCAGATAGGCGCCGCGATGCAGAGGAGAGGCTTGGAAGCTGATTGCGGGAGATTTCATTGATCAGGTCTCCGGATGGTCGTCCTGGCGTCCGGGGGGCTCAGGACAACTTGTTCAATAATTCGAATCGGTTGTTCTCGGCGATGATCGAAAGGACATCCCCCTCGGACAGGAGGAAATCCGCGCTGGGCACCGGGTGCACCCTGGGTTCGACGACACCGTCCTGTTCAATACTCCTGGTGACGGCAACGACCGTTAACCCGTGCTCCTTGCGCAGCTGCAGATCGGCGAGGGTCTTGTCCGCGAAAGAGAGAGGCAGGAGCACCTCACGCAGGGAATACTCCTCGGGCAGATTGATGAACTCGATGGCGCTCCCGCTGACCAGGTTGCGCGCCAGTCTCTGCCCCACCTCCTGCTCGGCGTACAATACACGGGTTGCCCCCACCCGTTCCAGCACCCGTTTCCGGAGCGGATTCTGCGCACGTGTGATCACCTGGGGGATCCCCATCTCGAGCGCCATGGAGGTGAGGAGCACATTGGCCTCGAAGTCCTCCCCCACCCCGACGATAAAGACATCGGAGCGTTCCAGCTCCAACTCCGCCAGGGCACCGGGTCGAGTGGCCTCCAGGCAGAGCGCGAGATCGACGTCATCCTTGATCTCCTCGACCAGACGCATGTCGGAATCGATAGCGATGACATCGACACCGAACTCGGCCAGAGTCAGAGCCACCGCCTTGCCGAAGCGTCCCAGCCCGGCAACCACTGCGCGTCTGATAACATGATCATTCATAATTCCTCCAGATGAACCGAAACCGCAGTCTAACACAGGACGGCCCCTTTGCAATGGGGAAGAATCGGTAACGGACATTCCCGGCGGCGAATTGTGCAGGGCGGCTCAGTCCGAGAGGGCGAAGGGCCGACGGCCAGACGGACGGCACCACAGATGATGTTCGACCGGACGATCAGCCGATCATCACACCCTCCTCCGGAAGCCGGTACTTGCGCTCACTCAATCCGCCACTCACCCCCAGAGCAACGGTGAGTAGGCCGACACGTCCACAGAACATCAACAGCGCCAGCATCAGTTTGCCGAAGTCACCCAGCTCCGCGGAGAGTCCGGTCGACAATCCGACCGTGGCGAAGGCGGACACCGCCTCGAAGATGGTTGCCGCCAAGGGTGTCCCCTCGACCAGAAGTAACGCCATTATCGCACCGAAAACCAGGAAAAGCGCGGCACTGATGACCGCCAAAGCCTCCCTGATGACAGTTTCCGGAATCGTTCTCCCGGCCAGATCGACTCTGGTACGCCCTCGGAAAAACGAATGGAGCAGCAGGATCGTCAGGACGATCGTCACCACTTTGATGCCACCGCCGGTCGAACCGGGGGCGGCACCGATGAACATCAACAGTGTAGTTCCGAAGGTACCGGCCGGAGAGAGTTCGGTTTGCGGGAAGATCTCGAAACCCGCCGTCCGCGACGTTACCGATTGGAAGAAAGCCATGAGCAGTTTCTCCCCTCCGGTATGTTCGGCCAGCGCCCCGTTCCACTCGGCGTAGAGGAACATGAGTGTACCGACGATCCAGAGAACCAGCGAAGCGATCAGCACCAGTCTCCCCTGGAGTGACAGACGTCGCCGTTTGCCCCGCAGGCGTCTCACGCCGATGAGACGGGTACGGCCGAGCAACTCGAAACAGAGCAGGAAACCCAATCCTCCGATCATGATCAGACCGGCAACGGTGAACAGGGCCGCCGGTTGCGGGATGAAACCGGTCAGGCTGTCGGGATAGAGGCTGAAACCGGCGTTGCAGAACGCGCTTACGGCATGAAACACGGCGCTCCCCAATCGTGCGCTGTCCGCGCCCAACTGCGGCCCGGCAGTGAGGTGGAGCAGCAATGCGCCGAGCGCCTCTATCACGAACGTGAAGGAGACCAGACGGAGAATCAAACCACGCAGTCCGCGGAAACCCGAAGTGCCGAAGTTCTCGCTGATCGCCAGTCGCTCCCGCGTGCCGAGATCGCGTGACAGCAACAGCGCAAAAAAACTGGTTACGGTGAGTATGCCCAGGCCACCGATCTGGAAGAGCAGAAAGAGAACGCCGAGGCCGAAACTAGTGAACACGGAACCGGTCTCGACCACAGTCAACCCCGTTACGCAGGTGGCGCTGACCGAGGTGAAGAGCGCATCCACGAATCCGAGTTCGACGCCTCTGGTGGCGGCCGGCAACATCAACAGAAATGCCCCCAACAGAATCAGGGACAGAAATCCGAGCACGACAAATACCGCGGGGGGAACGCCCTTGCGCGTCAGCAGTTGGTTCAGGCGTCCAAGCTCCAGGAGTGAGAGCAGGAGAACAGAGTGGAGCAGTATCGCCGCGGGTGCGAATCCGGACGGGAGCTTACCTGAACAGCCGGCGGCCAACAGGAGAGCCAGTATCGTTGTCGCCATCAGGAACGTGCTCAGGGAATTGGCCAGGAAACAGATCCGCCACCCTCTCCGCCAGGAGCAAGCGATATGGTGCAGACAGAATCCGCTGAAGATGAGAGCGGTCATGGGTTGCCGCAGATTCCGGATGAACTCCGGCATGACTCCGCCCAACTCCATCACGCCCCCCAGCAGAAACAGCAGGGACAGAGCGGATAGCGGACGCGAACCGGTGAGCGTATGTCGGGAGAGTATTTTCATGATCGTCACAGAATAGTCCGAAGGGCTCGGCGCGTGTCAAGAGCAGACGGAATGGTCCCCAATAAAAAACGGGAGGAAGAGTCGCATCCTTCCTCCCGTTCTATTCAACGTTACTCGCCGATGCCCGATTACCTCTTTTTCCTGGTAGCGGGTTTGCGAGGCGCTTTTTTCACGGCCTTCTTGACTGCCTTTTTCTTGGCAACCTTTTTGACGGCCTTCTTCTTCGCGACCTTCTTGGCTACCTTTTTCTTGGCAACCTTTTTGACGGCCTTCTTCTTCGCGACCTTCTTGGCTACCTTTTTCTTGGCAACCTTTTTGACGGCCTTCTTCTTCGCGACCTTCTTGGCTACCTTTTTCTTGGCGGC
>JAAEPZ010000246.1 GCA_024231955.1 bacterium | reverse complement strand
CTTCAGCGAACGGAATTTGCGTTTCATCCGGCAGTTCTACCAGACCTACGCCAACCGCCTGCCGCCAATTCGGTACTCACTGAGTACCGAATCTCAAGTGCCTGAAATTCGGTACTCAGTGGGTACCGAATCTGGGGAACCACCGAGACCCCTGTCCTCGGAGTTGAGTTGGACCCACTACCGTCAACTCATGCGGGTGGCGGACGCCGAAGCCCGAGCCTTCTACGAGACCGAGTGCGCCAAGGCCCGATGGTCGGTCCGCGAGCTCCAGCGGCAGATCGCCTCACTGCTCTTCGAGCGCCTGGCCCGGTCACGCGACAAGGAAGGGGTTCTGGCCCTGGCGCGCGAGGGGCACGAGGTCAACGAGCCAAGAGACATGGTCAAGGACCCCTACGTCCTCGAGTTCGTCGGCCTTCCCGAGGCATCTCGTTGGCTCGAAACCGATCTCGAGAAAGCGCTCATCGAACGACTGCAACAGTTCCTCCTGGAGCTGGGGCGAGATCTATTCTTCGTCGCCAGACAGAAGCGGATCACCATCGATGGAGATCATTTCTATATCGATCTCGTGTTTTATCATCGTGAACTTCGGTGTTTTCTGCTTATCGACCTCAAGGTAGGGCGGCTGACTCAGGGCTCGCGCAGAAATAACTTCCCATTCTCGCGCCGAGATTTGCGCCATATTCTGTCGATCCGAAGGAGCAAAACCGCAGGACTAGCCGGCTAATTCGAGGATTTTGCGAGTGAGGATCGGCCGAAGATGGCGTGAAGATCGGATGCGAGATGGGAAGTTATTTCTTCGCGGACCCTAACAGCCCGTGGCAAAAGTGACGCCGGCCGAAAACGGGTCTTTTCCACCAGCTCTGCGTCGCGAAATCCTCGAAATATTCCCGATATTCTTCCGGTTTCGCTTCTTGATCCTTCCAGGCCG
>JAAEPZ010000245.1 GCA_024231955.1 bacterium | reverse complement strand
CCGACTTCTCGACCGGCTCCCAAATCCCTTGGCGATCCAACTCCCTGACGGCCATCTCCACCTTCTCACGCAACGCTAGAGGAACGGGCCTTGCCCGACAGACCACTGGGATGGTTCCAGGTTGCAATTGAATCCGGTGCTGGAAGCCGGGATACATGCCCAGCTGGTGCAATGTCAACGTCGGGAAGTCGCGCAGAAGAGTTGTGTAAGATCCGTCGTTGCTAGGCTGAGTGACTCTAGAGACACTCCGGTCAGCCAGTGCGTACTCGACCTCCTCCTGAGGCCTGCGTTTTTCCTGTGCCCGGAGCTGGTTTGTATGCATGTTCCATGAATCCCTAGAATCCCTCTGCGGTGGAGTTGGAGAATTGACAGTAGACACGACAGACGATCCGGTGAAGCTAAGTTCCAGTCCGTTGATGATGTCGCGGCCAATGAGCGGGTTAATGTCGGCGGAGCAAATGACCATGTCGACCGAGCACTCCTTCCCATTGGCGGACGCGACTGTTGAGAATGTTCCCTCGAATCCCTTGATCGGAACGCCCCCGAAGGCGAAGCTAGGGCGTTCGATGCTGCGCAGGTGGACTGACGGAAACTGATCGTCGAAAAGGCGATGAGAAACGACGGAACAGTAGCTACCGGAATCTATTTCTCCTGTCAGCGT
>JAAEPZ010000244.1 GCA_024231955.1 bacterium | reverse complement strand
TTGGCGGAGGAAATGACGGGGCTCCTCGGTGAGCTGTCGGAACCGGTTCCCGGAACCAAGCTCGACGTCCGAGTGGTGGATTTGCCGCTTGAGAGATTGCGCGCGATGGAACGAATCATCGACGATACCGGCCATTCGATACCGCGAAGGGTGGTCGCAATCCGTCGGCTGCTGATGGGTCATGGGAACGAAGAAGGCGAGCGTATTAAGGGCTTGGCCGATCCTCCGTCGCAAAATCCTCAACTCAGCGGCGCTAACTAGCTAGCTCATAGGGCCTGGAGAACGAGCCATGGAAATATTGGAAATTTAGCGAGAGTCATGGAAAGCATCCATCTTCACGCATCCTGTTAAGTAACGCCATTCCTTCGCTAGCCCCTAAGATAATGTCGTACTCGCCATCCTGATTACTATCATATTCGATACTACCCGGCTCGCCTCCAGGGTAATAGGTGAGATGTATATCAAAATCGCCATTACAGCGTGAAGATTCCCAGTGCTGCTCAAATGGATCACCAGCCGATACTTCTCCGCCTGAACGCGGGTATATGCCACGGAGATCAGTGATCTCATCACCATCGAAGTCAATCAGTACCTCCCGCACTTGGCCCCACTTCATTCTATATGTAATACGCCCGAGGTGTGGATCAACGCTTTCGATTTGCCTGAACAAGTATGCGAAAATCGCCAAGAGAAGAATAGCGCCTATCGCTGCTCCTAAGGCAATTCGTCGTTTCATGGTCCGTACTCCTTCAGGTGTTCGATATTGAGTTTTACTTTTTGGCGTTGAGTTTTTCCCTGAGAAGCTCCGCATCGCCTTCGGAAAAGTCTCTCAACTCTTCACCGAGAACTTCTACCGGGACGCCTTGTTCCATGATTGGTCATTTTCTCCGCATCGGCTAGGGCGAGCAGTGAGGCCTAGGATAAAGTCTGCGGAATTCAGTTGCATCCGCATCATACAATATTATCTCATATTTCCCATCGCGATCCACATCCCTCTCGACGCGTTCGGGCTTACCGCTTTCCGCGTGGACGATGTGAATATCGAACGTGCCGTCACACTTGGAGGACTCCCATGATTCAATTGCTGGATCATGAGGGGAATATTGACCAAATCGCCCGGCAATAAGGTATCTAGCATCAATCCTGCCGTCCCTGTTGGCGTCGATCGACAGCTCATGGGCTATCCCCCACCTATACCCCAGAGTTGCCATCCCGACTTCCGGAATGTCTACTATTCTCACGCGAAAAAGATAAAAGAAAATAGCAGCGACAGCAATAAACCCAACCCAAGTAATAACCCTAATAGCATGTTGACGTCGAATCATGGCTTCGGCTCCTTGTTGTTGCTACTCAACTGTTCGACGGGGACATACCCCAGAGCGCTGATCGTAGGCGCTCTTGTTGGAAACTTTCCATCTTGCTCCTACTTCTTAATCGGCGGATTGAGAGCAGCCCTGAGCAGCGCAGCATCCTCTTCCGAGAAGTCCCTAAGACACTCCGCCAGCGCATCGACAGTTAGATTCGTTTCCATTGCGCTTCCGCTCTCGGCCGTACTTCCTCGTGCCATATCAAATGCGTACTTATGGAGAGCTTGAGTTCCATGACCAGCCTCATGAACGGTAACATTGATCACAAAGGTTATCATTTTTTCTGGGTCTTTTGGTGCGTGATGAGGCGGACCAGGCCGTTTCATGGCCATTAGTTAGTCCTCACGTTGAGTTCCGGGCTTATGCGCAGCTGGCTGACCTCGGGCTTTCTCCAATCATCGGGGCGCCTTTCGTCGCCAGTGGCTTAACCACTTCGTAATCAATTTCTTCCAGTTCCGCGTTCGAGCTTCGGGACGATCGCAACGAATGGCCTTCAATGCTGGCCGTAGATCAGCCAAGATAAGTACGAGCTCATCCGTCAGGAGAAATTCGAGCTGATACATATCCGAAAGGAGCTGTTGCCGGTCAAGCACTACCACAGGATCAGCAATCAATCGGT
>JAAEPZ010000243.1 GCA_024231955.1 bacterium | reverse complement strand
CCGGGCGGAACTGGCTTGGGAACCGGAGGATCGGGCAACACGGTAACGGCCCTGGCAGCATACAACGGCGCTCTCTACGTCGGCGGGGAGTTCTACACGGCCGGCGGAGTACATGCCGGCAAGATTGCAGCTTGGAATGGTAGCGACTGGTTGGCCCTTGCTGACGGTTCAGAGGTTGGCATTCAGGGCGGCTACCCTTTGGTCAACGCCCTGAGTACTTTCGATGACGGAACCGGTCTGGCGCTGGCGCTAGGAGGCCACTTTGACCAAGCAGGTTCTGTAATCACTGACAACCTGGCATGCTGGCGATGCCCGGACATTCTCTTCGGCGACGGCTTTGAGTCCGGTGACACTTCGGCCTGGTCTCCGCTCGCCGATGAGTATTGATCACCGGCACTATCTTGAATACCAGGAGAAAACCATGAGCACAAGCCAAGGGGAGAACAAGCCATGAGCATTAGCCTTTCCAGGAGAACCTTTCTGACGATCTTCTGCATTCTTCTGGCGTGGGTTCTGCTACCGGTGGCCACCGGCGCCGGCGCAGGTGACGAATACAGGAGCTCGTACGACTTCTGTAGCTGGGACCGGGTGTCACAGTACGGCGATCCCAGCCAAAGAGTCATGGTCCTCGCCACCTATGACGACGGTACCGGGCCGGATCTCTTCGCCGGGGGTGAGTTCGTCCACGTTGGCTCGTTGACTGCGCATAACATTGTCCGCTGGACCGGCGTGAAGTGGCAAGCTCTGGTTGGGGATATTGGCGAAGGAGTAGATGGCACCGTCCTCGCGTTGGGCGTATTTGACGATGGCAGCGGGCCTGCACTTTTTGTCGGAGGCCGGTTCGAAACCGCTTGCGGCGTGACAGTAAACAACATCGCCAAATGGGACGGCAGCTCCTGGTCAGACCTCTCCGATGCCACAGGGACCGGCGTGTCCGCGGATGACTCCGATATTCCTTATGTCTGGGCGCTTGCCTCCTATGACGACGGCACGGGAGAAAAGCTGTACGTCGCCGGCACGTTCGCTCACGCAGGTGGTGAAGCGGCCGTGAACATCGCCAGCTGGGACGGCAGCAGCTGGTCAGCACTCCCCAGCGGTGACGTCGGAACCGTTAAAACCATGACGGTTCACGACGATGGTTTGGGCTCGAAGCTCTACGTTGGCGGCCATTTCTACACGATGATTTTATCTGCGAGCTGCCCGGAACCGGGATGCTCTTTTGCGACGGTTTTGAGTCGGGTGACGTGACAGCCTGGCAGTAACTCGCGTCGTCGACCATTCATCCGATGTCCACCTTGAGATGAGAGGAGAAGGAACCATGAGCACAAGCTATCCCGCGAGAATCGCTTCGCCGACACCATACATCGTCCACCTTGCCTGGGTACTGGTACTGCTGATGGGCGTAGGTACCATCACTGCCGGCGACGGCGCGGACCCGCTCCCACCGCTGACCGCCAAGGCCGGGGCTAGCAATGACGGCGACCTTGGCGGCCCAGCTTGCCTCTACCTTGGGGCGCAAACGTGTATCCCGCCTCCGGCCGGACTGGTCAGCTGGTGGCCCGGCGCCGGGAGCGCCGAGGACCTCGTGGGCACGAGTCACCTCGGAAGGCGGCTGCGTGGCGATCAGCGGCGACACCATTGCCGTGGGGTCGAGCGGCTCCCAAACGGCCTATATCTATGTTATGCGCCGGGAGACCTTGCGAAGCGGTCATAATGATGCAAAGTTAACCTAAAAGGGGAATTCAATGCCAAGCACAAAACACTCAGACGAGCAAAATCTTGAGAGCATGAAATCTGCTGATCCAAGCGACGGCGGACACCTTGAGCCACTGAAAGAGGAGAAGGATGGTCCGAAGTCGTGGCGCGCTATACTCGAGAGTAACCTCATTTATCTTGTGGGTGCCATCTTCGTGATTGCGATCCCTTTTGCTTTTACGATTCAAGATATGTCCAAAAAATGGACCAGAGAGGTTCTGTATAGCAACGAGCATCGCAACGAGGTGGAGGTATGGGCAAAGGATAGGGCTGAGGCGGTCGTAAATGCGAGTGATCAAGATCGAATCGGAAACCTGATCATAGAGATTACGGGAAGGGACTCTTGGCGAAAAGCGCTGGTTGAGAAGGTTCAGAACGACAGAGCATTTCTCGTCATGCTGGCGGAGGCGATTAAGTCGGACCCGAAGATCATGAAGAGTTTGGAGGGGGGTATAGGACCCCAGGGTAAACGTGGTCCTCAAGGTGAGCGAGGGTCTCCAGGGCCACAGGGGCCACGGGGTGAGATCGGCCCTCTGGGCGCAGAGGGTCCCCAGGGTCCCGAAGGTCTGCAGGGTCCGCAGGGTGATCAAGGCATACAAGGTTCTCGAGGAAAACAAGGACCAATGGGCTCAGAAGGACCACAAGGCCCACAGGGCGAGAAGGGCCCACAGGGCGAGAAAGGACCACAGGGCTCAGAAGGACCACAAGGACCACAGGGCGAGAAAGGACCGCAGGGCTCAGAAGGACCACAGGGCTCAGAAGGACCACAAGGACCACAGGGCGAGAAAGGACCGCAGGGCGAGGGCCTGGCAGCCCGTGGTGAAAGTCGATCCTCCCTCCCGGTCCTCCCCTGGTGAACATCGGAACTTCCTGTAGCCCTTCAAGATTCCATGTGGGTCGATTTTGGTCGATGGGTCGACGTAGACCCAGCCGGTTCATCGGAGCCACGATTCGCCAACCAGCAAGATGGGAGCCCTTCAGGGCGGCATATGGTAGCCTGGGGTGAGTCTGCGAACCCCAGGTCTACCGCCCCCCCCCGGCTCAAAGCCCTCCAGGGCGACATAAGCTGCCCAAGCAAATGCCGTGACAGCTGCCGATAGCAGCCCCCAGAGCTGTCTCTGGACGGCCGGAACCGGAGGGGCAATTCACTAGGGTGCGGCTCTTTTTGATCAGGCCTGATCGCCGTTGTTTTCAGGCAGATGACTGGTGATTTGGAGTAGGCGGTCGGCCTTCCACGGGCGACTATGGATGGCGGATGGCAATAGGCCGGGTTCTGG
>JAAEPZ010000242.1 GCA_024231955.1 bacterium | reverse complement strand
TGCAGAAGGAGTTTGCCCGCGAGGCGCTCGACGAAGCGCCCGTGGGCGATTTGTGTCTACTCGAAGCCCCACCAACCTGCTCTCACCGCTCTGGAACCTCACCAGCGACTCTTGCTTCGCGTATTTCGCCGCGCTGGCGCTCCTGCGGCCGGTCCCGGGGTCGTTTTTTGGTGCAAATGGTCCGTCAGGTCGTCCGTTGAGACCTAATGCACTGAAGTCAGGCAACTTGACATCACCGACACTACCCTGTCCGCATAGCACTCATGATGTCCATTTCCCCTTCATAACTCCCTGGGAATACGCAACTTATTAAACAAACTGCTTTCTCTCCCCCAACAGGCTGGAAAATTAACCGCCAGTTTTCGTAACGCGTTGTCGATAAAGGACTTGCTACACGCCTGGCACATTTTAGGGCCGGCAAGCCACGGATCCGCCGAAGCCGCAGGCTCGGGAGGAGCCGCGGGTTCGCGGCCAGCCGCCCTGAGGTTTCGGAGTTGGACGTGCTCCGCGTCGGTCCCGGCCAAGGTCGACGCGGAGCCTGATGACCGTGCAGGGCTCGGTTGCAGAAGGAGTTTGCCCGCGAGGCGCTCGACGAAGCGCCCGTGGGCGATTTGTGTCTACTCGAAGCCCCACCAACCTGCTCTCACCGCTCTGGAACCTCACCACCGGCTCTTC
>JAAEPZ010000241.1 GCA_024231955.1 bacterium | reverse complement strand
TTGCCTGTATCGGCGAGCAATCCGCGGCGCTGGCAAGGCGCGGCGACGCAGGCATAGTGGACTATGTCGAGGAGCCGCAACGCCGCCAGCGTCGTGGAGGGCCGGCGATACAGGCAAGGAATTGCGCGCCGCAGCACTAGGCCTCATTCATAGGCATCCCGTCCTTCACGGCGGAGGAAGGCGCTCTCCAGGCCACACCGGCGCGATCGTCGGCCCTGCGCGGGACGCTGACGGTGGGTTCCTCCATCGTCCGCCTGAGCTGCTCCGGCCAAGCCGCCGATGGCCGCATGGTGGCGGCGCACCTTCCTTTATGGCGTACTTGAAGAATCCTGGAGTATTTGACCACGAACCCGCGATTTCGCGGCTCGAGGGCGGTCGGGCCGGGCCGAGAGAGGTTCTTCCATCCGGTTCCGGTAGGCACCCAATCTCGGTCTGGTCCTTGACAGTGTCTCACAGAGGCGCTAGCATGACCGTGTCACTCAGTGGCGAGAGGTCTATGGCTCGCGATTTCCCCAAAGAAACGCGGGTTGAAGCGCAGTCGGCTCTGCTTGAGCCATCTAATCAGCAGGAGGACTCCTATGACGGTCGTGTTTCCCAGGTCTTTTCGGGTTTACCCTCTCATCATGAGATCCAGCGCAAAACCGAGATACGGCGAGGTAGACCGCAGACCTCGATGACGGCCCGCGGCTTCCGGATGCACGGGTCGTCGGCAGCACTTCGGCTCCGGCCATGTCACCATGCTGTCGCCGGCAAGCTCTCGCTTGGAAGTTTCCGGTGCTATGCTTTGCGCTATACGTGGCAGCCTGTGCAAGGAAGAACCAACATAATTATCACTAGGGTCAAAATCAGGACGCAAACGAGATCACTTGGAGAACTTATCTTCAGAACCGATTAATTACCTAGCCATGAGAACGCAGAGCTGGACCGACACAAGACAGCCGGCCCCTTCCCCTCTCGGATAACGCAGGAAGTGAAACAATGATGAACGCCAATAACATTGAACATGTCAACCAGCCAGATCTCTGCGTGTCCTGGTGGAAATTCAAGAATGATTCAGCGGAATTTCCACCTACGGAAAATAATATCGAACCATTGGAGCCGGATCCACCTGAAATCTCACAAAGAAATTTTCGAACTCTTCTTGATGCCGCCATATGCTTCCTTCGATGGATTACCGCCCGTTACACCTTGGGCCAAGATGCAGGTTTTACGATTAACGACTTCAGGCATCATAGAGCGTTATTCAAGATCGAATCCTTCGAAGAGTGCACAACCGATTCCCCAAAAGAGCGCACAACACTTGGTTGCAGGACATGGTGCGAGCACCCACTCCCCGAAGACGATTGGGACTGCCAGCTGGTAGCAGAATTCAAATGGAAAGGAAGTAAAGTTCCTCAAATCCTTTATGAGATCACAAGGTCTCTCTCTAAGTGGCGCAGGACAAGAGATGACATCACCTACTGGTACTACTCAGACGTACAAGCCACTTTTGGCCTAGATCTTAATCCGCAGTTCCAAGGTTATCTTCGGACTTTTGTCTCAGCACTCGAGAAACCCGAAGGGCCGAATTCAGCAAGAAATACTGAAGAAAATCGTAACCTTGCTAATCAAAGTATCGGACCAGCCGCACTGAGATCGGCAATTCTCAATTGTTATCTGTCACCTGACTCAGAACCCGAAGAAGAAACAAAAGAGAGCTCTTTTACTCCTAACAATTTCTGGCTCATGAGACAGCCAAGCGAAGCTCCTGAGCCAAAAGATTTCGTCCCTTGGAACATTTTCTCCGGACTCCTTGAGGTAACTCACAACCTTGGAATGATACGCTGGAAAACCGAGACCAGCACTGGTCCTTCCCAAGATGCACCTGCATCACTTGAAGTCGTGGAACCGCCTGCTGCTACCGTCCTTCTGGCAAAGATCTTTGGTCTCAAGAGTTCTATCCCGGGGTTCGATCCCCTTTTCGGTGGGGGGCTCATCCCCAACCCATCGATCGCCATTCATCACCCTACCACTGAACCGATTCGATCGGAAACAGAAAAAATCGGAATCCTCGGAGTAATACGTGGTCGATTCGGCTCGGGCAAATCAACCCTCGTTACCCAACTTGCGATCGACATGGCTAGCAAGGGCGGGGCAGGAGTGCTCCTCGTACTCGAACAATCCGTCCAGGAGGCTCTCGGACAAGCCCACCATTACGGCTGGCTTCCCCGAGAGGAAACAATTGAATTGGTAACCGATCAAGATGACATGCCACCGGCTCGCTTCCAACACCTTACGGAATCTATGGAGAAGGCAGAGAGGGAGAACAAAGGAGTTTTGTTTATCCACAAATTAGAAGACTCGTCTCTTTCCCGTTTTCATCAATGGCTAGCTGACATAACCGAGACACAGGCGTTCCAGAAATTCCCACTCAGATTCATCGTCGTCGATCCGCTCGATGCAGTACTCATATCACCGAAAGACATCGGTGGACATTCGCAGCTCCTGCGAAACCGGACTCAACAGATCATCGAGTCAGCAACCTTTGCGGGCTTTAGCCTGTGGCTGTGTACAAGTCATACAGAGGCTGAAGACAAGGATAATCATTATCGTTTTCTTCCAAACATCGGAGATGTCGTCATCCGGGTCGCCATGCTTGCCGCCGGAGAACGGCTTGAGGAAAAGCAAATCATAACTCGACCCCTTCGCCTGTTGGAAGTAGAGAAGGTCAGGATCCAGCTTTTCGCCGAAGGAGTACATCCATTTGAAATATTAAGTCGCGGAGGGATACATATCTATCCTTCAGGGGAATCGGTTAGTCGCTTTGTTACCTGGGTAGACAACAGCCCTGACTCCTTCCCAACACAAGCTGGCAGCGAACAACGTCCAATCAGCTTCGGCCACAAAGCTCTTGACCTCGCGCTAGGCACCAAGGGTGTGCGCCCACAGTCGGTAACGACCTTGATGGGTCCAACCGGATGTGCAAAGACCGAGCTCGCTCTCCTTTTTTTATTGCAGACAGAAGACCTACCGCAGACAAATGGATTTCAGCGAAGAACCGGAAGATCGCTCTTTATATGCTTCCGCGACAATTGGGATAGCCTAGGAGAGATTCTCGACGGCCCCGTTGGCGCACAACTCCATATCCATAATAGAGAGGAGGCCGAGAAGACCCTTGATCTACTCCTCCTGGACGTCGGTCATCGTTCGAGCGGATGGATCCTTCAGCAGATTCAGAATCAATTTAAGATTCTGCCCCACGGAACACGATACGACCGAGTGGTCATGGACAACCTCGCATATTTAGATCTGACCACGCCGCTGGTACGTAACGATGAGCTCTTCGTTCCCAACCTCTTGGCAATCTTTGCCCGGGAAAAAGTCACTCTATTTTTCATCACCAGTTTGGTTGAAGGAGTTAAGGCCGAGAGTAAGCTACAGACGCAGATCCGTGATGCCTCCCATAATCTCATCGTAATGAAACGAAATCGATATTTCTCCCATAATTTCATCGCCCTGCAGATCTTCAAGAGTCAGCAGCTTCGCCACCAACCGCAGGTTTTCGAGCTCTGCCTTGACTTTATTGATCACTTTCTCCCACATGAAGATGAGGTCGAAAGTGAAATATGTCTTTTCCTGGCTGGTTTCGATGCTGCAACCATTTCTGAAATAAATCCCTCAGGCGATCCTAATCACAAGGTAGCCCTTCATCTTGCCGCCATCGGTGACACCTTTCTGTTGACACTCTGGGACAGAATTTCAAGCGAGCTTAGGATACTCCGAGAAATTCGAGATTGCTTGAGAAAATACGAAACCAAAAATGGTCCATCCAATACAGCTCAAGATCCCGAGGATCCCAGAATTTTGGCCATACGAAAGGGTCGATATCTCCCCCGCGCAAAGCTCGCGCATTACCTTCACCATGCCTACATATCTCTTTGCCTCCATAACGGTCTTGAGCCGTGGGTAAATCCGCGGAATTGGGAAGAGGCGACTGATTCGCCGGAAAAAGAGATCTTAGAATGGCGCCGAAGATACGCTTCACTCATGGAGTGGCTTGAATTACAGAGGGGTATTAGTATTCGACTGCACAACCTCGACGACTACGACCAACCAATGGGCGAGGGTAAAATCGAGCTCAGTGGAATAGCTCGGGCCTCGGCACGGCAAACAAGGAGGTGGGAATGAGGACTGACTGGCTCACAAGTGACGCCATACAATATTGGGTCAATGGAGACTGCGCAAGGCTGCCGCGATCCGCGGTAATCCACTAGTGGTCACTCATCGGAATAATCAGTGCACGTACCAGAGGTAGGAAGAAATGGCTAAGAAAGAAAACGACACAACAGACCAATCGCCTTCATCAGGTGTAGAAATGCTTATGGAGCAGGGGGCAGTTCCAATCCCCGCCGAAGGGCAATTCTTTCGTAGCGAGTTGCGGCAGGCTATGAGTCTTGTCTACGATGTTTGTCTCCGAGCCATTAACGCCAAAGAGAAGTTGTCCAGCCTGAACGAAGATGACGATGCCGAGAGCGATCAAATTGTCTGGTCGCCGGATCGTATTCACCAAAATATCGGTATTCTAGGCCGCCGAGGTGCCGGCAAGACTTCTTTCTTGCTTACGCTATTGAAGCTCCTAGATTCCGGAACTAAACAAAATAAGTTTCGAGACAAGTATTCCGAAAATGGAATAATCCTGCCCTTATCCCCCAGCGGGATCGGCGAAGTTGCCAGTACTCTTGGTACGAACATCGAGATCGATACTTGGCACGCTCTAGCAAAAACGATAGTAATCGGCGGCCTCATCGAGCCATCTCATATGGAAAGTGGCGACCACGTCGTGGCGATGGCGTACGCAAGTTTGCTAAAACGGGCGCAGACACTCATCCGACATAGTCCGCCCCGCGACGAGGGGCACCAGAAGAAGGTCGACCGTTTCCTCAGCGCCTCGCAGAAAGTGACGGAACATCTTCCCATTCTCTTCTCCAAGAACCGGCTTAACCAGGTGTTTCGTGACGATGGATCGGAAGGTCTACACGACGAAATTATGAAGTCACGCAGCGGGCACAGGCTCGAGCAGGCGCTTTGGGGCTTCATCAGGTGCTTCCTCGAAATTCATAATAAGCCATTAGTAGTTTTGGCTTTAGATGACGTTGACCTCGCTTACGAAAGAGGTGAAGAGGTTCTGGAATCTCTTCGTCGCTACCTGACCTCTCCACAAATGCTAATTCTTGTCACGGGCGATCAAGGACTATTTGAACGGGTCCTTGAGAAGAGATATTTCATTGATAGAGATTCAGCGGAGATGACTGACGAAATTATCACACAATATCTCAAGAAGATCATGCCTGCGTGGCTTCGTATTCATCTCCCAGATAGTGTAGTTGCCAGGAATCTGGAAGAGATCACAATCAGTCGACAATTCGCAAGGGACACTTCCGAGCTGCCAGTCGTTGAAGAGCAATACAAGAGACTACTATGCTCATGTCTCCGGTTGCCACGCAGCATCCTCGAGGATTCAGAAGAGATGGCCAGATTATTGGAGCAATATAGATTTATCCTACCCCCAGACTTTCGGCGCTTTTCAGAGATATGTTCTTTAGATTTTTCGACTTGTGAGAAAAGCGGCCCAATGGGAGAAGATGACGCCGGTCGGGTTACCGATTTACGATTTCTGGAACTAGCAAAGGTTTGGGAGGATCGCCTAGCTAAGTTGTGGGAGGGCGGTGTCGAGGAAAACACCCTTAGTACTTCGATATTGAGGAACCTTTCATATGATCGACGTATTGGTATTAGAATACTGAACCTTCTGATTCGCGCACGGCGCCTCGATGGTGTTAGTCTACGGCTCGATCCGCGTAGCGACGAAAAAAATCTCAACTTGGTGATGGCCTTCCTTCGTTTTTCCATCGAGGCTAATCTGGATCGATACCACCCTCTCGGCCTTCTTGGATTAGGTCTTGATTTTTGCGTTCCTTCATATTATCTCGGACGCTTGAAACTCGCCGATCAACAGCAGGCATTTCGCGAGCTCGATCTGCGCCTTATCGATTCGCCTCGGCGCCTCTTCAAAAGGTTGGTTCCGTGGCTTTCGAGAAGGAACGAAAACAGTACGAGCCAGCCCGGAGTGGTTCCGCTGTCGAACCGGGCGGGGGCTTTGGAGGCTTTTCTCGACCTCCTAGATACCACCCAGACGGCGGCGTGGCGATGGATACTCGGCGATACGGATCGGGTCAGCCTACCACGATGGCTACATGAAGCCGCCATGAGATCTGGCAGATTCCTCAGGAATGGTTTTTCTTGGAGCCCTCAACAACTTTACGGCTCCGAAGTCGAACCCTCGGATAATGCCTGGCGAGAAATGTCTGGATATCGTTGGGCTACGAGATATCTTCCGGACCTTCTTTTCCCGGCCTATCATCATGGACTTTTTGTTGGTAGAGAGCTTCGGGTACGAGGTATTGAGAGCACCGATCCGCGGAAGGCCCGGACACCGCTAATTTCTGAATGCGTGACGACACCGCGGCTTTTTGACCAGCTGGCCGGCGCACTACCGAGGGTAATCCTTCGATGTTGGACAATCGACGATGGGAGACGCTCATATTTGAACCCCTGGCAAGGTCTCTCCCTAGTACACCGGATTTTTGATCGTCTCGTTGAGGTGATTCAGGATCCCAATTTCAACATTCCATTTCGGGCCGATGGCCATAAGAGGGAAACAGAGCCTGCTCACGATACCGAGGCAGTAGACCGTCTCATAAAGATTATCTTAGGTTGCTTGAGGGATCATTTCGCAAGTGACATCGGCTCGTCATCGGAGGGACTACTTTCACGGGTCGCACCTAGGGGGGGTATTCTTGCCGAGTCTTCTTCAGTGGTTGATCATCCACGAGAATGGTCGCGACTGCTTGAGGAACTACGCACCGTAGAGAATCCCCAGGCGCTCTATCCAAAACTAGAGAACGGAAATTTGGATTTCAGGTTACGCATCGAGCCCGGGGCTGGTCTTGCCGGTCGGGATAAAGCTACCGTCATGAAGGATGTATGGGAGGGTAAAGCGTTTGGCGCTTGGTTCTCGAATCTGAGCCCCGTAAGGCATGGGGAGTATGAGGGCGAGAGAATCAAGGATTGGCATACTCTTCAAGGGTTTCGCTTGGACGCATGGGATTGTACTCTGCAACGCCTCGCCCTCGCGATTACTGAATGGGCACTCTACTGGCTGAGGGTGTTGAAATCTCCGGGTTCACAGAGAGCGAATTTGGAGTTGATTCAGCGGCTGAACTTCGAACAGATTCAGAGCGTATTCGATACATTTTTTAATGATCTTGGTGACGAAGAAGAGTTTGCCGACGAGTGGTCGGGCGGAGGCGATATTATTCAACGGTGGATTCTGACTTTCCTCAACTCCGTCCTTGTTAGGACCCTTTGTCCTCCTGAGAACGAGGTTGCGCGGAAGAAGTCAGAGCGGCCAACTCTTATTGTCGGTCGGCGGGAGAGGGTACCTGGTCGTACCGCTCCCGAGGAACTTGGTTGCGCACATTCCCTTTACGAAAATTTGACCCGTCTCCATCAGAAAGTCAAGGGCGATAGTGAGATGCTGAGCCGAAGTGAGCATTGGCACCCCAGTGAAACTTTTCTCGCACTTGCTTCTTTTCCCATCTTGGCGATTTTCCTTCCCAGCGGAGGTCCCTTGCCTAGAGTAGTCGAACCCCAATCAAAGAACGGGAGATCCGGGATGTCCGATCCTGGTGATGACGCGATCGGCAATTTGCAGGAGGAAATATTCGATTTTCAGTGTATTGTCCGGTTTGGCAAGCTAATGCTAATTCCGTTGCCGGAGGTCGAGTACTTTCCCGACGGGATGGGTGATAAAAAGCGTGTTCTTCTTGATCTCGGCTGCCTTTCTTGGTGTGGACTGCCATTGCGAGCCGGGACTTCTGAGGAAGGCGGGGGTGTACCCACGTCGCCGATACGTTCCATTGAAGAAAGACGAAAGGCGCTGATCGCTATGCTCAATAGCGTGGTCGCAGAGATGGGCGAGCCTCACGACGAAGCGAAAAAATTCCTTGCGCCCCTTGTTCTAGCGGTTCACGAGGCATTAATTGAACAGCAAAATCGGAGATCGGAGAAACTCAGACGGGGGGTTGGTGAAGCGGAGAAGATTGCTGAGGCTGTTAGTGACCAGTATGAGGCTTCGGAGCAGGTGGACTCCTACGAGCGTGATGATTGATCAGCAACACAGGAAGGCCAAGCCAAACTGGAGCAGGCGCAAAGCGTAGAGAGGCTCTTCAGGAGGAATCAAGATGCTTATCTCGCCGCCGATCGAACAGCACCTACGGATCTTGACGGATCCGGCTATGACCCGTTTGGAGGAATGTTGTTTCGGAGTTCCGGATAACCGGCGTCACCAACAGCGTCGGATTCGGCAACGACAGAGGGAGCGTACAGTTCGGGATCTGGGTCTGTCCATGCCGGCAATGCCCATAGAGCAGCTTGAGATGTTGCTACAATCTCCCTCACTTCCGTCGCAGGCCAAGGAATCCCTCGGTTTAGTGGGGGAGGCCATCGAGTCCCTGGCGGAGCGGTATCTTCTGTGCTCAACCTGGCGCCCCAAGCCGAGACATGACCGCTTGGAGGAGTTCCAGGTTGTCAAGAGGAGGGTCGTCGGTGAACAACTTGCCTGCTGGAAGGTCGCGTTAGCGATGCGGGACGCGGGCCCACTATGGTCGTCCGGACCTGCCTGCCTGCCGCCGCTGGATTGGCCTTTCGGCCTTACCATCGAACACCATCATCTCTCCGGTGTGCTCGAGGAGCCGCTCATAGAGGGGCATGTTCACCTGGGCGGCGTCATGGGATCTCTTGATTTATGGTCGGAAATCCTCGATCCCCGACTGAGGCGAGCTCGGATGCGGCATTTCAGGCAATCCATCCATAGCCTCAGGGACGACACATTCGGTACTAGACGTCTGGATAGCGCTCGCACGATTCGGGATCTATTGACGTTCGAGCTCGCAAGAATCCACGCAACGGATTTCAAAACCCTAAGTTGCCTCTATGGCCGTACCATCGAGGAGTTCACGCTTGACGTCGTGCTGGAACAGGCGCTCGTTCGGGGCGCTGAGGGGGCAGTAGCTCACCTCGGAGTGACTCTGGCGAACCGCGACTATATCCCACTTGCGCTCTCACCTTGGTGGCTGCAGCACAAAACCTCGAATAAAGTCGACGGTGCCCTCGTCTCGGAGCGAGCGTTTCTGGTGAGATCTTTCGCCGCCATTCTGGGAGTCTACCCTATACGGCCGGCGCCGTGGTTCGGGCCGCTTCTAACAGCCTATCTGGTATCACAGAACCTCTTCCACCGCGACGTGACGCAACATGGTGAGCGTGTGGGGTTGGAAAATTTCCTCCAGTGGTACGAGGAACCGCTCCGTTCGCTTCGATCCGGCAGTCACCTCGAAAGCCAGAAGCGGGTTCTGGACCGTATCTCCTGCAACTGGCGTGTTCGGGTCGAAGGACGGGTCACTCCCAATCCGGACACCATCCGATCCTGGATCCGTGCCTTTCGCAGGCGTCATACCGGTCGCTCGGCCCGGCTGGGGCGAGACTTCGGACTGGTGGTCCACTTCATCAAGGAACGCGATCCGAGGACCCGGCGACCAGCCCCGAACTGGGAGCAGGCCGATCGGACCGCGATCGACGATCCGCCATGGCTGCTACGCCACACCAAACTACGCGCCAAGTTCCGATCCCAGTGCTATGAGCTCGAGCATCTCCGCGCCGTCGACCCCGACGCCGCTTCCGCGGTGGTGGGAATCGATGCTGCCCGCGGAGAGGAAGATACCCCGCCCGAGGTGCTGGCACCGGCTTTCCGCTACCTGCGCCGCAAGCTGCCCAACGTCGGCTTCGGAAACTCGTTTGGCGGCAGCCTCGAGTGGCTACCGCCTCTTCGCGCGACGTTTCACGTCGGTGAATCCTTCCACCATCCCCTGACCGGGCTGAGGATGGTCCACGAGGCGCTCCGCTTCCTCGATCTGCGCCCAGGCGATCGTCTGGGCCACGCCATGGCGCTGGGCATCGAACCGAAGGAATGGTTGAAGTTCTGCGGTCCACCGCCCCATATGACCCGAGAAGAGCGCTTCGACAACCTCGTGTGGATAGCGCTGGTGCTCCTTGAGAAGGGGCTCGCTCACGAGATAGTTTCCAATGTCGAAAATTTCGTGGCCCGAGAGTGGGAACCCCTCTATGGGCGCGAGTCGGTACCCCCACCACGATCGCTCACCAGCCTGCTTGGCTGGGCCTGGAAGCTCCGCTGGATGGATCCCACCGAGCTTTTCGCGGTGCTCGGACGTATTGGCTGGGATGGCGGTTGGCCTCCCCTCCGGAGAAGCTCCGCGGCCGAGAAGGGACATCATCGCCTGGAGGGCAACCTGCACTCCTGCCTCCAGGCCGGCCGTTGCCTCGGGCGCGATCCGCACCGCCCGTCACCGCTGGACGGCCGTCTCTGTGGCGTGTGCCGTACCCGAAACTGGAGCCGCAGTCCTCCGGTGCTCGATCCCACGCTGTCGCCGAAGCGCCTGGCCTGGCGTCTCAGCACCCTCGACCTGGAACAGCTTTTCAGCGGCGAGATCCCGATCGCGTCGCTGCGCTACCTCTGGTGCTACCAGTTCGACCGCAGCTACTACCGGCGTGGCCGTCAGGTCGTAGAATGGCCTGCCGAGTTCGACGACTGGACCGAGCTCTTCGAGCCGCTGCGCGAGGCCGTGCTCGACGAGGTCTCGCGCCGCGATCTGACCATCGAGGCGTGCCCGAGCTCGAATCTGGCCATCGGGGGATTTGGGGACCTCACCCAGCATCCGATCTTCCAGCTCGACACCTACGGCCTGAAGAACGGAAGCGAGAGGGAGATCCGGGTCACCGTGAACACCGACGATCCCGGCATTTTCGCGACCAACCTCACCAACGAATACGCGCTGCTGGCCAGCGCGGCCGAAGCCCGGGGCGAGAATCCCGCCGACGTCCTGCGGTGGATCGACCACCTCCGGCGCCGGGGTCTGGAGAGCACCTTCCTCCGCCCGGAGGGCACCGAGGCATACGACGACGACGACGAATCCTGGCCGCCGAACCTGGCGCTGTATCCGCATTGGCGCGATCGAGAGTGGCGAAAGTTCGCCCTGGCAGCGGACGAGCGCCGCGAAACCGAGCGCGGGGTAGAGCGGCTGCGCCGCCTGTTGCTCGGCTCCCCGGAATAGGCCGTGAGCGGTCCGGCACCATGGATGACCGTTCTTTGGTACGATTTCTACCGCCGACTTGCGCCGGGCCGCGCAAGCCGGCAGCCATCAGCGAGGGTAAGGCACGATGACGATGACGAAAAGCGCCCTACAACGGGCCACATCAGCAGCGGTTGATCGCCAGATGCAACGCTGGGCCTTGACGCAGCAGGTCGAGAAGCGTCTCCCACCCGAGCAAGCCGCCAGCCGGCTGCCCGAAGGGGTTCAACCCTACATCGCCCTGTCCCGGCAAGCTGGAACCGGCGGCTGCTACCTCGGTAATCTCATTGCTCAGAAGCTCGGTTGTCCCTGCCTGGATCGGGAGCCGCTCGACGCCCTGGCCGAGAAGTGGGAAGTCCCCGGAGCCATGCTCGAGAAGCTCGACAAGACCACGGCCGATTGGATGCACGAGCTCTTCGGTTGCTGGCTGCACGAGCGTCTCGTCACTCAGAGCACGTTCATGTTTCACCTCGGCCAGATCATCGTGCTCGCGGCCCGCGAGCAGAGGACGGTCTTCGTCGGCCGCGGCGCTCAGTTCGTTCTGCCGCGTCAGAAGGGGTTGACCGTTCGCCTCATCGCGCCCACGGCCCAGCGCATCGAGCGCATCATGGAACGGCACGGGTTCGACTCCAAACGGGCCCAAGAGTACCTCGACGAGGCCGACCGAGGACGCCGCGTTCTCATCCAGCGCTACTTCCGCCGGGACGTGGATGACCCGAGTGTTCGCGACCTGGTGATCAACCTCGAACACGTCGACCACCAGGAAGCCGCGGACCTCATCGTCGACCTCTACCGCCGGCGGTTCGGACCTCAGGAGTAACGGCATCGTCCCGACCGATTCAGACGATCAGGAGAGCGATTGGTATGGATGGACTGACATTACTGGGAATGGCCGGCTTCTTGGTCGGCTGGGTGGTCTTGCAGAGGATCGTTCTGCCGCG
>JAAEPZ010000240.1 GCA_024231955.1 bacterium | reverse complement strand
TCAAGAGGAGACTTGTCGCTTGTCGCGGATCTTCTGCTGCCTGAAATCCTCAGGCGTATATCGATCGGGTGGGTGTCTATCCCTGGTCGGGTAGCGACGTCCCTCATGCCCCTCCTTCTGGGTGTCGACTGCGTCCTTGCGACCCTCCTGATTGACCTCGGCATCCGGCAGTATCGGCGGTCCCAAAAGTTCAGTCCAGGTGGCGACTGGCGGCTGATAGCATTTCAGCAGCCACGTATTCCACTTCTGCCCATCTGACAGAATGTATGAGTAGCGGCCAACGACCTTGACCACACGGAACGGGCCAGCGTATGGCGAGTGACCCTTCTGTGTCTGTGGTCGGTGTGTGAGCACCAGGTCACTGACATGGAATGGTCCCCATTTCAGCCTCCGGGCTGCACATTGAGCATCACCCGGCGAGAAACGGGGCTTGCACCCATCGGCGCCTGAGCTGGTCCCTCCGCCGGACGATCTCAGCAGCCACAGGCTTCTGACCGGCTGGAAATCCAGTCGGAACGGGCGCTGG
>JAAEPZ010000239.1 GCA_024231955.1 bacterium | reverse complement strand
GTGGTGGGGCGCAAAAGGCGATGGTTCGACCGACGACACCGAGGCCGTCAAAAGGACTGTGACGTCCATTGTTGGCGCAACTCAAGCCGGATGTCCGCTTGCCGGGATCACATTACAGTTTCCCGGGGCGGTCGGATACAGAACCAGCTCGACAATTCACGTGCCGCCCGGGATCTCGGTCGAAATGGACGCGCCAATATTTTTTTCCGGGGACGATTCCTCTGCGGCATTGGTCGTCGGGAAGGAAAACGTGGCAAATCCACTGTTGCGGCACCGATTGCGCGTTCGCAAGGATCCCCTGTCCGACTGGGCCGACGAAGCCTCCGTGGGGATTCAGATCCACAACGCCAATTCCTGTCAAATTGACGTTCTTCAGGCTGAGGGCTTCACGATCGGGGTGCAGTGCGTAGGCTCCGGACAGGGCTTCTGTTACAACGAGATCCGATTCGGCTGGCTGATTAACAACAAGATAGGTCTCGATCTGTCGAGCATGAGCTCGGGCTGCGTCAACGAGAACCTTTTCCTGAATGGGCGATTTTCGGCCTGGACGGGTGCTCAACCCGGCAAGAGCCGTTATGGAATCCGCATCATCTCGGCCGACGGAACCTATACTCATAACAATAATAACCTATTCATCAAGCCCTGCTTCGAGCTGAACGCGCCCGGCGCCGAGCCGGATGGCGAGGCGGTTCCGATCCTGATGGAGCACGGCGACTTGAATCGCTTCGAATCGTGTCGAGACGAGGGCAACTCCGCGATCTTTGCGCGGGTACTTCATGGCTCACAAGGAAACGAATTCCATATCGGTTATGGCTACGATCCCATGATTGACGATCAGTCTCGCAGTCGTTCCTCGTGGGTTACGTCGCGGCTGCTTCGGTTGATTGCGCGCGCCGGGAACGCTCTTTTCCTCTCGGGGCCGCTTCACAAGCGCGCCGGCCACTACGATAAGACCCGCGTGCATGTGCCAGGCGTTCATCTCACGACTTCGGCGTCGGACAAGGTGGAGCGTGCGGTGGATTCGATCTTTATCGCCGATGACTACCTGGAGCTGCCCCCGGGACGGGGCGTCGGTATCTTCATCGATACGTCTCGGCTCAAGCGCTTCGTCGTTCGTCCGGACGTCGACGAGGGTTGTGGCGGCCGCATCCGGGTGCGCTGTTACGATCGAGACGGCCGAATCCTGCAAGACCCGGGCAACGGTACTCCTTACGTGACGGGGATGAGCTTTCATGCGCTCTACTTCGACAGCACTTCATTTGGCGGTACCTACATAACCGGCTCGGACGGTGATTCCGATTTGTTTATTGCAGTCGGCGATGAAGTAAAAAAGATCGACATTTTTCTAGTGGGGGGCAGCAAGGCCGACCTGCGAATAAGGAGTTTTGGAGTCTATTCGGTTGACAAGGGAATGGCTGCCGCATGGACCGGCTTCGAGGGGAGCGTAGAAGGCGTCAGCTTGGCCGCTGGAATGCCGTCCGAGGGGAATTGGCAGACGGGTCGCATCGTCTGCAATGCCGAGCCCCGGCCGGGGGAGCCGATCGGATGGGTCTGCACAGAGGGAGGCACGCCGGGTGTCTGGAAACCTTATGGAACGATCGGCGAATAATCGAGGGCCTACCAGCCCGTGGCAAAAGTGACGCCGGCCGAAAACGGGTCTTTTCCACCAGCTCTGCGTCGCGAAATCCTCGAAATATTCCCGATATTCTTCCGGTTTCGCTCCTTGATCTGGCGAAAAATCCCTCGTTTTCGGCTCGACGGCACTTTCGCCACGGGCTGCTAGGGGTGGCAAGGACAAGGGCTTGGGGGATCTCACCAGGGCGATGACGGTGGCTTGAAGTCTCACCATCCGTTGCGGCCGGCACACCTTGTCCTTGTTCTTGCCCGGGCAAAAGCAAGGGCAAGTGTTTTGGTCCCAGCGGGTGGTGGGATCTCAGGCCACCCTTGTCGCCCTGTTGAACTCCCTCAAGCCTTGCCCTTGCCACCCTGAGGGAGGAGAAAAAAATGAGAGGAAGCGGAGAAAACGCTGGGGACTCCGTAGATCCGAAAGCGTAGATTATGACTCTCGGAATC
>JAAEPZ010000238.1 GCA_024231955.1 bacterium | reverse complement strand
GCGCATCGAATCTGCCTCTGCCCATCTTTTTGACCGGGGGAGTGGCGGTCTTTCGCGGCCAGTCATCACCTTCGAAGCTTGCTGGCGAGATTCCTCTGCCCACAGCCATTGAGGCCGGGGTCATTTTCTTCATTGGGTCTCTGCTCTCATGCCGATCCCGTGGCTCGCCCTCGATTCCGGGACTGAGGCTTTCAGTTCTCACTCTCTTAGCGACGTCGGCAGCGGTTTCTCCCGCTTGCAATGAGGACACAGCAGACCCAGCTGGCGATGCACCTCTCGACGGTCGCGGCATCGGCTTCGTCAGAGGTTCGGCTGCCGGTCGATCGATATAGAATCGATTCACTGGCGGGCGCGGTTGCTTGAAGAACCCGTCTGCGAAGGCGGTCGCCGCCGTCGGTGGCACGACTTCATCCATCGTCGTTGGAAGCTGCTGAAGCGGTACCGGGTCCCCCAGTTCGCTTCCCACGATGCTGTGGTAGGTATTGATCTGGTCCAGTGCCGTTGTCACGCCTCTACGCCCCGTCGGCAGCTCCATTCGCTGCGCTCCCCGTTCTCGAGACTGCAGCATTTGCCTTCCCACTTTGGACATGTCCACATCAGCCCCATGAGCGATCATGAACTGCCCCAGCTCCAACCTAGGCATCCCCACCTTGAAGTGCCAGTTGATCATGGTGTCCACGTCTTCGTCGGCGAACAGCACCAGCATGTCCAGCTGCGGCAGCGGTGCATAGAATTTCCTGGGCTGCCCGGCGGTCCCAAGGCCTCCCGGCGCGGCGTACTGACCAGTCACCAAACCACCGTACAACCTGGTGATGGCGCCCAACTGGTTGCGATGAGCCAGCACATTGTCCTGCATCTCGACCATTCTCTGCAGATTGAACGGCGAATCCCAGAGGGCCGAATTTTGTTCGAACCCTCCAGCGTTCTTGATCAACTGGAACAGATCTCCTTTGCAGAATATGGCCATTCCCATCCCGCATTTCTTCTCGAACTCCT
>JAAEPZ010000237.1 GCA_024231955.1 bacterium | reverse complement strand
GATTCCGATGGAAATGTCATGGGCGAAGCCACCACTTCCGCTGCCGCTGTGCCGGATCAGAGTGGCCCCGGCATTGCTAGGAACCCGTTTGTGGACGCGAGCAATCCGCTGCCGCATGGTACCGGCGCGTTGCCGCAAATGAATGAAGTGACCGGAAATGACTCGGATGGGGCTGCGGCGCAAGCTAGCAACCTTGGCGTTTTGAACAGAACCGCGGTTAATGGAGACAACCTGCTGGCGAATCCCGCGCACAATGTGGTGCAGCAGGGAAATGGATCGTTTGTTTTTCATAATGAGAATAATATTCCTTTGCTTAATCCATTCGAAATGCCGCACGTCGCGCAAGCGGACATAGCTGGCGGAGAAGGAGATGAAAACCTTGATATCCCGCGTGAGGATGAAGTGGAGGAGTCAGAGGATTCGGATACTGATAATTACGCGGAGTTTACTCCTGCGGAAGTGATGGAGCATTTGTATGAATATAAACGGGCATATCGCATTGCTCGGCGACACCGAGCTGTCGCTGAGGATCAGTTAGCAGAATTTAACGACGAATATGGAGATTTGCAGACTGCACGAGACACTCAAGATGAGTATGTCCGCCGGGCACAAGAAGAAAGCGACGCGATCAAACGCGGCGCCAAAAATTTTCGGGTGCACACCGAAGTCACTATGAATGAGGAACAGGTCGCGCATCAGTCGAGAATTTTG
>JAAEPZ010000236.1 GCA_024231955.1 bacterium | reverse complement strand
GATCCCCATATCGGCGGAGCCTGTGTTTCCCCCCCTCAATCCCCCCAAGGGGACGATACTCCCAAAGGGACGGTAGACAAGGCACTCGGCTGGCTCGAGGAGCGGCTGCCGCTCACCGTGATGCGGGAGCTGATCGAGCACAAGACCGTCCCCCTCCATCGCCAGACCGTCTTCTACTACCTCGGCGGCATGACGCTTTTTTTCTTCCTGGTGCAGGTGGCGAGCGGCATTCTGCTGATGCTCTACTACCGTCCGTCGGCCAACGAGGCCTTCGAGTCGGTGGAGTTCATCATGACCACCGTCCCCTTCGGTTGGCTGATCCGTTCGATCCATTCCTGGTCGGCCAATCTGATGGTTTTCTTCGCATTCGTGCATCTGGCGACGGTGTATTTCATGAAGGCCTACCGGCCGCCGCGGGAGTTGACCTGGGTCACGGGTTGCCTGCTGCTTTTCCTGGCCATGGGTTTCGGTTTCTCAGGGTACCTGCTGCCCTGGAACAAGCTGGCGTTTTTCGCCACCAAGGTGGGGACCGACATTCCCAGCTCGATTCCCGTCGTCGGCGAACATCTCCTGCGTTTCCTG
>JAAEPZ010000235.1 GCA_024231955.1 bacterium | reverse complement strand
TTACCCGCGGCGATGACATCCACTTGGAGGCACTACCTGTCGGCGAGGAAGAGCTGCGTCAAGAGGTTGAGTGCTTTCGCAGCCTGATCACCGCCGAGGCACGACCGGGGACGCGAATCCCCGACCATTGCACCACGAGGAGCTCCCGCAAAGCCGGGATGCGGCTCTACGCGCAATTGATCGAACCTGTGGCAGGGTGGGTGGAAAAGAGCGAACGGGTGCTTTTCATGCCGAGCGGTCCTCTGCAACTGCTTCCCTGGGGCGCGTTGGTCCGCGCCACCGGCGGGAACTCGGAGGACGCGGAGAGGGACTTGCAGTACCTGGTGGAGTGGAAGCCCTTGCATTCAACGATCATGCCGTTGTGGTATACGGAGGTAAGACACCAGGATGAACACACTGCCCGTCGGCTCACCCTGGCGGTCTTCGGTGATCCCATCTATCCGCAGGGGGCTGCGTTTTCTCTGAAGCCGCTGCCCGCGACTCGTATCGAGGCGGAAGCCATCGCCAAGCTATACCCTGGAAGCGCCGCCGTCTACC
>JAAEPZ010000234.1 GCA_024231955.1 bacterium | reverse complement strand
GGTACTCACGGTTGAGAACCAGGTTGGTCTCCAACAAAGCATGAACCCTATCATCAGTAAGGTGGTTCAGCTGTGGCACCAGGAGTGGCCCGGCCGCGTTTTTGACCAGAGTTTCCACCTCATCGGCGACCACGCCGAAGAGGTCGTGCATGGCCACGAGGTCGCCGATCAGATGCTGTGAGAGTTTCTCGTGAAGGCATGCCATGAGCCTTTCACGATACTCATCGCGCAGGCGCGTTGCGATCGAACGTGTCTTTACTTCTTTGGCGAGCTCGTCGAGGCCGGCAATCTCACCATCTATCGCTTGCCACAGAGTGCCTACCTGGGGTGTGAATTCGCGCGCCAACCTCTGTTTGACGCCACGCTCAAGCTCACCGAACTGCCGCTGCAGACAGGTACGAACCTGGTGGGTGAGCTCATTGGTATTAACTTCCGGTTTCAGTTGCTGCGCCACCGCCTGCTGGTGGGCGAGAGCCCGCTTGGCCATGAGGCCGCGGCCTTCAGCCTCCAGGGCCTGCGCAAAGACCGTGGTCAGAGCATCGAGGGCGGCTGCGGCCATGAAGGCCCGCACAACAGGGAGCATCGGATGCCAGCCCGGGCTCGCGAGCTGTTGACGCAAGGTCTCGCTGGCCAGTTCGGCCGGATCGATGCGC
>JAAEPZ010000233.1 GCA_024231955.1 bacterium | reverse complement strand
ATCAATTCCTCATCGTTCATATCCTCCGGCCATTTAGCGGACCCGAGGAAGACAGAAGGAAACCACGGAGGCGGCGGAATTTCACCGGGAATTCTGCCGGGCAGCGTCTGATCCGATTCGACTCCAATGATAGGCCCGTTTCCCACAGCGTTTGAGAACCCGGTAGCGACGGCCTTAGTACCGCTGGTTTGCCGAGGGACAAGTCTATTCAGCACCTCGCTCTCGACAACGGCGAAAGACGAGAGACTCCTCCCGACAGCAGATCCTCAAAGCCATCTGGCTGCATTCGAGCAATTCCAATCACGACATCCGTACAATTTCCAATGTGGGGCGCAACAGTGAACCCCGGTTGGTTAAGAAGATCTTCCATCATCTTCTTGTTTAGGACTAGCGAAATTGGTCGATGCTCCCAGAGATTTCTGATAGCCTTCGACATCGCCGGCGAGACAACTGGACGCTCAATCGAACGAAGGTCGGTCAATACCATGCGAGAGCGATCGAGGTATTCAACACAGATCCTACCCTTGCGTAGGCAAGGGGCGTGACATTTTCCCCGGTCCGTTGCAGCGCATTGTTAGGCGTCACCGCGGTGCCTCCTCAAACCGCTCGGCGAACCCCTGGCGTACTTCTCCGATGAAGATGAGAAGTTCACTCTCTGAGAGTCGCACGACATCGATATTCTGTTTTGTTGCTTCGCCAGTTAGCACATCAGCGACGTCTTCACGCGGGACGAACAGAGTCTTGGGTAGCTGCTGCTTATGCCGTTGT
>JAAEPZ010000232.1 GCA_024231955.1 bacterium | reverse complement strand
CGCCTTTCCTGGGGTTCGGCAGACCTCACCCCAGGCTATCTCATGCCGCCCGCAGACGGGCTCAGATCTCGCTGATGGAACGGCTCCAGTCTTCGCTGTGGGTGCCCGGCCGACCGTCGCTGTTCCAAAAGAGCCGCACCCGATTGATTTACGCTGGCAGATGCGAGCTGTGGTTACGGCGCTTAGGGGGCGGACACGGAGGTCCACCCCTACGTCCGGGGCTCTGTAGTTAAAATGACATCTAACTCGCTGAAACTGCGTGAAATGAAAAGCAAATAGACCCAATCTGGCTTCTCGGTGTTATGAAAGTTTTCGTAAACATGTAATGCTCTGAATTTGGGAGAGATACGAATGGTCTGGCACCAAAAAAGCAGGGGGGTGAAATGGCGCGACCCTTGCGTAGGCAAGGGGCGTGACATTTTCCCCGGTCCGTTGCAGCGCATTGTTAGGCGTCACCGCGGTGCCTCCTCAAACCGCTCGGCGAACCCCTGGCGTACCTCTCCGATGAAGATGAGAAGTTCACTCTCTGAGAGTCGCACGACATCGATATTCTGTTTTGTTGCTTCGCCAGTTAGCACATCAGCGACGTCTTCACGCGGGACGAACAGAGTCTTGGGTAGCTGCTGCTTATGCCGTTGT
>JAAEPZ010000231.1 GCA_024231955.1 bacterium | reverse complement strand
CCGCCATACAGCTTATCCCGGCCCGCTCCGCCTTCAAGGATATCATTTCCCTGTTTTCCCTTAAGAGTGTCATTCCCGCCCAGTCCGTAAAGGAGATCATTTCCCTTATAGCCGTTGAGTCTGTCGTTCCCCCCGGTGCCGTTCAAAACGGCTGTGGCGGTTCGGGTGATTTCCTCAATGGAAGGCAACTGGCTGCCGTCTTGAAAAACAAATTCATCGATGCGGTGGCCGGAAGCCTTGAACCAGTTTTTAATCGTCAGCGTATCTTCCGTCCCTGTAATGGTCAGCAGCAGGTGGCTGGATACTCGCTCGAAACTGATGTCCCCGGCGCTGACGCCCGCGTCGAAAACCACTCGGTCAATAGCGGCCGCGGCCCAGTCCGTATTGCTGATAATATCCTGACCGCCGCCCCGCCCGAACAGATAAGTGTCGCTGCCGGAGCCGCCGGTTAAGGCATCGTTGCCCGACCCGCCCGCGAGGGTGTCGTTCCCCCCTTTGCCATAGAGCAGGTCATCACCTTCCCCGCCCGCAATATAGTCGTCGCCGCTGCCTGCGTCCGCCCTGTCATTGCCCGGTCCCCCATCGATAAGGTCATTGCCGCCCCGCCCTTTGATATTGTCGTTGCCCGCCAGGCCATAAATGGTTTCAGCGCTGTTGGAACCCTTCAAGGCATCGTTTCCTTCAGTTCCGATCTGTGATGCCGGGTCCGTTATGCTGAGGGTGAAGGTGTCGCTTGCTGTCAGTCCGTCGCTGTCGGCAGCGACAACGGTAATTTCCAGCCCGCCGGCTTCGGCCGGCGTGCCGCCAAAAGTCCCCGCGGCCAGGTCGAAACTCAGCCAGTCCGGCAGTGCGTCGCCATTGGCCAGGGCGGCGCTGTAACTAAAAGTATCGCCTGCATCGGGATCGCTAAAAGCATCCGCCGGGATTTGAAACCCGAACGCAGTTCCGGCCCGGGCTTGTTGATCGGCAAGCGGATTATCCAGATTCGGGACATGGTTTACTGGCGGTGCTTTCGCCACATTCAGCACAAAAACATCCTCCGCGACCAGGCCGCCGCTGTCTGTCGCCCGCACCAGAATTTCCAACTCGCCGGCTTCGGCGGGTGTGCCGCCAAAAGTCTCCGCGGCCGGGTCGAAACTCAGCCAGTCCGGCAGTGCGTCGCCATTGGCCAGGGCGGCGCTGT
>JAAEPZ010000230.1 GCA_024231955.1 bacterium | reverse complement strand
GGTCGGTACGGCCCATCTCTCTCTCATACATCGCCATGTAGACCACGATTCGTCCGTCAATCGTGTTGTTTAGGTCCACCCTCCCTGTCTCCACTTCGAAGGGGGTGAGCACAGATTCCTCACCGTCCGGTCCGCCCTCTGCCAGATACTGGAACAAGTTTGGGTACTGGTCCCATACCGTTCGCGGGTTGGTGGCATCCTGCTGATTCGCTTCGGCGGCGGTTTCCACGAGCTGCTTCCAGATCGTGATGCACTGGGCATGCCACATGATCGGACGCTCATGGTGCCGAGTCAAGGAGACAATAAGTTTCTGCTCCTTGTCATCGTCGAAGTCCCCTTCGTCCACTGGGTCCTGTGGATGCTGGAAGAAACCGATTGGTGGCAGGCGTGCTGCCGCCGCTTGCTCTTCCTCATCCTCTTCCATGTAGTCTGACAACTCCTCCTCAAATCCTGGCCTTACTCGTTTGGCGAAGATTTCCGGCATCTGGCTGTCCGTCGGCGCCCTGCCTGGCCCCACAGTGGATGCCGGCGGCGCTGC
>JAAEPZ010000229.1 GCA_024231955.1 bacterium | reverse complement strand
GGCCGGTTCGCCCGCATCGCAGGCGGTGACGATGGCGCGCTTCGCGGCACCGTAGGCCGCCTGGACTTTGCCCACCTCGTCGAGGATCTCGTCCAGGATGGGGTCCGGGTAGATCTGGCCGGCGTCGAGCAAGCGGCGTTTGTTGTCGTCGCTATCGGGCAGCGATCGCATCTGGGAGCTCAAGCTCGCCTTCTGGCGGGCCATGTCGTCGATGCGGTAGCCATTCGGCGTTCTTTGCTGCTGGAAGTAGGCTGCAACCTCCACCCGCAGTCGCTCGATGGCGAGCTGCTTGATCATGCTCGGGTCAACCAACTTCTCTTCAATCAACTCGTCCGTCGATTTCTCGGCAATCTTTCCATCCACGAGCTTCTGCGTCGGGGTCAAGATCGGCACTCCGGCCTCGATCTGCTCTGCGAGCCCCATCTCTACGATTTCACCGTTCTCATCGATGTCAAAATGAGCGGGGATGTAGGTCTTGTCGGTACTTCCGATCTCCATCGTCTCGGGATCGAAGCTGGGGTAGACCTCTTCCGGTCGGATCTCCGGTGCTCCAACGCTTGTGTGGTCGATGAAGAGGATCTCTTTCGTTCTCTTGTTGCGGATGACGAACATGGCTCACCTTTCGTTCAGAGTTCGAGTACAGTCAGGCTTCTTGTGTTGTCATTACAGGATATGCTCAAATGACAACGGCGCTCAAAGAGCCATCGTGAGTATGAAAGCCCGAAAATGTTAGTTCCCGCCCACCAGAGGCGGTCACGCGCCTGCGGACTCCTGACGCTCCACTGCACTTTTACGGTGTGGGATCCTTCACCCAACCGGAGAAATTTCTCTAAAGATATATCCGGGAGCCCCGAGCCAGAATCCCCAAATTTCTGATTGACCTCATTCATACAGTAGGCATGCTGAGAATCGTCGACAAGAAGCCTGAATTCGGCGCGCATTGACGCCGATGAAAAGAGTGCTGCAGGTGCGATTCCCCGTACACCGCCCGCGTGGAAACGGAGGATAAAAATACGACTGTGCTTGGTGAATATCGTCATTCCCATGTCCCGCATGTCTACCCAGATTGTAGCTGTGGTGATGCTTGAGATTTCGACGCGATCCGAGGCGAGGACCTCATCGGGCACCTTGCGGATCCCCCCTGCTGCCGTTAGATGACCTGCGACATGCACATTCCCATGAAAATACGCGTCAGCATTTCCTCTGATCGTCTGGGCCACCTCCAGATCGCCCCCGACGCTCACTTTCTCGGCGTCTACGGTATCAATGCTTAGCTTTGGTGTGATGATGCTCCGTGATGCCGTGAGATCCCCCGCCACATTCACGTTTTTAGCAAAATGGGCGTCTGCGTTTCCCCTGATCGGCCCTGCCACCCCCAGATCGCCCCCGACGTTCACTTTCCCGGCCTCTACGGTATCACTGCTCAGCTTTGGTGTGATGATGCTCCGTGATGCCGTGAGATCCCCCGCCACATTCACGTTTTTAGCAAAATGGGCGTCTGCGTTTCCCCTGATGGTCTGGGCCACCTCCAGATCACCCGTGAAGTTCACCGTTCCGGCGTCTACGGTATCACTGCTCAGCTTTGGTGTGATGATGCTCCGTGCTGCCGTGAGATCCCCCGCCACATTCACGTTTTGAGCAAAATGGGCGTCTGCGTTTCCCCTGATCGGCCCTGCCACCCCCAGATCGCCCCCGACGTTCACTTTCCCGGCGTCTACGGCATCACTGCTCAGCTTTGGTGTGATGATGCTCCGTGCTGCCGTGAGATCCCCCGCCACATTCACGTTTTGAGCAAAATGGGCGTCCGCGTTTCCCCTGATCGTC
>JAAEPZ010000228.1 GCA_024231955.1 bacterium | reverse complement strand
TCCGCAAGAGTGAGGCGTCGTAGCAATAATTAATGATATTTATCTAGCTGATAATGCGAGACTTACAAATGAATTCATAAGCATTCCGTCGATGACCCTTGGAATGGTTATCAGAACGCTTAACCCGCTGATTTCACTTGAGTTGAGAATCGTCGGGCACCATAAATAAAGATAGGTCCACAGGATCCACCGCGACGATTCCTTCGGAATCGTAACGCTTGAAGTCCTTTGTATTGAGCGTAAGGATGTGCGTAATACCGTTGGCAAGCATTGCGGCGACGAGGTGCGCGTCATGGACCTGGACACCCGAAACGGCGAAAGTCGTCACCAAACGACACCACTCTGAATAGATCTCCGTCGAATAAGGAACTCTGGGAAAAATACGTTCGACCAGGTTCAAGAACCGCTTCGCCTCTGCGGGTTCCACGCCGAATCCGTTCTGAGCCTGCGGACGGGTCGTCACATTCCAGAATTCAATGAGGTTCTGCTCAGCTGCTTGCACCTTGTGGCCCTCAGCTTGGAGGCTCCTCAGAGCTGCGCGGGCGAGGTCGTGACGCGGATCCGCACGATGCACGACCCGTAAGAGGACGTTGGTGTCGGCGAGGTAAATCACGGTGTGCAACGTCAGGGATGGTCCCGATAGATCCCGGCGCGGGTGACGGCGTCGTCCGGCAGTGGGGAAACGTCCGGCCCGACGCAAGCCTCGAACTCGTCGGCGAGTTGGTCGAGGAGAGCCTCAAGCTCGGCGTCATTCGGCGTCTCAGTGGCTTTTCCCCCTTCCATCCTTTGTCGTAGCCGATTTGGTTCACGAGCTATCTTCGCTAACCGTGAAAAATCCAAATACTCTCCAACTACCACTTCTTTTTGTTCGTAAGACCCCTCTTCCCAATCGAGGTGCTGTCTGTACCCAACCCATTCGCCTTTCACATTCTTCACCTTCTTTTTCTTATCGACAAACTCTGGTATAATCTTACGAACAATGTCCACTTCACTTGCAGACACTAGTCCTGCTAGCTTCAGGCGTAGAAAGAATGGTATCCTCACTGTCTTTCCGTCAAGTGGTACCCGCTTCAGCTTTCTGGCCGTGAGAATAGGAAAAAAACGCAGTGAGGTGATCCTATAGACTATGAAGACTATTGCGGTTATAAACATAGCCGCCACAAAAATCGCCAGACCGTGATCCATCAGCATCTTGGCGATCATTTGCATTGCAATCTCCTCATTCTCCATCGGAGGCACTATACACCAGAGTATCCAGACTGTCAAGAGGGCTGCGGCGTCCGTGGCGTCCAACTCCAGTACCGTGTTCTGCGGCGGCCGACCCCGAGCCACCTCGGTGGCGGGATCGGAGACCGTGAATAGTCGAGGATCGCCTGAAGAGAGGTCCGGCGCCGCTCGGTGGTGCCGACAACTCGCCATCGATCTGGACTCTTGGATATCGAGAAAGGAGGGAGGAGGGGCGGGCGGCTTTCTCGATATCCAAGAGCTCCTGCCCGGCGTTGGTTCCACGAACAGTGCGGTGGCCCGAGGTTGGCAGTCTGCGAAGCAGTCTGCCTCTTCGGCGGAGGCTAGAGGCTGGCGGAGTCTGCGGAGCCAGGCTCACTCGTTCAATCAAGATCTGGCGTTTGAAGGTCATCGCTCTTGGGATACGACAGTTCAAGTCACCTGGTGTTTCAGGCCGCAGAACGTTTTGGCGATGAGCGGCGGCGTAGCGCCGTCCGGCTCTATCGCCTTGGTTCTGCGATGTTCGGCCCATTCCGATCTTCTGCGTCATAAGAGATTGCCTTCACTCGCACAAATCTCTGAGAAGTCGTTGAAGAGACTCGATGTAAGATTCGGGATCCTCCCAATTTACGAAACTTCCGATGTGGCGCGTATTCCGGATACTCGCGGGCCAATCCGCATCAATACCCATGACTGCATCATCTAGCCGCAACGGGAAAAGGATAAGGCGGTCTTCCTTGCGCTCCAGCTCAAGAGCCTTTTCCACCTCATCGGCGACCCATTCGCTCCTTGCAGAATGTTCGGAAAGAATTAGGAGTAATTTATCTCGCTCAGATATCGCTTGATGAATGGCTCTCCTAGTTTTCTCCCCTATCTTGAGATCTTCGGGTGCGTACCAGCAAGATACCCCATTCTCCTCCAGGTCGCTGTACAGCCTCTTGGCGAAATCCTCATCTTTATGAGAGTAACTGATGAAGCATGTGCTGCGCTGTCTTGTGCGGGATTCGCGAATCAATCCCTCTCCGAGAATGTCTTTTAGACGACTCGAGTCGACCGGTTTCCTGACGAGAACATCTGCATATGGGTGTGGAGCTTCGGGTCGAGGTGCCATGCCCGAAAGGACGATGAGCTTCGCGTCCGTGTGTTCCCTGAATTTCTTAAGCGAATCTTCAAGGGTAGATTGCCCTTTTCCCTCCGGCATTCTTATATCCATGATAACCAGATCATACTTTGCTCGCTTTAGATCTTCTAGGCCGGAAGCGTGGTCCGATAGCACGACCGAATTCCAGTTCGGACTTTCGACAAGTCTAGAGATCCTCTCAAGGGTGGGCTCGTCGTCATCGATCCACAAAAGATCTTTCACCATTAGGAGATTCCTTCCTGGTTATCTCGGCAATAGTCGCAGAACATTCTTAGTTACCGAATCTAGCCGAGCTCCTCTGGGTATTAGGCGAACTTTTTCGACGCCTATTTCTGGTCGGCCCAGGCCGGGGTTCGCACGTAAATCCCCGATTACAAAGAACTTAGCGTCCTCACCCCCG
>JAAEPZ010000227.1 GCA_024231955.1 bacterium | reverse complement strand
GGCGAGCGGCACCTCGCGGCCGTCGGGCAGAACGGTCCGTCCCACGAAGCTCTTGAGGCGGTTGTAGGCGCTGTGCCGGATCGACACCTCGCCGTGCTCCTTGCCCTCCTCGGTGAGGATCTTGAGCCGCACCTGCACCTCGAGCAACGACGAGACCTCCCGCGGGTAGTCCATGATATTGAGCTCGGCGATCTGGAACAGCACCACCGCCGGAGCACCGGGATCCGAGGCGACTCGGGTCAGCGCGCGCTCCTCCTCGGTGATCGGCGGGAACTTGTTGGCCAGGGCCGGAGCGGCCAGGGCCGCCAGTGCCAGTGCCAGGAGAAGGGGCAGTTTGGGGGACCAACGGAAACCAGGCATCGGACACCTCCTGTTCGCGATGGGTCTTGCGGTAGCCATCGACGCGATCGGTTGGTGAGGACAGGAGTCATGCAGCTTCCCTACCGCGCAGTAGCCGCCTATTGTCCTCACTTTGTCGACGCGGAAACCGCAGCCCAAAATGGTCCACCCAATTCAGGATTTCCGTCTCACTCGAGCTCAATGCGCAGCGGTCTCACGTCACTTCCCTACTCTGCCGCCGCGGAAAACCGGACCGGAACCGGACCACACGGCCTCTATCCTCCTGGGGGTGCCGGTGGATTGCCGATCGGGTGCCCGGCCCCTGGTCTCCGACCGTCGTCGTCCCAAAAGAGCCGCACCCAATTCTTCTTTTTGAAAGTTGTAGAGACCACTTTCGGGGAATCTTGGAGACACCATGGAATCATCAGTCAACCCCCGGAACCAAGGGGTCAGCCGGTGAAGCAAGGATTTTCCAATGCAACCAGGGGGTATAATCCGACGAGATGACCAGAGCGAAGCGTAGCGCGTAGAAACGCCCACGATCGTGCTGGGAGCGCCGGCTTCCAGCCGGCCCGGGGGGACGAAGTCCCCTTGCGAAGCGAAGCGTCCATACGTGGGCTTCGCCCACGAGCCGGCTAGAAGCCGGCGCTCCCAGCGCGATCGAGGTGATGCCACGCAGGAGGCGCATGCCCGCTAATGCGTTTTTCGCGTCCTCGACCTGGTGAGCCACATAAATGAAGTCCAGATCCAAAAATGCAAAGGCCGCATTGTGAATTGCCGGTGAAAGGCTGTGCACCACCGGATTTACAATCACTGGAGGCTGTCCGACTGGCTCGAACCCGCATCGTCTACTCCAAGACAGCTTTCGCGGATTTGGTGCTGTGGCAAGTGCCATGGCCGCTCGCCGGCTCGGAGCACCGATTCAAGTACAGGTTGGCCTACGTGGTCGGCTGTGAGTGCGTCCTGCGCTACGACAACGAGGCTGGCAAGGGTGACCATCTGCACCTCGGTGACCAGGAGATGCCCTACCCGTTCACGACAGTGGAGAAGTTGATCGCTGAGATTCAAGCCGACATTTGCTCGGGCATCCTATGCCGCCCTGCCGGGCTTTGAGATCGGGGGGACCGATGGTTTGTGCCATCACATCGAATCTCCGACGAGCATAGGCCCCGCTGGGAACTTGCAGCCCATGGACTGCCTTTCCAGGGAACAAGATGCTGCCCAACCCGATTGAACTGTCGATTTGGGAAATGGCTTGGCGGTAATTCCGAGCGAATCACCGTGCTCGTTGTCGGGCTCAGATTTGTGAAAGCCTTTATAGAGTCTGCTCACTCTGACCGGTCCTGGTCAGGAACAGTGCCCGCAGAACTCGCGTCTTCGCGCATCGATGGGGGGCGCGCTGCGAGGTCGAGATCGAGGCTCCACCGGTTCAGTGTACCGGCATCTTTCGCGACGAGGTCTTGTACCCGGAGCGTCCAGTTTCCCTGCGCCGGCTCACCCAGCAATCCCAGGCC
>JAAEPZ010000226.1 GCA_024231955.1 bacterium | reverse complement strand
CTCTATCCCCGGGTGGCCCACCATTCTGATGGTGGGAATTAGGTGAGCGGCAGACGTCCTCGTCTGCCCCGTTGGGCTGGGTCTCTGCGATCCTGCCGATGCAAAGCTGAGCCTGTCGAAACCGCAGGGGTTTCGACCTACGCTATTGGCCCGGCTTGATCGGGTCCTTGTCGGGGCTGACGGGCGGAGGTTGACTGGAAGTTAGGTTGTCAGACCGGACATCTGCTACGATGAAATTCTCCCCCGGCACCGGGGAACCGTGGAGGCGGCGAAGCATCGCGAGCTGCCCGACATGCGTCATGGCATCCGCGAGCGGTCCCTGAAGAAACTGCTCCGGGGATACTTCCGAATCGGAGCCGGCATCGAAATGCCGTGCGAGATTCTCCAGCTCTCTGTGAAAACGTTCGACTTCTTCCTGGAATGTAGTGCGTTTCGTGGGCCAGGTGTCGATCTTTTCGAACATCGACCGGGCGTACAGGATCACGCCGGTCATGTGGAGGACGATTTCGTGCGGCGTGCGCACGAACTCTCTGACGCGAAAGTCCGCGAAATCTTCCGGGGCATCGCGCAACGCTTTCTGCGTCCGATACGCCAGAGCAGCAAGAAAGTGCCGCAGCATGTGGTGTTTGTTGTTCATAATCAAAGAGACGGAGAGATCTCCCCCTTGTTAAATCACATCTTTGTAACCCACCTGGAGCCGGAGGCGTCAGGTGGGAAGGTACCGCCGTCGTTCCTGCCCTTTCCGTCGTTCCTGCGCAGGCAGG
>JAAEPZ010000225.1 GCA_024231955.1 bacterium | reverse complement strand
GTTGATCGTGCCTTGCGTTCTGGCTCCGGCTCTGGATGCTGCCACGTTCACGGTCACCAAGGAAACCGACGACAACGGCCCTTGCGATGTCGTCGACTGTGCCCTGCGGGAGGCGATCATCGCCAGCAATGAGAACCCGGGTTTCGATACGATCCTTATACCGGGCGGAACCTACGAGCTTTCGATACCTGGATGGGATCACCCTCAATCAATGACCGGGTCTCTTAGTCCCATGGGAACTGTCGAGCTCGTTGGCGATGCCCAGTTGCCGGTTGTGATCGACGCGGCTGGAATCGATCGTGTATTTTCAATTATTGGCAGTACCGTGTATATTTCCAATGTAACTATAACGGGGGGCTCCTATCCCGGCCGTGGCGGAGGTTTGTATATCTATAACAGCAGCGTGACCATTACCAGCTCGACCATTGCTGGGAACGAGTCGTTGACGCGGGACGGTGGTGGAATCTACGTTTGGTCCGGTGATTTTTATTTGATTGGGTCAACGGTCAGTGGAAATTATGCTTCCAGGGTGGGCGGCGGCATATTTAGAAGGAGCGGTGCTAGGGGGGCGAACGTTACGCTGACAAACTCAACGGTTACCGGAAATTACGCGAGCCAGGGTGGTGGCATTTTTAGTGACGGCAGCGGCGATTTGACCCTGATCAATTCGACTGTTACAGGAAATACGGCCGCCCTGAGCACAACAGGGATCGTCATCTACTGGTCCGACGGTCCGATTATGACCAATAGTATCGTCGTTGATCGTTGCGGTTACAGTTACGGTTCAGCTCCGCGATCAAGGGGTGGAAATATAGTAACACCAGATTCGAATTGCTATCTGGACCACCCGACGGACCAAAATGTTGAACGCGCGGACCTCCTGCTAGGGCCACTGGCCTACAACGGCGGCCCGACCATGACCCATGCGCTACTCCCCGGAAGCCCCGCCATCGAC
>JAAEPZ010000224.1 GCA_024231955.1 bacterium | reverse complement strand
TGCAGACACTGAGACGAAGGAGGTGGTATAATCAGGGATATGAGTTGAAGGATGAGGAGTTGATCCGACCTTCAGCAATCAGAGAAGAATGTGTCTATTAGTTTAGGGGCAAGATAGTCCTGTTTGGTCTGGCAACATACACTCCCTCATCCGCCACGAGCAAAATCCTTGTCCTGGTTGACCTGAAGCACTCGCCGGACCTGGTGTGGAAGATCGGCCGGCAGGACAGTGTAAATGGGTATGAGGACATCTATCAGGGAGCACCAGGCGGGAACCGGGTGCAAATCGGTGGTGGGTATGAGACCTCCGATGATGGTGGTGTGATCATCTCCGACAGCGGTAATCACCTGGATTCACCAGGTGTTGATGTTGTGGTCGGCTACTACATCGCAACCAATCTTGCCCAGGGTGCATCGCTTGGCGCCATTAACCGCTCACTTACGGATAGCGACACGGCGGCGTTCGCACGCACCGCATCCTCGATCACGCTCATGGAGATCGCCGGATGAATGCTGTTCTGATGGGAAAGGCGATTCAGCGATTGGTGCCGGGGGCTGAGTTCACCATTGAGGGGGATGATTACGATGGCATCCGGTGGCTGGATCTCGACAACGTCTGTCCATCCCGGGATGAGATCGAAGGGGAGTTGCAGAGGATGGGGCAGGAGCGGCAGGAGACGGCGTATCAGAGCCAGCGGAGAGCGGCATACCTCAGGGCAGGCCTGACACCCGAGGCGCTCCTGGTGGCGCTGTGGGAAGCTGTGGTTGAGGAAAGAGACGACGGCCTGATCGAGTTACAGGCGAAACGGGAAGCAATCAAGAGCCAGTACCCAAGGGGGGGAGCATGACACCGATCAGCGACACGGAGAGCGGCCGGCTATTGGAGGCTGTGGATGACCTGAAGGAGGAGGTACGGCGTCTCCGGGTCGATGTCGATGGGTTGAAGACAACCCTCGATCGAGGCAGGGGGATCATCGCGGGGTTGCTGCTTGCGGCCGGTGGAGTTGGCGCATTGATAAAAGGATTGATAGGGAAATCATAACCAGGGGAGAGAGCCATGGACTGGATCGGAGGCGCGAAGAAGGCGTTCGGGATCGGCAAAAAAGCCGTGCAGCTGATTCTGGATGACGAATCAAAGGACGGATCGCAAAAGGCGTCGGAGATTGATGCTCGGATGACCAGCATGCAGGCAGAGCTCGAGATGCATCTGAAGGACGCGGAGGTGGAGATGATGAAGTCCCAACACGCCGTTCAGATCGCCGAGACCCGGAGCGACGATCGGTACACAAGCCGGTGGCGGCCGACCCTGGGATACGGTGTCACCCTCTGCATCTGCATTTCCCTCATGGCGCCGACGCTGGTTGCGATTTTCCGTCCTGGCACGGCGGTTCCAGACCCGGACGTCGAGATGCTGAAGCTCGCCTGCCTGCTCCTGGGCGCGAACGCGGGTTTCCGGTCCATTGACAAAGCACCCTCGGCGATGGCGAGATATCGGAAAAAGTTCGGGATGTAGTTCAAGCATCAGCGATACAATTTTTGCTGTGGCGTTAGAGGTTTTCCAGCGTACCCATCTAGGAGCTCTGGGTGTTCTTCAAGATACTCTCGTGCCCAAGATTGGAGATTGAAAGCGAATCCGTTGAGCAGATCTCCTATATTGGAGGCTCTGTAGGTAATATGTTTAAGTGCAAGTCCGGCCATTATGCCATCATCGAGACCAACGTGTATTGTGTTTTTTTTAAAAAGCATATACTGGACCAGATACCCTTTCTCTTCAGGTGTAAGGTAATATAAGGAGAGATCTCGTTTCCTTGTATTGTCTTTTCGTTTGAGGTTGTTCGCGAAATGACTGAACACGCGAGCTGCAGAGAACGCGAGGAAAAGAATCAGGCTGGGGCCGAGAAAGATCCTATAATTATCCCGGAAACCATCCACCGCCAATGTCTCCGCAACCTTCTGTGGGACGAATAGAATCATAGCTAGGACGAGAGTTATGGCCACTAAAAATGGAACGGGGATTTTTCGAATGTAGTCGAGAAGATCCGTTAGTTTGTTCATGTTAGACAACTCCTTGTCGTCAACTTAACATTCCAGAGAAGATTATGAAAGAGCTTGAGTGTTGTCTCTGGGGTAGCAATTCTTCATGGGTTGTTAACCTGCATTATAACAGTATGTAAGCAGCGTCATTCGTGTACTTGACACTTTTCCATAGAGTTGTCATGATTAGATATCGATATTATCGTCATAGTGCGGCTCGACTAAATGGAAGGAATGATAAATGACAATGCAATCTTCAGATGGTGCAAACACTCTGATCGAATCTCAACTAGATGACAGATTGAAGGTTGTCGAGAAAGAGTGGGGGGGAGATGCCATTATGTGCAAAAGCGGTATATTTCCTGGGCTGGATGATGTCATCAGGGACAGTATTGAGGAGCTAGTAAGTGATCAAAGTGAGCAAAGTAAGCGATTGTTATTCATCCTCGAGACCCCGGGAGGGTTCATTGAAACGGCACAACGAATAGCAGACACCCTGCGACAACATTACAAGATTGTAGAGTTTATCGTTCCCAATCAGGCGATGTCGGCGGGTACTGTTCTGGTAATGTCGGGAAATGCAATCCATATGGATTACTACTCCATCCTTGGGCCGATAGACCCCCAAATTCGTCGCCCAGGTAAATCCGAGTTTGTACCAGCCTTAGGATACCTGGAGCAATACGACCGACTGATTGAAAAAGCGAAAAAAGGGGGACTTACTACTGCTGAAATAACATACTTGGTTCAGAGGTTTGATCCTGCGGAGATGTACCTCTATGAACAAGCGAGGGATCTGTCGATTTCCCTTTTAAAAGAGTGGCTAGTGAAATACAAGTTTTCTAATTGGAAGAAGACAAATGGCCGCAAGAAAAAGGTTACTAAGGGGATGAGGACCAAGAGGGCAGCCAGTATCGCAAAATCGCTCAACGATACAAATCGTTGGCACTCGCACGGGCGTGGGATATCTATGGATATTCTCCAAAACGATCTTAAACTACAGATAGAGGACTATGGTGCTAATCTTGCTCGAAAGGATGCAATGAGATGTTACTACAGGCTGCTGCGAGATTACATGCACAAAAGCGACCACCGGTCCCTTGTCGTCCATACTCGGAAATGCTACATTGGATTCTAGGAGGTGATGTGGTGCCAAAAAACAACAAAAAACTAGATGTCAACAGCATGTTGAAAAGCAATCCACAGGTTGATTCGAATCAGTTTCATGAGGCTCTGGAAGTTTTGCATGAATTGGAAAAGCAAGGTGTAGAGGCTCAAGGGTTCAACCTCATCTCACCTTACTCTGGAACGCTAGAGGTTTTCTGCGCGGAAGAAGAGAATTAGGAACTACCCTTGTGTAGCTGCTTGGCTTTGTGCCCAGTCTTGTGCCCACTTGTAGCCGCTCGGAGCCTATCAGAGCCGTAAGTATGACAATACAAGTGCTGAAAAACAACGAGTTAGCATCTCCGGGATAGGGTGCGAACAGCGACAGCTACACTACGGATCAGGAGGTTGGGGGTTCGAATCCTCCTGGGCGTACCGATAAAGAGTTTGAATTCAAGGGCTTGCCGGAAGGTGAGCCCTTTTGCTTTTGAGGTGGATGGGTTGATCCTATGCTGGTCCTAGGATGAGAGCTACTTGGAGGTGACATGTGTGGGGGGGAATAGTGCTACCCTGGTGCTACCTTTGGCTGGAGAACCGACCTCAAACACCACCGTGTAAATACTACACTTTTTGGGCCGCCTTATCCGAGTGGACCTACCGCACCACCCCGGTGCTGGAAACGCCGTAGAGATGCTTTAACAGCCTGTTTTGGGGGGTAAACGCACACTGTGGCGAGTGTCCGAGATGCCGGTTATGGTGTCCGGGGTGTAGGACGCAAGAGGGGGGCTACCCCCGAATGCCAGGCGTTGTACGGAAGGCTGTATACACCGCAACGGCTACTCAGGAATTTTCAGGATGGCCGTATACGAGTGTGTGCTAGATTTGAGCAATTGACCTTTCTCCCGAGAACTAACCCAAAACTGTGGGCTTGGTCTGTATCCCCTAAACTGTACCATACCTTTGGGTTTAAATTGTGTGTTCTGTGGTCCTCAAAGTACCCTTCGCTTTTCAGCAGACCAAATCTCGAGTTAATATCCCCAGTCTGCTGGTGACAGGGGCACGCTGGAGGAGTACAATCGATTGTGTGCGGCATTATAAATCAAGTCGTCTGGCTGTCCAAAGAAGTGGGACCACCTCTGTACACACACGATCTGCGTTTGGTTTTGCGTTTCGGTAGATTCGGTTTTATGATAAACTTAATAGTGTGATTGTGGAGGTGGTAGAGTGGTAAAAAGAAGTGTATTCGTTTGTCTCCTGCTATTCGGCATTGGTGTTGTCCCCGTTTATGCTCAGGTGGAGTCCCGCGATTCGGATTCTCGAACACACTGTGTCGGCGAACTGCTCCTGCCGGTGACGAACTACGGCATTTTCGGTGCGATAGACGGCAATGAACCCTCGGCACGTTGGCCGGGTCTAACCGGAATCGATCACTTGCGTCTGGGGGCCCTGTGGTGTGGAGCCCTGGTTTCGGGAGTTCCTCGCGTCTCTTGCAGCGCGAATGGTGTCGATTTTCCCATGGAGCTGCAAGCCGGGGTCAGTCCACATAGTAGCCTTCCCTTTGCCATCTACGAATCGGCGGAGAACTACAACAATGGAGATCGCTATCCGCATCCGAACTGGGACTTCGATGGTGACGGAAGAGAGGACGAGGATCCACGCGATGGGTTGGACAATGATGGCGACGGTATGTATGAAGAGGACGGTGCCACCATCTCCGATCAGATGTTCTCGTGCTTTTACAAGGACAACATCCCTGAATGTTACGAAAACTCCCCTTACCACCAGGCGCTGGATCTTCATGTGTATCAGGAGACCTATCAGTGGTCCACGCCCCTGCTTCAGGACTTCGTCGGTCTGCGCTTTACGGTGCTCAACTGGGGCGCGGTTGAAGAGGATTTCTACTTCGGGTGGTATGCGGACTGGCGAATTCTGCTTGATGACCTGCCGGGCGACGATTCCGATGATCGGATCGGGTTTTACACCGGACCAGTCGAACTGGATGATGGGAAGCTGATCGATGTTCATTTGGCGTATGCTTGGGAGGTGACCGGAGAACAGGCGAGCTACGCGGGAGTAGCCCTGCTCGACCATCCCGTGGATCCGGCGGGGATCATAGCGCCCGCCACTGTTGGATTTCAAGGTTTCCGGATCTTCGTCGCCGATCTTCCCTACGAAAGTGGTGGGGAGCCCTGGAACGATAGCCAGATGTTCACGGAAATGTCTTCCCATGTTATGACCCCACCCGATTCCGTCGCGGATTACAGGACGTTAGTCAGCAGCGGACCCTTTCAAGTATCCTACAGGGATTCGCTGACATGGCAGTTGGCCATAGTCGCCGGAGCCAATGAAGCGGAGTTGTTTAAGAATGCGGCAATCGCAACTCAGCTCTACCAGGGACAAGCCTTCGACCGCGACGAGGACCCGGAAACGGGACCAGACGGCCTCGAACACATCGTTCACTGGTGGCCTCACCAGATTCTGACTCAGGTTTCGGAACACCCCCAACGAGTCAGCGCATTGTCGAATTTCCCCAATCCCTTCAACCCCATGACAGAGATTCGTTTCGAACTGTCCGAGTCCGGACCGGTCAACCTGAGCATCTTCGACGTCAGCGGGCGACGAGTGGCTTGCCTGCTGTCGGGTGCAAACCGTGCTGTCGGGTCTCACTCCGTGACCTGGTCAGGATGTGACGATACCGGCAATCCCCTTGCGGGTGGAGTTTACCTCGCACGGTTGAGCGCTGGAGGCGTCAGGACCGAAGCGAAAATGGTATTGATGAAGTGAGTACCCACGGTCCGGACCTTCAGAGACCCGGCCGTTGAAACAAAGGGAGAATCAGCATGAATTGCCCAGTAAAATCGATGCCCATTGTATTCATTCACATTCTGCTAATTGTGATGTTCAATAGCGTGGCAACTTCAGCTGCCCCCCAACCTTTGTTGCCAATTCCAGCAGGTTTCTCTCCATTGGGATTGGATGCCGATCATCCTGAAGAGTGGAGGTTTGCACAAAAGAATGTCAGGCCGATGCTCGAACATCCGAACGATCACTACTGGTGGGACGGGTTCCGGCTCCCCGGGGCCGGCGGCTACCCAGGCGGCCACATCAGTGATGCAGCCGTCTACAAGAACGAGCTCTATGTCGTGGGCGCATTCACATGGATCGGCGAGACGGCCGCATCCTGCATCGCCCGCTGGGACGGCGAGCGATGGCATCCCCTCGGCAGCGGACTTTTCTGGGATGAATGGGGCAGTCCGAAAGGATACAGCCTGGCGGTTTACGATGGTCTCCTCATAGCCGGGGGCCAGTTCGTTTCGGTGGACGGCGTCTGGACGGAGTCGATCGCGGCCTGGGACGGCGAGAGCTGGAGCGCTCTGGATGACGGTCTGCACAGCGGTTACGGTTATCAGTATCCGGCCGTCGTTTACGATCTGGTCAGTCATGACGGTTCCCTGTATGCGGCCGGTTGGTTCATCGAAGCTAGTGGTCAAACGGCCCGGTCGGTCGCCCGCTGGGACGGGTCCGAGTGGCACCCCCTGGGTGTCGGAATCGGAGGCACTTGTTTCTCGATTTGCGGTCACGGTGCCGAGATCATCGTGGGCGGAGCCTTCGAGGAGATGGGCGACGATACTGTCGCGGGGCGGATCGCGGCCTGGAACGGATCGACCTGGAGCACCATGAACGGTGGCATGGATGACCGCGTCTATGACCTGACGGTCTACGGATCGGACATTGTCGCCGCAGGATCGTTCCGTCTGGCTGGCGGCGTCATCGCATCGAGGTTGGCCGCCTGGGACGGCTCGCAATGGCGGGAGTTTGCCGGAGGTGCGGACGATGCCGTGGTTGCGCTCGACACGGGGGAAACCGAGCTGTTCGCCGGAGGGAGCTTCTCGACTATCGGCGGAATCGACGCCGGAGGTATGGCCCTCTGGAACGGGTCGATGTGGGAAAGCCTGGCCGAGGAGCGCTTCTACAGCTTGCGGGAGATCGTCATCACCGGGGAGGGGCTTGTCGCAGTCGGCAGCTTTACGCGTGTAGACGATCTCTACGCTGCTCAGATCGCGCGTCATGATGGCACCGAATGGTCGGTTATCGGCGGAGAAGGGCATGGTTTCGATCCGGAAATCTACAACTTCTGGGTTGATGCCGTGGGAATTTATGAAGGAAGGCCAGTGGTTGGTGGAGACTTCAACCAGGCCAGCGGTTTAGACATGCATGGCTTGGCCCAATGGAATGGCGAGGAGTTTGAAGAGTTGGGCGGGAGCATCACAGATGGCGGCCATGCAAAGGCGTTTTGCGAGTACAGGGGCGATCTGGTTGTATCTGGAGGGTTCGGTGAAGTGGGAGGTGTTCAGGTTGATGGTATTGCGACCTGGAATGGAACGTCCTGGCACGACATGGCGGGCGGCATCGACAGCCGTATCGATGCACTCACAGTCTTCGACGACAAACTGATAGCTGGCGGCTGGAGTGGGAATGCGGGCGGTATTCCCTTCACCCATGTAGTGGCCTGGGATGGGGAGAGCTGGAGTGCCCTTGGAAACAACCTGCCCAACGTTGTCTACGCTTTAATCGAGTACCAGGGACAGCTGATAGCCGGTGGAAACTTCGATTATGCGGCGAAATGGGATGGTCAGACCTGGATCAACTTAGGTTCGCTCTCGAACGGAATGTCCAGTGCTCTGACCGAACACCAGGGGGAATTGATCCTCGGAGGGCAATTCCCGGAGGTGGATGGTATCGATGCGAGTTGTGTTGCCGCGTGGAACGGCGGGACCTGGCGTGCACTGGGTGCAGGGTTGTACGGGAGAGTCCTGGCGCTGGCTTCCGATGGTGAGCACCTCGTAGCAGGTGGCGTGTTTACCGAATCGGGAAGCGGCGAGCCGATGGCCTACATTGCCTATTGGGATGGCCTCACTTGGCATCCTCTGGGTTCGGGCATGAACGGCAATGTCTTGGATCTCCAGTTTATTGACGGTCTGCTTTACGCTGTCGGCTCTTTCGAACTGGCGGGCGGAAAATCCTCAACCTTCATCGCACGCTGGGATGGTTTCGATCCGACAGCCATCGATGATCCTGATCAGCCCGCGCAAGGGGAATGGCGTGTGGTGAACGTGCCGAACCCGTTTAACCCAACGACGGAGATCCGTTGCGACCTGCCTGCCGCTGGTCCAGTCACACTCCGGATCTACGACACTAACGGGCGACTCGTGCGGACCTTGCTCAACGGCGACCATCATGCACTGGGAGAGTTGCGGATCAACTGGAACGGACGGGGAGATGCGGGCGAACCTCTCGCCAGCGGCGTCTACTTCTACGAAGTCGAAGTCGGGGAGCATCGCACCACGCGCAAAATGACGCTCTTGAAGTAGGGTATCCGCTACGTGTTTTATTGAAGGGATCAGTCGAATGCCTCTCCATTGTGCAGCATGCGGTCGACCGGCTCTCCCAGAGCGAAATGGCGTCGAGACTTTTGTGGATTACAGAGGCATCAAATGGTGTCCGTTCTGTGCGGCGATTCGTGAGTCGAACGATGGTATGCGATACGTTGCGCCACCCAGTCCTGGGCGGTTGGTCGAAGCATCGCTGGACGATCCGTTGGTGCAATGGGATGACTGTTATACATACCGGCCCAAAAAACGGATAGTAGTGGCGAAGGCGCGGACAGAGATTCAGCGTGCGTGGGAACTGTGGGATGGAGACAAGAGCACCCCCAACGCAAAGTATGTATTCTTCGGATGGTTAAGCCGTTTTCGACCGTACTTCCTTACATTTAGGTGTAAAGGCGATCCATGGCAGAGAGTTCATAGTTGGATCATTCAGTATGAGGATGCCCGCGAAGCGCGGTGAGTAACGCGATTAGACCAGCTGACAGAGTTGAAGCTAATCCCTGTTGAGAATGATCGCCGACGCTGCCGCAAACTTCGCCCAGCCCACTTCATTTCAGCTCCCCGCGTCCAGAAACTTCGGACATTTGACTTTCGGGGCAATCCGACCGATACCCAGTATCGCGATGAATCTGGTACTGGACCCCAATCCACACTTCGTTTATTGCCATTCAATCGAGTTTAGTGAAGCACTCCTGGTGCCCACATGGTTGCCACCTGGTCGACCACATTTCTTATTTGGTGCCTTTGTGTGCAGACATTGACTTAACCTTAGCGATACCCATTCTTGTTTTACATGTGAACCATCTGAGGATCCGGCAACTGATTAGGGCAAACAAGCCGAAAGCTAGAAGCCAGATGTATCCGATTCCAATTTTCGCAAAGACTAGAATGTTCGCTGATCTGTGCAAATCGTCGTGAACACTCTCCCAAGTGTTCACGACGATCTCAGCTAGTGCGATGGATTCGGGTGTGTAAACGAAACTGTGTAAGCAGCCCTTTCATGATTTAGATCGGTATCCTTCCCTCGAACACAATCGAGAAGAAGTTCAGGGCCGCAGACCAGTCATTTATCGGACGCTTCCATTTCTGGGCCGCCTTCGTTATCGCCAAGTATAGCACCTTCCTGACCGAATCGTCCGTGGGAAACGCCCCACGTTT
>JAAEPZ010000223.1 GCA_024231955.1 bacterium | reverse complement strand
TCCAGCGAGACGGCCGCTCCCTACTACGACGAGCCAGAGTTGACCGTAACCTATACCGTTGTTCCGGAGCCGGGTTCCGCAAGCCTTCTGCTTTTCGGAGCAGCCTCGCTGCTCTGCTGGCGACGGATCAGGTCCCGGCGAGACCGCTCGGGGCCCAAGGCGTGACGATCACCTCCAGCAGTTAGCGTTGCCTCTGTAGGGCCACTGACTGCTGTGCCGGTGATTGTCGGCGTTTGTTTCCCGAGGGATTGTCGAATACCACTGTCCGGGTGGCCCTTCCCTGAAAGAGTCTTGCGTGTCAAGGGGTTCCTGGCGAGTTTTTGGTGTACGCTTCTCGGGAAAGCTGGTTTCTTGCTTTCTTGGTGCTGTTTTGGGTATTGGATTATTTCGTTCTTCGGATGCTTGGACTGGTGGTTGTCACGGTCTTTTTATCGGGGTTCGTGGCAGCCGTTCTTTTCGTTGCGGCTGCACCCCCACACATCCCTTCGTGAATTCGCCGGCTCGTAAGCCGTCGCTCAGACCCACGGGGCCTGACACTGAGTATTCTTTGCGACCATCTCGCGGACACGTGGCCGTCTCAATCAGACAAACGCTCGACAGCAAGGCCGAGTCTACGGGCCACCTCAGACTGACCTCGTGCCGCGAGGGCCTCTTCTTCTGTCGAAGAAGGGCCGATGCAACCGTCAACTATGTTTGGTCTCCTTTGCTGAATTACCTTCTGAATCGCTCTCCCGCTAGCCCCTTCCGCCGTCGCCTTCGCCGTGGCCCTCACCGGTGCCTGGGGACATGGCGAAGGCGTGAGGCGGACAGGGGCGGTGCCCCTTTTGTCGAGCCCGAGCTGGGTTCTCCCGGCAACTCAGGCCGGCGTCGGCCTCTTGCTTCGCTTTGAGTTGCGGTGGGCCGCCAATTACGTAGGGTTGTTTGTACTTTACCATGTGCCAAATTACCGTTGCCAGGCGACGCATCACCGCCACTCGGGCGATCTTCGCCCCGCGCCGCTTCTTGATCCGTCCGTACCAGTCCTTCATGTACGGATCACTCCGCAGGACGTGCAACACCATCTGGGCAAGGATATGCCGGGCAATCGCGCTGCCCTCCTTGGTGATTGAGCCCAAACGGTCGGTGGCCTCACCCGAGTTGCGACAGCCGGGCGCCAGGCCCCAGAAGTTGGCCAGACTGCCCGGACGCGGAAATCGTTCGATCGGCCCCGTCCGCGAGGCCAATGCCAAGCTGCTATAGGCGCTTGCTCCCGGTATGCTGGCCAGGATCGGCGCCGTGGGGTGCTTGGCCTGACGCTTCTCGATCCGCTTTCCCACTGCCGCCAGTTGCTGGTCCCAAAGGTCCCACTGTGCAAGCAAATGGTCCATCTCCAGTCGATCGAGCTCTCCCAACGTCATCTCAGCCAACCATTTCCTGGCCGTCTTCGTGTTCAGCCCCTTCGTCGGGCACTCCTGCTGCAGGTTGTGCTTCAGTAGGATCCGATGGGTCTTGTTGATCGTCCGGGTTCGCACTGTGGCCAACCGCTTCCGCAGCGCGGTCAGTTGGCGATCATCCGCCTCTTGCTTCGACGGCGGCAACACCCGACGCAGGCCCTGCACCTTCCGATCCGCCAGCAACCGCAGTCGGTTGACCCACAACAGTTCGCTCAAGTTGCTGGCGTCCCGTCGGTCGGTCTTCCGTTTGGAGCGCTTCTGGGGTTGGATCAGCACCGTTTCTCGACAGCCGTACTGGGCCAGCATTTTCAACAGCCAGTCGTTGAACCCGCAGACCTCCAGGACGGTAACGAACCCCCCTTCCGTTCGGGCCGCTTCCCGCAGGCGGTCGAAGAACTCCCGCACTCGTTTCCACTCCGTGCTGACCTGCCGCTTGAGCACGACGTTGCCCTCCTCGTTGCGAAGATTCACGGTCAACTGCTTGCGATGTTGGTCGATTCCAAGGTATAACATCCCTGGGTCCTCCTGTGTGGTTTTGGTGAGTTAACGAACGACACCGTATTAAACACCAGGAGGGCCCCTCTTTCATAGAATCAGAAAGATTTCTATCGGGGAGCCGAAGGCACAAGAGGCGGTCCGCCGTTGGGTGGCCCCGATAGATTTTGTTTGGACC
>JAAEPZ010000222.1 GCA_024231955.1 bacterium | reverse complement strand
CTTTCGACGCGGTCTACCGCGAGTGGGCGGGCCGCCCGCCGAGCGAGATCCGCGAGCAAGCGCGCCGGGCCGGCATCCGCCCGCCGGAGCCGCCGGACGACGAGCTCTCCTGGGGGTTCTGGATCCGCGCGACGGTGGGCGATCTCACGCCCGAGGAGGCGCAGTGGTTTCTCGAATGGCTCCACGAGCAGTGGCAGCGCAGCCTGGAACGGAGCCCCCGGGCCGTCCCGGTACCGGCGGCCGAAGCCTTCATCGCCGAGGTCCTCGATGAGAAGTTCCACGCGCTCCTCGCCGAGGTCGTCTGGGAGACGCTCCCGGAGCTGCCGCCGGATAAGCAGCGGGAGCTGGTGAGGGGCCTTCGCTTTGGCTCGGCGGTGCTTTTCGATTTCCTCAGCGGGAAGATCATCCCGGAGAGCCGGAAGGACCGGCAGCGCGGAGTGGAGGTGGCGGGGCTGGCTCTCGAGAGCCTGGAGGCGTCGAGCGAGGCGATCGGCGAGGACGTGCTGCCCAACCTCCGGGCACTCGGGCAAGCGCGGCTTGGCAACGCCTTGGGTCTCGCGCTGCGGTGGGATGAGGCGGAGCGGGCATTCGTCCGTGCGGAGGAAGAGTGGCAGACGCAGCGGGATAGTCCGGCTCCGCGAGCTGAGGCGGAGATCTGTGGCCTCAAGGCCTGCTTACGGCGACATCAGCGCAACTTCGCGGAAGCTCTTGAGCTCGCGAATCGAGCCATTGCGCTCAGTCGTTTAGCAGGAGATCGGGAGCTTGTGGTGAGAGCTCTGGTTGAGCGAGCGCTCGTGCTTTCATATGCAGGCGATCCAAAAGCGTCTCTGCCGCCGCTTTACGAGGCGGAGCAGTTGGTTCAACATTTGGACTCAAGAGATCTGCATCTGATAGTCTATCAGTGCCTGGCGACATCCGCTGTTTTGACCGGCCAAGAGCAAGAGGCATCTAGGGCGCTAGCGCAGGCGAAAGAACTCTGTGAAGCTCTGGCTAATGAGATGGTTTGGAACCAGATCACCTGGGTTGAGGGATTCCATTATCACAGGCAAGGCCGAGTTGAGGAATCGGAAAGTCTGTTCAAGAAGGCACTCACCCAGTTTGTTACTTGGGGAGAGCAGGATCTTGCCGCGATGCTTTCACTCGACCTTGCATCTCTGCATTTCCAACAGGGACGCACGGCAGAGGCGATACGCCTGGTGTCGACGACGATTCCAGTATTCAAAGCCCTTAGAATTCACCGCGAAGCTCTGGCCGCACTCGATCTTCTGCGAGAAGTGATTACGACAAATGAAATAACCCTTGAGGTCTTGGAGATCATACAGACCTATGGTGCCGCACTCTTCCCGGAATCCTTCACTGCGCTTCGAGTGGCAGCTCGCAACCTGGAAGGCCGGCCTGAGGCCAGCCTTCCAGGTTCAACAGAGCCTAGTGAGTGCTAGCCCCAAGGTTCAGCATACGGGCCCATCCTGGCTTCGAGGCCATTGGGATCAATACATGGCCCTTGCTTTGACGCGTAGCCATTAGGATCGATGATTGGCCCTTGCTTTGACGCGTAACCAGCAGGATCCATCATTGGCCCTTGCTTTGACGCGTAACCAGCAGGATCGATACATGGCCCTTGCTTTGACGCGTAGCCCCAAGGTTCAGCATGCGGCCCCATCCTGGCTTCGAGGCCATTGGGATCCATAAATGGCCCTTGCTTTGACGTGTAGCTCCAAGGATCGATAATTGGCCCTTGCTTTGACGCGTAACCAGCAGGATCCATGAATGGTCCTTGTTTCGCACTCAAACAACCAGGATCGATGAGCGCCCCCACTACCGTTCGAATCGCCGCGCAGGGTTCGCCAGCTTCGGGCTGGGGACTTCCCGGGACCGCTGGTGCTGCCAGCGAGATCAGGAGAGCTGCCGAGAGTAGCATTGGAACAAGACTTCGGCTCAACATGAGGATGTCCTTTCCGGTGCGTTGCCCCGGCCACCACCATGGTGGAGGGCATGCACCCTACGAAGATGAGCCTACCGCGCCTTTGGACAAAAAGCGGTGCGCAGATCCCCGGAAGCCGGAGAAGGGAGTGGGTTCTTTATCGAATATGCTATTGGCCCATGGGCGTACCGCGGAACGCCCTTGCGCATCGCTGGTTGATACGGTACGATCGCCTTCAAGGAGCAGGTAAATGCGAAGAAGAAGGACAGACTCCGACCCCGTCAAGGCCCAGGCCGAGCTCGAGAAAGCCGCGAGAGCCACCTTCGATCGGCTGGAGAAGGATCGGGCGAATGCCTCCGTGCAAACCCGCAACCTCCTGGCCCACATTCGAGAGAAGCTCTTTGAGCCCAATCAGAACGCGGACGAGCTCATGAAGACCTGCGGGCACCAGGGCAGCGCTTCGATGGCCCTGTTCCACGCCGAAACGGGCAGCGGTATCTGGGAGTACGTCTGCGGCTGCCGGCTGGAAACCGCGGTGCAGCTTGTCCGGGGCTCGAACCTCCAATTCGGGGATATCGCCTTTCAG
>JAAEPZ010000221.1 GCA_024231955.1 bacterium | reverse complement strand
GAACGTCGAGGCAAAAATAGCCTATGCAACGGATCGAACCGACGACCTGTTTGTTCCCAGGGCAAAATACTGGCAGTTCGACCGATCGTTGGTGGCAGTCAGAAGTGCTGAGGGTAATTACGCCTTTTACACTCCCGGAACTGCCTGCACTCCGACCAGTCACGCACCGTGGTTCGTTGAAGGTGTGGAGACACTGATGGGCGGCGTTGAAAACTATATTGTCCCGGTCCGGTTCTCGCCCTCGTCGCTGACCACCAGAACTCATACGTATGAGTTCACTATTGGGGAAGACCTGGAGATTAGCGGCAAGGTTGATTCTCGTCTGACGGGACACAGAGCCAGAACCCTGAGAATTGAAGTACACGAGGAGGAAGAGGCGGAGGTCAAGGACCTTTTCGAAGACGAATACAGTGAGGCTTTCCCTGATGCAGAACTCGACTCCCTTGAATTCTCTGGAATCGATTCCGTTACGCAGCCTGTGGCAGTCTCATGCAACCTTGCCTATCCAGCCCTGACGGAGCAGGCCGGTCGCTTGCTGTTGAAACCGTTCAGCTACTTGTCTGGATCCAAGAACCCTTTTGTGGCGTCAGAGCGCACCGGCCCGGTTCTCTTCCCTTATGCCTACGAGTTGACGGAGTCCGCCACCTTTGACATACCGACCGGATGGACGGTCGAGGCTCTACCCTCCGATACCATGTACACCGGTCGGGCGGGCAGGTGCGGAGTACAGTACGTGACTTTCGGTAGTACGATTTCGGTTCAGCGCGTATTTGAACTGGCGGTTCCGTTCTGGGCTACGAATGACTACGCCGTAATCAAAGGGCTCTATCAAACCCGGCAGGACCTGGCCGAACAGATAGTTGTTCTGAAGAAGGTCGACGGTAACTGAAGAGTGAGCGTACTGAGTTTGAGGGCCGACAGATTTTCTGTCGGCCTTTTTTCTGTTGGTCCAAAGCAGTGAGTCACCGATCCGGAACGATGACCCGTTCTAGCTGGAACGGTGCCAGGTGGCTCGCAGCACGCGCAGCCAGTTGTCACAGCAGATCTTTCGAAGATCGCTCTCGGCATAACCACGCTGTCTGAGAATCGCCAGTATCTTCGCGTAACCGGTGACATCGCCCAGGTCATCGGGGATCGTGGCACCATCAAAATCCGAGCCAAAGGCAACGTGGTCAATGCCGGCCTTCTGGGCGATGTAGTCCACGTGATCGGCAATGACAGAGATTGGAGTGGTGGTGTTTGGCCGTCCGTCGGCGCGAAGAAATCCAACACAAAAATTAACGCCCACGAGGCCTTCGGATTCTGCTATAGCTTCAAGCTGTTTGTCGGTCAGGTTTCGGGTCGACCGGCACAGTTCCCAGGCGTTGGAATGACTGGCTACCAGAGGAGCCTCGGTGAGGTCCGCCACCTGCCAGAAGCCCTTTTCGTTGAGATGGGACAGATCAATCAGGATTCCGTTCTGGTTGAGGGCGCGCACCAGCTCCTTT
>JAAEPZ010000220.1 GCA_024231955.1 bacterium | reverse complement strand
TTTCCTCACCTGCGCGTCCGTCGTGATCAAGGGATAGTCCTCCGGGGGTTCAAGATCCCGTGAGGTTACCCTCCGCGGACTCACGCCGTTGGTGCACTGATGTAGTTGTCGCCGCTGCACAAGTGTAATTGTCGCTGAACACATAAGGTCCAGTTTGCGCAATCGGGGCGCTGTCCGGCGGATGGCGTGACCACTCGGGGTGGCGCATGCGGCTGAGTGTTTACGGCCGTAAACACTCGCCGAAGCAAGCGGGCTGCGTCCGCACGTCCTCCCCAGAATGTGCCTTCCAGGTAGCAGGCGGTAATGGGACGGGATTTCGTGCATGGAGGCGGTAACCAGGCGCTATTGCCCGCGCAACGACCCCTCAGTCACCGCCGCCGATCATCGCCGGTGGAGGCGCCCGACCGTGGACCGCCAGACGGCGAGGGTTGAAGAGCTTGACACCGCCACCTTGCGGGCGCCCCGCGGGCGGTTGAAGTGGTGACGCCCATGAGGAAGTGGTAAGGGGTAAGAAGTAAGGAGTAAGGAGTAAGACCGCGGCCCTCTTGAGCGCGACTCAGATCCGGCGCTGCTCTCGTCGTTCCTTGCCTTGCGTCGGCCTGCGGTGGTACATTCAGACCGCGATGACGACCATAGCGCCGGATTCGGCGGCTCCAGGGCTCCTGAATGGACGCAGATGTTCGGAAGAGAAGTGGATCCTCTCGGGTACGGATCCGGTGGCTGATTCTGGGTGGCTGTTCAGATCCCGGATCCTCCCGCCAACTACCAACCGTTGCGGCCTGCGGCGCAGTCGGCGACCAGACAGAGCTGGTCGGGTGAACCGGTCTATGGAGAAGCCTGGGTTCGGGCCGTAGCCTCGGATGCTATGTGTCGGAGCCAGCCCCATTTACTGGCAAGAGGAGTTCGGGCTCGGACGGACAAGACATGTGGTGGAGGCACGTTGGCTAGGATTCGGGAACGGATGCCGCACATACCATGCAGAAAGATCATGCCTCATAACACTAACCGGGCATAATTGCATTGTTATGCAGCCTGATCAGTATCGCTGCCTGAGGAGCCAGAATGCCCGAGAAATAAACCAACAATAGGTTACGAGAGAACCAAAGGGAATCCGCAATGACCGAACAAAAGCTGAGCACACCGAGACCATACCCCGCTTTCAGGGCACCGGGTGCAGATGATTGGGGTCCACTCCAAGTGGATAACGATGATGACGTTGCCCAGAAGGAGGATGCTAAAAGCAACAAAGATGAACTCAATAACATGCTGCTCACTTCCTTACAGATGCAACACCTTGCCGTGCTTGCCGGCTTGGGCTGTTCTCTATCAGTAGGCGGCCCGTCGATGCTTGACCTGTGGAATGATGTCATCGATAAGGAGTCGATTGGCGCTGCAGCAGCAATTGCCACCAAAGTGAATCACGATCTCACCGACAAGAACATTGAAACATTCCTGTCCAGGGTCGAAGCGTCTTTGCATGTGAACAACGACAATGAGTTGGATGCGTTCCTGAATGCCAGCAAAATGGTGATTTTGGATAGGTGCTCCAGATTCGTAGGGACCGAAAGGTTGGACGCCCACATGACCTTCCTGCATCGCCTGTCTCGGCGCCGAGTACGCGACCAGCGGCTGAAGGTCTTCACCACTAACTACGACCTCTGTTTTGAAAGGGCTGCTGGCAAGCTGGGCGAGGTTGCGCTGGACGGGTTCTCCTTCGCCGCACCACGTCGCTACGATCCGAGATTCTTTAGTTACGACATCATCCGCCGCCCGCACAGTGGTGATGATTTAGGAAACTATCTTGAGGGTGTATTCCTGCTCTACAAGCTTCACGGCTCGGTGAACTGGTCGCGGGCGGATGGTGGAGCGATCTTTGAGAAGGAGGAGCCGAAACCTGAAGAGGCGTGTCTGATCTATCCAGCTAGGGGAAAGTATCAGCAGAGCTTCACACAGCCATATCTGGAGTCCATGGCGCAGTATCTCGCCGCGGTTCGTGAGCCGAATACCTGCGTGCTGGTCGTGGGCTTTGGTTTCAATGACAATCATTTGGCCGAGCCCTTATTGGCCGCGACCAGATCGAACCCGCATTTGCGCCTGATCATCGTGGATCCTGCCGCAGAGTCAAAAACAATGAATGGTAACCAGTACTGGGCACAGTTCGCTGAGCTTAGCGCCCATGGCGAGGACATCTGGTTCATCTCAGCGGGCTTCGAGGATTTCGCACAAATAATACCCGACCTGAAATCACTAACGCCTGCAGACACCCTTATGAAAGCCATCCAGGGCGTGACGAGGGACCAATGAGTACTCTATCCATCGATGTGGAATTTCCTCGGGGCCTGCTCCGGCCTGAGTTGTTTCTCGGGGTTGCGTCCTCGATCACAGCGCGGACTGTGGGAGTCAATCTCAGCGAGGCGGGCAGGGCGAGCGGTTCGCATTATTCCGGTGGTCGTTATGGCCGTGGCGAGGTTGGTGAGTTCGTACTGATCGAGGGGCAGCAAAGCCTGCTGCTGGGACGCATCGCCGAGATTCGCCTGCGCGAGCCCGAACGACGTTCCATCAAGCGGGACCTCGCCGGGAACAGCGATCTGGATGCTCTCGGACAGATCCAACTCCTAGGCAGCGTGGCGATGGACGATCTGGTGGTGACGGCCGGCGTTGACGCCTATCCGCGTCTCGGTGATCGCATCTATGCAGCGCCGCACCGCTTCATCGCCCTTCTGCCACGGCTGATGGAACGAGATGAAGCTGACTGCGAGCCTGTCACCATAAACCTCGGGGCGGTTGACCTGGCCCATGATAGCGCCGTGTCCATAAAGCCAGAACGACTGTTTGGCCGCCATTGCGCCATACTCGGCGCAACGGGCGGCGGCAAAAGCTGGACCACGGCACGAATCATCGAGGAGTGTATCAAAAACAACGCAAAGCTGATCCTCATCGACGCCACCGGAGAGTATCGGGGCTTCGACGGCGATGAGGTGACGCATTGCCATCTTGGCGAACCGATAGATAATGCCGTCGGTTCAATCGCCTCTTCGCTTCCGCCGACGAGTTTTCAGGAACCGGACTTCCTCGCGCTCTTTGAACCCGCTGGCAAGGTACAGGGGCCGAAGCTGCGAGCGGCGATGAAAAGTCTGAGACTTGCAGAACTTAGGCCTGACTTAGCTCCCGATTACTACATTAAAAAAATTAACCAGCAGAAAGCGGCCGTAGAGGACGCGGAGAAGGAACCTGGGATAGCCAGTAAGCTGGATGATCCGCGTCAGCCGTTCGACGTGCGATATCTGGTTAAGCAAATCGAGCAAGAATGCGTATGGCCTGAACCGTTCGGCGGAGATTCTACAAGATGGGGAAAAGAAGACGGTAACTTTTCTCACTGCCTTTCGCTTGTTGCACGCATAAACGGCGTCTTGACTTCTCCCGCCTTTGCCTGTGTATTCGAGGCCGACGATGCACCCGCCTTGACCACCAGCATCGAAAATTTTATAGCAGGGACCGACAGGCTGCTGCGCATCTGTTTGAACGGCGTCGCCTACGAGTATCACGCACGCGAGATCATTGCCAATGTCATCGGTCGCCATCTCCTAACCAAAGCCCGCGCTGGAGCGTTTCGACAGCGGCCAACGGTGGTCATCGTTGATGAGGCGCACAACTTTCTGGGTCGTCACATCGGCACCGAAGACTTCACAGCTAGGCTCGATGCTTTCGAGTTGATTGCCAAGGAGGGCCGTAAATATGGCCTCAATATCTGTCTGGCCAGCCAACGGCCGCGCGACATCACCGAGGGCGTGCTGAGTCAGATGGGCACTCTAATCGTTCATCGACTGACCAATGACCAGGACCGTGGGGTTGTGGAGCGCGCCTGTGGCGAGATCGATCGTGCCGCCTCCGCATTCCTGCCCAACCTGCGTCCGGGCGAAGCCGCCATCATTGGAACCGACTTTCCGATTCCGCTGACGATTCAGATCCACGAACCTAGTACCAAACCGGAATTAGGCGGCCCAAAGTATCAAGAACATTGGTCCCCAACTCATCCAGGCCTGATCTAAAGAATTGAGAACATGCGTACGGCATTCTCGTGATCGTGAACAATAACGACGATGTGGATGAGGCGGCATAACAACCAGTTGCAACGGACGGACCGCTGACCGTCTGCCGCTGTCCCGGAGCGTTAAAAGGGACTAGCCCCAGGAAATCATAGCGGAAATGAATTCACATCCAAATCATGTCATAATCGGCCCATTGACCAAGCAAATATTGGCGAGGGCTACCTGGAAGCCACACAATCAATTTCCGGCTCATCAATGCTGGGCAGATGAATTTGAAAGAGCACTTCAAATGCTAGATAAGGAGGGCGTTCTTAGCGACTTCGTCGATCGCCTCAGTATGGGTGAGCGCGGTGTGTGGGCTGAGGTTTGGGCGGCATACTACTTCGACCAGCAGCGATTCCGTTTTTGTAGGTGGCAACCTGAATACGTTGCAGGGCGCCCAGGTGATATGGAAGTGTCATTGGACAACAGTAGTCCAGTCTTTGTAGAAGTGAAACGTCCAGGGTGGCAAGGAGAGCTATCTTCGGAAGAGCTTGATACCGGTAGAGCAGATAGGCCGAAATACATAAACGCAGAGGTTCGCTCGTTTGACAACGTAACTCCGATCATGTACTCACTCAGGAAAGCTCTGCCGAAACTTCGCGAATATAGCGCGAACATCATAGTGGTAGTCGACGATATGTTTGTGTCCCCATTGGAGACGCATGACTCGATATTCCGTGATCAGTTCAGGGCAGCACTCCACGATTGTGAATTTATGTATATCTCTGGCGTTCTGCTGTTGAAGCCGGTGTTGTATACTGAATGCGTGGAGTACTTGGCCTACTTCCAAAGAGCATTGGGCCCTGAGTTGCCGCATTCCGTGCAAGAGTTCTTCGATCAAGTGAACCAAGAGACAAGGTGGAACAGTTAATGGTGACCCTTATGATAAGAGCTTCCGGCCGACAGGCCACTTGTCACGCCACTGGCGGAGCCAGAGCCGCGCCAACCGTCTTTGCGGCTGAAGTCAACTCTGTGCGGCTTGAGGGTAGAGGGGTTAGGACTGTATCAGCTCTGTAGCGGAGAAAGCGCTGATATGTATACATGTGATCCCCTCCCCCGGATAGTGCTCCACATTGCCGAGAGATATAGAAAATTAATTAACTTCTTCCTAGAACCCCGATTCTAGCAAGAAGGCGCCTTCCGTCTCGTGTTTCTGACGGCGAATCATCACTACAGCTCTATGGGGGGATACATATCACTCATTACATAATAACAATACCGAGGATACTTGGGACAATCGACTTGCACTGCCAAGCCCAGCGCCATCACAAGGTCATCGTGAGTTCCAACGCTAAACGCCCCGTACCGTTCGTTCGCAT
>JAAEPZ010000219.1 GCA_024231955.1 bacterium | reverse complement strand
CCTTGCTGATCCCAGGGCCCAGCGCGACTACGAGCTGCAGGGTGAGGGCGAGGACGACAGCACGGACGAGGAGGATCTGGCCTCTGAAAAGCTCCAGTGCCGGCGCTGCGAATATCCACCCTATCTTCCCGACCCGGAGGAGACCACGCCTGACGACCCGGAGCTTGAGAACATCAAGGAGTTGCTGGTCGGCGGGCCCTACCTGCGGGCCTTTCTGATCGCCGAGAACTGCACTCAGGAGTTGCCCGACGATCCCGATAGTGGCGGCTGCAACGATGACGCCAGCGCCGCCGCCAACAACACCTACCAAGTGATCAAGCTGTTCGAGCATTTTGGCAATCAGTACTACGCCTCAGAATCAGGGGGCTCGCAAGCCCGGCCGCCGGAGTATGTCATCCCCGGCGGCACAGCCGAGGTTGTGGCCTGGGCCGACGCGGTACCGGCCCCGGCCCAGGTCTCTTTAACCGAGCCGGCGCTGAACCCGGCCATGTGGTCGCCGGGGGAGGCCGGAGTCGGGGTATCCCTGGTCTCGGGCGACCTGTTGTTCTCCACGGTTGACCAGGCCGTGGCAGGCAGGGGCCTCGATTTTGTCATGGACCGCAGCTACCGATCCGGGACCCTTGGCTACGGCCCGCTGGGCAATGCCGGCTGGACCGGGAGCCTCTTCGCCCATCTCCGCGAGATCAGGACCACCGGCGAGGTTGAGTACCACGACGGTCAGGGAAATGTCTGGCGTTTCTATCCCGAGTATGGCGTTCCGCCACCGGGCCCGAATGACCCGGAGGCCCCGTATGGTTTCCACTACGCCGTCAAGGGAGCCTACGACGACGACCAGTCTGATATCCAGGGCCAAGAAGGCGGAGAAAAGCCCAAGTATTTCAGCACCTACTACACCCCAGAGGGCATCTACCTGGTGCTTCAGAAGCTGGCTGGGGATCGCGGTTGGCGGCTCATCGGGCGCAACAATGACGTGGCGCTCTTTGATGAAGCCGGGCGCCTGGTCGAGCTCCGGGACAGACTGCGCCAGGATGCTGATGACCCTGACGAGCAGGGCAACACCATTCGGCTGATCCATGACGCCTACGGGCAGCTGATCGAGCTTGTGGACGACTATGGCCGTCTCTACACCTTTGAGTACTACGACGACCCTGAAGAGGAGAGTTACGGTCTGCTCAAGGAATTTCGCGACTTTGTCGAGCAGACCGATCGCACCGTGGGTTACGAGTACGAGGAGCGGCGGTTGGAGAAGGTAACCCTGCCAACCGTCACCAGTGATGTTGCGGGGGCCGATAGTTACAGCGAGCCGACCATCGAGTATAGCTATGTGGAGACGGAGTTTGACGAACAGGCGATAGCCAACGGCGAGCACTTTTCCAAGTTTCGGCTCAAGGGCTATCGCCTGCCGGGCGCTTCTGGGGATCGGGTCACGGTAAGCTTTTGCGACGATGGCCGGGTTGATGACGTCTCATATCCTGCCGACTCCGGGGCCATCAAGTGGGATCTCGACTGGACCCTTTCCGATGGCCCGGGCCTGGTTACCAAGGTGATGACAACCAGTCCTTGGCAGAGCAGGGTCGAATACGACATCGACAGTCACAGCCGTACAACCGAAGTTCGTCAGACTGCTGTGCCAACCCTCTGGCCAGGGGAGGCCCTTGACGCGCGTTGGTCTGAACCCCTCTATCGGATCGATGTCAGAAACCCTTTGTTGCACAATGCTCGGCTTCCAAGTGGGTTAGAAAGGGGCGCGGATCCGGTCCTTTTTAGATGGAGTGGATATTCCGACGGGTGCATGCCACAGGTGATTATTGATCAAATTCCCGGAGGGG
>JAAEPZ010000218.1 GCA_024231955.1 bacterium | reverse complement strand
CCTGCCTGTTCGGCCCTTTCCGGACCCACGGCCACGGGACGGCTATACTTTCCACCTATAGCAAGATCCGTGCCAACCGTACGCCGAGCGGCCCGCTCGGCGTGGCTCTCGGCCTCAGCGCTGGGGCTGGGGACTGAGCGCGGCGGAGCCCGGACCGGGTTCCAGCCGCCCCTCACGCTTACCCGAATCGCCACCAGAGACGGCCTGTGTCTCCGTTCGAGACCCAGCTCTCTTCACGGCGGTTTCGTTCAACCTGGTTCTATCTGACATCCGCCGACATGGCAGGGACATTTGAGGAGATCTTGCACACGGATGTCAGATAGAACCCTAAATGTTCGGCGGCCTGAAACTGAGGGTGACTTGACTTGAACTGTCCTATCCGAAGAGCGATGACCTTCAAACGCCAGATCTTGATTGAACGGGTGAGCCTGGCTTCGCAGACTGCCAACCGCGGGCCACCGCACTGTTCGTGGAACCAACGCCGGGCAGGTGCTCTTGGATATCGAGAAGGCCCCCCGCTCCCCCTCCCTCCTTTCTCGATATCCAAGAGCCCAGATCGATGGCGACCTGTCGGTACCATCGAGCTGCAAGGGATGGCGAGGTGGGCTCAATGATCACGCGGGGCGTAGCTCAACCGACTAAACCTCCAGACCCCCATAGGGAGAGCTCAGCCCAGGGGCTCGCCGGGGAACTCCTCGAGCTACCCGCCTACGATTCGCCGCGGGCCGAGCGTTCGCCGGCCGGGGTGTCGGTGAGGCGCCTGGGACGGGGACGGACCTCCAGATCCGGGGGCTTAACGTCCCGGTCTTGCGGGTTTCTGGAACCGGGATCTCAGCCCTGGGTGGGCTTGCCCCCTCCAGAGCCGGGGGCGGCATGTCCGCGGCCCGGAGTACAGGGTCCGGATCAGCCGTCTACCCCTGCGCATCCGGACCGCCTGCCGGCTATAGACAAGGCGCACCTCCCGGGAGTAGGCTTGGGGGAGGCGCCGATCGTCTTGGGACCTGTCCGGTGTGAGCCTTGGGAAGTCTGAGTATGCGGATCATCTCGCGAAGAGCCCTCCGAGAGTTCTGGGAACGGCATCCCGACGCCCGAGGATCCCTGGACGCCTGGTATGCCGACGTGAAGCGCGCCGACTGGGAGAAGCCATCGGACATCAAGAGCATCTACGCCAATGCCAGCCTGATCGGCGATGACCGTGTGGTCTTCAACGTCAATGGGAACAGGTTCCGCTTAGTGGTCTTGGTCAGATACCAGTACAAGATGGTCTACATCCGCTTTGTCGGTACCCACCAGGACTACGACAAGATTGATGTCGCCACAGTCTGATCGCCACAGGATGACCAGCACGACGTGAAAGGAGACCGAGTCATGCCCTCTCGCCCGATTCGTACAGAAGACGAGCACGAAGCGGCCCTGCGCAGAGTCGAAGAGCTTCTCGACGCCACACCAGGGACTCCGTATGGTGATGAGCTGGAACTGCTGATTCTGCTGATCGAGGCCTATGAGGACGAGCACTGTGCTCTGCCGCTACCGGATCCGATCGAGGCGATCCTCTACCACATGGAGAGTCGTGGCCTGACGGAGGAAGATCTCGGACCTTGTCTGGGTGAGCGCCAGGTGGCCGCTGTCCTGGAACGACATGTTCCCCTCTCGCTGGAGATGATCCGGAGAGTCCGTGGGAGTCTGGGCATTCCAGCCGACATCCTGATTCAGCCCTATGCGTGTCAGCAGGCGGCCTGAGGCGGCCGGGCCTAGTCGGACCACAGGAGGACAGCCATGAGGATGCACGAAGGAAAGCCTGCTACGAGCGCCGGTTTCGAGTGCCCAGAGTATCACCCAGATCATCGACGCTACAGGCCCACAATACACAGCCTCTCAAGATCGCTCCGATGGGCGATCCGTGGTCACCAAGTCTGGAAGATCCGAGGGAGAACAGCGGCCGCCGAACAATGCGCTTCAGACGGCCGGCGGGGCCCTCTGGACGAGCCGAGGCCTTTCATGTATAGTGGCTTCGATGAAGAGAAGTGCACTATCAAGGCGCCGCCGCTGAGCTTGGTCGTTCATGCGGCTCGATGCCGCTTCATCATAAAGGAGTTGTTCTCCATTGTACCATGAGGTGATTTGATGTCAAGTCTGAGAGAACCACCCATGTCACTGGGTGAGCCTACCGTCCTGAATAAAGAGCGGGCGGGGCAACGTACCGAGGCGTGTATGCGCCGGGTCGGAACCGTGAGGGGACGGTCTTCCTGGTAGCCACAAACCGGGATAGGGTCAGGCAGCGGCTATGGCAAACACATGTGAATCTGTATAAGGACCGTCATCGAGAACAAGCCAATGAAAGTGGCTGACAGGCTTGGACCAAAAGGTAATGGGAGCTGGAGCCGGGGTTTAACGTCGTCGGCTCGTGGCCTATATGCGAACCGGTCTACTTGCAGGTGCCTAAGGTCGCGTACTCCGGAAGCGGAAACGAGTAAACCCTGTATTCCCGCCTGTGCTGGTGAGAGCCCGATCTTCCCTCCCCAACCATCCAGCGGTCGATACCGCCGCGGTTGGGCCAGAGTCGTTCCGGCTCGCTTGAGCCAGCGAGGCAAGCCAAACGTAAGGGAGGCCCATGGGGGTGCGGGAGTAGGATCCTGGAGGAAGCGAATGCCGTCCTGCAATGGGGCGGATACGGGTTCGGAATTTGCCCGGCGCGAAAGCGAGCAAACTTCCAGGAGGTGCCTCGTTGCGAAAAAGCACGGTAGAACCGTCTTAGACAGGGAAAGCAATAGGAGGCGGAGGCTTCGGTCGACCGCTTGTGCGCCCTCTCCTCCGTTAAATCGGAGCCTGACGGCTTTGTGCGAGTACTCGCAAAGTACGCTGGATACGCCTCTCCAGCGTGCGGGTCACCCGGCCTTTGAGGTGCTTGAGCCGTATACTGGGAAACTCGTACGTCCGGTTCTTAGAGGGCTGGGGGGGCGGTAACGCCCCCCTGGCTACTCGACTGCGGCTAAAGGAACCAGAGGACTTTTGTCATGATAGTGCCGCATAGTTTGTACCTCGCTTCTTGGGAGCACCTATATCTTTCACCGGACGGACTTCCAGCGGGCCTTCCGAATCAGATCTTTGCAAAGAGTCCGTGGGCGATCATTCTCTTCGAGAAGCTGTACTGTGACGAGAACGGGCTAAGGGGGGAAGACAACGCGGCTAGGCTGCTAGGGTGGACTAATTCTCGACTCTTTGTTCGTCTCGTCCAGGAGGACGTTCTTGAGCCACTACCCGTGGAGGCTCATTTGGCTATGGCAAGCAGGAGACTGCGAGCAATCTTCACTGATCACACCGGGACGACCCCAGAGGAAGCTGCGAATGCCGAAACCATGCCAGTAGAGGAGTTCTTCGCGTGGCGCACTGAGCTGCTTCGTGAATTCCTGGCGAAGAACCGCCTCCTACTCTATGACTTTGAGCTATTCTCAGGTTTGTGGCCAATACTCGATGCTCTGGAGGATTTAGCCAAAGATCTTCTCATTTTTGAAATCGAGAATGTTCCACTCACGGTTTCACCCGGATCGCTGTCGGGGCATCTAAGGAATCTTTTCGACGATCTCCAGCGTTTCGAAAAGGAACCTCTGACTCGCTTGCGTACCGGTGTTCTCCCTCAGCTCCAATATCTGGAAATACTGAGGAACCGCGCCTCGGATTATGCACTCATCGATGCGGAGTTATCTCAAGGTGTTGAGGAGCGCCTTCAACGAATTCTTCTCCTTCGCCATCGCTTCGGTAACTCAGATGGGTGGAAAAGCGTGAGGAGTCTGCTGGCTGCGCATCATCGAGGGGCCTTGCCCGAGGAGCTGACTGAGCTTCAACACGAGGTCCGTCGAAAGTTAGATGATTGTTTCAAGCCCGCGGTGGGCGAATTCGGGAGAGGCCTGATCGAGATAGGCAAGGGACTACTGAGCCTCAACCCTGCTGTACACAAGGTTGAGGTTGCGAATAAGGTCAGGGTTGGCGCGCGGGAGCTTCGTCGGCCGTATCGGGATCTCCTTCAGTGGATTCGGCGAAGGAGTGCATCGAAATGATCTACTCTTTGTTAGCACTTCAGCGACCTATGAAGACGGCTGAGGTGATTCGAAATGTCTGTAATCGAAGATTTCGAGCGAAAGCGAGGAGCCGCAGAACACGGCAATGCACGGGACGCCACAGACCCCATCACGCCAGATGGCCGTTGTTCTATTCCGCCTTTGCCCTAGGCTCGAGGTTCGCTGCGGATGACGCCCGTGATCTTGATCGATATGCGGCAGGCCGGCGGGGAGATATCCATAGTCCATTCAGCAAATCTGAAGAAACCATTCAGCAAATCTTGGAGGAACTCATGAAAAGAGCAATTCTGACAGCTTTGATTCTTTGTTTGACCATTCCGTGCACAACGCCCGCAACGCCGCCTGCGCCTGCGCTTAAGCCAGCCGTCGCGCCGTCACCACCAGAATCATACGTCGACGCACCTTACAAGAAATTAGGCAGTGAAGCTTTCGTTGAGGACTATGACGGCAAGTTGCTCCACTTCAAGGCAATGTTTGTTGGTGAATGGACCCTAACCAACGTCTACGAAATGATAGGCGGAATTAGTACGCGAAACCGTGTCTTCATTAATCATCGGGATGTCTCGTACGTCGCGCAGCAGACAGGTCTCGGAAGCTCTGACGCGGAATTTCCTCCGTTTGCGCTTTCTGTGCCGAAGTCCAAGAGCGACTTGGTCTACGAACTGAGTCGTGGTGACGTCTTTGAAGTCTGGGGACGCGCGGAAAAGGCGAACTTGCTCGGCAAGACAGGTTTGCATGTCTCCGCTGATCGCGTAGCAAGGGCTGCACAAACGCCGAAATAGGCTTCGACAAGTGCCACAACCAGCGCCACGGCGACAGCAAAACAGCTCCCGGCAGGCCAAAATACGTCCAGACCTTCTGGCTGGGTACCACTGGGGACCCTGGTCTTTTGGTTCTTGCTCAGCAGGTATCAGTTGTGCGCCCAACCGAGCGCTGCACCCGGCGCCAGGGGCCCAGCGGCCGTTGTCGGCATTCGAAGGCTTGTCGCGGGGCCCCTGGCGCGGGTGAGCGCAGGCGTTATGCAGTCCGAGGCAGTTCGAAGAAGGGCGCAACCGGTCGCCCGCGCCCTCGGAAAGCGCTGGGAGCGCCGGCTTCCAGCCGGCTCGTGGGCGCAGCCCACGCATGGACGCTTCGCGTCCTAACGGGGACTTCGTCCCCCGGGCCGGCTGGAAGCCGGCGCTCCCAGCACGATCGAGGTCGTTCCAATTCGCAGAAATATGGCCCAACGTCATCGTTACTTCGTTGTTACCGCCATTGTTCCTGCTTATCCGTGCGCGGGCGACCGGT
>JAAEPZ010000217.1 GCA_024231955.1 bacterium | reverse complement strand
CCGCTTCCATGGTGCTATGAAAACTGCCAAATGTTGGCTGAGGTTGGTGAGCTCAGGGAAGCGATGGACATATTGGAGGCAGGTCTTATTACTGCAGTGTCGATTGGGTTTGGTGAGATACTTGTTGCCGAATTAGCTTTTGGGAGAGGTGTATCTGCTACTGCGTTCACGGATGATTTTGGCAGAGTGGCTGGTCCAAAGAGAACACCCAGCTCGGGGCCGCTGAGGAATGCCAGTGGAAATCTGAATGAGGCTGCTGCGACGGCTCGTACTCAACCGCACTACCCAATGAGCGAAGCCGTTGCTCCACGGGGACAAACGACGGTAATCGGGAAGGTCAAGGATCTCCAGAATCTTCGCCCTGGTGAGAACACCCTCCTCAAGCACCTGCCGGATCAGGGTAGTCCGAAGTCTAACTGGGCACAGAATTCCGGCGTCCTTCGCCGGGAGATGGCTAAGGGACGCCCAATTCGAGACGCGAGCGTGCATCCGGAGACTGGGGCGTTGACCGAATACCCAGGGAGTTTCCTAAACGCGGAAAGGAACCTCCTGCGAGATCGTGGGTGGACCTACGACCGGACAACGAACCTTTGGAGTCCACCACGATGAGCCTTGAGGAAATCCCAGGCGTTGACCAGGGGCGACTCGGTTTCGTCGAACTGGCGCTGAAGGCTTTCGCTTTTCTGCTGGGCATCGGCTTCGAGGTCGTTCGGCGCGAGGGGACCTCATTGCGCTTCGAGAGTCCGACAGTGTTCGTCAACGTTTACCACGGACGCTACTCGTACCAAGTCGGCCTCGAACTCGGGCGTGTGCCGCAGAGTGACATGTACTCGCTGTACGAGTTGCTCACTGCGGTGGCCCCGGGGGAAATTGGAAAGGCACGCTGCCAGACAAGCGACCCCGAGGTATTGGAGCGTTGCCTTTCAGCCATCGCGGAGATAGTCGATCAGGAGTGTCGATCTCTGCTCAACGGTGATCCCTCCGCGTTCGAGTGGCTTCGGTCAATTGTTGATCCTCTGCGGGAAGCAGCCACCCTCCAGGCCGAGTTCGGCGCCACGATGGATAGGGCAGATCGCGCCTGGGAGGCCAAAGAAATGCGTCTGGCCGAGGATCTGTACCAGGAGGCAGAGATTGCCCTCGACAAGACGCGAACGAGACGACTGAACTACCTACGCAGTAAGAGGGAGGCAGCCTTCCGATCAAAAGGTGAGGAACAATGAGTGCCGATTCTAGGTTTCTGGCTGTTGTGACAGAGATCACATCCCTTCTTCAAGGAGTACAGCAAAGGCAATGGACAAAGGCGTTTGAGGACTGGTCGGCGCGCCTCCAGTTCTCGACCAGGGCCGATATCGGGGCTGGCCACACCATCTCTGGTGCTAAGCATTTTTCGATTTTCACGTTCGAGAGGAACCTGGGGAGGTAGCCTTCCATGGAAGCCACTGCATATAGTGCCACGGTCGTCCTTGGCTTTCACCGTGTGGAGCTGATCGAGTGTGGTGTGTCAGGCGATGAGGGCATCCGGTGGATCGAGGCGCGGCTCGACGGGAAACCCCTCGGCCAGTTGCGGCTCCTGGCTTCTTTCTTCCCGAGCTTCGCTCTTAGGCATGAGAATCATTCAGATCTGGTGGTCTGGACTGAAGCCGAGGTATATCTGCTCAGGCTCGACGAGAATCTTGTCAAGTTCTACGATCATTCCGATGCAGTGCATGCGGCGTACGGACTTGGCGAGCACTGGTGCCTGGTAGGCGATGCATCGGTAGCTCTCGTAGATCTGTTCCTGGGGGTCGAGATCCTGCGCTACGACCATGACGAGATCTTCACGTCGTCAACCTGGGAAGGCAGCAAGCTAGTAGTTGGAGATCTTCAGGGGAGAATCTTTCGCTTCGAGAGCCTCGATCCGAGTAAGAGCGCGCTTCGGCCAGTGCCCCAAGCTCTCCAGGGATAGCGGGGCTGTGCTCCGCTAAAATATCATCGGTGTACTGTACCTGGAGCGGGGCGTCACCCGTCCCTCTGAGGTCACCAAGCCGATCTTCGATCGCTACCAGCGCTGGCTATACCACTACCGCCGGCACAATGGTCAGCTGCTATCGTTCCGCAGCCAGCACAGCCGGCTGGTGCCGGTGCGGGCGCTTTTCAAGTGGCTGGCGGGGGAGAACCTGATCCTCTACAATCCCGCCTCCGAGCTCGAGCTACCGAAGCTCGAGCAGCGTCTGCTCCCTGCGCGCCCCGACCCTGGCTATCGACGACGCAGCGGCCTACGAGGGGCCGGGCGACCACGCTTCCGATGCGCTGTTTACCGCGGCCCTGTCGTGTGCCTTTGAGTATCCGGTCAGCGCCGCCTACGCCACCGCCGACGGCACCGCGGTGGCCGGAGACGACTACCTCGCCACCGGTGCTTGAGAGGTGCCACCCTCTTCGTAACTCCTTTGTTTTCAGGGGTTTATGGGCCATCGGCCAGGATCACGGTTCGTTCAGGACGCCTGGACCGGGCCTCAGGAGCTCGCTACGCGCCAGGACGTCGTGGATCAGCGCAGAATCGCTCGTGTGGGGCGCTCAGAGGACCCCAGAGGGCCAAAAAGCAGCGAAATGGCGCACGAGCAGGCACAGCTCTCCCAGCCGGAGCGGGTCACCGCTCTGGCTGTGGCTGTGGTCACCGTGCCGAATACCGTCCAGGTGTCCCGATCACGGCGGGTCGCGTGCCGGGTCACGTGACGCCGGCTGCACCTCCTTG
>JAAEPZ010000216.1 GCA_024231955.1 bacterium | reverse complement strand
TATATGCCAAACAAGGACGTTACGATCCCGACAATGAAGGTCCGGACAATAGCGCCGTGCCCAGTGAAGCCGGTGATGACGAACAAGGGATGTTTGCTGTGCTGCAGGGATGAGCGCCGAGAGCCAAGAAGCAGTCAACACCTTTGAGTGCTCCTGGAGTCGCCACAGGCAGTGTGACTAGCCGAGAAGCTGATGACCGACGAAGGTCGAGATCTAGATCTAGAGACGATACTGGAGACGAGCGAATGGACGTCGACGAACCCAGGGGAAGTTGCGATTACCGAACGCACCAACCGCGCAGGTCGAGACGTCCATCCAGGAAGCCGTCTCGCCAACGAAGGTCGCCGAGCTGGAGCAGTGATGATCAGAAGGCAGCCATGGGCTCTGACAAGAGCGTCAGCACGCCGAGACACGGCAAGCCAACCCGTTGGGACATGAAAACGCCGCTGATTCCACTCATTGAACCCAGACCCGACGTGACTATGGAGATGAGACCCGGTGGAACAGTGAGCGGGCTCACCGCTCGCCAGCCGATTACGAATGAAGAGCAGGAGAGACAGCAGAGAGATGATATGGACCGGCAAAAAGAAGAAGAACGAAAACGACAGATTCCAGCTGGCACAGCTGAGGAACCGCTTCTTCTCCCCTTTTTGCAGGAACCGGCACCAACGACGCCGACGCAACCACAACGCATAGTGGATCGAACACGTACCGAACCGGTGAACGTACTCATTCAGAAGTCGGCCCGGAAAG
>JAAEPZ010000215.1 GCA_024231955.1 bacterium | reverse complement strand
CCTGGGCGCCGGCCGGATCCCCCCGGCTGAGGGGCTGCAGTTTGCGTTGGAAAACTGCAAGGATTCGGATATCATTACCCTCGGCCTGGGGAGCATTGAGGAAGCCGAAGAGTCCCTCGGCTTTGTTCGCGATTATCTTGAGGCAGAAACCTGATCGCTCGGCCCGGCGGATTGCCCTTGCTCGCCGCCCCCACTCTCCAGGGTGCCCCGGATACCAGGATAAGGACACTATAGCCAATGAGCAGCAAGGCTCCGGCGATCAGTATGCGGTTCTTCATCTCGGTTCTCCATTGCCGTCTATTGCTATTAGATCCGTGGACTTGAGCGCCCGAGATTGATCTCTTGGATCACCGATTACTATCGTTGTTGTGCTGATATCGAAGCTCGACCCCAGTCGATGAGCAGTTTTATCAGGCCGAAAATAACTATCCAGAAGGCCACATTAAAAACGGTAAATAACGTCCAGTCCCTGAAATGAGAAGGCCAATGCATGTGACTTGCCATGAGAGGGAAATCCCACGAAAAGAGCTCCTCCGTATAGAAACATAGCGGTCCAAATGTCCTGAGCAGCCAGTAAAATAACTTATATGGCGGCGGTAAATTGCCAAGCGCTGTTTTGGCAGCAAGAGGAACGTAGATGCAGGCCAAAAGCCATGGCACGGAGCCCCGGAGCGTTGACAGTAACAGAACCGTTCGATGCCGCCCGAGAAGGTCTGACAATGACTTCATCTTTTCGTCCTCCTGTGTTTCGTTCCAGAAGAGAGGTGTTATGAATTACATATGGGTGCGGCTCTTTTGGAACGACGCCGCGGGGAGGGTGGTGGCACGGCTGGCTGGGCATCCACCGCGGAGCCTCGACACTCTGGGACTGGGTCCGCTCGGTCTCCATCCCCGGCGCCACCTCGCAGATCCTCGACACCCTCAAGTCGCCGTCGATGACCGAGTACACCGTCGGGATGAACAAGCGGCTGGGCAGCAAGGGCTCGATGCGCGCCGACCTGG
>JAAEPZ010000214.1 GCA_024231955.1 bacterium | reverse complement strand
TAGGTAGGTATGCACGTTGAAATGAAAAGCATAGCGCAATGATTGAATTCAAAGTTGTGGTGGCCCTGAAAAGGGCCGTTGGGTTGGATTTGATGAAGGCCTGTGATGGTCGATGGTTTAGGCCTTTGCGGCGGTCTTTTTCGGCAGCAGAACGGCGTGGATGTTCGGGAGAACGCCGCCCTGAGCGATGGTCACTCCTGACAGAAGCTTGTTCAGCTCCTCGTCGTTGCGCACCGCCAACTGAAGATGGCGCGGGTTGATCCTGCTCTTCTTGTTGTCGCGCGCCGCATTTCCGGCCAGCTCGAGCACTTCGGCCGCCAGGTATTCCATGACCGCCGCCAGATAGACCGGTGCTCCGGCGCCAACTCGTTGCGAATAGTTCCCTTTGCGCAGCAGACGATGGATTCTGCCCACTGGGAACTGCAGGCCCGCTCGAGAACTTCGCGTCTTCGCCTTTCCTTTCGCTTTCCCTCCCTTACCACGTCCCGACATTATCGATCGATTTGTGATAGAGAAGGTTTTCTGAGGGACTGAATGCTGACTGAGCGCAGTTCGCCTTTTATTCTTCGGAGCGTCAGAGGCGGAGCGGAGCGCTGTTGTAAACTGAAATGGACGTCGCTGATTGGCTGCCGGCCGAATACAACGGCGCTCCGCCACCGCCTCTGACGGAGTTTCAGATAAAAGGCCCGAGCGGAGAGCGATGCCATTCAGTCGATTGATTCTGTCGAACGCACAGACGTGTCTGTCCTGAGCAGAATGCCTCCGAAACCGACGATGAAGGGAGCGAAGAAGGCGGCGAAGTCGCAGAAGACCGCGAGAAAGGGAGGAGAGAAGAAGAGGAGGAGGAAAAGGAAGGAGAGTTACGGGACGTACATCTACCGGGTGATGAAGCAGGTGCATCCGGACACGGGGATCAGTTCGAAGGCGATGTCGATCATGAACTCGTTCGTGAACGATCTCTTCGAGCGG
>JAAEPZ010000213.1 GCA_024231955.1 bacterium | reverse complement strand
GGAGAGCTGAGAGCCTCAGCCCTGGAATCGGAGGCGAGCCACGGGACCAGCAATTGAGCAGGGATCTGGCAAAGAAGCAGACCCCGGCCTTGACGGCTGCAGACAAGGGAATTCCGACGGAGAGCGTCGCAGGTGATGGCTGGGGGCAACCAGGAGCTGCTACCCCAGTCAAAAGGGCGGGCAAAGGTGGATTCGATGATCATCCGCGGCCGGAAGCTGACAGGGCGGGGCCGAGCCAAGGAGGGTTCCGACTGCCGCAGAAACGTCCGGCGCCGCCGTCCCAATCACCGATGAAGGTGTCGCCCAAAGTTCAGAAACAGAGAGCCGTCATGTACCAGCTCAGTCAGGAGGACCTGCAGGCGATGCCAACGCGGCTCTTCCTGCCGTCAGCACATATGGGCGCGCCGAGGCGACCCGAGAATACTCAGCAAAGCCTGAATCAGGCCCGCGCTGAACGCGAGATGCTGGAACAGGAGGTTCGTGCCAGTGATGCTCTGTTCACGATCCCAGGAAATACACCGGGTGAAGAGCGGGCCGTGCTACTACAGCCAGTCGAGCCGACCAGACGGACCGACGAACCAGTGGTGTCGCGCATGCAACCAGCTGAGTTCGGTGTTCGCCAGTCCGCACTCCGTTTTTGTGACCAGGCGAGATCTTCGAATTTGGACGTGTTTCTGAGACACGAAGAGGAGCGCCAGAAACGCGGGAAACTGCTCGGGT
>JAAEPZ010000212.1 GCA_024231955.1 bacterium | reverse complement strand
CCTCAAGGGCTACAAGTTGCCCGAGTACCAGGGCAGCGACGACAGCTTGCGGGTGCGCCTGAGCTACGGGGCCATGAGTGGCCGGGTCGAGGCCATCGCCTTCCCGGCCGGCAGCTTTGCCGGCAGCGAGGTGGAGTGGGAGATCGACTCAGGAGACAGCGGGGAGCCGGCAACCGAGGCCACCATTACCGCGCCCTGGGGTCACGAGACCGAGTACGACATCAGCGAGAAGGGCCGTACCGAGCGAATCACCTTTAACTCCGTTCCTGTCCACGACCGTGGTTCCGCCACCGCCCAAAACCTCGAGACCGAGTTCACCTACATCTGCGAGGGAATCCTTGACACCTGTAACGACGGCCGGCTTGAGTCAGTGACCGGGGCCGACGGCAGTCAGCAGATCAACTGCTACGTCGACTCAGAGCAGGGGGAATGTGGCGATTTGTCTGGTTCACGCCATCGTCTGGCCCTGGCCAACGTGTTGCGGGTTGTGAATGATGGCAGCGAGGCTATCAACCAGCCCCAGTACCCCTATTCAAACATCAGTACCAGCATCGGCTACCAGGACGACAATTTGCCCTCGGCCATTGATGACGGTCTCGGACGGCACATCGACATCAGTGTGCCCATGGTCGACGAGACCAGCTCCACCGTGTTTGCCGAAGAGGGCGTATCGGCTAGCTACACCCATGACTCCTTCGCGAGGGTCAAGACCTTCACAGGAGGTGCCGGGCCAACCCTGAATTTCAGCTTCGACCCGGACGAGGGCGGCCGGACCGAAGCCGGATTGCTGCATCGTATCGAGCGAGCCGAAGACGGCATGTGGCAGGAGTTCGAATACGACGACGCTGGCAATCCCAAGGTTGCCACGACCTCCTTTGATACCCGTACCGAGATCGACCATGACGAGTTGAACCGACCGATTAGAGTAATGCGGGGCAAAAAGGATTCCGCTTTCAGCCGCGAGTGCATCCCCGGAGCCAACCAGCCGACGATCAGCGAGCGCGCCTTTGATGCTGCCAATCATCT
>JAAEPZ010000211.1 GCA_024231955.1 bacterium | reverse complement strand
TCCGCAAGAGTGAGGCGTCGTAGCAATAATTAATGATATTTATCTAGCTGATAATGCGAGACTTACAAATGAATTCATAAGCATTCCGTCGATGACCCTTGGAATGGTTATCAGAACGCTTAACCCGCTGATTTCACTTGATTTGAGAATCGTCGGGCACCATAAAGTAAGCGGAATTTACTTGAGTTGCGAAACGACGGGCACCATATAGGGCGGGGCGCCGTCGACTGGTCGAGCCTACGGAACGTCGTGATCGCGATGTCCTCGGGTGGCCCAGGATCGGCGCAATTCGGTGACAATAATGGGTTTGTGGAAAGCCTAGTTCCTTTAGTTCCTTTAGTTCCTTTCGAAGGCGGCCTTTGGACGGGTCGCACGTTTCGAAGGGGAATTCTCTTGTCTAGTCCGTCCAGGATATTGTCCATCCCCCTTCCTCGTCGATGAATTCACGAGTACCGACCTTCTGGCTTTTTGGTATTTTGATAATGGTATTCAGCGCTAATCCCGAAGCTCCGAAATTGATCTGGACCTTTTTCCCTTTCGTCTCGCACGCCTTGATCTCGATGTATAGAGATTTCCATATGGCTTTTGCTGAACTGCCGCTGGGGAGGAAGAAGCCCGCCACGCCCCCCGCTATGTTGAGAGCTACAGCGATCGACTCGCCTCCTGGGATAGCATTGAGTTTGTCTAAGATCTCTTCCGATACCTTAGGTATATTAAATGTGTGATACCAATAAAGATGTGCATCGAAGTTTACCCTGCAGGAATACCACCCATCATCATCCTTAGGGGTAGGCAAGACTACAATATTAGCTAAGACGGCAATGAATGAAGACGGGTTATCGAGCACAATCGATCCGTCCTTTTTCACCGTAAATCCTGAAAATGTGCTCTCCTCTCCTTTGGTAGGCCAAAGACATTTGGGATTGGGATTATCCCCGCTGCACGACATTTCTAGGGTCAGCCACCAAGTATCCAGTCCCCACCACAATCCCCAGAGTGCCGTATTCTCCTCTCCTTTAAGGCTAGCTTTTGCGACAACTGATGCGAGACCCAGTGAATCTAACTGATTTGTTACATTCCCATTGACGTATGCGTATAGGTTCAGGTGATCGACGTAATTCAATGGATCCCTTCCCGCAAAACGGCCCTGGCCGTTCTCGTAGTACCGATTCCTGAAGTATAACAGGCCTGTTCTCGCATCCAGCCTACGAGAAGTGAATGAATATGGATTTCCAAAACTCGATACGCTTCCGCCGACATAGGCGTTGGATTGCTCTTCTTTCGTTTGCCGACCCTTATCGCTCGAGTCCTTCTTCACTCTCTCCGATTGCCCCGTGGAACCTTGAACATTCCCGGAACGATTCGTCGACAGAACCGTTGCGGCGCCATACACTTGATACCGGTAGAGCTCCAACAGCTGTTGACTACTTCCGGCATCTAGGAGCCCCATCACCGAGCCCAATCGATTGCAGAGGTAATAGTACTCAAAATCAATTTCCCCGGGCATGTTCTTGCCGGGGATGTGCGGATCTATCTTTCGACTGCCATTGCCATCGATCGCTGCAAGAAGGGGTTCATCGATCACACGACCGTTGACGTAGATTCGCTCAAGGAGACCTGCTACGTCGGTGTTTAGCGCTGATACGGACTCCTTCACGAATACCCGCTCCTCGACTACTGATAAACCATCGTGTATGTAACGCCGTCCGGCCAACCTCGGGCAGGTCTCGCAGCTATCGTCAGAGATGTCAAACTTCGCGATGCGTCGCCGAAAAGGATCATAACGATATTCCTCTTTGAACACGCCTCCTGCGAGATTTGAGTCCGGTACGGTGGCTGAAAAGAGGAGGTTGAACGCATCCCAGGTGGCACGGAGTTGAACGTCTTTCCCTGCCTCTGAGCCGGCCGCTGGGCGGACGGATAAATAGGTCATGTTACCGACGGCGTCGTGCTCCGGGGTAAAGGGCGTGCCAGATCCATTGTCAACCTGGCGATCGATTGAAAGAGATTCGTTCGCCGAGTTGAAAGCGTAGACATCATGGATCAAAGGTTCCGCTCCGAATGGATCGCCATACGAAGCCTCCCGGCGATTGAAGTTGTCGTCGTATAGGAATGAGGAACTGTGGCTCACGGGATCCTCAACGTTGCGATAATCAACGGGATCCGGACTTCGGTATGTCACCCCGGTGAGTTCGTACCGATCGTTATACGAATAGTTGTCGTAGAGATTCTGGTCGTGCAGGAACTGCTCGTAGAGCGGATTATCAACATCGTCGTAGTCATACCTGAACCCTACCAGAGTGCCTTGCTGCGTGCCGCCACGCCAGACATGCTCGCGGAGGCGGCGCTTCTCGTCGTAGGTCCTGGTCAAAACGGCTCCGTTGCCATAGGTCTTGGAGCTCACGCGGCCTGAACCCAGATAAGTATACTCGGCGATGTCATGCAGCGGTTGGTCGAAGTACTCCGCATCGATGTCCTCAAGGCGGTTCAATGCGTCGTAGCTACTGTAGCGGACGTCTAGGTCCGAGGCAGTGGAATCATTGCACAGTCCGCTCACAACCCACATCCGGGTACGGTTCGATTGCTGGTCGTAATCACTACACACTCGAATCGGATTCTCCCAGGTGTTTGTGAAGCCGCTGCCATCGAGACGGATGCTCTGCGTTTCTGCAACAATCCGCGATAATGAGTCATAATCTCGTTGTACCAGGGCGTAGTTGTTCCTCGCCTCCGTCAACCGATTGAGGGAATCATAATCGTACTGCTGAAGGTATGCACCCGGCACACCCGGTGGCAAGGTGATCACCTGTTGATCGAGCCTGTTGCCGAGATCGTAGCGATTGGCGGATTTCACACCACGCTGCTCTATCACGGTCATAGGGTTGGAATTCTCATCATAATTCGTCTCGACTCGGTCGTAGATCCCGTCTTCGCCGTTCGGGTCATTGAGATCGATACGGGCGTAGCCTTCTCCACTGGAAGACTCGCGAAAATCGTCCGCGTCCGGGTAGACGGTAGTCGTGAGGCGGTTGAAATCATCGTATAGGTAGAGAGTTACCTGTACTTTCGACGGATCGGTCACCGTCGAAAACGCAACGTCATGGGTTTTCCGGCTATTCCGATCGTAGGCGTATTCGTAATGGATGAGCTCCGTCGCCGAGGTTTTGAATGGATCATCATCGTATCTCTGCGTCATAAGGATCCGATCCAGATCGTCGTAGGTCGAGACCGTGAAGTTGCCCTCGGCATCTTCTACCAGCCGGGTGTTGTTGCGCGAGTCGTAGGCAATGGACGTCTCGTGATCAATCGAGCTGCCGACCAGGCCCAGGATATGTAGCTCGGTCCGACGTTTGAGCTCGTCGTAGACGTAGCGCGTCACGTAAAACTCCGGATCGCCCTCGGCGCCGGGACCGGGAATCTCGAGCTCGTGAACCTCGAGGATGTTGGAATTGTCATCATAGAAGAAAGACCCGACGTTGCCGAGCGCATCGGTGACGGCCTGTCTCCGGTTGGCCGCGTCGTAGGTGGTGAGGGTGGGATTGCCGTTGGCGTCGAGACTCCTGATAGTGCGGGAGCCGGGATCGTACTGGGTCCGATAGCTCGAATTCATGCCATCGTCCGGATCGACGATGTCGCTTTCGTCGCTTTCGAGATCGATATCGAGCACTCTCTGATAACGGCGCCCGACCTCGTCATAGCGGCGGTAGCTCCGTTGCAGGGCCTCGGTGATATCAGCTGTGTCTTTGGATACGGCGCCGTCTTCTTGAGTCAGCTGGTTCGAGGCATCATCGTACCCGGAGACGGTGCCGTTGCCATTCTGGTCGCTGGTTGCGACTCGGCGATTATTGAAGTCGTAAAAATGGTCGGTGAAGTTCCCGCGTCCGTCGCGGGCGCGGACGACATTGGAACGAGCATCGTAGGTGGTGGTTGTGAAACCCACAGTTGAGGCACCCTCGAGATCCGTGGCCCGCTTGTCGTTGGGATATGCCTCGGCGGGTTCGCTACCCGGCGCAATGCCATAGAAGGTCTTGAAACGCAGCCGCCGCTCGTCGTAGAGGTGAAACGTGCGGTTGCCCTCCGGCTGCTGGACGACGGCGAGCTGGTCGTTGTTGTCGTAGGCGTAGCGGGTGACGGCGTCATTGGCGTCGTTCTCGTCGATCTCGACGCGTGCCGTGAGGCGGTTGTTGACCTCGTCGAAGCTCTGCGAGCGATCGATGAAGTCGTTCACCGGGACGGTGCCGTCGAGATCGACGTTACTGCGGCGGCTCATCACCTGGTTGCCCGCGCTGTCGTAGAGGTAACGGCTCTCGTAGCGCACCTTCTGCCCGTTGCGCAGCGTCACTTCGGCATTGATCTCGCGCGTCCTCTCTCCGAGGTCGTTGTACTCGTAGTCGTAGATGAAACCCATCGCATCGATCATCTGGGTCACCATGCCGAGGGCATTGACCCTGTACCACGTCGTCAGGTTCGTGGCCGGATCGGCCGAGCCGACGGCACCGCGGGTCACCGACTCCGGATAGCCGGCGAACTGACCCTTGGTGTTGACGTCGCCGCCCGTAGCGGTTCCATCGAAGTAGGTGTAGGTGGTCACGTTACCGTTGGGGTCGGTGTGGCTGGTCACCTGGCCGGCATCGTTGTGGGTCCAGGTCTCCTCGATCACCTGCTGCTCCCCATCGGTTCCCCGTGTGACCGTAGGCGCCACATGCCGCGTGCGGTTGCCGGCCGCGTCGTAGTAGTACTTGTGGGTGAACTCGAGACCATCGTAGATCGGGTTGTCGTCAAAGGCGCGGGGCTCGGTGTAGGTGAGCTCGCGGCTGAAGTTTTCTATGGTGTCGTAGGTCCTCTCCCAGCAGATGGTATCGGTGCTCTGGTTTCTGTCGCAGAGCTTGCCATCTTCGCTTGTTTGGTGGTGATCGAGGGTATACTTGTAGGCCGTCACCTGGCCGTTCTCATTGTACTCGAAGACCTCGGTCGGGTGATTCAGCGGCATGCGGTCATCCGGGTCGAATTCAAGTTGTTGACCGTCGACGCCCACCCAGAGATCGGCCTCTTCGTACCGGAAGGGCTGGGCGATCTTTTTTGCCCTCAAGCAATCGCAGTCGTGGAGCCAGCGCTGCTCCCAGGCGAGCGGCTCGCCCTCACGCAGCGGTTCGTTGCCCTTGCCGCGTTCGGTCCAGGTGACCTTGCGGCGTAGCCCGTACTCGCCGGCGCCGCCGAGCGGACCACCCGCGATGCCGTGCATCTCGTAGTCGGTGACGTTGCCCTCCGGGTCGGTGACCCGGGTGATCGAGTTCCCGGGATCGAGGACGGGGAGCGGTGCCGGGGTCGCCTCCGGGCCCGGGTTATAGGCATATGTCACGACCTTTCCGGCGGTCGTCTTCGTTGCCACCCGGCCGGCATTGGCCAAGTCGGCGTAGTAGGTGTACTCGACCGAAACCGCTCCCCGCGGGTCGGTGATTCGGGTGATGTTCAATGGGAAGTTCGGATCTTCATACTCGTAGGTCGTGGTCCTGCCCTTGTTGACCAGCTTGGCCTCGAGATCGGCGTCGGTGACCTCATCGCCCGGCCCGAGGTCGACGAGCTCGGTAGCGGGGCTGGTGGTGGTCCTGAGTCTGCCGAGATCGTCGTAGCCGAAGCTCCAGGTGCGGCCAAGGTGATCGGTGACCGACGACATCCGGCCGTCGTCGTTGTACTGGAACTGCAGATCCTGGCCCAGGTCGGAGGCCACCGAGTCGACGAAGCCGGAGTAGTCGCGGTTGATCCGGGTCGTATTCCCGTTGCGGTCGCGGATGCTGATCAGCGATCCGGGCTGATCCATCGCACCGGCGATGAACTGGAGCTCGGCGCCGTTGCGGGTGGTGAGGATCCAGCGATTGAGGAGGTCGTCTTTTCGCAAATTGGAGAAGAAGCCTTCCGGCGCCGTCCAGTTCTTGCCGATCGAAAAGAAGAACGACTCCCCGGAGAAGGGATGAAGCTCCAGGTTCGAGGTCTTGAAGTAGGCGGTTTCCTCGCCGGTCTGCACGATGGCGGCGTTGAAGCTGTGGGATGCCGACTGGCCCATCTCACCGTTGAGGACCTTCTGCGACTGATGGTGGATCTTGAAGTCAATGCCGAGCGACCCGGTGTCGAAGCTGAACAGCGGCAGCGAGGTGGGCAGCGCGCCGTCTACGAGGTTGACGCCGGAATGCCGGGCTTCGCACCCGCCGTTGAACATATCAGCCGATCCCTCGTCGACACATTCGAGACAGGGCGGGGGATCGACGCCGCCGGTCTTCTTGGGAACGTACTCACCGCCGTACACCGGATCGAGTTGTATGTGCTCCTTCACGAATATCAGCGGCGAGCTCCATTGGTCCAGAAAGATCCGACTGTCTTCCGGAAGGTCGGTGGTGTCGATGACCATGGTAAATCGGCCATCCTCGTCACTCATTACCCCGCGCCTGCGGATCTCACCGCCGGGTAGGCGGATCCAGGCGTTGACAGTGGTCCGACCGGGCGCATCGGCCGGCCCCATCTCATCGAAGAAGAGCTGGTTGCCCCGGTACTCGATCCGCATCATCTTCGAAGGTGGCGCGTCTGAGGTCAAGGCGGCCAAGACCTCCTCGGGGATTTCCGGCTGATCCTGGGAGCTGGCGGCCCCGGCGAGCCCGGAGCTCGCCAGGAGGCCAATCAGGGACGCTGCCACGGTCAGGGCAGCGAGGCGGATCCGACGTTGGAACTTCGAATAACGCGACATGGTCATATCCTCCATATTCTCCATGAATGCCGGCAACGGCGAAGGTGGTTCCATTATCGACAGTGAAGTCAAGCCTCTTCCGAGATTTCCTACTCCGAGCATACCACACAGCCAGGGCAAAATCCAGACACGACAGTGGTTGGTGCCGATCGGCCTTGCTGGTCGGCGATGGTCAGCCCAGCTCCGAGTCGTGGCTGTAGCTGATGAAGACCTTCGGGTACGTCGGCACCGGAAAGCCAGTCGACCACCGGCCGGCGGCACAGCAGCCGTTCCCTCGATCTGGAGATGGTAGACGCCGCTGGGATGGCCGCGTCCGTCTCAGGTGAAGTCCAGGGAGCCGCCGAAGTCCTCGTTGCGCTCGTTCTCCACAACCGGGATCAGCCGTCCGCCGACCTCGCGGGCGATCTTTACGTCGGGCTCCACGCCGCCGCGGCTGCGGAAGCGGAAGCGGTAGCCCTTCACCGCGGCGTGAGAATCGGCGGTGGTGAGCCGCGTTTTGACCTCGACCCTGGA
>JAAEPZ010000210.1 GCA_024231955.1 bacterium | reverse complement strand
TTGTGTACTTAATTATCTGAACATCTATAGCAGATAAAGGAGAACAGCAAGACGTCTTTTCCCTTTTACAGCGAAATGCGTCGCGGTAGAGAAGCCGGTCGCCCGGCTCCCCCCGCACAGATCCCTACGTGAAGTTTTCCCTCATAAGGCTCCTCGGTTGGACTCGCTTCCGTGCCAGGTTGACTCCCCGTATCTCCGTCAGTGACCCCTTTCGGCATCATGACTGGTAGCACGTCTCCTCATCCTGATTTGCTATTCCCCGCAGTGAGGTTGGCTCCTGTTCTCCGACCCTGCATGTCCGGCAGAAGTTTCCTTTGCGATCTGCGTCCTCCCGTGCCCCCCTTTCCCATGTAGCGGTCTTTCTCCACCTCCGAGTACTACGGGGACATCCGCCACCCCAGAGCATGCGCTTTCCCTGTCAGGGTACTCCGCCCATGTTCTCGTGTTGGAATACGAGACAATATCCGGGGCTTCCCAAGTTCTTGAGTACATCTCTCCGTACATGCCACCGTTTAAGGTGAACTCCGCCAGCCCTTCACACCCTCGCCTCGACGAGTCGCCTCTGCTTCCCGTCCTCTCATAACGGATGCTCTTGTATTGGTTTCGGCGTGCGTTATAACCCTCACCGACTGAAACAATTTGTTTTCGGAGCAATATCATCGTTCGGGGAACACGGTTTCCCCTACGGCCTGCACGATTCTCTGTGTACGCTTCGCCCGTCTTGTTCGTCGAACTATCTCCACGTGACTCCGCCACGGACGCAACACTCGATACGGGTGGGTGGCTAACCCTTTCCCGACAGGGACTTTCACCCTGCAAGGCACACCAAGCTTCGCTTGGCGCGCTAACGCCCCTGCTCAGCCGCTGTTGCCCGCCCTGACGCTGGC
>JAAEPZ010000209.1 GCA_024231955.1 bacterium | reverse complement strand
CTACCCTTCAGGAAGGTGAACTGTCGCCTGATGACAACGATTACGTTGATGCTGACCAGCCTGACCCTATGTGGCTCAATGAGAGCGTTTGGACTCCGCCATTCCGCCTCCCCATTGTTAGCACTCGAGTCTTACCGCCTGCGTCACCGCCACCAGAATTCATCCCTGGACGCAGATTTGCCACTTATCCGCCCCATCCTGTTCCGCAAGCGTCATCCTCGATGACACCTCCATTGTCTAATCTTCCGCCCATTCGCGCCTTGTCCCGCGCTCCATTGCAATGCCCGCGCCCGTGTTCGCCTTCACCTGAGCGCCCTGACACCTGCTCCCCACTTCTAATGGTGCTTCGTGTCAAGGTTCTTCAGTCTTACTTCCCTAATTACCTTGCCGAATTGACTCTCGAAGAGTTCGGTAAGCCACCATATCCTCGATACCTTCAGTCGTTGTTGCACCCGGACTTCCTGTGTCTGCTCACAGGTGCGGAAGCTGTCCCGTTAGTTCCCGCTGGAGATTCGCTTGCCTGCGTACCTGAAGAATCATCCGTCGTTATCGAATGGGACGATTTGCAACTGCCTATCGAACTTGTTCTTTCCTCGTCCAATCCGGCACAATCACCCTCCGCCTTGCCGCCCATTGTTGCCGCTTCGCCCATTGTGCCTGCGCCATGCACCGCACTCCGTCCAGCTCCGACGACTGAAAATGAGCATCATCCAGCTCCGACGAATAGACTAACTGAGCAAAACTCCGTTCATCGTGCTCTTCCTGAGCCGCTGCCTATTGTCTGTTACCGCCTTGCTCTGTTCCGCTTACCGGAATGCCTACCAGACGTCATGCCGACTGATCAGTCCGCCTTGCAGACCGCATTAATAATGGACAACCATTCTCCGTTATATCATGCTT
>JAAEPZ010000208.1 GCA_024231955.1 bacterium | reverse complement strand
GCAGATCCTGCCGCCGGGTCAGGTGCAAAGCGCCGGGTTCGGGAAGCAGGCGCGCCCGCTGTTCCAGGATATTGGCAATGTACTCGCTGCTGAAGGCTTGAAACGTGAAGGCGTCCTCAATGGCGCGGGCGGTCTTGTCGATGCCGTGGATTTCGCTTAAGGCGACAATGCGGCGCATGTGAACGCGCGGATTCAGCCGTCGCTGCAGCATCTCCTGATAGCAGGCCTCCGCCTTGGGCGACAGCGCCAGAAAGCGCATGAACAGTTTCTGTTCCCGCCCTTTGCGGCGCTGCTCAAGCAGTTCGCGGGGATGGTCGGGGTTTTCAAAGTCCTGATGCCGGTCGTAACAACGCGCGTGTTGAGCAATGATTTTCTCGTTGCAGCAGATGACAATCCGATCCGGATAAGCCTTCAGCGTCAAACGGCTGCTCGCATGCTCCGCCGGCACAGAGTAACGATTGGTGTCCAGAACTGCCCGAAAGCGGTTGGAGGCGCGCACCGCATGAATCACACTCACGTCGTACGGCATCGGAGCAAGCGGCCTGAGGCGGGGCTTTTCCTGCTCGAACAGGACTGTCGGCTTTTCATGGGTCTCCCCGTGAGTCCGCACATTGGCAATGTTATCCAGCCAATGCCGGGCCGCGGGGTTGACGGCGCTGAAATCGGGAATGTCAAGGCCGTTGAGGAAGTTCTTTTTGACATAGCCGACCCCGTTCTCCACCCGGCCTTTTTCGTTGCCTTTGCGCACATTGCAGGGCACAGGCTTGACGCCATAGTGATTGACAAAGTCCATATAGCGCGGATTGAAAACAGGCGCCTCGCCGGTGAGACGCCTCAGCACGGCGGACTTGAGGTTGTCGATCATCAGCTTGTCCGGCACCCCGCCAAAGAACTCGAATGCGTGCCGGTGGCAGGCGAGGAAGTGTTCCATGGTCCGGGAAACGGTAAACTCGACGTACATCAGGCGGCTGTGACAAAGCACCATCACGAAAAAACTCAGCCT
>JAAEPZ010000207.1 GCA_024231955.1 bacterium | reverse complement strand
GGCGGCTGCGGCGCGGATGGCGCAGACGGCGCAACGCCTGCCCTTCGATCTGCCGAATGCGCTCCCGCGTGAGTCCATATTTCTGCCCCACCTCTTCCAAGGTATAACTGCGCCCGTTGATAAGCCCGAAACGGAGTCGCAAGATGCGGGCCTCGCGCGGATTCAGTGTAGCCAACAACTCTTCGATCTTTTCACCAAGCAGGAACCGAAAAGTGCTCTGCGTTGGCGTAGGCGTATCATCGTCCTCGATGAAGCTACCCAGTTCGTTGTCATCTTCCTCGCCAACCGGCTGTTCCAAACTCAACGGACGCCAGGAAACTCGAAGCATCCACTGTACCTTGCGTGGCTCCATATCCATCTCGTCCGCGATTTCCTCCGGCGTTGGCTGTCGCCCGTGTTCTTGCTCGAGATCGCGGGCCGTGTTGTAGAGCCGCCGAATCCGGTCAGACATATGAACCGGCACGCGGATCGTGCGTCCCTGGTCGGCAATCGCCCGCGTGATCGTTTGCCGGATCCACCACGTGGCGTAGGT
>JAAEPZ010000206.1 GCA_024231955.1 bacterium | reverse complement strand
GGCGCAGACGGTTTGCGCCGACCTGAAACTAAGCAGATACGAGGCGATGCGCCGGCCGCCGGAGCTCCCGGGCCACAACCGACCACAGAAAGTCGGGCTACGGTGAGTTTTGCCTATTGACACCGGGGGGCCTCATAGGTGTTCTGCGGCACTTGAGTGCTCTATGGCTCGACAGTTCCTCGACGATCATGATCCTCGTCCTCTGTCAAAATTCCGTCGATGCAAGTGAGCGCAAATTCCTGACTCCGAGCGGCTTCGTCAGATGTTCGCTTGCCAGCTTAGAGCAAGCTGCGAAGACTTCCGAATAACGCGCCGAAAATCGACGCGATGCTAGCAAAAATGGCCAGCAATCGTGTGGTTAAGTATCGCTCACGTCCAGGTCGGACGTTTACTCGTGCTGACTCTGTAGCGTCAATCACGATGCAACTTGGACCCAATCGTGACCACTCAACGTCCACGACACTGGATCCACCGCTTCGAACCAATAAACACGAGCCTGCCTGCGACGCTGCTTGATCTCTCGAAGAAGGAGCGTGACGAGAGGCATTAGCCCGCGAATTCTTATCGGATATTAAAGAAGTACAAATATCGAAAAGAATCCGCGGGAGGCGCATTTAGATCGCCTCCCCCGGATGGTACCAACTGGTCGTAGCGATTTTTCCAAGCATACACTGCTCCTTTCTCAGGGTTGCGGTGACAGCTCGGAGCCAGGAAGTTGCGCTCAGCGGTTGTGCGTGCGACTTCTTCCAATAAGTACCTCCTGACGCGTTAACGCTCTGGACTTCTTTCCAAAACGATCTCTTGAGCCACAAAACGATCTCTTGATCCGCACGAACGTTGCAGCTCACCGGCGCTCGTGGAATGCCGAGATCGCACAGCGAAGCCCAGGTGCCACCGCCGACTGAGATCTTCGAGACAGCTGAAGCGTGCGGTTGAGCAGCTGGTTCTGCGGCGAGCTGTGTGTAAGACCACATTAGCCAGAATCATCCTTCCTCTCCAACCGCTCCAGGATTTTTCTGACATCGGCGGCAATCTGAAACATCTTCAATTGTGCAAAAAGAAGAATTAGACCGATGAATCCGATTAGCAAGAGAACCATTGTGTTGAACTGCATCAATATCTCCTTCGACGGTTAGACCTCGGCCATTGCAATGTGCCTACAACTCCTCCTCGCCCTCTCCCGGGAGTGGAAAACCGATTCTCCTCTTAGGCTTCGAAGGGTCAAGTATAGGAAGCTTCATTAGAAGAACACTGATTTGGCTGACGTGCTGGATAAGTTCCACGGGGTCACCATTCTCGGATTTTCCTACGAATACGATCAGCGACGGGTTCAGATAATTTATCTCGAAGAGATAAAAGTCATTGTCTGGCCAAATGAGACGAGCCGCACGCCCACCTCGTGATTCTCGTCAAGGGAATCATGGAAGTCCAGAATCCAATCCACGAGGCGATCGCAGAGGGCGCTTGCAAGGTTTGAGGCGGTGTTATCCGAAATCTCATCGAGTCTATCCATGAGCTGGTCATGCCGTAGAATCGACGGCGGTATCGCTAGCGGGCCAAAGTCATCTTCCATTCGTCACTACCTCTCAAGCCGCAGAACGTCTAAGGAGCTAAGCGGCAAACTGGCTGCGATTCTCGCCAAGGCTCCTCCTTTCACCCCCTGCCGACGGCGGTGGAGACGGGCGAGATTGGTTTGCCGCTTCAGCGACGTGTTATACGGCACCCGCGCGAGATCG
>JAAEPZ010000205.1 GCA_024231955.1 bacterium | reverse complement strand
ATCTCGTCGTTCTCAAGTGTTGCGTGACGCTGTCTGCGCAACAGGTAGGATCCGTCAGCGTGACGCGCCGAATAGCGCCCCTTGGGAAGTCGATTGCGCTTCAGTTCCCGCGATATTGTCGATTTGGCCCGGCCGAGCGATCACGCTGATCGAGTGGCCGGCGGCGGAAAACACAGCAATCTCCGACCTTTCGTCGCTGGAAAGGTGTGAATACAACGGCATGGCAACTCTCCCTGTGATCCGGACAACCAATCCCGCACCATAGCGGGCTCGGTATCGGGCGGTCGTGTTGCACTTCACGCTGGAACTCAGCGAGCGCGGCAAAGAGCGCACCGCCATCCTGCATGCGCTCAAAGAAGGCGAGATCGATATTCTCGTCGGCACCCATGCGCTGCTTCTAGAACAGATCATCTTTCACGATCTCGCGCTTGACGTCATCGACGAACAACACCGGTTCGGCGTGCACCAAAGGCTCGCTCTGCAGGCAAAAGGTTCGCGGCCAGAGGCTGGGACCCAAACCGGCACGGAGTT
>JAAEPZ010000204.1 GCA_024231955.1 bacterium | reverse complement strand
GCCACGGACTACGCCTGGACGATCGAGAAGGACTACATCTACCGGGGCGGTATGCTGCTGGCGGCGGAGACGCCCGAAGGGCGGCGGCATTTTCATCTCGATCACCTGGGGACGCCGCGGTTGATTACGGATGGGAGTGGGAACCAGGTGGCGTACCATGTCTACTATCCGTTTGGTGAGGAGGCGACCGATCCCTTTCAGGATCAGGAGCGCATGAAATTCACCGGGCATGAGCGGGATTTTGGGAATCCCGCGGGCACGGGTGATGATCTTGACTATATGCATGCCCGGTTTTGCTCGCCTTTGACCGGCAGGTTCCTGACTACGGATGTGGTTGACAGCGCAGCCCCGGGGAATCCGCAAAGCTGGAACAAATACAGCTACGTGCGGAACAATCCACTTCGATTCATCGATCCGTCAGGATTGCTCGAAGCGATGTTATATGGCGAAGTATGGGACGTCGAACCTGGCGATGTGATCGTCCTGGTAAGCGACGCCAAAATGGCACGTGTGACCCATGTGGTTGTTGTTGGAGGATTTGAGGAAAGAGATGGGTCCGATGTTCCTGATGCGCTTATATACGAAAACGCACCACAGGAAAAAGAGAAGAGCCAAGATTATGAGGACGCCAAGGCGCACCAGCCGACACTGGTGAACAGCAATGACGCCTCTGCCGGCGCAGGGAAATGGAATCTCGATACGAACAATGTCGGCGCGGTCGTTAAGAATCTCAAGCTGGGCGAGAAAAGCTCAGACAAGGGTCGCCCGTTTACGGCTGCAGATGTTGCCCGAGCGGTCGCCGCTGTGGGGCCAGTCCGCTATTTCAATGCATACGCTGGCAGCCTGGGACCTACTACGGATTGCTCGGGTTTCGTAAATCAGGTCATAGAGAATCTTCAACAGCACGGCGGCATGCTCTCTCCATATCGAGACTCGCTTAATAACCCGAAAGTAATTTCGGACTGGATGGGGGTTGGTCAATGAGGAGTCATCTTTTGTCTTCCTGCTTTGTCATGTTGCTCATTGTGACCTGCGGCGTGTCGTCACTGGAACAACGCAAGATCTCAACCAATCAAGTCCGCCATGAGATTAGCGCTGATGGTTGGCCGAAAGGTCTTTTTCATGGAATCGGGGATGCGCTATACTGGATCAGGTTCCGCGCCGGACGCCTATTCGTCTGTTCACTGAGAGAGGGCAAGATCGAAAGGCGGTGGATCGCCGATCTCGAGGGCGTCCCTGATAATCTTAGAATGACAGATGTGACGTCGGATTCGCACGCCACGTTGTTTGTATTGTTTTCCAGCTCCGAGAATTTCATCATTAAATACAACCTAGGTGACCCCGGGGAATTCCATAAGGTGACCTATTCCGCTGGCGGGTATGCTCACACAATCCGATATCTTGCACACCTGGATGCTTGCGCGGTGGTTGCCGACCAGACCTTGGCCTTGATTATTAATGAAGATGGTTCTTTCTATCGATTCGGTCCTGAGGCTCTTCACGGGAACAACTGCTGCATCTATACGACGGCGGCAGTGAATGAGAAGACGATAGCTCTCAACGTCAACCGAGGTCTCCGGCTCTTCTCGGAAAACCATGAGAGGATTATCTGGGAAGAATCGAAATCGGGCCTCATCGCCGAGGTCGCAAGCGCGGGTAAGGCGTGGGCAGCGACTGAGATTAGTTTCGACGGCGGGTCAGCCGGCATTAGAGTGTTCTTACCCAAAGATAACCGCTATGTTTCCAGCGTATTTCCGCTTCCCGAGCCCGATGATCCGCATTCTAAGGGCGACGGCTATTGGCGGATCACTGATAACGGAAATCAAGCCGTTGCGTGGTCTCGGCGCTCGGATACCCTGTTTCGCATTTCAGATCAGATCGTGGATAAATTTAAATTGAAGGATACAACACCGCTAGGTCGCGTCTGTCCTGCCTTTTCGGAGAGTGTTTTCCTTATTGATAAGGCCGGGTACACAGTCATCAGCTTTGACTAGCACGAAGTGAAAGAGGTACTGCAATTCAACCTTGGTAGCAGGATGTTTCTGATCTCGGCGCTTCACCCCGAGAGACCTTCGACAGATCGGAGGCATAGTGTCACCCTTCAAAGACACCATTCGGAGCCAACCGAAGACCATTAGCGACTGGATGGAGAACTAGCAATGAGGCGCTTTCTATCGATTCTCAGTCTCACCACATTGATCATTGCGATCTGCGATGCGCCATCGGCAATGCAGCGCGAGGTGTCGACGCGAGAGCGTTTCTACAACATTTCCGAAAATGGTTGGCCCGGCGGCCTCTTTTATGGACTAGATAATGTGCTGTACTGGATCAGGTTTCGCGATTCGCAGCTTTTCGTTTACTGCGTAAGGGAGGATAAAATCGAGCGTGTACGCGTTGCTGATCTCGACGGGATGCCCAGTAATCTTCGAATGACAGCGGTAACCTCTGACTTGCGCAATAGTCTGTTCGTGTTGTTCTCCGGCGCTGGTCCTGAAGAATTTCTCGTAAGACTCAGCCTTGACGATACGGAAGGGATTGAACAATATACCTTCCCAGTTCATGGGTTCGCACAGCTCGTTCGCTACCTTGCAGAGTTGGATGCGGCGGTGGTCGTCGGCCAAAACTCGAGTGTGCTTGTTCATAGAGATGGCACATTCAACCTGTTCGGCCCAGAAGCTTTTCACGGACCAGGTTGCTGCGTATTTGCGGCGGTTGCGGTGAACTATGATACGGCGGCATTTAATGTTGAACAAGGACTCCGACTGTACTACCATGACAAAGAGCAGTCTATTTGGCCGATATCGCAGCCAGGTTCCATTCAGGAGATCGCCAGCGCAGGTAATGCTTGGGCCGCGATCGAATACAATCCCAAGGGCGAACAACTCAGAGTATTTTTCCCGCAAGATCCTGGCTTTGGCTGCCGTGTCGTGCCGCTTCCCAAGGCCGATCTTTGGAGAATTACCGACTACGGACATCAGGCGATCGTATGGTCTCGGCAATCCGACAATGCGCTTCGCGTCATAGGTCGCCACATAGAATTGTTCAAACTGAAAGAGGAAAAACATCGAGGTCGCATTTGCCCGGGGCACTCCGAAAGTATATTCTTGATCAGTGGAACCGGTTACACGATGATCAACTTTGATGAAGTGGGTAAGCACAATTGCCTCTGAGCCAGAGTGTCATGAGTGAACAGAGAAGAGGCGGTCCGGGGCGAATTGAGGAAAAGTCAGGCCGATTGAAACGCCTGCTCTTGCTGGTCTTGGTATTTCTTTCCGGTGCGGTTTGCATGCATGTTGCCGACTTGATCTCCCGCAAGGCGGAGCTGATGGGTCATCCCTATAAGCTTGTCAGGTTAATGGATCTCGCAGGCGTAGTTCAGCATGGCATCGGATTAGACCACTTCTATTCATGCGAAAGTAAAGTTCATCGGCTTCACAAAATCCTTGCGTCGACTGCCCAGGCCGACAGAGTTAAAGAGGATGAGGTTGCGGCCGTTATCGCAAGTATTCTCATCGATGGACGCAACTGCAATGAATACCTCGTTCAGCACCTCGACTGTCACCAAGAGTTGCCCTGTATCAATCCTTTTGATGACTTCAGAAGTGTCTTCATTTTCGATATGGATTTCGCTCCGCTACTCAAAGATGAGCAAGGTCTGATACTTTTCTTGCTTCACCGAATTAACCCCGAAGCACTCCTTTTTTCGCCGGAGTACTTCTATGGCTGCGAACAGACCATCGAGGAGGGGCGAAGAGCTTTCCTGGTCTATGAGTGGAACTACTTGTATGGAGAAGATGCACCCCTCGGAATTTTTGAAAGGCTCTTCAAAAAGCTATTCAACTGAAGGGCGCGAAGATAGGACGTCATGAGTGAACAGAGAAAAGGCGGTTCGGGGCGGGTTGATGAAAAGTCAGAACGATTGAAGCGCCTGCACGAAATTGGTCATCTGATGGGTCTTTCTGACGACGGCTCTTGGCGCTACGACCTGCCTGAGCCAGGTCACTCTGGGCATTTGATATCAACAGCGGAATCGTACTCTTCATGGAAAGTCGACCCGCGCGAGGTGGAAGATGTTGTTGCGCGATCTATCCCAGAACACAACCGCTCGGGCAGAGCGACGCATTGCCTTCATTAGCTCTTGCCGGGCAGCTTTCTTTGCACTGTCGATTATTCTATTTATTCCGACATGGCTATCCTGTGCGCACAAATTCCCGAAGTTATCTGCTCCCTATATAATGCTATTCTTCGATGGAGTAGTTATTTTCGCAGAGGGAACAAGCACCATTGAAGATGCTGTCGTGGTTACGCAGGGCAATTTGAGCTTTGCGCAAAGTCCCAGTCCCCGAGATAATCAATACGCGGCGAAGGGCCAGGGCTCCTTTACGGTTTGGGATCTATCCTTCGACTACTTACCTGGCAAACTACTCTGTGACGGCAGAGAGGTCGACCTCTCAAAAGGTGCGTTAATTGTCAGGAGGGATGGAACCATCGTCTCAGCATACCTTCTTACCCTTCTTGCAAAATAGAGGAAGAGGATGTGGCCTGATGGTGAAATTGCATGGGGTAGCCGGAGGGTTTTCTTGCAGTCAGCACCCGGGGCCGAGACCTGCGGCCGCAGTGGATTCGTGATCCATGGCGGAAATGTCCCAGGATCACGTGGCTGCATCGACATCTATGGCCGAGAGGAGGACTTTTTTAACGCAGTTGACAGGTCAGTCGATAGGATTCCGGTACACGTCCAGTACCCTGGCAACCCTTGATGAGAGATATTCAAGAAATGAAGAGACGACTCGTAATTCTTGGGCTTCTTCTTGCGTTGGCCTTCTTGACATCGGTACTTGTCTCCGGCGCCCCGGCGCGAGTGCATGTGGCTGACCTCTTGACTTGGTACCCGCCTCTTCTCCTTGCTGCCGCGATTATCTGGAGTCGGCGATTGGGTGTAGCATACAAGGCTCTAGGAGTT
>JAAEPZ010000203.1 GCA_024231955.1 bacterium | reverse complement strand
CGGCTGATATAGTCGATCAAGCCTGTCGGGGAGCGGCGCTGTTACTTTGCTGTACGGAAAAGGAAGAAGCTCTGTGGAGCCCGGTCGTCATGAGTGACGCTTGCGTCGCTCAGATCTTCGCTGGTTTGGAGCGGATTCGGACTACGCAGTGTTCGCAGGGGCAAATGAACGAGTGCAACCGATTGTTCTATTGCTATCTGGAACATTGGTGGGAAACGCGCGGTGATGTGGTGTGCTATCACCCGAACATGCAGGCACCGATGTTCTGCTACCAAATGGAGCTGGCACTGCGCCTGACAGTGACAATCGAGAGCATCAAGAAGGAAGCCGACAAGTTGCGATGGCCGGCCCAACAGATGATGGCCTGGATTCACATCAACCGGCGCGGTCTCTTGCAGAGATACGCCCAGGAGTTCGAGCGGAAATGCGGAATGGGAACGGTCATGTTCTGCAAAGGAGATCTGTTCCAGTTGATCAAGAACGCCGGAGGGTTCGAACAAAATTTGGCCCTCTGGGATTCGCCG
>JAAEPZ010000202.1 GCA_024231955.1 bacterium | reverse complement strand
CGACGAAGCTGATGCCGGTCGTGGCACCGGCCGAGCCCGGGGAGCCGCGATTTCCGGTGTCGCCCGAGGATCTCGAACTGGCGGCCCTGATCGCGTCGCCGGCGACCATCCCCGACGACGTGATTCGGCCCCAGCTGTGCGCCGTGCTGGCGCGTTCGCCTCTCGGACCGGCGATGTGGAAGGTGCGGGATATCGAGTGGGCGGTGTCCGTGCCCCCGGTGTTCCCGGAACCTCTGCCGGGCATAGCGGCGCTCGATCGGTGGCGGGTTGCGGGGGAGCTCGTCGATGAGCTCCTGGCCATGCCGGTTGAAAAGCGCGCAGCTGCCGCTAAGTCCGAGGAATATCGGTCGTCACTTGTGGTCCATCAGCTACTGGTTCGGTGCCGGGAGGGGCGTTTCGAGGATGTCGAGCACAATCTGGAGCTGGCCAAGCTCGGCGTGGATGTTGCTGCGGCGATCCTTTCCGATGGTGCTGCGGAGTGGCATCGGTGGCGTGGACTCTATGCCTTGGCATTAATAAACAGCGCTAATGCACACAGAATGTGCGGTGACCTGGGCAGCGCACGCAATCTGCTTGCTGAGGGTGAAACCTGCGTCCTTGGCGACCAGGATGCATTGCTCCAGGGGATCTACCACGTAACCAAGGCTTCTGTCCTTATTTACACGCGGCGGCTCGCAGACGGACGGAACGCTTCTTTGAAAGCTCTTGCAAATTTTCGCAAAGTGGGAGAACGGCACTGGTGCGCTAAGGTTCTGATGCACCTGTCCTATATCGACTTCGCTGCCGGTGAACTTTCTAGGGATAGTATTGATCGCGTAAGACGGGCTAAAGACCTGGCGGAGCGGTTTCGTGAGCCGTACCTTGGGGAAATCGCACTATTAAACCTTTCTTGGTATGAAGCTGAATTAGAGCTTTTCGAGCAAGCATTGGAGACATGGAACCAGATAGTTCCTTTCCCACAGAGCATTCTCGAATTCAGGCGAATTGGTGTGATAGGTCTAATTGAGCTAGGTACAAGCCGCTGGGGGGAAGCCATAGAACACTTTTCCGTTGCCACTGAAGGATTGACAGCTCTGGGCCACTGCGATTCCCACTACTACCGGCTTCACCTTGCACGTGCTCTACAGGGCGCTGGCCGCAGTACTGATGCAGTTCGCGAGGCCCTTATTGCGGCGTACTTTTACTCCATGGCCCAGATAGAATCTGTGGCCAACGCCGCCAGAAAAATCGGCGAGGAGGCGGCGACCGGTGCGGTAGAGTCCGCAACGATCGCCTCCATGATCAGGGTTGTTGAGGCTAATCCTATTCCTTTACGGGGAGTCGCAAAGAATGGTACTAGCCCATGGGATCGACACCGATTCCAAATCGCATCAAGCACCTCCAGTCTGTAGTGGCCATTGCCGCCGGTTCGGTATACAGCCTTTCCGGCCGGCTCTTGGCCGTTTGCATGGTTATGGGGCCGGGGGCGTCGGAAGGGATCGGATACTACCAGCCATAGGCTAGCACTTAGTGGCCGGAGTCCTGGTCAAAACTGCTGGCCTATCTGACCCTCCGGCGTCCCGCCCCTCCAATAATACCTGCCTTTCCTGGCGGGCCGGGCTGAGCTTCGCAACGGGCACCGGCGCTGGTGTAGCCGCGGGGCATAGCGGCCAGTGTTGTTGGGGGCGCCCTCACCCCCGGGAGTTGAGCGGTCTTCTTTCCGGAACCTCCAGGTCCCAAGGTAGCGGCTTGGCGGGAAGGCTCAATCGCCAATCGCCTCGTGGCCTCGCGTGCTTGGCCGCGGCCCGGCCACCGGCACGGTATCCGGGGTCCACCGGGCGACCTTGACCAGAGCGATGGCAGCGATGAGGGCAGCGAAGACAGCCAGGCCCACAGGATTCACTGCTGGAATGTCCACCGCGCGTGGATTGAACTCGTAGGCACCCGCGTCGCAGGTCGCGGTACCATCGCCGTTGCCGTCGATGGGCCGCGGCCGCCCTCGCTGGTCCGTGGCTGGGCAGTCAGCCGTGACCCCGGCGTCGATTGCGGGGCTTCCGGGGAGCAGCGCATGAGTCATGGTCGGTCCGCCGTTGTAGGTAAGAGGGCCTAGCATGATTTCAGATGGGTCGATCTGCCGGTCAGCGGGATGCCGCAGCCGACAATCCGAGTCGGTGGCTTCAATGTTTCCGCCGCTCGATCTGGGGACGGCCGAGTAGTAGAAACCGCACCGATCCATGACGATTGTGTTCGTCATGACCGGGCCATCATTCAACTCCGAAAATATCCCGGAAACACTCAAGTACGAAGTGTTTCCCGAAACGGTGGAGTTAATCAGGGTAAGATCGCCTCGCCCATCACTATATATTCCACCCCCCTGGCCGGCGTAGTTGCCACTGACCGTCGAGGTGATCAAAGTCACGTTTGCCTCACCTGGGCCAGCGGTCCTATCGATGCCGCCTGCCGATCGCGCCGCAGAATTTCCGCTAACAGTTGAGTTGATCAACACGAGATCACCCAGAGCGACGGAGATACCTCCGCCGTCATAGGCAACCGCATGATTTCCTCGAATGGCCGAATTCTTTATTGACACGCTGCTGGAAACAATATAGACGCCTGCGCCGAAGCCCGGGCACGACCCCCCCGTTATCGTCACATTGGAAATTTCAGCCGTGACTCCGACAATCTCCAGAACGCGATCGATTCCGGCGGCATCGATGACGACCGGTAACTGGGTATCGCCAATGATTTCGATATCGTCCCATATGTCAAGAT
>JAAEPZ010000201.1 GCA_024231955.1 bacterium | reverse complement strand
TGGAAGCCGGCGCTCCCAGCGCAAGCATGTCGGGTGCATTTTGTTCTCCTTAGTATGCTCCATTTGTCAGCCTTAAAAGGCTTTATATACGCGGCAGGTTACAACAATAAAGTGTAGCCTAAGTTATGGCCCCCTCAGTAAAGAGGAGATAACTGCATGACGAAGTTGGAAGAGCTTGCAGAGGAAGAGGGCTTTAGAACCGTGGATGATCTGCTATCCGCGTATGTGATTGATAGCATCGCACCCGGCATCTGCATCAATCCAAGCTGTGGTTACTGCACTGAGGTTGAGCCTGATTGCCGGGGTGGCTGGTGTGGGGAATGCGAGACACAGAGTGTGCAGAGTGCTTTTGTGCTCGCTGATGTCATCTAGCCATAGGTGGGAGCTGGTGCGGCCTCTTCTTGGAGGAGGCCGCTTCTTTTCGAGCGCTAGAATCCTTGATTTGTTCACCTGGTTCTGTCAGGCGATACAATTACCTACGGTACGGTGTTTGACCAGACCGAGGTGTTGCCGGATTCGAAGCCATCGGCAAAGATCCCGTCAAGGACCTGTGTGCTCACTTGCGCGGTGTTGTTCAGCAGATCAGCATCAGGTTCCGCGCCCGTCACCTCTACAGTATTGAGGATCGTGGCCTCGGTGTTGGTCGTTACCACGATCTCAATCACCGGAAAGGAGTTCCCATCCAGGAGACTGCCGATAGCGCACGTGACCGTGCCGCTGGTTTCGCTGCATATCCCGGGCTGGTTCGTGGACACGAAACTCACCTCAGTGGGCAGGGTGTTGGTCAAGGTCACGCTGGTCGCATCATTGGGACCGTTGTTGGTGACTGTAACGGAGTAGGTGATGTCATTGCCCACCAGCACTGGATCAGGCGTATCGGTGAGACCCACGCTCAGGTCAGCAGACGTATCTGTGATGGTGAAGGTAACGTTTCTGGCATCAAACGCGCTACTCAGAGAATGACGAACATAAAAACGCCAGTCCAAACCAAAAGCAACACCGAATGGGATGGTCACCAGCTCATCCCCATCATTGAACGCGCTGTCTGTGAACCGTGCCCAGTTTACTCCATCAGGCACGGTTTCAGTGGGTGGCACCACATCCCGCTTCATATCCAGGATCATGGCATCACCTGGATCCGTGTTCAGGCTGCTCCACTCTAGGGTCAGGGTATCGCTGGAAACGAACGAGGCTGGTGTGCCGGGGGCTGTAAGGGTCAGGGCAGGAATAGAGAGCTCGTAGATGTAGGCATTATCGTCGCTGTAAGCTCCGACCACCACGGTATCGCCGCTGATACCTACAGAATAGCCAAACCAATCATCTGCCGCGGCATCACTGGCAGTGAGCTTCTGCTGCTCAGTCCAGGTTGGGCTACTACGCACAAACACGTAGGCCGCCCCAGAGTCATTCCCGGCAGTATCCTCTAAGTACGCTCCGACCACGACGGTATCGCCGCTGATTCCTACCAAACTGCCAAAGCGATCATCTGCTGCGGCATCACTGGCAGTGAGCTTCTGCTGCTCAGTCCAGGTTGGGCCACTACGCACGAACACGTAGGCCGACCCAGAGTCACTCCCGGCATCATCGTCTCTGTCCGCCCCGACCACGACGGTATCGCCGCTGATTCCTACAGACTGGCCAAACAGATCATCTGCTGCGGCATCACTGGCAGTGAGCTTCTGCTGCTCGGTCCAGGTGGTGCCACTGCGCACAAACACGTAGGTCGACCCAGATATACTCCCGGCATCATCATCATGGGGAGCCCCGAGCACGATGGTATCGCCGCTGATACCTACCGACTCGCCAAACAGATCATCTGCTGCGGCATCACTGGCAGTGAGCTTCTGCTGCTCGGTCCAGGTGGTGCCACTGCGTACAAACACGTACGCCGACCCAGAGTCAATCCCGGCATCATCGTCTAAGTACGCTCCAACCACCACGGTATCGCCGCTGATACCTACCGAATTGCCAAAACGGTCATCTGCTGCGGCATCACTGGCAGTGAGCTTCTGCTGCTCGGTCCAGGTGGTGCCATTGCGCACAAACACGTACGCCGACCCAGAGTCACTCCCGACATCATCATCATAGAGAGCTCCGATCACAATGGTATCGCCGCTGATCCTCACAGAATGGCCAAACTCATCACCTGCTGCGGCATCACTGGCAGTGAGCTTCTGCTGCTCGGTCCAGGTGGTGCTACTGCGCACAAACACGTACGCCGAACCAGACCACGCCCCGGCATCATCGTCTCTGGATGCCCCGACCACGATGGTATCGCCGCTGATACCTACCGAATTGCCAAAACGGTCACCTCCCGCGGCATCACTGGCAGTCAGTTTCCGCTCCAGTGCTCCTGCAGCATTTAGCACGGTGGTACTCTCCGCAGCAGAGTTATTCACCGGATTAGGATCTGCTTGCGGCGTGGTAACCTGCACTGTGTTGGTAGTGGTGCCAAAGGACAGGGTTTGCGCGGTGATGGCAATGGGAAAGAAACGATCGCCACTTGGAATCGTCCCTAGGTTGCAGGTGACGGTGCCACCAGATTCGCTGCACACCCCGGGTTGACTGGTGGACACAAAGGTCACACTGGGGGGCAGGGTGTTGGTCAGAGTCACGTCTGGCGCGTCGTCCGGGCCGTTGTTGATTACATTCACGACCCAGGTGAGCTCGTCACCCACCACCACGGGATCTGTAAGATCCGTTATCGTAACTTCCAGGTCCGAGAGCGGGGTGCGCTCGGTGGGGACCGCTGCTCCCAGCTCCACGAGCAAGGAGCCGTTTGCAGAGGGAATGATCTGATACACGGCATCGTCTGCCACAATCAGTGCTCCGAAACGATCATGCTGCATGGTCAAGACCACGCTGCCACCTGAGTCGGTCTGGCCAAACCACGTGATCTCTTCCTCAGAACGCAGCTCAAGGTACTGCTGTTTGATTTCGTAGTCGCGACCATTTGGCAGGGTGAAGTGTACCATGTCCGGTACCGCGGTCTGGAAGTCCGAAAGTACCTCAATGTTCCAGGCCTGAACCGCCACATCTGCCAGCGGGTAGCCGGTCAGGACTGTGTTGGTGATGTCCGGGATCTGGAACAGTTCGTTGTTGGAGTGGATTGGTTCCTGGGCTTGGATCACCAGGCCAGAGATCAGAGACAGAATCATTGTCAGGAAGAGGGTACGAAGGGTCGCTGCTCGCATAGGGGCGCTCCTTGTTGTTCGGACTTGGAATATAGGTTGTTAAAGTAATCCGCTTCGTGTTAATCTCTCCAGGAATGGTGATCACGAAGTCGGTTTCGGCCGGTCTCTGGGCCGGAATCGGGAAGTGTATGGCTCCCAGGAGTGGCTCGACCACGGTGGTGAGAGCGGCGGTTGGTCTCATTCTTCGATCCCGTCCCGTGCATTGAGTCTACCCACCCTCCGGGCTGGCGCCTACTGTCTGCCGTGGCCCCGGAGGGACGATCCAATGCTCCGAGGATACCCGATGTCGGGATGGGGATGCAAGGGGGTGGCTCGACCTATGCCGGCGACCGTGGGAGGTGGCTGCGGGCAGCGCTGGGGGCGCTCATGGCCGGCCGACGTCGGATCCCCGCTACAGCGTAGCCGATCCTGGGGCGACTCGGAGTCCCTCGGGCAGCTATAGCCCCCACCATGGCGAGTCCGGGGTGTGGGCAGGCCATACCCCCACTCCGCAGGTCGACGACCACCTCGCCCGCCGCGTTGGCCAGGGCCGACGGCAGCGACGCCTCGACGCGGATCAGCCCCGGCAGCTCGTCGGTCCCCAGAGGACCGTTGAAGTCCACCACGCGGGCGTGTTTGGCATCCGAGAACCCACGGCGCGGCTCTGAGCGGGCACGGCGACGCTCAGAAGTCCAGTACGGCATTTTTGCGGATGACAACACTATGTGGCGGTCATCCAATGAAGATCATTTGCCGAGAAGCAATCCGGACTGCATACTTCCGTTCTCCATTGGTGGGTGGGGAAAGCCTGATCAAACGCATTGAGTTCAACCCTGAACTCCAGTTCGTCAGTGTTGCGGTATTCCACGACGACAGCGACCTGCCTCACCTCCTCCAAAACCCAGGACCTAATCCGCTGTTTTGCGGCGAGGACAAGCGGTAAATCAACTCGGAAGTACGCCACCGGTGTGCCGCCATTCAGTACGCGCGCCCATTCCTCGCCTGCTCCGATATCCCAATCTAGGGTCGCTCCCGAGCAGGTGGCCAGTACCTTAACGAGCCATTCG
>JAAEPZ010000200.1 GCA_024231955.1 bacterium | reverse complement strand
CGCGGCGTGCCGCGGCTGCGGACGCTGCCGGGAGAGGACGCCGGGAGCAGGGTGTGGCGTGTCTGGCAGGGCACCGCGAGCTCGATCTGCTTGGTGGAGCGATCCGGCAAGCCGGCGGTGCGGCGGCTGGTGGTCGTGCCCCAGGGTCAGGTTTCTGGTCCTCATGCTCGGCTTGGGCATCGTCGCGGTTCCGGCGGGTCTCGTGGCCTCGGCACTTGGCAAGGCTCGCGACGAGGAGGAACAGGAAACTGCGGCCCGCGAGCCGTGATAAGCGCTGTTGCGGAAGGTCAGGGTGCGACAAGATTGCGATGCCCGAGGCAGACCTGGGACAGGACCGAAAGGGCAGGCGAGAAGCCTGCGCTCCGGCGGCGCTGGCCGTCGCCACCGTCTTCCTCTACGACGCGGGCTATCTGTCGCTGAGTTGCCAGCTCACCGCCCTGGGCGTCGCGGCCGAGCTCCACGTGATCGCCGAGCGCTAACTCTTTGCCGAAGGGGTGGAAAAAGAGAGGGTGTTCGGATTCCGTCGGAATGGTGGTTGAGGCGTCGGAATGGGTGGTCGGATTTGTCGGAATACGCATCCCTTTTTCCCCTTCTTCCCCGCATCACAGAATAATCGGTGGCTCGGCGCCGAGACGGCCGGTGCCGGCAACTCTTACAGCCGCACTGGACCGCATCGAGGTACTCGCGCAAGCAGCGCTCGCGAGCCGCTTCCTGCCGGTCCTGCCTCCGGCGCACCGCCTCGCCGACCCGGCCTGCCGCCTTCATAGCCCGGTTGAGAACCGCCTTGCCTCGGAGTAGCTCAACGTGCTGGTCGAGATGTCGGCGACGCCGCTGCGCCAAGATCAGTCCGAGATAGAGCAACTGCGGGGCGAAAACCCTGCCGAGCCAAACTGCTCGCTACGCTATCGGCACCTGCTCTATCTCGGGTCGCTGTCGTTGCGTTTGGCGATCTTTCGTCTGCCCGGATGAGGAAATCGGCGCGGTTATCCCTGAACAGATCGCGTAAAAAGTCCTCACCCATCAAATCGAGGATCAGGAAGCCAAGGGCGTGCGCCTTTTCACGCATCGGAAAATCGCCATCAGCGATTTCTCGGAACCGCACACCCATCTTTTCCCGATCCGCGACCGAGGGATTCTGCAGCGCGCCGGCGATCTGCACTTTGGCGTAGTGCGCCGCTTTGTAGAAATCGATGTCCTTCATCAGCTCGCGAACGAGACGGAAGCGGTCAAGGGCCCTCTGTCGATCGATCTGCCGATCGAAGTAATCGAGCAGAGTATCAATAAGGTTACCGGGGCCGATCGACTTCCGCACGTCACCGATCCGAATGGTGAAGAACTTGGCTCGCATGATGGTAATGCCGCCGAGGCCTCCGACGAGAGCTGAACCGAGCTGGCCGAGGATGCTGCCTTCGCCACTGGGATCTGGAATATGACATACGATGAGATACGCGATCACCCCGATTCCGGCATTGAATGCCATGTAGCCGAACCCAGGCCAGTTGCCAAGGGCTTTTCCGGGCTCATCGCGGTACCTGGAGACGAGTTCTCCCGCCGCCACGAGCACACCTAATCCGGCGGCAATGCTCAAGTATCCAACGGTTCCCCATTCCACGGCTAAGATTTCCCACAGCGTCAGCGCGTTTGAGGCTTGTCAGGTCGCTAAGTTCATGTCCACGTCGATCAACTGAAAACTTGAATTCCCATTTCTTCGTTCAGCCTGTCCTTCTACTCCTCGTGACGAGAATCTCGACACCGATACTAAGGATAGTGCCTCAATGGAGGCAGTAGGAGGAATGTCAAGGCTCCTCACGATAAAGAAGAGATAGAAACAGGTAGCACAGTCCGTACTTGTGCCCGTACTCGTTACCGCTATCTATTGGTATCTGTTATGCCGCTGCCTCGCGATAGTGGAACATCTCCTTCCGACAAGACGCCGAGCGGCAGCGGCGGTCATGCGACCAGCCTCGCTCATGGCGCCTGGCCAATGCTTGTCCGCTAATCCAGCTTCGGCAGCCTCTCCTTCAGGAAGTCTCGAATGGCCCGGTCCGAACGGCCAAAGAGGGGGATGCCCAGCTCAGCCAGCGACTCCTTCAGACCCTCGTCGTCGCGTGCCGAGATGCAGACAATGGGCAACTTCTCCGCGGAGATACCCAACTCCTGCCGCGCGTAGCGACACAGGCGAACACCGGTATCCTTGGACTGTTCGTAGAACGAGTCGTTGAAATCGGCGATGTCCATGATGTCCTCGATGGAGACCATGATGTCGACGATCGCCAGCGCGTATTCCGCCCGCCGCTCCTGGACCGCTTCCAACTTGCCCCGTGCCGCCCTTTCATTGCCCACTTGGTCGATCAGGTAACCTCGCCATTCCACGAGGTCGATCAGCCAGCTGATGTCACCGGGGTTGTCATCGACGATTAAGACCTCAGGCTTGAACTTCATCCGATCCTCCGGTGTTCCGGCTCCGGTGCACTGCTTGATGCGGGAAGAAGATCTGGAACGTCGTACGCTCCTCGCCGTTGTCGCTGACCTCCGTGCAGCGGACCTTGGCGCCGTGCGCCTCAGCTATCTTTTTCACGAGCCACAAGCCCAGCCCTGTCCCATCAGGAACTAATGCCGCGGCCTGTTTAGAGCGATAGCCGCGCGCGAACACTTGAGCTCGATCCTTCTGGGATATTCTTATCCCGCGGTTGGAGACCTCAAAGGCCCGTCCTTCCTTAGGTCCAGCGAAGAAACCACGAATCATGATTTCTGTGCCGTCCCTGGAATATTTTATGGCGTTATCCACCAGATTAACCATCACTTGACGCAATAGGCTGGAGTGCCCCCAGATCTCGACGTTCTTGCGGAGACTCTCAATACTGGCGTCATCGACCTGGATGGTGAGCCTTTTCTCGGGAAGAAGATGAATGAAGTTAAGTTTCGTCTCGACCGCTAGCTTCTTCAGGTTGACAGGCTCAAATTTGAAAGATTCACCACGGAGTATCTTGTCCATGAAGGCGAGGTTTTGAAGAAGCAACGAGCAAACGCTGACTTGGCCGATGAGGTACTCCAGGCGATGGGCGAATCTCGAATCCCCATTGGCGATACCCTCTTTGAAGTTGAGTAGGTTGTGAATCATTGCTCCTAGTGGGACTCGAAGTTGGTGGCTGAAACTAGTGGTGAAGTTGAGATGAAATTCCGCGTTATCCCTGAGTTTCTCCAGAAGCTCGCGCTCCTCTAGAATCTCTGCGGTATCGGCGCCCAGGAATCCTTGCAAGCGGATCCTCTCTGTCACGTCCTCGTAAAGGCCTTGGTATCCGATCCACCGCCCCTCTTCGTCCGTCAGAAGCTGAACTACGCCCTCCATAAAGAACGCATCACCATCCTTGCGGCGGAAGCGCTCAATGGTGTTGACGAGTTCTCCGTTATTTTTGTTGACCCTTGCCAGTAGCTTTCCACGATCGACGGGGTCAGCATAAAGCACTTTGCGGTCCTTCGAGAGCAACTCCATAGGTGAATAACCGGTCAGTCTGCGTTCTGCCCCGGCCGACTCGATCGTGCGACCCCTCTGGTCTGCCAGGAAATACGCCAATCCTTTCTCGTCAAGCAAGTCTAACAGGCGCTGGTACTGCTCAGTTTCCTGGGATTCTAGCATCATAGCAATCGTGTAGTGGATTGGCGGTCGTATGAAGGGGCTGGTCATCAGCCGGTACGAGATGTCGACCGATCGGATCTCCCCCGACGGTCCTATTATCCTCGATGTTAACGGACCAAGTCCCTTCTCATCGTTTTCAACAGCGCGATTGAGGGTGATTCGAATTCTTTCATATTCTCCCTTATCGGCGTATAGATCCGAAGCAGCATGACCGATGAGCTGCTCGCTCGTTAAGCCGAAGAGCTTTTCCGCTATTGGACTCACATAAACGAATGTGGGGTCCTTTCGACGGCGATGGCGCGATATGCAGATCGCCTCTCTACTGGCATCAGTCATCTGGCGGTACAGGGAAAGCCGCCAGGATGCACTGATCAGCGAACCCAGAAGGTCGGCGAATCGCTGCAGGGCCTCCTCTTCTTCCATGCTGAACGGGGCTTGGTCCACTCTGCGGAGAGCACGAATCACCCCCACGGCTGTGTCGCCAAACCGCATCGCTACCGTGAGCAGTCTATATGGAGCTTTTCTCTTGGCAAGGCCTTCCAATTCATGATATTTTTCCGGCTGGACCTTGGGCAACTCCTTCGGGTCGTTTGCATTATGCAGGCGGAGCGAGCTACGTTTCCTGAAGATAAAGCCGATCAATCCTCGGTCAGGGTGAAACACCCTACTTCGTTTTCGGAATTCGCTATCTGTAGTGGCGGACAGGTACAGCTTGTGTTGCTCGTGTACCACGATCGTAACAACCTCGACGTGAAAGAGCGTCTTGAGACGCACAGCGATCTTCTCGGGGTCAATTGCTAGTTGCTTTTTCCCCAACTCGTCGGTCGCCAGTTGTTGCAGATCCGCGAGGAGCTGCAGCCTCTCGAAGTGCAACGCATCCTGAACCGCCCACCGGAGGTGGTCCAGGGCTCTCACGAGAGCGGTTGGGCCGGGGCCTTCAAGGTCGTTGTGTGGACGGATGCCGGCCAACAGCATGCCGACGCCGCTCTTCTTGTCCTCACCGGCCAGGACTCGGGCTACGAACGAGCCGGCGTCAGGAGCCGTAATGATTGCGCTTGGCACCGCCGTCCACCCATTTCCGGCCCGGGTTGCGGCGAGGCATCGGGTCCGGAGCTGGATCAGCTCGGCGAACGGCTCCACGCCTTTTGCGAACGAGAGTCCTGAAACCTGGTAGCAGATCGGGAGACCTTCGCCATCGAAGGCGACGACCATCGCACCTGCAAGCTCGGACAGATCGGCCACCACCTTGGCAAGAATCTCCAGGCGTGTCGGCAGACCGGGTGTCTCCGGCATTTGCGGAACGATCCGGGAAATCAGCTCAAGGAAGAGGGACTCAGTCCGCAACTGATGGCTGGTGAAAGACTCGTGCGACATCATCCGTCTCCTGAAAGAACCGCACAGCTCACGGTGATTCCCCCAGCCGCAGGAGCATCGACCGCAAACGGCGCGCCTGGCTCTCGACGATATTCTCGACCAACTTTTCGCCCGTGGCATCGGTTGCCATGTGCAGGGAAGGCTCATGGAGGTACCAGTCGAGTAGCCGTCCCAGCTCCTGAAGCGGTGCATTCGACAGAATTCCCGCAGCCATCGATCGCCTGCTCAGCGGCTTGGCGGGATCGAGAACGTCCGTCAGCGGCTGGAGCGCCGGCGAGGGGAGAGACGGGGCCTCGCCCCTATCCAACCCTCCCAACCGTGCGATCACCGCTGCGTAGAAGCGGGTGTTGGCCCAGCTCTCGGGGTGCCTGGCCAGCCGCGGTTCGTAGGCCAGCCGCTCCGCGGCGTATGCTGGTGGTTCTGCCGGGCCGTCGGCATCAGCGACCAGGTAGCGGTCGATCCAGCGATCGAGCTTGCCAGGCCCTTCCGGCTCGGACAGTGGAAAGACGAAGACGACAGAGGCGTCCGTCTCGCCCTTCTCTTCCCGACGCCTGAGGAAGCTTGCAAGAACCGCCTGCATACCGGCGAGGCTCGCCGGTGCGACCTCGCTTTTGCGCAGGCACAACACCAGCTCATCGGCCAGCACCTGAGTCGCGATCAACGACGAGAGGCAGCGACCGTCCTGCGAATCGATGACGGTCTTGGTGTAGCGGCCCTCCAACGCCGCGCGCAGCTCGTTCAGAAATTTCAAGGGCTCGGAACCGGGATCGCTGTGGCCGGTCGGCCCCGCCAAGCCAACCTCCGCTCTGAGCAAGGCCAGGGCTTCCGCGCGCTCGGTCTCGGAGAGGGCATCATGGCCGGGGCTCAGACCGCTGGGCAGAAAGGCCAGGTTGGGCACCTCCTCCAATGGGCGTTGGACGTACTCCTCGGAGCCCAGGGCGCTGCGGAGCCACAGTGGCCGTTTGCGGCGGGGCTTGCGCTGGAAGTCCACCACCAGCCCTCCGAGGCCACGGCAGGTGTCCTGCCGGTGCGGGCTGAAGAACGGGTCCAACCCGGGCGCCCCGAAGTCGAGATCGACGGCCAAAACCTGCTCCCCTTCGCCGAGCTTCTCAGCCAACCCGCGAGCGACGTGCGCGACCATGGTCGTACGCCCCAGCCCGCCGCGGTAGGCATAGACGGCGGCGATGCGGCCCGGAGCGGCCGGCTGGCGCGCGAGGCGTTCGCGGGTCAAGGTGTGGCCTAAGACCTCCTCCGTCACCGGAAAGAGCGACCTCTCCCGGCGCTTGAAGCCAAGGCGGTGGCAAAGTGCGACGCCCCGTTCCGAGAGCTGGTAGAACGCAGCCTCTTTCCTTCCCTGAGCCGGCCGCTTCACACTCTCAAGGAGCTGGTCTTTGTTCAAAGTGGTAAGGATTTGGCCCACGCGACCAAGGGTTGGCCGCTGATCCTGGGGCATTCGCCGGTGGATCTCGCTTCGGACCAGGTACTCTCCGGGGCTGCTCCACAGTACCCGCAGCACCTCGCGTTCTGATGGCAACCGCCCGCGCTCGGGCAGGGGATCGTGCATGACGTCACCTACCGCGTCCTCGCGCGGTTCCCGAGGAGGCTCGGAACGATCCGAAACGGCGCTGGGGCTTACGACGGGCATCATATCCCTCTTCGGACGACAGAGG
>JAAEPZ010000199.1 GCA_024231955.1 bacterium | reverse complement strand
GTAGAGGGCCAGGGGAACGGTTGCCTGCTCGAGGGCCTTGAACTGAATCGCAGCCGCGGCGGCCCCTCGCCGCTCGGGAAGTGCCGGCAGCTTCTCGAATCCCTGGGGAAATGCCCGGAGCTGGCGCCGGTCGGGAGTGATCTGAGCAATGAACGGCGGTTCCACCAGCCGGAGGGCATAGGCCGCACCATTGGCAGGGGCCATGAGCGTCGAGGTCAGCAACTCTAAATGAAGGCCCCGCAAATCCAGCTCGATTTCTTCGCGGATTTCACTCAGCTCCCCCGTGGGAACGTTCAACCGCACCCAGGCGCGCTCGATGAGCTTCTCCGCTGACATCACCGGGCCATACGCCACCACCTGATCTTCGATCTGGACGAAGCTTATTGCCTGGAACCCGCGAAAATCCGGCGGGCCTTTGACTCTCGAATCAGCTCGAGTCATGATCAGTTCCAGAGCTCGCATTGGCTTGAAATTCTGACCAAACCAGATCAACCGTGTGGATCCATTCGCCAACAGATAACCGGAAGCCGTTGCGGCCAAGCCGGTGGGTCGATCAAACTGGACACGGCCCGGACTTGCGCCGTCAATCGCACCCATTTCCTGGCCATTTTTTCCAAACCGGAGAATTTTCGCACCGAGCACATCGGCGATAAAGAGCACCTCACCGTCGGGGTTCCAGGTAGCCGAACTGCTCCAGGTCGGAGAAGGGTCGAGCAGCGTTCGCCTGCACTCTGTGGAATCGCCTTCCGTCGCGTTAGCGATGATACCGATCAAGATCACGGCGAGACAGGTTACCGTGTCAGGAACTCGCGGAAAATGCGGCAGACGTCTCATAATGTCCTCGGTATCCGCGAAAGTCCCGTATTACCGTGGAACTTCGCAGGTCAGTTTCTCAGGGTTTATTCTCTGGTTGGATGCCACCGCCACCAGGCTCGGGGCAAAAAATCCAACAATCGGTGCAATCCGTAGGCAGATTGGACCACCAACATTCCATGGAATCACGATTGAAGTTGCCGTCTACACAGATCATTTCACAGTCCGATCCGGCGGTGGCATCCGGTGTCGTAGTACTCAGAATCAGTAGCACGATAGCGGCGATCAGGATTAATGAGCAGAGGAATTTGCGCACGACGACCTCCTTTGGACAGTGGCACTACCTTCGAGCCTATGCTGGCCCACGTCTTTGTCAAATCGCTGCCGGACCTCACTCGCCACCCTGGGAGTCTCCGTATCCCTAAGGTGCAACGCCACTCGACAAACACCGATGACCTGAAGGGATTCAGAACGACCGGCCATCGTGTTCCCGGACAGCTGGAGTATAGTAGGGGACCTTGGCCCACTTGTCAAGCCCGATCTTCTCGATCATCACCACCGCGTGTCCCCCGTCCGGAGCGTCGTCAACTCGCGGCCATAGCTGCGGCCTCAAAGGGATCTCCGCTCTACGGCGGAATCCTCGCCAGCTCCGGGCAGATCTGCTAGGCTCGGACCCCGTCAGCCAAGCGGCCTCAGGCCCGCCGGCGACGAAGTTGACGAGGCAAATCGAGCGAGGGGGACGCCATGCTCAGGACCAAGCCGATCATGAGGCTCTTCGAACGCGCGCAAGCGGCGGTGGCCCGCCGCATCCGGCGGGATCGCGGGCGCGCCTCCGAGGAGCTCCGGCCCGTGTTCGACGACATCGAAGAGCGCTTCTACGACGTCGATCTCACCCTCGCCGACATGGTGCGCAAGGGCGTGGTCGACTGGCAGCTGCGCGAGCGGTTCCGCGCCGAGATGGGGATGGGGATCAAGGCGTACCTGCTGCGGCTCAAGGCGG
>JAAEPZ010000198.1 GCA_024231955.1 bacterium | reverse complement strand
GAGCTCGGAGTCCGCGACCGGGCGGCCGGTAGGCACCTCGAAACCGGTGTACCAGCGGTGCCCGATCCACAGTCCGTTGCGGCCCTGGTCGAAGCTGATCACTGAGCGCGGGTAGGGCTTCCAGACGAACCAGGCCACCGCCGGCAGGATCATGAGGGCGGTCCACATCAGTAGCTTTTTCCAAATCTTAGGAGTCATCGGATTCTCCTTCCGGTGTTGGGGGTTGGCGTCTGTGGTTCGATCAGGGTCTCTCGGCCATGGAGGCCGGAGATGGCACCTGTGAGGAACTTCCATGGAAGGATGTGGCAGAAATAAGACCCGCTGCGGCCGGCACATTGGCCTGTCAGCCGGCCTCATTCGCGTAGATAGCGGGAGTAGAAACTGACGATTCGCCGTTCGTATTCGGCTCCGACGTAGGCGTGGAAGTCGATGTGTGCCGCGCCGTCGATCACCCGGAACTCCTTGGGCTCGTTGGCCGCGGCGAAGAGCCGCTGGGACTCCCGGTCATTTTTTGTCTCCTGGTCATCGACATGCGTCGCTCCTGTTGATATCACCCGTGATTCACTGCATCGAGAGTAAGCCCGTTATAATCCGCATCGCCCCTTGTCTTCATGTCATAGCACTTCTGTGAGGCTCCAGGGAGATCCTCTTTAGCGAACGCACTCTCAGTGCGAAGACGCGAGGCGTCGTCTTTACCACCATTCCGGTAGATGATCATATCTTACTTTTCTCGATACGAGTCTTTCGGATTTTGCGTACGATCGGTCGCCGGAGCGAATAACAGAATAAGTGTGCTCCCGCTCGACGCCGCTGCGGTTCCCATAGGAACCGGCAATAACCTGGATACTTCTATTATTATAGGATAAGTAGATAGTTTCGATTACCGTTCGATAAATAATAATCTCCACCGGGCGCCTTACTGGCGGTCGAGTTCGACCACTATAAAGAGGGGCCCTGGGTGATGCCATCATTTCTGAACTTGACCGATATCCGCGCTCACCGAATATGACGCGCAAGTCGGATGGCGTCAACACCCAAAG
>JAAEPZ010000197.1 GCA_024231955.1 bacterium | reverse complement strand
GAGCTCGGAGTCCGCGACCGGGCGGCCGGTAGGCACCTCGAAACCGGTGTACCAGCGGTGCCCGATCCACAGTCCGTTGCGGCCCTGGTCGAAGCTGATCACTGAGCGCGGGTAGGGCTTCCAGACGAACCAGGCCACCGCTGGCAGGATCATGAGGGCGGTCCACATCAGTAGCTTTTTCCAAATCTTGGGAGTCATCGGATTCTCCTTCCGGTGTTGCGGGTGGTTCGATCAGGGTCTCTCGGCCATGGAGGCCGGAGATGGCACCTGTGAGGAACTTCCATGGAAGGATGTGGCAGAAATAAGGCAGAGAGGGTAGCGTATTGTCACCACCATTCCGGTAGGTGATCATATCTTACTTTTCTCGATACGAGTCTTTCGGATTTTGCGTACGATCGGTCGCCGGAGCGAATGACAGCATAAGTGTGCTCCCGCTCGACGCCGCTGCGGTTCCCATAGGAGCCGGCAACAATCTGGATACTTTTATTATTATAGGATAAGTAGATAGTTTCGATTACCGTTCGATAAATAACAATCTCCACCGGGCGCCTTACTGGCGGTCGAGTTCGACCACTATAAAGAGGGGCCCTGGGTGATGCCATCATTTCTGAACTTGACCGATATCCGCGCTCACCGAATATGACGCGCAAGTCGGATGGCGTCAACACCCAAAG
>JAAEPZ010000196.1 GCA_024231955.1 bacterium | reverse complement strand
GCTGCTTGAAGACTTCGGCTCGTTGGTGTCGTCATCGTGCGATCCCCCCGCGGCGGCCTTAGACGGCCACCGGCTCTTCCTCCCGCATGCGAGCGATGTCCCGTTGAGGATGCAATTCAAGGAGACCGTCGAGCCCGAGAACGCGCAGGACCTTCGTGGTCGCCGGGCTGCCCCAGCAGCGGACGTTGATCAGCTCACAGGCCCGCCCCGCGGGCGAGCGACCGAGCTCGGCGGCCAACTCCCAGATCTCGTTGACCATGAGGGCGGCGCCGCGGACGATCTCCTCGCTCGTGCCGGCACTCCTGGCCCGGCGCAGCTGCGCCATCTCGGCCGCTTCCAGCAACACGACCTGGGGGCTCCGGAAGGGCTCGAGGTCTGCGTCGGGTACCGGCTCATGACCGGGGCGAAGGTCGAGCAGGATGGAGACGGCGGCGGCGCGCAGGTCGCGTAACGAGGTCTCCGGGTTGCTGGACAGGAAGGCCCCGAAGGCCGACAGGATCTCGGTGACGAGGGTCAGGGCGGCGACGATTGCCGCTGGCCCGTGCTCGGCCAGGGGTTGGAGAGCTCTGAGGCCGTAGATGAGCTTGATATGCCGGCAGAGCAGGGTGAGCGACCGCAGGCCGTAGAGATGCTCGGCGGCGAAGACCGGGGGGCTGAGCTCGGGCAGCGGGAGGTGGAGCAGGTTGATTAGCTGCTCTCGCGTCAGCGGCATGAGGGGTTATCCTCCTGGATAGGTTGCCGGGTAGGCAGCCGTAGGCCGGCAAGCTGCTCCGTGTTGAAGCCTTCGGGGCTTAGATCGGGTAGAGGTTCGAAGTGAAGGTAGGCGACTCGCTCTCGAGGCATTGTATTTTCCGCCGACAGTGGTTCAGTTCTGCTACGTATGCAGAGATACGCTGCTTTGAGAATCGGCATTGTTGCCGGGATCACGGGCGCAATTGAGGACGGAACCGTTTCTTGAGGCCGCTCTCAGGAAAAGAATCCTATATATCGCGGATCCTTATGGCAAGAGTCATTTTCGCATTATGCCCGGGGACGAATCGGGCAGCGTCGCAGCTCGTTTCCCAATTCTTCCCTCCATAGGACCGCTATTTCCCAAAATGTCCCTGCTACCAACACAGTACCCAACGATGCCTCTGCCGAAGGTGAGCTATTGGACTTGCGTTTTATTACCGCCACCCCAGGGCATTCACTAGCTAGTGAAGCCGGTCAGGTCATGCCTGCGCGCTGGCTCCTCGTATTAAGTTGTTAGACTGGGCGGTAATAAGGAGTATATCTCCGGAATAGCAGCATTGCCCATTTCTTCTGCCCATTTTGTCCCGATTAAGGCCCCGGCGCCAACGAGCAGGGCTCATCGAGGCGCTATTTCCCAATTTATCTGCCCATTTTCTCTTAAAAGGCGCTAGGCTTGGCCCTTGGGCGAGCACGATTCGCCACGGTGGCGAAGGTGTGCCTCGCTTGAAAGGAGAAAGGGCATGGCTCTCCCGAAGATCCTCTTCGCATTGCTCGTTTGCCTCTTGGTGGCGGTGGCGGCCATGGGAAAGCAGTCACCCGTGAGAGAGGAACCCGATAGCCCGGCCTACGGGCTTACCGCTTCTCTCGGATCCCACGTCCCAGAGAGGATTCCCAAACGTATTGATCCTAGTGGATTCGATATGCGCTCAGATATTTGTCTTGATCCTTGGGGCGGCGGTTCAATTCTTAGTAACCTGTCCCAAAAATACGGTGTGTGTATCGAGCCATACGGTTTTGGAAGAATCTCGGTTAGTTAGCTAGCCTGGATTCAGTCTGGGGGATCGCACTTTTACGGTCGGTCCCCCGTTTTACCGCTATCAAAGTGTTTATTGGCCGGACCGACCCCAACGTTCAAGCCGATAATTTTCAAGCTGCATTCTCGCGATCTTCAATAATCCTCGCGATATCTCGCCCTTTGCTGCCACAGCCTGTAGCAGGTTAAGAGCTCCTGCCGCCTCCTCGTGAAGTTCAATATCTTTCAGCACTGGTATAACACTGAGAGTGAGCTCCTGAACCTTGTTAACTCTACCTTGTCTCAAACGGAGCAGCGCCCAATCAAGGGAAACCAAGGCGGCGTGAACACGGTGCCCCAGTTTTTGAAAACCGGACTGTGCTACTTGATAGCGGTTCTCAGCCACCGTTAATTCCCCAAGCTCGTCGTTCACCAAGCCCTCAAGCCATTGAAGATGACAGAGGGTGCCCTCTGAGTTGTCAACCTGAATCCTGAGTGAGCGGAGTTGGGGTAGTAGTTCCTTTGCCGTTTCAGGCTTGCCCATCCTAAGGTATGCATTGGTTAGGTGGAAGCAGGCAGTAAACTCTAGAAAGGGTGCCTCACTTTTGATGAGTTGAAGAGCCTCAGTTAATGCTGGTATTAGGTTCTCGGTCTGGCCTGATAATTCACGTGTGTAGACTCCATCTATTAATGATGCCGCGATATCCTTCGGCGTCCCCTTTGCTTGGAATATAGGTAGAGCGCGGGCATGAAGTTCGGTCGCATCTTCGAATCTTCTCTGCCATCGGCGTAGCGCAGATTTCATCCCGTAGTACTCCGCTGTAACGAGAGATTCGTGTGTCTGTTGGCTTAGATAGGTCGCGGCTATTGAGAATGCCTCTTCTGAGCCATTCAGATCATCCGCAAATCGGCGAGCATTCGCTACCCACGTCCATCCTTGCGCTCTGAGTTGGAAAAATTTGCCGCCGATAACGTGCTGAGTACGCGATAGGCAATCTAATGCCAGCTCGGCCAGATGAACTCCGTATTTTCGATTGGCGCGGCCTTCTGGTATGCTCCTTTTGCGAAGAAAATGAAAGAACGCAGGCGTAGAAAAGGAGAACCTATTCTGGATCATGTCTCGCTGAGCTGGCCATGGCTTTCCCTTTAGTGTATCCCATAGGGTCTCTATCTTGATTTTTTCAATGGTTTCGCTGTCGATAGAGAAGTGAATGAGTGGTTCCTGATTTCTTGAAGAAGCAGGGAGTTTCGGACTCCTTGGGGTGTCCTGTTGTTCCCTTTGCGCAATTAAGCGATAGGCCTGGGGAGTAATTTTGTAGCACGCCTTGAAGTTACGGGTAAGCAGGCCGTGTTTCGAAAATCCAAGCAGTTTGGCGATTATCCGAATTTCCAGATCTGTGTCGCGTAGCAGGGCCGTTGCGGTTTCAACGCGCCGCGCCACGATATAAGCATGAGGTGGCTGGCCGGTTACCTCAGCAAAGTTGCTCGATACGGAGTTGTTGCGCTTGCCGCAGGCGCGCTTCATCTGATTGACATCAAGCCCCCTTTCGAAGAGATGTTGTTCCAGATAGGTGAATAACACCTTTAGTCTTTCCGGAGCCTTCTCACCATCATGGCGTATGCGCGCCATGGTGGCCCTGGCAGCCTGTTCGACAAGCGCTCGATGATCATCATTGTGCATGGAATTTCCCCTCTCTGCTTACTGAGACCTTCCCACGGAGCTTAGTACCGCAGGGGGGAGAGAACACCGCTATAGCCGGTCCGGCGCCTTCCTCCCTCGATCGACTCGGAGGAGTCAGACAGCCTACACGATCAAGATTGTGTGGGCCGACGATTACCCTCGTTTGCGCCTGAACTCGAGCCATGCGATGATCCCCCTGAGGCTGCTCATGCCGCTCCGTCGTCGGTCGCCGGCATCCACCCTTCAGGTGTAGGGTAGTACCTTACCGGACAGAGGAGAAGATCGCAAGTCCATGGTGGCGAGGAACCAGAGATTCGCGGGAAGAATGCGCTGATTCTGGAAGTCTCTCGGCTCTTCTACCGGTCGGTCGGTATCTACCCCCGAACCTGCCAAGGGAGTGGGCATCACTATGGCCAATTCTGAAGTTTTTCCTATTTAGCCATGGCGTAAATAAGAAGTAACAGCAGTAATAAGGCGGTAATTTGCCCCGGTGCTCGGCCTCCCTAGTGCTGGGAGCGCCGGCTTCTAGCCGGCCCAACAGGGGGGCGAAGGCCCCCTGAAGACGCGAAGCGTCCATTCGTGGGCTGCGCCCACGAGCCGGCCGCAAGCCGGCGCTCCCGGCGATTTCCGAGGCCGCGGGCGACCGGTTGTGTCCGTTTAAAAAAAGGCGACCGCGCCGGG
>JAAEPZ010000195.1 GCA_024231955.1 bacterium | reverse complement strand
GTCCCGCTCCGTTTTCGTTCCGCTCCATTCCCTGAATCGACAATTCATTGCTCTAAAATAGCATTTCATCTCCATAAAACGACAGCGCATGGACTGCGCCAATCTCCACCGAAAGAGATCGAGGAGGATCTTCAGACCCTCAGCATGACGGCCGAGCTGGCGAGAAAGCCGATTCCAACTAGCCAAACCCAAGCCCTCTTCCGAAGATTCCGAAGACCGCGGCTTGACACGAGGGCAGTCTATCTGGAACACTCTTCCCGATGAGCCCTGCTGGAAGCACTCAAGTCGACTGGCCGCTTCAGGCTCCGCGCACAGGCGAAGCCGAGTGCGTTGGCCGCGTCGAGAAGCTCATGACCCGCCATCGGGTAGCAATCGACCGAGATCGGGTGAGCCCCGGCTCCTGGTCCGAAGGAAGCGGCGCCGGAATGCCAGCGGGCTGGCTGCATAGCTCCGGGACCGGTGGCCGGGTTGCTGCCGGGCACGACGGTCGCTGTCAGGCATTTGAGCGCACGAAGGGGCCAGGGTCCCGGCGGAACTATGCCGCCAGCCAGCAGCATAACTCTGGCGTCGCCAGACTCCGAAAACGCGCACAGCTCCGCTGTTTCCGGGGGGGCTCGCACTCTGCGGGAGCGTCGCCGATGCGGTGTTATGCCGCGAGGCCGCGGCATAACATTCCGGCAACTTGCTGCGGAATCGGCGAGAAGCCACGTGTTTCCGCGCTTTCTCGGAGCCACTGGAGCGGAGCTATGCCGCCGCTTGGCGGAATAATTCTACGAGACGGGAGAGCCCTGATGGCGATAAGTCCTTTGTTTCCAACACTTACCGAGGATACGGTGGCAGCAAACACCGGAGCTATGCTGCGAGCTGACAGCATAATAACTCCGACGGCCGGTTTACCTGATGAGGCGCCTGGACGCAGTATTCAGGCGGTTCTGTCGGTTCCGCCGGCACGTTGCTGCTGGAGCTATGCCGCCGCTCGGCAGTATAGCAACCAGGAAGTGCACAGGAGCGTCCGGCCAAAAGCACTTGTTTTACGGGCCTTGACGGAATTAGGAGCAAGAGTTCCCCCGAAATACGCCGCGAGGGGAATATAATCAATGTTATGCGATCGAGTGACTCAAGGCGAACGGACTAGGGTGTTCCTATGGAAATAATAGATGCATGGCTAGACTTACCTCTAGTCTGGCGCGCAGTTTCTTCCATTGGAGTTGTCTTTGGGTTGATTGGGTTGCCGGGTGGCATCGTATGCTTAATAGACTTGATTCTGCAACTTCGTGACCCCAGGCGTTACTGGATCAACAGGCTCAGCTACCCCGCCAGCTACGAAAAGACTTTTAGAAAATTGCTGCAAATAGGCATCTCGGAAGAGGAAATATTTGAAATATTACTTGAAAGCGTCAAAACGAATAGCCCCGTGCATTCCTCTCATGCACTCGACATCCTCAGGCGAACTAGGCAGTCAAGGGCTGTTCAACTGGTCATTGACCAGCTAGATAAGGGTGATCTTGACATTTACTATGCTGCCAAATATCTCGGCGAGATAGGTGACGCCAAAGCCATTCAACCCCTCGCTGACTTATTTGATAACCCGAAGTATGAAAGCAATGGAATTGCGATAGCGATGGAGTTACTTAAAATCGGTCCAGATCACTGCAAGCCCATTGTCAGGGACAGATATATCCATCCTTTTCTTGCACATCTAAAGGCCGAACCCCCTTATATTCGCAAAAGCCAGCTCCGGGACATGGGTAGATTACTGGCGTTGGTCGGCGACGACGATGTCGCCAAATCGATCGCAGATTTGCTGAGTAAGATTGTTATTGATGCGACGAGAAAACTTGCGTCCGGCCACAAATTCGAAATCTCCGAACATCAGACAAATTACGTAACGACGAGAGTCTCGGGGGATTGGCATGATCTAATAGCTTCCATAAAGACAATTACGCACATCCTTGGTCTTATGAAGAACAAATGTGTCATAGTCGAACTTTCAAAGATTCGGATGGTTATTCCTGACAGGATGTCAGTCGAGCGTCCTGGTGCCTTATTCTCTCATTCGTATAGAGTTGCGAATAATGAGATGTGTAGGCCGATCGATGAGTTGATTCATGAGCTGCGTAGCGCATAACACCTATGAGGCCCCCCGGTGTCAATAGGCAAAACTCACCATAGCCCGACTTTCTGTGGTCGGTTGTGGCCCGAGATCTCCGGCGGCCGGCGCAACGCCTCGTATCTGCTTAGTTTCAGGTCGGCGCAAACCGTCTGCGCC
>JAAEPZ010000194.1 GCA_024231955.1 bacterium | reverse complement strand
GATGCCGAGTGAACCTCAAGGCAAATCGCCTGCTGAGCGTTTCCTGAACCGGCATACTCGAATGGCTTACGAGCCCCAGTCTGTCAAATTGCTTGGTGACAGTACCGCAGCATCAGTTACCGCTGTTAGCAGAAAGGACCGAAAGACTGGAGTGGGTAAGGACCCCGACTTGGCTCGTTTGAGACCCCTGTTCTGAGTGGGCGAACGCGTGCTGGTGAAGGCAGGTCCGGTGCCGAAGGGTCATCGCCATACCGAGGGCCGTACGTCATCACAGAGGTGCTCGGTCACTATACGTTCCGCCTGAGCGATGGACAGAGGTGGAGCGCCCGCGCAATGAAGTGATGGTACGACCCGGACGAGGACAACAAGGAGGTCGCCGAGATGGTCATTGAGGGCACTCGCGATCCCGATCCGAACGAAGAGCAAAGGCCGCGAAGGATGAGCCGATCGAATGCCGGTCTTCCTCCCGAGTGCTGGTCATACCCGAAGCCAGTCAGGCAGAAGCTCAATTAAGAGGAGGGAGATTGTGGTGTTTTGCATTATAGTGTACATAGGAATTATAGTGATTCATTTGCCTGTGTTACACTAATCAAACTTTGCGCCATGTTAGGTGAAACATGCAGATTTCTAGGTG
>JAAEPZ010000193.1 GCA_024231955.1 bacterium | reverse complement strand
TGAGCGACCTGAGAACCAGCGCCGCCGCGCTGCCCCCGGCCGAGCTGTGCCCGCCACCGCGGAAATCGCCCACCTCAGTCACCTCGGGCCTCGCCCAGCACCCCATCTCAGGCCCGCGGTCGGCGATCGAAGCCGCGGCAACGGCTCCCGAGGCCGTGTTTCCACCGCTTGCCCCGTTGACACAGCCCGGCGCGTCTCGTACAATCCCCATAGCCGAACCGTGGTGTGGGGCGATCTCGCGCGGGTGCCGTATAACACGTCGCTGAAGCGGCAAACCAATCGCGCCCGTCTCCTCCGCCGTCGGCAGGGGGTGAAAGGAGTTCCCTTGGCGAGAATTGCAGCCAGTTTGCCGCTTAACTCCTCAGACGTTGGGGCGGCCGCCTGGCAAAGTTGGATCACTCATGAGCAACTCAAACTCTCTATCGTTCTGGACTGAAGGACCCGAGAGGCTTCGCGACGCCTTGGCTGAGCGACGTTCTCAGATCGATAATCTGTTCAGTCGTCTTCGCTCTGCTCTCTCGGCTGAAGAACGCGCCGAAATAGAAGGAGAGATTCGCGAGATACTTGAGGAGTACCACCCATCCGAAGAGGAGATAAAGCGTTGTCTTTTCTAGCTTCGGTGGAGGGTATCCCGACGAGCGGCCGGTACGGTGCGTATTCCGACGATTCCGACCACCCATTCCAGGGCAAAGCGACCAGTGGGCTGTGAGAGACGATAGCGGGTTCTCCTCGGGTTAAGAAGTGGTCGGCTTGCGCCGGTCATGCCCTCTGCTTGGTCCGCGGAGCCCCGCGGTCGGCAGCATCAGGCGTGCCTATCTTACCGCCTCGTTACCTCCTGGGCAAGGGGGCTTGGATTCTCTCCGGTTTCATCGGCGTCTCCTTTCCCGGGTTAGGTGCTCTGTTCGCAGATCGGCGTCCGTCTTGTTGGCGGCGCCGATCAAGGTGGAGATGGCGTCGAGAAGCAGATCGCTCTGGACGCACCGGACGATGCCGTGCAGGTTGACGGCGACCGTGTTCGGGGTGATGTTCTCGTGCATGTCGTCGACATCCGGAGGCATAGGGACTGCTTCGGCGATGTCGGTGAGGCGCTTGTTGAGCCGGATCAGCTCGATCGCGACCTCGAGCACAGCGCGTTGGCCGTCGGCAGTGCAATCGCGGATCATGACTTCTCCTCCTTTGGCTTGCTGCTGCGTTTGGGCGGTGCCTTCTTGACCGCCTTCTTGCGGCGCATGGACTCCCCGCGCAATGCAATGCGGTAGGCGTTGTGGACCAGCCGGTCGAGGATGGCATCGGCGAGGGTCGGATGATCGATGGCCTCGTACCACTTCTCAACCGGCAGTTGGCTGGTGACCAGCGTTGAGCGCAGCTCGTGCCGATCTTCGAACAGCTCCAGCAGCTCCCGGCGATCCGCGTCGCTCAGCGGTGCAAGCCCCCAATCGTCGAGCACCAGGAGGTCGGTCTTGGCGAGGCCTGCCATCAGTTTGGGATAGCGACCGTCGGCATGGGCCAACGCCATGTCCTCCAAGAGCCGGGACAACCGCAGGTACTGCACGGTGTAGTTTTCCCGGCAGGCTTTTTGGGCTAACGCGCAAGCGAGAAAGGTTTTTCCAACACCGGTGGGGCCGGTGATTAGCACGTTGCGATGTTGGGCGATCCATTCGCAGGAACTCAACGCCAGAAACAGGCTTTTGTCGAGACCTCGACGACTGCGATAATCGACATCCTCGATGCAAGCATTTTTCTCGCGAAGCTTCGCCTTTCTCAATCGGGTTTTCAGGCGCCGACTGTTCCTTTCGGTTACTTCCCGATCGATCAGAAGAGCCAGGCGATCTTCGAAGCGAAGATCCTCGATGGAAGCCATCTGCAACTGCTCTTCCAGCCCTTTAGCCATGCCATCCAATCGCAGGGAACGGAGTTGCTCGAGGGTGGGATGAATCAGCATCATGACACCTCCTGGGCGATCTGTGAACCTTGATAGTACGTCGCTCCGCGGATGTTGCCATGCTCGATCCGCTTCGGCTGCGAGGCGTTGTCTGGCAACTCTTGCCGGTCCAAGCCATGCCGGAGAAGCGAGCGGATGCTCTTGTACGAAACCCCGCGGATCACAAGTGCCCGATGACAGGCCGCCTCCAGACGATCCACTCCGTAGCTCTTGGCCAAGCTACGTAACCCCAGACACGAATGGAAGCCCTGGTGAGGATGAGACCGCGAGGTCAGGATCGTCTCCACCACCGCCGCCGTCGACGGACCGGCCTGCTCAGCCCAGGCCACCAGCTTCTGGGGCGTCCACTCCGCATAATGCCGGTGCGCGCGCGGCAGGTGTTCGGCGAGCGTCGTACTCTTACCCGCCTCGTCACTGCGCACGTGACAGGCCACCCGCTTGCCGCGGTGCAGGCACTCGACCGTCTCCGCGCTCACCCGCACCTCAACCTCCTGGCCGACCAGCTGGTACGGCACGCTGTAGAAGTGCGCCGCCACCTCCACGTGGTAGTCCGAGCGCACCCGCACTTTCGCCCACTCGGCGTACTCGAAACGCGGCGCCGGCAACGGCTTCAAGGCTGGCTGATCCAGCGCTTCGAACTGCGAGCGTCGGCTCCCCGGAAGCTTCCTGAACGGACGGTCGTTGAGCCGCTCCAGCAGCTCCGCGATCGCCGCGTTCAGCTCACCCAACGAGAAGAACTCCCGGTTGCGCAAGCACGCCAGGATCCAGCGCTGCACCAGCAGTACGCCCGCCTCGACCTTCGCCTTGTCCTTCGGCTTGCGTACCCGCGCCGGGATCACCACCGTCTCGTAGTGCGTCGCCAGATCCTCATACGTCTGGTTCAGCACCGGCTCGTAGCGGCACGGATTCTTCACCGCCGACTTCAGGTTGTCCGGGATCAGCAGCGACGGGACGCCGCCGAAGTACTCGAACGTACGAACGTGCGAGCCGATCCAGTCGGGCAGCTTCTGGCTCCACGTCGCCTCCGCGTACGTGTAGTTGCTCGCACCCAGCACCGCCACAAAGATCTGAGCCTCCCGAATCTCACCGCCCGACGGATCCCGCACCGCCACCGTCTGCCCGCTGTAGTCCACGAACAGCTTCTCACCCGCCTTGTGCTCCTGACGCATGCTCAGGTCAAGACCACCACGCCAGCTCCTGTACAGATCGCAGAAGCGGCTGTACTGGTAACCCTCCGGATACGTCCCCTTGTACTCCTCCCACAGAAGCTCCAGCGTCACTCCCGGCCGTCTCAGCTCCGTGTGGATCTCGCTCCAACTCGGCACCGGACGCTCCGGCGGCTTTGACTCTCGAGGGAAAAGCCGCCGCTCCAAACTCCCCGGGTCCATCTCGGCCACCTCGGCCCAGCACAGCTCCGCTGCCTCCGCACGACGCTGATAGTCCAACACCGTCGCGTGACTCACCGTGCACGAGCGTGCCGTCTCCCGCACACCAAGGCCACAGTGCCAAAGCAGCCGCAGAATCTGTCGCATCTTCCTCATCGGTACTCTCCTCGCAGGCATCGCCTCTTCCTCCTGGGTCCTGGTTACCAGATGAGGAGACGATACCCGGTCGCGAGGAGAACCCGCTGAGCCTCTCTGCTCGACCAACCAGCCTTTCCGGAGCAAGCCGACCACCATTCCGATCCAAAGCGACCACCATTCCGACGCCGGCCGTCAAACTGGTCGGCTTCACCTTGGAATCAGTGGTCGGATTCCCTCGGAACAGGTGGTCGGATTCCCTCGGAACAGGTGGTCGGATTCCCTCGGAATACACAGTACGGGCCGCCCAATAACCAGATTCAGGGGACGCAACAGCCCTATCTTCCGCCAGTAGTATCTGAGCGAGCAGTGCCTTCGCTTGGCGTCAGGAGGCGTTTGAAGAGCGCCCCTGATCTTTTACGATATGCGGCCGAGCTATCTCATCGACTACCAGGCCGAGCTGATGATCTCTGGCAGAGCAGTGATTCAGACTACTTGGCTACCTGACTAACTCGAGGAAATGTCATCGGATGGAGAATTGCTTATGGAGGATATCTCAAAAACTCTGCTGCTCTTAGGTCAATTATTCCTATTGATAGTAGCCGTAAGTCTGTCGAATTCGCTAATTGATTCAAATCGGCTAGCTATCTATTATGGAGACGGTCCGACAGTTTTCAAGAAGACACTACGTAGTGAAGAGACGTACGCCTCCATTTCCTATTTGGAAGATTATGAAATTCGTACCGTCCATGAGGATAACCAGAACGTTTACGAGGCGGCAGCGGCAAACACAACCAGGACCTGGCTGGTCGCTGTCACCTTTTCCTTTGCACTCTTCTGCATTCTCCTTGTTGCCTTAACGAAGAACAGCAAGATGAAGGCGTTGGAGATAACATTATTTATATTTACTGCGCTGCATGCTTGGACGGTCGTGAGGCTGACGAATCCACCGTCGTTAAAATGGAATCGTATTGAGGTCGGTATTCCACATCGTAGTTACATTAAAAATATCATCCTCGGACCGAGAACGGAGTCGTTTGATTTGACGGAAGGAAAGGTGGCGTTTTTTCGTGCGTCGCTTCTTGGGGACGAGTTGATTTTCACAGGGAAAGTGACTGATAGAGCCGAGGCGAGTGCCATTTCTGCGGTCTTCTTCGAAGACCTCCAAGAGAACAAGCTGGGTCTGGGCGAGCTATTTGCCGTGCCCGAGGTGCCCCTCGCCTTTTCGTGCAGCAAAGGTCGCTCGTCTTGGGAGGCTTGGGTAGACTACGTGGGAGACTCTCCAGAGGAGACGCTGCCTTGCGTGGTCGTAATGAGGGAGAATTCAAGAGCGAGACCCGAAGTCAAAGGCTGGGCTGAGGAGACAGATGGGTGGTGCGAATCTAGAGTGAGAGTTCATGTTAAGAAAAGAAGAGATCGAGGTTGGACCTGCAAGCAATTCTGATTTGAGGTTATATCAGGTCATGAAATGAAAAGAGAAGAGCAGAGTCCAGAATCCGGAATCGGAAGATGAAGAAGCGAACAAATGGCCCGCATATCACCTATGAGGCCCCCCGGTGTCAATAGGCAAAACTCACCGTAGCCCGACTTTCTGTGGTCGGTTGTGGCCCGGGAGCTCCGGCGGCCGGCGCATCGCCTCGTATCTGCTTAGTTTCAGGTCGGCGCAAACCG
>JAAEPZ010000192.1 GCA_024231955.1 bacterium | reverse complement strand
TCGAACTCATGCAGGAAATTCCCAATGGATTAGCACAGTGGATTTCCAGAGGTCCTGCTCACGATGGACGTTTGATCCTCAGCAATCATCCGATGGCTCAAACAGCTGTTCACGCGTTACGGCTGTCCAGAAGAGATTGTGATGGACAATGGCCCGCAGTTTGCCTCTGCAGAATTCCAGCTGTTCCTGGAGGAGTACGGGGTCATCCCCTTGATGGCCGCCGTCTTCAACCCTCAGGAGAATGGTCTGGTCGAACGATGGAATAAGACGCTGAAGTTCGGGATCCAGGCGTTCTGTTCGCTGGATCGGCCGTGGGAGGATGGCATCGCAGAGCTCCTGTCACAGCACCGCCACATGCCCTCCTCGCCGCAAGGCCCTTCGCCGGCCACTCTGTTCTTCAGGCGTCCCACGAGGCTGGCATTCGAAGTCAGCACCATGCACATGAACGAAATGGCACACGCCGGCAAACACATCCAGGGCACGAATACAGGCACACACAAACCCCGATCACAGGAAAAACGCTGGCCTCAGATGGAGGTCAGGGACGGACTGGCTGATCGGGGGTTGGGCTCTGAAGGAGAACCCTGCCTACTGCAAAAAGCAGCGGTTCTCCTCAGGCTAGTGTCGGCATCACGATGGCTGAGGCCAAGGCGGCTCCTGTTGAGTCTGACCACGGCCAGAGCCAACACTTGGGCAAATTGTGCCCGCTGTTCCGCCTTGGGGAACAGGTCCTGGTCAAGGCTGGACCCGTGCCGAAAGGGACCTCGCCCTATCGGGGCCCTTACACAATCGAGAAGATCTTGGGATGATACACGTTCGTTCTGAGTGATGGTCAGCGCTGGAGCACACATCGAATGAAGCGCTGGCATTATGATCCGCTCCTCCAGACGACGGGAGTCGAACGCGAAGAGCCCATCCAAATGCCACCGGTTGCAGTGGAGGTACAAGCAGGAGAATGATCACAGCCACGGCGAATGACACGCGACACCACCGGTCAAAGGCCCGAATGCTACGGGTTTCCACCTAGCGTCCCCTAGGTCCAACCTAAGAGGGGGGGAAATGCGGTGTTTGCTGTTTAGTGTAAATAGGTTACGTGCCACTACGTATGTACCCTGTACTCAGCC
>JAAEPZ010000191.1 GCA_024231955.1 bacterium | reverse complement strand
GCGGGTCTCGCGAATCGTCGCCCAGAGCTGGTGGAGGCGTTTGAGCCAGTCCCCGGCCAGGCCGGTGGTGATCAGGGGTTCGGTCATGGTCGGGGTAAGCATAGCCTACCGGCCTCCCCGGGGTGGCAAGGGCAAGCCGAGGTAAGCGTGGCCGGAAGCACGGTGGTGGCCCCCTCCCGAGGAGTTGTCCGGAGGCAATGGCTTGCCCTTGTCTTCCCGGACGATCACGCTGCTGCTCAAGGGCAAGCCTGCGTACGCTCCACCCGCCAGGGACTCCGGAGTCACCGCAGCACGCGCCGATGATCTCATCGGCTTGCCCTTGCCACCCGGAGCCTGTTCCTCGGCGTCTGTCCTTCCGCGCAGCAGATTAAGGAGGCTTGCCACCCGTCCATTTCGTCCATTCGTCCATTCGTCCATGTCTTCCCCCGAACAGGGATCCAGGGCCATCTCCGGGGGGAGAGGTGGACGGGGGATGGACGAAATGGACGAAATGGACGGGGAATGGGTGAATTAACGATCACTATCCTGAGCCGCAGAGAGACAGCGCTCCAGCTGCCTGGCCAGCTCTCGGACATGGGGCTCTCGGACGACGTTCTGATGACTGCCGGGCACCGAATGAACCTCGACCCGCTGCGCCACCTCCGCCCAGCACATGCTGGGATCCGCCGGCGCCTCCGACGGCTGTTCCCGGGCCCGGAAAAGATCGTGCAGGTAGCTGGCCGCCTGGCCGGGGAGCAGCAGATAACGTTCCAGCTCCTGGCGCGCCGCCGCCTCGGACAGGGCGAGATCGGCGCCCAGCACCCGGACCACCTGATCCGCGCTCACCCGGCCCCGGCTCCTCCAGCCCCTCGCCGATGGCCGCGAGATACGCGGCGGTGGTGTCGAGATCCCGGGCCACGGTCTCGCGGGGCGGGAACAGCAGACCCGGCTGATCAAGCCGCGAGCGCAGCAAGGGGCGGTGCCGACGTCACGCCCCTATGGAGGTCACCATGAAGCTCTACCGCACCATGGTGCTTGGGACCACCGTCATCGTGCTCCTGTACGCCCCATCCGTGCCCCAGTATGGGCCGAATTTCAATCCCTACGGCTGATTCTTGTGACTCACCTCGGAGGGGGCGAGATCTTCTCGTCCCCTCTCTCCATCAGACCTCGGCCACGCCTGGCAGGCTCACGCTGCAGGTCGCGTAGCGCCTCCTGCGCTTTGTGGAGACCGGTGATTGCGACTGCACCCGCCGCCACTGATTCCCTCAGAAGTTCCATGGCAGCGCGAGCCTCAGCTCTAAGCGGCACCTCCTCAAGAACCGGAAGTATATCTCCCGTGACCAGGGCCATCACTTCGGGGAAGCGTCCCTGCTGGTGGCAGAGGATTGCGGCGTCTAGCGACACCAGTGCCCCGGTGACCCGGTCCCCCAGCTCGAAGAATCCGACCCGGGTTTGTCGGAAATGCCGCTCAGCAATCCTCAAATCGCCGTCGTCTTGAGCGAGCCGACCTTCGATCCACTCAAGCTGATGTCGCGCTGTGGGGTGATCGACTTCCTCGCAAATAGCCCTTGCGCTGGAAAGGCACCTCTTCGCCTCAGGCACATTGCCTGTGTCGAGATACGCGAGCGTCCGTTCCTGGTAAATCCCCAGGAGCTGGATGCGATCGGGGTTCGCTTGAGTTTCGAGGAGGGCCTCGACCTCGTCAAGGTCCGGGAACATATCCTGCGGGCGAGCCAGATACTCGTTGACAGCGATTCTTTGAAGCAAGGAGTTGACCTGCGTCTGTACATCTCCAACTTCCTTGGAGATCTCGATCGCGCGGTGCAGCAGCTCGAGCGCTTCTTCAAAGCGACGCTCATAGAGCCGAAGGGTTCCATGGAGAGCCCAAATCTCAGCTTCCGCTCGGCGATCCATTTTCCCTTTCGGCCCCGGGCACAACGCCTGGACGCGTTGGAATGCCTCGTTGGCCCCTTGCAGGTCTCCCTCGAGTCCTCGGGCATTACCAAGGCGCGCCAGAGCCAGAGCGTTTACCCCCAGGTTGCATTGGAAAATCCTTGCTTCATAGGTTGGCCCCTCAGTCCTGGGGGTTGGCTGACGATTCCGTGGTTTCTCCAAGATTCACCAGAAGTGGTCTCTACAGCTCTCAAGAAAATGAATTGGGTGCGGC
>JAAEPZ010000190.1 GCA_024231955.1 bacterium | reverse complement strand
GTGTACGACTTCCAGTCAGTCTGTCGATGTCCATCCATTCGTCCTCGAATTCGCTCCCTGATCTAGATCCAGACACACATCGGTCATCATCATCTCGGCTAGTCACACTGCCCGTGGCCACTCCAGGAGCGCCTAGGGGTGCTGCCTTTTTCGCTGCTCTCGGCGCTCGCCCCGACAGTACTGTGAATGTGTCCTGATCCCTGGCGTCGTATTCACTAGGAGCAGCGCTTCCATACTGGCTCTCGTCGCCGCGCTCATAACGACCTCTTTTCGCTTGCATCATGTCCCTGGCCTTTCGTCCCCTCCGACTTCCAACCTGTTGCCCCCATGTTATGCGATCTCGAATGATGTCATGTCCCATCCTCAGCAAATGTCGCCTCAAATTCGGCAATGGGTAGGCAACCTTAAAATAGTCGTTGAATTCTTCGATATAGTCGTCCGAGTCATAGTTCAATTCCTGTCTGATTATCGGCAACGACTCATTGAACTCTTCCGGTTCTCCTTCCTCTCTCCAGGGTCCTAAAAGTCCTCTGTAAGTGTGACGCCGTGTCTTTCCGCGATGTCGGTCTCTCTCGGCAGCCTCATCTTGCATCTTCACCATTCGATCTAAATTAAACTTGCTGTCCGTGTTAGTCGGGTCGAATCCACCTGTCCTCTGCATCATCTTCGGGATATCGTTTCCTTCCATGTCCTGCAGTCGATGATTCGTCTCCTCCCACTGGTCATACAGAATCTTACCGTTCTCTTGGTGCAGAGCGGTCTGGTTCAGGCGCGCCCAGGCCGTCATCTCGGTAG
>JAAEPZ010000189.1 GCA_024231955.1 bacterium | reverse complement strand
TGCAAGCTTTTGCCCGCGGAATGGATGATGCCGTTGCTGCTGTAGGTCAGGGTGTGGCCGTTGGGATCTTTGACCTGTTTCAGGCCGACGCCTTGTTTAAGGTAAAATTCGTAGCCTTCCAGGGTGGTGAGGATGTAGTCGTCCGGGTCGATAACTTCGCTGCCGTCCATGAGGTTGACGCCGTCATACAGTATCGCGGCGTGCCCCTGCGCCGCCCGCAGGGTGGAGACAGTGCCGTCCGCCGGCTCGAAGCTCATTGCCGGGTTAATCGGGCCGGGCTGCCCCAAACCGCCGCAGGAGGGTTTCAGCACCACGTCAAAACGCTCGACTTTGCCGCTCGGCAGGGTCACCGCCACTTGCGGCGAACCCATGGGCTCCAGACAGGTTTTCTGATTGAAGCCGCCGCCGTAGGTTATCATCTCCCAGTATTTGCCGGGGACGCGGGTTTCTTCGACTTTGGTGTTCTGATAGTCGATGCTCCAGCCCTGGCCGAAATCCAGGTTTTCATCCTTGCGCCGGGTGTCGTAGGTGCGGGTGACGCGGATCGGCATGCCCATCATCGGGATTTCCAGATCCAGCACGGTAAACGAAAAATTGCCCACTTTCATGTTGCCCGCCACCAAGTACGTTTGGAAGGCGGTGTTTTTCAGCCCGCCGGCATCCTCGGCTTCAACGATAAACTGATAAAAGCCGTTCATTAACAAGCTCGGGTCCAGCTTCACCGGGTGCTGTTCGACAGAGCTTGTCCCCCCGGCGAGGGTGATTTGGCTGTTCGGATCGCTGGCATCCGCCGGCCGCAGCACCGCGACCCAGCGGGTCAGGCCGGGATCTTGGGCGCTGATTAAAACATCCGTCGGCGCGGTGATTTCGGCATTTTCGTCTAAGTGTACGGCAACCGTTGGCGCGGTGGTATCAGTCGGGTCGATGACGCGCAGTTCCGCCTCGGCATAAGTGGGGTTGCCCGCGGCGTCGGTTGCGCTCGCGCCGATTTGGTAAACCCCCGCGCCGTCGGGCGTGAACACCGCGGTTCCGTTGTCAAGCGTCAGCGGCACGCCGTCTACAGTCACCAGCAGAGTGATGTCGCCGCTGTTGTCGGTGGCATTGGCTGTCACCGTCACCGCTTCGCCCGGCGCAACGCCGTCCGGGGTGACCGCCAGGGTCAATTGCGGCGCTTCCGGGTCCAGCAGCTGGCCGACGCTCAGGTTGTCGGCGAGCAGGGTGTTCCACAGGTGTTCGTCCAGCACTTGCGGCAGCAGCGGGCCGGTGAGGGCATCGATGCGCAACGCCGCGATGCGGGTCAGGGCGTTGTCGCTTGCGGGCAGGTCGCGGGGGGCTGCCAGGGCCGGCTCCAGCCCTTCGGTCAAAGCCTGCAACGGCGTCAGACGCGCCGCGCTGCGGCAGCAGCGCCGCCCAGCCAAGGCCCGCCGCGCCGTACAGCACGCCGGTGACGGTTTCGCCGCCGTTTACGGGGTAGTCGCCCAGGCCGCTGTGCGGATCCCGTGCCGCCGCGCCCCAGAGAATGCGGTCGTTGTCCGTTGCCGGGGCGTCCGGCAGGGTTACCTGCCAGCCGGCGTTGAGCAGGGCTTGCAATCGGTCCAGGAGCGGCGGTTCGCTTTGCAGAGAGGAGAACACGCCGTCGGCCTGGCTTTGGTCAAAGGTGTGGATGCGCTGTCCTGCGGCCAGGGCGCTGGTGAGCAGCCGCACCGCGGACCAGCCGGTTTCCCCCAGTCCCTGTTCCAGTATCAATTGCGCCAGAGCCGAGGCGGACTGGCCGGCGCGATGCTGGTAGCGACGCTGCGTCCCGGCATCCGCTGCCGCGCTTTGGATGTGGATGCGCTCGGCTTCCAGGGCCACGCCCGCAAAACGCACCGACATGGGCACGCCGGCTGCCGTGTCGCTTTCCATTGGACTTTGGACAAATTAGTACAGACCAACGGAAATATCCAGACTGCCCTATCTTGCTCTTACTCTTAATCTTACTCTTAATCTTACTCTTAATCTTACTCTTAATCTTACTCTTAATCTTAGTACTCAAAAAAATTAAGAGCAAGAGCAAGAGCAAGAGCAAGAGCAAGAGCAAGAGCAAGAGCAAGAGCAGGATTACGAGGAAAAGGCGAGCCGAACCTGAAGCCTGACCCTTGGACTTTGAATAAATTAGTGCCGGGTCAGCCTCGCATTTTTTGAGGCTTCAGCCATCACCATAAGCAGCAGATTCGCTGATCGAACACGATTTGACATGACTCCGCCTTTCGCCGGGCACCGGGTTACTCGGGGGTTTGAGCGAAAACGCCATATTTCCCAAACCCCGGAGTAATTCAAACTATATGTTTTTTAAGACGTTTTTGTGTCACAAGGCATCATGATTCCTAACCGGCGGACAAATCACTCTATATGAGACATATGATTTGCACCATTAATTTTGTCCAAAGTCCAACTTTATCCTGCTTAATAGTTATTGTCCGTTTACAAGCATGTTCACGAACACGGGCACGAGTACGATTGTGGCAACGGGTCTTTGACCCATATCCGGACTTTCCCCGTCCGGCGGGCGAAGGCTGGAAAACTTCGATATTCGACATTCAATATTCAATATTCGATATTCCAAAGGCTGCTGCCTTACGCGAGAAGAACAATGTTCGCAAACAGCTGCCATGGTTCTCACAGCAAGATGAACCGTCC
>JAAEPZ010000188.1 GCA_024231955.1 bacterium | reverse complement strand
TCTGTACACGATCCCAGGGAATGCACCGGGCGAAGAGTGGGCCGTGCTGCAACAGCCGGTGCTGCCAACCAGACGGACCAACGAACCAGTGGTGCCGCGCATCCGACCAGCCGAATTCGGTGTTCGCCAGGCCGGAATCCGTTTTCGGGACCAGGCGAAAGTCCAGAATATGAAGCTGTTCATGGAACAGGAAGAGAAGCGCCAGAGAGAAGGGAAGCCGTTCGGGTCTGTCGTGGACCAACTCGCGGGGTCGATCGCTGGGCAGCAACTGCCGCCGCAGCTGCTGCCGCAGAACACCGCAGCCGTGCAGCAGATTATGCCGCCACCTAACGTCGATCCGGCCGCCATTGTCACCATGGAAACGCAACCAGCGGAGACGGGGAAAGCCATGGGTGATGATTCGATGGGCGACGGAGACAGAGCGCAGGGCCAGGCCGACAAAGACGTGGAGCTCGAGAAGGCCTAGCCACCGAAACTGTTTAGTTTTGTTTTCATGTACTGGAGTTGGTATTCTTCAGCGGTTCTTCCTGGCGGCATGTACGAGTACTGCTAGGGCGTGGGAGAATGCAACTCCTCATTTGTGCAGAGTCCAGCATAGCGAGTTGCCCTCCGCGCCGGGGTTCGACCCTCTCTTGTGCGGCCGTCCGGTGGTCGGC
>JAAEPZ010000187.1 GCA_024231955.1 bacterium | reverse complement strand
GGCGTCAAACATGTTCGCACAGCCATCAGTAACTCGTCTGGAAATGGCCTGGTAGAGGTCCTCAATCGAGTGCTCGAATACGGTGTGCGATACTTTCAAAATGCCGCTTTTCAGGCACCACGCTTCGTTTTGCAGCCTGGGCCGCTGTGGGAAGGCGGCATCCACGAATTGCTGAAGGCATTTCATGCGACGCCCCCAAAATTTGGACAGAAATGTCCAGCTGAATTGTTCTTTGGGCGACCCTTTCGCCTGGACTTCCCGCTCCCCAAAGAACAACCGAAATTGCTTGCGGCACACCCAGTCTCTCTCCGCGGCCACCTTGCCATTGGAGATCTGGTGTCGACGAAGCATCCACAGGCGCCTGAGGGTCACAGCCTGCTCGGGAGACCCTTGCGTGTCGTCCAAGTGCTCGGGCGATACGCTTATTGTCTGAGCGACGAACGCAGATGGAACACCCGCCGCCTGAAGCGGTACCTGCCCAGCCCTCTGGAGTTGACTGAGCTAGCGCTTCAATCGCTCAGTCAGCCACAGGGAGGGGTGGGGATCGCTGAAGAAGATGGCGCTGGGATCGCGGACGCTGCCGAGGGTGTCGCCGATGTGGCCAAAAATGTAGACGGGATCGCTGTCGAGGACGATGTCGCGAGAATCGCGGACGCGGTCGCCGAGGTCCCTGGGATCGCGGTCGCTCAGGACGATGTCGCCACGGGGGCCGAAGACGTTCTGCCGAGCCCGATTGCACACGTGCCGCCGCAGGACAATGGGATGGAGTCAAGGGCCGCCCGCCACCCGGAACGCGACAAGCGCCGATGCGAAGCCAACCGTTGGTCGACAGGCGCGCGCCTCCCTCAGAAGAGAGGGAGGAAGAAATGATGTATCTGTATAGTATACAGTACGTGTCTGTTGATCATGCAAATTTATATGTAACAGTGCTACTGTTTGTGCTACTGGGAGGCCAGACAAAAGAGGCCTCATTGTTCATTTGCTTGCTCTCCCCGTCTGCCCGCTTATGTAACTTGCTCTGCT
>JAAEPZ010000186.1 GCA_024231955.1 bacterium | reverse complement strand
TGGCTGCACGAGCGTCTCGTCACTCAGAGCACGTTCATGTTTCACCTCGGCCAGATCATCGTGCTCGCGGCCCGCGAGCAGAGGACGGTCTTCGTCGGCCGCGGCGCTCAGTTCGTTCTGCCGCGTCAGAAGGGTTTGACCGTTCGCCTCATCGCGCCCATGGCCCAGCGCATCGAGCGCATCATGGAACGGCACGGGTTCGACTCCAAACGGGCCCAAGAGTACCTCGACGAGGCCGACCGAGCACCCCGCGTTCTCATCGAGCGCTACTCCCGCCGGGACGTGGAGGACCCGAGTGTTCGCGACCTGGTGATCAACCTCGAACACGTCGACCACCAGGAAGCCGCGGACCTCATCGTCGACCTCTACCGCCGGCGGTTCGGGCCTCAGGAGTAACGGAGTAACGGCATCGTCCCGACCGATTCAGACGATCAGGAGAACGATCAGCATGGATGGACTGACATTACTGGGAATGGCCGGCTTCTTGGTCGGCTGGGTGGTCTTGCAGAGGATCGTTTTGCCGCGTCTGGGGGTTCCCACCTGAGCCGTCCCCGATCCGGCCGGGCGCCGGAAATCATCCCCTGACTGCTCGGGATGGTGTGCCACAAGAACGCTGAGTGGTACTACCGGAGAAAGGGCAGCGAATGCTGGTCGAGTCGACCCGCAGGTCGGGTAGTTCCTGGGCCATGCTCTGGCGGTGTTTAATCGGGGAGGCTGGTTTCACCCCCTGAATAGCGATTACTTGTTCATACGCCAGTCGCTTGAACGCGAACAGATATCCCTCGATTTGTTGCTGTAGCTAGGCTCTCTACTCTACTGCAACCGCAAGAAAGGATCCGTCTGAGAGCTGGGAATATGCGCCACGGGGAAAACCATTCAATCCAGGGAGAGCGCCAACCGTCGATTTATAGGTGTTAACGCGCTGCTTGCCCACCATTGGAAAAGCGCCATCTCTCAGAGTCCGATAGAGCTCTTGTCCAAGTCCACAGAATAAATATATGCCGGCAAAACTTCTCGGATTGGGATGCCCAAACCACTGTGCAATATTTCCTAGCATATCGTAGGAGCCAACGAAAAGCTCTCGATCTTCTTCTTTTTCGGTTCGCCCTTCTGGCTCAGTGTATTCGATTGTGAATCGCTCGGGTCGCGGAATTTCAACCGGCGGTCGCTCCCTTTGCAGAAGCTGCTCCGCCAACTTATGCTGCCCGGCCACTTGAAGAATAGCTGCGCAGTGCCGTCTTTGGGCTGCGTTTCTCCAATCCTCGTGAAAGAGTCGTTGGAACAAAAATGACGGATCTGCGACGTAAAACTTACTTGGCTTATTATCGTCCTGCCTCGCTGCGAAAAGGGAACATGCAAATGCTCGGCCATTACCACTAGCACTCTCACCTTTGAATTTTGACAGTTGTTTCAATGCCTTGCGGCGTTGTTCGCGATGTGTATGCCAACTGGTTGATCCTTTCGCCTCAAAGGTGATTCGTTCTCGCTCAAGCGTTTCAACACGGAAATCCGGGGTGGGCTCATTCGATGTGGAAATGCGGTCGAGCGTGGCCAGGTTGAGGTCCAGAGCATCTTGTAGCATGAGAACCGAGAAGGCTTCACCCAAAGATTCGACATGCCTTGCACGCCAACGCTGCTCAGCATCAGTCGCGATGCGGAGTTCAGGCGCATAAGAGATGCCGTCGATATTTAAAAGATAGCTGATTACAGCTCCAGGATAGAATATGCCGGCTGTCTCAAGTGCTTTTCTGAGCGTGGGCGCTTGAAGGATTTCTTGCATATGAAGAAGCCGGATGAGAGGGCAGCAGAACTTGACGCTACCACTTTCGATTGCGGGAATTTGTCCGATTGATAGTACGCGCCTATATTCATCACTTTCCAGGCGAGCATCGCTGAGATCCGTGGGTATCTGAACCTCCTTCAGCAGCATGCCAACTCGCTTTCGTGCATCACTGGAGTTATGGCCCGGGATTTTCAATGTCAACCCATCGCCTGTCCAGTCGATGGTGATTATTTCCTGATGGACCAAGCGCCGCGCCGCGTCCTCCGCGCCGGTGCCTAGGTTGCGAAGGAAGCTTCTTGATAACATGTTCTCCTCCCCCAGGGCTTTGATAATAGTCTCGCTTTCCTCTTCGAGGAGGTTGATCTTTGGCCAGAGATGTGTAATTATTTGCCGTGTACGTTCGCGCCCAACCTGCTCCAGGATCACTCTAGTAATAATCTCAGCTAAATTTTTGCGGTCCTGTGCCGTGGCGTCGCGCCGCCGTGTTTGCCACCTTTCCAGGATATAGTCCTCCCTGCCCATGAGGGTGGATATAAAGACCGTGCGGCGATGGGGATTGGCCAGAGATAATAAATCCACCTGTGAAGCGGCCTCTTTCAAGGTTTTGAAGGCGCTATCCGATTCCCGGACCAGGATCTTTGCCCGGTGGGAGCGTGAGCGGTCATCCAGCAAATGCTCGAAGATAGATACGTCCATGGGTGGGCTCTTTTGACGGATCCATGCATCCTCATATGCTGCCCATATCTCGTCTAGATCTAGATCCTCACCGTTCAACGCAATCTTGAGTCTTGAGGTCATTTTCTCGCACATTGGTCGCTCCTGCTCAATCGCGGTTCAGCATTTTTGCACTACCCCAGAGACCGAACCCTCCGCTGCTCAGGCCCGGTGGGAATGTGCCGTGATAGAGACCTGAGCTACCACCTCTGATTCAGCGATTGCCGCAGAGTCGCCGCTTTGCGGGGATGGCGGCTGGCGCCTGCTGAACGTGGTGGCAGCTGAGGTCATTGAACGACCATCATACCAGGTGTACCGCTTCTGGGGAATGCGGCAGCGCTTCCTATCCCTAGTCCTATGTCCAGGCCAAAATCGGGAAAGGGGCGGAAGAGGAAGATTGATGGCGAAAATACAGCGTAAGTCGCCGTCCACTGGCAGCCTGAGGTAGGACGGTGGGGCTCTCTGGCCGGCCGCAGGTCTCCAAGACGGTCACAGGATGAGGGCCGGTCCGGCGCGCCGGCTGGCCATTCTCTGGTAGCATTCCCCGCGGACGACGATTGCGGCGGGACCTCGCCGTCGACCTCTACCGCCGCCGGTTCGAGCTTCAGGAGCAACGGCATCGTCCCGACCGATTCAGACGATCAGGAGAGCGATTGGTATGGATGGACTGACATTACTGGGAATGGCCGGCTTCTTGGTCGGCTGGGTGGTCTTGCAGAGGATCGTTCTGCCGCGGCTGGGGGTTCCCACCTGAGCCGTCCCCGATCCGGCCGGGCGCCGGAAATCATCCCCTGACTGCTCGGACGCGGCCGGCGTCGAGCCACCTGAGTCCACCGGCTGAGGGATCCGGCCCTCGAACGTGGCCGGCCCTCGCCGACCGCAGCGGAGCCGCGGACGGTCCGGACTTGGCGGTTGATGGCCGGCAATGGTGCTGTCACGCACACGCTGAGTGTACTAGCATGGGACCGTCATGGAACTGCCGATGAGAAGCGACTGGAACTGGCCCGGAGCGCGCTGGTGGCGCTGTGATTTCCATCTGCATTCGCCGGCATCCGGCGCCGAGTTCGCCGATTCGCAGACGGTCACCGCCGCCGACTGGGTCGCCGCCGCCCGCGCCGCTGAGCTCGACGCCGTCGCCGTCACCGACCACAACTGCGGCGGCGAGTTCATGGCCCAGATCCAAGAAGCCGCCCGACAACCTGGCCGACCTCTTGTCGTCTTCCCCGGCGTGGAGCTCACCGTCCAGGGCATTCACCTCCTCTTTCTCTTCTCGCCGGATCGGTCGCGCGATGCGGTCGTGGGCCTGCTAGCGGAATGCGGGATCCCGGACACTCAACAGGGAAAGCAGGAAGCCTGCGCGTCCTGCTCCGCGGTTGAGGCGATGGCCGAGGCAGCGGAGCTGGGCGCGATCTGCATCGCCGCCCACGCGGACGGTGAGAAGGGCCTGCTGCGGGTCATCGATCCCGGCGAGCAGCTCAAGCAGATCGTGACCAGCGACCACCTCCACGGTATCGAAATAAGGGACCCTGAAAGCGATCTCGTCCGCTACGTCGACAACTCCACCGACGGCTACCGGCGACGGCTGGGAGCGCTTCCCCAGCTGACCTTCTCCGACGCGCACGGAGTCGACCAGATCGGCAGGCAAATGACCTGGATCAAGATGACCCAACCGAGCATGGAGGGACTCCGCCTCGCCCTCCGGGAGGGCGCGCTCTCGGTTCGCAACGCGTGGCAACCCACGGCCGATGCCAATGCTTATGCCGACCTCGCCGTCGAGGAGATCGAGATCCGTGAAGCCAGGTACATGGGCCGCAGCAGACACAACCACGAGGCCCCTTTCAAGGTAGGGCTGAACCCCTGGCTGAACACGATCATCGGCGGCCGGGGGACCGGCAAGTCTTCCCTGATCGAGTTTCTTCGCATCGCCATGCGGCGCGAGAACGAGGTGCCCGAGGCCCTTGCCGGGGAGTTCGAGAAATTCACCACCATCCCGGCCCACCGCCGCGCCGCCGGCCTGCTCACGGAGCGCACTAAGATCGTCATCACCTACCGCAAAAGCGGGACCCGGTTTCGCCTTCAGTGGGATCAGGAAGGGAATCTCCCGCCGCTTGTCGAGCAACAGGACGGCGGATGGCAGGCCGGAGAAGGCGAGGTCGCGCAGCGGTTTCCTATCCGTATCTACAGTCAAAAACAGATCTTCGAGCTCGCGGGCAATCCCGAGGCCCTGCTGGGCATCGTCGATGACGCGAAGGAAGTCCGGTATGCCGACTGGAAACAGCGGTGGCAGGAGGAGGAAACACGCTTCATGGCGCTGCGGGCAGAGGCCCGTGAGATCGCCGTAGGCCTGGGGGAAGAACCGCATATTCGGGGTGAACTGGCTGATGTAAAACGCAAGCTGGCGGTATTCGAGGAAGCCGGGCATGCGGCGATCCTGCTAGCGTTTCAACGCCGCCGCCGGCAACAGCAAACGCTCAAGAAATGGGAGGAGGATCTGCGGAAGATCGGAGAGGACCTGCGTGCAGCCGCTTCTGAGGTGATCCCTGAAGAGCTCGACGCCAGCCCGTTTGATCCCGCGGACGAAGTCGATGGCGGGCTCCTGGCGACAGCCCGCGAGGTCTCGGCGCAACTCGTCCGGATTCAGGAGTCCGTCTCAAGTTTGGCCACGGAGGCCGACGCCGTGGTTTCACGCTGGCGACAGGAGGAAGCCACCTCGAAGTGGCGAACCGCCGTCGATGATGCCGTACGCGACCATGACGCTTTGGTTGCCCGACTCAGGGAATCCGGGGTGGGCGAGCCGAGCGAATACGGGGCCCTGGTCCAGCAGCGGCACAACCTCGAAGATCGGCTGCGCACATTGGACGAAAAACGTCAGGCGCTCGAGGGGGTCGAGACTCAGATTGCCGAGCGGCTCGAGCGGCTCCGGCACCTTCGCCGGGAGCTGAGCCTCCGGCGAAATCGCTTCCTCACGCAGACCCTCGGCTCGAATCCCCATGTGCGGATCGCGGTCCTGCCCTATGCCGGGGCCTCCGGTACGGTCGAAGATGAGCTGCGGGAGCTGCTCGGCATCGAGCGTCAGGCATTTCAGAAGGATATAGGAGACGACCAGACCGCGAACGGCCTGCTCGGAGAGTTGTACCATGGCTATTTCTCTGGGCTTGACGAAGCCGGGGACGAAGCCGCCCGCAAACGGGTTGTGGAGCAATTCGAGAACCGATTGCAACAACTGAAGGATCGTGTTGGTGCGATATCGCGGGAAGACACCTCAGATCCCTATGTGCGTGACAAGCGGTTTGCGGACCGCCTGAAAGACCTCCCCCCCGAACGACTGGATCGGTTGGCATGCTGGTTTCCCCCGGATTCTCTCAAAATCAGCTACAGCCCGGCAAGGGATGGCCGCCATTTCAAGCCCATCGAGCAGGGCTCCCCGGGGCAGAAGACCGCCGCCTTGCTCACGTTTCTCCTGTCGTACGGGAACGAACCCATGGTCCTCGATCAGCCGGAGGACGATCTTGACAATCAGCTGATCTACGACCTTATCGTGAAACAGCTGCGCGAGATGAAGCTTCGGAGGCAGGTGTTGGTGGTGACGCACAACGCCAACATCGTGGTCAACGGTGATGCCGAGCTGGTCATATCCTTCGATTCCGCGGGTGGCCAGACCAGGGTGTCGGCAGGTGGTCTCCAGGAGCAGTCGGTGCGCGATGAGGTCTGCAGAATCCTGGAAGGCGGACGCGAGGCGTTCACCCAGCGGTATCGCCGCATTGGCACGGGAGACGATGATGTTTGAAAGTCCCGGGGAACTTCTGCGTAAAATCCAGCTCGGCGAGGATTCGACTATCGAGCTCAAGGCCGTGGTGTTCAAGGGATCTCGCGTCGCCGGTCCGGATAGGCGCCAGCTCGCCGACGAATTGGCGGCCATCGCCAACACCGCCGACGGAGTTCTCGTTCTGGGGGTCGACGACGAGACCCGGGACATCATCGGCATCCCTCGGGAACGCCTGGATGCGGTCGAGAAGTATGTATTGGAAGCATGCAACGACAGCATCAAACCGCCGCTTGCGGTGCGGTTGATCCGAATGGAGCTTCCCGACACGCTCGGCGAGCTGCGTCCGATCATCAAGATCGACGTGCCGCGCAGCCTTTTCGTTCATGAAAGCCCCGGCGGGTACTTCCAGCGTTCGGGGAGCTGGAAGCGAAAGCTCTCGCCCGAGGCGCTGGCGCGGCTTTTTCAACAGCGCAGTCAGGTGCGGCTGATCCGGTTCGACGAGCAGACCGTGCCCGAGACCACCGCGGCGGATCTGGAGGAGGTCCTCTGGCTGCCCTTCATCGGCCCGCACACCACCGATCCGATCGGGACGCTCCACAAAATGAAGCTCTTGACCCTCGACGAGCGCGGTTGTGAACGAGCGACGGTCGCGGGCGTGCTCACCGCCAGCGCTCATCCCGAGGAGCGGTTGCCCGGGGCGCTGGTGGAAGCGGTGCGCTACCGCGGTGTTCACCAGGACTCCAACTACCAGATCGACTCCGCCCGCATCGTCGGTCCCCTGCCCCGGCAGATTGATGAGGCCCTCGCCTTCGCCCGGCGCAACATGCGCGTCGCCGCCGTCAAGGATCCGACGCGCACCGAAGTACCCCAGTTCAGTATCCGGGCAATGTTCGAAGCCATCGTCAATGCGGTGGCGCATCGCGATTATTCAATCCACGGGTCGAAGATTCGGATGTTCCTCTTCGACGATCGGCTGGAGCTGTACTCGCCCGGGGCGCTTGCCAACACCGTCACGGTCGACAGCCTGGCGCTGCGGCAGTCGACCCGCAACGAGACCATCTCCTCCGTGCTCGGGCGCTGCCCCGTCGGCGAAAGGGCGGCGGATGCCGGTCGTCGGTTCTTCATGGAAAGCCGTGGCGACGGCGTGCCGATCATTCTCCGGGAGAGCAGCGAGCTCGCAGGCCGAGAGCCGACCTACCGAGTTATCGCCGACAGTGAGTTGCTACTGACGATCTGGTCCGCTCCGCCGCCGTGACCCACAATCCGCCGCCGGCCGGCCGCGGCCGCGGCCGGTCCCCACCGCCCACCCGGCGACGCCCCCGACTCCGCGCCGCCGCGGCCCCATCGGGAACCTCCGGCAACTTTTCCGGAATCCCGTAGCTCACCGCCACGACATCGCTGCCGAGACCCGCGCAAGGACGCTTCGTCCGGTCGGGGACCGACT
>JAAEPZ010000185.1 GCA_024231955.1 bacterium | reverse complement strand
GCAGAAGGAGTTTGCCCGCGAGACGCTCGACGAAGCGCCCGTGGGCGATTTGTGACTACTCGAAGCCCCCCCAGGCGGCTCTCACCGCTCCGGACCCTCACCAGCGACTTCTACTTCGCGTCTTTCACCGTTCTTGCGCTCCTCTGACCGGTCCTTCGGCCATTTTTGGGGCGTCAATGTCCCCTCTGCCCCGGGTTTTGGGAATTAATTCACTGAATTCAGGTAACTTGATATTGTCGACATCACCCTGCTAGCATTTCTTACCACCCGGCCATTCTTCCTCCTTAACCCACTTAAATTCAGACACTTATAAAACTAATCTATAGCTCTCAAGGTCGCAGGACAGAAATCACATCCGCTTAACGTAACTTACTGTTATTAGAGGAGTTGCGAAACGTCTGGCACATTATAGGGTGCACATTATAGGGTCAGTTCGGCGTATCGCCAGAAGGTGACGGCGCTCATCCACGAATCCGCCGAAGCCCCAGACTCGGGAAGAGCCGCGGGCTCGCGGCCAGCCTCCCTGAGGTCTCGGAGTTGGACGTGCTCCGCGTTGGTCCCGGCCAAGGTCGACGTGGAGCCAGATGACCGAGCAGTGCTCGGTTCCAGACGAAGATCGCCCGCGAGGCGCTCGCTGAAGCGTTCGTGGGCGATTTGTGTCTACTCGAAGCCCCACCAGGTGGCTCTCACCGCTCCGGCCCCTCACCAGCGACTCCTGCTTCGCGTATTTGGCGGCTTTTTGCGCTCATCCGACCGCTTCCTTGGCCCTTTTGGGGCGTCAATGGCCCCTCTGGTCGTCACGATGAGAACTAACGCCTTGAATTTAGGTAACTTGATATTATCGACACCACTCTGACCGCAGAGGAAACAGTAGGCTCATTTCACTCCTGTATCTCCCTGAAAATTCGCGGTTTATTAAACAAATTGATCACCCTCTGTCATCTGATTGAAAAATTAGTCGCCACTTTTCGTAATTCGCTGGCGATAAAGAACTTGAGAAACGCGGGAGCATTCCCTGTTCGTTCGTAGAATCCCGGCGCCCCCCCAGCGGAGAGGAGGCGAAGACAAGCCGAGAAGACCGCGGGTGATCGGAACCCCGCGTGGGCCATATTCCTGTGAATTGGAACCGACCTCGATCGCGCTGGGAGCGCCTATCGCACCGTGATCGCGACGTTGATTCCGCGTGCCCGCAAGCTCTGTTCGATATCCTGGGCGACCCTCTCGTCGACTTTCCGGCGAATGAAATCCGGAGCCATCCTGCCGAAGGTCCTGGCGAAAAGCGATTCCCTCTCGGCCACCTCCATCGGATTCTC
>JAAEPZ010000184.1 GCA_024231955.1 bacterium | reverse complement strand
CCCTCAAGGATCGGGGCGAGGAGGATCAGGCGGTGGTGGAGGAAGCGTTGGGGAAGGTCAAGTCGAAGCTTTTCCGTCTCGACCTGAGAGCGGTTGCCGCCGTGGATGAAGCGCTGGGCGATTGAGGAAAGAGCCATGAAGGTGAAGAACGTCCATGAGCGCAAGATGCCCTACCCGGCCTCGTCCATCGGCGCTTTGATCGATACGCTTGCTTCAGAGAGCGACAAGCTCTGGCCCAACGAGAAGTGGCCGCCGATGAAGTTTGATCAAGGATTGCAGATCGGGGCGCGCGGCGGGCATGGTCCCATTCGATACACCATTCAATCCTATGAGCCGGGAAGGAGCGTCCATTTTCGGTTTACCGGCCCCAAGGGTTTTGATGGTTATCACGCCTTTGTCGTGGCTGAAGGCGCGGATTGGGTGGTGCTTCGGCATATCGTGGAGATGAAGGCAAGGGGAGCGGCCGCGATAAGTTGGCCGCTTGTGTTTGGTCCATTGCACGATGCGCTTATTGAAGATGGCTTCGACAAGGCCGAGAGAAATTCGGGCGGCAACCCCTCCGCGCGGTCATGGAGTTGGTGGGTAAGAGCGTTAAGGTGGGCACTGGGTAGGGTGAATCGAACTGCTCGTCGTTCCGCCGCGGCCTGAACTTTGCTCCTTTATGCAGTCTTCTGTAGCGCATTGACGAAATTCAT
>JAAEPZ010000183.1 GCA_024231955.1 bacterium | reverse complement strand
GGCTACCATATGCCGCCCGCAGACGGGCTGAGATCTCACCTCTTGAACGGTCCGAGACTTCGCTACCGGTACTCCTTTGCATTCAGCAGCCCACTGTGGAAACACCCGTGTCCGTCTGTTCTAAAAGAGCCGCACCCAATTGATATGAGTGCGGCTCTTTCTTTTTCTTGAAAGTTATAGAGACCACTTCTGGTGAATCTTGGAGACACCACGGAATCGTCAGTCAACCCCCGGAACCAAGGGGCCAACCGGTGAATCAAGGATTTTCCAATGCAACCAGAGGGTGAAGAGGCTGCGAAGCGTTTGAGGGAGCCCAGAAATCCACCGACGCGCTGCCTTCATGCACAGTGCTCCCGTCGGTTTTTACTCCGTCCCGTACCTTTATTCAACGGCTCATTCCTGGAAACAGCAGGTTAACTGCCAAAACCAACAGCTCATGGACTGCATAGACTCAGAATCTGGAACTCTGCGACTGGGTGGTCCGAAAGTAATATTGGGCACCAGAGAGGTGGGGGGGTGGGAATCAGGAGTCCGTCGACTGTTTTTCTCGCCTCAATTCTCATGACGTGGGTCTCGTTGGTCCTGGTAGTGGTCTCCTGGTACCGGTTGTCGGCCGGTGTCGAAGCACGGGTCACGGCCGCGGATGAAACGAAGGCCCGACGTCGCCGTGAGGTAAGCTTCTGGAGCAGTAAGCATCGGTCCCAGCGGATGCTCCCGCCCAGAGTCTTCGGTCTCCCCCTGGGATCATACAACAGGTGGGATGGGGCCGCCCGCCCGGCGAGCGCCCGGGCGCCGATGGCTGGCCTTTGTTTTCCGGCCGATCACGCTTCTGCCAAGGGCAAACCTGCGTACGCCCAGCCAGCCAGGGATTTCGGACGGCATGCGCTACGCCGGGCGCATCATGTCTGTTTGCC
>JAAEPZ010000182.1 GCA_024231955.1 bacterium | reverse complement strand
TCGCCCCGGGCGAGGGTGCTCTGCATTCTGGGAATTCGAGCCGTCCTTCACGGCTCCGACCCGACACCGCAGCGCCTCGATACGTTGTCCCGCCCGCCCGCTCTCATTCAGGGCGGTTCAGTGGTGTAGGCCGCAGAACGGCATGCTACTCACAGGCGCCCGTTGGCCAGCTGTTGACGTTGCCGGAGGCAATCCCCATTGGACCAGCGAGGACGACTCATAGCGCGTCGGCGTCCTGTGCAGTAGCTTTGTTCGGCGGCCGTTTCTCCAGTCTTCGATCTTTCCCTTCCTCCCCTTCGGGCTCCGAAAATCATAGCTCCGATCTCCGGGAATTCCAGCCTTCTCCTTCATACGTGCCTTTCTCGTCATCATAATCCGGTTCCGGTTTCAGTCTTTCTTTGCCGCTCTAGTCAAGTAACGGAGGGGCAGTTGCTTACACGCCGGAAGCACCGGCGAGAAAGACAGACGCGCATGTCTCTGGCGTGAACAGCGCCGGTTCACTTCGAACATCCGCAACCAGTTCGTGCCAGGGTACGGTCCTAGGAGCAGGTTTCTTAAACTCCCAATTCAGGCTCATCTGATGCGAGTACCGTTTCCACCATTGCTCTCCCGGCCGGAAGAGACAGAGAAGGGCCATTGAATGCCGCAGTAGGTCAACGCAGTACCCCATGCACGTGAATCGACCTTCGAGATCTGCAATCCAAGGCTTGTGAATAATCCTGCCGATGTCTTCTTCCGATTCCGTCTCAGGATCACGATCGGCTCTGAATAGTTCTTCGTCGAGTTCTCGCAAGAACGTCGCGATGATTGATGGCTTGGGATGTCTGGCGACCCGTTCCATCATCGCTCCAGGTGCGAGGTGTCGGATACCAGCATACGCACCGACATTCATGGAGCGTTCCTGAATGAGAACCTCTCGGTCAGCCGACATCATCAAGACAGTAATCCCGAGAATGGGATATGGGGTCGTCTCGATCTCCCTAAAGCGTTGCCCGAAGTAGTCAAGGAGATCCTGATGTCCGCGACTTGCCGCCATCTCTAAAGCTCCAAGGTACAGGCTCTCGCATGTTATGGCGCCTCGGACGTAGGGGCATTCGCCTACCCTGATCGGCAGTACCCCCCTCGCTGCATCGCCAATGGCTAACGCGTAGTAACATGGATCGTCCGACAGTACATGCCGCAGATTTCTTAGATGGTCGGCGAGGTCATGTCGCCACTCCGAATTGGCCGAGCGTCGCGGACCTGATTCAACCACATACTTCGCATCCCACTTTTCCCAATCTTCGGCAACGCTGGATGAATACACAAGGCCACCTTGAAAAACAAAAGGTTCCCGATCTTCAGCCATTGTAAACGCAGCCGGAAAGTCGCCCACCTGAAACTCGGATCCTGGCACCAAGGCCGAGAAGACGCGACCTGGGATTGGATACAAAGTCTTCAGATGCTCAGCCAGACACCCTGGATTGAGTAGTCGCGCTATTGCGACGGGAAGAGGGAAGACCGTCTCCGAATGATCCAATTGCAAATCAACAACGTAGCCCGGTCGTGAGTTGTTGAGAATCTTGACGCGCCCGTACACAGCAGTGCGACCAAAGCGATCTCGAAGATTCTGAACAAAATGGTTGGTAGCCCCGCAGAACTCGAGAATACTGGCAAGAGCGGTATGCTCTCCTACTCGGAATTCATAGCGCACCTCAAGGCAAGGCTTATCCTGAAGTCCGAGTGACGACGTCAGCAGGGGATGCCAATCGGCAATGAGGTGCTTGTTGCTATCGCTCTGCACCTGACCCCGCGCGATCGCCGTGGCCCTCGATTCATTCTCAATTTCAATAATAAAGTTACACCTTATCGAGCCAACTTGAGTCCCTGACACAGCGCGGCTAACCGGCCTCAAAGCGGGTCGGCCCTCCGGAGCGTCGCTGACTGATGAAGAGAGTTCGGTCGCTACTTGGCGGATCTGGGTGACGATCTCTAGGTACGCATCGTGAGGATTCGAGTACTTCGCGATTGGCTTTCCACCTGTGGGTGTAGCCAGAATCTTCCCGAAGGGTGAGTTCTTCCAGTCGGAGGGCTGAAGGATAACCGGGATGACACGCGCCTCGCCCGCTTCGTGGCGCTCAAGTGCGCGCCGCATTTCTACTTCGTGGCAGTAGTCCGAGTCCAAGAAGTAAGGGCTCACGAGGAGGAGGATGATGTGGGCTGCCTCCAAGTGCTCGCTGATAGATCGCTCGAAGTCGTCCCCGGCGGAGATCCGCCGATCATGCCACGGCAAGATGATGCCCTCCCTCTTGAGTGACGACAGATGAACTTCTAGTTCGTCGCGAGACTCCTCGTCGCGATGCGAGTATGAAAAGAAGAGGTTAATCATCGTCTTTCTCTCTCAGGCCCGTGCCGCCGCAGAACATCCTTAGTTACCGAATCTAGCCGAGCTCCTCTGGGTATCAGGCGAACTTTTTCGACGCCTATTTCTGGTCGGCCCAGGCCGGGGTTCGCACGTAAATCCCCGATTACAAAGAACTTAGCGTCCTCACCCCCGCCCGGCCGCTGCGGGAAAGGCGTCCCGAAAGTTCGCCTATTCCCCGGCGTGGTGCTGTCGAAACCGGCCCCC
>JAAEPZ010000181.1 GCA_024231955.1 bacterium | reverse complement strand
TCGCTCTGGCCGCATTGCGAAGTGGCTAGAGACTGTTTTTGCTAGGTTTGGTAACCCTGACGAGCTCGTGTCAGATAACGGGCCACAATTTGTGTACTCTGAGTTTTCAGCATTCCTGAAACGTCACGGGATCGCCCACACACGCTCGGCAGTCTACAACCCGACGGAAAATGGATTGGTGGAGGTATTCAACAGGGTCCTGAAATTTGGGGTCCAGTGCTTCTGCCATGACGGAATCTCCTGGGAGGAGGGGATCCAGGAATTGCTGAAGGCTTATCGTGCAACTCCTGCCAAACCATGGTCCAAAAGCCCCGCCGAACTGTTCTTCAGTCGGACATTCCAGCTTGACTTCGAGCCAGCCCATGGGATGAGGCCATTCGATGGGGGCCACGGTAATGAGGCCGATAGGCTTGTACCTGGTCAATCCAAGGATGGCGCTCAGTCGACCATGAGGGCAAGTGCGACTCGACTCAAGCGCGGACCTTTCACTGTGGGGGACCTGGTTTTGACACGACGACCACAAACGCTGAAGGGACGCTCCCCATTCGCTGGACCATTTCGGGTCACGAAGGTTTTGGGCCGGTTCACTTACCAGCTGTCTGACGGTCAGAAGTGGAACTCGCGACTGCTCAAACGCTTTGTGCCGCCAGCGACGACATGGTCTGAAATCTTGGGAGCTCCACCACCCATTCACGAGGACGCTGCGGGTACTGAGGAACTGATCAAGGGGCCTGATCAACTGGACGCTGTGCAGGAGCCGCGCAGATACCCAGAACGAGAACGAGAACCCCCGGATCGATACGTGCCCGAGGACTTCCGCAGGGATCGGCCCCCTCAGAAGAAAGGGGGGAGGAAATGATGTATTTACGATCGATCTCTGTGCGATGTTCTGCGTTTTGTACAGGCGCTTAGTTAGGAAATTAGCATGGCTTAGTGAGCAGCCATATTGTTTGCGCCTGTTTTGTAACCGGTATTTTTCCGCCACTGATTGCTCGGCCGCATTCATTGTTATCTCTTGTCTGCCGCATAAACTAGTGCTCTGCCCCACGCTTATTACTTTGGCCCCCCTGATCTCCGATCCAGAGCGCGCCTACTTCAATTGGCGTCGCGAGTAAAGAACGATGGTGAACCCAACGATGACGGATGCAACGCCAACGACCGCCACGACGACAACGACGACCGCGTCGACGTCACAAGGAACCGCTGCCGTCGCTGGTGCGCTGACGAGGATGTGATTTCTGGAGCCGTCCGCCTACTGGAGCGTCCCGGGCGATCAACCGAACTTCCGGACGTGGTGGACGACACTGGAAAACTACCTCTACTGGCTGGATCGCCATGCGTCGCCGACGGACCCACTCACCGACGAGGACAAAAACCGGCTAGTTTACTCTTTACTAGGCCCAGAGGGGACCTCTCGTTTTGCTAGTAATCCAATGGCTAGTAGGATGGGTCAGGCCTCGTTTGTTGAGTTTTCTGAGGTGG
>JAAEPZ010000180.1 GCA_024231955.1 bacterium | reverse complement strand
TTTTGGTCCTCCGCAACGCCGCTCCGATAGTGAGTCGAGCAGTCAGCAGGAGAGTGGTTCGACCGCCAGACGAAATCCGCGCCGTCGAAGTCGTCGAGCGCATAGTCTAAAACGAGGTGGTTTGTTTGGACCACCAGCGACGGGATTTGCGCCACCAGGCATTCCCACTTTTGCATATCCGCAACCGACGCATAGTCCGGGGTCTAAGTCGAAGACTGACATTCCGATTCCGGTCTCTCCTAGTCAACCGCCCACTGGAGGCACTGCTAAACGGCAGGCCATGGAGCAGGGACAATCACCATCGGTTCGTGCGGAGAGTCGCCGCCAAGCCGGAGAGCTTAATCTTGGCCGACCGCCACCCACCAGAGTCGTGATGACCCCGCCCATGCCTATGGTGCTGGGGCATCGCCCGACCGAACAGACACGACGTGAATCTTGCCGAGAAATCGAGCGAGGAATACGTGAGTTGAAAGAGGATGCGGCCACGTTTGCCTCAACTGAACAGGCAGGCAATGGTACGCCCATCCCATATC
>JAAEPZ010000179.1 GCA_024231955.1 bacterium | reverse complement strand
CCTGGCGGCGCGCAGGGGCAGTCAAGGCCGCTGAGAGCCGCTCCCAGAGCGGCTCTCAGCGCCGAAGGGGAGCCTTGACGGCCCCGAGCACCGCCACACAATCCCAGGCCGAGGGGAGAGCGCTGGGTGGCTCCATGAGGGTGATCATCAAGTGGCTCCATGAGGCGATCACGTAATGGATCCCTATAGGCGATGACTAACAGGCGGAGGATCGGGAAGCCCAGGACGGCTGAAAAACGACGGTAGAATGTAGGAGAGGCGCCGCGGTCTAATCCGGTGGCGGGTTACGGAATAATTCGGATCTCAACACTACGGAGCACCGCCCTACCCTCACAGGCCGCGGGAGGGTGACGGCTTACGCTCCATTTACGCCATTCAATCACTGCCTTTTTAAGTGAAACTTCAGCGCTATCCAGAATTGGGCCACTTTTTCTTGGCAAAATTGAGTCACCCTCGCCGCCGTTTTGGCGCGCGCCAACCCTCCCAACTCCCGATTCTGGCAGGGTCGGGAGTTGGGAGGGTTGGCTGACAGAAAATGTCGGTGGCTCAGTTTTGGAGAGCAGAAGTGGCTCAATTCTGGCGAGCGCCGAGGAGTGAAACGTATCGTGTCCGTGGTACTGAAACGCAGCACCGGCCACCATCAGCTCGAATCCGATTTCGAGAACCAATCAGTGCACTCGTAATGTCGGTTTGCTGTGCTCAACCCTGAAGGCTTTCTCCTCAGCCTTCAGGAAGAAATCTCTTGCTTGTCTGAATTCTTTCGAAGCCGGACCCTCTCCGTTGGTATCAAGGACAGTTTTATTCCCCTGCTTGAGTTTCTCGTGGCCTTTCCTGACGCTTCGTCTCGTGATCTTGTGCGCCAACGCATTCGCATAGATCGCACGTTTGAGGGCGATGCGGGCCTCAGCCTTGGCTTGCATGGCTTCATCGTAATTGTCGGCCGACGATTCTGCATCCGAGGCTTCGGAGCCAACCGGGATCGAAAGGGAAATCTCCGGTGCGCTGGGCACCACCAGCGGTTCGACCGGTTCGCCGTCCAGGACCGCGTCCGGAATCAGCACGACCTGACAGGCGTCGTCGGAATAGAGAGCAGCGGTGTTGAGGTAGCTCTGCAAGGATCGCACGAGGCGCAAGGTCTCGGGTTCTTCACTGTTCAGGATTCTCAGGAAATTGCGCTCTTTGCCAGGCAACAGGTCGGCCGGCAGGCTGAATCCCTGAAAAAGGTGCCGAAACGCCATGTCGATATCCATCCCCTCCAGACGTTCCGATGAAATGTTCAGCTGCTTGAGACCTTTCTCCAGAATTCCGAAACGGTTTGGCACCGAGTCGTTCTCGAGCAGGCATCCCAGAAAGCCCAGCGTTTTCGCCACCCCGGCGACCTGATCCTGGAACATGGCATTCGCGACCTGGAATGTCGGAGAGTCCGACGCCAACATCACGTAGTCCTTCGGGAAAGGAGTATCCTCGGCCACGGTGCCCGGGGGAGAGGGGCGCTGGTGGTAGTTGCGGCGAATCTTGCCCGCGATACGGTCGGGCATGATGGCGGCCAGGTCGAACGGATTGGTGAAAGGCCAGTAGCGCCCCCTGCTCGCGGCCTCTCCCAAACGCAAACGGGTATTTTCTCTCCACTTTTCTCCGAGGCTGCCCACGTCGAGCTCGGCGTCGTTGTCTGTCTTATTAGCCAGCGTCAGCATCCTCTCAGCCAGGTCGATGTGATCGGACTGCTCCGCAACGAGCAGAGAGAGGACGTTGCGGTCGAGGAGGGGCTTCAGGCTCTCCTCGAGGGCGCTGGCCCAGTCGGTTCCGGTTCCTCCGCCCGACCCGGCGGCCAGGCTCGCCAGCTCTTGAAACCTGCCGACGGGTGGATGGATCCTCAGATGGCCCGGGCTCGTCAGCTCCCACCAGATGATCTCGCGCAGGATCTTGGAATCCTCGGGTTGGACTCCCCAGGATTCGTCCCAAATCTTTGGCTCCATTGCTTTCATTGTTTCCCGGGTGCTGATCAACAGGATGGCGATCCTTTCCATATGAGAAATCTGAACCGAGCTCGTCCCTACGATCTCGACGTGGGCGTTGTCCAAGCGTCGGGCCTCCAGCATGGTGCCGGCACCTCGGAACGTGAGCTTCGCCTCACCGAACGGCCGGTAGCCCAGAAATTGAACCTCGCGGTAGGTTGGCAGCACCCCGGTATTCTCTTCTTCGAAATGCGCCACCCGAGCGCTGTTGAAGATCTCGGCATCCCTGACGGGGATATCCGCCGGCTGGCCGCCGGAGCAGTTCCGGAAGCTATGGCCCGCTTCTTCATCCTCGGAGTTCATCCGAATCAGGACCGGCTCCACAATCTCGCCGGCCCAGAGGACCCGACCGAGACGAAGCATGCCGCTGGCGTCGGGCTGTTTCGCCGATTCGAGAAGGTTGAGGCAACCATTGGGAATCGTTGGTCTGTCGGCAGGAATTGTGCCAGCATCACCTGGTCTCGCCTTCTCCCGCCAATATGCCAACCACCGTTCCGCGTTTTTTCGCAGTTCCTCATCCTCTTCCGAAAATGGATCTTCCTGTGAAAAAGCCTCCAGAAAATCACTCCACGCCTTCACCATTCGTGCTGGCCGTAACGTGAGCTCCTCAAGTTGACGGAAATTGTCCTCCATCATCTGAAGATACGGCTCCCACGCAGCCCGCTCCGCCTCCTCCTCAGCTATATAAACATCAACTGAAAACGTCACCTCTTCCGGCCCTGGCGGCGCCTGGGGAGGTGGCTCCGCATGCTGTACTTGAGCGAAGCAGTCTTCGGCTCCCAGGGTCAGTATCCCGCCCACGAGTACGCCAAATAAGATCATGATGGAGGGCGCGAGGAATGTCAAAGCGCAGCGAATTCGAGCAACCATGAGGCATGATTCTACACTTGTCGAGGTGAGTCCAGGGACGTCGAGCCCAAGGTGATCTTCCGGCACATGCCTCAATCGGGTTTCCAAAACACCTCCTTATGAGCCGTCCGCCAAACCGGGGCGAGCGTGAACCCGACGACCATGACAAAGAAAATGCAACAGAGCGTATCCGGCATGGGTCCAGGTCGAATTCGAAATCCTGCTAAGTGGAGATTCCGGGTAGGTCGCGGAAATGTAGCTTCTGAGGCGGGCGACCACCAGGCTACCAACAGCGAAGCCAACAGCTTCACCCAATAGAGTGCACATCAACGCGCTAAATACGATTATCGAGACATCTTTTATTTCCATCGGCTTGAGAATCGCTGTCCCTTTGCGTTTGAAAAGAACTCCGCTGACTACTTGCTTATGATGAGCAAGCCCGCGATGCCCATCACCAACGCGACGATGCCTCCGAGCATCCAGCTCACGAAGCGCCCTATCTAGGGGAGGAATTCCACTGGCATCCATATCCTTGGTTCCGTGTTGAAGCGCTTGGCGTTCAGGTCGAGGAAATCCGCCAGAGCACCCGTCGTTGTGCGGATTCTCTCTCGCAGCTGTGACCGCTCTTCGGGACTGAGTGCCGTTAAACGCTCCAGCTCACAGCCCAGAAACTTGGATGTGTAGTGGATGCCAAGGAGTTCTTCCAGCAGTTTCACACTCTCCCGCAGTAGCGCCGCGTCGAGAGTCGAGTCGGTCATACCGTCGAAAAACCTCACCAGCCACTCGAGGAGCTCCTTCTCGACCAAGATCTCCTCTCGATATAGACCCGGCTTTTCGAAGACCCAGGCTCCGGTGATGACGAGCCCTCCACTGGAGATGTGGTATTCCCGGGCCGCGACCTTGAGTCGGTCCCTCATGGCCTTGTCGAGAGCGTGCAGGGCAATCACGGTCCCCCCTCCCGTCCTGCGGATCATATGAGGCTCGAGGTCCTCGATTCTTGTCCCCCCTTCGGCGATGCGTTGCCTCACGATCCTCTTCAACTTCTCGGAGAAGCTCTTTCTTGAGCGTTCCGCCGCGTAGAACTCGCCTCCCGTCTCCTCAGAAAGGGTTGAAAGGGTGCGGACGAGGTTGCCGCGGTCCTCAAATCCAGCCTGAAATGTGAAAACCGAGATCCCGTCTTTCTGTAAGCGGCGCCCAACTTCCTCGGCACTAAGCCCCCTCTCGATGATGCCTTCGCCGGTCAAGTCCACTGTCTGCAGCTTGGCATCCTTGTTGGCTACCACGATCGCGACCCTCCTCGCGCCACGTATCGCCGTACCACCGTTCCAGAGGAATCTGTCTTTGGCCAGCATCATAGCATCCAAAACCGGCTCCGCTGGATCATTGCCACCTTCCATATGTCTGATCCTCCCACGTAACCACGTCATGGATTCATCTAACGGCATGGGATGGACGATCTCGAAGCGCTGGACGTTATTGATATCCCGAAAGAGCACGAAGCCGGCGGCTGCAAGTCCGGTATCGATGTCGGTCTCCGCTAGCATCTCGTCGATCGCTTGGGCAAAACTTTTCGCGTATCTGGCCATCGACGCCGTGGCGTCGAAGACCACGCAGAAGGTCACAGCACCCGCAACTGTCCTGACTTCCCCAGGTGGCAATTCGGGATCGAGTGTTCCCGCCACGATCGTTGGAATCAGGACCTGATGAATTCGTCTGGTCTCGCCGTCACGACCTTCGATCTCTTTGGTGTCCAGCAAGGGGTAGGGGATGATGGCATGAGTACTGTTATGCGGCAGTTCCTTGAAGGTTGGCCCGTAGGCATTCTCATCCAAGGTCTTGGCGTATAGCCGGATTCTATCCTCGGACTCCCACGCGGCTACCGTTGCTTGTCGGTGTTGGAGTAAGGTCGCCGCTACGAATTGGAGCCCTCCCCGAGTGTTCCATATCGCTACTTCCTTCTTCGAAACGAACTTCCAGATGTCGCTTTCTTCTTGATCAGAGGAGATCCGGTAGTAGTCTCCTGTATCTTCGAGAACGAAATAGTGCTTCAAGGGCTCCATCTTGGAAAGAACATACGAGCTTCCCGGTTCCTCGACGATGGAGATGTTGTCGCTGAGACCGACCACCTTGAGCAGCGATGCCGAATAGTCAACCTGCGAGTCGTTGGCGAGAATGGTCAGGATGGCGGTGGTCGGCGGGGCTGGAGCCGCGCCGGTGAAGTGAGTCAGTGAGATGTTAATCGTCTCGTTGCCCTCTTGTTCGGTGTCGTTGATGATGGGAATCGTGCAAAACTCGTTCGCGGTATTCCCGGCCGCCCAGCTGAGGATATCCCTCGGCGCCACGTAGTCTTGGCCCGCCACCGCGGTGCCGCCGGCAGTGTTACAACGCACACTGACCACACCATCGGAGCCGCCGGTCCGACGCACTGCGATCGAGGCGGTGCCGATGTCCTCGGACACCTGATAGCTCGAACGGGAGAAGCTCAGCTCGCCAGGGTCGCCAGGGGGACCGACAACGACATTGGTCGTGACAGGGTCGATATCGACCTGAGGGCTAGAAGCCGTGAGCTTGACGGGATAGGTCCCGGGGTGCTCAAAGGTCCAGGTTGGGTTTTGTAGCTTGGAATCGGTGCCGTTCGGAGGGTTCTCGAAATCCCACTCCCAAGTGGTGGGATTGCCGGTCGAAGTGGCCGTGAACTGAACCTGCTGTCCCGCCACCGGCCTCTCCGGTGAGAAGGTGAAGTTGGCAACCAAAGCGATTTCGGAAGAAGGTCCGATCAGTTCGTTTGACTTCTCCTCCCGTTCCGTCATTGGCCTGTCAACGCTATCAGAATTCTCAACCGCCTGCTCAGGCGGGCCCGGGAATACGGCATTCCACAAATCAGAAAGCCGTCCCGGCCAGACGGTCAACACCACCACCACAACCACCGCCCCTACTAAGCCCGAGACCAGCCCCCAGCGACGCGCATTATCTCCAATTCTCTCCCGAGCCAGCTCTCCACGGCGCGCCTTCATCTTGGTACGTCGAGTTGGAGGTGTCGGTGCTTCCCGAGCCACCCGCTTCGGCGGCGGTGCTGTTGAAGGCGGTGCTACCCGTTCCACTACCGGTGTGGGCTCCACCACCGGTACCACCCTTTTCGGCGATGGTGGCGACGGTGCCACAGGCTTCGGAGTAGACGGCCGATCCCCTGCCGGAGCTGACTGAGGCGCCACCACATGCTTCGGAGTAGACGGCCGATTCTCAGCCGAAGCTACCTGAGGTGCCACCACAGGCACCTGAGCCGCTACCGACGCTGGCGGTGACGGTGACGATGGCACCTTCTTCGATAGTGGTGGTGCTATTCGGCTCAGCGCCGGCGGTGCAACTGTCGATTCCAGTGCGCCGGCGACGACGGGGTGCGGGGCAGCACGGCGCGAGGTATCGTCAGCTGCTGTTGGGCGGGGAGCTCCGCCCGTCTGGATAGTGCTCGACTTGAGATCAACTCCAACGCCGGCACCTGGTAGGCTGAAGCACCACCAGTCTGTGCCCTCCTGCCGTAGCCTTTCGGGAAAGGCACCCGAGGTCAAAGGCCAGTCGCGGTTCTGCACGTTCCAGTGTCGAGGCTGCAGACGTAGCTCCCAGTGCTCCAGGTCGAGCTCGGCCCACAACAATCCGTTGATCCACGGCTCGCCGTCGCGCGCTTGGAAGCAGGAACCCGCCTGAACCGCCAGGAAGCCTTTTCCTGCGCCGCTTTCCCGCTGTCCTTGACTTCGGTGGAGATGGCCGTGGAGGTACAGGGCGTGGCATTCGCCGAGAAGGGCGCGAATGGGTCCTATATGGTCGTCGTGGAGCCAGTCGAGCGGGTGGTGGCCGAGGACAATGCAGACCTCACAGTCCCGGACCCTGCCGAGAGCTTCCTCGAGAAGGGCGATGCCCGGCGTCAGCTGGTGGCGGTCGTCCTCGTCCTGGCACAGCCAAGCCGTGTTGACGCCGACGATGCCCAGCGAGCGGCCACGAACCTCTCGGCGCTCGCTGAACGCTCCAGCCGTCGAGGTCAGCCAGCCGTTCGGTGAGTCGTTTCCCTGTTGCTTCTCGGCCTCAAGGTAGGCACGAAAGCGAGGCAGGAGCATTTCCCGCTGCTGAGAGCCCTCGCTGCTGGCATCGAAGAACCTCGAGCTTGGCTTGCAGATCGCTTTGGAATCGAAATACCGGGCGACAGAACGGTCGACATCGTGGTTGCCCGGGATCGTGTAGATCATTCCGTCCCAATCAGCGCCGAGCGCCTCGACGAGTGGCCTGAGGAAGTCCTCGTAGAACGTCGCGTACTCCTCGGCCTTGCCGCGATGCGCAATATCACCGGTGACAAAGACGAGGTCCGGCGTTCCCTTGTCGTCGACTCCCTCGCGGACGTGGCGATGGATTTGTTCGAAGATCCTGTGCTGCGCGTAGTCATCCTTGCCGACGTGGAAGTCGGACAGATGGAGCCAGCGGATCAGCGAACTTTCAAAATAGTTCCCAGATCCTTGACCGCCACCAGCCGCCGCTGGCGGCAGTCCTACCGCTTGGCCCAGCAGCTTGACGAGCCGATAGAGGCTCTCCGTTCGGAGATCGACACCAACACGAACTCCACGGAAGAGCGGCAACGACGTGGGGCCGACCTCAGGGGGAGCGCCCTTCATGAAGACGGGAACGACGGGCACCTTCCGCTTCACAGCTTGCTGCAACGCAGCGGCAATCTCCTCGGTTTCCCAAGGTCCCAGGCCCGAGGCGCCCACCAGCACAAGCACCGCTGGCGTGCTCTCGATGATCCGTTCAAGCTGATCTAGCCACCGCTGTCCGGGAACGGCGTCGTGGACAGCGATCCAGGGCCGGAAGCCTAGCGTCCGGAGCTGTCCGTCGAGCTCGAGGGCGGCGTCCCTGTCCTGGCTGTTGTAGCTGATGAAGACGTCGTGTCGGTCCAAGGTTCCCTCCGGCGGTAGTATATCGTCTCGGTAGGACGCGTCACGGCACCGGAAACGTGGATCGTCGGAACACGCCAACGAGGGTTCTCGGGAACGAGGCCTCGACTCCTCGTTCCATTGGTTGATGAAGCGGTTGATGGCTTGCATGAGGGCCTCGCAGCTCTTGAAGCTCTGCGTGCCGTATGTTCAGCAGACTGAACCAGAGTTTGAGGCTAATAGCAACGATTACTTGTTGCATGCTAAGTTATTCAACAATAATACGATCTTCCGCCAGGAAGGCTCAACGACGGTCTCGAAACCGCCACAGGACGATCACCAGATCTTCCGGAGGCGGCCTTGCGATCTACCTCCGCACCCGATCCCCCTCGACGCTCCGGCGCCAGCTCACCGACCCGAACCGCCTTTCCGCCCGGCTCAGCGGTGCCGGCACTCATAGGCGGGCACGGAGGCCCGCCCCTACGACGATCGCGCCTTGCGGGGCGCCCTCGATGGCGGCCCTCATGGGCGGGCACGGAGGCCCGCCCCTACCGCCGAGGTCGGCGCCGTGGCGCCGTGCCTCCGGCTCGCGGCTGGGGCACCGCATGTGCTAATCTCATCGCCATGCAGGAGGTGACCGTCGGCGGCTGGTGCCGGAGACCACTTCCCGTTCAGGAGGCTGTCGTGATACCGCGCATCCGAAGCGTTCAGATTCGGAACTACAAGAGCCTGACCGACGTCAGCGTCGAGCTCGAGCCGCTGACGATCCTGGTCGGCCCCAACGGCGTCGGGCCACCGATGCCTATCGGTATTCGCCTGGTCCTGGACCTCGTCGACGATATCAGCGCAGAGTATGTGCTTGAGATTGATCCGGTTCCGGAACCAGGATTTCGTATCGTGCAAGAATGGTGCTCAGTGAAGTGCGCCAAGGGAAACGAGGTCTACGAGTTTGCAGTCCGAGACGGTGTTTTCTCCACGCCGATTCCCGGTATCCGGCCTCGTGTTTCCCCGAATCGTCTGGCGCTCTACGCGGCTTCGGCGACTGAAGAGTTTCTTCCGGTGTTCGACTTCCTGACGACCATGCACTTCTACGCGATCGCTCCGGAACGTATCCGCAAGCTTCAGGAGCCGGATCCCGGTGAATTTCTCAGGCCCGACGGCAGCAATGCCGCCGTGATTTTAAGGCGTCTGCAAACGCTGCAACCGACGCATGGCGATATCTATCATCGCTTGTGTGAGCTGCTCTCGGTGATCGCACAAGGGGTAAGCCGAGTCGAGTACAAATCAGTAGGGCGGATGGAGACTCTGGCTTTCAAGCAAGATCTCGATGATCGGCAATCCTTTGACTTCGATGCATTGAATATGTCGGACGGCACCCTGAGGATGCTGGGGTTGCTCCTCGCAATCTACCAACCGGCCGAGGTTTCGGTAGTCGGAATCGAAGAGCCGGAGGCGACCGTTCACCCGGGAGTCAT
>JAAEPZ010000178.1 GCA_024231955.1 bacterium | reverse complement strand
AGACGGCGGTCAAAGGAAGGGCGGTGGATGGAGTCGGGGCAGCGGCGGTGGATTGAGTCGGGGCGCCGGTTGTCGGGGCGGCGGCGGTGGACGGTGTCGGGGCGGCGCTGGGCGGTGTCGGGGCAGCGGTGCTGGACAGGGCAGCTAAATTGGCAGACAATGAATCGTTCGTTCACTAATTACCCTCTTCCCACATACTGCAATCGCATGAGGCGAATCTAGCGACGGTGCCGACGTCGCACAGGCACGTCTGGCAGACCGCTTTCTCAACGAAAACCGTCTCCAGCGACGGAAGGGCTTTCTAAATGGATTGCTGATAATAGGACTAGCATCGGACAACACCGCTTCCATACCACCAGCAGAGGACCGAGGGGGCAGGGTTCGCCGCTCCAGATCAGGACGGCGACTTCGTCTCGGCAGACGGTACTGACGACGTCGAACAGGTCGGCGTTCGTGCAGGTCAGCCCCTGCTTCATCTGGACCTCTTTGCACATGCAATGACCGTCGGATGTGTCGAACGAGGCGAAGGAAATAAGGACGAAAATTTCGAAGATCATGATGATGGAGGGAGAAGCGAGAATTGTGGCTAGATCTGTTCGGCTAACGCTGACTGACTGACTGTCTTTGCTTTTGAAACTGAACTTTTTCCCAGGATCATTATTATCTGATCTATTTACAGTATCAAGATGTGTGTGCGTGTGGGATGGCTCTTACATCTGTGCTGACTGACTCGATCCGTGCGAATT
>JAAEPZ010000177.1 GCA_024231955.1 bacterium | reverse complement strand
CGGCTGCCCATCAATTGACCCCGCGAGTTGATCCACGACTGATCCGAACGGCTTCCCTGCTTTCTGATGCTTCTCTTCCCATTCCAGAAACTCCTTCATGTTCTGGGATCTCGCCTGGTCCCGAAAACGGATTCCAGCCTGGCAAACACCAAATTCAGCCGGTCGGATACGTGGCACCACTGGTTCATCAGTCCATCCGGTCGGTTGTACCGGCTGTTGCAGCACGGCCTGCTCTTCACCCGGTGTATTCCCTGGGATCGTGTACAGAGCGTCACTGTCACGAACCTCCTGGTCCAGCATCTCGCGTTCAGCGTGGGCCTGGTTCAGGCTTCGCTGAGTGTTCTCGGGTGGCCTCGGCGCGCCCATCGGTGCTGATGGCAGGAAGAGCCTCATCGGCATCGGTTGCAGATCCTCCTGACTGATCTGGTACATGACGGCTCGCTGTCGCTGAATCTTGGGTGACACCTTCATCGGCGATTGGTACGGCAGTGCCGGATGCTTCTGCAGTGGTTGGAACCCTGTGTGGCTCGGCCCTGCCCTGTTGGCTCCTGGCTGCGGATGCGCATCGAATCCGCCTCTGCCCGTCTTCCTGACCGGGGGAGTGGTGGTCGCTCGTGGCCACTCGTCGCCTTCGAAGCCTCCCGGCGAGATTCCTCTGCCCACAGCCGTCGAGGCCGGGGTCAGCTTCTTTGTCAGGTCTCTGCTCTCATGTTGATCCCGTGGCTCGCCCTCGATCCCAGGACTGCGGCTCTCGGCTCTTACTCTCCTAGTGATGTCGGCAGCGGTTTCTCCCACTTGCACTGAGGACCCAGCAGACCCAGCCAGTGACACGTCTCTCAACGGTCGCAGCATCGGTTTCGTCAGCGGTTTGGCTGCCAGTCAATCGATATAGAATCGCTTCACTGGCGGGCGTGGTCGCTTGAAGAACCCATCTCCGAAAGCGGTCACCGCCGTCGGTGGCACGACTTCGTCCATCGTCGTTGGAAGCTGCTGAAGCGGCACTGGGTCTCCCAGTTCACTTCCCACAACGCTGCGGTAAGTGTCGATCTGATCCAGTGCCGCGGTCAGACCTCTGCGCCCTGTCTGCGGTTCCGTTCGCTGTGCTCCCCGCTCTCGAGCTTGCAGCATCTGCCGACCCACCTTGGTCATGTCCACCTGAGCTCCCTGAGCAATCAGGTACTGCCCCAGTTCCAGCCTAGGCATTCCCAACT
>JAAEPZ010000176.1 GCA_024231955.1 bacterium | reverse complement strand
CGGTATTGCAGCGGGCCGGTGGGGGCCGCGCCGGTTTCGGAAAAGTCGGGGTTGCCGTCGGGCTGTTCGCCCACCACGTGAATGTAAAAATGGCCGTCGTCGAGATACTCGCCGGGAATATTCACCACCTCGATATGGACGCCCGGCTTGATCTCGAAATTCTCCACGCTCGACGAGACCGCCGCGAGCTGGTTGATCCCCATCACCCTGGCCAGCCGCCCGGTGTAGCCGGGCAGTTTTTCCGGCAGGGGCGAGCCGTCATGGTCGAACCACTCGGTGGTCACCTGGATGTAATAGTCGCTGGTCAGGCCCGCGCCCTCGTAGCCGATGATATTTTCCCTGGATTCACCGGCGGTGAGACCTTTCTCCACCTTCCATTTGCGCTCGGTTTTGATCTTCAAGTTGGGCGGCCCCAGGTGAATCCTCGGGATCAACACCGAGATCTGGTCGTTCCGGACATCCTTTCCCGCGACGTCCAAATCCGTGTACATGAAACCGACCACCCCTTTGCCCGATCCCATGTACCCGGTGGCCCGGTTGATCATGATCACCTTGACCTTCTCGCCGATGCGAAGATGGTCCCTTTTCACGCCAATCAGGTCTTCATTGACCTTGGTGGCGTTCTGGAACTCCTTGAAATTCCATTTTGGTCTCCATTGAAGCTCCCCGTACAGGCTGAGGCCGCCGCGAATGAGCATATGGTACGAGATGAGGCCTTTCTCCTGGTTCGTGGCGAACTCGGGGATCACGTCGTGCCCGCTCAACTTCTCGCGCGAGGTGATCAATTGATCGCTGGAATCCCGGAAGATATAGATGTCGGTGTCTTCCAGGTCATCCTTCGAAATGGTCGCCAGCAGTCCCTGGTGGGTGAAGTCCGGCGGGATGTCGACCGCGCGGATGTAATCCGGCGGGCCGAGAGCCGGATCGGGATCGGGGATGGGATCGGGATCGGGGTTGGGATCGGGATCGGGGTTGGGATCGGGCCCCGCCTCGGCGGCGCCGAGCCAATATCCGACGACCCTGTTTCCCCGTGCGTCCTCCATGAACATCACTCGATCCGCCTTGCCGTCCCCATTGACGTCCTGGCCGTCCCGAGGCGGCAGGGGATCCAGGACCGGCGGCTTGAAAGAGTACGTGGTGGCGGCTCCCAGGGGAACGTCGCCGGACACGGGCGCGCCAAGGATCTTGTCGTTGTGCACCTTCGCCTGACCGGCAACCATGTAGGCGTCCACCGGAAAGGTGATCTTTTTAGAGGTGGAGTCCATGGTCGTCTCGTGCAATAGCTGGGCGCGCAGATACTTCCCGTTGAAACCGGACTGGGGATCGAACGCCGTGTAACGCAACTCGGCCAGCAAATAATACATGGTGTTGAAAGGAACCTT
>JAAEPZ010000175.1 GCA_024231955.1 bacterium | reverse complement strand
TAGCCGCCATCCCTTGGTCTGGGAGGGTAGGACGGTATCAAGAACGCCTCTCGGCGCGACAGGACCGAGTTCTGGCGTCTCCGGACCGCGGAGGATCGAGCCGCGCCCGGAGCCGGAGGGATCGGAGTTGCGTCCCGGCCTGGAGGACCGGCCGAAGCCCCACCCTTCTTCTTCACGGACTGGAGATGTCGAACGAGCTGCCTGTTTAGCGCATGAACCGCGGGCCTTGGCGAGCGGGATCCAGTGCTCTGACTGTGGGTCCCGTCGCGTATGCTACGACAGCCGATCCAGCCGCGGGCACGAGGATCGCTGGCGGGATGCCCGCGTCGCGCTGTTGAACCTGGCCAAGGGCCGCTGAGCCCCCATCCGACGACGACGGCTCACCCGGCAGGCACCTCAGCGCCGAGGAGCTTCGGGAGACGCTGAAGAAGGGACTCTCTCCGGAGCGCGGATCTCAGTGGGTGCGGCACCTCAGTGGGCTTTGCCCCAGGTGTCTGGCGGCCCTGGAGCAATGCGCGGGGCTGGCAAAAGAGTGGAAAAGCGGCGACCACGAGGTCGGGCAGGACGACTTGGTGTTGCTCGTCGTCGAGCGCCTCCTTGAAGAGACGAACGACGGCCCGAATGCCGAGCTGGAAGACGTCTCACCGTGGCTGTGGCTGGGTCTTCGCCAATCTCGCCGGTTCCGTTGGGCTTTTGCCGACTGATCGTCGAAGAGAGCCGGTTTCTGGCGTGGAGCCGGATCGCCAACACTGTCGAGCTGGCGGAACAGGCTCTTACGATCGTGAAGCGATCGGAGTTCGCGGTCCATGGACGGAAGGTGCACCAGGACATGATCGCCCGTCAACCCGACCAAAGGGAGAAGGGCGAAACGGGGGCGCCCCGATCCGCATTGCGCGGTGGGGCGTCTTGTCGGCGCTCGCGTGGCTGAGCAAGACATCGTGTGTAGTCATCGTTCGGTGCCGGCGGCATCCCTAAGTGGATAGCGCGCATCGGAAATCACTTTCAAAGCCCAGAGAGCAGCGTGAATCCTGATCGGGATTCAAACGTAGGGCTTCTAGGCACTCGCGACCACCTCCTCGGGTTCAAGCCCGAGCTCGTGAACTTTCTTGAGCTGCTGGCTTGTCAGTTGCGGGGTCGCCAGTACCAATAGGTGTCTTGGGCGTGAGCAGGCGACATAGGCAAACCGCTGGTATTCTTCATTGTCCTTGTCCGGATGAAGCCAGTGATCGATGTGCCCGCCTGGTGACTTCTTGGTCGTTGCCGATATGAGGAGCACAGCGTCGAAGGTCTCGCCCTTCACGCCGTGGATGGTTGTGATCCGCAAGCCGTGGGTGGATGTCACAGGGTGTATCTCCCCAGAAACCTCGAGCTTGCCTTTTCCCTTTGGCGCCCGTATCTTCCGTGAAGCAGTAGCCCACTCCGTCTTGCTGGTCGGCAACGAGTCCCAGGTGCCGCGGAGATAATGCTTCAGTTGCGCAGCTAAGTCTGTCCAAGTGAGTCCCTGGTTGAATGGGTACAAATAGCTTGCATCGTTGAGAATGTTCGCTAAGAACTGCCGCCAGTCGTGCGGCTTCAGGTGATCCGGGCAGTACTGCTGTTGATGTCGTCCACGCCCGGCGTACGCCAACAGCGAGAGGCTCTTGCCGACGTTGTGAAGCGCACTTTCGATCGCGAGCGTTGAGCGTTGTGATTCGTTCCAGGCAATAAGCGCCTTCGCGAGCAGTGCAGTGGAACTCCTTGGATTTCCCTCGCTAGGATGCAGCTGTGAGAGCAGGGAAGTCCCTCGTACTAAGATGCAGCTCTTGCGTTTCGACAGCTTAAGCTCGGAAATAAGTCCAGAGAAATGCTGCGGGAGCGATCCAAGGTTCTCTGAGGTGTACTGCCAGAGGCGACACGGTGCAGTCAGAATTGTGGGGCGCACACCTCGGACGACTTGAGGTGTTTTCACTAGGCGCCTGCATGTATCGACTATTGCTTGATTGCTTCGGTAGTTGCGCGTAAGTGCCTGGCGCCGAATAGCCAGCCTCTTTACGAAGCTCTCCAATTTACTTGGATCGACTTTCCTGAATTTGTAAATGGCTTGTTGTGGGTCACCGATGATGTGCAGTGCGGTACCCGCGGCCAAGAGTTTATAGAAGACGCAGAGCTGCGAGTAGGATAGGTCTTGACACTCATCAATGATAACGTACGGAAAGCGTCTGCTCAGACGTTTTGCAATAACTGGCTGTTGTTTTAGCACTTGATAGCAAATATGCTCTGCGTCCTGGTAGGTGGCAAATCCGTCTCGTAAAAATCTATCCTTGGTCTCAGCAAGGAGGCGCTGGTCGAAGTGTTGTATGCTGGTTCTCGGGGCACCCTCGAGCTGACCGTTGTATTTCTTGTAGTATTGATTTGCAGAAATGCCTTTGGCTTGGGCGGCGGTCACCTTGTAGTTGTTGAGAAAGTCTGCTCGCAAGTCGTTCTCGATGATGCTGACGCTCTTGTCGCCGTTCTTGCCGGCGTAGCCGGTAATTGCGTGGCCAAATGGCTGCAAAAGGTAACCGTGTAGCCAACTGTCGATGGTGCCGATGAAGTGGGGATAACCCGCTGAATTTCCCGCGTACTCTGTGACACGATTCCTAATAACTCGGGCGGCGTTTCGTGTGAACGCAAGAATGGCGATCCCGGCCGATCGCTCTTGCCAATCGGCGAGCTCGTATGCCGCCTTCATTCCGACGATCTCGGTCTTCCCGCTGCCTGGGCACGCCTCGACATAGCAGCTCACGGAGAGCCGGTGGCAGATGTAGTGGAGTTGCTCGTCGCTGAGGCGACACAAGTGCGCTTCGGTGCTGTGCTGCTGGAGCTGCACACACAGCTTGGCGAGCCTTTTCAGGCGCTTTTTTTCACGCTTTGTCATCGTCCCGGCCGATCGCCCAGAGAATGGCTTGTGCAATATATTTTGGAACTGAGAACTTCGTCTCAGGATGATCGTAGAGTTGCTGAGCCAGTCGTTGTGCGAACTCGCCTTTCTTTTCAGAGATGTGCTGGAGCAACCATTCCGCGGCCTCCGCTTTCTCCGCCGACGTGGCGGTTTTCCATTCGGTAGTTGTGTACTGCCTTGCGCGCTTGCGAAGTGAACCCTTCGTCTCGAGCATAGCCAGGTAGACGGTGCTAAGCACTTTTAGATTGCTTCCCTCAAGGGCCAGATCGTACTCGAAGGTCTTGAGGTTCGAGTACACGCGGCAGTTCGGGTGTTCATGCAACTCGTTCACCAACTTATAATGTGGGTTTTTGCAATGAGCAGGTTGTTGTGGTGTTGGCATGGCCTTAGGTTCTGGATCGCAGTCCGTGATGCCAGCACAACGTACGTCGATCTTATCCACAGGTTGGCGCTCGCCGTTCGCGTCGCGGGCGTATCCTATGAAGAGTTGGATGAAGTGCTCGAAGTAGATCCCTCCCATATTGATTACCGAGACGCCATACTGCTCCAACGACCTAGGTTTACCCTCTGGCTCAGGCAGGTTCCGCAGTACTATCTTTGCGAGTTCCGGTACGACGAGCGCTTCCGCTAGCCCCTCGACCAGAAGCACACCTTTCGCGAACAGGAGCGTGGACTTCGTGATGTCGAGCCAGCGTTCCAGGAAGAACTGCGTCCGACTACTTAGGCCGCAGTGCCTGATCGAGGCGTACCTCGGTGTGGTGGTTGCGTCAGGTCGCGTTAGTACTTTGATCGTGTTGAAGCTCACTGCGGCAGCAATGGTCGGGGAGTGGGTCGTGACGAGTATTTGGATGGCGGTCTCGCTGATCCTCTCCTGCAAGTAGTTCAGGAGGGCTGTCTGGAGCTGTGGATGAAGATGAGCTTCCGGCTCTTCGATCAGTAGAAGCTTGAGCACAGTCTGGGTGCTGTCAAGACCCTCCAGCTCTGCCAGGACCGTTGCGAGATATAGGACGTTGTTGAATCCAAGGCTGTTCTCATCCAAGTTGCGAAAGAACTCGCGGGCGGTAGTTTTTTCACGGCCTGGTACCTTTGGATAAAAGAGCAGCGTCAAACGCTCGACGATCCGCTCAAACTGTGCCTCTGAAAACTGAATCATCGTATCCTGCCCGAAAACAGGCCCCAGCGCTCGTCGAACGTTCCCGCTAACGAAGGTATTCGCCTTCTCGATCGTCGAATCGCTCAGCAGCTCCTCGTTGAACGCGCGCACGCGCGCCTCCAACGGATGGGCTTCACCATCCGGCAAGTCGCTCGGCCCGAGGTTGCGCAACAACCGTGCCAACCGCGAGCCACGATATGCGCCCAGTTTACTCTGTGCGTTGCGCAGCGGTGGCAGATAGACGCACCCGATCCCACGCATGAGCTCCCATTCGAACAAGCCACTGGACGCCTCGCCGCCCCAGAGCTTTCGCTTAAACCTTCCCCGCTGATCCTCCTTGTTATCCACGGTCAAGCTCAGCCGCGCCCGCTCTGGCTGCTCAATGTCCAACCAAGGTAAGTATGCAGCCTGTGTCGGCTCATCCAATTCATCGAAGACAGCCGTGATACAAATCTGGTCTACTCCTCGATCACCCGCAGGTTTGTTCAGTGGCTTATGAAAATCGGAGGGCGCCACCCCCGCACGGCCATATTCATCCTCCAACAAGAGAAATCGCACGGCATCAACAATCGCACTCTTTCCCGCCCCATTCTCTCCAACCAAAACTGTCAAGCCCCGCTCAAACGCTACCCGGAATGCGTCTGCGAATAACTTGTAACCACTAATCTTTAAGGACGACAGGTACATTTAACTTTTTCCTTCCGGCGCTCGGGCGGCGATCTCTCCTTGGCCCTCGACTAACGGAGCAGAGCGATTTCTCAGCAAGATCCTTCCTCCGGTGCTCCCGACAGTGGCATCGGCCTACCGAGAGCCGAGGGCGGCGGTCGTCGGGCTCATGAGTATAGCAGAAACAGTCGCCAAGAGTAAACGACGGCCGGGACGTGGGCGATGTGTGTCGGAGTATAGCGACGGCGGACGGGCGGCTGGATTCTTCCTGGCGGCGCCCGCGAGCCGGGCAGAGCCCCGCGCTCCTGCTCCCAAGGCTGCGGCTTGGCGCGGTGGTGAAGTACGGGATCGATCAGCGTGCGGGCAGTACTCGCGGCGGAACCAAACACCCTGACTCGGGGCGCTGTTGATCCACGATGCCAGGCTCTCTGGTCTCACCGCGATTATCGGAGATGGCGGCCTCACGGCAGATCGAGATCCAGAAAATGGGCGCCACCCGTTTGGTCCCCGGTGACGACCTTGCGGCCGTCCGAAGTGACGGTGACGGACGAGGCGGGGGCATCGAAGGTTGTCAATGATCACCCTAAGTAGACCTATGGTACCCCTGATTCCCCCTCCGGGTGAGCTCCCGTTGTCGAAACACCCGGCGGTGACTCCGGCGCCGTGGCCAACGCTCCGGTTCGGCGGTACCGGGAAGGATTTCCACTCGTCGTCGCTCGGTAGAGGGCACTAAGCGTCCAGAAATGGATGATCGACTTCACGATGGAACCACTCTAGCCCTCCTTCGCCTCGCCGTCAAGCCGAGCCCGGCGAGATCGGGGCGGAGGTGCAGGCCGGCCAGTTCGCCACAATAACGACGACGAGCCGGGCTAGGTGCCGGGCTTGTCTCGTCGCGCGGCTCGGGTGCGATCCACAACGTTGCGGCACTTGGCGGGCGGTCCGGCCGTCCCGGTCTCGTGCTGGTGAAACCGACCAAGGGGCGAGGGGCGAAACGGGGGCGCCCCGCTCCCCGCGGCCCGCGGACGACCGCGCCACCGAGCGCGACCGCGATCGGGGTGGGGCCCCGACCAAGAGCCAGTTGGCGAAACGGGGGCACCCCGCTACCCGCGCGAGACGCGCTGTCAGCTGGCGGCGAACCCGCTTTTGCGGCGGCGACCGTCGAGACCTCGCGCCGCCGACTGTCTCCTGCTGATCGCCATCCACCCCACCACCGCCCACGGCGGGGCGCTCCGCATCCTGATCCCCGGG
>JAAEPZ010000174.1 GCA_024231955.1 bacterium | reverse complement strand
TCTCTTATGCCGATGGCCGGCTGCAAGACGGCGTGGAGGAAGTGAACCGAGCACAGAAACTCTATCGCTCCATGGGTGATACGAACGGTGCGGCGAAAGCGCTGATCGTCCGTGCAGCCCTTCATTTCGAGTGCCAGCACCCCCAGGATGCGGTGGACGATATTCAAGCCGCCATCCGCCAGCTGGAGCCCAAGGAAACCGGGTAGCGGATCGCCGCCTACCACAATCTGACGGTGTACCTGGCGGCTTCAGAATCGTTCTCGAACTTCGTCAAGGCCCTGGCAATGATCCCGAAGCTGCGCCTGCACCTGCGGGGTGCCCGTGGGTTGACGGTGGAGCGCGCCAAGCTCAAATGGCTCGAGGGAAACCTGTCGGCTGGTGTCGGGTGGGGAGCACGAGCCGAAAATCTTCTCGAAACGGCTCGGGGTCAGCTGGTGGAGCTCGGCTTGAAGCATGACATCGCCGCCATCACGGCCGACCTGGCCCGAGTCCGATGGCCCGAGCGGAGAGGGATCCGCGCCGTCTGTCGTGCCGTCCTCGACCTTGTCTTACCGGAGCACGCGGAGATTCTCCACCGGATCATTGCTGAGGAAGGCGATCCTCTTCCCTTGATCGAGGATCTTCGAAGAGCCGCAACTTAGGGCACGCTCAAAAATAACTCCCCACTCTCGGGCCCATCTTCACGCCATCTTCGGCCGATCCTCACTCGCAAAATCCTCGAAGTAGCCCTGCTAGT